>NZ_JAXOUF010000010.1:0-219260 GCF_034424805.1 Labrys sedimenti
GGCGGCGTACCTTCAGGACAACAGCCGCACCCGCCAGCGCCTCGGCATTGGAGGGCGCGATCGTCGCGCCGGCCTGCGCATAATCCTCATCCGTGATCCCGGACGCCAGGCCCGCACCACTCGCGACCGTCACCGTCGCGCCCAGCGCTATCAGCTTCTTAACCGTGTCCGGCGAGGCGCCGACACGGGGCTCGCCGGATTCAACTTCTGCCGGGACAGCTATGCCGATCATGATCGCTCCTCGCACAGGGCTGCAGGGATATGCAGAGAGGTCGCTCCGGTCTACGCCGGGATCGTTCGCAGAGAGCATTTTCCAGAAAAGCCGATAGACTTCTCGTTCAAGAAAACGCGTAAAAACAAATAGCTAGGTAAAAAGTGCGATTCGGAGAAATCGCGCTTTGCTCCAGGGGACGCGGCGGCAGCAGATTCCCGCCTTCACGGGACACTCTCAGGTCCAGTGACGTCCCCTATTCGGAGCAGCCGCTTCAGTGGGAGAGAAGCAGCAGGATCAGCAGGCCCAGGATCAGCACGAGGGCACCGGGCTTCCAGCTCCAGCTCTTCACCGCCATGCCGAATACGGTGGCGATGGTCGACAGGATTGCGATGATCGAGCAGATGCCCCAACGGCCGCTGGTGCCGCCGATGGCCAGCGCAACCACGATGCCCAGAGTCCAGGCCATTCCGATCGCGGAAAAACGCAGGAACCCCTCATAGGTGTTCTTGTGATCAGAAAAGTCGTGCGCGGTCATCGTGTCGTGATGTGCTTCGGCCATTTTCATCCCCAGAATTGGATAAAGGGGCTTTAACCCGAAGAGCCGCTTTATGCAATGCGGCGATTTGGTGGCGGGGCCCGGCCGCAGACCGCACCCGCGTCAATACCAGGCATCGGGCATGGCGGCCTTGCGCTCGGCCACGAAAGCCTCCAGGGCCTCGCGCTTATCCGCGTCGAGGACCGGCTGTTCATAGGTCTCCAGCATCGCCTTCCATTTGCGATTGGCGCGCTGGACGATGTCGTGGCTGCCCTCTTCGCTCCACTGCTCGAAGGAATTGTTGTCCGAAAGCGGGAAGTCATAGAAGGCGGTCTCGTAATTGCGCATGGTGTGGGCACTGCCGAGGAAATGCTTGCCCGGGCCGACCTCGTGAAAGCCGTCGAGCGCGAAGGCGTTCTCGTCGACGGGCATGCCCTGGGCGAAGGTGTGGAAGGCGCCGAGCTGGTCGGCGTCGATCACGAATTTCTCGTAGGACATCGCCAGCGCGCCCTCGGCCCAGCCCGCCGCATGCAGGATGAAATGGGCGCCGGCCAGAAAGGCCGGCCACATCGAATTGGCGCTCTCATAAGCGGCCTGGGCGTCGGGGATCTTGGAGGCGCACAGATTGCCGCCGCATCGCAGTGGCACGCCGAGCCGGCGCGCCAGCGCGCCGATGCCGAGATAGCCGAGCGCCGGCTCCGGGGTGCCGAAAGTGGGAGCGCCGGATTTCAGCGACATCGAGGACAGGAAATTGCCGAGGATGGCCGGCGCGCCGGGCCGCTCCAGCTGGGTGAGCGCCACGCACATCATGGCTTCGGCAAAGCACTGCGCCAGGGCGCCCGCCGTGGTCACCGGCCCCATGGCTCCCCCGAGGATGAAGGGCACGCACACGGCCGCCTGATTGGCCCTGGCATAGGTGCGGATGACGCGGGAGGCCTCGCCGTCCAGCACCAAAGGTGAATTGGTGTTGACGTTGCCGAGGATGACGCAGTTGGCGTCGACGAACTCGGCCCCGAACAGCACCCGGCACATCTCGATGGAATCGGCGGCCCGCGGCGCCGTGGTCACCGAACCCATGAACGCCTTGTCCGACAGGGTCATATGGGCGAGCACCATGTCGAAATGCCGCTTGTTGACGGGCACGTCGACCGGCTCGCACACCGTTCCGCCGGAATGGTGCAGCCAGGGCGTCAGATAGGCCAGCCGCACGAAATTGCCGAAATCCTCCAGCGTGCCGTAGCGCCGGCCGCGATCGGCATCGGAAACGAAGGGCGAGCCATAGGCCGGCGAGAACACCGTATTGGGCCCACCGATCACCACCGAACGCTCGGGATTGCGGGCGTGCTGGACGAAACTCGCCGGGCAGCTCGCCTGGATGATCGAACGGATCAGGCCGCGCGGCGGGCGGATGCGCCAGCCATCGGTCTCTGCGCCCGCCTCGCGGAAGAGGTCGACGGCTTCCTGGTCACCGCGGATCTCGAAGCCGACTTCCTCGAGGATGCGGTCGGCATGCTCCTCGATGCGAACGAGGGCTTCCTCCGACAGGATCTCATAGGGCGGAATCCGGCGCGTGATGTAAGCGGGCGCCGTCGGCCCGCTGCGCGCGCCGCGCCGGCCGGAACGAGGACGCCGAGCTTCCACTGTTGCTTCCACCACCATAGCCCCGCTCCCTGCTTGATATCAGGGCATGCTCACGTCTCGAAGTTTCCGGATGGAGCACCGATATCCTTCCCCGACTGCGGGGAAGGTGTCATTTCGCAGAAATGACGGAAGGGGGAGAGTGACGCCGAACGGGCCGGCAAAACCGCGATGTCGCGTCACCCTACCCCACCCGAGCCGGCTTTGCCGGCCCACCCTCCCCGAAGTCGGGGAGGGACGGTGGCGCCCTCTCCGGCATGGTCTCGCCATGTGCATGCCCTGACTGGACAAGGTCGATGCTAGCGAGATGGCGGGAGGTCAAAGACTGAAACCGGACATTCCCTGTTCTGCAGGCGACAGTTTCCAAAGCGTTTTGTGATTTCTCGGAATCACCGGGAATCGCAAAGACGCGTCGAACCGAAGAATTGGAGCAAGCAAGCGTTCACGTGTGAACGCGCTTTGCTCCAGCAGTCAGTGCACGGGGGAGATGATGGTGACGGAATGATCGAGCGAAAGCCGCCGGATGGCGAGTTCGGCGGCCATGACATTGTCGAGACCGGTCAGGGTCGTCTCGGCTTCGTCGCCCTTCGCCTCATGGCGGATTTCCAGGGTGCCGAAGCCGCGTTCGATGCTCTTGCGCTCGACTCCCAGAATGGCCCTGCCGGAAAGGGCCTCCTCGACGCCGCTGCGGATGGAGATCAGCACCAGGCGCCGGTCGGTGATCAGCACCACACGGTCCTTGGCCCGCCGATAGGCCGCCCAGGGGGCGCAGACGAGGTAGAGACCGAACAGGAAGGCCGGCACGGCCAGCAGGCTGAACAAGGCCGGCAGGATCAGCGAGCCGCCATTGTGGATGGCCTGCCAGACGGCGGAGAGACAGGCCCAGGCGATCGGCAGGCTGAGCACGGCGAGCAGGACCCCGGCCCCGAGTGTGGGCAAGGCATTGCGCGCGGCCTCGCGCGGGTCAGGCGCAGTGACGTAGACAATCGGCTCGGCAGGCGCCAATGCCTTCACGGCCGCGCGTCGCGCCGCCTCGCTCAGGCTCAACAAGCCAGACATGGTTCGTTCCGGTCCAATTTACCTGCCACCCAATTAGCTTGTCATCCAATTAGCTTGTCACTTGGGCCATCTGGCCATAAAAGACCGGGCAACAGGGCCCCATCTCACACGGTTTGAACACAATGGACAAGTTCACCACGCTCACCGGCGTCGCTGCGCCGCTGGAAATCATGAACGTAGACACGGACATGATCATCCCCAAGCAATATCTCAAGACCATCAAGCGCACGGGCCTCGGCGCGGGCCTGTTTTCCGAGATGCGCTTCAACGATGACGGCAGCGAGAATCCGGATTTCGTGCTGAACAAGCCCGCCTATCGCCAGGCCAAGATCCTGGTCGCCGGCGACAATTTCGGCTGCGGCTCCTCGCGTGAGCACGCCCCCTGGGCCCTGCTCGATTTCGGCATCCGTTGCGTGATCTCCACCTCCTTCGCCGACATCTTCTACAACAACTGCTTCAACAACGGCATCCTGCCGATCGTCGTCTCCGAGTCCGATCTCGAAAAATTGTTCGACGATGCCCGGCGCGGCGCCAATGCCACGCTGACGGTGGACCTGGAAGCCCAGGAAATCCACGGCCCGGATGGCGGCAGCGTCAAGTTCGACATCGATCCGGCCCGCAAGAACAAGCTGCTCAAGGGCCTCGACGATATCGGCGTGACCATGGAGAAGACCCCCTCCATCGCGTCCTTCGAGCAGAAGACGGCCGCGGCGCGGCCCTGGATCTGAGCGTAGCGCAGACGGCCGGGCAACCGCCCCCAAGGATACTTCAAATGCGCGCCCCGCTCGATGGCGAGACGTGCATGCAACTTCCTGTGGCACCACGAACTCTTGCCGATTACCACGGATGACGTTGGGAAACCGCCTTTGAGGTCGGAATTCTGAACGCCCTTATTGTACCGGATAATGAAGAATTAACGATGATCAGCTTGTAGTATGCGCGCGATTCGCATGCTCATTCTGATTCCCGGTTTGGAAGGTCTGTGATGCCTCAACTGTCCCGCCGCCTCTTCGTGCTCGGCGCTCCCCTCCTTTTGGCCGGCTGCGCCTCGTCGAAGCGGCTTTCCGCGGACTCGATCTTCGACGGCTGGGGTGGCAGCGATTACGACTACGGCGAAATCTATGCGGGCTTCGACGACAACGGCAATCCGGTCCCGGCGATCGACCTGAGGCGGATCGACGGTGCCTTCCTGCGCCGGGAGGTTTCCGACCCGACCGGCGAGGCGCCCGGCACCATCGTCGTCGACCCGCCCAACCACTATCTCTATCACGTGCATGAGGGCGGCAACGCCACGCGTTACGGCGTCGGCGTCGGCCGCGAGGGCTTTGCCTGGAACGGCCGGGCCACGATCAAGCGCAAGGCGGTGTGGCCGCGCTGGACCCCGCCCTCCGACATGGTGAAGCGCGACAGCGAAGCGGCCAAATGGGCGGGCGGCATGCCCGGCGGCCCCGGCAACCCGCTGGGCGCCCGCGCCATGTATCTGTTCCAGGGCGACCGCGACACGCTCTACCGCCTGCACGGCACCATCGACCCCTCCTCGATCGGCAAGTCGATGTCGTCGGGCTGCATCCGCCTGCTCAACCAGGACATCATCCACCTCTACAACAACACGCCCGTCGGCACGCGCGTTGTGGTACTGGGCAATGGCGGCGACGGCGGCGACGGTAGCTACGACGACCAGGAAGCGGCGATGTGATAGCCGCGTCCGGCGAACGCCCGGAGGCCGTCCAGTATAGTGCGGAATATAGCGATTGCGGGGACGGCCTTGGCGCGCCCGCAACCGTGCTGTCCTCAGTCGATCCCCTGTTGATTGGCGCTGCAGCCTCCACGTGACGAAATTTTCATGCGCAACCCTCTTGCGCATGAACCATGGCAGACCCGATTTTCAGGCCATGACGAACGGGTTCCTTCCGATGCATTACGCGCGCACTGCCTTGCTCCTTGCCGGCATGACGGCCCTGTTCATGGTGATCGGGCTGATGCTGGGCGGCAAGGGCGGCATGATGATCGCCCTCCTGGTGGCCATCGGCACCAATCTGTTCGCCTATTGGCGTTCGGGCGACATGGTGCTGTCGATGTACGGGGCCCGCGAGGTCAGCCCCGCCAGCGAGCCGGGGCTCTACAAGCTCACGGCCGGCCTTGCCCGCAATGCCGGCCTGCCGATGCCCAAGCTCTATCTCATCGACGATGCGCAGCCCAATGCCTTCGCCACCGGGCGCGATCCGGCCAATGCCGCCGTCGCCATCAATACCGGCCTGCTGCAATCGCTGTCGCGCGACGAGGTTGCGGGCGTGATCGCCCATGAGCTTGCCCATATCAAGCATCGCGACACGCTGTTGATGACCATCACCGCCACCCTGGCCGGCGCCATCTCGATGGTGGCCAATTTCGGCATGTTCTTCTCCGGCAATCGCGAGCGCAACTCGCTCGGCCCCATCGGCAGCATCCTGCTCGCCGTGCTGGCGCCGCTTGCCGCCATGGTGGTGCAGATGGCGATCTCGCGCTCGCGCGAATATGAAGCCGACCGCCTGGGCGCCGAGATCAGCGGCAATCCGCTGGCACTCGCTTCCGCCCTGGCGCGCATCCACAATGCCGCCCACGCCATTCCTAACGAGCAGGCCGAGGCTCATCCCGCCACGGCGCATATGTTCATCATCAATCCGCTGTCGGGCCGGCCGATGGACAATCTGTTCTCGACCCATCCCGACACCCAGAACCGCATTGCGGCGCTGGAGGAGCTGGCCCGCCGCATGGGCGCAAGCCGGCAGCCGCCCCGGCAGGGCGGTTTCGTCGAGGGCGTCAACCTCGACGATCTCGGCCCACGCGGTCCAAAGGGGCCGTGGGGGTAAGACGAAATCTCACTGGATCTTGGCGTAGCTTTCCGCAAAGCCCGCGAGCGGCAGCTGCACGCTGACATCGTTGCGCTGAAGGTTCTGGAAGGTGGTCTTGAGCTGCTTGCCGGTCTTCATCCGGGCCAGCAACCCGGCATCGAGCGGCGTGCCGACATAGCAGCCGGCGCCGTCGCAGGTCTGCAGGGGATAGCTCGCCACCTGGCCGTCATCGACCTGCAGCTTGAGGCCGGCCGGCAGATAGAGCCCGAGCGGCAGGCGCACCAGTACCACGGGCGCCCGGGTGTCGCTGGGAACGCGAACCGAGAAGCCGACCACGAGCTGACCGGTATTGTTCATCACCGCGTTTTCCTCGACCACGCAGTCGAGCGGTCCCTGCCGGGCGTCCGTGGTGCAGCGCGTCACCCAGCCGGGAGCCGCGGGAGCCGGGGCCGCGGCAGGTGCCGGGGCCGCCGCCTTGGGAGCCTCGGGGGCGGCCGGCTTCTTGGCCTGCGCCTGCGCACTGCCCACCAGCAGGCAAGCCAGGCCCGCCGCCGCCGTCAATTCAACCATACGATGCATCGTCGCCTATCCGTCCTTCAATTTACCAGCTGTAGCGAAGCCCGCCCGACCCGGTGAGGTCGTGCGAGGATTTGGAGAAATTGCCGCTGAACTTGCCGTAGATCGACAGGCCCGAGGCCGAGACCAGGTTCACGCCCGCTTCCACCAAGGCCGAGTCCCGCGGCGCCGAAGCGCCGTAGACCACGAAATTATAGCCGGGCGCCGCGGTGAAGCCGGCTTCGACCGAGCGCCGGTTCGCGAACTCATGCACCCAGGAGGCACGCAGGAAGGGTTCGAGATAGGTCGTCTCGCCGAAATAGAACCGGGTATCGATCTGCGCCCCTAGGAAGGATGGGAACGAGTTGATGGTCCGACCGGCATAATTGAGGGCAAGGCCGCCAGTGGTGCCCTGGGCATGCTCGGTCGAGCCGTCCAGGTGTAGCGAGGAGAATTGCAGTGCCGCGAAGGGCGTGACGTTCACCCCGGAGAAATTGGCCTTGTAGCCTCCCTCCAGGCGCCCGCTGATCGCGCGGCCGTCGAAGCTGTTGCCGAGCGCGTCATAGGCACCCGCCACCGGATTGACCGGGGAATCCGTGCCCTGGATCATGGCGTAGCGCTGGGTGGTGGCGTGCAGGAAGTCGAAGCCGAGCAGGCCGTTGGCATAGAAATTGCCGTATTTGGCCGCCCCGTACAGCGCGATATGGCCGGCATCCACCTTGCCCGTGGTGGCCCGCTGCTCCACCCCGAAGGCGGAATGTCCGCCTCCCACCGACAGACCGATCAGATAGTTCGGATCGAACTGGTAGTCGAGGCCGGCCGCGAGGCCCTGGTTGTGGGTCTTCAGATTGCCCGAGCCGACGACGGTGTTGCCGTCGAAGGAGGAGCCGCCGCCATAACCGGTGATCCAGGCGCGCCACAGGCGGGTATCGCAGAAGGAAGAGCCCTTCTCGGTCTTGCCGCCGACATCGGCGCTGCAGCCGCCGACGGCCTTGCCGGTGAGATCGACGGCATTGCCGTTGCGCCAGAAGTCGGCCTGCTGCATCACCGAGCGCATGAACGCGCCACTGTCGGAGAACAGCGTCTGCTGCACACCGGCCGTGCCTTCGCCGTCGATGGAATCATAGGTCTTCTGCAAGGCGGCAACGTTCGGCTGGAAGAAGATCGCAGCCGCCAGCGGCACGAATTTCGGCGAGGTCTGGTCGGTCTGGATCGCGTTGATGGCATTGCCAACGGCATGTCCGTTCTCGGTCAGGCCATCGGCCGAGAAGTCGATCTTGGTGCGCAGGATCGCGTCATAGTCGGTGAAGACCAGGCTGTAATTCGCCACCGCGGTTGGGATGGCGTCGATGGTCAGGCCCTTGTCGGTCACGCCCTTTTCGGTGTGCACGATGACATGATCGGTGGTGCCCGGCGTCGCCTTGCCGGGATTGAGCAGGTTGATCGAGACCTTGCCCGCCAGATCGGCCGCGCCCGAGACGTTGAGCAGGTCGGTGAAGCCGGGATTGCTCAGATCAGGCAGCGCCGCCGCCAGCATCGTTGCCGACGTGGTTGGCGCGCTCCAATCGGCGTTCCGGTCGAGGTCGAAGTCCAGCATGTAGGTGCCGTCGGCCTTCTGGTCGAAATAGCCGGTCTCGTTGGTGGTGAAGACCCGGTTGATGCCGCCCACCGCCATGAAGCCGGAATTGCTGAACAGATGCGCCGCGGTATCGCCGAGCTGGATGGTGTCGCCGGTAACGAACCAGGCGCCGTTCTGGTTGTCGAAGCTGTTGAGGCCGGCGCCGAGCTTGACCGAACCGGTGACGAGGTTGGTGTTGGTCACCGCCTCGTTGCCGGCCGAGCCATAGACGGCGAGGCCATCGATCCAACCGGTGCCGATCAGCTTCTTGTCCTTGTCGAGGGCAAGGCCGACGGTCTTGCCGTAATCGGTGATCAGGCCGGCATTGGCGAGCGTATTGGTCGCTCCGTCGAGGAAGCCGACGCCGGCGCCCATGCCGGTGCCGCCGATGATGGTGCTGTTAGCGTTGACGGTGATAGCGATATTGCCATTGGTCTTGCCGGCGCTCTGGGCCAGGATGGCGAAGGAGCCGGAGCCGGCCGTGATGATATCGCCAGTCTGGTTGATGGTGACGTCACCGGCCTTGCCGTCGCCGCCGGCGGAACCGGCAAAGCCGATGCCGACGCTCTTGTCGTCGAGGAGATTGGTGACCACGCCCTGCGCGGTTTCCGGCAAGGCATCGATGAAGGGCTTGGGCACGGTGAGGCCGCCCAGCGAGTTGACCACACCACCGCCGCCGCCGATCGACTGGGCAAAGATGCCGTGCGCATTGGTGCCGTTGGTCGCGATCAGTTCGGCCGTGTTGATGACGGTGACAGCGCCGCCATTGCCGCCACCGCCCGCATCGGCACCCCAGGCACCGAGCCCGGTCGCCGCAGCGGCATAGCCGCCGCCGCCGCCGACCGATTGGGCGAAGATGGCGGTGGAGTTCTGGCCGAAGGTCAGCAGCGAGCCGGCATTGGTGACCTTGACCACGCCGCCGTCGCTGCCGGCCGCGGCCCCGCGCTCGAAGGAGACGAGGCCGTAGGTCTCGCCGGACGAGCCGCCACCGCCGCCGACCGACTGGGCCATGATGGCATTGGACTGGTCGCCGGAGGTGATGATGCTGACGGTGATCGGCTTGGCATCGGGATCGTTGGAAAGCTTGACCTGCTTGCCGCCCGCGGCGTTGGTGACAGTCACGTCGCCGCCCTTGCCGCCGGCGCCGGACTTGCCGCCGATCGCCACCGCGCCGAGGCCGCCGCCGCCGATGCCGCCGCCACCGCCGACCGACTGCGCGAACAGGCCGTTGGAGAAGTCTCCCTCGGTCTGCACGAAGCCGCTATTGGCGATGCCGACGCTGCCGCCGTCGCCCGAAGCGCCGCCGCTGCCGCCGACCTGCACGAGATTGACGCTGCCGACCAGGCTGCCGATGCTCTGCTTGTCATAGAGGAAGCCGCCGCCGGTGCCGCCGCCGCCACCGATCGACTGAGCGGTGACGCCATTGGACTCGCGACCCTCCGTGAAGATCTCGCCGGCATTGGCGACAGAAACCGTACCGCCATTGCCTGCGGCGCCGCCGGCGCCGCCAATGGCGAGGGCACTGAGCGAACCGCCGCCGCCAGTGCCGCCACCGCCGCCGACCGATTGCGCGGTGATGCCGGTGGAGAACAGGCCCTTGGTGCCGAGATAGGCAAAATTGGTGACCGTGACGGCGCCGCCATTGCCGGCCGCCCCGCCATCGCCGCCGATGTCGATCAAGCCGGAGCCCGCCCCGCCCTGGCCGCCGCCGCCGCCGATCGACTGGGCCAGGATCGCGCCGGAGGAGATGGTGCCGTTGGTCTGGATGGCGCCGATCTCGACATCGCCCAATTTGCCGTTGGTCACGGTAACGGTGCCGCCGTCACCGGCCGAGCCGCTGTCGACGCCGAGGAGATTGGCGAGCGCGCCGCCGCCGAGGCCGATCGTGCCGGTCAGGCCCGCAACGGCATTGCCGCTATTGCCGCCGCCGCCGCCGACCGACTGGGCGAAGATGCCCCAGGAATAGATGCCTTCGGTGAGGATTTGCCCCTGATTGTCGATCGAGACCGTGTTGCCGTTGCCGGCCGAGCCGCCATAGCCGCCGACGGCAACCACATAGTTCTTGGCGATGCCGACGGCACCGAAGGGCATGGCCGCCAGTGTGGCATAGTTGTAGGGACTGGGCACCACGTCCTGCAGGCCGATGATGCCGCTGCCGCCCTGGCCGCCGCCGCCGCCGATCGACTGGGCGAAGATGCCGCTGGAGGCATCGCCCTTGGTGATGATCACGCCGTCATTGCCGATGGTGACGGTGCCGGCATCGTTGCCGGTGCCGCCGAAGCCGCCCACCGTCGCCTGGAAGGAGAAGTTCTTCTTGGTCTCTTCCGGTGCCGTGCAGACCACCGGCAGGGTGCAGGCCTTGGTCAGCACCAGCGAGAGGGAGTTGGCCTGGCCGCCATTGCCGCCGCCACCGCCGATCGACTGGGCCTGGACGCCGTGCGAGCCGCTGCCATCCGTCTGGATCGAACCCGACTGGTCGACGGTGACATTGCCGGCGGTGTTGCCGTCGCCGCCGAGGCCGCCCACGGCGAAGCTGACATTGATGGTGCGGCCCTCGCTGGCGCCGCCGACGCCGAGCACACCCGAGAGGCTCGAGCCGCCATTGCCGCCGCCGCCGCCGATCGACTGGGCGAGGATGCCCTGCGCCGCATCGCCCTGCGTCTGCAGATTGCCGTTGCTGGTGACCTTGACGTCACCGCCGGTACCGCCGCTGCCGCCCTTGCCGCCAACCGCCGCCCCAAGGTTCAGATTGGTGTTCTCTCCACCGACGCCGAACACGGCCGAGCCCGCAAGCCCGCCATTGCCGCCGCCGCCACCGATCGACTGGGCAAGGATCGCCTGCGAGCCCACACCCTTGGTGCCGATGTCCCCGGTATTGCCGATGGTGACCAGGCCAGAACCGGTACCGGCACCGCCGAAGCCGCCGAGAGAGGCACTGATGTTCTTGGAATTGGTGCCACCGAAGGCGCCGGTGATCGACAGGCCGCCATTGCCACCGCCGCCACCGATCGACTGGCCAGCCAGGCCGACCGAATAGTCGCCCGCCGTGGTGATCGTGCCGTTGCGCGTGACGCTGACATTGCCACCGGTGCCCGCCGCACCGCCAAAGCCACCCATGCTCAGCGAGACGTCGACCGCATTCTGGCTGACGCCGACCGCGCCGGCAAAGCTCATGCCGCCATTGCCGCCACCGCCGCCGATCGATTGGGCCAGCACGCCGTCGGCATGGTCACCCAATGTGGTGATCAGACCCGTGGAGTCGATGATGACGGCACCGGCATTGCCCGCGGCACCGCCAAAGCCACCAAGCGAAGCGGAAACGCCGGCCTGCGTGCTTTCGGAAGCGCCACCGGTGATGGTCGCAGCACCACTAAAGCCGCCATCGCCGCCGCCACCGCCGATCGACTGGGCCAGGATGCCGTTGGAACCTTCGCCCTTGGTCAGGATATTGTCGACGCTGGTTACGTTGACCGTGCCGGCATTGTTGCCCGTGCCGCCGAAGCCACCGACGGAGAGGCCGAAGCCGGCGGTCGCGCCTTCGCTGAAGGTCAGCGACAGGGCGCCGGAAAAGCCGCCCGAGCCGCCGCCGCCACCGATCGACTGGGCATAGATGGCATTGGAGCCATCCCCATCCGTCTCGATGGTGGCGCTGTTGTCGGTCGGCAGGACCTTGCCGACATTCGACTTGATGGTGACGTCGCCGCCGGTACTGCCCGAACCACCGCCGCCGCCGACGCTGACCGAGGCGCTGCCGCCCGTGCCGGTGCTGACATTGAGATTGCCGGCGACCGAAAAGCCGCCATTGCCGCCACCGCCGCCGATGGACTGGGCGGCGAGGCCATGGGCGAGAGCCCCCTTGGTGTAGATCAGACCGGTGCTGTCAACCTCGGCCGACCCGGCCTTGGCGCCATCGCCACCGAAACCGCCAACGGAGACCGCCAGACTGACATTCTGCTCGCCGACACCGACGGCGCCCGCCACGCTGGCGCCGCCATTACCGCCATTGCCGCCGATCGACTGGGCCAGGATTGCCGTCGAGCCGGCGCCGAAGGTTGCGACATTACCGATATTGCTGGCCTTGACGTTGCCGGCCGTTGCACCGCCACCGCCGAAGCCGCCAACCGAAACGCCAAGAGCGACGCCCTCGCCGATGGTCGCGCCGAGGCTGCCGGCAAAACCGCCATTGCCGCCGCCGCCGCCGATCGACTGCGCCAGCAGGCCGAGCGACAGGTCACCCTTGGTCTGGAGATTGCCGGTATGGCTGACATCCACGCTGCCGGCCTTGCCGCCATCGCCGCCGAAGCCGCCGACGCTGGCATTCAGGCTGCCGCCCTGCCCGATCTGCAGGGTACCGGCCACCGAGAAGCCGCCATTGCCACCGCTGCCGCCGATCGACTGGCCGACGACGCCACTGGACAGGGTGCCGTCGGTCGAGACATCGCCGTTGACGGTGACCTCGACCGCATCGGCCTTGGCGCCGTCGCCGCCCGAACCGCCGACGCTGGCGCCCAGAGCGACGCCATTACCGATATTGGCCGAAAGCGTGCCGGCAAAGCCGCCATTACCGCCGCCACCACCGATGGACTGGGCCAAAACGCCGGTCGACTGGTCACCCTCGGTTGCCACCGCCCCGGTCTGGGACACCGTGACCTTGCCGGCCGTGCCGCCATTGCCGCCGGCGCCGCCGACTGCGACCGCGATGCTGCCACCGCCTTCGGGCGACACCGTGATGGCGCCAGCAGCCGCAAAGCCGCCATTGCCGCCGCCGCCGCCCAGCGATTGCGCCAGGATGCCGGTGGACGAGGTGCCGAAAGTCGCCACGACGCCCTTGTTGGTCACGCCGACATTGCCGGCGGTGGCACCATCGCCCGCCGAACCGCCAACCGCGACTGCCGCGCTGCCGCCTCCCTCGGGCGCCAGGGCGATGCTGCCGGACACGGCGAAGCCGCCATTGCCGCCACCGCCACCGATCGACTGGGCGGCGATACCGGCGGAGAAATTGCCGAATGTGACGATATCGCCGGTGCTACCCACGGTGACCGCGCCGGCGGTATTGCCCGAACCGCCCTTGCCGCCGACGGCCGCCGAGAGGGAAACCACGCCCGAACCGGACACGCCGATGCCGAAGCCGCCATTGCCACCGCCACCGCCGATCGACTGTGCGGTGATGCCGGCGGAGAGGTCGCCGAGCGTGGTGATGTTGCTGGCCTGCAGCGTGCCGTTCTGGACATTCACCGTGCCGGCCGAACCGCCATCGCCGCCGCTGCCGCCAAGCGAAAGCGACAGGGCGCCGACGCCGCCAAGGCCCAGGGAACCGCTGAAGCCGCCATTGCCGCCGCCGCCACCGATCGACTGGGCGAGGATACCGCCGCCATTGGCGGTGGTGGCCTTGTAGCTGCCGTCGGCGACATTGCCCGTACCGGCACCGTTGAGGATGTCGCCATTGCTGGTGACGCTGACCGCCGACGCGGTACCGCCGCTGCCGCCGCTACGGCCGACCGCGACCGACAGGCCGGCCGATCCGCCGAGGCTCGCGGCAATGCTGGAGCCGCCATTGCCACCGCCACCGCCGATCGACTGGGCGAGCACACCGGCCGCATTGGCACCTGTGACCTGGACGGCCCCCTGGTTGGTCAGATCGACGCCGCCGCCATTGCCGCCATCACCGCCGGTGCCGCCCACGGCAACACCGATCGAAATGCTGCTGGAGAGCGAAGCCGACCCCGAGAAGCCGCCATTGCCGCCGCCGCCGCCGATCGACTGCGCGACGAGGCCATTGGATGCGTCGCCCTTGGTGACGACAGGACCAGTGCTCTTCACCGTCACGAGGGCGGCATCGGCCCCCGCGCCGCCACTGCCGCCGATGGCGACGGAAGCCGCCCCGACGCCGCCGACATTGAAGGAACCGGAGAGGCCGAAGCCGCCATTGCCGCCACCGCCGCCGATCGATTGCGCCAGCACGGCGTCGGAGCGGTCACCCTCGGTCTGGATCGCGCCATTGCTGGTGACGGAAACCGTGCCGGCATTGTTGCCCGCACCGCCCTTGCCGCCCAGCGACACCGCCGCCGAACCGGAAACACCGACGAGGGGGGCACTGCCGCTCAGGGTGGCGGCAAAGCCGCCATTGCCGCCGCCGCCGCCGATCGACTGCGCGAGCACACCGGCCGAATTGTCGCCCTTGGTCAGGATGTTGTGGTTCTGGTCGACCAGGACGCCCCCGCCGCTGCCGCCGCTGCCGCCGCCACCGCCGAGGGAAATCCCCGCGGAAACCCCGCCCGAAAGCGCGAGCGCGCCGGCAAAGCCGCCATTACCGCCGCCGCCGCCGATCGACTGGGCCAGGATGCCGGCTGAATTGTTCCCGTCGGTCTCGAGCGTTGCCGTGTTGCCCGTGGCGCCCGCCGGCTTGTAGGCCTTGACCGTTACGGCGCCGCCATTGCCGCCACCACCGGCCGTACCGCCGAGGCCGACATTGACGTTGCCGGCCACCGAGAGCTGGCCTGCCACGGTGGAGCCGCCATTGCCGCCGCCGCCGCCGACCGATTGCGCCAGGATGGCGGCCGAATTGTCCTCCTTGGTGAAGAGGTTGCCGGTCGAGGTCACCGATACGATATCGCCATGCCCGGCCTGCGCACCGCTGCCGCCGAGCGTGACCGAAGCGCCGACGCCGCTGATCCCCGCACCGACAGCGAGGCCGCCATTGCCGCCACCGCCGCCGATCGACTGCGCCAGGATGGCGGATGAGTTCTTGCCGCCGGTGGCGATGTCGCCGGTGCTGTCGACAGTGACGCTCTTGCCCGAGCCGCCCTTCTCGCCAGTACCGCCGAGGCCGACATTGGCGCTGGCCAGGCCGAGGCCGGCGGCAACCGACACGCCGCCATTGCCGCCGCCGCCGCCAACCGACTGGGCCAGGATGCCGCTGGCATTGTCGCCCGCCGTAGTGATCACCGAGAGATTGGAGACATTGACCGTGCCGGCATCACCGCCCTTGCCGCCACCCCCGCCGAGCGCGATCGAAGCCTGGACGAGCCCTGCCGAGCCGGCCACCGCCAGGCCGCCATTGCCGCCACCGCCGCCCACCGACTGGGCGAAGATGCCCGTCGAGCCGCTGCCATGCGTCTGGATGCTGCCCTTGGTATCGACCTGGACGTTGCCGGCGCCGCCGCCATCGCCGCCACTGCCGCCCAAGGCGACGCTGGCGCTGATCACCCCGCCATTGGCACTGATACCGAAACCGCCATTGCCGCCGCCGCCGCCCACGGACTGGGCGAAGATGCCGGCCGAGCGATCACCCCAGGTGACGATCGAGGCGCTGCTGGCCTGGGCAGGATCGACATTGTCACGCAGAACGCTGACATTCGCGCCCGTGCCGCCGACACCGCCCTTGCCACCCAGGGCCACCGTAATGCCGGTGCCCACGGCAAGCGCATTGCCGCCATTGCCGCCGCCGCCGCCGACCGACTGGGCAAAGATGGCCGCGGAATCCGTCACGGCGCTGGGATTGTTCTTGGCATTGACGCCGGTTTCGATGGATCCGGCGCTGGTGACCGTGACGGCTCCGCCATTGCCGCCCGAACCGCCCTGGCCGCCTACGGTGAAGAGACCGCCCGAGGAGCCGCCATTGCCGCCGCCGCCGCCAACCGATTGCGCGAAGATGCCCTGCGAGAAGGACTGGTAGGTGGTGATCGAGCCGCCTGCCGCGTTGGTGACGCTGACCGTTCCGGCATTGCTGGTGGTCGAGCCCTTGCCGCCGATCGCCACGAGCCCGCCGGAGGAACCGCCATCGCCACCGCCGCCGCCGATCGACTGGGCGAAGATGCCGGTGGAATTGAAGCCCTTGGTGGTGATGCTGCCGCCATTGACCGCGGTGACGTTGCCGCCGGCGCCGCCGGCTGCGCCATCCGCCCCAAGCACGACCAGGCCGCCGCCGCCGGAACCCGAACCGCCACCGCCGCCGATCGACTGGGCCAGGATGCCGAAAGAGTGGGTGCCGTTGGTGGTGACATCGCCGAAATTGCGGGCATCGACGGTACCGGCGTCGCCGCCCGTGCCGCCCTGGCCGCCAATCGCGCCGAGACCGCCGGCGCTGCCGCTGCTGCCGCCGCTGCCGCCGATGGATTGCGCGAGCAGGCCATGGGAATTGGCGCCATTGGTGACGATGGTCAGATCTTCCAGCGCCGTGACGGAGGCCGAGCCGCCCCGGCCTGCACCCGATGCATCGCCGCTGGAGGCGACGATGCCACCGGCGCTGCCGCCGGCGCCGCCCTTGCCGCCTTGGCTGATGGCCGCCAGGCCACCGGAATTGTCGCCATAGGTGGTGATCGTACCTTCGCCCGCCGTCACGCTCGCCGCGCCGGCGGCGCCGCCCTTGCCACCTTCGCCGCCGCTGCCGACCACCGTATAGGAACCGCCACCATGGCCGCCGCTGCCGCCGATCGACTGCGCCACCACGCCATAGCCGTTGGTGACCGTGATATCGCCCTTGCTGGTCACGGTGGCGCTGCCACCGGCACCGCCGCTGCCGCCGCGCGCTCCACCGCCGCCGAGGTAATAGTCGCCGCCATCGCCACCGTCGCCGCCCCGGCTGATGGCGATGACTCCGGGCTGTCCGGAGGTTGTCAGCGTCTGGCCGGTGCCGGCATAGTTCAAGTTGAGGCCGCCACCCGTAAGGCTGCCGCCAGCGGCGCCCGGCTTGATGGTCATGGTTCCGGCATCGCCATTGGTGCCGAGGGAGATAGTGATGGAGCCATCAGCCTCGTTGGGCGTGATGGTGGCGGGAATATCGACGCTGGTCGTATCGTAGCCGCCGCCGCTTTTGGGGGTCTGGGTCTGCTTGGTATAGAGCGTGCTCGATCCCGCCTTCGGCGTCAGCGTGATGATGGAACCGTCGCTGTAGTTGATGACGGCAACGCCCGTGGTCTGGTTGAAGCTCTGGCCCGTGACGGTCGGCGCACTGCCGCCGCCCGAACCGCCGCCGCCGCCCGACGCCGGCGGCACGAACAGGGCACCGTCGTGGCCGTTGCCGCCATCCCCGCCGTTCTGCTGAAGCAGGACCTGCCCGTTCACGGGACCGCTCAGGCTGTTGACGTTCAGCGTGGTGGGACCGGCATTAAGCTGCACACCGGTGGGCAGGCTGCCCGTGCAGGTCTGGATCGACCCGCTCGTCGAGCAATCGGCCAAGGCTGGGACCGCCATGGCGATCGACAGCAAGGAGGCGCCGAGCAAGCCGCCTCCGAGATTGGCGCTCAATCGCGAAAGTGCCGGGCGGGAAACAAGGTTCTGCTTGGCAACGCAACTCTGGTCACGACGATGGCACGTCATCTGGAATCCCCACCCGCTCAGGCATCGGCAGGGATCTGCGGCATGCTGATACCGCCTGGCAGCGACGCAGGACGTCGATGCCGGCTGATGGTTCCAACAAGTTGAGACAACGGACCCCGCCGCGGGGATACTGCCTCCACCCCACGCCAAACCCGGCACGTCTTACCCCCCGGTAAGGCCGAATCGACGCAGGCTTGGATTTGTAGTCCCCGCAGCCGAAAGCTATCTCAACAAACCTTACCATTCCATACGACGCTTGCCGTATTTTTTGGTTTTTACTTGACGTTTCACGATCAAGTCACGATTAGATAATTTAGATTTTATATTGTATAGATATATACTTACCAAAATGAATGATCTTTCTAAAACAATGATATCAAAATCATCTATACATCGCACTCCAATGCACTGAAATAATACAACAGGATTATTTGATATAAATCGAAACAAGATTGCCTTTCATGCCTCGTTTTTAAATTCAAACAAAACAAATAATAGACATCGGGGAAAGTAGATTCCGCTCATCTCGAAAAACACACGTGATGGTATTTTATTACTCCTCACCGACCGGACCAGCGGCGGCGCTTCACCCGATCTCAGGCGAGCGTCTTGACCCAGTAGGCCACTGCCGGATCCCCGGGCCAGGTCGTGGCAAGAGCCTGGAACAGGCTCCGCGCCTCGGCCGGATCCGAGGCCATCCTGTCGAAAGCCGCCATATAGGCCTGGCGGCGCTCGGGAGTGGCATCGTCGGGCCAGGGGCTGAAGACGGCCGTCTGCGCCGTACGGCCGCGCAGCACGACATTGCCGAGGGGCCGCAGCCTCTCCGGCTCGCCGATGGCGGCGGCCGCGCGGGCGCCCAGACAAACGGTGGTGCCGAACTGCTTGTTCAGCGCCTCCAGGCGCGCCGCCGAGTTCACCGCGTCGCCATGGGCGGTATAGTCGAGATGACCGAGACCGCCGACATCGCCCACGATCACCGGCCCGGTATCGAGCCCGATACGGGTGCGGCCGAAGCCGAGGCGCCTGGCATCCTCGCGCTGGCGGAACTCCGTGGTGAAGCGGCCGATCTCGATGGCGCAGTCCAGCGCTGCCTTGGCATGTCCCTCGACCGTCAGCGGCGCATTGAACAGGCCATGCACGGCATCGCCGACGATCTTGTCGACCATGCCGCCATGGCGGATGACGATGGCACAGACCCCGTCGAAATAGGCGTCGAGCGCGCCGACCAGCGTACGCGGCTCGGCGTTCTCGGACATGGTGGTAAAGCCTTCGATATCCGAGAACAGCGCCGAGACTTCGCGCAGTTCGCCCTCGATCTTCAATTCCTCCGGGGCGGCGGTGAGCCGGCGCACGATCTCCGGAGAGAGATAGCGTCCGAACTTGCGCTCGATCGCCCCACGCAGCTTGCGGGTGTGGGCAAACATCACCACCAGGGCCGAATTGGCGGCGGCGATGGCCGGGATCAGCGGGCCGGCGGGGTCGATCAGCAGCCGCGTGCTGGCGAACAGGCCAGCACTGAAGCCGATCCAGCCCAGCATCAGCATCGCCAGCACCGAGCTCGCCGCCAGAGGGCCGAGCCATAGCGCGGCCGCCAGCGCCACGAGGCCGAGGGCGGAAGCGGCGAGGGGTTCAAGCACCCGAGGGTTGCGGATGCGGCGGGGAATGTCCCCTGAACGCAGGCCTTCGATGGCCTCGGCCTGGACCTGCACGGTCGGCGTGATCGGCCCCACCGATGTAGCAAGGAATGCTCCACCTTCGGGCGCACTGGTACCCACCAGCACGATGCGACCGGCAAGGCGTTCGGCCGGCACCTTGCCCTCGAACACATCGATGGCAGAGACAGTACGCGCGCCCCAGGTTGCAGGCGAAGACAGATGCAATCGCATGGCAGCCCCCTCGTCGAGAGGAATACGACGATCACCGACAGAGACGCCGGTACCGTTTTCCTCGAGGACAAAGGCGGAGGCTTGCTGAGAATTGCGAAACACCTCCATTGCAAAGCCGGCGAAGATCTCTCCGCCGCCGAGAACAAAAGCGGGGGCTTGGCGTACTTTCGTGCCCGTGCCGGCCGAAAAAGACAACGCTCCCACCGCCGCGGCACCATCGCTCAGTCCGGCGAAGGGTGCATCCAAACCGCTGGCCACCTGGACCGGCCGCAATTGTTGCCGTGCGGATCCCATCTGGAGGATCGGGCTTGGAAAAGGCACGGTGTCCTTGCCGGCCTCATCGAGCAGCAACCCCAGTACCACCTCGGAACCATCAATAACCTCGGCAAGGCGCTTGGTACCGTCGGGTAATCCCTCAGCAGTCTTTTCGAGATCCGTTCGCCCCGTTGTCCTGGCGAGTTCGCTCAGGATCAAAGCGGGTGAGCGACGATCCGGACCGGAGAACAGAATATCAATCCCAATCACTTCAGGATTGGACTGTTTCAGCTTCGCGATGAGATCGGCGTGCCATTCCCGGCTCCAGGGCCAGCCACCACCCTTGGCCGACAAGGTCCGGCGATCGATATCCACCACCACCACGCCGTCGGGCAGGCGCTTGGGCGGAATCACGCTCTCGAGAAAGTCGAAGGCCTCTTCGCGTAGCGTGTTGGCGGCCCCACCCGGATTGTAGACGAGAAAATAAAGACCGAGGATGAAGGCCGTCAGCCCGGTGGCAATTGCGGGCTTGAAGGCAAGATCAGCCACGCGCCGCGTCCTGGCCGGCGCCGGCATGCGCCTCGCCGGGGACCGTCTCCGCCTGCGCCAGTTGGGAGAGCGCGGCAACATGGCAGTGCACGATGGCGCCGCGCCGTTCGATCGCACCCCGTTCCTCGAAAGCGGCGAGCAGCCGGTTGACCTTGGGCCGGCTGGCGCCGACGAAGCTGGCGATGGCGCTTTGCGAGATCGTCAGCGGCGCACTGCGGGCGCCGTCGGCGCGGGTGCGCCCGTACCGCTTGACATGCCAGAGAAGGAAGCGGGCCAGCCTGGCCTCGAGCGGATAGAGCGCGATCGATTCGAGCTGGTCGGTGGTGTCGCGCAGCCGGGCGCACAGTACCTGCAGGATCGGCATCTGCAGCGCCGGGCGGGTGGCGAGCAGCCGTACGAAGGAGGCTTGCGCGATGAACCCGGCAACCACCGGGCCGACCGCGGTGGCATCCGCGGTGCGCCGGCCGCTATCCAGCACCGCGATCTCGCCGATCACGTCTCCCGGCCCGGCTTCACGCAGAATCAGCTCGCGCCCCTCGACGGAAACGATGGAAAGGCGGATCGTACCCTGGAGCACGATCAGCATGCCCTCGCCCGGCGCTCCCCGCGAGAAGATCGATTCGCCGTCGCGAAAACGTTGTTCGATGGCAAGATTCGCAACCGCGTCGATATCCTCCGGGCTTGCGCCGGCAAACAGATCGAGGCGGGCAATGGCAGTGCGAAGCGGGACGGACATTGACGCAAATATTCCAGTCTCAAACGTAAATATGGCGGGTATAATGGCGATGTCGGGCTCGCTCGGCAAATTAAGCCCCAATGCCTTCTCATATTACCGGTGGAACTTCCACTGCAATGTCCTGATGACAGGCTCGGTAATCTTTGCCACTTTGCCGCCATGTCCGTCCCCGCCATAGCCCCCTCTTCGCTGCCGCGACTGCTCCTGCAGGCGGGAAGCCGGCTGGCGGATATCATCCTGCCGCCGCGCTGCCTGAGTTGCCGGGAAACCACGGCCAGCCACGCCAATCTGTGCGTGGCCTGCTGGCAGCAACTGTCCCTGATCGAGCGGCCCTATTGCGAGAGACTGGGCATTCCCTTCGTCTACGACCATGGCGAGGGCATGGTTTCGGCCCAGGCGATCGCCGATCCGCCCGCCTATGGCCGCGCCAGGGCTGCGGCCCGCTATGAAGGCGCCGCCATCGAGCTGGTGCATCGGCTCAAATATGGCGACCGCGTCGAGATCGCGCCCTTCATGGGCCGGCTGATGACCCAGGCCGGACAGGACGTGCTGGCCGACGCCGACATGCTGGTGCCGATACCGCTGCATCGCCTGCGGCTGTGGCGGCGGCGCTTCAACCAGGCCGCCTTGCTGGCGCGCGAGATCGGCAATCGCAGCGGGGTGATCCATGAGCCGCTGCTGCTCGGCCGCTCCAGGCGCACGGCCCATCAGGTCGGCCTCAGCCGCAAGGAACGGGCCCGCAACGTGCAAGGTGCCTTCGTGGTTCCGCCAGGCGCCAGGCCGGCGATCAAGGGCAAGCGCATCGTGCTGATCGATGATGTGCTGACCTCCGGCGCCACGGGCGAAGCGGCGGCGCGCGCCCTGCTGCGGGCCGGCGCCGCCAATGTCGACATGCTGGTGTTCGCCCGGGTGGCGACGCCGATCGAGTAACCGAACGGGACTACCTAACTTGGATCCGATAGACCAATCGCCCCCTCTCGCCTGGCCCGACAGCCGCGAGGCCCTGCAGAGTTCCCTGACCGAAGCCGGCCTCGCGCCCGAAAGCGTCGCCCGGCTCGTCGAGCAGGCCCGGCCGGCGCTGGTGCTGGAAACCACGCCTTGCGAGGAAAGCCGGATTCCGCTCGGCGCCAGCAAGATCGGCGGCCTGCCCGACCTGCCCGACACCATGACCTGGCCGGAACGCCCGCCCTATGGCGATGCGGCCGAACGCACCCAGACCCATCTCACCGAGGCCGATCGCCTGGCCAGCGAAGCCACGCGGCCAGGCTCATGGCTGACGCCGGAGCACGCCCGGGAGGCCAGCCGCGAGCAGAGCGACCTCGCCAGGGCGGTGACAGCGGTGTTTCCTCTCGCCTTCATCGCCCAGCTCGATCTGGCTTCGCTGTCGCTGACCCCGGGCTTTCCCGCGGCACTGCCCCATCACGGCCGCCTGTTGCTGTTCTGCGACTATTGGGTGAAGCCGAAATCCTACGATCCGCATGCCGCGACCGGGCTGCGCCTGATCTGGGACAAGACCCCGGTCGAGCGCCTGGAACGCAAGGCCGAACCCGCCGCGCTGGCGGCCCTGGCGCAGGAACGCTGGAGCAGCCGCTTCAAGCCGGCCGCCGTGACGGCGCGCCCCGTCGTCACCGCCATCCCGCCGAGCGACAAGGGATTCGACGCCTTCCCGCATGGCGAGGAGGCGTCCACCTTCTGGGACGAGGACAGCGAGGAGATCCACTACGAGACCTGGCTCGGCCGCTACGGCACGCCGGACGGTAAAGGCGGCGCCAACCACCAGCTCGGCGGCTGGCCGCGCCCGTTGCAGAACGGCATGCAGGCCCAGGCTCAACTGGCATCGCACGGCATTTTCTGCGGCACGGGCGAGGCCTATGCCATCGCGGAGGCTCGCAGGCTGCTGCGCTCGGCGGATCGCTGGCGCCTGCTGCTGCAGATCGGCCGGGACGACGCCCTCGGCCTGCTGCCCACCGGCGCTCTCTACATCCTCATGCGCGAGCACGACATGCGCATCCGCGCCTTCGACCGGGCCTGGATGGTCTTCCAGAAGCCGTGAGCCGCCGCCTGCGGCTCCGGGACGCCCCTTCTTGTCGGCCTGCGGCAACTGCCTATAATACCGATTGATTTTGGTTCTTCGCCTTCCCATCTGTGGGCAAGGTCGTTTGTGGATGGAATGAAGGCAATGCCGCCCGTCGTCGTGTATTCGAAATCCTGGTGCCCCTATTGCAAGGCGGCCAAGGCGCTGCTCACCCGCAAGGGCATTCCCTTCGAGGAGATCGACGTCGACGGCAAGCCCGACCTGCAGGAGGCCATGAGCCTGCGTGCCAACGGACGGCGCACGGTGCCGCAGATCTTCATCGGGGACACCCATGTCGGCGGCAGCGACGATCTCCACGATCTCGACGCTGCCGGCGGCCTCGACAAACTCATTGCAGCCTGAAGCTATCCAGGGAGACGGATCCATGCGTTTCAAAGCCGCCGTTCTGCAGATGCGCTCGGGCTTGGTGCCATCGGACAATGTCGCAACCGTCGCCGCCGCCGCCCGCGAGGCCAAGGCCGCCGGAGCCGAATATCTGCAGACACCCGAGATGACCACCGTGGTCAACCGCGACCGGGCGGCCATGATGGCCGCCATCGGCGACGAGCAGAGCAATCCCGAGCTCGACGCCTTTCGTGCGATCGCGCGCGATAACGGCCTGCATCTCCATATCGGCTCCATGGCCGTGCGTGTCGGCGACAAGGCTGCCAACCGCGCCTTCGTCATCGATCCCAAGGGCGAAGTGCTCGCCTCCTACGACAAGATCCATCTGTTCGACGTCGATCTTGCCGGCGGCGAATCCTGGCGTGAATCCAATGCCTATGTCGGCGGCGATCATGCGGTTACGGTCGACCTGCCCTTCGCGCGGCTGGGCCTGGGCATCTGCTACGACGTCCGCTTTCCCCAGCTCTTCCGCGCCTATGGCGATGCCAGCGCCGACGTGATCAGCGCACCGGCCTGCTTCACCAAGCAGACGGGCGAAGCCCATTGGCATGTGCTGCAGCGCGCCCGCGCCATCGAAAACGGCGCGTGGATGATCTCGGCCGCCCAGGTCGGCCATCATGACGACGGCCGCGACACCTATGGCCATTCCGTCATCATCGATCCCTGGGGACGCGTGGTCGCCGATGCCGGCGACACGCTCGGGCTTGTTTATGGCGAGATCGACGTGCACGCCGTGGCGGCGACGCGCGGCAAGATCCCCAATCTCAAGAATGCGCGCTCCTTCACGGTGAAGACGGAACCGGCGCTGAGGGCTGCAGAGTGATTCGTTTTTCGCTCGTCTGCGACCAGGGTCACGAGTTCGAAAGCTGGTTTCGCGACAGTGCCGCCTATGACGACCAGGCCGAGCACGGACTGCTGAGCTGTGCCCATTGCGCCTCCACCGAGGTTGGCAAGGCCATCATGGCACCGCAGGTGGCTCGCAAGGACCGCGAAAGCGGAAATCCCGACACCAAAATTCGCGAAAACCTGCCGGTCTTGCCACAGCCGGTGGCCCTGACCTCTCCGGAGGAACAGGCCTTGCGCGCCAAGGTGCGCGAATTGCATGCCATGCTGACGGCGAAATCCGACTATGTCGGCGACAAGTTCGCCGCCGAAGCGCGCAAGATGCATGACGGCGAGAGCGAGCATCGCACCATCCATGGCGAGGCGACCGGCGAGGATGTCCGCAGCCTGCTCGAGGATGGCATCGACATCCTGCCTCTGCCCATGCTGCCGGACGATCGGAACTAGACGCGGATCGCAGCACCGGACTGCTCTCAATCAAGCACGGCAAGCCTTCTCCAGACAGTGGGGAAGGCAGGTAGCGCCTCAATCATCGTGGGTCCGGCGTTCCTTGGGTCCGCCGCCCAATCCCGCCTTCCCTATCCGCCCGCTCGGCCCTACAGTCTCCCCAACGAAAAGGGAGGTCGATTGCGTATCCTGCTGGTCGAGGACGCCGAGGATCTGGGCGATGCCATGGTGGCCAGGTTGCGCAGCTCCGGCCATGCGGTGGAGTGGCTGCGCGATGGCGCACTCGCCTCCGAGCGCCTGCGCGATGAAACCTTCGACGCCGTGGTGCTCGACGTGATGCTTCCGGGCCGCGATGGCTTCGCCATCCTGTCCGATCTGCGCCGGGCCGGCCACGGCACCCCGGTGCTGGTAGTCACCGCCCGCTCGGAGGTCGACGACAAGATCAGCCTGCTCGACCTCGGCGCCGACGACTATCTGGTCAAACCCTTCGATCTGCGCGAGTTCGAGGCGAGGCTCCGTGCGGTGATGCGGCGGCCGGCCGGCATGCGCGCCAGCACCATCGAGGTCGAGGCCCTGACGATCGACCTCGCGACGCGCACGGTCGCGATCCAGGGCAGGCCCATCGATTGCGGGCGACGCGAATTCCGCCTGCTCGAAATTCTCGTCGCCAAGCTCGGCCAGGTGGCGCCGAAGGAACGGCTGATGGACCAGGTGTTCAGCCTGGACGACGAGGTCACGGTCAACGCCCTGGAACTGCTGGTCTCGCGGCTGCGCCGCAAGCTGCAGGGTGCCGGCATCGAGATCGTGACGATGCGCGGCGCAGGCTATATGGCGCGGCGGCATGACGGTCCCTGATCCCGTCACGCCCGTGACCGTCGCATCCGCGACCGTCTCCCTGACGACCGCAGCGCGCGCTACCGCTTCGATCCGCCGCCGCGTCCTGGCGGCAGCCCTGCTGGTGCTCGCCATCGCCGCGCTCGCCTTCATCGTCTTCATCCATTCCTATGCCCGCCGTGCCGCCGACCAGGCCTATGACCGCCTCCTCACCGCCTCCGCGCTCACCATCGCCGGGGCCGTGTTGGTCGAAGAAGGCCGTGTCACCGTCGAACTGCCCTATGCGGCCCTCGCCATGCTCGGCTCGGGAGGCGACCGCATCTATTACCAGGTCGAGGCTCCCGATGGCGCCCTGGTCACCGGCTATGGCGATCTCGCCGAGAAATTGCCGGCCGTGCGCTCGGCTGAAACCGCCTTCGCCGATGCGCGCTATCACGGCGAGCCCGTGCGCGTCGCCAGCATCGGCCGCCTGATCTCGGCCAGCAGCGCCGCCGGCTGGGTGACCATCCGGGTCGCCGAAACCCGCGGGGCACGTACCGCTCTCGCCTCCGAAATCGTCTCGCGGGCGGTGCTGCCGCTGATCGGCATCCTTGTGCTCGCCTTGGCCCTGGTCTGGTTCGGCGTGCAGCGGGCCTTCGCCCCGCTCACCACGGTGGAGGCGGCGCTGCGCGATCGCGCGCCGCAGGATCTTTCCCCTCTCACCGTGCCGGTACCGATAGAAGTCAGCCAGCTCGTCGCCGCCCTCAACGATTTCATGCGCCGCCTCGCCAGCGTGATGAACGCGCTGTCGGGCGTGGTCGCCGATGCAGCCCACCAAGTGCGCACCCCGCTCGCCTCCCTGCGCGCCCAGGCCGAAGTGGCCCTGGACGAACGCGACTACCAGGCCCTGCACGAGCGCGTGGCCAAGATCCACCGCAATGCCATGCATGCCAGCGAACTGGTGAGCCAGCTCCTGATGGAAGCGACTCTGACCCATCGGCTCGAGAGCCGCGAATCCGCCCTCATTGCCATCACCGACCTCGTCGAGGATGTCGCACGCCGTTTCGACCCCGATGAGGCCGGGCGCCTCACCGTGACCGTCGCCCCCACCCTGGCCGGCGCCCGTCTCATGGGCGACCGCCTCGCCTTGCAGGAAATGCTGCGCAACCTCGCCGGCAATGCCCTGCTCTATGCCCCTGATAGCGTGGTGGAGATCGTGGCTGATACGGCGCCGGGCGAACGCTTGCTCATCATGGTCCGCGACCACGGCCCGGGCATTCCCGATACCGAGAAGGACATCGTGCTCCAGCGTTTTCAGCGAGGGAAGAGCGGTGCCGGCACCGTGGGCTCGGGGCTCGGTCTGCCGATCGCCCGCACCGTGGTGCAGGCCCATGGCGGCAGCCTGTCATTGCACGACCGGCCCGGCGGCGGGCTGGAGGTCCATCTCGAATTGCCGCTGGTACCGGTACAGGCGAGAGGGCGCGCCGTCCTCAGACGCGGCATGGTGGCGCTCGCTCTGGCCCTCAGCATCGCCATCAGCGGCGGTTGGAACGAGACGGCCCAGGCCGCCCCCAAGCTCTATCCGGCACCGGTAGCGGGCGGACCGACGCTCTCGATCCTCGGCACCACCGACACACCGCAATTCGAATTGTTGGTCCACGACTTCCAGGAACTGCACCCCGACGTCAATGTCGCCTATGAGGAAACCGATACGCTGCCGCTCTATCAGCGCACGCAGGACAAGCGGCTAGATGCCGACGTCGATCTCCTGGTTTCCTCGGCCGCCGACCTGCAGGTCAAGCTCGCCAATGACGGCCACGCCCTCGCCCATGCTTCGCCTTTGCTGCCGGCCCTTCCTGCCTGGGCGAGCTGGCGCTCGGAGATTTTCGGCTTCACCTTCGAGCCGATCGTCATCGTCTATAACCGCGCGCTTGTACCCGACACACAGGCCCCGCATTCCCACCTCGCTCTCACCGAACTCCTGGAGCAGGAAACCGATCGCTTCCGCGGCAAGGTGGCGACCTACGATATCGGCAAGAGCGGGGTCGGCCATCTGCTGGCGGCGCAGGATGCGCAGATCTCCTCGAACTTCTGGCGCCTGACCCGCGCTCTCGGTCGGGCCGACGTCAAGCTTTCCAGCTCCAGCCCGGCCATCCTGGAGGGTATCGCCTCCGGTTCCCTGGCGCTGGGCTACAATGTGCTCGGCTCCTACGCCTATGCCCGCCAGCGCCTCGACAAGCGCATCGGCATCGTCATTCCCGACGATTATGCCCTCATCCTAACCCGCGTGATGCTGGTGCCGCGCTGGGCCAACCAGCCCGATCTCGGCCGCAGCTTCATCGACTATGCCCTCTCCCGCCGAGGCCAGGCGGTTGTGGCGGGCCAGGCGGCGCTGGGCTCGATCGTGCCAGGCACGCCGGGCGGCTGGACAGCCGAGCGCATCAGCGCCGCCTCACGCGGTGTGCTGCAGCCGATCACGCTCGGCCCCGCTTTGCTTGTCGCGCTCGACCAGGAGCGCAAGGCCCGCTTCCTGGCGACCTGGCGCCAACTCGTCACCGACGGCTCGCGCTGACAGGTCGCTGACAGGAATAGTTGCTATCGTGCCTGCAACCGGACCTAGCAAGGTCCGGAACAAGACGTAGGGTGCTGGGAGGAGCGGCTGCCGTGGAGCAGCCTCAAAGGTGCATGTCCCTTCCTCCTTTCCCTACCCGCACGATCGCAGGCGTTTGGTCATGAACGCTTTGCTCAGGGAGGAAATGATGAAGAAACTCTTGCTTGCCTGCGCCACCGCGGGCGCCCTGGCTTTTTCCAGCCTCGCTGCCCTCGCCCAGACGGCGGGCTACGAGATCATGGCCCCGGCCGCGCCGGGCGGCGGCTGGGACCAGACTGCCCGCACCATGCAGACGGCACTGCGCACCGAAAAGATCGCCCGCAACGTGCAGGTCAACAATGTCGCCGGTGCCGGCGGCACCATCGGCCTCGCCCAGTTCGTCAACCAGGCCAAAGGCAGCCCCTCCGCACTGATCGTCGGCGGCTATGTCATGGTCGGCGCCATCCTCACCAACAACTCCGCTGTCAGCCTTGCTGACGTCACGCCGATCGCCCGCCTCACCGGCGAGAGCGAAGCCATCGTCGTGCCGGCCTCCTCGCCGATCAAGACACTCGGCGACCTGGTCGAAGCCCTCAAGAAGGATCCGGGCGCGGTCTCCTGGGCCGGCGGCTCGGCCGGCGGCACCGACCACATCACCGCGGGCCTGTTCGCCAAGGCCGTGGGTGTCGATCCCTCCAAGATCAACTATGTCGCCTTCGCCGGCGGCGGCGAGGCCGTTGCGGCCGTGCTCAGCGAGCAGGTGACGGCCGGCATTTCCGGCTATGGTGAGTTCGAGAGCCAGATCAAGGGCGGCGCGCTGCGCCTTCTGGCGGTGTCCGGCGCCAAGCGCATCGAAGGCGTCGATGCCCCCACCTTCAAGGAAGCCGGCGTCGACGTTGCCCTGGAGAATTGGCGCATGGTCGCCGCCGCGCCCGGCATCACGCCCGAACAGAAGGCTGCCATCACCGCCGACATCGAGAAGATGGTGAAGTCGAAGACCTGGCAGGACACACTCAAGAAGCGCGGCTGGACCGATACCTATCTGTCCGGTGACGCCTTCGATGCCGCCTTGAAGAGCGACATCGCAGCCACCGGCACGGTGCTCAAAGACATCGGCCTGGTCAAATGAGCAGCGTGGGGGGCAAGACGGAGCCCGGGCGTCCGCCCGGCTCCACCGTCGCCGGGCTGGTGATCGCAGCCGGCCTGGTGATCCTCGCCGTCGTCATCGGCATCGATGCGGCCATGCTCAACACCAAGGTTGCCAGCGATCCGCTCGGGCCGGCCGCCTTCCCCTATGCCGTTGCGGCGGGACTGCTCGTCCTCGCGGTCGCCACTGTGATATCCGCCCTGCGCGGCAAGACGCCGACGCCGGAAGAGAGCCAGGATTTCACGGCGGTCGGCTGGGTGATCGCCGGCCTGCTGGCGCAGATCCTGCTCATCGCCGTCAATGCCGGCTTTTCGCTCGCCAGCGGTCTGCTGTTCGGACTGGCCGCCCGCGGCTTCGGCAAGCCGCTCTGGCTGGCCTGCCTGATCGGCGTGGTGCTCTCCTTCCTGACCTGGCTGGCCTTCTCGCAGCTCCTGCAATTGTCGCTGCCGCAGGGACCGCTGGAACATGCCGTCTCCGCGCTCCTGAGCGATTGAGACGCTCATCGGCTGCAGTCGCGCATCCTTTGATTCTTGTTGAAGTCCAGCCGCCCCTCACCCTTACCCTCTCCCCGTAAGGACGGGGCGAGGGAGGCGCAGGCGTTGCACGAATCCTCCAGCCTCTCCTCTCGCCCGACGGTTGGACGAGATAGGGCCATTTCGTATGAAGCGCGCGGCAGAAGCCTCCCTCCCCCCGTCCTTACGGGGAGAGGGTAAGGGTGAGGGGCAGCGGCACCTTGCGATAGGCGGGTTAAGCAACTCCCTACCGGTTTTTCTGAAAAACGCTCATAGGACCCTTCGATGCAGACATTCGGTCATCTGGTCGACGGATTGGCGGTCGCCCTGCAACCGTTCAACCTCATCTGCGCCTTCATCGGCGTCACGCTGGGCACGCTGATCGGCGTGCTGCCCGGCATCGGCCCGGCGCTGACCATCGCCCTGCTCCTGCCGGTGACCTTCCAGCTCGACCCTTCGGGCACCGGCGCACTCATCATGTTCGCCGGCATCTATTATGGCGGCATGTATGGCGGCTCGACCACCTCGATCCTGCTCAATACGCCGGGCGAGAGCTCCTCGATGGTCACGGCCGTCGAGGGCAACAAGATGGCCAAGGCCGGGCGAGGCGGCCCCGCTTTGGCGACGGCGGCCATCGGCTCCTTCGTTGCCGGCCTCTTGGCGACGCTGGCCCTGGCCTTCATCGCGCCCTGGGTGGTCAAGTTTGCGCTGTCCTTCAAGTTCATCGATAAATTCGCGCTGATGGTGCTCGCCTTCGTCACGGTGTCGGCGGCTTTCGGCAACTCGGCCCTCAGGGGCCTGACCTCGCTGTTCATCGGCCTCGTCATCGGCCTGATCGGCAAGGACATCGTCAGCGGCCAGAACGGGCGCCTGACCATGGGCCTTGTCGATCTGCGCGGCGGCATCGAGGTCACCATCCTCGCCGTCGCCCTGTTCGCCATCGGCGAAGCGCTGGCCGTCGCGGCCACCCATCAGCTCAGCACCGGCACGGTGGAGGCGATCAAGGGCTCGATCTGGATGGGCCGAGAGGACTGGCGGCGTTCCTGGAAGCCTTGGCTGCGCGGCACTTTGTTCGGCTTCCCGATCGGGGCGATGCCGGCGGGCGGTGCGGAGATCGGCACCTTCCTCTCCTATGCCGCGGAGAAGCGCCTGGCCGAAAAACCCGAAGAGTTCGGCCACGGTGCCATCGAAGGGGTCGCCGGGCCGGAAGCGGCCAACAACGCCTCGGCCGCCGGCACGCTGGTGCCGCTGCTCACGCTCGGCCTGCCGACCTCGGCGACCGCCGCCGTCATGCTTGCCGGCTTCCAGCAATTCGGCCTGCAGCCCGGCGCCCAGCTCTTCACCTCCAATCCCGAGCTGGTCTGGGGCCTGATCGCCAGCCTGCTGGTCGCCAATTTCATGCTGCTGGCGTTGAACCTACCGCTGGTCGGCCTGTGGGTGAAGCTGCTCACCATTCCGCGTCCCTGGCTCTATGCCGGCATCCTGCTGTTCGCCACGCTCGGCACGCTGGCGTCCAATCCCTCGCCGGCCCAGCTCGCCATGCTGCTCGCCTTCGGCCTGATGGGCTACGGCCTCAGGCTCTACGACTATCCGATCGCGCCGGTGGTGGTGGGGCTGATCCTGGGGCCGCTCGCCGAAGAGCAACTTCGCAAGGCGCTCCAGCTGCACCAGGGCTTCTTCAGCTCGGTACCCGCGGTGATCCTCTTCAGCATCGCCGCCCTGGCTCTCGTCGTTCCGGCCTATATGCGCTGGCGCGGACGCGGCAAGGTTCTCACCCAGCTCGCCGCTTCCGAGGATTGATGCAACGTTCCGGCAGCCATGCCGGAACGTTACTTTTCTTTCATCTCGACTTGCAGTACACCACCCGCACCAGGCCGGGCCCCTCTGGCAGTTCCCGATGCGTAGCGTTCCGGGACCTGTGATGTCGGACTGGAGCAAACAGAGCGGTCCCGGCGCGTCGGCGTCCCCTAGCGCCCCAGGCTTCCTTCCTGGCTCGAATCGGCACCGCTCTCCCGCACCGGAACGAGAGAGCCTACCTCCATGCCCGATATCCTTGCCACCCTGTCGGAAGCCATTTCTGTCTCCTCCCTGGTCGCGCTCGGCCAGGTCATCCTGATCGACCTGGTCCTGGCCGGCGACAACGCCATCGTCATCGGCCTCGCCGCCGCCGGCCTTCCCAAGGAGCAGCGGACCCGCGCCATCCTGATCGGCATCGCCGCCGCCACCGTCTTGCGCATCTTCTTCGCCGCCATCACCACCCAGCTTCTCGCCATTGTCGGGCTTCTGCTCGCCGGCGGCATCCTGCTCTTGTGGGTGTGCTGGAAGATGTGGCGCGAGCTGAGCACCAGCCATAGTGAGGAAGCCGCCGCCCAGCACGCCCTCGACGGCGACGGGGAAAACGGCAACGGCTCGAGCAACGGCACCCCGCGCAAGACTTTCGCCCAGGCCGCCTGGCAGATCGTGGTCGCCGACGTCTCGATGTCGCTCGACAACGTCCTCGCCGTCGCCGGCGCGGCGCGCGACCATCTGTGGGTGTTGATCTTCGGCCTGGTCGTCTCGATCGCACTGATGGGTATCGCGGCGAGCCTGATCGCCCGCCTGCTCAACCGCTATCGCTGGATTGCCTATGTCGGCCTCATCGCCATCCTCTATGTCGCCGGCGACATGATCTATCGCGGCGCCAAGGAAGTCTGGCCGCTGATGTTCTAACACGGTTGACCTGAGCATCATCCAGGCCGGCAGCAATGCCGGCCTTTTTTCTGGATCGGCATCCATGTTGCTCACGGATGATGAGCGTCCCTCAGGAATCGCTCCCTGTTTCAAGGCGCTCTTCCCTGTCGCACAGTGGCTGGGAGACGCTGGCAATAGCCGCCTGATATGAACGAGATAGCAACGTTTTCGAGGAAAAGGCCGATCGCCCATTGCCGTTTGCCTCGTCGAATCTTCTGAGGTACGTTCCCGAAAGATCGGGACAGGTGGAACCATGGCGCGGGCAACGGTGCACGATCTGGCGCGTGCGGCAGGCGTGAGCCTCGCTACCATCGACCGCGTGCTCAATCGCCGCGGCGGCGTGCGGCCGGCGACGATCGAGAAGGTCGAGCAGGCCATGGCCCGGCTGAACTATCGCCGCGACATGGCGGCCGCCATGCTGGCCAAGCAGCAGGAATATCGCTTCGTCTTTCTCGTTCCGGTCGGCGTGAACACCTTCATGCGCAACCTGGCGAACGAAGCCACGCGGTTGTCCGATCTCAACGCCGCCGACCGGATCAGCATCCGTGTCGTGGAGATCCCGCCCTTCGACGACGACAAACTCGCCGGGATCCTCAACGGGCTCGACAGCGCCGATATCTCGGGCGTGGCTGTGGTCGCGACCGAGAACGCCCAGATACGCCAGGCCATCGACCGGCTGGCCGAGCGGGGCATCCCGGTGGTGACGCTGGTGTCCGATGTGCCGGCTTCACGCCGCGCTCATTTCGTCGGCATCGACAACAGCGCGGCCGGCCGCACCGCCGGTTCGCTGATGGGGCGCTTCCTGCGCGGGCGTTCCGGCCGCATTGCCGTGCTCGCCGGCTCGATGCTGCTGCGCGACCATGTCGAGCGTCATTTCGGCTTCGAACGCGTGCTGCGCACCGAATATCCCGATCTCGTCACCCTGCCGGTGATCGAAGGCCGCGACAATGGCGCCGTCGTCGAGGAAGTGCTCGGCGCCCTGCTCGACAATCATCCCGATATCATCGGCCTCTACAGCCTCGGCGGCGGCAATCGCGGCGTGATCGCCGCCTTGAACAAGCGCCAAGCCGGCGCCCGTATCTGCGTGATCGCGCATGAGTTGACCACCCATTGCCGCGAAGCCCTGGTCGACGGCACCTTCGATGCCATCCTCAACCAGGACCCCGGCCATGAAGCCCGCAGCGCCATGCGCGTGCTGCGTGCCCTCACCGACGGCCAGCCGATCGACCATGGCCAGGAACGCATCCGCATCGACATCTATCTCAGGGACAATCTGCCCTGAGGCTCCTCACGCCGCCCGCGAAAACACCATCATGTAATTGACGTCGGTATCGCGGCTGAGACGCCATTCGTCCAGCAGAGGATTGTAGATCACGCCACAGCGGTCGAGCTCGGCCAAGCCTTGCGGCGTCACCGCCTCCTCGATCTCCGCCGGCGTGACGAACTTGTTCCAGTCATGCGTGCCACGTGGCACCCAGCCCAGCACCTTCTCGGCCGCCACGATCGCCAGCGCATAGGCCTTCATGGTACGGTTGAGGGTGGCGACGAAGAGGAGGCCGCCGGGCTTCACCATATCAGCGCATGTCTTCAGGAAAGCGGCGGGATCGGTGACATGCTCGACGATCTCCATCGCCAGCACCACGTCGAAGCGCTCGCCGGCCGTTTCGAGATCCTCGGCAGGCAGGACGCGATAGTCGATGGCGAGGCCCGAACGGGCAGCATGGGCCTTGGCCATCTCGACATTGGTCGCGGCCATGTCGATGCCGACGACCTCGCCTCCGAGCTTGGCCAGCGGCTCGCTGAGCAGGCCGGCGCCGCAGCCGATATCGGCGAGCCTGAGGCCCTTCAGCCCGTCGAGGGCGACGGAGGAGCGGCCGAAATGCCCGGCGATCTGGTCCCTGACATAGCGCAGTCGCACCGGGTTCAGCCGGTGCAGCGCCCGCATGGTGCCGCGCGGGTTCCACCAATCGGCCGCCATCGCCTCGAAGCGTTCGATCTCCTTGGGATCGACCGACGAACCCTTGCCTGCTGCGCTCATGCCTGCGTCCTGGAGAAAGGCGCGTTCCGACGGAAACGCTTGCTTGCCCCAGCTCCCTGTTTCGGTGCCTCTTGCGATTCTTGCCGATTCCGTCAAATCGCAAAACGCAAAAATCGCGTGGTACGGAGCAGAAAATTACCGTTTTCAGCCGCCTGTGTGGCCCCGATCTACCCCTAAGGCAACCTCATTAACAATGCCCCGCTCTCTTTCTCGATATTGTCATCGCAATTTGGCAATTTCCGTCGCGCCTGGACTTTGAGCGGCCTTAATTTCAGCTATGGTCACCCGAGCCGCATCGACCGGGCAATGCCGGCCTTCCCAAGGCGAGGAATCCTCGTCCCGGGTAGGACTGCACGGTATTCGGCCAATGTGGAATTTCCGAGCCCGTCGCTGGGCGGGTTCGGAAATTCCACAGAGCGCCGCCACAAGGCGGCGTAGCAAGAAGGGATGAACGAGATGGCGTGGCGCGACGACGAAGCCCGGGCGGCCCTGATCCACAAGGCGGCAAGGAGCCTCCAGCCAGGCAAGACCCCTCCCACCTTCGCCGAAGTACTCTTCGGCCGAACCACCCTCGAAGACCTCGCCACCCACGACGCCGCTTCGCTCGCCTTCCTGGCCGAGCAGGCCTGGGACCATGTGCAGCGCCGCACGCCCGGCCATGCCGATATCCGCGTCGTCAATCCCGACATGCCCGACGGCCGCGAGATCTCGGTCATCGAGATCCTCAACGACAACATGCCCTTCCTGTTCGATTCCACCATGGCCGAGCTGTCGGAACGCGGGATCGAGGCACAATTGGTCGCCCACCCCATCATCGCACTGGAGCGCGACGCCCAGGGCAAGCTCGTGCAATTCTTCGGCGATGCCGTGCCGGAAGGCAGCAAGGGCGTGCGCGAGAGCCTCATCCACATCCATATCGCCCGCATCGATTCGGACGCCGACCGGCAGAGCCTGATCGACGGGCTGACGCTGGTCTTCAACGACGTCAGGGCCTGCGTGACGGATTGGCGCGCCATGCGTGACCGGGTCGAGCAGGCGATCGAGTCCTTCCGTACCAATCCACCGCCATTGCCGGTCGACGAGATCGCCGAGGCCAACCAGCTCCTGCAATGGATCTGCTCCGACAATTTCACCTTCCTGGGCCTGCGCGAATATCGCTTCTCTACCGACAGCGACGCCTCCGACGAGGTCAACGAGGGCGAGGGCCTCGGCATTCTCAGGGATCCCGAGGTCAAGATCCTGCGCCGCGGCACCGAATTGGTGGTGATGACGCCGGAAATCCGCGAATTCATGCGCGAGCCGACGATCCTGATCGTCACCAAGGCGAATGTGAACAGCCGCGTCCATCGCCGCGTGCGCATGGACTATATCGGCGTCAAGCTCTACACGCCCGATGGCCAGGTCGAGGGCGAATTGCGCGTCGTCGGCCTGTTCACCTCGGCAGCCTATACGCGCTCGGTGCGCCAGATTCCCTATGTCCGCCACAAGGTCGCCCAGGTGCTGCAGCGCGCCGGGCTCGATCCGCAGAGCCATTCGGGCAAGGCGATCCTGCACATCCTCGAAGAATATCCGCGCGACGAACTCGTGCAGGTCGATTCCGAGACGCTCTACAACTTCGCCATGGAAATCCTGCTTCTCTATGAGCGCCCGCGCCTGCGTGCGCTGGTGAGGGCCGACAAGTTCGACCGCTTCGTCTCCATCCTCGTCTTCATTCCGCGCGAGAAATACGACACCGACGTGCGCATCGGCATCGGCAATTATCTGGCCAATGCCTATAAGGGCCGCCTTTCGGCCTCCTATGCGGCCTTCCCCGAAGGGCCGCTGGCACGCGTGCACTACATCATCGGCCGCTATGAGGGGGATACGCCCTTCATCGAGCGTTCGGTGCTGGAAGCCGGCATCACTGCCATCGCCACCAATTGGGGCGACAAACTGCGGGCCGCCCTGACCGGCACCACCGACGGCATGCGTGCGCGCCTGCTCGGCAACCGCTACGCCAATGCCTTCACCGGCGGCTATCCCGAAACCTTCTCCACCGCCCAGGCCATCGCCGACATCGGCGTGATCGAGAAGCTGACGCCCGCCCGCCCCGTGGCGATCCTGGTCTATCGCCTGGAGGAGGACGACACGCCTTCGCGCTGCGGCCTCAAGGTCTTCTCGCAAGGCGCGCCGATGTCGCTGTCCTATCGTGTGCCGGTGATCGAGAATCACGGCTTGCGCGTGGTCGACGAGCGCACCTACGAGATCACCCCCACCGCCAAGCCGGCGCCGGCCCCTGTCTGGCTGCACGACATGACGGTTGAGACCAGCGACGGCCAGCCCATCCCGCCCGGCATCGACTTCCAGCATCGCCTCGAAGCCTCGATCATGGCTGTGGTTGGCGACTATGCCGAATCCGACGGCTACAACGCCCTCGTCCTGCGCACCTCGCTGGGCTGGCGCGAGATCTCCGCCATCCGGGCTTTGTCGCGCTATCTGCGCCAGATCCGCGCGCCCTTCAGCCAGGACTATATGTGGGAAACGGCGCGCAAGAATCCGCAGATCACCGCCAGCATCGTGGCCCTGTTCCGCGCCCGCCACGACCCAAGGCTGACGGCCACCGATGCCGAGCGGGCCGCGCATGAAGCCGAGATCGTGGCCGAGATCGAGGAGCAATTGCAATCGGTCTCCTCGCTCGATGAGGACCGCATCCTGCGTCGTTTCACCAATCTGGTGCAGGCGATCATGCGCACCAATCTCTGGCAGGTCGGCCCGGACGGCCAGCCCCGGCCGGTGATCAGCTTCAAGTTCGAATGCCGTAAGGTCGAGGGCCTACCCGCCCCCAAGCCGCTCTACGAGATCTTCGTCTATTCGCCGCGAGTGGAGGGCATCCACCTGCGCTTCGGCAAGGTGGCGCGCGGCGGCCTGCGCTGGTCCGACCGCCCCCAGGATTTCCGCACCGAGATCCTGGGTCTTGTCAAAGCGCAACAGGTCAAGAATGCGGTGATCGTGCCCGTCGGCGCCAAGGGCGGCTTCGTGCCCAAGCGCCTGCCGCCGCCGTCCAACCGCGATGCCTGGCTGGCCGAGGGAACGGAAGCCTACCGCATCTTCATCCGCTCGCTGCTCGAACTCACCGACAATATCGACGGCGACAACATCGTGCCGCCCGACAACACCGTGCGTCATGACGGCGACGACCCTTATCTGGTGGTCGCGGCCGACAAGGGCACCGCCACCTTCTCCGACACGGCCAATGCCATCTCCATCGAGAAGCATCACTGGCTGGGTGACGCCTTCGCATCGGGCGGCAGCCAGGGTTACGACCACAAGAAGATGGGTATCACCGCCCGCGGCGCCTGGGAGGCGGTGAAGCGACATTTCCGCGAACTCGGCACCGACATCCAGGTCGAGCCCTTCACCGCCGTCGGCGTCGGCGACATGTCGGGCGACGTCTTCGGCAACGGCATGCTGCTGTCGCCGGCGACCAAGGTGGTCGCGGCCTTCGACCATCGCGACATCTTTATCGATCCTTCGCCCGATCCCGCCATCAGCCATGCCGAGCGCCTGCGCATGTTCAACCTGCCGCGATCCAGTTGGCAGGATTACGACAAGTCGCTGATCTCCAAGGGCGGCGGCGTGTTCTCGCGTTCGCTCAAGGCCATCCCGCTTTCCGCCGAAATGCGCGCACTGCTCGATCTCGACAAGGCCGAGGCAACGCCCACCGAGGTGATGACGGCGATCCTCAAGGCCCGCGCCGATCTCCTGTGGTTCGGCGGCATCGGCACCTATATCCGCGCCGCCAGCGAGACCGACGATCAGGTCGGCGACCGCGCCAACGACCCCATCCGCATCACCGGCGCCGATGTCAGGGCCCGGGTGATCGGCGAGGGTGCCAATCTCGGCGCCACCCAGCGCGGCCGCATCGAGGCGGCACAGAAGGGCATCAAGCTCAATACCGACGCCATCGACAACTCCGCCGGCGTCAACACCTCCGACGTCGAGGTGAACATCAAGATCGCCCTGGCCCGGCCCGAGCGTGACCAGCGCCTGACGCAGGCCGATCGCAACATCCTGCTGGCTGTTATGACCGACGAGGTCGGTTCGCTGGTGCTGCGCAACAACTACCTGCAGACGCTGGCGCTCTCGCTCTCCGAGCGCAAGGGCGTCGCCGAGACCGGCTTCCTCACCCGCCTGATGCAGTCGCTCGAACAGCGCGGCCTGCTCGACCGCGGCGTGGAATTCCTGCCCGACGATGTCGCCATCGCCGAGCGCACCCGCCGCGGCCAGGCCCTGACGCGGCCGGAACTCGCCGTGCTGCTCGCCTATGCCAAGCTGACGCTCTATGACGACCTGCTGGTCACCAGCGTGCCGGACGATCCCTATCTGGCCCGCGAGTTGTCGGTGTATTTCCCGCCCGAGATCCAGAACCGCTTCCCCGATGCCGTCGAGAACCATCGGCTGCGGCGCGAGATCATCGCTACCAATCTGGCCAACGGCATCATCAACCGCGGCGGGCCCGCCTGCGTAGTGCGCCTCAGCGACGAGACCGACGCCGATGTCACCACCATCGCCATGGCCTTCGCCGCCGTGGATGAATCCTATGGCCTACGCTACCTCTACGATGCCATCGACGCCCTCGACAATCGCATCGACGGACAGCTCCAGCTCAGCCTTTACGGCTTCCTGCAGGATCTCCTGCTCTCGCGCGTCGTGTGGTTCGTGCGCAATGTCGACTTCTCGCCCGGGTTGGAAGCGGTGATCGCCCGCTTCGGCGCCGGCGTCCATGAAATCGCCATCGGGCTCGACGCCACCTTGCCTGAGGCGATGCAGGCGGCACGCCTCAAGCGCACCCGCGAGCTGGTCGAGGGCGGCGTGCCTGAAGACCTCGCCGGCAGGATGGGCAACCTCGATCCGCTGGTGTCGGCGCCCGACATCGTGCTGGTAGCGGGCCGCACCGGCAGGGCCATTGGCGACACCGCGGCCACCTTCTACGCGGCGGAAGCCAATTTCCAGCTCGACCGCATCGTCACGGCTGCCCGCTCCGTGCCCGCCAGCGACTATTTCGAACGCCTTGCCATCGACCGGGCGATCGAACAGATCGCGGCTGCCGAGCGGCGCCTGGTCGCCGACATGCTGGCGACCGGTTCGTCCGGCCAGGCAGCGACGGAAGCCTGGCTCGAGGCCCATCCCGAAGCCGCGCGCATCCGCCGCTCGGTGGAGGAAATCGCGGCCAGCGGCCTGACCCTGGCCAAGCTCACCGTGGCGGCCAACATGCTGGGCGATCTCGTCAGGGAGTGACGAGGTCGCGGATGGCCGGCCAGCTGGCACCTCGATGTTGCCGACTGGCCTGTTCGCAAGGCTCCAGTTCAGTTCCTGCTTGAGGCAAGCGGTATCAGGCAGGCGTTTCCTCGGCGTTTTGCGGCTGCCGGTCGGCCGCCGCAGCCGAGGAAGGCATGCGTGGCGCGATGTCGTGGCGTCCCCACACGAACAGCGCCAGCGCCACCAACGCCACGCTGCCGTGAACCCAATAGGCTAAACCATAGCCGCCCAAATCGGTGAGCCAGCCGGCGACGACATTGCTCAACGAGGCTCCGATACCTTGCACGGTCATGACGGCGGCGAGCCCGACATTGAAGCGGCCGGTACCCGAGAGAATGCGCTCGGCGGCGATGGGCGTGACGATACCGATCAGGCCGGCTCCGACACCATCCAGAAATTGCACGGGGAAGATGAAGGCAAAGGATGTGAAGGTCCCCGCGATCGCGCCGCGGATCGGCAAGGCTGCCAGTGCAACGATGAATATGGCGGCCAGGCCGAACCGTCTGATCAGCCAGGGCGCCATCAACGCCATGCCGATCATCGAAAGCTGGGAAACGCCCGTCGTGATCGCGGTGGTCCTGAAAGGAGTGCCGAGCTGAATGGAGAAAGCCTGGGCGATCAGGCGGCTGATGGGAGCGTTGCCAAAATGAAATATCATCAGCACCAGGCTGAGCAAGACCAGCCCCTTGCTGCCGGCCAACACTGAAAATCCGGAAGGGGCCTCCGCTCCCTCGTGATGCGCCAGCCCGCGTGCAACTTGATGGTCGATCAATTTCGGCTCGATGGCGAGCGTCGCCGCAATCGTGGCAAAGGCGGCAAACAGCATGAGCCCGACGACACCGTGGAGGCCGAACAGGAGCGTTGCCGCATAGATCGCCGCCAGGGAGGCGACGTTCCCCGTGTGGTTCCAGAATTCGTTTCGGGATACCTGGCGGGAAAAGCGCTCTTCGCCGACGAGCCCAAGCGTCAGGCCCATGAGCGCGGGACCGATGACGGCGCCGACGATGGCCGTCGCGGACTGTCCCCCGAAGACGGAAAGGCCATTGGGGGTCGCCAGCGTCCACAGAGCCATCATCGTCACAAAGGTGACGGGCAGGATGATCAGTGTCCGCTTGTAGGGCGAGGCATCGACGAGCGCGCCGAACACAGGCGTGGTCAGCATGCCCAACACCCCTCCGATCGTCGCGATCACGCCGAGTGTGAACGGCTCCCAGCCGCGGGTTGCAAGGAAACCGTCGAGAAAGGGCCCCAAACCATCGCGGGCATCGGCAAGGAAGAAGTTCAAGATCGACAGTGCGATGAGGGAGCGACGAAACTCGGAGGGTGGAGAGGACGTCACGACTACTCCCGCGATCAGGTCTTTTCAACGACACGCCATGCCGAGCACCCGGCAGGAATGACGCAGGGATTTCCGCTAGCCCCCTCGATGTTCAGCACATATACGATCGGAGAGGCGCGCGAAATACAATCGCTTTCGAGCGCTCCCCGGAGCCCCCATACAGTCCCCATGGTCTTTCAAGTTTCCGCCCCGATTCTCAGCCTTTCCGTTGCAGCCCTCACGGCGCTGACTTTGCTGATCCGCCCCTTCAAGTGGCCAGAGGCGGTCTGGGCCGTCCTCGCGGCGGCGTTGCTGACGGGTGCGGGCGCCATCCCCCTGCTGGACGCTTGGGCAGGCATCGCCAAGGGCCTGGACGTTTATCTGTTCTTGATCGGCATGATGCTGATCGCCGAATTGGCACGACAGGAAGGCCTGTTCGATTGGCTGGCCCTGATAGCCACCAACCATGCGAAAGGCTCCCCGTTCAAGCTGTTCACCCTGACCTATCTCGTCGGCATTCTGGTGACGGTCTTCATGTCGAACGACGCGACCGCCGTCGTTCTGACCCCGGCCGTCTATGCAGCCTGCCGAGCGGCCAGGGTGAAGGACCCTCTGCCCTATCTTCTGATCTGCGCGTTTACAGCGAACGCAGCGAGTTTCGTGCTGCCGATCTCCAATCCTGCCAATCTGGTGATATTCAACGGCGGTCATATGCCTGCCCTCGTCGATTGGCTGTCGACCTTCGCACTCCCCTCCGCGCTTGCCATCGCAATCACCTTTGCCGCGCTTTTGTGGAATCAGCGCGCGGCGTTGGCAGCTGAAACACTGGCTGCTCGCGTGCCGGGCACAAGCCTTTCCCCTACCGGAAAGGTGGCGGGACTGGGGCTGACGGTGACAGCCATCGGCCTGATCACCGCCTCGGCCCTCCACGTCGACCTGGGCTGGCCCACTTTTGCCGGCGGGATTGTCACCCTGTCGATCGTATCGATCATCAAGCGCCAATTCCCATCGCAGGCGCTCGAAGACATTTCGTGGAGCGTCATTCCACTGGTGGCGGGCTTGTTCGTGGTGGTGGAAGCACTCGGGACGAGCGGTGTCCTCGAAATGCTGGCCGAGTCCGTCAGCCGCCTGACGGCAATGCATCCCCAGCTCGGCGCACCTGCCGCCGGCATCCTCACCGCCATCGTCGCCAACCTCGTCAACAACCTTCCGGCCGGGCTCGTCGCGGGAAGCATCGTTCAGTCGATCCACGCATCGCCCGCTCTCTCCGGCTCGATCCTGATTGGAATCGACCTTGGCCCCAACCTGTCGATCACCGGATCACTGGCCACGATCCTCTGGCTGAACGCGTTGCGGCGCGAGGGCATAAAGGTTGGTTTCTGGCAGTTCCTCAAGATCGGGACCGTCGTCATGTTCCCTGCACTCCTGGCCGCGATCGCCAGCCTCGCAATCCTGAATTCTTGAGCCGCCCGGAAGCGTTACCGCGCCAGATGATGCAGCACGATGCCGCTCGTCGTGGCGACATTGAGGGAATCGAAGCCGCCTCTCATGTCGATTCGGATGGTCCGCAGCCGCCTCAGGATGCGTTCGGGCAGGCCAGGGCCCTCGGCACCGAACAAGACGGCCTGCCGGCCCACAGGCTCGATATCGGCGAGGCGCTCCTTGCCGGCGGGGCTGGTGGCCAGCACCTCGAAACCGGCGGCGAGCAAGGCGTCGCAGAGATCGCCGATATCTCCGCTTTGGGCAAAGGGCGTCATCAGGACCGCGCCGGCCGAAACCCTGATCGCCTTGCGGTAGAGCGGATCGCAGGAAGCACCGTCGATCAGCACGCCGTCGAGGCCGAAGGCGGTGGCATTGCGGAAGATGCCGCCCATATTGTCATGATTGGCGATGGCCGATAGGCCGACGAACAGGGCATTCTGCGGCGCCTCGGCCAACAGCCTCTCCACCGCGAGGCCCTCGCCCCTCAGCCCCATCGCCAGGATGCCGCGATGCATGGGAAAGCCGGCAATCCCGTCCAGGACGCCGCGTGAGGCAACATGGATGGGGATCCCGGCCGGCACCGTACCGATAAAGTCCGCAAGCGGCTCCACCCTGTTCTCGGCGATCAGGAGTGATTCGATGGCGAAACGCCCTGATAGCAGCGCCGTGCGCAGCACCACCTCCCCCTCGATGACGAAGCGCCCGCCCCGGCCCTTGAGGTCACGCTCGCGGATGTCGCGATACGGCTCGATGCGTGGATCGAAGGGGTCATCGATGGGCAGAAGCATGGAAATCTCAAATCGAGCCGAGGAAACATCGCGGCTGGGACCGCGGACGTCCCGTCCGCTCTTGGAACCATCACGCTCGCAGGAAAAACAGAGCGGACGGGACGTCCGCGGTCCCAGCCATGGCGTCATAGTCGGATAGGCGCATCCTGCTGATGAAAAGCAAGCCCGAATGTCCTACATAGCGCGCATGACCACGCCCTTCCTGTTCGATCCTCAGGCGCTCGCCCTGCACCGCCGGCGTGCTGCGGCCGCTCCCGCCGACTTCCTGCTGCGCCACGTCGCCGAGGACATGGCCGACCGCCTCGCCGTGATACTGCGTCCGTTCGAGCGGGCGGCAGAGATCGGCCCGCTTTCGCCCGTGCTGGCGCAGGCGGTGCGCCCTCGCCTCGCCGCAGACTGGCTGGAAGTCGCCATCGGCGACGAGGTGCTGCCTCTTCAGCCCGAAAGCATCGATCTTGCTCTGTCCGCCCTCGCCTTGCAGTTCGTCAACGACCTGCCGGGCATGCTGAGCCAGATCCGTCGCGCCCTCAGGCCGGACGGATTGCTGCTGGCTGCGCTGATCGGCGGTTCCACGCTCACCGAACTGCGAGCCGCCTTTTCCGAGGCCGAGCTGGAAATGGAAGGCGGCGTCTCGCCCCGAGTGGCGCCTTTCGCCGATGTGCGCGACATGGGCGGCTTGCTGCAGCGGGCCGGCTTCGCCCTGCCCGTCACCGACAGCGATGTCCTCACCGTGCGCTACGACAATGCCTTTGCCCTGATGGCCGATCTCAGGGCGATGGGGGCCGCCAACATGCTGGTCCAGCGTCGCAAGGCCTTCACGCGCCGGGCGACGATGCTTCGCATGGCGCAGATCTATGGCGAGCGCTTCTCCGATCCGGACGGGCGCATCCGCGCCACCTTCGAGATCGTCTGGATCTCCGGCTGGGCGCCCCATGCCGGCCAGCAGAAGCCTCTGAAGCCTGGGTCGGCCAAGACCCGTCTCGCCGACGCCCTGGGCGTGAAGGAATACAGGCAGGAGTGACGAGGCCTCGTCCCGGGGCGGTCGCGCAATCCCAGGCGCCCAGCCGCCATGTTCGGCAACGCCCATGAAGAAGGGACATACCATGCGATCGATCGTGGCCCTCATGGCCTTCCTGGCTGCCGCGACACAGGCGCAGGCTGCCCCCTCGATGGCGCAGCACTTTGCTCGGTGCGAGCCTGAATTCTTCGAGGCTCTGCGCGATTATATCGCGCACAATGGACCGGCAACCCGCGACTCCGTCGTCACCAAAGCCGGCACATGGGACGAACTCGTTCTCGCCAAGCCGGTTCGGGCACATGGATTCGATATCAGGGCCTATCGGCAATTGCAGTCGACGCTGGACTCCAAGCCCACCTCCAGGGCCTGGCAGTGGGGGCTGGTGATCGAGGCGAAACCTCGCGCGGTCGCCTATGCCATCGATCCCTATCTGAGAAAGATTCGCGCCACCAGCGAAGGGCTCGGCCTGCGTGCCGAGGCCAATGGCTGGTCAACCGGCCTCGGCGCCTACAAGGGCGGGCGATGGCGGCAGGTACGCGTTGCTACCCTCGAAGACGGCAAGGCAACCCTGCTGAGCTGTTTCACCTTCAATGGGGACTATCCCGACTTTCCCGGCCTGCCCGACCCTGCGTCCCTGGCTGCTTCCAGGAATTGAGCCTGCATTCCCTGCCTACCGCGCCGGGATCATGTCGATCAGCATCGGGATCAGCGGCTCGTCCGCAGGCGGCATCGGATAGTCGCGCAGCTTCCTGGGCAGCACCCATTTCACCGCCTGGCCCTCGCGCCCATGCGGCGTGCCCTTCCAGCGCCGGCAGATCCACAGCGGCATCAGCAGGGTGAAATCCTCATAGCTATGGCTGGCGAAGGTGAGCGGGGCCAGGCAGGGCTCCTCCACCTCGATGCCGAGTTCCTCGTGCAGTTCGCGGATGAGCGTCTCCTCGGGCCGCTCGCCGGGCTCGAGCTTGCCCCCCGGAAACTCCCACAGGCCGGCCAGGGCCTTGCCCTCGGGACGCTGGGAGATCAGCACGCGCCCGTCGGCATCGACGAGGGCGCAGGCGGCGACGAGAAGCAGGCGTTTGGTCACGAGCGGTAATCACCGTTGATGGCGACATATTCCTTGGTGAGGTCGCAGGTATAGACCCGGTCGCCTGCCTCGCCGAGGCCGATGTCGACGGCAATGGTGATCGCCTGCCCCTTCATGTAGGTAGAGACCGCTTCCTCGTCATAGGAAGGATCCCGCTCGCCATCGACGGCGACACGGATGTCGCCGAACCAGATGGCGAGCCGGTCACGGTCGGCTTCCTCTCCGGCCTTGCCGACGGCCATCACCACGCGGCCCCAATTCGCATCTTCGCCGGCCACCGCCGTCTTGACCAGAGGCGAATTGGCGATCGATAGGCCGATGCGCCGGGCCGCCTGCTTGGAGGTGGCGCCGCGCACCTCGACCGTCACGAATTTGCGGGCGCCCTCGCCATCCCGCGCCACCTGCTGGGCGAGATCGAGCAGCACAGCGTCGAGCGCCTTGGCAAAACCAGCCAGGCGCGGATCGGCGGCATCGGTCACCGGAGAGCCCCCTGCCTTGCCGGTGGCGAACAGCAGGAGCGTGTCGGAGGTGGAGGTGTCGCTATCGACGGTGACCGCGTTGAAGCTGTCGACGACGCCCCTGGAAAGCAGGCCCTGCAGCACATCCTTGGCGATCGGTGCATCGGTGAAGACGAAGGAGAGCATGGTCGCCATGTCGGGCGCGATCATGCCGGCTCCCTTGGCGATACCGTTGATCGTCACCGTGGTGCCGCCGAAATCAACGCTGGCGGTCGCCCCCTTGGGGAAGGTGTCGGTGGTCATGATGGCGCGGCCGGCATCCTCGAAAGCTCCCGGCGAGACGCGGCCGGCGGTCTCCACCAGGACGCCCCGGAACTTGCCGGCATCGAGCGGTTCGCCGATCACGCCAGTGGAGGCGAGGTAGACCTCGCTCGGCCGGCAGCCGGCGGCTTCGGCGGCGAGTTCCGCCGTCAGGGCCACCGCCTCGGCGCCCTTCTTGCCGGTGAAGGCATTGGCATTGCCGGAATTGACCACCAGGGCCCGTGCGCTGCCGTCGGCGAGCGCCGCGCGGCACCAGTCGACCGGTGCCGAGGGACATTTGGAGCGGGTGAACACGCCGGCCGCCTGCGTGCCCTCGTCCATCAGGACGAGCAGCACGTCGGTGCGGCCCTTGTAGCGGATACCGGCTTCGGCCGTCGCCATCCGCACGCCGGCCACCGGCGGCAGATCGGGAAAGCGGGCGGGAGCGAGCGGGGACAGCGGCGCGGCCTTGGCCATGGTATTCCTCGATAGGGTGTGCCGATCTCCTCAGTTCCATTGACCTATCGATGGAATGGGATCGGCACGGTCGGTGAAGAAAGTGCCGGTCCGAAGACCGGCACACCCGATCTTACTGGGCGGGAGCGGCCGGAGCCGGCGTGACAGGGGCCGGGGTGGCCGGGGCCTGATCATCGCCGCCGGGAAGCTGCATGCTTCCATCCGCAGGATCGGCCGGCGCCGCCGGCGGCTGCACGATCTTGGCGGCGGCACGCAGCTTGGCGAAGACTTCCTGCTGCGTCTTCTGGGTCAGATAGTCCGAGATCTGCTGCTTGACGCGGTCGAGGGCCGGCGGAGCCTGCGGGCGGCGCTCTTCAAGCTTGATGATGTGATAGCCGAACTGGCTCTTCACCGGCTGAGAGACTTCGCCAGGCTTCATGCCGAAGGCGGCCTCGGCGAATTCCTTGACCATGCGATCCTTGGTGAACCAGCCGAGGTCCCCGCCCTGCTCGGCGGAGCCGGGATCCTTGGAAACTTCCTTGGCGACCTTGGCGAAATCCTCGCCCGCCTTCAACCGGGCCTCGACCTTCTTGGCGTCGTCCTCGCTCGCCACCAGGATGTGGCGGGCATGCACCTCGTCCTGGGCCGGGATCAGCTTGACCTGGTCGTCATAGGCCTTCTTGATGGCGTCCTCGGTCACGGCTTCCTTGACGGACTTGGCGACCAGGGCATCGATCAGGATGCGCTGGCGGTAGAAGGCGAGCTTCTTCTGCACCTCGGCTTCATCAAGCACCTTCTGCTGCTCGGCCGCATTGGCGGCCACGCGCAGATTGATGGCGGCGTTGATGATGATGTCCTGCCGCTTGGCCGGCGAAAGCTGGGGCGACAGGCTCGGCCCGATCTCCTGCTCCACGGCATTGAGATCGTCCTGGGTGATGGGCTGTCCGTCCACGCTGATGGTCGGGGTCGCCTGCGATGCGGGCGCCGCAGGAGCGGGCTGGGCTGCCGGAGCCGGGGTAGCGGCAGGCTTCGCCGCGTCTTCAGCGTTGGAAGGCGCGGCAGCGAAGGCCAGGAAGGCAACGCTGGCGAGCAGGGTCGCGGCTGGACGCGCGCGGCGAAGTGACATCATGGGCAGGTTCCTCGAGAGCGGGGGCGGACCCGGAAGCGATTGGGGCATCCGGACGGACGCTGTTTCGGCAACAGGCCCGCATTGCTCCTGATCCCGGGACGAACGCCTACGCAGCGCTGATAGGACAGGAGAAAAGCAAGGTCAATGTCGCCGAATGGCCAGCGCTTCGCCCGCCTTTTAGGAAGGCCTGTCGTCAAAACTGTGACGAGGCCGGCGCTTTGCGACGAATGATCGAGCCATGGCGACGTGACGGCAAAAAATTACGGATTTTTCAGCCAAATGCCCCGGTCAACCGGCGTGGTAGACCCTAAGGTCGATTGACACCCCAAACCCCAATACTTAAGTGAGTCCGGCCGGCAAGTCCTTCGAACCGGGGCGCCGGCATTACGGCCGTCGGTTCACACAATTTCAAAGGCAGCCTGATTCCCGCTGCATCGGAATGCCCCCAACTTGCCGTATCGGGAGCATGCCGCCATGCTGGTGCCATAGCGCACGGTGATTGGAAGCGGGTTGCCTCACATCGGACAGCGCCCGGGCGATGTCCGGTTTCCGTTCCCCGGCTTTCACGGCCGGGGTTGACACGATGACCGGAGCCCCTCTCCGGTCAGGTATCACGCCGCCGCGAGGCGCGAAGATTTGAAGGCCTTCTATGTTCGGCTCGCTCGCCAAGAAACTGTTCGGCTCCTCCAATGATCGCCGGCTGAAAGCCTACAAACCCAAAATCGCCGCCATCGCGGCGCTCGAACCGGAAGTGGCGGCACTGTCCGACGAGGCTCTGCGGGCCCGCACCGACGAGTTCAAGGCCCAGCTCGCCGCCGGCAAGACCCTCGACGACATCCTGGTACCGGCCTTCGCCACCGTGCGCGAGGCGGCCAAGCGCGTGCTCGGCCAGCGCCATTTCGACACTCAGCTCCTCGGCGGCATGGTGTTGCATGAGGGCGCCATCGCCGAAATGAAGACGGGCGAAGGCAAGACCCTGGTGGCGACCGCCCCGGTCTACCTCAATGCCCTGGCCGGCAAGGGCGTGCATGTCGTCACCGTCAACGACTACCTCGCCAGCCGCGACTCCGAATGGATGGGCCGCGTCTATGCCTTCCTGGGTCTCACCACCGGCGTGATCGTGCACGGCCTCACCGATGAGGAACGCCACGCGGCCTATGCCTGCGACATCACCTACGGCACCAACAACGAGTTCGGCTTCGACTATCTGCGCGACAACATGAAATACGACATGGCGCAGATGGTGCAGCGCGGCCATGCCTTCGCCATCGTCGACGAAGTGGACTCCATCCTGGTGGACGAGGCCCGCACGCCGCTGATCATCTCCGGCCCGCTGGAGGATCGCCCCGAGCTCTACCAGACCATCGACGCGCTGATGCCGCAGCTCGACAAGGACGACTATGAGCTTGACGAGAAGCAGCGCACCGTCAGCCTCACCGAGAAGGGCAATGAGCGCGTCGAGCAGATGCTGGCGGGCTCCGGCATGCTGCGTGACGGCTCGATGTATGACGCGGCCAACGTCACCATCGTCCACCACGTCAACCAGGCCCTGCGCGCCCACAAGCTGTTCACCCGCGACAAGGACTACATCGTCCGCAACAATGAAGTGGTGATCATCGACGAATTCACCGGCCGCATGATGCCGGGCCGGCGCTATTCGGAAGGTCTGCACCAGGCGCTCGAAGCCAAGGAGCGGGTGCAGATCCAGCCCGAGAACCAGACGCTGGCCTCGATCACCTTCCAGAACTATTTCCGCCTCTACGGCAAGCTCGCCGGCATGACCGGCACCGCCGCCACCGAGGCGGACGAGTTCATGGACATCTACAATCTCGAAGTGATCGAGATCCCGACCAACCGGCCGGTGCAGCGCATCGACGACGACGACGAGGTCTATCGGACGGTCGACGAGAAATACAAGGCGATCGTGCGCCTGATCGAGGACTGCCGCCAGCGCGGCCAGCCGCTCCTGGTCGGCACCACCTCGATCGAAAAATCCGAGACGCTGGCCGCCTATCTCGCCAATCAGGGCTACAAGCAGCGCGACTTCTCCGACCCGAACGCTTTCGCCTCGCTCTATGACGGCGACCAGGGCACGGCCGAGGAGAAGGTTTTCGCCGTGCTGAACGCCCGCTACCACGAGCAGGAAGCCTTCATCGTCAGCCAGGCCGGGGTACCCGGCGCCATCACCATCGCCACCAACATGGCCGGCCGCGGCACCGACATCCAGCTCGGCGGCAATGCCGACATGCGCATCAAGGTCGAGCTCGCCGACCTGCCCGAGGGGGATGAGCGCCAGGCGGCGGAGACCCGCATCAAGGATCAGGTCGCCACGCTGAAGGAGAAGGCGCTCGCCGCCGGCGGCCTCTACATCATCGGCACCGAGCGCCATGAGAGCCGGCGCATCGACAACCAGCTGCGCGGACGCTCCGGCCGCCAGGGCGATCCCGGCCATTCGCGCTTCTTCCTGTCGCTGCAGGACGATCTGATGCGCATCTTCGGCTCGGAGCGCATGGACGGCATGCTGCAGAAGCTCGGCCTCAAGGAGGACGAGGCGATCGTGCATCCCTGGATCAACCGCGCGCTCGAAAAGGCGCAGCAGAAGGTCGAGGCGCGCAATTTCGACATCCGCAAGAACATCCTGAAATACGACAATGTGCTGAACGACCAGCGCAAGGAGATCTTCGAGCATCGCCGCGAACTGATGGCGCAGGACTCCGTCGGAGAGACCATCACCGATTTCCGCCATCTCGTCATCGACGACACGGTGCGCGCCCATGTGCCCGAGAATGCCTATCCTGAGCAGTGGGATACAGAAGGCCTGCACAAGTCGGTGAACGACGTGCTCAGCCTCGACCTGCCGATCACCGACTGGGCCAAGGAAGAAGGCATCGCCGACGAGGAGTTGACCCACCGCATCACCGAGGCAGCCGACAAGCACGCCGCCGAGCGCGCCGCCGGCTTCGGCGACGAGGTGACGCGCCAGGTCGAGAAGGCCGTCCTCCTGCAGACGCTCGACAATCTGTGGCGCGACCACATCGTCACGCTCGACCATCTGCGCCAGGTCATCGGCTTCCGCGCCATGGCCCAACGCGATCCGCTGATCGAGTACAAGTCGGAAGGCTACCAGCTCTTCTCCGACCTGATGAACCGCTGGCGCGAGGACGTCACCCGCACCATGTTCCGCCTGCAGGTGATGCAGCAGCCGGAAGAACCCTCTCTGCCGCAGATGTTCGGCCAGCATATCGATCCGCTCACCGGCGAGGATGAGTTCGCCCAGATGGGCTCCGGCTTCCCACCGGCCCAGCTGAGCTCGCCCTTCCCCGCGGCCGACAGCCCGACCCAGCGCATCGTCGCGCCGGAAGACCGCAACCCCGACGATCCTTCGACCTGGGGCCGTGTCGGCCGCAACGAGGTCTGCCCCTGCGGCTCGGGCAAGAAGTACAAGCACTGCCACGGGCAGCTGGCTTGAGCGACGCACCGTCGCATTCAGCCGAAGGCCGGTCGACGGTGCTGACCTATCGCCTCGCACACGAGGAAGTGTTGCTCTGGAGGGAACTGGCCGCCGGGCGTCGCAACGCCCTGCGGCAGGAGCCCATGGACCAGAGCAGCTATTATTACCTGCCCGTCCTGCTTCTCGCCGGCGTTGTCATCCTTCTGGCTCTGATCGGCGCCATCGGCATCGAGCACCTGCAATTGGCACTTGCCTTCGGGCTCGCAGGCTATCTCATCACCCGTCTCTGCGACTTCAGCCTGTCGAAATGGCACGCTCGCAAGGCACTTCGCCATGGCGCGCGACGTCGCTTTTTCGAAGGCGACTATCGCATTGCCTGGGATACGCACTCGATCAGTGCGAACATTCCCGATCTCAGCCTGACCTTCGCCCGCAGCACCATCGGTCACGTCTCCGATCTGAAGGGTCTGGTCGTGCTGTGGATGGACGAACTCGATTCCTCGCTCGCCATTCCCCATCGCGCCTTCGAGGACGAGGCGGCGCGACGGCAGTTCGCCACCGGCATCGCTTCCAAGCGACCTGAGGCAGGAACGAATTCACCGGCCGCGATATCGGGCCGCGATTAGAGTTCGTCCCCCTGCTCTTCCAGCCTGTCCTCCACCCGCTGTCGCAGCACGGCGAAGAAGCCCGATTGCGACAGAGTGAAATTCGGCCTGGCGAACGGCTTGCCGGCATCGGCCCGCATGCGGGCGAGCAGCGCCAGGGCGTCTGCCTGCTTCTGGCTGACGGCGTGACGCTCCAGCACCGCTTCCACCGGGACGGCATCGGCAAGCCCGGACAGGGCCACGACGTCCGACCAGGTGCGTTCCTTGAAATGCATGCGCCGCGCTGCCGCCAGCAAGGCCTCGCAGTTCGCGGCCGGCAGCGCTCCGGCCTCGGCGACGGCCTCCAGCGTTGCCTCGACATCCACCAGGGCCAGGCTGAGCGGCGCATAGCCGAACTCGGCCGGCGCATGCGCCACGCCGACATCGGCATCCGCCACCCGGCGCCCGCTCGCATAGTCCTCGAAGATCCGGCCGACACCGATCATGCCGAAGGCGGCGCATTCGGCGCCGCGCAGCGCTCCCATCGAGGCGGCGCCATAGACCGGAATGCCTTCGCTGAGCGCGTAGAGGATCTCCTTGTGCCAGACCGAGGGGGCGTGATCGAAGACACCATCGATCAGGCCGATGGCTTCGGCCCCCGTCATCGCCGCCGCCAGCACATCGCCGCACCCCGCGGGCGGGCGCACCGCAAAACCCTGGAGCAAAGTCGGGTCGATGCCGTGAAGGCTGGGACCGGTGAAAAGGATAGTGGTCATGGGCAGGTTTCTCTGGCGGCTCCGGCCGGTCCACCAACCGTCGTCTGTCTGGGAATGAGGTCATTGACGCCGACGGAGGCGACGTCGCCTTCCATATAGGCGCCCAGCCCCGGTGTCAGGATCCTCACCACATGGGCAAGGGGTGAGGGAGAGGCGAGGTCGAACAGGAAGACATCCTCGCAGCCGGCATTGGCCAGCGCCTGCAGCGTCACACCCAGGCGCTCGGCGTCCGAAAGACTGCTTCGGCTGGGATAGCGCTCGGCCAGGAACGACAGCGTCACCGCCTCTTCCCTTGGCAAGGGCACGATGCTGCTCGCGACGCAATATTGGGAAGGGTCCATGTCGTCCCGAGCGCCGGCTATATTGGTCAGGCGCGACTGCACCGCTTCCAGCAGCGCAGCCAGCATGGCCTCCCCTGCATCGAGACGGCAGGCATAGCCCCCGGATAGTCGCTCCCCGGCTCCTTGCTCGTCCAAGACGGGCCGGCTTATCACAGCCCCGACAACGGGAAGGTCCGTCTTGCCCCTGACATGGTAGAAATGGGGAACCAGGCCTGCGGCGGACACCTTCCCGATGGCTTCGTCGAGTCCGGCATGCAAGCCCGGCTGCCACAGCAACTGCCGTGCGAAAGCGCTAGAAAGCCCGAAGAGTTCCACCGGCAGTGTGGCATCCCGTTCAATGGCTTCGAACAAGGCCCGGGTGGCGGCGAACTCGAATGTCCGCCCGGCGGCAAGGCCGGTGGACGCCACGGTAAAGGCCCTGTAGTCCCAGGGGAATCCCACGCGCGTATCGAGCCCGATCAGCTCATAGGGCGCATAGACCTCCGCCCCGGACAGCTGATGGATCCCGCGGACCCAGGCCCGCTGGCGCAGGGGATCGAAGAGAGCGTATTTGCAGCGCGACAATCTCTCGAGAGGCACGAGCCTGCGTCCGCGAGCTGCCATCTCCGTCGCCGTCGCGAATTCGCAGACCAGTTCTTTCGTCTGCTCGGCAACCGCTCCCTCGATCGATTCCATGATGGCACCGATCCGCGCCTGCTCATGCGTCAGGCCCTTGCCCTGGCTGACCGACAAGGCCCGGGAATTGGGCCGCGTCGCAAACCAGACGGGAATGCCGATGATATCAAGCCCAGTGATGTCACCGCAGCGTGTGATGCGGAACGGCGCCAATGACTGTGGAGAAAACGGCGAATCGCAATCCGCCGTCTTCCCTGGATCCGCCGGGAGCAACTCCCCTTTTTCGAGAGGATGGTGCAGTTGATCAGGCATTATTTGCCGGCATCATCCGACAGGACCGCATTTTGCAGCGTATCACCGTCCGAACCGATCAGCTGCCGCAGCGCGGCCTCGACCGGAGAATAGATGCCCGCATTCGATTGAATGGTCGTCTGGATGCCGGCATGGGGTTGGATACCGGCCTGATTGGTAATCCCAGCCTGATTGGTGATGCCGGCTTGATTAGTGATACCGGCCTGGGATTGAACGCCGGCCTGGGATTGAACGCCGGCCTGGGACTGTACGCCGGCTTGGGACTGCACCCCTGCCTGGGACTGCACGCCAGCTTGACTTTGGACGCCGGCCTGGCTCTGGATCCCCGCATGCAACTGGCCGTTGGCATCCGTGAAAATATCGGTTCCGAACGCAAAATCGACCTCGGACAGCCGCACGCCGGCAGCCACGAGCGCTTCGATACCCTGGGCACTGCTGGGGTCTATGCCGCTTCCCGAGGCGGTCGGCGCACGGCAGTCCGCCATCAGCCGCCACAGGGCCGCAACGACTTTCGCGTAGCCGTCACTCGAGGTTGCCTGGCTATATTTCACGATCTCATCGTGACTGATTTCGACAACGCGCAACGGACTCATCTTGATGAGTACAACCCCGGCGCCCCGGTTTCCGATGACGAACATCCGCTCGGTGGACATATCCCCTCCTGCTCCTTTCAAAAAGACAGCAACCCTCGAATGCACGCCAGCTTATGGAATTTTATTTCGCGCAAATCGATAATTGCTATCCAACACCACCCCAATACACGAGTGAAAGACTTTAATCTCTATATTTAAAGTCAAATTCGATAGTTTTTGGAGATTACAAAATCAATCCAAGCCGGCTATTCTTAATCCTTCCGCACATAGATTGATGTCTTCGCTGCGCCGATCCGGTGCGAGACGAGCCATCTCGAGCGCCGTTGCGCCGGGATACATTTCGGCGAGCTTCCTGCCATATTGGCGCGCCACGTCCACATTGCCCATGAGGCCGTGGCACATGGCCAGGACACGCAGCACCGCGTCTTCGCTGCTCATGTTCTTGCAAAGCTCAATTCCCGTGGCGAAATCCCTGCGCCGGATCGCGATGGTGCAGCCGAACCACCAGTAATAGTCCGGCGGGAACGGATTGAGCTCCAGCGCCCGCTGGAAGCGCTCCCAGCCGGTGTCGGCGAAGCCGAGATGCGACAAGGCATCGGCATGGTGGGACAAGAGGTCAGCCGAATGCGGATTCAGCGCCTCTGCGACCAGGAATTTCTCGGCCGCATAGTCGAAGTCACGCTGATAGAGGGCAACGACCGCAGCCATCCAGTGGCCCTCGCCGATGCCGCCATCGATGGCGAGCGCCGTTTCGGCCTCATGGCGGGCCTGGTGCAGGAGATAGGGATCATTCCCCCCGAGCATCAGCCATTCGAGCTGCAGGGTCTGGGCGATGCGGGCATGGGCCGGCGCAAAGTACCGGTCTTCGCCAATGGCCTGCTTGAACTCCGCCCGGGCCCGACGCAGTTTCGGCAGGTCGCAATTCTTCAGGCGGGTCTGACCTTCCAGATAGTGCCGGTAGGCGTTCGGCTTCGGGTCGGCTCGCATCCGGTCAAGCTGGTCGCGCTCGATCTCGCTCGCGAGCGTCGACGAGATCTGCCGGGTAATGCGCCTGAAGGTGGAAGGCAATTTGTCCAGGCCGATCGGATATTCCGCCGCCCAGATGATCTCGGCGCCGGGCTGCCGCGTCAGTCTCAGAGCCATATGCTCGCCGTCCGGGAGCATGAAGCCTGAAATGAGATAGCCGCTTCTCAGCGCGGCCAGCCGTTCGGCGTCCGGCGAATCGGCGACCTCGAAGCTGCTATGGGGTGCAATCACCGCGAAGGTTCGATGGCGCGACAGATCATTGGCCACGTCCTCGATGAGAGCACGATGCAGATAATGGAGATTGTCGCCCGCCAACGCCTTGGGAGGGAACAAGGCAACCCTCGGCAGGCCGACTAGGCTGCGCGTTGCCGAAACCTCCCGGTCGGCGTCGCCCTGCATCTCGCTGGACCGGTCCGACACCACATGCAGCCGCGCTCTCGGCGCGTTCGCCAGGATGCGCCGCATCGCCGCCATCGTCTCGGGACGCGGCTCGCTGTCCAATTCCTGCTTCAGAACGGAAACGAGCGTGGCATAGGTGCGGTTCACCGCATCGAAATTGCCGTTTCGCCCATAGGCCTCGAGCAAAGCTCGATAGCTTTCCTCGCGCTCCGGCTCCAGGGCCAGCATGCGTTCGCCGATGATATCGATCTCACGCTCGGGCGCACGCCCAAAGCGGGTCATTTCCAACAGCACATCGGCGGCCAAGCCGAGCACGAGACGGCGGAAGCGTTCGCGCTCACCGCGGAACCACTGCGCCAGTTCGCCGCCGCCGGTGTCGACGGTATCGAGGAGATCGCCTCGCGCCAGCAGCACCGCCTCCACCCGCTCGGCGAGCACCGCCGATTTCTGCAGGGCAAGGATGCACGCCAGATCGGAGCGATGCGCACTGGAGCCAGCCATCAGATGGGAACCGCTGGTCTCGATCAGGGGCTCCTCATAAGGCCAGCACCTGTGAATGCGCACCAGCAGCTGACGCAGATTGGTCAGCGCCTTCTCCTCGGGCGCATCATCCCAGAGCAAGGCCGCCACCGCTTGACGGCTCATCCGGCCGCTGCCGGCGAGCAGCAGCATGGCGATGAGAATGTAACCCTTGGCCGGAAATACTCCCTCGGTCGGCTTGGCCATGTGAGGCACGCCGACCAGATGAACGATCATGTCCCGCTCAGCATTCATTCGTCGATCCCAGCTCCCTTCGCATGGTTGACGGACGAAAACCGCGCCCGCTCCCCCATAAGGCCTGGCACTATCGATCCGAACAACGCCGGCTCGCGCTCGTGGGAAACTCGCGCGAGCACCGCCAAGTTCGTGAACCGAGGCGACACTGTGTTACAAAATCTATTCAAGTCAATGAATTGACCGGGAATCCTCGCCTCAAGTCACACCGGCGTCACACCAGCTATCAAATTATAAAAGCATAAAATAAGAATTTTTTTCAAAAATCTTTAGGTAATCTGTAATTATATTGAAAATCACCCTCGCAAAATCGAAACAATTACCATTGTCAGATAAATAATACAAAAAATAAACATAAACAAATAATATTAATACATAAAATTTACACGGAAAAGGCAAATCTGCGTTGAGGTTCTCCGAAAATATACTGCCAATCTCCCAGAGAATAGCGGGGATTCTCGGTTTTTGGATCTCCCTCACCCCCATGAGCGGGACTCCCGGAAAGACGCGCTTACCCTGCTTCTACATTGCCACTTCCGTCATTGCTCTCCGGCCGGCACGATCACACCACCGTTCCGACCAGGTCCTCCAGGCCGATATCGGAGACGCCGTCCTCCACGAAAGTCTTGAGGCCCGGCACCAGGGCGCGTACCACATGCACGCCCTCGACCGGCCCTGGAAGATCGAAAAGAAAGATCTCCGCATGGCCGGCCTCCGCGAGCTGGCCTGCGACGATGTCGAGTTGTGCGGCATGCGTCCGCTCTTCCGCTCGCAGTAGAGGCGGCTGGCGATGACGCTCGGCGAACTCGGCCAGACCGGGCGCGCCCGGATCCGAAGCGGGCAGAGTGTCGCCCCGCGTTTCGTAGAAATCCGGCTCGAGATCGTCGCGGGCCCCGCCAATATGGGTGAGCCGCGATTGCACCGCCTCCAGCAAGGCCGCCAGCGCAGCGGCTCCGGCATCGAGCCGGCAGGCCTCGCCCCCGGAAAAGCGCTCGCCGCCGCCCGCCTCGCCAACCACCGGCCGAACGATCGCGGCGCTGACCACCGGCAGGCCGAGGCGATTGGTCTTGTCGAAGAAGCGCGGCTCCAGCCCGGCGGCGCGCACCTTGGCGACAGCCTCGTCCAGTCCTGCATGCGCGCCGGCTTGCCAGCGCATTTGGCGCGACGTGGCCTCGAGATGGCCGAACGCATCGGAGAAGGTGGTCGCATCATGCTCCACCAGTTCCAGCAGAGCGGCCAGGGCGGCAAATTCGAAGCTCGGCCCGGCGGCAAGCCCCGCCGAGCTGATATGGAAGGCATCCCGATCCCAGGGAAACTCCTCGCGCATGTCGAGCCCGATGAGTTCATAGGGTGCGAAGACCGGCTCCCCGCTGCCATGGGCAATGCCGCGCACCCAGGCGCGTGGGGTCTCCTCGTCATAGGCTTCGGCCCGGAAACGCACGAGTTCTTCCAGCGGAACCAGGCTCCGGCCGCGGGCCAGCATCTCCTCCGCCGTGCCGAATTCGGCGATCAAAGCCTTGGTCTGCTCGGCGACGGCGCCTTCCACCGCCTCCATGATGGCGGATATGCGCGCCTGCTCATGCGTCAATCCCTTGCCCTGGCTCACGGCGATGGAGCGTGCATTGGGCCGGGTGGCAAACCAGACGGGAATGCCGACAATGTCGAGCTCTGTCAGGTCGCCCACCCGCGTGATGCCGAAGGGCACGAGAGGCGGACGATGGAAAGCAGATGCTGGCTTCATGGTTGGGGCGGTCATCAATCGATGAGCCGGCTATTTGATGGCATTGGTCATAAGGTCCGCCATGACCGCATCGCCCTCCACCGTCAAGCCTTCGATGACGCTGCTGCGATAGGGCTCCGGCCGGTTCTGGCTGAGCTTCCATTTGCCCTCGATGCTGGTAATCGCGATCTCCAGGCCGATAATGCCCTTGATCTGCCCCTTCATGAAGGATGGCGGCGCACTCTCGGCCTGCCAGGGCCGAGGCCGTCCGGCCTCGACCAGATTGGTCAGGGCGGTGACGTGCTCGCGCAGCCAGCGCGGATTCTCCGTTGATCTCAAGCGGCCATGCACATGGACGGTGACATAGTTCCAGGTCGGCACGGCCTTGCCGCCCTCCACCTTGTCGACATACCAGCTCGGCGTGATGTAGTGCATCGGCCCCTGGAAGATCGCCAGTACCTCCAGGGCCGGGTCGTGATCGACGGCCATATGATTGTTGCGGTTGAGATGCCCCCGCAACACGCCCTTGCGCCCCTTGTCGGCCACCAGGAACAGGGGAATGTGATTGGCCTGAAGGCGCCCCCGCTCATGGGTGACGACCGTCGCCAGCGGATGATCGCGCATCAAGGCGTGGAGTACATCCACGCGCTCTTCCCGGAAATATCGAGGGTTATACAAGCCTCACCTCATACTTCCACGAACTCGGCATCGCAAAACAGAACCGAACCGTTTGGAGCAAAGCACGATATCCGAAATCGCACTTTGCCCCAGCTCGCGATCTTGACGCATTGCCTCGATCAACAAGTCCGTCAACGTCCTTGAAAAATGCCCTAGCAGGCAAAATCGTCGGCATTGCCGTCATCGAGCAGCACCGCATCCTGCAGATTGTTGCCGGTTCTCTGCGTTAGATAGCAAAGCGCCATTTTCAGGGAACGGTTTCGGCCTCGGACGGCTTCGATCGCCGTAGCCGACATGTTCGTGCCGAACGAAAACTCCAGATTGCTCAGTTCCGCACCGGCCTCGGCAAGCGAGGCGATGCCGACGATATTCTCGGGCTCAAGCGGCTTGCCTTCACCATTGGCAGCGCGGTGGTCGGCAATCACCCGCCAGCAGAGGGCGGCGACCGCCGCATAGCCATCGCAATTGTTCTCCTTGCCAAAACGACGGACCTCCTTGTCGGGAATCCGAACGATGCGGATGGGACTCATCTTGATCAGGAAGACGCCGACGCCCCTGTCGCCAATGATGTAGATATGATCTCGATCTCGCCTTATTCCAGCCATGCCACCCTCTCTTGAGTAAATTTACGGTTTTAAGTTTTCTTATTATGAAATTAAGAAGAAGCATCCTGCGAATTAACTTATCCCAGCCACCCTAAGCCCGCGCACAATAACCTCTTTCATGTTTCCTTTCTTATCCGGCGTAAGATTTACAACATCCGCCGCGGTGATTCCGGGATACATATCCTTCAAACGCGCACCATAGCTCCTGGCAATTTCCCTGTTGCCGAGATTGCCATGGCATATTGCCAATATCCTCAGGACGGACTGATCGTTCTCCATTTTGCCGCACATGTCGATCGCCCCGTCGAAGTCCTCGCGAAAATAGGCAATCGTGGCCCCACCCCACCAATAGCGGTCGGGCGGGAAGGGGTTGAGTTCGATGGCGCGCTGAAACCTCTGCCAGCCCGCGTCGGGATCGCCCAGATGCGCCAGGGTGTCGCCATGCGATTCCAACAGGTCGGCCGAATTGGGATTGAGCGTCTCGGCTTCCAGGAATTGCTCCGCCGCCTTGTCGTAGTCGCGCTGATGCAGCGCAATCACCGCCGACATCCAATGACCGACACTGTTGCCCGCATCGATGTTGATTGCCGCCTCGGCTTCGTGACGGGCCTGCATCAGGAGTGAAGGGTCGTTCGCTCCCAGCATGAGCCATTCCAGCTGCAGCGCATTGGAGACCGCCCCCCTCGCGCCGGCGAAATCCATATCGATCGCCGCCGCTTTCTGAAACTCCACTCTCGCGCGCCGCAGGCGCGGCAGGTCGCAATTCTTGAACAGGAGGTGCCCTTCCAGATAGTGGCGATAGGCAAGCGGCTTGGGATCGGCCCGCAGGCGGTCGAGCTGGTCCCTCTCGATTTCGCTCGCCAGCGTCACCGCGATCCGATGCGAGATCATGCGGAAGGCAACGACCAGATCCTCCAGTTCCACCCGATATTCCGCCGCCCAGATGATCTCATCGCCGGGATTGCGGGTCAGGCGCAGGGCCATCTTCTCGCTCCCGGGCACCAGAAAGCCGGTGACGAGATAGCCCGAGCGCAGCGCGGCCAGTCTTTCACGATCCCCGGTATCGGCCACGTCGAAACTGCTATGCGGCGCCGTCACCGCAAAGGTGGCGTGACGCGACAGGCTGTTGGCGACGTCCTCGATCAGCATGCGATAGAGGGGATGCAGGGTCTCTCCCGGCCGCGGCTGCGGCGGGAACAGGGAGACGCGCGGCAGGCCCGCCAGATTGCGCAGAGCCGGAGGTTGGACAGCCTGCTCGATCGCCGCCGACACCTCGGCTTCCGCGACGACCTGCAGCCGAGGGCGGGGAGCGTTCGCCAGGATACGCCGCATCGTGGCCACCGTTTCCGGCCTCGGTTCGATGCCGAATTCATCGCGCAAGGTCTTTTTCAGATCGTCGAAGACACGGTTGGCTTCCTCGATATCGCCGATCCGGCCATAGGCCTCCATCAGTGCGCGGAAACTCTCCTCCCGCTCCGGTTCCAGCGCCAGCATGCGCTCGCCGATCTCATCGATGTCGCTCTTCTTGGCACGGGCGAACTGTGTCATCTCCATGAGCACCTCGCCCGCCAGCCCCAGAACCTGGCGACGAAAGCGTTCGCGCTCGCTGCGGAACCATTGCGACAGATCGGGCCCGCCGCTGTCGATCGTGTCGAGCAAGTCCCCCTTCACCAGCCTGACGACGGCCACGCGCTCGGCCAGCACCTGGGATTTGCGGCGCACCATGATCTGGGCAAGGTCGCTGCGGGCGGCTCCAGGTCCGGCCATCAGATTGGAGCCTTCCACCTCGACCAGCGGCTCGTCCAGCGGCCAGAACCTGTTGATGCGGGCCAGCAATTGCCGGAGATTGGTGAGGGCCTTCTCTTCGGGAGCATCGTCCCACAGCAACGCGGCAATAGTCTGCCGGCTCATCCGCCGGCTGCCGGAAAGCAACAGCATCGCAATGAGAACATATCCCTTGCCCGGAAACACGCCCTCCATTGGTTTGGCAACATACGGCACGCCCACCAAATGAAGAACAATGTCGTCCTCAGCGTCCATTCGACTATCCTCGCCTGGGGAGTCTGGTCCGGCATCCCATGCATGCCACCACCACTTGCCAGATCCCCGCCGTTCCCATCACAAATCTCGTGATTCGGAATGAGAACCTTCGGGCCATGCCCGACCTATGCGTCACATCTACTACTTGTTCGTCAAACACATTGAAGTCAACAAGTCCAATCTGATTCCTCACCAGACTTCACGCCCGAGTCACACAGAAACGGAATCATGAATATCACATCACCCTCGATCAAGAAGTTCATTTATAAAATGATGACAAGGAATGATCTCTGCGCCTATACCTTAAATTATATGATTAAGCTTGAAATTATAAAATAAATCATAATTCAATTCTTTAAATAAAGCAGCCGAACAAAGTCAGACGCAGGAAAATATCGAGCACCGCACACCGACAATACATTTAAGGAAGCCAATCGCTTGAAACTTCGGGTATCCGCGCGGCCGACTGGACTCTTCTTGGTTTCCCCCGCGCCAGCCGCCTCTTCTTCAGGAAAGGCCGGCGAGGCGCAGGCCCTGGGCACAGAACTCGACGTCCTCCTGGCGGCGATCCGGTGCCAGGCGTGCAAGGTCGAGGGCGGACATGCCCGGATAGGTGTCCATGACCCGCCGCCCATAGTGACGGGCCATCGCGGTATCGCCGACGAAGCCATGGCCCATGGCCAGCACCCGGATGGCCGATTCGTCGTTCTCCATCCGGGCGCACAGCTCGATTGCTTCCTCGAAGCGCCGGCGACGGATGGCGATGGTGGCACCGGACCACCAATAATAATCCGGCGGGAAGGGGTTGAGTTCCAGGGCCCGCTGGAAGCGCTCCCAGCCCAGTTCCGGCTCGCCAAGGTGGGAAAGCGCATCGGCGTGGTGAACCAGCAGATCGGCCGAATGCGGGTTGAGGACCTCCGCCTCCATGAACTTTTCGGCGGTGTAGTCGAAATCATGCTGATAGAGCGCCACCACGGCCGACATCCAATGGCCCGTGCCGTGACCAGGATCGATCTTCATCGCCAGATCCGCTTCCGCCCGGGCCTTGTTGAGCAGGGATGGATCCGTGCCCCCCAGCATCAGCCATTCGAGTTGCAGGGTCTGGGCAATGCGGGCGCGCGAGGGCGCGAAATCCCCGTCTTCCTCGGTAGCCAGCTTGAACTCGGCCCGCGCCCGGCGCAGACGGGCGAGGTCGAAGCTGTGTAGGCGGGCCTGTCCTTCGAGATAATGGCAATAGGCCGCCGGCTTGGGATCGGCGCGGGCGCGATCGAGCTGGTCGCGTTCGATCTCATTGGCAAGGGTGGCGGCGATCTGCCGCGTGATCAGCCGGAAGGAAAGCGCCAGCCGCTCGGGCGAAACCAGATATTCGGCGGCCCAGACGATTTCCTCATCCGGCTGCCGTGTCAGCCGCAGGGCCATGCGCTCGCTGCCCGGCACCATGAAGCCGGTGATCAAATAAGCACAGCCCAGGCTGGCAAAGCGCCTGGCATCGCCCGCATCGGCGACATGGAAACTGCTATGCGGTGCGAGAACCGCGAAAGTACGGTGGCGCGACAGGTCGTTGGCAACGTCCTCGATCAGGGCCCGATGCAGGGGATCCAGCATGCGACCGGGTATCGGGCGCGGCGGAAACAACGCCACTCGCGGCAAGCCAGGCAGGCGAGGCGCGGCAGGGTTCGTCTGAAGCGGGCGTTCATCCGGCACATTGCGCGTTTCTCTGCTCACCTGCACCCGCGGCTGCGGCGCGCTGGCGAGAATGCGACGCACGGTGGCTATAGTCTGGGGCCGGGGCTCCGTTCCGAATTCGCGACGAAGCATGTCGGTCAGGCCGGCATGAACCCGATTCACCGCCGGAATGTTGCCGTTGCGGCCATAGGCTTCGATCAGGACGCGGTAGCTCTCCTCCCGTTCCGGCTCGAGCGCGAGCATGACCTCACCGATGAGATCGATCTCTCGTTCGGGCGCACGACCGTAGCGGGTCATCTCGACCAGGACCTCGGAGGCCAGGGTGAGCACGATGCGGCGGAAGCGTTCGCGTTCACTGCGGAACCATTGCGACAATTCGGGACCGCCCGAATCCATGCTGTCGAGCAAATCGCCCTTGGCGAGCAGGGCGGCCTGCACCCTCTCGGCCAGCACGCCCGATTTCGCCAGTCGCAGGAGCGCGGCAAGGTCACTACGGTCCGCGCCGGGTCCAGCCGCCAAGTGGGGCCCGCTGGTCTCCACCAGGGGATCGGCATAGGGCCACGTCCGATGGATGCGGACGAGAAGTTGGCGCAGATTGGTGAGGGCCTTTTCCTCGGGCGCATCGTCCCAAAGCAGGGCGGCGATGGCCTGGCGGCTCATGCGTCGGCTGCCGGCCAGCAGCAGCATGGCGACCAGGACATAGCCCTTGGCGGGAAACACCCCCTCTCCCGCCACCGTGAGATGGGGAATACCGACCAGGCGAAGCGCTATGAAAGGCTTGTCATCCATCTTACCCACCACGACCTCGGCACCTCCTGAGAGGTGCAACGCTAGAGAGTCTCGATGGTGAAGATCACACGCATGAAGCCACACACAGCCTCACGTCAGTAACGACGTCGGTGCCGATCTTCTCCTCATCGAGACCCAGGCCGGATGAACTGCCTCAGCGCGACAAAGCTGCCGGGGCCCACGTACATCTGAGTATCGTCAGAACGATCCGCGACTACGCCGCCGAACCGTGCTGCGCAGTTGAGAATGGTCAACATTGTGTGACGAGTCAATCAAAGGGACTGCAAAGCCTCTTTGCTCGCCCCATTCCCTATCATAGTACCCCAGAACGAGAGCGGTTTGGCGTGTCATCCTTGGCGGGCCGGCATGCCCGCCACCAAGGGCTGAATCCTGGGACCGCAGCCGGCCTCAGCTTCCTTCCGGCTCGCCCATCGTCGCCGCCGTCACCGTCGAAGGCTTGGGCTTCTCGCGGAAGAGCTTGCGCACGATCAGGCGGATGGTGACGTAGAACACCGGCGTGAGGAAGAGACCGAGGAAGGTCACGCCACTCATGCCAAAAACCACGGCCGTGCCGATGGCCTGGCGCAGTTCCGAACCAGGGCCGGTGGCGATCATCAGCGGCACTGCGCCGAGGATGAAGGCGAAGGAGGTCATCAGGATCGGGCGCAGGCGCAACCGGCAAGCCTCGACCACCGCCTGCCAGGGCGTGTCGCCGTGGTCCTCGCGCTGGCGCGCGAACTCGACGATCAGAATGGCGTTCTTGGCGGCGAGGCCGATCAGCATGACGAAGGAGATCTGCGTCATGATGTTGTTGTCCATCACCTTGAACCACCAGCCGCCGAAGATCGGCAGGCCGCGTGCCATGCCCCCTAGCAGCGCCGCCAGGATGGAAAGCGGCACGATCAGGATGATGGCGAGCGGCAGCGACCAACTTTCATACTGGGCGGCCAGGAACAGGAAGACGAACAGCACGGCGATGCCGAACACGAAATAGATCGTGTTGCCGACCGAGCGTTCCTGGAAGGCGATCTCGGTCCATTCATAGCCCACGCCCGGCGGCAGCACCTCGGCCGCCGCCTTCTCCATCAGGTCGAGCGCCGTGGTGGAGGACACGCCGGGCAGGCCCGAGCCGCTGACATAGGCGGCCGGATAGAGATTGTGGCGCATCACCGTGTCGGGGCCGGTGCGTTCCTCGAAGGAGATCAGCGAGCCGAGCGGCACCAGGGCACCGGTGCTGCTGCGCACCTTGAGGCGGACGAGATCCTCCTTGTTGAGGCGGTCGCGCCCTTCGGCTTGGGCATTCACCTGAAAAGCACGACCCAGGCGCGTGAAGTCATTGACATAGGCCGAGCCGACATAGACCTGCATCGCCTCGAAGATGTTGCCGATCGGCACGTTGAGCATGCGCGCCTTGATGCGGTCGACATTGACGAAGAGCTGCGGGCCATTGTTGGACAGCGTGGTGTAGACCTGGGTGAGGCCCGGCGTCTGATTGGCCTTGCCGATCAGGGCATTGGCGGCCTGCATCAGCGCCTCAGGCCCGACGCCGCCGCGATCCTGCACCTGCATCTTGAAGCCGGCGCCGGTGCCGAGCCCCTGGATGGTGGGTGGCGGAATCACGAAGACGAAGCCCTCCTCGATGGCGAAGACGCGCTTTTGCAATTCACCCACGATGGCCTGCGCCGACAATCCCTCCTTCAGGCGTTCGTCGAACGGCTTGAATGGCACGAAGATGGTGGCCGCATTCGAAGCGGCGGTGAAGGTCGCGCCCGAGAAGCCGGCGACACCGATGACATGGGCAACGCCCGGGCTGCCTGCCGCGATCTGCTGCGCCTTGCGCACCACGGCGTCGGTGCGTTCCAGCGACGCACCGTCGGGCAACTGCACCACTACGATGGCGTAGCCCTGGTCCGATTCCGGCACGAAGCCCGTCGGCACCTTGGTGTAGACATAGAAGGTGGCGTAGAGCAGGCCTCCATAAATGGCCAGGAACAACAGCTTGTGGCGAGCGGCAAAGCCGACTGAACCGCCATAGCCGCGCGACATCCTGTCGAAGCCACGGTTAAAGCCGTCGCCCGCTGCCCGGAGCCAACGGAACAGGAAGAAGCGGCTGCGATGCTCCGGGTCATGCGGCTTGAGCAACAGGGCGGCGAGCGCCGGCGACAAGGTCAGCGAGTTGAAGGCCGAGATCACCGTGGCGGCCGCGATTGTCACCGCGAACTGCTGGTAGAACAGCCCCGATATGCCCGGAATGAAGGCGGTCGGCACGAACACCGCGCACAGCACCAGGGCGATGGCGATCACGGCGCGGCCGACCTCGTCCATGGTGACATGGGCGGCCCGGTTGGGCGTCATGCCGTCATGGATGTTGCGCTCGACATTCTCCACCACCACGATGGCGTCGTCGACCACGATGCCCACCGCCAGGATCAGCCCGAACAGTGTGAGCATGTTGAGCGAGAAGCCGAGCCCCGCCATCACCGCGAAGGTGCCGATGATCGAGACGGGAATGGCGATGATCGGGATGATCGCTGCGCGCCAGGATTGCAGAAAGACGAAGACGACGATCACCACCAGCACGATCGCCTCGAAGAAGGTCTCGTAGACGGCTTCGATCGAGGCGGAGACGAATTCGGTGGGGTTGTAGACGATGGAATATTTCAGCCCCGGCGGAAAGGCCTTGGCCAGATCGTCCATCTTGGCCTTGACGCGATCGGCGGTCGCAAGCGCATTGCTGCCCGGACGCTGCAGCACGGCGATGCCCACCGTCGGCTGGCTGTCGAGATAGAGGTTGGAACTGTACTGTTTGGCGCCGACCTCGACGCGGGCGACGTCCCTCAGCTTGAGCAGGCGGCCATCCGGGGTCGACTTGATGATGACGTTCCGAAACTGCTCGGCGTCCTGGAAACGGCCCTGGGTGGTGACCGTGATCTCGCTGGTGGTGTTGTTGGGTGAGGGTTGGGCACCGAGCGTGCCGCCGGAGACCTGCACGTTTTGCTCGCGCAGGGCCTGGACGACCTCACCCGCCGTCAAATCGAAGCTGGCAAGCCGGTTCGGATCGAGCCAGACGCGCAGCGAGGGTTCGCGCAGGCCGAAGGCGAAGGTCGAGCCGACACCGTCGACGCGGGCCAGGATGTCGTTGACGTTGAGAATGGCATAGTCGGAGATGCCATAGTCGTTCAGCGAATTATCCGGCGAATAGAGCGTGACGATCAAGAGGAAGTCGGAAGACGACTTGTTGACCGTGATGCCGAGAGCCCGCACCTCGGCCGGCAGGCGCGGCTCCGCCGAGGAGACGCGGTTCTGCACCTGCACCTGGGCGATATCGAGATCGGTGCCGGTGGCGAAGGTGACGGTGATCTGCAGCGAGCCGTCATTGGTGGCCTGGGAGGTCTGATAGATCATCCCTTCCACGCCGTTGATCGACTGCTCCAACGGCGCCGCCACCGTCTCGGCGATGGTCTGGGCATTGGCGCCGGGATAGGTGGCGTTGATCACCACCGTCGGCGGGGCAATCTGCGGGAACTGGGCGATCGGCAGGCCGACATAGGAAACGAGCCCGATCACCACCGTGACGATCGAGACGACGGCGGCAAAGATCGGGCGGTCGACGAAGAAATGGCCGAATTTCATGGGCTGCGCTCCCGATCAGTTCGGGTCGGGAACGAGCGTTTCCGGCACGTCCAGCTTGGTGGGTTGCGGCACGACCTCGCCGCCCGGGCGGGCGCGCATCTGGCCGTTGATCAGCACCTGGTCCTCGGGCTTGAGGCCCGACTTGATCACGCGGAAGCTGCCGAATTTCGGGCCGAGTTCCACCACGCGCGGATTGGCGATCTTGTCGGCGCCGACCACGATGACGGTGCGCCCCTGTGCCGACTGGCTCACCGCTACATCCGGCACGACCAGCGCCTCGTAGGGCTCGCCGATGGTGATGCGGATGCGCCCGAACAGGCCCGATGTGAGGAAGCCATCGGGATTGTCCACCTTGGCGCGGGCCGTAACGGTGCCGGTCTGGGCGTCGACCTGGGGCGCGATATAGTCGAGCGTGCCCTTATGGGAGAACCCCTTCTCGTCCGACAGGCCGATCTCGACCTTCAGCGTGGGATCCTTACCGCCGCTATCCAGCTTGCCCTTGGAGGCGCGCTGATAGGCAAGGTAGCTCGCTTCGTCGAGATCGAAGTAGAAAAAGATCGGATCGACTGCGACGATCGACGCCAGCGGCGAGGTCGAGTTGGCCACCACCAGATTGCCGCGCGAGACGAACTGGCGGGTAATCCTGCCCGAGATCGGTGCGGTGATGGTGGCATAGTTGAGGTCGAGCTTGGCGGTTGCCAGGGCCGCATTGGCCGAATCGATCGAGGCCGCCGCCTCCTGATAGGCCTGGAGGTTGGCCTGATAGGTCGCGTCGGTGACGTTGCCACTCTTCTTCAGCGCCTCGGCGCGCGCCAGATTGGCCTGGGTCAGGTCGATCCTGGTCTGCGTGATCTTCACCTGGGCGGCCGCCTGGTCGACCGCAGCCTGGAACGGACGCGGATCGATCGCGAACAGCACATCGCCCTCTTTGACGAGGGAACCTTCCACGAAGCTCGACTTGTCTAGATAGCCGGTGACGCGCGAGGTGATGTTCACCTGCGGCCAGGCCTGGAAACGGCCGGTGAATTCCAGCGCTTCAGTGATCTTGCGTTTGACCGGATTGGCCACCGTAACCGGCATGGCCGGCATCTGCTGGGCAAGCGCGGTGCCCATCCCCTCGACGGCCGTCAATGCCAGCACGCCGGCGGCCAGCCGACTCAATTTGCGACGCAACCTCGACATGAACATCCTCGCAAGCAAAGCGCCTCAGCCAAGCCGCCCGCATGGCTAATGGCCTTGTCGCGGGCACTGGAACTGGCGTCTGAAAATTTTGCAGGATTTCCCAGCCTGCACCGCCAGGGCAGGTTCGGAGATCCTGTTCAGCGCTCCACCGGCCGGAATCGCGGTCGAATCGCCGTGTAAGCCTTATAGTATGATAATTCTTAGCGCTTTGATCCAATCAAGATCGGCGCCCTGCAACCATGAGTTGGGACTTGATGCAAATCCGCAACAGGCCTGTGATTTCTCGCGCCTGCGCTTGAGAGCCGTAGAGCTGCATTCGGTTGTGTGCGAAGCCGGGCGTGCTGGCCCGCCCCAAACGAGGCGAAGCCCTCCCCAGCCTTCTCAAGCCAGCCGCGGCTGCGCCCGGTCGCGCAAATATCCGGGGCTTCGTCAGCTCAGGGCACAGTCCCCTCGCGCCCGATGCTCTCATAGCGGAAGCCGTACCGCTTCATGTCTTCGAGCCGGTAGATGTTGCGCAGGTCCACGATCACCGGGCGGGTGAGCAGGTTCTTGACCCGCTCGAGGTCGAGCGCCCGGAACTCGTCCCATTCAGTGACGATCACTGCGACATCGGCGCCATCGAGGCAGTCATAGGCACTGGAGCGATAGTCGACATCGCTCAGAACCTTGCGGGCCTCCTCCATCGCCTGGGGATCATAGGCCCGCACCCGTGCGCCCTTGTCCTGCAAGGCGAGCACGATCGGAATCGAGGGGCTGTCGCGCATGTCATCGGTGTTCGGCTTGAACGCAAGGCCGAGCAGGGCCACCGTCTTGCCGGCGATGTTGCCGTCCAACGCCGCGATGACGCGGCGTGCCATCGCCGCCTTGCGGGCATCGTTGACCCCGACCACCGCCTCCACGATGCGCAGTGGCACGCCATGCTCCTGGCCGGTGCGCAGCAACGCGAGCGTATCCTTGGGAAAGCACGAACCGCCGAAGCCCGGCCCGGCATGCAGGAATTTGGAACCGATGCGGTTGTCGAGACCGATGCCGCGGGCCACCTCCTGCACGTTGGCACCAGCCTTCTCGCACAGGTCAGCGATCTCGTTGATGAAGGTGACCTTGGTCGCCAGGAAGGCGTTGGCGGCATATTTGATCAGTTCGGAGGTGCGCCGGGCCGTGAACAGCAGCGGCCCCTGGTTGAGATGGAGCGGGCGGTAGACCTCGCCCATCACTTCGCGGGCGCGCTGCTCCTCAGTGCCGACCACGATGCGGTCCGGGCGCTTGAAATCCTCGATCGCCGCGCCTTCGCGCAGGAATTCGGGGTTCGACACCACGCTGACATCGGCATCCGGCCTGACCTCGCGGATCAGCCGCTCGACCTCGTCGCCAGTGCCGACCGGCACGGTCGACTTGGTCACCACCACCGTGAAGCCCTCGACCGCCGCGGCGATCTCGCGCACCGCGCCATAGACATAAGACAGGTCCGCATGCCCGTCGCCGCGGCGCGAGGGAGTACCGACAGCCAGGAACACCACGGCCGCATCGCGCACGGCGGGGGCGAGCTCGGTGGTGAAGGACAGGCGCTTCTCGCGCACATTGCGCGCCACCAGATCGTCGAGGCCCGGCTCGTAGATCGGCATGCGCCCGGCCAGCAAGCCCTCGATCTTGGCCGGATCCTTGTCGACGCAGGTGACGACATGGCCGAAATCGGCGAGGCAAGCCCCCGTCACCAGGCCAACATAACCCGTACCGATCATTGCAACGCGCATGACATCAATCCTGTTTGGGCGACTAACCCGTCAGAGCCGTGTCTACAAAAGGCCCGGCGACATGCCAATGACGAAAAAGGAAAAGCAGCTCTGCCGGAGGGCCTTGCCGAGACGCCTCTACGCCCCTAGCCGCAGCGACCAGCCGCGGGCGGAAGGCCTGAGATCAGCGCTCGCCAGCGGGCCGGCCTCGATGCGCCAGAAGGAACGAGGCTCGCTGCCGAGGACATGAACGATCGCCGCGCGCAGCACCGAGGCATGGGTAACGGCCAGCGTGTAGCCCTCGAACCGCCCGCCATCGAGCCAGGCACCGACCCGTGCAATCACGGCCGCAATGCTCTCACCGCCATGCGGGCAGGCCTGCGGATCGGTCAGCCACGCCCCAAGCGCTTCGGGCTCGGCGGCGGCCACCGCCTCCAGGCCAAGCCCCGCCCAGCGGCCATGGTCGCATTCGCGCAGGACCTCGTCGATTTCAGGATCGAGGCCGAGGGCATGCGCCGTCTGGCGGGCCCTGAGCGCCGGACTGCTCAGGACGCGGGTCGCCTTGGCGAAACGTCCCTGCTGGTCCCGAGCCGCCTTCTCCCCCCTCGCGTCGAGCGCCTCGTCGAGTGGAAACCCCGCCGCACGCAGTGCGGGCGTCGCTCCATGGCACAGCAGGATCAGGCGTGGCGTCATGAAGGCAATTCCCCAAGATAAAGTCGCTTCCAGAATATTGACATATCCGTGACTTGCGCTCTTATGGAAGAGCTTTGCCAAGGGTGGGAAGCCGGTGGAATTCCGGCACGGTCGCGCCACTGTGAACGGCGGCGCTGCGGCGTCAATCCGGAAGTCAGACCTCTTCCAAGGCAGCATGACTCGTAACGGGACGCGTAATCCCAAGGAGCTTTTCATGACCACCGCAACTCTGGCACCCGTCGCCCAGCAGCCGATCGCCATCCCGGTCCGCGAGATCCTGCCCTGGGCGCTCTTCACTGTGCTCCTGGCTGTGCTCGCCATCTATTTCGTTGGCGCCGAACAGGGCGCAACCTCGCTGATTCCCGGCGTCTACATCCACGAATTCGTGCATGACGCCCGCCATCTGCTCGGCTTCCCCTGCCACTAGGGCGCATAGGCACACGACATGGTTAGATCGCTTTTGATCCGGGGGATGCTGATCGGCATCCTGGCCGGACTGTTTGCGTCCGGCTTCGCCTGGGTGTTCGGTGAGCCCCAGGTCGACGCCGCCATCGCTTTCGAGGAAAGCCACGCCTCAGAGCCGGCTCCGACGGCTGCCCCGACGCCCGGCGCCGCGCAGGCGGCCGCGGCCCACGATCATGAGGAAGAGCCGGTCAGCCGGCCGGTCCAGGCCAGCTACGGCCTCGTCACCGGCATGGTCGTCTATGGCGCAGCGCTCGGCGGCATCTTCGCCCTGATCTTTGCCTTCGCGCAGGGCCGGATCGGCAGCCTCAGCCCGCGCGCAACCGCCGGATTAATCGCCCTCGTCGGCTTCGCCGCCATCATGGTGGTGCCACAGATCAAATATCCTGCCAACCCGCCGGCCGTCGGCAATCCCGACACCATCGGCCTGCGCACCGCCTTCTATTTCGGCTTGATCCTGCTGTCCCTCGTGACGATGGCTGCGGCTCTCGGCACCGCGAACCGGCTCGCTGCCAGCCTCGGCCGCTGGAACGCCAACCTCGTGGGGGCGGCAGCCTATCTGGTGGTGATGGTCGTGGCCATGCAGATCCTGCCGACGGTCAACGACATCCCGGCCGATTTTTCGGCCACGGTGTTGTGGAAGTTCCGCATCGCCTCGCTCGGCATTCATGCCGTGCTGTGGGCGACGCTCGGGATCGCCTTCGGCATTGCAGCACAGAAATTGCTGCAAGCCCCCGCCCGCCGCTGAAAAGAAGCCGGGCACCGCGTCAAACGTCGCATTTTTACAACACTGGCTCGATTTCAGGCCGGTTTTCAAAATTTATTTCATTTCGCACTTGCGAAATGAACCGATGAGGATCAGTTTAGGGACGTGGCGGATGCGCCTTTGCGCTCCTCCACTGCCCTCCTTGGGCGTTTCCTCCCTAAGACTTGGGCCGCCATTGGGCGGCCTCTTTCTTTTTTGGGTCGACAGACCCCATATTTCAGATTGTGCAGCGGCATTCCGCCTTCGATTAACCCCTGAGCAAAGCGTGTTCAGGTATGAACGCTTGTCGCTCTCGCTGTTTGGTTTCACGCGTCTTTGCGATTTGATGTGCTTCGTTCGATTTACAAAACGCTCTTGCGTCCAAGCTCGCGCTTGCCCATTTGTGTTCACCCTCGCATAGTGTGTCATTATGGATCTGGACTCGCCCTTGTTTGATCGCATCCGGGTGCGCCCAAGGGCCGAAGAGGTCCAGCCGGCGAGCGTACGGCTATGCGAACATGCCGGTTGCCGGAACGCCGGCGAATTTCGTGCGCCCAAGGGGCGCAACCGCGAAGGCCAGTTCTGGCATTTCTGCCTGGAACACGTGCGCGACTACAACAAGACCTACAATTATTTCGCCGGCCTGCCGGACGACTCGGTCAGCGCCTATCAGCGCGATGCCGCCACCGGCCATCGCCCGACCTGGACGATGGGGGTCAATCCCTGGTCCAAGAAGCGCGGCGAAGGGCCGCAACCCGGCCCCGAGATCCATGACGGCTTCGGTTTCTTCGACGAGGATCACGGCTTCCGCCGCCCGCAAGGAACGCCCGAACCCGAGAGGCGGCGACTGAAATTGCTGGAGCGCAAGGCCCTTGACGCGCTCGATCTGCCGGAAACCGCCAGCGGCCCCGAAATCAAGGCGCGCTACAAGACGCTGGTCAAACGTCTCCATCCCGATGCCAATGGCGGGGATCGATCCAGCGAAGATAAATTGCGCGGGATCATCCAGGCCTATAATACGCTGCGTAGCGCCGGGCTCTGCTAAGGTGCGTCGTCAGCTATGGTTTGGAGCAAGATGAGGTCAAAAATGGTTGGATGGGAGGAGCAAGCGCTGCCAAGACTTCTGTCTTGGCAAGCGAAGCGACGCTGCAGACGACCATTTTTCACCTCACCGCTTCGCGGCGGGGCGCTTTTGGCCGATGAGTACGTCGGGTTTCGTAGCAAGCCGCAAGGCTTGCGTCCTCACCCTCCTTCTCCTCGGCCAAAATCGCTCCCGTCTAGCCCAAACCATAGCTGACGACGCACCCTGAGCGACGCATAAGAAGAGGATTGTCGGCTGCGCCGCCCTGGCGCCAGCCAAGGAAGGCATAATGACTGACGCAACGACACCGGCCAATCTGCCGGACATCATGGTTTCGGCCAAAAAGCTGTTTGGTTTCGATACGGATCTCGAAGTACCGGCCTATTCCCAGTCCTCCGACCACGTCCCGGACCTCGATCCCGATTATCTTTTCGACAAGCCGACGACCCTGGCGATCCTGGCGGGCTTTGCCCATAATCGCCGCGTGATGGTCACGGGCTATCACGGCACGGGCAAATCGACGCATATCGAGCAGGTCGCCGCCCGTCTCAACTGGCCCTGCGTGCGCATCAATCTCGACAGCCATGTCTCGCGTATCGACCTCGTCGGCAAGGACGCGATCGTCCTCAAGGACGGCAAGCAGGTCACCGAGTTCCGCGACGGCATGCTGCCCTGGGCCCTGCAGAACAACATCGCCCTGGTGTTCGACGAATATGACGCCGGCCGTCCCGACGTGATGTTCGTGATCCAGCGCGTGCTGGAAATCTCCGGCAAGCTCACCTTGCTCGACCAGAAGCGCGTGATCCGCCCTCATCCGGCCTTCCGCCTGTTCGCCACCACCAACACGGTGGGCCTGGGCGACACTTCTGGCCTCTATCACGGCACCCAGCAGATCAACCAGGGCCAGATGGACCGCTGGTCGATCGTCACCACGCTGAACTATCTGCCGCATGACAAGGAAGTCGACATCGTGCTGGCCAAGGCCAAGCACTATCAGAAGAGCCCGAACGGCCGCGACATCGTCAACAAGATGGTGCGCGTCGCCGATCTCACCCGCAACGCCTTCATGAACGGTGACCTCTCCACCGTGATGTCGCCGCGCACGGTGCTGACCTGGGCCGAGAACGCCAATATCTTCCACGATATCGGCTTTGCCTTCCGCGTTACCTTCCTCAACAAGTGCGACGAGCTCGAACGCAGCCTCGTGGCCGAGTTCTACCAGCGCGCCTTCGGCGCGGAGCTGGCCGAAAGCTCGGTCAACGTCGCGTTGACGTGATCCGGGAGCGCGGACGTCCCCATGACACTCAAGCGAGTGTTGGACAATCCGCCCCTGGAAACACCACGCTCGTAAGAGAGGAAGAGCGGACGAGAACGTCCGCGCTCCCAGGATTGACGGCATCATGACCACGACGAACCGCAAGCCCGGCGAAAAGCCCAAGGACGTTCCCAACGACGCCTTCAAGCGTTCGGTGGCCGGGGCCCTGCGCGCCATCGCCCGCAAGCCGGATCTCGAAGTGACCTTCGCATCGGAAAAGCCGATGCTGATGGCCGACAAGGCGCGCCTGGCCGAACCGCCGCGCAAGCTCGACGCCCATGTCGCGGCGATCGTGCGCGGCCAGGCCGATGCGATGGCGCTCCGTCTCGCCTGCCATGACCCGGCAGTGCATCGCCGCCACGCCCCGCAGAACGAGCAGGCGCGCAGCGTGTTCGATGCCGTCGAGCAGGCCCGCTGCGAGTCGATCGGTTCACGCCGCATGGCCGGGGTGGCCAACAACCTCACCGCCATGCTCGAGGACCGTTATTTCCGCGGCGGCAAATATGAGGACATCCGTGTCCGCGAGGAAGCGCCGGTCGAGGATGCCCTCGCCTTGATGGTGCGCGAGAAGCTGACCGGCCTCGCCCCGCCCGAGCCGGCCCGCAAGCTGGTAGACCTGTGGCGCCCGCTGATCGAAGAGAAGGCCGGCAAGGACCTCGCCCGCCTCGACAGCGTGATCGAGAACCAGCGCGCCTTCGCCCGCGCCATGAACGACCTCCTGACCCATATGGGCCTGTCCGAGGAAGCGCAGGCGGATAGCGACGATTCCGACGATCGCGAAAACGACGCCGAGAGCGAGCAGGAAGGCGAGAACCAGGAGAACCAGGGCGAGGTCCAGGACGATTCCGAATCCATGAAGCTCGAGGAGACCGAGAGCGAGGACGAGGAATCCCAGGACGGCGAGACACAGGACGCCGAATCGCCCTCCTCCGACCTGCCGGACGATACCGAGACGGGCGATGCCGAGGAGGCAGCCCAACCCTGGCGGCCGCCCGAGCATCGCGACAATGAGCGGCGCGCCAGCGACTACAAGGCCTTCACCACCCGCTTCGACGAAATCGTCGAAGCGGCGGATCTGTGCGACCCCGAGGAACTCGATCGCCTGCGAGCCTATCTCGACAAGCAGCTTTCCAGCCTGTCGGGCGTGGTGGCGCGCCTGGCCAACCGGCTGCAGCGCCGCCTGATGGCGCAACAGAACCGCTCCTGGGATTTCGATCTCGAGGAAGGCATGCTCGATCCGGCCCGCCTGTCGCGTGTCATCATCGACCCGACTTCCGCGCTCTCCTTCATGCGCGAGCGCGACACCGATTTCCGCGACACGGTGGTGACGCTCTTGATCGACAATTCCGGCTCGATGCGCGGACGCCCGATCACGGTGGCCGCGACCTGCGCGGACATTCTCGCCCGCACGCTGGAACGCTGCGGCGTGCGCGTGGAGATCCTGGGCTTCACCACGAGAGCCTGGAAAGGCGGCCAGTCGCGCGAGAGCTGGCTGCAGGCCGGCAAACCGGCGTCCCCCGGCCGCCTCAACGACCTCCGGCACATCATCTATAAATCGGCCGACGCGCCCTGGCGCCGGGCTCGCAAGAGCCTCGGTCTGATGATGCGCGAAGGGCTGCTCAAGGAGAATATCGACGGCGAAGCGCTGGCCTGGGCGCATCAGCGCCTGCTCGGGCGCTTCGAAAGCCGGCGCATCCTGATGGTGATCTCGGACGGTGCCCCGGTCGACGATTCGACCCTGTCGGTCAACACCGGCAATTACCTGGAGCGCCACCTGCGCTGGGTGATCGAGGATATCGAGACGCGCTCGCCGGTAGAGCTGATCGCCATCGGCATCGGCCATGACGTCACGCGCTATTACAAGCGCGCCGTCACCATCGTCGATGCCGAGGAACTCGGCGGCGTCATGACCGACAAGCTCGCCGAACTCTTCGAGGAAACCGGGGCGTCGGGCTCGCGCCGAGCCGCGGCGTGAGCTCCCGGCAGCCGCCTCTGTGGCATCGCGCCCTGTTCGGGCCGATGCCCCTGGCCTACCCCCTGGCGGCGGTCTGCGCCAGCCTCTATTTGGTGGCTGCGCTGTTCACGGCCTGGCTGGCCGGCTCGCCCGAGAATCTCGCGCGGATACTCTGGCAGCCTTCGCAGGGGATCCTCTACACGCTCGGCATCGGCGGCCAGGTTCCCTTCACCCAGGGGCGGATGTGGACCTTGTTCACCGCGCCCTATCTGCATGGCAGCCTGCCGCATCTGGCGTTGAACCTGTTCTCGCTGTTTCAGGTCATGCCGATGGTGGAGCGGACCTATGGGCGGCTGCGGGCCTTCGTGATCTATGCCATCGGCGGTATTGCCGGGGCCGTCGCGTCGGTGCTGTGGGGCGAGGTGTTTTCCCTCGGCGCTTCCGGGGCGATCTTCGGGCTGCTCGGTGCCATCGTATTGTATGGCGCCCGGCGGGGCGACGCCTTCGGCCGGGCCCTGATGACCAATGCCGCCTTCTGGGCCGGCCTCAACTTCCTCTACGGGCTCCTCAATCCCGGCATCAGCAATGCAGGCCATTTCGGCGGCTTCCTCGGCGGCCTGGCCGCCGCCGTGCTCATCACCCGTCGTATCGGTCCCTTCCAGGAACCCCGTCGTCTTGCCTTCACGCTTGCCAGTCTGGCGTTGCTCGCCCTGGCTTTCGGCCTTGGCAACACGACCTCCCGGGTCTGGCTGTTCAGCACGAATGACCAGAACGCCGCGACGAAAAGCGTCGAGGACCTCCAGGACCAAGCCGACGCGGTTCTTGCTGTCGACCCGAACAATGCGGATGCCCGCCTGCTGCGTGCCCTCGTGCTGGCCCAGCGCGACGACTATGAGGGCGCTCTCCGGGAAGTGGACCTTGCAATCAAGGGCGGACGCAACGACGCCGTGACGCTCAACCTGCGGGCCTGGTCCCTGTTCAAGCTCGGCCGCGCCGAAGAGGGGCTGGCGGATGCCGAGGCCGCGGTCAAGGCGGCGCCTGACGAAGGCGCCATCCTCGACACCCGCGCCCATATCTACGAAGTCTTGGGCCGGCGCGAGGAGGCGATCGCGGACTACAAGGCTGCCCTGCGCCTGATCCCGAACGAACCCGAAACCCAGGCGGGCCTGAAACGGCTGACAGGCGGAGATTGAGGGCGGAACGCTCTGGCCGGCGTCCCACCCTCGCCTGAGCCCGCTGTCTATCGGACGCCACCGGAGACCGCCAGCACCTCGCCGGTCAGCCAGCCGGATTCGCCCGAGGCCAGGAAGACCGCGACGGGCGCGATGTCCCCGGGCTGGCCGATGCGTCCCAGCGGAGTCTGGGCCACGGTCTGGCTTTCCAGGTCGCCGCCGATGAAGCCGGCGGCGTGCACGCCCTCCGTCTCCACCATGCCGGGGTTGATCGAATTCACCCGGATCTTCCTGGGGCCGAGTTCCTTGGCCAGCACCCGGGTGATCGAGGTCACCGCCCCCTTGGTGGCGGTGTAGACCGATGTGGCCGGGAAATTCACGTCGGTCGCAACCGAGCCGATATTGATGATGCTGCCGCCCTCGGGGCCGAAATGCTTCTCCGCCTCCTGGCTGGCCAGCAGCAGCCCGAGCACATTGGTGTTGAACTGGCGATGGAACTCGGCTTCCGTCACCTCTTCGAGCGGTGCGAAGGCATAGACGCCGGCATTGTTCACCAGGACGTCGAGCCGGCCATAGGCCTTCTCGGCCTCGACGAAGATGGCCTTCACCTCTTCCGCCTTGGAGACGTCGCCCTTGACGGCGATCGCCTTGCCGCCCTTGGCGGTGATCTCGGCGACGACCTTCTCGGCTCCATCCCGGCTCGAGGCATAATTCACCACGACGGCGGCGCCTTCGGCCGCCAGGCTTTTCGCAATACCCGCGCCGATGCCCTTAGAGGCACCGGTAACCACGGCGACCTTACCTGCCAATCTGCTCATCGAATATCTCTTGGTTCGAGTGACAATGATTCGATAGTTAGATAATCATCGAAACGAAACAAGAGCGAGCGATGGAAAATTTTACGAGCAGGCTGAAGGAGGAAGGTGCTTATGGACGTTCGACGGTGCCGCCCCTCATCCTGCCCTACAGGCTGGCCAGTTCGCGCAGATAGGCATCCAGCGTCTCGCGCTGGAGCACGAGTGTAGCGAACTTGCCCTCGCGCACGATCTCGATGAGCCCGGCATTCTCGAGCTCCTTCATGTGATGGGACAAGGTCGCCGGCGTGACCTCATGCTTCTGCTGCATGCAGGCGCAGGCCATCGAGCCGCCTTGCGCAGCGATTTCCTTGAGGATCTGAAAGCGCCGCGGCTCGGCCAGCGCCCTGGCGATCAGGGTACATTGGCGCTCCGTCAGCGAAACTGGCGCGGTCATCGTCATGATGGAGCCTATATCATGTCTGCCACGGGCCCGCGCAATATCGTGGTGCGCGGCTTGCGGTAAGCGGAGCGCACCCCCACTTTGCCTTGATTCGGCCTTGTCCATCCGCTCAACATCATCGATGTCCCTCGCTTCTCTTCCCCTCCCCCTGCGCTTTGCCCTGCGCGAATTGCGCGCCGGCATCCGCGGTTTCGGTATTTTCCTGGCCTGCCTCGCTCTCGGCGTGATGGCGATCGCCGGGGTCGACGCCATCTCCAGCGCCCTGTCGGACGGGCTGCGCAGCCAGGGTCGGGTGATCAATGGCGGAGACATCGAGTTCACGCTGGTGGGGCGCGAAGCCAATCCCGAGGAGCTCGCCTTCATCGGACAGCAGGGCCAGCTCTCGGTCGCCGCGAGCACAAGGGCGATGGCGCGCACATCGGACGGCCAGACCGCCCTGGTCGAAATCAAGGCGGTCGACCAGGCCTATCCCCTGCTCGGCACGGTGGAGTTCGGCAAGGGCCAGGCCCTGTCCGCCACCATCGGCGGCCAGGGCAGCCGGGCCGATGCGGCAGCCGACGCCGCCCTGTTCGCCCGGCTCGGCCTGCAACCCGGCGCCGCCGTCACCATCGGCAATCTGACGGTTAGCCTGGTAGATCGCCTCGTCGGCGAGCCGGACAAGATCGCCGGCGGCATTTCCTTCGGGCCCCGCCTGATGATCACCCTGGACGCGCTGCGCGAGAGCGGGCTGATCCAGCCGGGCTCACTGATCCGCTGGCGCTATCGCCTGGTACTGCCGCCGAATGTTTCGCCGGATGCCGTTCGCCAGAAGGCGAACGAGACCTTTCCCCAGGCCGGCTGGGAGGTCCGCACCCGCGACGACGCCTCCCCGGAGCTTCGGCGTGGCATCGAGCGCTTCACCATGTTCATCACGCTGGTCGGGCTGACGGCCCTGCTCGTCGGCGGCGTCGGTGTGGCCAATGCCGTGCGCGCCTTCGTCGAACGCCAGCGCGACAGCATCGCCACGCTGAAGACGCTGGGAGCCGGGGCCAACCTCGTCACCGGCATCTATCTCACCCAGACCCTGCTGCTGGCCACTCTCGGCATTGTCATCGGTCTTGTCGCTGGCGCCGCCCTGCCCTTCATCCTGGCCTATGGCTTTGCCGACTATCTGCCGCTGCCGATCACGCCGGTGCTCAATCCGGCAGGGCTCGCGCTCGCTGCCCTCTACGGCCTGCTGACCACCCTCGCCTTCTCTCTGCTGCCGCTGGGGCGGGCTCGGGACATCTCCGTATCGGCCCTGTTCCGCGATGCCATCGCCCCGACACGGCGCTGGCCGGCCCCCATCGTGCTCACCCTTGCCGGCCTGGCCGTCGCCGCCCTGGTCGCCCTGGCGGTGTTCTTCGCCGCCGACCACAAGGTGGCCCTGGTCTATGTCGGCTCCGCGCTCGGCGCCTTCATCCTCCTGCGCGTGGTGGCAAGCCTGCTGATGGCGCTCGCCCGCCGGCTGCCCCGCCCGCACTCCACGCCGCTGCGTCTGGCCGTTACCAATATCCACCGTCCCGGCGCCGCCACACCCTCGGTGGTGCTCTCGCTCGGCCTGGGGCTCTGCCTGCTGGTGGCCCTGACGCTGGTCGACGGCAATATCCGCCACCAGCTTTCCGCCGCCATTCCCGACAAGGCGCCGAGTTTCTTCTTCGTCGACATTCGCCGCGCCGACGCGCCCCGCTTCGACGCCTTCCTCAAGCAGGCCGCCCCGCAGGCGACCAGCGAGCGCGTACCGATGCTGCGCGGCCGCATCGTCAGCGTGAAGGACGTACCGGCGGATAAGATCAAGCCCCCCCCGAACATCGCCTGGGTACTGAGCGGGGATCGCGGGGTCACCTTCACCGACGCGGTGCCGGCCGGCTCACGCGTGGTCGAGGGCCAGTGGTGGGGTCCCGATTATACCGGCCCGCCCTTGGTCTCCCTGGAGCAGGAGGTCGCACATGGTCTCGGCCTCAAGGTCGGCGACGCCATCACCGTCAACGTACTCGGCCGCAACATCACCGCCAAGGTCGGAGCCCTGCGCAAGCTCGAATGGCAGAATTTCGGCATCAATTTCGTGCTGGTCTATTCGCCGAACACCTTCAAGGGCGCGCCGGTGACGGACATCGCCACCCTCACCTTCCCGCATGGGGCCGACGATGCCGTCGAACTCGGCCTGCTCAAGCAGGTGGCCGACGCCTTCCCGATGGTGACCGCCGTGCGCATCAAGGATGCGCTGCAGAGCTTCGCCGATCTCGCCGGCCAACTCGCCATGGCGATCCGGGCCGCCGCCGCCATCGCCCTCGTCGCCTCGATCCTGGTGCTGGCGGGCGCGCTGGCAGCCGGGCAGAGCAGCCGGCTCTACGACGCCGTCATCCTCAAGGTGCTGGGCGCCACGCGCGGGCGCATCCTCTTCGCCTTCATCCTCGAATACGGGCTGCTGGGCCTCGCCACCGCCCTGTTCGGCGTGGTCGCCGGCACTGCCTGCGCCTGGCTGATCGTCACCTATCTGATGAATTTCAGCTTCACCTTCCTGGCCGGGCCGGCTTTCGGGGCCGCCTTCGGCGCCCTGGCGCTGACCATCCTGTTCGGCCTTGCGGGTACCTGGCGCATCCTGCGCCAGAAACCGGCCTCGCATCTGCGAAGCCTGTAGACCCGGATGCCAGGCGCTTGGAATGACACGCGTTTCAGCCGAAGTTCAGGCGATGAAGATCGACCACCCCATGGTGGCATGCCGGCAACATTGCAAGCAATTCACTTAACTGTTTCAATGGAAAGCACTACATAAGAGTAAGCTTTCTGCGGCATGTGCCGCATCTGGAGAGACACATGGCTTTCAATGATCCTCGTTTCTCGGCCGGCACCGTCTCCGACGTCCGCGCCGGAGCACCGGCGATCGATCAGGGCCTGCGCGCATTCATGCTCGCGGTCTACAATCACATGACCTTGGGTGTGGCCATCACCGGCCTGGTGGCGCTCGGCGCCTACATGGCTTCGGGGATCGTGGTCAACGAAGCGGGCAAGATCGTCGAGCTGAACTCGTTCGGCATGTTCCTGTTCAACTCCCCCTTCAAGTGGGTCGTCGCATTCGCCCCCCTTGGCATGGTGTTCTGGATGAACATGGGGACGGAAGGTCGCTCGGTTCAAACCACGCGCGTTCTGTTCTACGTGTTTTCGGCACTCATGGGCCTGTCGCTGTCGACGATCTTCCTCGTCTACACGCATGGCTCGATCGCTCGCGTCTTCTTCATCTCGGCCGCCAGCTTCGGTGCCCTGAGCCTCTACGGCTACACCACCAAGCGTAACCTCTCGGCCTTCGGCGCCTTCCTGATGATGGGCCTGGTCGGCTTGCTGCTCGCCAGCCTGGTCAACCTGTTCTTCCCCTCGGGCATGCTGACCTTCATGATCAGCGTCGCCGGCGTCGGCATCTTCGCAGGCCTGACCGCCTACGACACCCAGATGCTGAAGTCGCTCTATGTGGAGAATGCGCACAGCTTCAGCCGCGACGAGGGCGAGAAGCTCGCCGTCCATGGCGCACTGACGCTCTATCTCGACTTCATCAACCTCTTCATCATGCTGCTGCGCCTGCTCGGCGACCGCCGCTGATCCCTGAAGAGCTTCTTGACGGATCGCGCCGGCCGGGGTTTCCCCGGCCGGTTTTGTTTTTTAGAAGCCCGGACATCTTGTCCGCTCTATCTCTCGGCCGAAGCGAGCTTGGGGAGGAGGAGCGGACAGGATGTCCGCGCTCCATGAAAGCCTCAGTCGAGCTCGCGCAGGGCCCGGCGGATGATCTTGCCGGATGAGGTCAGCGGCAGGGCGTCGACATAGGCGATCACGCGCGGATATTCGTGGGCGGACAGGCGTTCGCGCACAAAGAGCTGCAGGTCGGCGGTCATGGCGTCCGATGCCGTGAAGCCCGGCTTGAGCACCACGAAGGCCTTGACGATCTCGGTCCGCAAGGTGTCGGGCATGCCGACGACCGCCGCCATCGCGACGGCGGCATGGCGCATCAGGCAGTCCTCGATCTCGCCGGGACCGATGCGATAGCCGGCCGAGGTGATGATGTCGTCGCCACGGCCGACGAAATGCACATAGCCATCGATGTCGCGGCGCGCCTTGTCGCCGGTCATCAGCCAGCCGTCGCGGAATTTCGCGGTGGTGGCGGTGGCGTTGCCCCAATAGCCCAGGAACATCACCGGATCGGGCGCGCGCACCGCAATCTCGCCGATCTCCTCAACGGGGCTTTCCTGCCCCTCTTCGTCGACCACCGCCACGCGATGGCCGGGTACGGCCTTGCCGATGGCGCCGGGCCTGGAAACCCCGAGTTCGTGGCAGGAGCCGAGCACGAGATTGCATTCGGTCTGGCCGTAGAGTTCGTTCACCGGAAAGCCGAAGGCCGCTTCGGCCCAGGCATAGGTGCCCGGCCCCAGCGTCTCACCGGCCGACATGATCGAGCGCAGATGGGTACGGTAGACCTGGCCGGGCTGATGCGCCGCCTGCAGCATGCGCAAGGCCGTGGGCGGCAGGAAGGCGTTGCGGATCTTGAAGTCCCACAGCAGTCCCAGCACCTCGTCCACCGAGAACTTGGCATGGAGGCCTGCCACCACCGGCACGCCCAGCGCCAGGCTGGGCAGCAGCACGTTGAGCAGGCCGCCCGCCCAGGCCCAATCGGCCGGCGTCCACATCACGTCGTCGGGCTGGCCCAACCCTGGATGGGCGAAGCGCAGGCCGGGAATATGACCGAGCACCACGCGATGGCCATGCACGGCACCCTTGGGTTGGCCGGTGGTACCGGAGGTGTAGATCATCGTGGCCGGATCGTCGGGCGTCGAGGCGATCGGCGCCAGCTCCCCCTTGGCTCCGGCGATCAGACGATGGAAGTCGAGCGCCCCTCCGCCGGCGCCGTCGACGCTGATCACCGTCTCCAGGTCGGGCAGCCTGGCCTCGATCTCCCCGAGCTTGGCGAGCCCGCTTTCGTCGAGCAGCACGGCCTTGGCCCCGGAATCGCGCAGGCGGAAGCTCAGTGCATCCGGGCCGAACAACACGGCGAGCGGCAGGGAGATGGCACCGAGCTTGGCGACGGCGAGGTGGGCGATCACCACCGCCGGCGATTGCGGCAGCAGGATCGCGACGCGGTCGCCCTTGCGGATACCCAGACGTTTCAGCGCCAAAGCGAAGCGGTCGGAGGCCTCGCGCAAGGCGCCATAGCTGATGCGCTCGCTGCCGCCGCCGGGAAGCCGGCGCAGGATGGCGAGCCGGTCCGGTTCGCGCCGGGCCCAGACGTCGCAGACATCCACCCCGATATTGTAGCGAGCCGGCAGCTCCCAGCGAAAATCGCGCGCGGCGATGTCGTAGTCTTGCTTGTCCAGCTCGTTCATGCCGCACTCACCCCCCGAACAGGCCGCCGAAGAGGCCTCCGGAGCTTTTCACGCGCGTAGGCCGGCGTACCACGCGCACCACCGGACCGGCCCCGAAGGCCTGCGCCTCCTCCGGCCGGCTGGGTTCACCAGCCACCGCCATGGCCCAATAGACCCGCTCACCGGCCCTGGCAATGGCGATACCAAAGCGGGTGGCGCCCGGCATCAGCAGATTCTCGTCATGCTCGGGCGAGTTCTTCCACTGCTTCATGGCGTCGAGATCGGTGTAGGTGCCGTAGGAGACATTCTCGCCGATCTTGGAATCGTCGAGCCCGGCCGATTTGACGCGGGAGGAGAAGCTGCCGCCGATCGAATGGGAGAGCTGGTTGGCCGAAGCCATGGCATTGGCCTGGTTCTGGGCGAAGGACGTCAGGCGCGAATCGAGCGCCACCGCGGTGAGGCCCTTGCTCTGGCGGTACTGGGTCAGCCAGTCCCGGGCCTGGGCCGGATTGAAGGATACGGGCCGGCGTTGATAGGAAACGGCTTCGGGCTTTTGCGTGAGGGCGCAGCCGCCCAATCCAAAGGTAACACCCAAGACAAGAAAAGCGGCCGCAGCCACCCTCATGCGCGACATCGAGTTCTCCACGGTCAGGATCCCGCCGCAGCCGGCGGGGTTGAAGGCTTGGCGGCGGCAGGCTCCGCGGCAGGAGCCTCCGCCTCGGGCTTGTCGCCCTGAAGTTTGGCGGTCATCGCCGCCTGCAATTCGGGCTCGAACAGGATCACCCGCTGCGGGGGCGCCGCGGCGCCCTGACCCTGCAGGCGGATACCCTTGGCCTTGAAATTCTTGAAGATACGGGCGAGCAGGTCGCTCTTGACGGCAACCTGCGTCTCCATGCTGGCGACCATCACGATGAGTTCGAATTCCAGCCCGGCATCCATCGAGGTCATGTAGACCTGGGGCCGCGGGGTCGGTAGGATACGAGGATCGTCCTCCGGCGCGGCCAGCATGGCCGCCTTCACCGCGTCGATGTCACTGTCATAGAGCACGGTCAGGGCAATGCGCAGCCGGCTCCAGGTATTGCCATAGACCCAGTTCTTCACCGAACCGGTGATCAGGGTCGAATTGGGGATGATCAGCGTGGCGCGATCATAGGTCTCCAGCGTGGTCGAGCGCACGGAGATGCGGCGGACATAGCCCTCCTCGCCGGCGGCGGCGATGATGTCGCCGACCCGGATCGGTCTTTCGGCCAGCAGGATCAGGCCGGAGACGAAATTGCCGGCGATGCCCTGCAAGCCAAGACCCAGACCGACCGACAGACCACCGGCGACGATGCCGATATTCTGCCAGCTCACGCCGATCTCGGACAGGCCGGCCGAAATGGCGAGGATGAAGCCGAGATAGCCGATGATGGTGGCGATCGAGTTCTGCACGCCCGAATCGAGGGAGGTGCGCGGCAAGAGCGTGTTGCCGAGCCAGCCCCGGATCAGGCGCATCACCGCCCAGATGATGATGAACAGCATCACGCCGCTGATGATCGACGAGGGCGAGATCGTCAGCTCGCCGATCTTGAAGCCGAAATAGGCGCGCTGGATCGCCGGGGCCATGTCGGTCGAATAGAGTCCGAAGGGCAGGCCGAGGCTGCCGACGGCAAAGGCGATGATCAGGAAGCGCAGAACACCGGAGAGCAGGGTCGCCCCGAAGGTGACCTGCTTGGCGGTGACGCCGATGGTGCTCGCCACCGCACGGCGGCGGTCGACGTCCGAGATCAGCCGTTCGGTCAAAGCCGAATCGACCAGGGTGGTGAGCAGATAGCTTGCCGCCACCACGCACAGGACGAGCAGCGGAAAGACCGCCGCCGCCACGGCGAGCGTGCTGTAGCCGAGAGCAAGGCATACGGCCATCACCAGCACGGAGAGCCACCCGATCGGCCTGAGTATGTCGAGCCCGGTCAGATCCTCGTCGGGCGCCAGTGTACGGCCGTCCACCACCGTCGGCGGGGCGCTGCGCAGGCGGATGAGCAGGGAGACGATGATGGCGAGATAGAGGATGGCCGAAATCGTCTCGCGCGCCACGCTGAGGGAGGGATCGGCGTGCAGATGCTCGATGACGCCATTCAGGAGGACGGACAGGCCCAGCGCCACGGCGAGCCAGCCCATGCGCCGTCCGATGCGGCGGACGGCCCAGTCGCTCAGGGGCAGCAGGCGCAATTCGGCGTGGCCCTCAGCCAGCACAGCCTGCGCCAGGGCCCACAGGCCGAAGCCGATCGAGGAGGCAGCGATCAGGCTCGAGCCGTAATCGGCAAGCACCTTCTCCGGCAAGAGCCCGGAAAAACCGAAGGCCAGCATCGTCACGGTGATCCCGACCGGCACGCCGAGCATGATGTGGACGATGCCGAGCACCGCGTCGAGCGAAGCGACGTAGCGCCGCGAGGCCCGCTTGCTGCGTGGCAGGCGCGCGCGCCAGCGCTGGATGCGCAGGCGCAGGAACTGTGTGACGGCGTAACCGATGGCGATGGTCAGCAGGAAGATGGCGATGCTGGTGGAATTGACCTTCGACACCAGATAGCTGCTGTGATCCGACAACGCGTTCTGTGCCAGCTCCCCGGCCCTGGGCAGGTTTTGCAGCACCGGAATCCAGAATTCACCGGAGAAAGGGCTGTTGCCGCTCTTGAGCAGGCGGCCCGTGAGCTGCTCGCGCTGCCGCTCGGTGATGGTGTTGGAAAGGCTCGTCGCTCGTGCAGCCTGGTCTCCCGCCACCTTGAGAGCGCCGGTGAGCAGGCTTTGCAGATCCTTTTGCGTACCGCGCGTCTCGGCGATGTCCGCACTTTCGGACGGATCGGGCTCTCCCAGTTTCTTCAGCCTGTCCGCGGACTCGTCCCGCTTGGGCGTGACCTTGGTCTGCAGATCAGACAGATTGAGAATGGCCGTATCAACCGTACCGCGCAGCTCATCCAAGATCTTCGATGCGTTCTCCTGATCGGCGGGGAGACTGGTCAGAGCCGCTTCCACCCCGTCGAGCGACTTTTGCTCCTTGGCTAGCGCATTGTTGAAGGGGCGGACTGTGATGGTGTTGACGATCTGGTCAGCGCGCGAGATCTGCTTTTGCGTCTCGGTGGCGAGATCGTTCAGCTTGGCGAGCAGGTCGGAAGCCGCCTTGCGAGCGTCGGTCGTGGCTTTGGCCTCGGGCGGGTCGACCGGCTTGGGCTGCGGGGGGAAAGCGTCCAGTGCTGCCTTGGCCTTGTCGCGGGCCGGGATGATGCTGCCCAGCAAGGCAACGAGATCGGCACGCCTCCTGCTGACCGTCTCGCGCAGGTCCTGCAGGGATTTCTGCGCCTCCTCGCCATTGTCGGTAATGGTGGCGAGCTGGGTCGCGATGTCGTCGAGAGACTTCTTGTCGAGACTCAACCCCGTCTGGAAACCGGTCAGGGCCAGGTCGTCCTGCGCCCTCGCCGCCATGGGCGCAGCCAGGAGCGTGAAAAGCAGGCTGCAGAGCAGCAGAAGGCGGGAAAGCGAACGAAACATGGCGCGAAACTAGAGTGTTTTGCGCTTCGGTGGAATTACCAAGAAGCGCAAACACGTATCGAAACGGGGGACCAGAGCAAAGGAGCGTTTCCGCTGGGCCGGCCTTGCTCTAGAGGCTGTTGCCGCCTGATGGAAGAATTTGCGGGCGGCATTATGGCGTAGAAACCGTTTTAGGCATCAAAGTCACCCCACCGGCGCCCTCAACTCGAAGATATCGAGGCCGTATGGGCCGACATCCTTTTCGAGATGGCGCCATCTCAACCCCGCGTAGAAGGCACGCTTGTCGCTCTCGGCGCAGAGATAGGCCTGGGCGAAACCACGGCTGAAGGCCAATTCCGCCGCAGCCGCCACGATGGCGGCACCATGCCTCCGGCGACGCAATTCCGGCTCGATCCACACCGCGGCGACCCAGGGTGTCAGGGCCGGTCGTTCTTCCAGATCGCTGGCGATCAGCGAGGCCGTGCCGACGAAGTCGTCGCCCCGGTGAGCCACCAGACAGGCCGGCAACACTTCCATGGTCGTCAGGTTTTCTGCGAACAGGCCCGCCACGGTCTCGAGGCTCTCGCCCCGTTCCTGCCACCAGGCCCGCCAGACGCGGTCGGCGACCGCCTCGAGGAAATGGGGTTGGTCACGCAGGTCGGAAATCTTGATGGTGCTCACATTCAATTCTTTTCGATCAGATCGATGAAACCCGGCTCGTCCAGCACCAGGAAGCGATCATGGTCGAGCGTGCGGAAGCCGTGCCGCCGATAGAAGCGCAGACCCGCTTCGTTGCCGGCATCGAGGTCGAGCCGCATGAAGCGCGCACCGCGCTCGCGGCCACGGCGGGCCGCCTCCGCCAGGAGCTGGATGCCGATATGTTCGTTACGCCGCTGTGGCGCGACATAGAGGTCGACCACGAAGACACCATTGGCGCCGCGCCAGGTCGAAAAACTGTCCTGGTGCACCAGATAGCCCGCGAGGCCCCCTTCCGGCGGCTCCGCAACGACGATGCCGATGCTCGGAGTGGCACTGAAAGCCTCGGCACGCAGAATGTCGCCCGTCGTGCCGACCTTGACACCGAACAAGGCCGCAAGCTCGCCCACCATCGCAGCGACGGCATCGCAATCCTCCGGCGCGGCAGGGCGGATCAGCATTAGCGCGGCCGGATGCCGATGATGGCGCGCGCCTCGTCCGGCGTGGCGATGGCGAGGCCCAGTTCCTCGAGGATGGTGCGGATCTTGGTGACCTGTTGGGCATTGGAGGTGGCGAGCTGGCCCTTGCCGATCCACAGATTGTCTTCCAGCCCGACGCGGACATGGCCGCCCATCACCGCCGCCATGGTACCGAGCGCCATCTGGTTGCGGCCAGCCGCCAGCATCGACCACTCATAGTCCTTGCCGAACAGCTTGTCGGCCGTGCGGCGCATGTCGACCACACTGTCGGGATTGGCGCCGATGCCACCGAGGATGCCGAGCACGGTCTGCACGAAGAGCGGCGGCGTCACCAGCTTGCGGTCGAGGAAATGAGCCAGCGTATAGAGGTGGCCGACATCGTAGCACTCGAATTCGAAGCGCGTGCCGAGCGGACCCATCGTGGTGAGGATGTGCTCGATATCGGCCAGCGTGTTCTTGAACATGCCGCCGCGTGTCGCCTCCAGGAAGGGAACCTCCCAGTCATGCTTCCACTCGCGCGGCCGGTCCAGCATCGGGTAGAGGCCGAAATTCATGGTTCCGAGATTGAGCGAGCACATTTCGGGTTGAAGGCTCGCGGGCCCCTTCAGGCGCTCCTCGATGCTCATCCGGGCCGAGCCGCCGGTGGTAATGTTGACGATGGCGTTCGTCGCCCGCCGGATGCGGGGCACGAACTGCTCGAAGACGGTGACGTCGGGCGTCGGCGCCCCCGTCTTGGGATCGCGCGCATGCAGATGCAGTACGGCAGCCCCGGCCTCCGCCGCCCCGATGGCGGAGGCGGCGATCTCGTCCGGCGTCACCGGCAGATGGGGCGACATGGAGGGGGTGTGGATCGAGCCGGTGATCGCGCAGGAAATGATGACTTTATTGGTCATGGCCTATGCTCCGATGTCCTTGAGGGCCTGGCGCAGCGACGTCGCAAAGCGCCCGGCAATCTCGCCGAGTTCAGCGTCGGTGGCGTTGTAGGGCGGCGCCAGGATCACGGTATCGCCCTTGATGCCGTCCACATTGCCGCCGGAAGGGTAGCAGATCAGCCCATTGGCAAAGGCCCGCGCGCGGATCTTGAGGAACAGCGCCTTCTCGGCCGGGAAGGGCTCCTTGCTGTCCTGGTCGGCGACGATCTCGATGCCGGTGAAGAAGCCCCGGCCCCTGATGTCGCCGACATAGGGAATGCCATGGAGGGCATCGGCCAAGGTGCGCTTGAATTCCTCGCCCTTCACCGCGACGCGCTGCACCAGCCCGTCGCGCTCGACGATGCGCTGCACGGCAACGCCGGCGGCGCAGGCCGCGGTATGGCCGGTGAAGGTGTGGCCGGTCTGCGGCCCGCCGTCGACGGCATTGATCGGCTCGGCCACCCTGTCGGAATAGACGGCAGCCCCGAGCGGCAGATAGCCCCCGCCCAAGCCCTTGGCCACCGTCATGATGTCGGGGAAGACGCCGTCATGCTCGAGCGCACGCCAGGTGCCGCAGCGCCCAGCCCCGCACATCACCTCGTCGGCAATCATCAGGACGCCATGGCGGTCGCAGATCTCGCGCACCTTCCTGGCATAGCCCGGCGGTGCCGGTACCACGCCGCCGGCAGCGCCAACCACCGGCTCGAACACGAAGGCGGCGACCTTGTCGGGGCCCAACTCCAGGATCTTGTCTTCGAGTTCCTGCGCACAGGCCGCACCGACATCTTCCGGCGCCACACCGGCCGGCGGCCGGTAGACATTGGCGGGCGATATCAGCGGCACGTCGACGAGCGCGCCCTCGAAGGAGAGGCGGCGTTCGCGAAAACCCGAGAGCGCCAAGGCGCCCAGCGTGTTGCCATGCCAGGAGCGCTCGCGCGAAATGAAGCGCCGCCGGCTCATCTCGCCGCGGGCCGCGAAATATTGCAGAGCGAGCTTCAGGGCCGATTCCACCGCCTCCGATCCGCCGGAGACGAACACCATCTGCTTGAGCGTGCCGCCGCAGAGCCGGCCGACGCGCTCGGTCAATTCCTCCAGGGGATCGGAGGTGAAATTGTAGCGATAGCCATGGGCGATGCGGTCGAGCTGGTCCTTGATGGCCTGGTTGACCTCTTCATTGCCATGGCCGAGGCAATAGACCGCCGGCCCGCCCGAGCCATCGAGATAGTGCTTGCCGTCGACATCGGTAAGCACGAGGCCCTTGCCCCAGGCGATCTTCGGCAAGCCCGCCCCCGCCACCGAAGTCGATTCCGCGACGTCGCCCGCCATCTCCGTCTCCATTCCCAAGATCGAGCGCCTCTCACGACGCCTTGGCTCGCGCTGAAACACCACGACGGGCTTTCGGCACGACACTTTGCCGGACATATGGAAGGGGGGATCGGCAAGCGTCAAGCGTGGCAAAGCCGCACGCCGGCCAGTCAGTCAGCGATCGATCGCTAACATTGTCCATCCCCCGACAGGACGGCGCTTCGGCGCTACTTGATCTTGCGCCATATTCCACGCATGGTCCGCTCTTTCGCCGGCAAAGGCGGCTTGGGGCACTTTTCATGAATATCGATATTGCCAAGAGGGTGTATGATCGGACCTGGAAGCTCGATCCGATCGTCCGCAGCCTCCTGGACACGGACTTCTACAAGCTCCTGATGCTGCAGCCCATCCATGCCCGGCATGAGAATGTGCGCACCACCTTCACCGTGATCAACCGCACCAAGTCGATCAACCTGGCCGATGTGATCGACGAGAAGGAATTGCGCGACCAGCTCGACCACGCCCGCACGCTGCGCTTCGGCAAGCGCGAGCTGATCTGGCTGCGCGGCAACACCTTCTACGGCAAGCAGCAGATCTTCCGGCCCGAATTCCTCGACTGGCTCGCCGATTTCAGCCTGCCGGACTACGATCTGCGCATCGAGAACGGCGATTATGTGCTCGAATTCGACGCGCCCTGGAGCCAGGCCACCATGTGGGAGGTTCCGGCGCTCGCCATCATCAACGAGCTGAAATCCAGGGCCGCCACCCGTTCCATGGGCCGCTTCGAACTCGACATCCTCTATGCCCGCGCCAAAGCCAAGCTGTGGGACAAGATCGAGCGGCTGAAGAAGCTGGAAAACCTGAAGATCTCCGATTTCGGCACCAGGCGGCGCCATTCCTTCCTGTGGCAGAGCTGGTGCGTGGAGGCGATGAAGGAGGGGTTGGGCAACGCCTTCGTCGGCACCTCCAACGTGCTGCTCGCCATGAACAACGACCTGGAATCGATCGGCACCAACGCCCATGAGCTGCCCATGGTCTATGCGGCGTTGTGCGAGGAGGACGGTTGCCTGCGCGAATCGCCCTACAAGGTGCTGGAGATGTGGCGCGATTTCTATGACGGCAATCTCCTGATCGTGTTGCCCGACACCTTCGGCACTGCCGCCTTCCTGGAACGTGCCCCGGACTGGGTGGCCGACTGGACCGGCATGCGCCCCGATTCCAAACCGATCCAGCAGGCCGGCGAGGAGATCATCGCCTGGTACAGGGCGCGGGGCCGTGACCCGGCCAAGAAGCTGATCATCTTCTCCGACGGCCTCGACATCGATTCCATCGAGACCGCCCACAGGAACTTCAACGGCCGCATGCGCCCCTCCTATGGCTGGGGCACCAATCTCACCAACGACTTCCGCGGCTGCGGCTCGCACCCCATCCCGCTGCTCGATCCGATCTCGCTGGTGTGCAAGATCACCTCGGTCAACGGCAAGCCGGCGGTGAAGCTTTCGGACAACCTCGCCAAGGCTACCGGCGGCAAGGAGGCGATCGATCGCTATCTCAAGGTATTCGGTGAGGAAGGGCGGGGGGTGCAGGCGGTGAGCGTATAACCCACGGCCTGCACGGAACATGACCCTTAGGGTCTGCGTCACTCCGACAGTTCGACCGCCACCGGCCGCCCCAACGGCCGTTTCAGCATCTGCGCCGCAATCACGCCGGCCAGCACCAGCCCACCTCCGATGACGTGGTAGGAGCGGATCGGCTCGCCCAGCATGACGATGGCGGCGAGTGCCGTGAACACCGGCAGGAGGTTGAGGAAGATGGCGCAGCGGCTGGGGCCGAGCTGCTCGACGCCACGGATCCACAGCACCGGCAGCACCACCGAGGCGGCACAGCCGGCATAGGCGATCAGCGGCAGGGTTTCCGTGTTCAGCGCCCGCAGTGGCGCCGGCGTCGCCAGCAAGGCCGGGAACATCACCGCCAGAGAGCACAGAGCCTGCATGTAGGTCGACTGCCAGCCCGAGACCGGCAGGTTCCAGCGCTTGAGCAGCACCGAATAGAGGGCATAGACGAAGCCCGCCAGCAGCATCAGGGCGTCGCCGGGATGCACGCCATCCCGGGCAAGGCTGCCGAGATCGCCGGCGCTGACGAGATAGACGATGCCGACGATCGAGAGGATGCCGCCGCCGACCATGCCGATCGTCGGCCGCTCGCCCAGCATCACCGCGCTCAGGGCCACCGTCAGCAAAGGCGACAATGCGGTGAACACCGCCATGTTGGTCGCCGTGGTCGACCCGGCGGCGAGGTAGGACAGGCTCTGGAACAGGCACATGGCCAGGAAGCCGAGCACGGCGAACTCGCCGAGATGACGCCACAGGACGGCACGGTTGCGCCAGGCCGGCAGGCCGACGAAGAGGGTCATCAGGCCGATCGCCAGGACGAGGCGATAGAAGGTGATGGCCTGCGGCCCGATCGCATGGGCCGACAGCCTCGAGACGATGACGTTGCCGGCCCACAGGACGATGGCAAAGAAGGGATAGAGCAAGGCGAAGGGTTTGGAGGAAGGGGGTTTGGAAGACATGGCGCACCCGTGGAATGGAGGGGCGGAAACTGCCTCTTTTCACCGCGTCCGTCTCACGCTAATCTAACATCGACTATCGTGATTGGGACATGCTGGACGACCACACCACCCGCCACCTCGCTTTCCACGACACCGAACGTGCCGTCGTGGCGATGGAGATCGACTATCCCGACGGCTCCGACACCGGCTGGCATGCCCATCCGCGCGCGCAGCTGCTTTATGCCATCCAGGGCGTGATGATCGTGCGCTCGCAGGCCGGCAGCTGGGTGGTGCCGCCCAACCGGGCCGTCTGGCTGGTTGGCGGCCTGGAGCACGAAGTGCACATGTGCGGCGAGGTCAAGATCCGCACCGTTTTCATCGATCCCACGGTCTCCGCAGCCCTGCCCAGCGACAATTGCGTGATCGCCGTCTCGCCCCTGCTGCGCGAGCTGATCGTTGCGGCAGTCGCCATTCCGCTCGATCATCCCGCCAGCGGCCGTGATGAGAGGCTGGTGCAGCTGCTGCTCGACGAGCTCAGACTTCTCGATGTCCTGCCGCTTCATCTGCCGATGCCGAGGGATGTCCGCCTGCGCACCGTCTGCCGACATCTGATCGCCCATCCCGAAAACGAGGAAACGGCGCAGGACTGGGCGGCGCGCCTCGGTATCACCGCCAAGACGGTGCACCGGCTGTTCGCCAGCCAGACGGGGCTCACCTTCGGCCAATGGCGCCAGCAGGCCCGGCTGCTCTTCGCCCTGGAGCGCCTGGCTGCCGGTGCCCGCATCATCGATGTCGCCTATGACAGCGGCTATGCCAGCCAGAGCGCCTTCACGGCGATGTTCCGGCGGCATTTCGGCATGCCCCCCAGCGAGTTCTATCGGTGAGGCATTCCCGAGAGCCGCGGGGCTTGCCAACGCCGCCTTCCTTGCTTCAAACAGGCGTCCTCCCTTTTCCGGATTCCTTTCATGAAATTTCATAAGCTCGGCCGCACCGGCCAGGACGTTTCCGTGATTTGCCTGGGCACCATGACCTGGGGCGAGCAGAACAGCGAGGCCGATGGCTTCGCCCAGATGGATTATGCCCTCGAGCAGGGCGTCAATTTCTTCGACACCGCCGAAATGTATGCGGTTCCCCCACGGGCGGAGACTGCCGGCTCGACCGAACGCATCATCGGTAACTGGTTCAAGGCACGCGGCAGCCGCGACAAGGTGATCCTTGCCAGCAAGGTCGCCGGCGCTGGCACCTCGGTCTGGCTGCGCGACGCCCAGGAGCCGACACGGCTCAACCGCGCCCAGATGACCGAGGCGCTCGACAAGAGCCTCAAGCGCCTCCAGACCGACCATATCGACCTCTACCAGCTCCACTGGCCCGAGCGCTCGATGCCCTGGGGCTCCAACCCCACGGCCTTTCGCACCAGCCCCAGCGATGAGACCACGTCGATCGCCGAACAGCTCGACGTGCTCGACGGCTTCGTGAAGGCCGGCAAGGTTCGCTGGATCGGCCTTTCCAACGAAAGCGCCTGGGGTGCGATGCGCTTTCTCACCGAAAGCGAGACGCGCGGCCTGGCGCGCATGCACTCGATCCAGAACGCCTATTCGCTGGTCAATCGCACCTTCGAAACTGCGCTGGCCGAGGTCGCTATGCGCGAGCAGCTCGGGCTGCTCGCCTATTCCGCTTTGGCCCAGGGCTACCTGACCGGAAAATACCGCGACGGCGCCCTGCCGGCCGGTTCGCGCAAGGCCCTGTTCAACCGGCTGCAGCGCTATGAGAAGCCCGGCTCCGACACCGCTTTCAACGCCTATCTCGACCTCGCCCGCGAGCATGGCCTCGATCCGGCCCAGATGGCGCTGGCCTTCGTCAACACCAGGCCCTTCACCACCGCCACCATCATCGGGGCGACCACCATGGCACAGCTCAAAACCGCCATCGGCTCGATCGACATCGCCATTCCGGCTGAACTCGAGGCGCGTATCGACGCCATTCACCAGCTGCACATGAACCCGGCACCGTGAAGATGCGGCGGGCCAGCCGCCAGCGCTGGCTTGGTTCGTTTTCCGCAGAAAAAAACAGGATGCCGAGGGTGCGCGACGGTTTGCGCTTTCCCCTCGGCGGTAAAACTCTCTAGGATTGAATCTCCGACGATAACTATACGGCGTTCGTGCCATGCCGCGTCTGTTTACCGCTCTGGAAGTTCCTCCCCTCATCGGCATGAAGTTGTCGACGCTCCGCGGTGGCCTGCCCGGCGCCCGCTGGATCGACGTCGAGAACTATCACATCACCCTGTCCTTCATCGGCGACATCGATGACGGACTGGCGCGCGATGTCGCCGAAGCCCTCGACGGCATTCGCCGCCCCATTGTCGACATCGTCGTCGACGGGCTGGATGCCTTCGGCGGCAGCAGGCCGAAATCGGTCTATGCCAGGGTGCTGCCCAACCCGGCCCTGATGGAATTGCAGGCCGTGCAGGAACGCCTGCTCCGCCGCCTCGGCGTGCCGATCGAGAACCGGCAGTATACGCCGCACATCACCCTGGCGCGGCTACGCAGCGAAGCCACGGCACGCCTCACCGCCGACTGGCTTGCCCTAAGGGGCGGAGGCCGTCTCAGCTTCACCGCCGAGCGCTTCGTGCTCTACTCCTCGCGCGATTCGGTCGGCGGCGGCCCCTATATCGTCGAAGAGGCCTATGAATTGCAGCACCGCGAAGAAGCCGCGCTGCGCTGACGTCGTCCTTGCCGCCTGCGCAGCGGCGTCCTCACCGCCACAGCTCAAACGCATCGAAGGAGGCTGGCATGCCCCAGGCGAAACTGAACGAGGACGAACGCCGATCCGCCTTGGCCGAACTCTCGAACTGGGCACCGACGCCGGGCCGGGATGCGATCCGCCGCGTTTTCGTCTTCCGCAATTTCAGCGAAGCCTTCGGCTTCATGGCACGGGCCGCCCTCACCGCCGAAAAGCTCAACCATCACCCCGAATGGTCGAATGTCTACAAGACCGTCGACGTCACCCTCTCCACCCATGACGTCGACGGGCTGACAGAGCTCGACCTCAAGCTCGCCAGGAGCATGGACAAGATCGCCGCAACGGTGGGGGTGTAATACCGGCGACGCCCAACGACGGATCGCCAGCTTGAGTCTGAATTCACAGCGAGACCAAGTGCCGTTCCATGATGATCGTGCGTTCATCATCGTGATAACTGTCTCGCACGGCGGTAAATCCCAGCTTGCTGTAGAACCGCTCAGCCGTCACGGTTGAGGGGACCCGCAATATCGCAAGACCTGCGTGCCGCGCCAGATCTTCGATCTCGGTCATGAGGCGTCGCCCGACGCCGTTGCCCTGAGCATCGGGGGCGACAAACACTGTGCGAACCCACTCTCCCTCCAGGCTCGCAGTGCCGATGACACGCTGGCCGGCAAGAGCAACGAGGACTTTGCGAGTCCGGATCAGTTCTACCACCCGCGGGGGCGTGAAGTTCTCTCCGACGCGAGCAATGATTTCGGGCGTATAATCGCGCGCGTTGGTTTCACGAAGAGCGGCCAGTATGACTTCACTGATCGCCGGCGCGTCATCCGGGCCGGCGTGACGGATATCACAATCGAGTGGCATAGCCTTACATTATGATGCTGCTTGCGCCATTCCAAGCAGCAGCTCGGCCACCTCTTACGCCGCCTGCCATTTCTGAGCGTATTCGCTGCGCAATGCGACGAACCAGGGCGGCTGGGCCGGCCACCACCAGATCTTCGACAGGGCATCGTCGGGATAGGCCGCCCCAAGGAAATCCCGCAGCTTGGGATCGAGCCGGTCGAAGGCCCCCCGCGCCACCGGATTGGCGGAGAAAGCCGTGGCATAGGCGGCCGACGCCTCCGGCGTCACGATGAAGCGAGCCCATTCATGCGCCTGTTCGGCATTGCGGGCATTCTTGAGCAGGCCATAGCCCTGCAGCCAGCCGAAGGCGCCCTCCTTGGGTGCCACGAAGCCGATATTGTCGCCAGCCAGCACCTGCGCCGTGGTGTCCCAGGTCAGCCCCAGCGTGCACCCCTTGCCGCGGAAGGCCGTGAGCGCATCGTTCTCGCTGCTCCAGAACTGGCCGATCATCGCCTTGCGCCTGGTCGCCTCCGCCAATGCCAGGTCCCAGAGCTGGCGCATGGTGGCTTCGTCCCTGTAGCCGTCGAGCCAAGGCTTCGGCAGTTTGCCCTCGGCTTCCAGCACCCGGCCCATCGCCGCCAGGCCCGTCGATGGTCTGATCGCAACCTTGCCGCGGTATCTGTCATCGAAGAGCACGGCAAGGGAGGCGGTGCCATGGGCCTGCGGTGCCGCCTGGCGCGCATAGGCCAGCGCCTCCGCCCCCCAGACCACCGGCAGGAGGTAGCGCCGGCCCTTATGCATGGCCGAGCCGGTCAGGAAGGCTTTTTCATAGAGATCGAGGCCGACATTGCCATCGTCCCAGGGCTGCAGCAGGTCCGCCTGCAGCCATTCCGGCAGGCGGTCGATCGAAGGCTCCACGATGTCGGCGCCCACACCCTGGGCGGCGATGCGCGCCTGCGCCAGCATCGCCTCCTGGTCGGGCTGCTCGACGAAATTGACGGTGATGCCGGTCTTTTCGGTGAAGGTGCGGAACAGGGCGCTGAAATCATAACCCGACCAGCCCAGATAATTCAGTTCCCCGGAGGAGGAGAGAGCTCGGCTGACTATGGCCGGCGAAGCCAGCGTGCCTAGGCCGAGCGCCGCCACCCCGCGCAGGAAGGTGCGTCGATCGGGCCTCGAAATGTCCCTCCACCCCTTGCGGGGAAAGGCAAAACGCTCCGGTTGCGGCAATGTCGTCAAGCCGGTCCTTCCCTCTACTCCGCCCGTGCCAGTGCCTGCGCCAGGAAGGTGCCGCCAAGCCGCAGGCCCTGATTGTCGATGCCATGGCCGAGCCCGCGGCTCATATGGGCCTCGACCGGGACGGAGAGGGATTTGAGCCCTTCCTGCGAGAACTGGAGCGCGAAGGGAGGAATGACCTGGTCCTGGTCGCCATGCATCAGCAGGACGGGCGGCCTCGCCGTGATTTCCGGCGTCATCACCGTGGGCAGTTGCCCGTCCGGACAGACGAGAACACCGGAATAGCCGACGATCGCCCCCATCGCCTTGGGGCGGCGAAGTCCGACATGCAGGGCCATCATGGTGCCCTGGCTGAAGCCGACCAGGGCGAGAGCGGCCTCCTCCAGTCCTTCGCGCTTCAGCTCCTCGTCCAGGAAGGCATCGAGCACCGGGCGTGCCTTCTCCACGCCATGCCAGCGCTCATTGGGGATCTGGAAGGTCAAGGGGAACCATTGGCGCCCGAAGGGGCTTCCCGCGCAGGGCTCGGGCGCGTGGGGCGATACGAAGGCGGTATCGGGCAGGAGTTCCTGCCAGGCCCGGCCGATATCGATCAGATCATTGCCGTCGGCGCCGTAGCCATGCAGGAACACGACGAGCTGGCGGGCTTTTCCGGATTTGGCAGGCAGGCGGGGCCCGTCGAGTGTCGTCATTCTGCTCTCCTCACGTAACTCTTGGATCCACTGAACACCCTTGCGTGACGAAAATACGTCGCGCCGTCTACTCCAAGGCAACGCCCGCCCGGTTCTTCATCCTGGCGTAATAGGCAAAGAGCAGGCGAGCGGCAACACTGCGCCAGGGGCGCCAGGCTTCGGCGATGCCGGCAAGCTCTGCCGCATCCGGGCGTTTTTCGAGCTCGAGCAGCATGCGCGCCGCTTCCTGCAAGGCAAGATCGCCCGAGGCGAAGGCATCGCCATGGCCGAGGCAGAACATCAGATAGATGTCGGCCGTCCAGGGACCGATGCCCTTGACCCTGGTGAGTTCGAGGCGGGCCGCATCGGCGCTGAGCGCCGCCAGGGCATCGAGATCGAGCCCCTCCAGCATTGCCTGGCCGACAGCCCTGAGGGTACGGATCTTCGGCATGGACAGGCCACCGGCACGAAAATCCGCCTCGGGAGCGCCGACCAGCCTCTCGGGCGTGAAGGGATCGAACACCGCCTTGGTGCGTGCCCAGATCGCCCGGGCGCTGGCGACGGAGACCTGCTGGGACACGATGATCCAGGCGAGTCCCTCCAGACCGCCCTCGCTGCGGCGCAAGGGCGGCTCACCGCACAGGTCATGGATGGCAGCCAGCCTGGGATCGAGCGCACGCAAGGCCTCGACTCCGGCGAGGATTTCGGTGCGCGAGCGGATGATCACGGTCATGCCCGTGTGTTACACCACGAGCGTGACAAATCAATCGATCCGTCCCGTCCTGCGCTTCGCCCCCAGCCCGACCGGCCACCTCCATCTCGGCCATGCGCTTTCGGCCTTCGAGAACGAGCGCTGGGCCGAAGCGACCGGCGGGCGTCTGCTGCTGCGCATCGAGGACATCGACACTACGCGCTGCCGCCCGGAATTCGTCGCCGCCCTGCTGGAGGATCTCGCCTGGCTGGACCTGCCCTTCGAACCATCGCCGAGGCGCCAGTCCGAACACTTCTCCGATTATCGCCAGGCGCTCGATCGTCTCGCCGCCATGGGGCTGCTCTACCGTTCCTACGCCTCGCGGGCGGAGATTGCCGCGGCCGTCCGTCTGCCCAGCCACCCACGCGATCCTGACGGGACGCCGCTTTATCCGCGCGCCGCGCTCGCCGCCACGGACGATCCAGCGAGGAGAGATCCGGCCGAACCCTTCGCCCTCCGGCTCGACATGTCGGCGGCCTTGGCAAAGGCTGCGGCGCTGGCGCCTGTCCTGGTCTGGCGGGAGCAGGCAGCGCCCCGAGGCGCGGGCTCCGAGGCGATTCCTGCCGCTCCGGAACGCTGGGGCGACGTCGTGCTGGCACGCAAGGAATTTCCGGCGAGCTATCACCTGGCCGTGGTGGTCGATGATGCCCTGCAGGGCATCACGCATGTCGTGCGCGGCCGGGATCTCTACCAGGCCACCGGCCTGCACCGCCTGCTGCAGGCCCTGCTCGGCCAGCCCGAGCCGATCTACCGTCATCATGGCCTGCTTCTCGGCCCCGACGGCGAGAAACTGTCGAAGTCCGCCCGTTCCACCAGCCTGCGGGCTCTCAGGGCGGATGGAGTGACGCCGGCGGACATCAAGGGGATGGCGGTGATGGGCTGAGGGCGCGGGGTAGGCGGAGCGCGTGATCGACGGGCGCTGATTTGAGCGCGGATTATACCGCACCAAAATCTACCCCGATTCCGTCCTCACGCCTGCCTCGCCACTTCTTCCACGGCCAGCCATCCGCCCTCGACGCGCACCACCCTGATGCGTGCACCGGTGCCTGCGTCAGCTCCCCGGACCTGCCACACCGTGTCGCCGACCCGGATCCGCCCCTCGCCGTTGATGATCGGCTCGGCCAGGGTGAAACTCTGGCCGACGAGTGCATCGGCCCGGCGATTGAGGAAAGGCTGTTCCTTGTCGGATGCATCGGCCCGGCGGGCGAAATGCCGGCCGATCCAGGCGAAGACCACGCCGAGAGCTGCGAACAGCAGCAGGGCCAGCGGCCAGCTCAATGGCAGGAAGAGGCTGATCACACCAACAGCCGCGGCGGCGAGACCGAGCCAGATCATGAAGGCTCCGGGCAGGAACACCTCCAGGCCGATCAGCACGGCAGCCAGCACGAACCATCCCCAGACATTGATGGACGCAAGTTCGGTCATGGACGGCTCCGTCTCAATCCTGGCCGGTACGCGGCACGCCAGAGCGCTTGGCCGGCAAGGCTGCGTCCCCGAAAGTGGCCTTGGCGATCTCGCCGATGCCCGCGAGCGAACCGATCAAGGCCGTCGCCTCCATCGGCAGTACCATCACTTTCTGGTTCGGTGCCGTCGCCATCGCCTGCATGGCCTTCACATATTTGTCGGCGATGAAGTAGTTGAGCGCGGCGACATTGCCGTGTGACAGGGCCTCGGAGACCACCTGCGTCGCCGCGGCTTCGGCCTGGGCCGCGCGCTCTCGCGCCTCGGCATCACGGAAGGCGGCTTCCTTGCGCCCCTCGGCCTCCAGCACCTGGGCCTGCTTGCGGCCATCGGCCCGCAGGATCTCCGCGCGCTGCTGGCCCTCGGCCTCGAGGATGACCGCCCGCTTCTCCCGCTCGGCCTTCATCTGGCGTCCCATCGAGGCGATCAGGTCGGCCGGCGGCACGATATCCTTGATCTCGATGCGGGTGACCTTGATGCCCCAGCTGGTCGCCGCCGCGTCGACCACAGTCAGGAGGCGATTGTTGATCTCGTCGCGATGGGAAAGCAGCTGGTCGAGATCCATCGAGCCCATCACCGTGCGAATATTGGTCATCAGCAGGTTGAGGATGGCGCTGTTGAGATTGGCGACCTCGTAGGCAGCCCTGGCGGCATCGATCACCTGGAAGAAGGCGACGCCGTCCACCGCCACCGAAGCGTTGTCGCGGGTGATGATTTCCTGGGTCGGGACATCCAGCACCTGCTCCATCATGTTCATGCGCACACCGATGCGATGGAAAATCGGTGGCACGATGTTGAGGCCGGGCTGGATGGTATAGGCGTAACGGCGAAAACGCTCGACCGTGTAGTTATATCCTTGCGGTACGGTCTTCACCATCTTCATCAGGAAGAACAGCAGGACAATGGCCAAGACGATGACGGCTGTCGTTGCGGTGAGCGGAATATCGGGCATGGCGTTTTCCAGGTCGGACCAGATCTCACCATGTCTAACGATGACCACGAGTGCTGCAAAGCGCTCTCGCGAACTCGTGCAACCGGAAGATGCGAAAACGCACGAGCGCCGCCATCCGCAATGCCATTGCACTTGCTTCGGCGCGTGATATTAGGATGTATCGAACGAAACGTTCGGCAAATCGAACGAACTTGTCGAGCGACCTTGGGCGACGGGGGAAATGCAGACGCATGTCGGAAGGTGAGCAGCTACGGGCGAGCTTCCCGGAACTGGCCCGCAAGCAGGCAGACCAGCCCGATGACAGCCTGCTCGTCGATTTCGGCCCGGAACGGCCGCTTCGCCTCGACAGCGGCATCGATTTCGCGCCGCTGCGCATCGCCTATACCACGGCGGGCACGCTCAATTCAGCCAGATCCAACGCCGTGCTGGTCTGCCACGCGCTCACCGGCGACCAGCATGTCGCCAGTATCCACCCGGTGACCGGGCGTGCCGGCTGGTGGGACACCCTGGTCGGGCCGGGCAAGCCGATCGACACCGAGCGTTTCTTCGTGATCTGCCCCAATGTGATCGGCAGTTGCATGGGCTCTTCCGGTCCGGCCTCGACCAATCCGGCAACCGGCCAGCCCTATGGCCTCGACTTTCCGGTGGTGACCATCGCCGACATGGTGCGGGCACAGGCCATGCTACTCGACCATCTCGGCATCGAGAGCCTGTTCGCCGTGCTTGGCGGCTCGATGGGCGGCATGCTGGTGCTGCAATGGGCAGTCGCCTATCCCGACCGCGTCTTCTCGGCGCTGTGCATCGCCAGCGCCGCCCGCCACACTGCCCAGAACATCGCCTTCAACGAGGTCGGCCGGCAGGCGATCATGGCCGATCCCGATTGGCGCGGCGGCCATTATCTCGAGGCAGGCACCCGCCCGGCCAAGGGCCTCGGTGTCGCCCGCATGGCGGCCCACATCACCTATCTCTCCGAGGACGCGCTGCAGCGCAAATTCGGCCGCAACCTGCAGGACCGCGCGGCGCGCACCTTCACCTTCGACGCCGATTTCCAGATCGAAAGCTATCTGCGCTACCAGGGACTGAGCTTCGTCGAGCGTTTCGACGCCAATTCCTATCTCTATGTCACCCGCGCGATGGATTATTTCGACCTCGCCGCCGAGCATGGCGGCTCCCTCGCCTCAGCCTTCAAGGGCACGCATACCCGCTTTTGCGTGGCATCCTTCACCTCAGACTGGCTCTTCCCCACCAGCGCCTCGCGCCAGATCATGCATGCGCTCAACGCCGCCGGCGCGCGCGTCTCCTTCGTCGAGATCGAGACCGACAAGGGCCACGATGCCTTCCTGCTCGACATTCCCGAGCTGTTCGACATGGTGCGCGGCTTCGTCGGCGCCGCCGCCCGCGAGCGAGGCGTGGCATGAACGGGTTCCGCCCGCGCGACACCAGGACGATGACGGCCCAGCGCAGCGCCACGGCCGCGCCGGGCAGCCGCCTCGATTTCCTGCAGATCCGCGACATGGTGATCCCCGGTGCCCGCGTGCTCGATGTCGGCTGCGGCGACGGCGAATTGCTGTCCCTGCTTGAGGCGACGCGCGGCGTCGATGGCCGCGGCATCGAGATCAGCCAGCTCGGCGTCAACGCCGCCGTCGGGCGCGGTCTCGCCGTGATCCAGGGCGATGCCGATTCCGACCTCTCCGACTATCCCGACGACAGCTTCGACTATGTGATCCTGTCGCAGACCCTGCAGGCAACCCGCAATCCGCGCCAGGTGGTGGAGGACATGCTGCGCATCGGCAGGCGCGCCATCGTCTCCTTCCCGAATTTCGGACATTGGCGCATCCGCAGCCAGATCATGTTCCGCGGCCGCATGCCGGTGACCGACAACCTGCCCTATGCGTGGTACGATACGCCCAACATCCATTTCTGCTCGATCCGGGACTTCGTCGAGATGGCACGCGCCCTCGATGCGGTGATCGAACGGGCCGAGGCGCTGACGCTCTCCGGCCAGCCGGTTCAAGTCAGGGCACCATGGTGGTTCTGGAACCTGTTCGGGGAACAGGCGGTATTCCTGCTACGGCGGCGCTGAGATGCTGTCTGAGGACGCTCCCCTGTCATCCCCGGCGAGGCCGAAGGCCGAGGGAAGGGGATCCAGGGGCCATAAATCGAGCCCCTTAACTCCTGGCCCCCTTCCCTCGCTACGCTCGCCGGGGATGACAGTATTTCTGATTCATTTTCGAAAAGTGGCAAGCTCACGACCGCCGGCGACCCGCCCGGCCGCCGGGCTCGGCAGCAGCACCGGCGTGAATTTCGGCGACACGGCCCGCTTGGCGCGCACGGTAATCGGGCGGAACACCTGCTTGGAGGCCTCCACGATGTGCACGCCGGCAAAGGGAGAGGCGAAGCGGGCGGCAAAACGCTCATAGGCGGGCGCTGAACGCAGCGCCCAGCCATGGAACATCGGCGGCAGATAGAGCGCTTCCGTCCAGTTCACCGGCGAGAACAGCGCGTCGCGCAGCAGGCGGGTCAATTGCGGGCGCGAGAAGGGCCGGCCATTGCCGAAGGGCGTGGCATCGGAGCGTGCCCAGACCCCGCGCCGGTTGGGGGCCACCAGCATCACCGTGCCGCCGGGCGCCAGCACCCGCCAGATCTCGCGCAGTGTATCGAGGGCGGAATCGGCCTCCTCGAGCAGATGGATGGCCAGCACCCGGTCGAGGCAGCCATCCGCCAGCGGCAATTCGGTCTCCTCGACCAGGGCGGCGGCGAGCGGGCCGTTTTCAGGCCATTCCAGCACGCCCTGCGTCGCCGGATTGAAGGAGACGACGCGCTCGGCCTCGTCGCGAAACATGGTGAGATAGGGTGCGGCAAAGCCGATGCCGGCAACGCGCTGGCCGCGAAGATCGTTCCAGCGGGCTCGGATCTTGGTGGCAATCAGGCGGCCGGCCACGATGCCCAGATTGGTCGAGTAGAAGTCGCGGAGATCGACGACATCGAGCGACATGGCATCAAGGGTCCAAACGGTGGCGGCGAGATTGATTTTGCAACGGTTGGAGACTGCCTGTCACCCGAGGTGAGGCCGAAGCCTGGATATGGGCATGACGATTAGCCCTCGGCTCTCGTCACCCCCAATGAATGAGCCCTCTCCCATGCCGGGAAAGGGCTCACGGATCAATCGATCAAGAAAGATCGGGTCAGTTGGTCGCCGTGGCGCCCTGCTCACCGCCAAGACCCAGCCAACGCTTGTAGAAAGGCTGCTCGGTCGGCGGGTTGGCGATCGCGGGCGGCAGCTCGGCCATCTGGGCGGCCGGCAACGCAGTCGCGGACATCATCGGCTTGCCCGGCGTCAGCGTCTTTGCCTTGCCCTGCTTGGGCTTGGTGTCAGGCACCGTGCCGGTCTGGATCGGGTCGACCTTGATCGCCGTCACCGGGGAAGCCGGCTGTTCGGTCGGCGCGAAGCCCAGCCAGCGCGCATAGAAGGGCTGACCGTCCGGTGCCGCCGAGGCCACCAGCTGGCTTGCCGGGGCACTGGAGGAGACCGGCGCCGCGGCCACCGCCACCGGCTTCTGCGGCATTGGAGCCGGGAACTTGCTGCCCATCAGCCGGGCATAGACGGCTTCCTGGCGCTTGGCGACAGCCTTCGGGTCCGCAGTGCCCTTGATCGGCTTGCGCGCCACGGCAGCTTCCGAATAGAGCAGGCTTTCGGCCGCGGCATAGGTCACGCGATGAGCGGCATTCGCATCCGCTTCCGTTGCCGGAGCGCCCGCGTCGTTGAGAGCGACCTCGGTCACGTCGACGCGCGAATAGCTGAAGGGCCGGTCCTTGCCGGGCACCGCCGATTGGTCGACAGCACGCGCGGTGAACACCGGGTTGGAACCACCATCCTGGTAGATGTAGTTGACGGCCTTGGTGCCGGAGGCAACCAGCGCAGTCACCTTGGCATCGTCGCCGCGCCGCTTCTCGTAGACGGCGGCCGCCACGTTCTGGCTGGCGGGAGCGATGCCGCAATCGGTACCGCCATTGCCGTTGAAGACATAACGGCCCTTGCAGACATCGACCTTGACCGTCTGCTTGGTGACCTCGAAATTATCGGTGCCTTCCTTGAGGTTCTGCCAGAAGCCGATATTGGGGTTACGGCGGTTCCGGGCCATGTTCTCGGGCGTCATGCGGAAGGGCAGCGACTGCACCTGGAACGAAGCCTGGCCGCCCTGCAGCGCCTCGCGCGCCACGGCATAGATCTCGGCCACCTGCTTGTCGGTCATGGCAAAGCAGCCGCGCGACGAGCAGGAACCGTGCACCATGATGTTGCCGCCGGCCCGGCCGAGCTGGCGATCGAAGCTGTTGGGATAGCCGATGTCGAACGACAGGTAGTATTGCGAATTCGGATTGAGGCTGCTCATGCTCACGGCATAGAAGCCTTCGGGCACCTGACGGTCGCCCTCGCTCTTCTTCGGGCCGAGCTGCCCCGACCAGCGGCAGACCGGATAGCTCTTGAGCAGGGCATAACGTCCGCTCGAGGTCTGCTTCCAGAGCTCGAGCTCGGACTCTTTCTTGTAGATGCGCACCAGGATGGGTGCGGAACGCGCCATGCCCTTGGCCTGCATTTCGGCAATCAGGGCCTGCGGCACCGGGCTAGTCGAACGAACACTTGCGCCATTCTGATTGGAACAGGCAGCCGCCAGCAAAAGAACCGGCACGGCCATTGCAATCTTGCGCATCAACTTGAAGTGAGCGGTCATGAACCAGTGAACCCGTGCAAAGTCAGTAATACAGACTAAGGGACATTTACAGTCAACGACCACTCGCCGCAAGTCATGGGCCGATCGTGGTTACGCAACAGCGTGAACGGACTCTTAACGGCACAATGCCTGATTCCACGCCCTGCCGATAGAGGCCTTCCACCGGAAACTGGCCGGGGACCCTATAGACTTCCTCGCGGCTCGACAAGCATCGGCGACGACAAATCCCGGATCGAGCAGGACAGTGGGATGCGACATGGAGTCTTCGTCGCCCCGAGTCCCAATGATCCACCCTCTAATACTGCGTGTGAAGCGGCCTGATCCTGAGCCTTCTGACTGTCATGGACCTGTCGCACGCCCTGGCTATCCCTAACGCAAAGCGCGTTCAGGGGGAACGCGCTCTCTTCCAGCTCTTTGTTTCCACGCGTCTTTGCCAATGCGGCACCTTCGCCAAACCGCAAGACGCCTGAGTGCAAAGTCTGCTCGCATCGCGAAAGGATTGCCATGCGCACGCTCCTCGCCGCTCTTGCGGTCACCACCATGCTGATCGGTCCCAGCCAGGCCGCAGGCATCTATCCGCTCGACCGTGCGACCATCCTGGCCGGCTCGCCCTTCGACTTCAAGGCCGAGTTCGCCGGCACGGTGAAGCCGGAAGATGTGCGCGTCACCGTCAACGGGCAGGACTACAAGGGTGTGTTCGGCAAGGACGTCGAGTTCGTCGCCTCCGAAAAGGGCAAGGACGACAAGGATCTCGGCTCGGCGGTGCTGCTGCGCGGTCTCACCCTCAGCGTGCCCGGCAGCTACAAGGTCGAGGTCTCGGCCAACGGGCAGAGCCGTAGCGTGACCTGGGACGTCTTCGGCACCGCTGCCGTGCCCAAGGCCAAGAACATCATCTTCCTGCTCGGCGACGGCCTGACGGTCGCCAACCGCACCGGCGCGCGCATCATGTCCAAGGGCATGACCGAGGGCAAGGCCAATGGCCGCCTCAACATGGACGACCTCGACCACATGGCCTTCATCGGAACCTCGTCGACGGACGCCATCGCCACCGACAGTGCCAACACGATGTCGGCCTACATGACCGGCCACAAGACGGCGGTGAACGCTCTCGGCGTCTATGCCGACCGCACGCCCGCCAGCCTGGACGATCCGCGTGTCGAGACCATCGCCGAGGCGTTGCGTCGCACGTCGAAGAAGTCGATCGGCGTGGTCTCCACCGCCGAGATCGAGGACGCGACCCCGGCCGCCGTGGTTTCCCATACCCGCAAGCGCGCCGACAAGGCCGAGATCGTCGGCATGTTCTACGACGTGAAGCCCGAAATCATCCTGGGCGGCGGCTCGGCCTATTTCCTGCCGAAATCGACCACCGGCTCTAAGCGCAAGGACGACAAGGACTATATCCAGCTCTTCAAGGATGCCGGCTACACGCTGGCCACCGACAAGGACAGCCTCGCCGCGGCTTCCGGCACCAATACCGGCAAGATTCTCGGCCTGTTCCATACCGGCAACATGGACGTGGCGCTCGACCGCAACCTGCTCAAGAAGGGCACGGTGGGCAAGTTCCCCAACCAGCCCGGCCTGGTCGACATGACCCAGTCGGCCCTCGACCAGCTTTCCAAGAACCCGGAAGGCTTCTTCCTGATGGTGGAAGCCGCCTCGATCGACAAGATGTCGCATGCGCAGGATGGCGAGCGCTCGCTCTATGAAACCATCGAGTTCGACAAAGCCGTCGGCGCGGCGCGCGAATTCGCCAAGACCCATCCCGACACGCTGATCGTCGTCACCGGCGACCACACCCACTCCATGTCGGTGATCGGCACCGTCGACGACAGCAAGCCCGGCACCGACATGCGCGAAAAGGTCGGCATCTATGCCGATGCCGGCTTCACCAATTACGAGGACAAGGACGGCGACGGCTATCCCGACAAGATCGACCCGAGCAAGCGCCTGGCCGTCGTCTACGGGAACTATCCCGATCACTACGAGACCTTCAGCCCGAAGCTGGACGGCCCCTATGAGCCGGCCATCCAGAACGAGAAGAAGGAATATGTCGCCAATCCCGCCTACAAGGACGTGCCCGGCGCCGTCTTCGTCCAGGGCAACATCCCGCGCAACAACGACAGCACCGCCCACGCCGTCGACGACATCGTGCTGCAAGCCACCGGCCCGGGCGCCGAAGGCTTCAAGGGCTATCTGGAAGAGAGCGACGTCTATCGCGTCCTCGCTGACGCCTTCGCGCTCGGCGCCTCCGGCGCCCAGAAGGCCCAGATGCAGTAAGTAACGACCTTCTCCGGGCGGCACGCCGCCCGGAAGACATCTTTCCTGTGATCGCAGGCGTCTGGCCTGCTCTTTCCCGTGAGGTCACCGGTTCCAAGAGCAGGCGAGACGCCTGCGATCCCAGGAGCAGAGCTGTCCCCCGCCGGTGTGAGACATATGCCATGACAACCCTGCCCCGCCGCCAGATCCTCACTTTGCTCGGGCTTTCGCCTCTTCTCCTGGCGCCGCCGGCCCTCGCTGCCCCGGCAGCGCTCGGCTTTCCCGAGCTTTACGGCAAGATCAGCGTGCTCGGCCTGGAATTCTCCGCCAAGGTCAAGGAACTCGACGGCAAGGACGTGGTGATGAGCGGCTTCATGGCCCCGCCCCTCAAGGCGGAAGCCACCTTCTTCGTACTCACCGAAATCCCGATGTCGATCTGCCCCTTCTGCTCCTCCGACTCGGACTGGCCTGACAATATCGTGGTGATCTATCTCGACGAGAAGCAGACCTTCGTGCAGCCTGGCACCCGGATAGAAGTGTCGGGACGCCTGGAGATGGGGTCCTGGACAGATCCGGAGACCGGTTTTCTCAGCCGGTTGCGCCTGCGCGATGCGCGCTACTGGGTGGTCTGATCCGGTGCTGGCGCTCGACCTCGAAGACATTGCCGTCTCCTTTCCCGGCCTCGCCGCCCCGGTGCTGCGTATCGAAAGGCTCGCCCTCACGGCGGGTAGCCAGCTTGCCGTGACCGGCCCATCAGGTTCCGGCAAAAGCACCTTCGTCAACGTCGTCACCGGTCTCGAGCGCGTCGGGCAAGGCCGGGTATGCTGGGGCGACACCGACATCGCCAGGCTGCCGGAGGGTGCCAGGGACCGCTGGCGCGGGCACAATATCGGCCTGGTCATGCAGGATTTCCATCTGTTCCCAGGCCTGTCGGCCCTGGAGAACGTGCTGTTGCCGCTGCGCCTGTCGGGGCGGGCCGGCAAGAGTACGATCGAACGCGGCCGCTCCCTGCTTGAACGGGTCGGCCTGTCCAGGCCGGATCAGGCGATCGACGGCATGTCCCGCGGCGAGATGCAGCGCGTCGCCCTCGCCAGGGCGCTGCTGCGCCGGCCGGCCGTGCTGGTGGCGGACGAGCCGACCGCGAGCCTCGACGCCGCGAGCGGCGCCGTCGTGGGCGACCTCCTCATCGAGCTCGCCGGCGCGGAAGGCTCTACGCTCATCGTCGTCTCACACGACACTGCACTCACCAGCCGGCTGGCAAGGCGGCTGACGCTCGCCGCCGGCCGCATCGCATCGGACGAGCAAATAAGGGCGCAGGCCGCATGATCCGCTTCATCCTCGCCGATCTGCGCCGCGTCTGGCCTGGCGCGCTGGCCGTGGTGCTGCTGGTGGCGCTGGCCACTGCGCTCGGCGTCGGCGTGGTGCTGCAGGAGCGGGCGATGCGCCTCGGCAGCGCCCGTGCGGCCGACAAATTCGACCTCGTCATCGGCGCCGCCGGCAGCGAGACCCAGCTGGTGCTCTCCTCCGTCTTCCTGCAGCCTTCACCCTTGCCGCTGATGCCGGCGGAGACGCTGCGCAAACTCGCCGCCGATCCGCACGTCGCCTGGGTCGCCCCGATCGGCTTCGGCGATTCCTATCAGGGCAAGCCGATCGTCGGCACTACGACAGCCCTGGTGAACGCTCTGTCCGACGGCCTTGCCGAAGGTAGAGCCTTCGCCGCCGAAGGCGAGGCGGTGGTCGGCGCTGCCTCCGGAATCCCCATCGGCACCCGCATCAAGCCCTCGCACGGCATGGCCGAGGAAGGGGGCCATGCCCATACCGAACTCGCCTACACCGTGGTGGGGCGCCTGAAGCCGAGCCATACCGCCTGGGACAAGGCAGTCCTGGTGCCGATCCAGGCCGTCTGGCATCTGCACGGGCTTGGCCATGCCGAGGAAACGGCGGATCACGATGCCCATGCCGAGCATGAGGGCCCCAAGCCCGATGGCGCCGAGCATGGCGAAGCCGGGCATGAGGAGCATGAGCATGAAGGCGCGATCGATGCGGCGGCTCCGCTCGACGAGAGCTTTGCCAACACCGCCGCCGGTGTCCCGGCCCTGCTCGTCAAGCCCCGCACGATCGCCGACGCCTACAAGTTGCGCCAGGCCTATCGCGGCGAGGGCGCACTCGCCGTCTTCCCGGCCGAGGTGCTGACGCGGCTCTACGCCACGCTCGGCGACGCCCGCACCGTGCTGGTGGCAGTGGCGGCCGGCGCCCAGTTCCTGGTGGCGGCAGCCCTGATCTTCGTGACGGTGATCCATGTCGGCCAGCGCCGGCGCCAGATCGGCGCGCTCCGGGCGCTCGGCACACCGCGCCTGACCGTTCTTAGCATCGTCTGGTCCGAACTCTTCGTCCTGCTGGCGCTCGGCATCGGAGCCGGCTTCGCGCTCGGCTATCTCGGAGCCCTGACCATATCGGGCTGGGTGACGAGCTGGAGCGGCATGGTTCTGCCGGTGGCCTTCACGCGGGCCGATCTCGGCCTGGCTGCCCTGCTGGCCGGCTTTGCCGCCCTGCTCGGCCTGGTCCCCGCCTTACTGGCCTACCGGCAATCGCCGGCAGCGGCGCTAAGGGGGTGAGGCGGAAACGCCTTGGCAACGTCATTGCGAGCGTAGCGAAGCAATCCAGGAGCGACAGCCGATATTCGTGGCCCTGGATTGCTTCGCTACGCTCGCAATGACGCGTGAATGGCCGCCCGCGCCCTACAGGCTCCGGCCGATCATCAGATATTTGTCCTGGCGCGCCCGGATCAGGGCTTCGCGGGACTGGTTGAACAGATCGCGCAGCGAATTCTGGATGAAATCGCCCGTGGTCTCGATCGCCTTCTCGGGCAGGCGATGGGCACCGCCGGTCGGCTCGGGAATGATGGCATCGATCACGCCGAACTTCAGGAGATCCTGTGCCGTGATCTTCATGTTGTTGGCGGCATCCTGTGCCTTGCTGGCTTCCCGCCAGAGGATGGAAGCCGCGCCTTCCGGCGAGATCACCGAATAGATGGAGTGCTCCAGCATCAGAACCCGGCTCGCCGCCGCTACCGCGATGGCACCGCCCGAACCGCCTTCGCCGATGACCACGGCGACGCTGGGCGAGCCCAGCCCCAGGCAGGCATCGGTCGAGCGGGCGATCGCCTCGGCCTGGCCGCGCTCTTCCGCATCGATGCCCGGATAGGCACCGGCCGTGTCGACGAAGGAAATCACCGGCAATTCGAATCGATCGGCCATTTCCATCAGGCGTACGGCCTTGCGATAGCCTTCGGGCCGTGCCATGCCGAAATTATGACGGATGCGGCTTTCGGTGTCGGAGCCCTTTTCATGGCCGAGGATGCAGACGGCCTCGCCACGGAAGCGTCCGAAACCGCCGATGATGGCTTCGTCGTCGCCGAACTTGCGGTCGCCTGCAAGCGGCGTGAAATCCTCGATCAGGGCCGCGATATAGTCATTGGCATGCGGGCGCTCGGGGTGGCGGGCCACCAGGGTCTTCTGCCAGGGCGTGAGCTGGGCATAGAGGTCGCGCAGCGCCTGGTTCGCCTTGGCCTCCAGCCGCTGGATCTCGTCCCCGATCGCCACTGCGTCACCCGACTCCCCCATCGCGCGCAGTTCCTCGACTTTGGCCTCGAGCTCGGCCACTGGTTTTTCAAAATCGAGATAGCTGCGCATGGGTGTCCAAATGACGACGAAAGGAGCCGGAAACTGGCGTCTCACGCCAGGGAAGTCAAGGAAGGGTTTCGCATATCTCCCCTTCGCACAGACCGTTCACCGCTTCATGACGAAGCGCTCCCCGGGCGAAAGGCACTATTTCTGCCGCCTCTGCCGCTGGGCGCGAGCGAGGATCGGCAGCACCATCCGCGTCGGCAGGACCGACAGGATGGCAACCATCAACCTCGGGATCATGCCCGGCACCACCACGGTACGACGTCCGAAATAGCCGGCGAGTCCGATATGGGCAACATCCTTTGCCGAAAGCGGGCGCGTGATGGCGATGACACCCGACTTGCCGACCCCCGCCCGGGCGCCGAAGCGGGTCGGCACAGGACCGGGGCAGAGAGCGCAGACACGGATGCCGCTCTCCCGTTCCTCGAAAGCCAGCGCCCGTGTCAGCGACAGCACGAAGGCCTTGCTGGCATAATAGACGGCAAGGCCAGGCCCGGGCGTGAAGCCGGCAACCGAGGCGACATTGAGCACGCCGCCCTCGTTCTCGCGGATCTCGGGCAGGAAGGCGAGCGTCAGCGCCAGCAAGGCGCGGCAATTGAGATCGACCATGCCGACCTGGCCGGATACCGGCAGATCCGCCATGTCGCCCGCCAGGCCGAAGCCGGCATTGTTGACCAGATGCCGCACGCTGAGGTCCTGGTCACGCAACACGGCCTTGACGGCCTCGGCTGCATCGGCGCGCTCGAGATCCAGGGCAGCAACCGCCACGAAGCGCCCCGTGGCTGTCGCGATCTCACTTTGGACGCGCAGCAATTCGCTCTGCGTCCGGGCGATCAGCATGAGGTCCTCACCCTGTTCGGCCAGGGCGTGGGCCAGTGCTTCGCCGATGCCGCTCGATGCGCCCGTGACCAAGGCGACCGGGCGGCTCACTCGCCGGCTTCCGGCAGGAGCACGTTGTTCTGGGCGGCGGCCTTGCTGCGGATCGTGGTGCGCGCGACTGCCGGCACGTCAAGGGCCTCGGCGACGCGCCAGACGAGATTGTCCTCGAATTCGTGCAGGACGCCATCGGCGAATACGATCTCCCACATCATTTCGACAATGCGCTGGCGCCCATCGACATTGTAGGCCCGCTTCACCACGCCGGTGAAATCGTTGAAATCGAGGGCATCGCGATTGCGCTCTCCCGCCGCCGCCAGCAGGGCACGGGTCTCGTCCTCGTCGAGCGAAAAGCGCTCCTGAAGCAGTGCGGCCACACGCGTCTTCTCGGCCGGACTCTCGACCCCGTCCACATTCATGGCATAGACGAGCAGCCCGGCGGCGGCGACACGGTGGTCGGTCTCGTCGAAGACGTAGCGTGGCCTGGCCGGGCCGCCCGGCGCAAAACTGCGTATCAACTTTTGCAAGCGAGCCAACATTGCAACATCCCGCCTCAGAACCACAACCGTGCAGACCGCGCGTTCGGGGCTGAACGCGCCTTGCCCCAACTCTTCATCTCGACGCGTCTTTGCGCTTCCCGGCGATTCCGTCAAACGGCAAAGACCGTTTCCTGCGCTGGTTCCGCCCATGCCCGCCCGGCATTACCCAGGAGGCGATAAATAGAACCTGAGTTCAATATGCGGGGGCCGTGCATGAGTTCAACCCGTCGACAATAAAAAAGCCGGCGGCCCCGCAGGGCCGCCGGCTGATCAGGTAAAACCGATCGATTTAGCGCCTATTCGCTCGCGGTTTCCGCGCTCGCCTCAGCCGTTTCACTTGCAGCGGCAGCCTTCTTCGAGACACGGCGCTTGCGCGGACGCGGAGCAGCCGCAACTTCGGCCTCCGCTTCCACCACTACGGGAGCGGCAGTGGGGGCCGCCTCTACCGGTGCGGCAACAGCCTGAACTGGCACCGGGGCAGGTGCCGGAGCTAGCGCCGGCGTGCCGGTGATGAAGGAAGGCAAGGTGGAAAGGGCATGATCGTCATGCAGATCCGGCTGGGGCTGGTCGACCGGAACCACCGGCGCCGGCTGGAACGCGCCACGTTCGCCCTGCCCGCGCTCGCTGAAGAGCGGCCCGTCGCCGGCATTGGCGCGGTCACGGAAGGGACGATCGCCACGATCGCCGAAACGGCGGTCACGACGGCCATGACGCTGATTGAAGCGCGGCTCGCCGGCTCCCTCGCCCTCGGCCGCCTGGCCATTGGCCTGTCCGTCAAACTGACGATCGCGCTGGCGATCCTCGCGGTAGGGCCGGTCCTCGCGGGACTGCCTGTCTTCGCGCGGCTGGCGTTCCTCACGCGGGCCGCGCTCGCCGTTGAAACGGTCATTGCGGTCACGGAAGCGGTGCTCACGCTCGCGATAAGGCTGGCCGCCTTCACTGCGCTCGCCGAAATTGCGGTCACGTCCCGGCTGCACCAGGCGCGGCTGCTCGTCGAAACCCTGGGAGCCGCCGAACTGATTCGCCGGCGTACCGAAGCCCTGCGGCATCGAGGGGATCGGGCCATCGAAATCGGCATCGTCACCCTCTTCCTCGTCTTCGGCACCATGGCCGAAGGTCTGGTCGCTGGTGAACTGCGGCTGGGCCGCCGCGATAATGCGGAAATAGTGCTCGGCGTGCTGCAGATAGGACTCGGCCAGGATCGGGTCGCCGGAGGATTGGGCATCGCGCGCCAGCTGAACGTATTTTTCAGCGATATGGGCGGCGGTTCCACGAACCTTCACGTCGGGGCCGTTCGACTCATAGCTCCGGCTCAGCGGGTTCGGACCCTTGCCGCCGCGTGAACGGCCACGCATACGCTTTTGCTGTCCCTGCCTCATAGATTGATCTCATTCTCCGCTATAAACATGCGCAATCTCGCGAAGCGACAGCGAACCTTCGTCATGGCCATTGCATCACATCAGTCAATGCACGGGTCAGGAAAACCATGGTTCCGCCTGCGTCGGGCGCAGCAGCACACTCCGGCAGATCGCCACCTTGGCTCTTGGTACCGGAATAGGCATTTCCATCGTTAGGGCGAACGAGCGCTTCGCTCGATGTTCGACTGAAAGTGCATCTGCACTAGAGCCGGCTCGTACTATCGACGCCAGCCCCGAACGATTTGTGTATCTCTAGATAGTCGCTCGCGCGGCAAAGTCCAAGCCCTTTTTAAAAAGCCCAAATCTTTTTTCAAAAAAATCTTGGCGCTTTTTACAGGAAATATGCCGCCCAACCGAGATTTTGCGGCCTGTGAGGTTTTTTGGCGCCTCCGCTTGTCATTCGCGCGCCGATGGCCCATATACGCGGCGGGAGGTTGGCGGTGGACGCAACACTCGCCAACCGGGTCAGGTCCGGAAGGAAGCAGCCCCAACGAGACCGCTGCGGGTCTTCGTCCAACCTCCTACCTCATGGAACGGCGGATCGTACAGGTGGCCCCTTCGAGGGATTCGGGGGAATTGATGGAAGACGCGAACACGACGCCCTCCGATACCCAGCCCTATCGCGTTCTCGCCCGCAAATACCGTCCCCAGACCTTCGATGACCTGATCGGCCAGGACGCGATGGTGCGAACCCTGTCCAACGCCTTCGAGACGGGCCGCATCCACCAAGCCTACATGCTCACGGGCGTGCGCGGTGTCGGCAAGACCACCACGGCGCGCATCCTGGCGCGCGGGCTCAATTACGAGCCGCCGGAGGGCGGCGGCAAGCCGACCATCAACATGCCGGGCCTCGGCCGACACTGCCAGGCCATCATCGACAGCCGCCACATCGACGTGATGGAGCTCGATGCCGCCTCCCATAACGGCATCGAGAACATTCGCGAGATCACCGACGGCGTGCGCTACGCTCCGGTCTCGGCGCGCTTCAAGGTCCTCATCATGGACGAAGTCCATATGGTGACCACGCAGGCCTTCAACGCCCTTTTAAAGACGCTGGAAGAGCCGCCGCCGCATGTAAAGTTCATCTTCGCCACCACCGAGATCCGCAAGGTCCCGATCACCATCCTGTCGCGCTGCCAGCGCTTCGACCTCAGGCGCGTCGACAGCGGTCTGCTCGCCCGCCATCTCGGCGCGATCTGCGAAAAGGAAAGCGTTTCGATCGACGCGGCCGCCCTGGCGATGATCGCGCGGGCCGCCGAGGGCTCGGTGCGCGACTCGCTGTCCTTGCTCGACCAGGCCATTGCCCATGGTGGCGGCACGATCGACGGCGAGAGCGTGCGTGCCATGCTCGGCCTTGCCGATCGCTCGCGCGTGATCGATCTGTTCGAGGCGATCATGCGCGGCGACGCCGCTTCGGCCCTCGACGAGTTGCGCGCCCAGTACGACCAGGGCGCCGATCCGGCGGTGGTGCTGTCGGAACTGGCGGAATTCACCCATTTCGTCACGCGTGTGAAGATTTCGCCGGCTGCCGCCAACGATCCTTCGGCCACCGAAATCGAGAAGGTGCGCGGCTCCGAGCTCGCCGGCAAGCTCTCGATCAAGGTGCTGACGCGCCAGTGGCAGATGCTGCTCAAGGGCATTCCCGAGATCCAGACCGCCGCCAAGCCGCTAGCCGCCGCCGACATGGTGCTGGCGCGCCTGTGCTATGCTGCCGATCTGCCCTCGCCGGACGATCTCATCCGCCAACTCGGCGAGAGCGGCGGCGTCCTGCCCTCGCGCGGGCCTGCCTCGCCGCCGCCGGCGTCCCCTCCGACAGCGCCGCGGGCGCAGCTGATCACGGCCGCCACCCAGGCCCAGTTCCAGCCGCAACCCCAGCGTACCCCGATGCCGGAGCCGGCCTCGGCAGCGCAGCCGGGCCGCGCGCTCGCCAGCTTCGCCGAGATCGTCGCCCTTGCGATGGAAAAGCGCGACCTGCCGCTGAAACTGGCTCTGGAGCGTTTCGTGCGACTGGTTGCCTTCGCCGACGGCCGCCTCGACATCGCCCTCGAGCCTGGTTCGCCCCAGGGCCTAGTCAACGATCTCTCGCGCAAATTGTCGGACTGGACCAGCAAGCGCTGGCTGGTGGTACTGTCGTCGGAAAAGGGCGAGGCGACCCTGCGCGAGCTCGCCGAAGCCCGGCAGGCGGCCGTGCTCTCGGGCATCCGCGCCGATCCTTTCGTGCGGGCCGTGATGGAACGCTTTCCCGGCGCCGAGATCGTCGACATCCGGGACAACGCCCCGGTCGAGACGCAGTCCCTGCCGCCGGCACCCGATGATGGCGGCGATCCCGATGATGCAGACGAGGCTGCGCCCTACTCGGCCGACGATATCTGACCACAGGAACAGGAGCTCCCATGAAAGACGTGATGGGTATGATGAAGCAGGTGCAGGCCATGCAGGCCAAGATGCAGACCCTGCAGGCCGAACTGGAACAGACCGAAGTCGAGGGCGTGGCCGGCGGCGGTCTGGTCAAGGTGCGCCTCACCGCCAAGGGCGAGATGAAGGGCGTCGACATCGACGCATCGTTGCTCAAGGCCGAGGAGAAGGAAATCGTCGAGGATCTCGTCCTCGCCGCCCACAACGATGCGCGTGGCCGGGCTGACCGCCTGACTCAGGAAAAGATGGGCTCGATCACGGCCGGCCTGCCTTTGCCTCCGGGGATGAAGCTGCCGTTCTGAGAGAAATGCGGCGACCGCTATCGTGCCATCACTTCACGGTACGCCGCCTCCCTTATCGAAGAGCGCCTCGATATCGCGATGGTCTTCGATGATGTTGATGATCTCGAGGCGATCACTTCGGTAGCGTAGAAAGATCACGTAATTTCGGAAAGCGAAACTTCGAAGGTCGGGACGCAATTCGGGCCGAGCCCGGCCGAAGGTGCCGGGCAAGGTCGCGAGTTTGTGGCACTGCTGGCGCAAATGCTCCGTGAACCGGCGCCCCAGTGCCACACTCCCGCTCTCATGGCTGATATAGGCCTGAATAGCGATCAAGTCCCTAGCGGCAGCCTGCGTGTAGACCAGCCGCCTCACTCAAGCCTCTTCGGCTGACAGTCGAGCAGCGGCGGTATCGAGAGCCTTGCCGATTTCATCATCGGAAAGATCGCCTCCCTCGTCGATGGAGGCATTCACCATGTCGCGGAGCGCCTGCAGCTTGGCTTCACGCTCCTCAACGAGACGGAGTCCTTCCCGGACTACCTCACTGGCCGAGCCATAGCGGCCTTCTCGAACGATCGTATTGACGAATTCTTCCCACCGCGAGCCGAGCGATACGTTCATGGCGGTTCTCCTTTCCCGCCACGATAACATATTTGGCGCAATTTATGCTATCGCCCTTACCGCAGCCGGCGTGTTGCGGAAGCTGATGGCCAGGCGGTTATAGGCGTTCATCAGGCCGATCGCGATGGTGAGGTCGGCCACTTCCTTTTCGGAAAACACCGTCCGTACGGCCTCGAATTCCGCGTCGGGCACGGCGGTCTCGGCCACCCTGGTCACCGTCTCCGCCCAGCGCAATGCCGCCTTCTCCTGCTCGTTGAACAGGGCACCGGCCTCGTGCCAGACCGGCACCAGCACCAGCTTCTCCTGGGGCAGGCCATCCTTGGTCAGGTCACGCGAATGCATGTCGATGCAATAGGCGCAGCCATTGATCAGCGAGATCCTGAGATAGACCAGATTGACCAGCATGCGGGGCAGGCTCTGGCTGACATAGCCATAGACGCCGCCCAGGGCCTTCATGCCGGCGGGAGCGGCAGCGTTGTAGTCGAGACGCGGGGCCATTTCATTTCTCCTGATCATAGACGGTGAGGTTGCGGTCACCGGTATCGGCGACGAAGACGGCAAGCAGCGAGGCGGGCCTGCTCTTGCTGGCATTCTTGCTGACCTGATGGTGGGCTCCCGGCTCCTCGAACCAGCTCTCGCCGGCGCGATAGACCTTGACCGGCCCGCCATTCACCTGGCTGCGGATCGAGCCCGACAGCACATAGGCAAAGACGAAGGCCGTCCTGGAGTGGGTATGCGCGGACGACTTGCCTCCGGGAGCATAGCGCACGAGGACGCTGGTCATGGTCTTGCCAGGCACGTTGGGGAGTGCCTGCTCGAACACGGGGCCCGCGCTGGCCCCACCGGACTTGGATTGCGGCGAATGGGCGAGCACCGGGGTGACGGCGAGGGCAATGCCCATACCGAGCAGAAAGGCTTTGGAAATCATCATCTTGGTTCCTGTCTTGCGGTGACCGGAACATCGCTCTCTTTCGGCTCATAAAAAAGCACCAAGAACTACAGGAAATACTGTACCGTCCGGACGCATGAACGAGCCTTTCAAGATCAGCATCGATCGCGCCGCCCAGGCTCCGCTGGCCGTGCAGATCCATCGCAGCATCGCTACCGCCATTCTCGACGGCCGGCTGGCCAATGGCGTGCGGCTGCCGTCCTGGCGCGATCTCGCGGCCCAGCTCGGCGTCGCCCGCGGCACCGTGCGCGTGGCCTATGAAAAGCTCGCCGACGAGCAATTGATCGCCGGCATGGGAGCAGCCGGCACGCGCGTGATCCACAAGGCAGGCCGCCCTGAGGCGGTGGACAGGCTGCCGGAAGCCACGCCCCTGCCGGCCCTCTTTCCCGATTTCGAGCGCCCGCCCGCCACCTTCCAGATGGGCGTGCCGGCGCAGGATGCCTTTCCCTTTTCGCTATGGTCGCGCATCATGGCGCGCAGCGCCCGCACCGCCGCCGCAGCGGCGGTGAGCTATCCCGACCCGCGCGGCCATATCGAACTCCGGCGCGAGATCGTCGCCTATCTCGCCCTGGCGCGCGGCATCCAGTGCGAGCCGGGCCAGATCCTGGTGACATCGGGCTATGCCGGCGCCCTCGGCCTCATCCTGCGCGCCCTCGGGCTCGACGGTCGCCAGGCCTGGCTCGAGGACCCGGCCTTCATCCTGACCCGCCTCGCCCTGGAACAGGCCCGGGTCGCGGTCACGCCGGTCCCGGTCGATCGGGACGGCATCGACGTCGCCGCCGGCATTCGCCTCGCGCCCGACGCCGCCTTTGCAGTGGTCACCCCCGGCCAGCAGTCGCCTCTCGGCGTTACCTTGTCGCTCGAACGCCGCCGCGCCTTGCTCGAATGGGCGCAGGCCCGCCAGGCCTGGATCATCGAGGACGACTATCTCAGCGAATTGCAATTGAGGGGACGGGCGGCCCCGGCCCTAGCCTCGCTCGACCTCCAGGGGCGGGTCCTGCATGCCGGCACCTTCAGCAAGACCATTACCCCGGCGCTTCGCCTGGGTTTCCTGATGGTGCCGCCGCAACTGGCCGCCCGTTTCGGCGACGTCGCCGCCGCTCTCGCACCAGCGCCGGCGGCCTCGATCCAGCGGGCCGTGGCGAGCTTCCTGGCGGAAGGGCATTATCTCAGGCATCTGCGCCGGATGAAACGCCTCTACGCTGCCCGGCGCGACGCCCTTGCCGCCTGTCTCGCCACGCGCATCGGTCCCGGCATGAAGGTGCATGCCAATGGAGGCCTCGCCGTCCTGCTCGACCTACCCGATACGATCGACGATGTTGCCGTCTCCCACCAGGCCCTGCCCTTTGGGATCGCTCCCGTACCGCTTTCACCCTGGTACAAGGGAGCGCGGCGCGCCGGCCTGTTGCTGGGCGTCACCAATGTCGACCCCAGGCGCATCACCATCGATTGCGACCGCTTGCTGGCGCTGCTCGCAGCCCATGGCTGACGGCCCTAGGTCCCAAGACGGTTTACATTCGCCGGCACTAGTGCACACTGCCGGATCAGCACCTCGGAGGTAGCGAGGGAGAATTCGATCGAGCTGGCCCGTTCCATGCGAGATCCAAGCAAGACGTGGCTTCTGATCCGGATGGGTCAAGAAACACAATTCCAAGGGAGGCTGGCCGAACCTTCTCATGGCTTCGCATGTCGATCATATCCGCGAGATCGAAAGCGTCGGCCTGGGCGCGGCAACCATCCGCGACGCCACGGTGGTGCAAAGCTGGCTGCGCTGCATCAACAAGCACCGATTGGACCCGGCCCAGGCCTGCGAGGCCTATATCGTGCCGGATACCCAGTTGCGCGAGCATCGCCAGCAATCGGAAGAACTGATCGCGATCGCCCGCTCGGGCCTCGAAAGCCTGTTCCGCCAGGTGGCGGGACAGAACTATGTGCTGCTGCTCTCGGACAGGGCCGGCGTGACCGTGGATTTCTACGGCGACCCGCTGTTCGACAACAATCTGCGCAAGGCCGGCCTTTATATGGGGTCGGAATGGTCTGAGTCGCGGGCCGGCACCTGCGCCGTCGGTGCTTGCATCGAGGCCGGCGAGGCCCTGACCATCCATCAGACCGACCATTTCGACAATACCCACACGCCGCTCTCCTGCACCGCCGCCCCGATCTACGACATCCAGGGCGGGCTTTCGGCGGTGCTCGACATCTCCCTGCTCTCCTCGCCGATCAAGAAGGCCAGCCAGAACCTGGCACTGCATCTCGTCTCGGCCACGGTGCGGCGCATCGAGCTCGCCAATCTGATGGCGCAATCGAGCCGCGAATGGGTGCTGCGCTTCTCGCGCTCCCCGGAATTTCTCGATGTCGACCCGGAAGCCGGCATCGCCATCGACGGTTCCGGCCGCATCATCGGCATGACCAATGGCGGCGCCAAGGTGCTGGCGCGCTCGGGCAATCTCGACTGGCGCGACCCGCAGGCCCTGATCGGGCAACCCCTGTCACGCTTCTTCGACATGGACATCGACGACCTGCCCGATCTGACACGCCAGCATCGCCCGCAGGATCGCCTGGTCTTCGCACGCGACGGCAATGCCCTGTTCGCCCATGCCATCGAGCCCAATATCGCCGTGCGCTCGCCGGCAGGGGCACGCCACGATATTCCCGCCTCGCTGCGCAATCTGAGCGGCGGCGACGGCCAGCTCGCCGCCTTGCAGGCCAAGGTCGCCAAGCTCGCACCCAGGCCGGTCTCGATCCTCATCCAGGGCGAAACCGGCACGGGCAAGGAATATCTGGCCCGCGCCATCCATGAGGCGAGCGGTCGGACCGGCAAGTTCGTCGCGGTGAACTGTGCGGCGATCCCCGAGCCGCTGATCGAAAGCGAATTGTTCGGCCACCTGCCGGGCGCCTTCACCGGTGCCGCTCCACGGGGACGGATCGGGCTGATCGAGGAGGCCAATGGCGGCACGCTCTTCCTCGATGAGATCGGCGACATGCCTTTGGCGCTCCAGAGCCGGTTCCTGCGGGTGTTGTCGGAACGGGAGCTGACACCGGTGGGCGCTTCACGCGCCAAGCCGCTGGACATTAGGGTGGTCTCCGCCTCTAACCGGCCGCTCGAAGCACTCGCCAGGGATGGCGGCTTTCGTGAGGACCTACTCTACCGGCTCAATGCCGCGACGCTCGTGCTGCCCGCCTTGCGCGAGCGCTCCGATTTCGTCTGGCTACTCGACAAGATTCTTGTGAAGCACCGCATGAACGGTGAGGCGCTGGCGGTTACACCGGCAGCGCTGCTCGCACTCAAGGCCCATCATTGGCCCGGCAATATCCGCGAACTCGACAATGTGGTCTCGGTGGCCGCGGTGCTCTGCCACAATGGCGTCATCGAGGTGGGCGACCTGCCGGAAGCCCTCATGCGGCGGGCGCTGCCGCAGAGGAGCGAGGAGCCGCATACGCAAAGGGGCGCTCTCGAGGCCGTGCTCGCCAGTTGCAATTGGAACGTGTCACAGGCGGCTCGCAGCCTGGGCGTCGACCGCTCCACAGTGCATCGCCAGATCAAACGCCATGGCTTGAACCACCGCAACTGACCTGTTGCAACGGCCCTGCCACAGCTGTGGCATCCGTTGCGCGCCGTGCAACGGTGATGCGCATCCAAGCGGCCTGAAACCGCACCAGGCCGCGGCTTCCGCCAGTTGGCACGGCGATTGCTCTTCCTGCCCAACACCATGCAACAGGGGAGGAAGACAAGGATGAAGGCCCTGCGATTTCATGCCGCCAAGGATTTGCGGCTCGAGGAACTGCCCAAGCCGGGTCAACCGGCGCCCGGACAGGTTCTGATCCGCAATCGTTTCGTCGGCATCTGCGGCACGGACCTGCACGAATACGCCTATGGCCCCATCTTCATTCCGGTCGAGCCGCATCCCTTCAGCGGCGCCAGCGGCCCGCAGATCCTCGGCCATGAATTCGGCGGGGTGGTCGAGGCGGTCGGCGAAGGCGTCGACGCGGTGAAACCGGGTGACCGGGTCTCGGTGCAGCCGCTGATCATGCCGCGTTCGGGCGACTATTTCGCCGACCGCGGCCTCTTCCACCTCAGCCCCCAGCTCGCCCTTGCCGGATTGAGCTGGGTTTCGGGCGGCATGGCCGACTATGCCCTGCTCAACGACTACAATGTGCAGAAGATCCCCGACACCCTCAGCGACGAGGAGGCGGCCTTGGTCGAGCCAAGCGCGGTAGCCGTCTATGCCTGCGACCGCGGCGGCGTCACCGCCGGCTCGAGTGTGTTGGTGACGGGCGCCGGCCCGATCGGCCTGCTTACTTTGCTGGCGGCCCGGGCCGCCGGCGCGGCCCAGCTCTTCGTCTCCGACATCAACGATAAGCGCCTCGCCTTCGCCAAGGCGGCACTGCCCGATCTCGTTACCATCAACCCCAAGCGTGACAATCCCGGCGAGGTCGTGCGCGATCTCAGCGAAGGAAATGTCGGCTGCGACGTGGCGATCGAATGCGTGGGCAACGAGCATGCGCTCAAGGCCTGCCTCGACGCCGTGCGCAAGCAGGGCGTGGTGGTCCAGACCGGCCTGCACCCGCATGAGAACCCGCTCGACTGGTTCCAGGTCACCTTCAAGGATGTCGATATTCGCGGTTCCTGGGCCTATCCCACCCATTACTGGCCGCGCGTCATCCGCCTGATCAGCTCCGGCCTGCTGCCGGCGAACAAGGTCGTGACGCGCAAGATCACGCTCGACGCGGCCGTCACCGACGGCTTCGACGCCCTGCTCGACCCGGCCGGCGAACAGCTCAAGATCCTGATCGACCTGGCTCGATAACGCCGGATCGCGGCGGCCGGCTCGGAAACAAGGAGCTTCAGCAAACAAGCGTTCGTTCTCTGTCCGCAGCAACAATCTCGACCAACATAAAAAACGGAGGAAATACCATGCTCGATCAAAGCCCGCAGGCCAAGGTGGACGCGGTTCTGGCCAAGTTCGAAAAGGCGCTCGCAAGCGGCGACATCGACGCCGCGGTCAATTTGTTTCAGGAAGATTGCTATTGGCGCGACCTGGTTACCTTCACCTGGAACATCCGCACCCTGGAAGGACGCGATGCCATCGGCGAGATGCTGAAGACGCAGCTGGCCGCCATCAAGCCCAGCCATTTCCGCCAGGACGCCAACGAAGCGGCCAGCGATGGCAATGGCGTAACCGAGGGCTGGTTCGAGTTCGAGACGCAGGCGGCGCGCGGCTATGGCCATATCCGCCTGAAGAACGGCCTGATCTGGACCCTGCTCACCACCATGAGCGAATTGAAGGGCCATGAGGAACCCAAGGGCTTCCGCCGTCCGATGGGCGCCGAGCATGGCAGCGATCCGACGCGCAAGACCTGGAAAGAAAAGCGCGAATCCGAGGCCTCGGAACTCGGCTTCAGCGAGCAGCCCTATGTCGTCATCATCGGCGGCGGCCAGGGCGGTATCGCCCTCGGCGCCCGGCTGCGACAGCTCGGCGTGCCCACCATCATCATCGAGAAGAACGAGCGACCGGGCGACAGCTGGCGCAAGCGCTACAAGTCGCTCTGCCTGCACGACCCGGTCTGGTACGACCACCTGCCCTACATCCCCTTCCCCGACAATTGGCCGGTTTTCGCGCCCAAGGACAAGATCGGCGACTGGCTGGAGATGTACACCAAGGTGATGGAGCTGAACTATTGGAGCTCCACCACCTGCAAATCCGCGAGCTTCGACGAGACGACCAAGGAATGGACCGTGATCGTCGAGCGGGACGGCCGCGAGATCACCTTGAAGCCCAAACAGCTCGTGCTGGCCACCGGCATGTCCGGCAAGGCCAATGTGCCCAAGATCAAGGGCCAGGACGTCTTCAAGGGCGAGCAGCAGCATTCCTCCCGCCATCCCGGCCCGGACGCCTATCGCGGCAAGAAAGTGGTGGTGGTCGGCTCCAACAATTCGGCCCACGACATCTGCGCGGCCCTGTGGGAAGGCGGCGCCGACGTCACCATGCTGCAGCGCTCCTCCACCCATATCGTGAAATCGGACTCGTTGATGGAGATCGGGCTCGGCGACCTCTATTCGGAGCGCGCGGTGGCCGCCGGCATGACCACCCGCAAGGCCGACCTGATCTTCGCCTCGCTGCCCTATCGCATCCTGCATGAGTTCCAGGTGCCGGTGTACAACAAGATCCGCGAGAAGGACGCCGAGTTCTACAAGAGGCTCGAGAAGGCCGGCTTCATGCTCGATTTCGGCGACGACGATTCCGGCCTGTTCATGAAATATCTGCGCCGCGGTTCAGGCTACTACATCGATGTGGGCGCCTGCGACCTGGTGGCGGATGGCCGGATCAAGCTGGTCAGCGGCGTCGGCATCCGCGAATTGAACGAAACCGGCGTCGTGCTGGAGGATGGCCGCGAACTGCCGGCCGATCTCATCGTCTATGCCACCGGCTACGGTTCGATGAACGGCTGGGCCGCCGACCTGATCTCCAAGGAAGTGGCCGACAAGGTCGGCAAATGCTGGGGACTGGGCTCTGATACCACCAAGGACCCCGGGCCCTGGGAAGGCGAGCAGCGCAACATGTGGAAACCCACCCAGCAGGAAGCCCTATGGTTCCATGGCGGCAATCTGCACCAGTCGCGCCATTACTCACTCTACCTCTCCCTGCAGCTCAAGGCGCGCAAGGAAGCGATCCCGACCCCAGTCTATAAGGTCCAGGAACGGCATCACCTGTCCTGAGATCGGTGCCGCATTGTCGCGATAGACGATGGAACATCAGGGGTGGCCACAAGCCGCCCCTTTCTTTACGAAGGGCGTTACTGCCCCCAACCCTCGCGGGCCGACAGGCTCGACAGGGCGGCGAGCAGATCGGTCTGGGTGACGAGACCGGCAATATGCTTGTCGTCATCGACGATGACCACGGCATGGGTGGTGCCGTTGGTCAGGGCCGGGATCAGGCCGAGCGCGGGTGCTCCCGGCGTGGACAGGGTCGGAAGCGTCATGACGTCGCCGACCTGCTTCACCGGACCGGCGAGATCGCGCAGGCCCACCGTGCCCACCACGCGTTCGTGGAAGTCGACGACCGGCAAGGTACGGACATTATGCTCGAGCAACAGCTTGATCGCCGTCTCGGCGCTGGCTTCGGGCTCGATGGTGACGATGTCGCGCGACATGATGTCGGCACAGGTCAGTTCGGCATGGGAGCGCGACAGCGCCCGCTGCTCGACCCGCCGCAGCAGACGGTCGAGGTCCTGCCGGTCGATGTCGAAGGTTTCGCCGAGGTCGGTCAGCGCTCCCTCGATATCCTCGTCGCGGAAGCCAACCCGCAGGGAAGGGGCCGGGTCGGCGGTGCCATGCGTGCTGGCCGGGGCGGGAGCGGGCACATGCGGATAGGGATGGCGGGAGAAACGGTGAAACAGCCAGCCCAGCGCAACCAGCAATGCCGAGTTGAGGCAAACCGGCACCAAGGCAAAGCTGAAGCCGGCAGCGGCCACCGCGGGTCCGCCGATCACTGCCGTCAGGGCAGCGGCCCCGCCCGGCGGATGGAGGCAGCGCGTCAGCGACATCACGGCGATGGCCAGACCGACCGCCAGCCCGATGGCCAGCATCGGCTCGTGAACGAACTGCATGACCGTGATGCCGCACAGGGCCGAGAGCGTATTGCCGCCGATGATCGACCAGGGCTGCGCCAGTGGACTGGCCGGCACGGCGAAGAGCAGCACGGCCGAGGCCCCGACGGGCGCGACGATGAAGGGCAGATGCGGATCGCGGCCGAAGACGAGTGTGCAGACGAGGCCGGTCAAGGTGATGCCCACGATGGCGCCCAGGCTGGCGAACAGACGGTCGCGCAGCGTGGCTCCGGCCAGGATCGGCACGAACAGCTTAAAGGGAAGAAATGCCATAGCTTGACCCGGCAGACAGTACGGGCGGTCGGCCCGGCCGCGATATATCGCGAAGCGATAGGTGCTTAAAGCTTAGGCAGACACCATTCAAGGTACGAAAGGACGCAGCGAGGCTGTTCTCGGATGCGCGGACGTCACAGCGGCTTGCCTGCAGGCCGCGACATCCGCTCTTCCTTTCTGCAAACGCTACGTTTCCAAGAGCGGACGAGACGTCCGCGCACCCGGGGATCGAGGTGCAAAACCGGATCGCATCTGTACTCTCCCCTCGCACCAGCCCCGCAAATCACCTATCTCAGCATCATGGCATCCGTCACCGGCCCCGAAATCGAACGCCTGATCCAGCTGCTCGCCCGTTTGCCGGGGCTCGGGCCGCGTTCGGCCCGGCGGGCGGCACTGACGCTGATCAAGAAGCGCGAACAATTGATGGTGCCGCTATCCTCCGCCCTGCAGATAGCCTGCGAACGCGTGGTGGTCTGCTCGAACTGCGGCAATATCGACACCTCGGATCCTTGCACCCTATGCGGCGATCCCCGGCGCGAGAACACACTCTTGGTGGTGGTCGAGGATGTCGCCGACCTCTGGGCCCTGGAGCGGGCCGGCGTGGTCAATGCCCGCTACCACGTGCTCGGCGGCACGCTCTCGCCGCTCGACGGCGTCGGGCCGGAGGATCTCACCATCGACAGGCTGGTCGCGCGCGTCGCCGAAGGCGGTGTCACCGAAGTGATTCTCGCCCTCAACGCCACGGTCGACGGCCAGACCACAGCCCACTACGTCACCGACCTTCTGGCCCCAACAGGCGTCAAGGTGACGAAACTGGCGCATGGCGTGCCGGTCGGAGGCGAGCTTGACTATCTCGACGAGGGCACCCTGGCTGCCGCGATCCGGAGCCGGACACCGTTCTGACGAGAGTGTTCGGACGTCCGAACCGTCATTGCGAGCGTAGCGAAGCAATCCAGCGGTCGGAGCCATCGTGCCCCTGGATTGCTTCGCTACGCTCGCAGTGACGAACAAGAAGCACCGCTTCACGCCATTGACGAGCAAAATCGAAAGGAACCCCCTATGCCCCAGCTCATCGTCACCTATTGGCGCGACATTCCCACCATGGTGGTGGCCAAGCAGGGCCGCACCAGCGCCAAGCGCGAATTGAGCTCCCGCTTCGGCGAGGCCGTCGACATGGCGGCGATGCGCGGCGGCGCTGCCGGCACGGACGATTATCTCGCCGAATTCCATCGCAGCCCGCCGATCGAGTGCGGCGACGACCTGGAAGCGGAAGTTTCGGCGGCGGCGGCCAAGATCGAGGCGGAATACGACAAGGAACGATTGGCAGCTCTTGCCAAGAATGGCGGCAGAGAAAACCGCTGATCGCTCCAACGCGAGTTCCTTGAGACATGCGCACGCCCGCTGCCTTCGAAGCCACCGGAAAGCCACCGCGCGATGCGAAGAAATTCGCCTTGCGTTTCTGGGCCATCCGCCATTCCGCCGCGATGGAGCGGATCTATGACGGCGTCGAGTGGACGCTGGTCAAGCTCTCGCCCCTGTTCACGGCGATCGGCTGGGACAGGCTGGAAAAGCCGGTGGCCAAGGTGGAGAAGCTGGTCAAGTCGAACCTGTTCGACTGCAAGATGTGCGGCCAATGCGCCCTGTCCTCCACCGGCATGTCCTGTCCGATGAACTGCCCGAAGGGCCTGCGCAACGGCCCCTGCGGCGGCGTCAGGGCCAATGGCAATTGCGAGGTCTATGCCGACATGCCCTGCGTCTGGGTCAAGGCCTATGAGGGTTCGCGCAACATGGCCGGCGGCAGTGCGATCGAAGTGCCGCAGGGACCGGTCGATCACCGCCTGAAGGGGCAATCCTCCTGGCTTTCCGTGGCCCGCGAGAAGTCGGGCTACAATGCCAGGATCGCGGCGGAGAAGGCGGCAGCGGCGGCCGCCGCCAAAGCCAAGGCTGCAGCAGCCAAATCCAATGCTGTCACCGCGAGCGGAGGCAAGCCATGACCAACGATACCAGGCAGCCCCATCCCGACGATTTCGGCCCGCATCCGGCCGCGCCCCTGCCCGAACTGCCAGGCCATAGTTCGCGCGGGCGTCTCGAGCGCGTGCTGCGACGCGGTGAATTCGCCGTCACGGCCGAGCTCAACCCGCCTGATTCAGCCAATCCCGACGACGTGCTCGAACGTGTGAAACCGTTCGAAGGCTGGGTCGACGCCATCAACGCCACCGACGGCTCCGGCGCCAATTGCCACATGTCCTCCGTGGCGATCTGCGCCCTCTTGACCCGCGTCGGCTATTCGCCGGTGTTCCAGATTTCCTGCCGCGACTACAACCGCATCGCCATCCAGGGCAATGTCTTGGGAGCGGCGGCGCTCGGCGTGTGCAACGTGCTCTGCCTGTCCGGCGACGGCGTGCAGAGCGGCGACCATCCCGAGGCCAAGCCGGTCTTCGACCTCGATTCGACCGCCCTGCTTTCGACCATCCGCACCATGCGCGACGAGCAGCGCTTCCTGTCGGGCCGCAAGATCACCACGCCGCCCGCGATGTTCCTGGGCGCGGCCGCCAATCCCTTCGTGCCCCCCTATGATTTCCGCCCGATCAACCTGGCCAAGAAGGTCCAGGCCGGAGCGCAATTCATCCAGACCCAATATTGCTTCGACGTGCCGCTGCTGGAGCGTTTCATGGCCCGCATCCGCGACATGGGCCTGCATGAGAAATGCTTCATCATGGTCGGCGTCGGCCCGCTCGCCTCCGCCCGTACCGCCAAGTGGATGCGTTCCAACGTGCCCGGCGTGCATGTGCCCGACGACGTGATCAAGCGCCTGGAAGGGGCGCAGGATCAGAAGGAGGAAGGCAAGCGGCTGTGCATCGACATCATCCAGCAGGTCCGCGAGATCAAGGGCGTCGCCGGCGTGCATGTAATGGCCTACCGCCAGGAAGAATATGTCGCCGAGATCGTGCATGAATCCGGCGTGCTCGCCGGCCGCACGCCCTGGCGTCGCGACATGGAGCCAAGCCCGATCCCGCATGAGGAGATCGTGGCGGCGCAATAGAGGCGATCCCCTCCCCCGCGGGGGAGGGTCAAGCGCGATGCCTATTCCGGCGTTGAGAACACCCGCAGCCTGTGGCCGTCGGGATCGAGCATCACGAAGGTGCGGCCAAAATCGAGATCGACCGGCGTTTGCGCAACGCGCACATCGCGCGTTTCGAGCCATTTGCCATAGGCGGCGTCGACGGCAGCGGCATTCGCCACCTTGAAGCCGATCTCGACGCCGCCGGCCGGCGCACCCGGCGCGGGCTCTGCCGTGTGCTTCGACCACAGGCCGAACATCAGGCCGGTCTCGAGGGCGAACAAAGCGAAGGTAGCCTGCGCCTCGATGGGCTCGAGGCCGAGCAGCTCGCGATAGAAGGCGGCGCTGCGCAGCGGGCTGTCGACCATCAGCAGAGCGTAGCTGGATTTGAAGGCGGGAGCTGTCATTGTCTGGTTTCCTCGGTTGCGATGAGGAAAGACTAACGGCCAGCCCTGCCAGTTTTTGTCAGGAGTGAAGGGCGGACGGCTCGGCCTCTTTGGCAAAGATGATGGATCCAAGAAGCGGACGAGACGTCCGCGGTCCCAGCCGCGCCGCTTCCCGCGGGACCCCGGCAAGGTTCGTGCAGGAAACGTCAAGGCCGGGACCGCGGACGTCTCGTCCGCCTTCTGCCTTCTTCTGATATTCCATCACGCCGCGACTGTCTCAGCCTGCTCCACCAGCCGCATCAAGCCATCCCAGGCCCCCGGCGCCGCACCGATAACCCGCCCGCCCCGGACGAGATCGCCATGGGCGAGGAAGTTCTCGACCTTTCCGCCCGCCTCGCTGATCAGGCACAGGCCAGCCAGGCAGTCCCAGGCATTCATATGCGGTTCGTAATAGCCGACCAGCCGGCCCGCCGCGACATAAGCCAGCATCAGCGCGCCCGAGCCGTTACGGATGAACATCCCGCCCTCATGCAGGAGGGCATTGAGAAATCCGGTGATGATCTCCGGCGCCACGCGGTGATTGGCGCCCACCCCGAGCACGCCGTCGACCAGGCTTCTTTGATCCGAAAGCCGCAAAATGGTGCCGTTGAGCGTTGCTCCCTGGCCGAGGGCCGCGGCATAGAGTTCGTCGCGCACCGGCGCATAGATCACCCCGACGACCGTATCGATGCCCCAGGTGACGGCGACCGAGACGCACCAGGACGGCAGGCCGAAGACGAAGGGGCTGGTGCCGTCGACCGGGTCCATCACCCAGCAATAGCCGGACGTGCCCTCGCTCAAGCCATATTCCTCGCCCAACAGGGCATCATCGGGAAAAACCGCGTGGATACGCTCGCGCAGCAACCTTTCGCTGGCCTTGTCGGCGGCCGAGACCACATCCTGCGCATTGGCCTTGGTCTCGACCGCGAGCGTATCGCGGTCGTTGAAGAAGGACAGCGCCAGGAGGCCGGCCTCCCGGATGATATCCCGGGCAAGATCGAGGCGGGCGGCGATGTCGGCGGCGGCAGGCGATGTCATGGGCAATTCCTGAAGTACCTGAAATACATGAAGGCTAGGGCCAGCCGTCATTGCGAGCGCAGCGAAGCAATCCAGATGGTGCGCCCCCGGCTTTCGGGATTGCTTCGCTGCGCTCGCAATGACAAGCTTCCACGGACCATCCTCATTCCGGCACCAGGGCAAGGCCCCGGTCGTGCAGGTCGACGCCGATGGCTGTCCCCGGCGCGAGCATGCGGTCGGTGCCCGAGTCCACCAGAAAGATCGGGCCGGCCTTGGTCTCGATCTCATATTCGACATGGTCGCCGAGATAGGCGGCGTGCAGCACCTTGCCGGACAGCATGGCGCCGTTAGCCTCGCGCAGGGTCATGGCATTGGGGCGGATGGCGAGCTTGGCCGGGCCGACGGCCAGGCCACGGGCCGCGAGAGCATGGCCGCCCTCGCCGACCCGGATCTCGGCCCGGCCATCAGCCACGTGCGTCACCTCGCAGGGCACCACATTGGCCTCGCCAATGAAATCGGCGATGAAGGCGGAGGCTGGCGCCTCGTAGAGCTCACGCGGCGTGCCGGCCTGGGCGATCCGGCCCTGATGCATGACGATCACCGTGTCGGAGACGGCAAGAGCCTCTTCCTGGTCATGGGTGACATAGACGGCGGTGAAGCCCAGGCGCTGCTGGAGTTCGCGGATCTCGGTGCGCACCCGCCGGCGCAGCCTGGCATCGAGATTGGAGAGTGGTTCGTCGAGCAGCAGCACCTGCGGCTCGACCACGAGGGCACGCGCCACGGCGACGCGCTGCTGCTGGCCACCCGACAGCTCGCTCGGCAGGCGCTCGCCATAGCCGGCCAGTCCCACCAAAGCGAGGCCGTCGGCCGCCTTCTCACGTGCCTCGGCCTTGCGCAGGCCCGATGATATCAGCCCGTACGCGACATTATCGTTGACGCTCATATGCGGGAACAGCGCATAGGACTGGAACACCATCGACACGTCGCGCTCATTGGCCGGCAGCGCCGTGACGTCCTTGCCACCGATGCTGATGCGGCCAGCACTGGGATGTTCCAGCCCGGCGATCATGCGCAAGGTCGTCGTCTTGCCGCAGCCCGAAGGGCCGAGCAGGGTCACCAACGTGCCTGGTTCGATCGTGAGCGATAGATCGGCGATGGCCGTCACCGCACCGAAGTTCTTGCGCACGTTCTGGAAGGTGACCGAGCCCGGCCTGATATCGATACTCATGCCGCCTTCTCCTGAGGTCTGGTTGCGGATCTGGCCGGCAGGCCGGCGACGCGGTCCTCGCGGCGCAGCCGGCGTTCGCCGACCAGGGCCTGGAAGCCGCCGATCACGGCGATCATCACCACGATCAGCACGCTGGAATAGGCGATCGCCACGCCATAGCTGCCGTTCTCGACCAGGCCGACGATATAGGCGGTCGCCATGTTGTACTGGGCGCTCACCAGGAAGATCACGGCGCTGATCGAGGTGATCGAGCGCACGAAGCTGTAGACCAGGGCGGCGACGATGGCCGGGCGGAGCAGCGGCAGGATCACCCGCCGCGCCGTGGTGAAGGAGTTGGCGCCCAGCGTCAGCGAGGCCTCATCGAGGCTGCGGTCGATCTGGCTCATCGCCGCCACGCCGCCGCGCACGCCGACCGGCATGTTGCGGAAGACGAAGCAGACGATCAGGATCAGCGCCGTGCCCGTCATCTCCACCGGCGGCAGATTGAAGGCGAAGACGTAGGAGACGCCGATGATGGTGCCGGGAATGGCGAAGCTCATCATCAGCGCGAATTCGAACACCGAGCGCCCGGCGAAATTCTGCCGCACGATGAGATAGGCGGTGATGAGGCCGACCACCGCCGTCAGCGGTGCCGAGATCAGGGCGATTTCCATGGTCGTCCAGAACGAGCCCCAGGCGACGCCGCTCCACAGGATCGCGCCCTGGTCGAAGGTCACCGCAAAGGCGCGGGTGTAGTGCTCGAGCGTGAGGCTGTGATCGAGCCCCCAGGTCTTCACGAAGCCGCCGAACAGGATCATGGCATAGACCACCAGTGTGAAGGCCGACCACAGAGAGACCACGCCGATGGAAAGCGTGGCGACGCCGCGGCTGAGCCCGGCATGCTGGCCGGAATCGCCCTTGCCGGTGACGGTGGTGAAATTCCTACCGCCGAGCCAGAGGCGCTGGGCGACGAAGGCGGTCAGGGTGAAGGAGAGCAGGATCAAAGCGAGTACCGCCGCCCGCGCCGGATCGGTCTGCGCGCCCACCACGGCGAAGAAGATCTCGGTGGAGAGCACACCATGGCTGCCACCCAGCACCATGGGGTTGCCGAAATCGGCCAGGCTCTCGATGAAACCGACCAGGAAGGCATTGGCGAGGCCCGGCCGCATTAGCGGCAGCGACACCGTGACGAAGGTGCGCCAGCGATCGGCCCTCAGCGTCTGGGCCGCTTCTTCCATGGCGGGGCTGACGCCCTGCACCACGCCGATCAGCACCAGGAAGGCTATCGGAGTGAAAGAGAGCACCTGCGCAATCCAGATACCGGTGAGACCGTAGAGCCAGCGGCCGGGTGGAATGTCGAACAGGTAGGCAAGGCCCTGGGTGACTACGCCGGAACGCCCGAACAGCAGGATCAGGGCCAGGCCCACCACGAAGGGCGGCGTGATGATCGGCAGGATGGTGAGCAGCCGCAGCGCCCGCTTGAAGGGAAAGCGGGTGCGCGTCGCCACCAGGGCAAAGGCGAGGCCGAGCAGGGTCGAGCCGACGCCGGTGGCGATCGCCAGCGTCAGGGTGGACCAGGCGACGCCACAGCGCCCGCTGCCGGTGAGGCAGCGCAGGGTCCAGATCGACGGGTCGGTCAGGGTGTTGAGGAAGCCGGCGGGATCGAAGCTGCCATCGATGCCCTGGAAGGCACCGACCAGCACGGTACCGACCGGATAGAACACGAAGGTGGCGACCAGGGCGATCAGGATGGTGATCGCCGACACCACGAAGGCATCGCCCCTGAGAACGCCGCGCTCGGCGAGGCCGAAACTGAACAGCAGCAGGAAGGCCGTCAGCAGCGCGGCGGCACCGGCGCCGAAAGCCTCCTGCCCGGTCCCGAGCGTACCGAACCAGGCCTCGAACACCGGCCAGCGCCAGCCCGAATAGGCGATGGCGAAACCCTGCAGGACCATGATGGCCGCGCCGGCGAGGCCCGAGGCGACGAGCAGCCGGGCGCGCAAAGCCGGCTGGGCCGTGAAACGGGCCAGCACGGCCGGCACCAGCGCCAGCACAGGCAGAACCAGCCACCAGCGCCCGTGCAAGACGAGCTGAGCCAATCCCGGCCCCGCCTTCGCGCCGGCCGGATAGTCCGTCAGCCATCCGGTCGAGAAGAGTCCGGCCTCAAGTCTGTACCAGGGCAGGATCGCCAGGCCGAGAACGGCCAGGGCGAGCACCCAGTCGAGGCGGCGGTTGCGCCTGTTCATGGCTGGCCTTTCGGAAGTCGTAGTTCCACGGCGGTGGGTCGATCTTCAGATCGACCATCTTGGAAACGCCGCGCTTGCCGGCAGGAAGATGCCGATCCCGCTCCATCATTTGATGGAGCTGAGAAGATCGGCACACCGTTTCGCGCGCCTTGCCTTGCTAAGCTAACATCCATGGGCGAGACGCCTGCGGTCCCAGGAAAACCTCAGTTGGCGTTGGCGCCGATCTCGTGGTCCCAGCGCTCCAGCAGGGCCTTGCGGGTCGCGGGTTCGCCGAATTTCTTGAAATCGTAGTCGATCAGCTTGATGTCCTCGAAGCGCGGGGCCTGGGGCGGCAGCTCGGCGTTCTTGTTGGAAGGAATCTGGAAGGACTTGGCATCCTTCATCAGCGACTGGATCTCCGGCTTGAGGGCCCAGTCGTAGAATTTCTTGGCATTGTCGAGGTTGCGCGCGCCCTTGATGATGCTCATCGAGCCGATCTCGTAGCCGGTGCCTTCGCAGGGCGCCACGGTCTTCACCGGGAAGCCCTCGGCTGTCATCGTCACCGCGTCATGCATGAAGACGATGCCGACGGTGGTCTCCCCGCGCGCCGCCGCCTTCACCGGGGCCGAGCCCGACTTGGTGTATTGCGAGACATTGGCATTGAGCTTGGTCAGGTACTCGAAGGCCTTGTCTTCGCCCATGATCTGCACCAGCGAGGCGAGCGCGGTATAGGCCGTGCCCGAGGAGTTGGGGTTGGCCATCTGGATTTCGCCCTTGAAGGAGGGATCGGCGAGATCGGCCCAGCAACCCGGCGCCTTCAGCTTCTTCTGGGCGAGGAGGTCGGCATTGTAGCCCCAGCCGAGCGCGCCGGCATAGACGCCCACGGTGCGATAGCCCGATTGCTCGGCCTGGCGCTTGGCCCAATCCTGGAGTTGATCGAGCAGTGGGGACTTGTATTCGAGGGTGAGCCCTTCCTGGGCAGCCTGCAGATGCGGGTCGCCGGTGCCGGCCCACCAGATGTCGGTCTTGGGATTGGCAGCCTCGGCCCGGATCTTGGCATAGGTTTCGCCGGAGGACAGGCGGACCATGTTGACGCCGATGCCGCTGTCCTTCTCGAACCTGTTCTTCAGCAACTCGCAGACGGCGACATCCGCCGCGCAGATCAGGTTGAGCGAGCCCTCCGCCTGGGCGGCGGCCGGAAGCATGGCGGCGATGACCGCGGCGGCAGCGAGTATCTTCTTCATGGGTTTCCTCCAGGCGGCATGCTGTTCTGCTTCTATTGCACACGCGTGCAAAGGCTGCATCAGCACGATCGCCCTGTCAATCCTGAATTCCGTGCCGAAATTTATCGCGGGACGCATCCGAACTGGGAAAAGCTGCCAGCGGCGCTTGCACATGACTGCAAGGGCGTGCAACCTCCTTGCCCATGTTCGACCGGCTCTTGTCATGAAACCAGCCCGCTCCTTCGTCAGCGCCGAGGAAGTCGCCAGACTGGCCGGCGTTTCCCGTTCCGCCGTGTCCCGCGCTTTCACGCCGGGAGCCAGCGTTTCCGAGGAGACGCGCAAGCGCGTGATGGAGGCGGCCCAGAACCTGGGCTACCACGTCAACCATCTCGCCCGCGGGCTGATGCGCCAGCAAAGCGGCATCGTCTGCCTGATCGTCTCCGACGTCGACACGCCCTTCCAGTCACGCCTGGCCCGGAACCTGATCGGCCGGCTGCAGCAGGCGGGCAAGGTCGCCATGGTGATCAATTCCTCCGGCTCGCCCGAAGCCGTGGCCGGCGCGGTGCGCCAGACCCTGAACTACCGGGCCGACGCCACGGTGGTGCTTTCCGGCACGCCCGACCGGGCCATCGCCCGCACCTGCCTCGACCATGGCCAGGAGCTGATCCTGATCAACCGCGACCAGGATTTCGACGAGGCACATACCATCACGGTCGGCAACAAGGACGCCGCCCGGCAGGCCGTGCTCGCCTTCCAGCGCGCCGGCTGTCGGCGCCTGGCCTGCATCACCTCGCAGGCCGGCACGCCCAGCCTCACCGAACGCGAGCAGGCCTTCCTCGACGCCGCCCGCCAGGCCGGCTTCGAACCGATCCATTGGCGCCAGGGCCGTACCAGCTACGAGACCGGCGCCGAGGCGGCCCGCGCCCTGTTCACCCGGCAGGTCACGCCTGACGCCGCCTTCTGCATCAACGACCTGATGGCTTGCGGCTTCGTCGACGCCGCCCGCAAGGAGTTCGGCCTGCGCGTGCCCGAGGATCTGTGCGTCATCGGCTTCGACGATATCGAGCAGGCCGGCTGGCGCGCCTATGATCTCACCACCTTCGCCCAGCCCATCGACCGCATCGCCGACAAGGTCGCCGAACTGGTGCGCGGCGACACTGCCGGCCGCTCCGGCGGCACGGTCGGCCAGGGTACGCGGACCTGCCTCGACGTGCCCCTGATCTGGCGCGGCACCGTGCGCGCGCCCGATCTGTCGCAACAGGACGGCTAAAGCGTTTTGCGGTTTGGCGGAATCGCCCAGAATCGCAAAGACGCGTCGAAGCAAAGCGTCAGAGCAAACCAGCGCTTATGCCTGAACGCGTTTGGCTCCAGGGCACCTGGCCTGTCCTCCGGCGTTCAGAACGCCAGGGGATTGTTGGTCAGGGCCGCGCGATCGGGAGCATCCAGGCGCGGCTCGTCGCAGAAGGCCGCGAACAGATCCTCGATACTCCGCCGGTCGAGGTCGCGGCCGATCACCACGATGCGGGTGCGCCGGTCGGGGCTCGGCCAGGCGTCGAGACGTTCCGGCGGCGCGAACCAATGCTGGACCCCGTGCAGGACCACAGGGCGCCCGGGCTCGTCGGCGAGCTTCACCAGCGCCTTGAAGCGGAGCAGGCCTTCGCCAAAACGTTCGCGCAACTCGTCGATGAAGGCGATGAAACGCCCCGGCGCCAGGACCTTGTCCGTCTCCAGCGTGAAGGAAGCGATCGAGGCATCATGGGCCGAAAAGAAGGGGCGCGTACCGACGGCAGCCCCCGCGCTCGGAAATTCGGGCTCCTCGAGCAGTTCCGCAGCACCGGCATCCGGCATGAGGCTGATGGCGGCACGCGGGTTGAGCGCCTGCAGCCTTGCCATGAAAGCCGTGGTGTCGCCGGCGAGATCGGTCTTGCTGACCAGGATCTGGTCCGCCACCGCAAGCTGGGCGACGGCCTCGGCATGCTGGTCGAGCAACGCCTCCCCTCTCACGGCATCGGCGACCGCGATGACGCCGGCGAGGACATAGCCCGCCGCCGCTAGTTGCGGCGCCATCAGGGTCTGCAGCACCGGTGTGGGATGGGCAAGCCCCGTCGTCTCGATCACCACACGGGCAAAAGGCGGCAACTCGCCCGATGCCCGCCGCGCCGCGAGATCGGCCAGCGTATCGAGGAGATCACCGCGCAGACTGCAGCACAGGCAGCCCGAGGACAGCAGCACGACGCCATCACCCGATTTTTCAACCAGCAAGTGGTCGAGCCCGGCCTCGCCATATTCGTTGATCACCACGGCCGTGTCGGCCAAGGCGGGATCCTTCAGGAGGCGATTGAGCAGCGTCGTCTTGCCGGCACCGAGAAAGCCCGTGAGCACGAAGGCGGGAATACGAGTCGACGTCATGCCGATACGACCTTTCTGCGACTTTCCATCAGCACCGACGCCACCACGGCGATGAGCACCAGCGTACCGCCGCTGACCTGCTCGGGCGTTAGATGCTCGTCGAGCACCTGTGTCGCCAGCAGGATCGAGGCGACGGGCTCGGCGCAGAACACCAAGCCCAGCGCTGCCGGCGGCGTCAACCGGGCTGCCGTCAAATGCACCGCAAAGGCCAGGACGAACAGGCCGATATGCAGGCCGACCGGCACGGCCGCCGCGAACAGCACGGCCGGCGAGGCGAGCCTGCCGCTGGCGAGGCAGGCGGCGAGCGCGATCGGAATCAGGATCAGCTGCGTCCAGAACCCGGCAACCGCCGGATTGACGCCACGCGTCGCCCGCGCGGCACAGAAGAACTGCAAGGCGGCGGCCGCCGCCCCCATCAGGGCCAGCACCAGGCCCCGCCAGTCCAGCGCGCCGAAATCGGCGCCGAGCGCGATGACGAGGCCGACGAAAGCGAGAGCGAAGATGGCGAGCCGCGTCAGCGTCAGCCTTTCGCCGTCCACCAGCGGGCTGGCGACCAGGATGAGCAGCGGGTAGGTATAATAGAGGATGGTGGCGATCCCCACCGGGATGAAGGCGACCGAGGAAATATAGCACAGGCCGACGAAGCTGGTGGCGATGCCCAGGCCAAAGACCGGCAGGCGCCAGGGCCGGGCGACGGCCAGCGTGCCGCCCCGGGCGAGGCCCAGGCCGCCAAGCAGCGCCACCAGCAGAAAAGCCCGGTAGAACACCACCGTCGGTCCATTTGCCCCGGCCTCGGCGGCGAGCTTGGCGTAGGGCACATTGGCACCGTAGCAAAGCGCCGCGAGCAGCCCGAGGCCCAATCCGGTGAGGATGGTGTTGTTCGACATTGCGAGGCGGTCCGGCACGTACCCGCCAGTGCGGGCTTTCGGTCAAGCTCTGGGCAAGAGCGTTGTCGTCCCGACTCGGTTTATCCAGGTGAGAAACGCTCCAGTTCGTCATAGCCGGGCTCGATCCAGCTATCCAGAGGCCGCAACCGGGCTAAAGCGTTTTGTCGTTTGAATGAGTGATTTCAAATCGCAAAGACGCGTCGAAACAAAGAGCTGGAGCAAATGAGCGTTCACACTGGAACGCGTCTTGCTCCAGGGCTGGATTGCCGGGTCAAGCCCGACAATGACAAAGGCCGTGTGAACTCGACGAAGCCGCATTGAGCTGCGCCAGATTGAGCTGTACCGGGCCTCCGGCCCTACCCCTCGGGATGCGCCTTACGCTTGGGCGGCTTGGCCGGTGTCTTAGCAGAGGCCTTCGGCTTGCTGTCGGCGGCCTTCTTCAGGTTCTTGCGCCCCTTGTTGAGCTTGGGGTCGGTGAGCTGATCGGGCACCGCCAGGGACTTGCCCGGATCGGCATAGCCCGCGGCCGTCACGCCCTTCTTGCCGGCGAGCTTGCTGGCCGGCAGTTCCTTCGCAGGCAGTCCTTTCGCAGGTTTGGGCGGCAGATCGGCGAGAATGGGCGTATTGGGCAGGCTGTAGATCGGGCGCCGGGGGCCGAGATAGGGGCCGACCGCAATCGGCGGTGCCGTCACCCAGCTCGCCAGCAGCGGGCTGGCCTCCGGTACGGGCGCTGCCGGGCTGCCGGGCAGTACCTCGGCGGTGTCGGCACTCTCCGCCGCACCCGACCCGCCCTTCTTGCGCGAGCAGGCGATGTCGCGGATGTCGGTCGGGCCGGGATAGGCCGAGGCCGGCAGCTGGGTGGCGAGCGGCGCCTTGGTGAAGAAGCCGCCACCCGAATTGGTGTAGTTGGCTTCGAACAGCGCCACCGCCTGGTTGGTGCGTACCTTGGGCGTCGGCGCGCCCATGATCACCGTGATCAGCTTGCGGCCATTGCGGGTGGCTGTCGCCACCACGTTGAAGCCGGCGGCGCAAATGAAGCCCGTCTTCATGCCGTCGGTGCCGGGATAGCGATAGACCAGGGCATTGTGGGTGCGCATGACCCGGCTGCCGGACTGGATGGTCTGGATCTGGAACAGCGAGGCATATTGCGGGAATTGCGTGATGATGGCATCGGCCATCACCGCCATGTCGCGCGCCGAGGTGATCTGCCGCGGATCGGGCAGGCCGTTGGGATTGACCCACTGGCTCTGGGCCATGCCCAGAGCCCGCGAATTGGCGTTCATCTCGGCAGCGAAGGCATCCACCGAACCAGACACGCCTTCGGCCAGGGCTACGGCGATGTCATTGGCCGAATGCACCACCAGCATCTTGAGAGCGTCGTCGATGGTGACCATCGTGCCGACCGGATAGCCCATCTTGGAGGGCGCCTGCCTAGCGGCGAGCGGCGAAATCGCGATCGGCGTGCCCAGATCGACGCGTCCGGCCTTAATCGCCTTGAACACCGTGTAGGCCGTCATCAGCTTGGTGAGCGAGGCCGGATACCAGGGCCTGGTCGCATCCTGCTGCTGCAGCACCCTGCCGCTGGCCGCATCGACGACGATGGTGGGGTTCGCCATGGGATTGGAACGCGCAACGCTTGCGGCGAGTCCGAGGGCCAAACCGGCCACGAGCGTGGTTGTGATTGCGCGATTCGTAATACCCATCCGTTCCTCTTTCGGCTTCAGCGGCGGCCACACATCCTCCGCAAGGGGGGCATTTTGATGACCACCCCGGTGAATTGGCGCACATGCATGGGCAGAGGGGGCAGTATCGCGGCAAAGCCTCGGCGGATCAACCGGGCATCCACAGCCGATCGCCGCGCCGGCAGCGTATGGTTACCGGCGCGCTGGAAAGGGCCTGGAACAGGCCGGCCGACCTCGAAGCGACTTGCTCTAGGCGTCCTGCTGCCGGAGTACGGCCTGCAGCACATCCTTGACGCCGATGGCGCCGACAAAACGGTTCTCGCCATCGAACAGGGCGACGGGCGCCGTATTGGCCTTGTGCATGGCCAGCATCACCGTCTTGAGCGAGGTGCCGGGGCTGGCCCAATAGCAAGGATGTTCCCCGTCAGCGACCGGCTTTTCGCATTCAGAGCAATGCACCCAGGCGCCATGCACGCCATCGCGCTCGGCTTCGATGACATGGCCGCCGTCATCGAGCCGGAACCGGGTGGTCTGGCGGGTGTCGAGCCAGATCCAGCCGTCCTCGCCGCGATGGAGATCGCGGGCGTCCTGCATGACGTGCCAGGCCGTGAGCACGCTGAGCGGGTTCACATTGGCAATGAATTCCTGGACATAGTCGTTGGCCGGACGCAGCACGATATCCTCGGGCCGGCCCGACTGCACGATGCGACCGCTCTCTAGGATGGTGATGGTGTTGCCGATCTTGAGGGCCTCCTCCAGATCGTGGCTGACGAAGATGATGGTCTTCTTCAGTTCCTTCTGCAATTGCAGCAGCTCGTCCTGGAGCTTGGTGCGGATCAGCGGATCGAGCGCCGAGAAAGGTTCGTCCATCAACAGGATCGGCGCATCGGTGGCAAAGGCGCGGGCAAGGCCAACGCGCTGCTGCATGCCGCCCGACAGCTCATGGGCGAATTTCTTCTCCCACTGCTTGAGGTTGACCAGTTCCAGCTGCTTGTCGACCTTGGCCTTGCGCTCGGCTTCGGGCACGCCGGCGAGTTCCAGGCCGAAGCCGACATTCTCCGCCACGGTGCGCCAGGGCAGGAGCCCGAATTGCTGGAACACCATGGCGACGGCGTGCTGGCGTACGTCGCGCAGGGTCTGCTCGTTGCAGCTGACCACGTCGACCATCTTGTCCCTGGACTTCACCAGGACCTGACCGCGCGTCACCTTGTTGAGACCGTTGACGGCGCGCATCAGGGTTGACTTGCCGGAACCCGACAAGCCCATCAAAACGCTGATCTCGCCTTCCTGCACGGTGAGATTGCCGTTGGCGCAGCCGAGCACCGAACCGGTCTTCTCCAGGATCTCGGCGCGTGTCGACCCGGCGTCGAGCAACTTGATGGCCTCGGCCTGGCGCGAACCGAAGATGATATCGACATTCTTGAAATCGACGGCAATGCTCATCAGTGTGCTCCCTTCGTACGGCACAGACGATCGAGCACGATCGCCAGAATCACGATGCAGGCGCCCGCTTCGAAGCCGCGCGGAATGTTGAACTGCCCCATGGCGCGCACGACGTCGACGCCAAGGCCTTCAGCACCGACCAGGCCGGCAATGACGACCATCGACAGGCTGAGCATGATGCATTGGGTGACGCCGGCCATGATGGTGGGCATGGCGTGCGGCAGTTCAACCTTCCACAACAGCTGGCGCTTGGTGGAACCGAAGGCTTCGCCGGCCTCCTTGAGCGCGACCGGCGTGGAAGTGATGCCGAGATAGGTCAGGCGCACCGGCGCCGGCAGGGCGAAGATCAGCGTGGCGATCAGGCCCGGGGCAAAGCCGAGACGGAACAGGGCAACCATCGGGATGAGGTAAACCAGGGTCGGCAAGGTCTGCATCATGTCGAGGATAGGATGCAGCACGGCGTACAGCTTGGGTCGATGAGCCGCCATCACACCGAGAGGAATGCCGATCGCCATGGCAATGGCCGCCGACCACAGCACGAGCGAAACTGTCTTCATCGTGTTGGACCAATAGCCCTGGTTCCAGATGAACAGGCAACCCAGGAAGACGAACAGGCACAGGCCCCAGGAACGGTGGCGCCACCACGCGAAGGCGAGGACGAGTATGATGATGACGATGGGTGGCGGATATGTCAGGAGCAGGGACGTCCCGCTGACCGTCTTCTCAATCCCGACACGAAGCGGATCGAACAGCCAGGTCGTGCAGTATTTCTGTAGAAACTCGATGACGAGCTGCATGAACTTGCCGAATGGCAGCTTCGTATCAGTCACCCAATCGAACATTATTTCCCCCGCGCTATGCCGTGGGACATCGGCCCCTGCAGTGGCCAGGCCACGACAGGTTCCAGCCGCCCCCCTGCGTCATGATTGCTAGGGCAAAGCGAGTCCAAACAGAACCACACTTTTGCTCCAACTCCGTGTTCGAACGCGTCTGTGCGATTCCCGGCGAGGCCGCCAGATCACAAAGCGCAATAGCCCCAACGAAAGCATGGTTTTGTCGAAGACCGATCTTGCGTCGGCCTGGCTGGGCGATCCGGCGGGGCATTTCCCCGCCGGGCTTGCTGGTTGGATTTCAATCGGAAGGGAAGGTCTGCCTCAGAGACCAAGGCTCTTCTTCACGGCATCGACGCCGGGTTGACCATCGAAGGTGGTCACGCCGGCAAGCCAGGCATCGAGTACGCCCGGATTGGCCTTGAGGTACTTCTCGGCGGCAGCCTTACCTTCCATGCCGTCGCCGGTGATCATCTGCATCACCTGGTTCTCGAGGTCGACGTTGAATTTAAGGTTGGAGACGAACTTGCCAGCGTTGGGGCATTCCCCGCTCCAGCCGGCGCGCTCGTTGGTATAGACCTTTGCGGCACCGAAATTCGGGCCGAACGTATCGTCGCCCCCCGTCAGATACTGGATCTTGAAGTTGACGTTCATCGGATGCGGAGCCCAGCCGAGGAAGACGATGTCCTCGCCGCGCGCAATGGCGCCCTGGACCTGGGCGAGCATGCCCTGCTCGGAGGATTCGACGAGCTGGAATTCCTTCAGGCCGTTCTTGTTGCCATCGATCAGGCTCTGCACCAGGCGGTTGCCGTCATTGCCCGGCTCGATGCCGTAGATCTTGCCCTGGAGCGAATCCTTGAACTTAGCGATGTCCCCGAAATCCTTCAGGCCCTTGTCATAGGTCGCCTGCGGCACGGCCAGCGTGTATTTCGCACCTTCAGGGAGATTGGCAGCCACTTCGACCACCGATTTGTCGGCGATATAGGCCTTGCGATCATTCTCCATGCTCGGCTGCCAATTGCCGAGGAAAACGTCGATATCCTTGCTCTTCATCGAAGCATAGGTGACGGGGACGCTGAGAACCGTGGTCGTTGGGGTATATCCGAGGCCTTCGAGGATACGAGAGGCGATAGCCGTCGTTGAGGTGATATCGGTCCAGCCCACATCCGCGAACTTCACCGTCTTGCAAGCCTCTGCATCGCCTGCCAGGGCAGCGCCGGTGCTCAGGCCGATGGCCAGCGCGGCACCCGCGATCATTCTACCAAGTCCCGTCATTTCATTTCTCCCGGAAAACACCGAAGGCCGAATCTGGGATAGACCCAGTCCGTCTTGTCTTTGTTAACCCCTCTCGACCCCAGACGGGATCGAACTCTTGCCACGGAGCCCTTTCCCCTATGGCAATTCAGCACGAAAGACAGTGCTTGTCCCGCGATTTTCAGGCGCTGGATGACGCCAACGGCACAAAGCCGCCCATCCGCGCCAGAACCGGTTTGCATCGATTTCTTGGCGTTGTCGTATGGGCATTCTATTGATTGAACATATAATCAATTAAACCTGGAACCGGTCGATCTTGGATGCGTCCAGGCGACACTCTGTGTCATAGTCGCGCCACTTTCCCAATCCGGGATGCGACGAGAATTCGAGTGATTTACCCCGCGCGGAATTTCCGGATGTTGCCAAGGATCGGCAGGATCCGGAAATTCTGCAGGCATTCGAGATCCTGCAGCAACCGAGGCGGCCCACAACAGCCTCCAACTCTTCCAAAGGACCCAACATGCTCAAGACCAAGGCAGCCGTCGTCACCGGTTCGACATCGGGCATCGGCCTCGGCATCGCGCGCGCCCTGGCCCGCGAAGGCGCCAATGTCATGCTGAACGGACTGGGCGATGCCGCCGAGATCGAGAAGACCCGGGCCGGGATCGAGGCCGAGTTCGGCGTCAAGGCCCTGTTCTCGCCGGCCAATTTAATGGAGCCGGCCGCGGTCAAGGGGCTGATCGGCGAGGCCGAGGCCGCCTTCGGCGCGGTCGACATCCTGGTCAACAATGCCGGCATCCAGTTCGTCTCGCCGATCGACGAATTCCCCGACGACAAGTGGGAAGCGATCATCAGGCTCAACCTGCTCGCTTCCTTCTATGCCATCAAGGCGGCCCTGCCCGGCATGAAGAGGAAGGGCTGGGGACGGATCATCAACACCGCCTCGGCCCATTCCCTGGTCGCCTCGCCCTTCAAGTCCGCCTATGTCGCCGCCAAGCACGGCATTGCCGGCCTGACCAAGACGGTGGCGCTGGAAGTGGCGCAGCAGAAGATCACCTGCAACGCCATTTCCCCCGGCTATGTCTGGACACCGCTGGTCGAGGCCCAGATCCCCGACACCATGAAGGCGCGCAACATGACGGCGGAGCAGGTCAAGAATGACGTGATGCTGGGAGGTCAGCCGACCAAGGAGTTCGTCACCATCGACCAGGTCGCCTCGCTCGCGGTGTATCTGTGCTCGGATGCAGCGGCGAGCATCACCGGCGCCAATCTGTCGATGGATGGCGGCTGGACCGCCGCATGAGCACCGCGTCCAAGCCCGTAAATCTGGCGTTGCAGGGTGGCGGCGCCCATGGCGCCTTCACCTGGGGCGTGCTCGACGGCCTGCTGGAGGATGGCCGCCTCGACGTCAAGGCGATCACCGGCACCAGCGCCGGGGCCATGAATGCCGTGGTCTTCGCCGAAGGCTATCTCGAAGGCGGGGCGCCAGGCGCCCGCCGGCAGCTCGAGACCTTCTGGCGCGAGATCAGCCGCAAGGGCCGGCTGTCGCCGCTGCGCCGCCCTGTGCTGGAACGCTTCATGGCCGGCTGGTCGCTGGAAGATTCGCCCGGCATGGCCCTGTTCGAGAATTGGAGCCGGCTGTTCAGCCCCTACGATAGCAATCCGCTCAATCTCAACCCGCTGCGCGATTTCATCGCCGAGTTGATCAGCTTCGACAAGCTCAAGGCGAGCGATGCGATCAGGCTGTTCGTCTCCGCCACCAATGTGCGCAGCGGCCATATCCGCATCTTCGAGAATGCCGAGCTGAGCGCCGATGTGGTGATGGCTTCGGCCTGCCTGCCGCAGATCTTCCAGGCCGTCGAGATCGGCGGGCAGGCCTATTGGGACGGCGGCTATCTCGGCAACCCGGCCCTGTTTCCGCTGCTCGACGACCGCACGCCCGATGACACCATCCTGGTGCAGATCAACCCGGTGCTGGTGCGGGAGGTGCCGCAGACGGCCGGCGGCATTGCCAACCGCCTCAACGAGATTACCTTCAACGCCTCCCTCCTCGGCGAATTGCGCGCCCTCGCCATGATGCAGCGCCGCGCCCGGGGCACCGACCGTTTCGGCGACATCCGCCTGCATCGCATCGCGCTGGGCCAGAAGGACGGGCTGGACGCCACCTCCAAGCTCAACACCGAATGGGATTTCCTCACCTTCCTGCGCGACCAGGGCCGCCGGGCGGCGAAGACCTTCCTCGCCCGGCATTTCGACGCGATCGGCAGGACGGCAACGCTCGACATCGAAGCCATGCTGGGGTGAGCCGGATCGATTGATCGCCGCAGCGCCTGCCGGGGGCACAGCCCTGACATGTCCGCCAGCCCCTTGATTTCGGGGAGCAGTCCGGCACAATGCCGCCCGTTTGCAGGCACCGCCCTGCGGACGAGGAGGCCACGCCCTCCCCCATGATGGGTTTGATGTCCGGGACGGCCCGGGCCCTTTTTAGAGGAGGGCCTGATGGCCTGGGTCTATCTTGTTATCGCCGGCATCTTCGAGGTGGTGTGGGCCTTCTACATGAAACAGTCGGAAGGCTTTTCGAAGCTGGTGCCGACCATCGTCACCTTCGTCACCATGGCCATCAGCTTCGGCCTGCTCTCGATCTCGATGCGCAGCCTGCCGCTGGGCACCGCCTATACGATCTGGACCGGCATCGGCGCGGTGGGCGCCTTCATCGTCGGCGTGCTGGTGCTTGGAGAACAGGCCAACGCCATGCGCATCATCGCCGCCGCCCTGATCCTCACCGGCCTCACCATGATGAAGCTGTCGACGCCAGCCTGAGGATCAATCCTGGGATCGCAGGCATCCCCGCCTGCTCTTCCTCGTCTGCAAGCGCAGCGCTTCCAAGAGCGTTTTGTGATTTCTCGGAATCACCGAGAATTGCAAAGGCGCATCGAAACAAAAATTAGGGCAAAGCGCGTTCACGTGTGAACGTGCTTTGCTCCAGGAAAAACCTCAGATCAGGACCTGCGTGCCGATCTCCACCACCCGGTTTGAGGGGATGGAGAAATAGTCGCTGGCATCGTCGGCATTGCGGGCCAGGATCATGTAGAGCCGGCGCTGCCAGCGCCACATCAAGGGCTGCGCCCCGCCGCGCAGATGGCGGCGCGACAGGAAGAAGGAGGTGTCCATGATGTCAAAGGACCAGCCGGCCCTGCGGCTGAGCGCCAGCGCCTTCGGCACGTTCGGGCTTTCCATATAGCCGAACTGCACCCGCATCTTGGTAAAGGAGGCCGAGACCTCTTCGAGCGCGATGCGCCCGCCGCCCGGCACGATCGGATCGTCCGTGGTCTCGATGGTCAGGATCGCCACCTTCTCATGCAGCGCCTTGTAGTGCTTGAGGCTGTGCAGCAGCGCGGTGGGCGTGTAGTCGGGATCGCTGGTCAGGAAGATCGCCGTACCCGGCACGCGGGCGACCGAGCCCTTCTCCAGGCTCTTGACGATGGTCATCAACGGCACCTCGGTGCGCCGCGTCTTCTCCAGCACCAGCCGCGTGCCACGCCGCCAGGTGATCATCAGGATCATCAGGGCCGCCGCGATCATCAGCGGCACCCAGCCACCGTCATGCACCTTGAGCAGGTTGGCCGAGAGGAAGACGAGATCGATCAGCAGGAACGGCACGATGATCAGTGCCGCCGTCAGCACCGACCAGCGCCAGACCTTCCAGATCACCAGGAAGGCCATCATCGCCGTCACCACCATGGTCGTCGTCACGGCGATGCCATAGGCCGAGGCAAGCCGCGAGGAGCTCTCGAAGGCCAGCACCAGGATCAGCACGCCCACCAGCAGGATGCCGTTGACCTGGGCGATATAGATCTGCCCCGACTGATGCTCGGAGGTATGCGCCACCTTCATGCGCGGCAGGAGGCCGAGCTGGATGGCCTGCCGCGTCAAGGAATAGGCGCCGGTGATCACCGCCTGGCTGGCGATGATGGTGGCGACCGTCGCCAACACCACCATGGGCACCAGGAAGAGCGGGTTCTGAGGCACCAGCATGTAGAAAGGGTTGTCGAGGATTTCGGGTGCCGGATTGTTCAGCACCAGCGCGCCCTGGCCGAGATAGTTCAGCGCCAGCGAGGGCAGCACCAGCGTCATCCAGGCCATCTGGATCGGCTTGCGGCCGAAATGGCCGAGGTCGGCATAGAGCGCCTCGGCGCCGGTGACCGCCAGGAATACCGCACCCAGCGCCACGAAGCCGATATGGCCATGGCTGAGCATGAACTCGACCGCGTGCCAGGGATTGAAGGCCGCGAGCACCACCGGCGCATCCTTGATGTGCCATAGGCCCGCCAGGCCCATCACCACGAACCACAGCGCCATGACCGGCCCGAAGAAAGCACCGACCCGGGCCGTTCCGTGGCTCTGGACCGCGAACAGCGCCACGATGATCGCAACGGTGATCGGCACCACAAAGGGATCGAAGGCCGGCGTCACCAGCTTCATGCCTTCCACCGCCGAGAGCACCGACACGGCGGGCGTGATGATGGCGTCGCCATAGAACATGGCGGCCCCGATGGTGCCGAGCAGCAGGAGCACGGTGCCCGAGCGCCCGAGCGCCCGCTGGGCCAGAGCCATCAAGGTAAGGGTACCGCCCTCACCCTTGTTGTCGGCCCGCAGCAGCAGCAGCACATATTTGAGCGTGACGATGATGATGAGCGCCCACAGGATCAGCGAGATCACGCCGAGCACCGCTTCCTGGCTCATCAGCCTGCCACCCTCGGTCGCCGCATGCAGCGCCTCGCGGAAGGCGTAGAGCGGGCTGGTGCCGATATCGCCATAGACGACGCCGATGGAGCCAAGCGTCAGTGCCCAGAAGCCACCGCCATGGCCGCTGGTTTCCTCGCCGCTGTCGGCGGTGTGCGTAAGCCCCATACGGGCCTCCGTTGAATGATGTCGGAGTTGGGCGCGGTGGCGATCAAGAGCGCGGATGCCCTCGTCACGCAAGCTCATCTTCCATTTGTGCAGCGCAGCAAACGCGCTCTCTTACACTTTTCCGACTTTGTGGAATAGGGGCCCTGCGGCGGCGCATGGCTGATCTGCCTTCCGCTTCAGGCAAGCGGCCACGGCCGTAAAGGCACGGAAAAGCGGGGCGCGCAGCCGGATGCGCATCCCCGCCCCTCTATCCTGGATATCCTGAAGCCTCCTAGATCAGCACCTGCGTGCCGATCTCCACCACTCGGTTGGAGGGGATGGAGAAATAGTCGCTGGCATCGTCGGCATTGCGGGCCAGGATCATGTAGAGCCGGCGCTGCCAGCGCCACATGGTGGGCTGCTTGCCGCCCCTCAGATGGCGGCGCGACAGGAAGAAGGAGGTCGACATGATGTCGAAGGACCAGCCGGCCTTGCGGCAGAGCGCCAGGGCCTTGGGCACGTTCGGGCTTTCCATATAACCGAACTGCACCTTCATCTTGGTGAAGGAAGCCGAGATCTCCTCGATCGAGACCCGGCCGCCGCCGGGCACGATCGGGTCATCCGTGGTCTCGATGGTCAGGATCGCCACCTTCTCATGCAGCGCCTTGTAGTGCTTGAGGCTGTGCAGCATGGCCGTTGGCGCGTAATCGGGATCGCTGGTCAGGAAAATCGCTGTCCCCGGCACCCGGGCGACCGACCCTTTTTCCAGGCTCTTGACGATGGTCATCAGCGGCACCTCGGTGCGCCGGGACTTCTCCAGCACCAGGCGCGTGCCGCGCCGCCAGGTGACCATCAGCGTGATCAGGCCGAGGGCGATCAGGATCGGCAGCCAGGCGCCGTCGAACAGCTTGAGCAGGTTGGCGCCGAGGAAGATCGAATCGATGAGAAGGAAGGGCACGATGATCGCCGCCGCGGCCCAGGGCTTCCACAACCAGACCCGCCAGATCACCACGAAGGCGAGGATGGCATCCACCACCATGGTGGTGGTCACGGCGATGCCATAGGCCGAGGCCAGGCGCGAGGAACTCTCGAACACGAGCACCAGCAGCACCACGCCGGCCAGCAGCATGCCGTTGACCTGGGCGATGAAGATCTGGCCGGACTGGTGCTCCGAGGTATGCGAGATGCGCATGCGCGGCACCAGGCCGAGCTGCACGGCCTGCCGCGTCAGCGAGAAGGTGCCGGTGATCACCGCCTGGCTGGCGATGATAGTGGCGCTGGTGGCCATGATCACCATCGGCACCAGGAACAGGGGCGAGGCCGGCACCAGGCGGTAGAACGGGTTCTCCAGGGCACTGAAATCGTTGAGCACCAGGGCGCCCTGGCCGAGATAATTGAGGGTCAGGGCTGGCAGCACCAGGCCGAGCCAGGCCGTTTGTATCGGCTTGCGGCCGAAATGGCCGAGATCGGCATAGAGCGCCTCGCCGCCGGTGACGGCCAGGAACACCGCGCCCAGCGTGACGAAGCCGATATGGCCGTGGGTGAGCAGGAATTCGGCGGCATACCAGGGATTGATCGCCGCGATGATGCCGGGATGCTGCAGGAAGTTGACGAAGCCGATCACGCCGACCAGCGTGAACCAGATCGCCATGACCGGGCCGAAAAAGGCACCGACCCGCGCCGTTCCGTGGCTTTGCACCAGGAAAAGGGCGACGATGATCACCAAGGTGAGCGGCACCACGAAGACATCGAAGCCGGGCGCCACCAGCTTGAGGCCTTCCACGGCCGACAGCACGGAGACGGCCGGAGTGATCATGGCATCGCCATAGAACATCGAGGCCCCGACGATGCCGAGCAGCACGATGGGCGCCCCGGTGCGCCCGAGGGCCCGCTGGGCCAGCGCCATCAGGGTCAGGGTACCGCCCTCGCCCTTGTTGTCGGCCCGCAGCAGCAGCAGCACATATTTGAGCGTGACGATGATGATCAGCGCCCACAGGATCAGGGAAATCACGCCGAGCACGGCGGTGGGCGTAACGTTCTTGCCGCCTTCGGTGGCGGCATGGGCGGCTTCGCGAAAGGCATAGAGCGGGCTGGTACCGATATCGCCATAGACGACGCCGATCGAGCCGAGCGTCAACGCCGCGAACCCGCCGCTATGCTTGTGTTCGGTAGTGTCTTCGCCATTCTCGACGGCGTTCGCGAGCCCCATGCGGGCAACTCCGTTCTGACCTGTTGGGATTGTTTCGATCGGTCGATCGCAAGATGCGATCTTCGCTCTCCAAAATGCGGCTCAAGGCGCCGCCGGTCGCATCAGGGCCGGACGGCAAGTGACGGCACGCCGGTCGAACCCAGGGTTTCCTGCCCTCGGGGTTGGGCCTCTTACACTCTTCTGCCGGACGGGCATAGAGGCCCGCAACCCTTTTGACCAACAACTCCCCAGCCAATCGGGCTCGAAACATGCATAGCCCACATTCAACCCGAGCGCATCATCGCGAAGGCGACACATCCTGTGACGGTTTCGGACAAGCCGATTCGATTGCGATCGGCTACCTATCTTTCATGCGACGCCGCGTCGTATTCGGAACAATCCTTTTCTTAATTTTTCCGTAATCGCCGCAATACCCGCACCTACTGCTAAGAAAGTTATTTTCATTTCCGTGAAAATATGTCTCAACTGCGCAGAACAACCGCCCCAGAGGGAACCAGCATGGCCCAAGACCCGAAAAAGCCACTGAGCGACATCGAAATCGCGCGTCAAGCCAAGATGCAGCGCATCGAGGCGATTGCCGAGAAAGCCGGCATTCCCGACGCGGCGTTCGAGCCCTATGGCAAACATATCGCCAAGATCGATCTCGACAAGATCCCCGGCCTGCAGGATCGCCCCGACGGCAAGCTGATCCTGGTCACCGCCATCAACCCGACCCCGGCCGGCGAAGGCAAGACCACCACCACCGTCGGCCTGGGTGACGGCCTCGCCGCCATCGGCAAGAAGACCATGATCTGCCTGCGCGAACCCTCGCTCGGCCCCTGCTTCGGCGTCAAGGGCGGTGCGGCCGGCGGCGGCTATGCCCAGATCGTGCCGATGGAGCAGATCAACCTGCACTTCACCGGCGACTTCCACGCCATCACCTCCGCGCACAACCTTTTGTCGGCGATGATCGACAACCACATCTATTGGGGCAATGCGCTCGGCATCGACACCCGCCGCGTCACCTGGCGCCGCGTGCTCGACATGAACGACCGCTCGCTGCGCGCCATCAACTCCTCGCTCGGCGGCGTCTCCAACGGCTTCCCGCGCGAAGATGGCTTCGACATCACCGTGGCTTCCGAAGTCATGGCCGTGTTCTGCCTCGCCAAGGACCTTGCCGATCTCGAGGAACGCCTCGGCAAGATGATCATCGGCTATACCCGCGACAAGAAGGCGATCACCGCCGCCGACATCAAGGCTTCCAGCGCCATGACGGTGCTGCTCAAGGACGCCCTGAAGCCCAATCTGGTACAGACGCTGGAAGGCAACCCGGCCTTCGTGCATGGCGGCCCCTTCGCCAACATCGCCCATGGCTGCAACTCGGTCGCCGCCACCAAGGCCGGCCTGAAGCTCGCCGACTATGTGGTGACGGAAGCCGGCTTCGGCGCCGACCTCGGTGCCGAGAAGTTCTTCGACATCAAGTGCCGCAAGGCCGGCCTTACCCCGGCTGCCGTGGTGATCGTCGCCACCGTGCGCGCCCTCAAGATGCATGGCGGCGTGCCGAAGGACCAGCTCGGCAAGGAGAATCTGGAAGCGCTCCGCAAGGGCCTGGCCAATCTCGGCCGCCATGTCGAGAACGTGCGCAAGTTCGGCGTCTCGGCCATCGTCGGCATCAACCACTTCATTGCCGATACCCCGGCCGAGCATGAACTCATCGCCCAGGTCTGCAAGGAGCAGTTCGGCGTCGACGCGGTGGTCTGCAGCCATTGGGCCGAGGGTTCGAAGGGCACCGAGGAACTCGCCCGCCGCGTGGTCGCACTGGCCGAGGCCCCGCATCCGCTCGACGGCCGCGGCTTCCGCACCCTCTACCCGGACGAGATGCCGCTCTGGGACAAGATGAAGCTGATCGCCAAGGAGATCTATCGCGCCGCCGATATCATCGCCGATCAGAAGGTCCGCGACCAGTTCAGGGACATCGAGGCTGCCGGCTTCGGCCATCTGCCGATCTGCGTGGCCAAGACCCAATATTCCTTCTCGACCGATCCGAACCATCGCGGCGCGCCGGTCGACCATGTCGTGCCGATTCGCGAAGTGCGCCTGTCGGCCGGCGCAGGCTTCCTGGTGGTAGTCTGCGGCGAGATCATGACCATGCCGGGCCTGCCCCGCGTGCCCTCGGCGGAGTTCATCCGTCTCGACGCCAAGGGCCAGATCGAAGGTCTGTTCTGATCCTGCGTCTGCCATGCCGGTCTGCTGCGACCGGCATGGCGACACCGGCTCGAGAGCCGGACCCAACGAGCGCGCACAGCTGAACGTGCTTTACCGGACAGGGCCGCCATGCTGCGGCCCTTTCGACTGCTCGGCGACGAACACATCGTCGTCGTAACCCATGGTTCAAGGCTGCTCCGCCTTGAGGCGGTGCCGATGGGCGGCCTGCTTGGCCCGGTTTCCGCAGAGCGCCATGCTGCACCATCGCCGTCGATGCCCGCGTGTATGATCCGCGAACACAAGCGTGCAGGACGCCCCCTCGCAAGCCTTCACGTTTGAAAAGTCTTCTGTGCAGACGAAGCGCCCCATGACTTCGGCAAGAGGCTGGAGCAGGGCCTCCGGGGAGCGCCATTTGCGCAGGGCCTGGAACTCCAGCCCCTCGTGACCCTCCCCTTGCCAGAACGCGATCTGGTGGAAGCCTTCATTGCGCTCAAGCAGGCGATTGAGCGGCTCCAGTTCGCCCACGGCATCGGCTGCAAGCGGCTTGCCGCGATGCTTTCGCACAAAGCCCCTGAACCATTCGCGCAAGGCCCTAGCCTGGCCGGCCACCTTGTCGAGTTCCTCGGGCAGGGCTTGCGCCCGCACGGACCCGGCAATGTCCGAAGGCACCAACCGCGCCTGCTCCAGCCAATTTAGCAGGCCTTCGCCGGTCTCGATCCAGTCAACGGGCGTGTCGACTGGCGTCGCCACGGAATTGAGGAAATCCAGCCCCACTGCGTCGGCGATGAAAAGGGCTGGGGAACGAGCGTCCATCACATACTCCCATTGCGGCCGGCATCCATGCCGGCACCAGCCGTTCGGCCCATCTCCAATTAATAACCTGTCTAATAGTCATTGACAAGTTATGCCAACTGATAGTAACCGTTCAAATATCATTAATAAGGTTACATATCACATCCCCTTCAGGAGAGCGTCCATGTCCGGCAAGCCTGTCAGCATCGTTCTCGTCCACAGCGCATGGGCCGATGGCACGAACTGGGCCAAAGTCATCCAACCTCTCGCAAAAGAAGGGTACGGCACGGTTGCGGCGCCACTGCCACTGACCTCTTTCGCCGACGACGTTGCGGCGCTCGAGCGCACGTTGGAGCGGGTATCCGGCCCGATCGTGCTGGCCGGTCATGCCTATGCCGGCGCGGTCATCGCTGCCGCACAGAGCGCGAAGATCATAGCGCTGGCCTATGTGGCCGCCCTGGCACCGGACGAGGGCGAGACGGTTGCAGATGTCTTCTATCGCGGCCGGCCGCATCCCGAGGCGCCGACACTTGCCCCGGACGGCCACGGCTTGATCTATCTGCCGCCAGAAGCCGTCTCCACCGCGTTTGCACCAGGAGCAACGGCCGGCGAACTGGCGCTGCTCTCCGCCGGGCAACGGCCGATCTCGCTGGCCTGCATTACGGCTCCGTTCGGTCGCCCGGCCTGGAAGCAGGTGCCGGCCTGGTCCCTGGTCGCCGAACAGGACCGCATGATCATCGCCGACAATCAGCACTTCATGGCGAGACGCATGCAGGCACGCATTCATGCCCGCCCGGTCGATCACACACCCACGGTGACGGCACCGGATGCGGTCCTCGTCATCATTCAAGAGGCGATCCGCGACACCGCCTCGGCGTGAAGCCAAGCGCCGAACTCCCCCGACGAACAAAGCCCTGCGCGAGCCGAAGGTGAAGGCCAAAGGGCCGCGCATTCCCAGCCACCACGACCACGGCATAACCCGAAACTATCAATCAATTAGGTTATATCAGGCAGGAGAAAACCATGACGACCATCAGCTACCGCACCGCGGACGTGAACGGGTTCAAGATCTTCTATCGGGAAGCGGGATCGCCGCAGGCGCCCAAGCTCCTGCTGCTGCATGGCTTCCCGAGTTCGAGCCATATGTTTCGCGACCTGATACCACTTCTGGCCGACCGTTTTCATATCGTTGCACCGGATCTGCCAGGCTTCGGCCAGTCAGGCTTGCCCGCGAGCGGCCATAGTTTCGAAGCGATCGCCGCCGTGATCGACCGCTTCACCGAGATCGTCGGCCTCGAGCGCTATGCGATCTACGTGTTCGACTATGGCGCTCCGACGGGATTTCGCCTGGCCTTGAGGCATCCCGAACGCATCACGGCGATCATCACGCAAAACGGCAATGCCTATGAAGAAGGGCTGAGCGAGGGCTGGAACCCGATCCGCGCCTATTGGGAGGATGCGTCGGAGGCCAACCGGCAAGCGCTGAAGGCTTTTCTCAAGCCGGAGGCGACGATCTGGCAATATACCCATGGCGTGCCGGATACGCACACGGTCTCGCCCGATGGCTACTCGCTGGACAATTTCTACCTGGCCCGCCCTGAAGCCGAGGCGATCCAGCTCGATCTGTTCGGCGACTACAAGAGCAATGTCGCCCTCTATCCGGCCTTCCAAGCCTATTTCCGCACCCACCGGCCGCCACTGCTGGCGGTATGGGGCCAGCACGATCCCTTCTTCCTGCCTCCCGGCGCCGAAGCCTTCAAGCGCGACATTCCGGATGCCGTCGTCCGTTTCTTCGACACGGGGCATTTCGCGTTGGAGACACATGCGGCGGAGATCGCGGCGGCGATCAGGGACTTCCTACCGCACTGAGCGCGGTGACCGGCGAGTGGGAGGAGAAAAGAAACCCGCCGCAAGGCCGGGCGCGCCATTTCCACGGCTGGTCGTGCCGCGGTACCCGATTGGCCATGCAAAACCCCACGGTCCAGTGAACCGTGGGGTGGGTATTCCTGGTCGTGGCAGACACAGACGATACGGGAAGGCTCAGGCCCCCGACCGTGCCAGGATCGTTCTGCACGGCGTCATATCTGCCTCAATATTCACGGTAATACCGGCGGGGACGTTCGCGATAACGCCAGCCGCCGTCATCACGCCAATCACGCCGGTACCCCCGCCGGTAGCCGCGATCGGGAACGCAGCCATAGGGGGAGCGGTGCATCCCATAGGGACACAAACGGCGAATTTGCTGGACGAGCCCGTTGTCGGCCTGTGATTGCGCGGATGGTGCCATCGGCATTGCCGATGCAATCTGCGGAGCAAACATCATGCTTCCAGCGGTCAGACCAGCTGCAACAAACAGCTTCAGGGATAGTTTCATAGCTCCCTCCCTCAATTTCAATACTCAATGTCTAGCAGTATGATCTGAATGCAAGGTGAACAAGTCAGGGCAAGCAATCAGATTGACGCAACGTCAACAAATCCCCAAATCTCGCCAAGCCGACAAGAGACGGCCGGTCGGAAGACCTGCCTAGCGAGGCAGCTTAGAGGCGGCCCTTCCTGAAACCAAGCTCATAGATTTGCCAGACGAGCACGGCGAGCATGGTGAGGGTCACGATCCAGCGTCCATAGACCGGCAGCACCTGGTCGCTGAGGATCGGCGAGAAGATCTGGAAATAGATGGCAGCAGGCAGGATGAGCGCCAGTTGCGCCGGCCGGCCCAGGTCGTTGTAGCGCTTGGCGCCGACGAAATAGACGCAGACCGAGACCAGCACCATCACCAGATAGATGACGTCGATCGCAAACAGCGACAGATAATAGGGTGCCGTCATCAGCCGGGTATGGTCGCGGGCGACTTCGTCGACCAGGGCCTCGGCCGCCGCGGGATTGCGCGGCAGGACATGATTGAGCCCGTAGGCCACTGCCACCAGCGCCCCCAGGACCACGGCCAGCACCGCCATGGCGCGCCACCAGGTCTGCCGGTCGATGCTGCCCTTGTCGTCACGAAACAGGAAACGGGCGCTGTGCGCGCCCAGGATACCAGCCATATCTCCTCCGAGGCCTGCCATGCCGCCGGCTTCTAGAGCAAAGCGCGTTTAGTCGGCAACGCTGCTTTGCGCTGCCTCTTTGGTTCGACGCGTCTTTGCGCTTCCTGGCGATGCCGCCAACACAAAACGCTCCTGCCTGCACGGCAAGGCAGGATCAAGGCACTTCTACTCGACCACGCCGACGAAGGGCAGCTGACGATAGGAATGGGCGACGTCCATGCCATAGCCGACCACGAAGACGTCGGGGCATTCGAAGCCGATGAAATCGGCCTTGATGTTGACGGCGCTCTTGCCCGGCTTGTCGAGCAGCACGCAGCTCAGCACCTGCTTGGCGCCACGCGCCGCGAGCAGGTCCTTGGCGAAGGCCAAGGTACGTCCCGATTCGAGAATGTCGTCGACCAGCAGGATGTTGCGCCCGCGCACGTCGCTCTCGACGTCATGGAGAATGTTCACCGTGCCGGTCGATACGGTCGCCTCCCGATAGCTCGACAGATGCACGAACTCCACCTCAGGCGCCATGCCGGCATGGTGCATGGCGCGCAGGAGATCGGCCGTGAACACGAAGGATCCTTTCAGCACCGCGACCACGAGCAGATTCTCGAGATTGCGGGCCTTGATCTCCTGCACCAGGGACGCGTTGCGCTTGGCAATCGTCTCGGCATCGAACAGGACTTTGATATTACGCGACGTGGCCATCGAACTCCTCATTTCTGCCGGCACCATAGCCGCAGGAGGGTATCGGCGACAATGGCGTTGCAGTGCCGCCTGCCGCCCACCCACAGCCACCGGATCGCCAGTCGGGCAGCTCTTCCCTCCTGCTTGCGGAAAGGGCGATCTTCCGAAGGTTAAATTCGTTGTCATTTCGTTAACGTTAACACCTCGTTAACGCCCTCCCGGCACAGTGCAGCCGAGGCGGTTGGGGCCGTGGTCGGGGCCGCCTCATGGGGAGATTCTGTCTTGGTTCGGTTCGAGAATGTGGGATTGCGCTACGGGATGGGCCCGGAAGTGCTGCGCGACGTCAGTTTCGACCTGCCCGCCAATTCCTTCCAGTTCCTCACCGGTCCTTCCGGCGCAGGCAAGACCACGCTGCTGCGCCTGCTCTTTCTCACCCTCAAGCCGACCCGTGGCCTCATCCACACCTTCGATCAGGAGGTGTCGACCCTCTCCAAGCATGCTCTCGCCGAGACGCGGCGGCGCATCGGCATCGTCTTCCAGGATTTCCGCCTGCTCGACCACCTCACCACCTATGAGAACATCGCCCTGCCCCTGCGCGTACAGGGCCAGGATGAGGCCCGCTATCGGGCCGAAGTGGTCGAATTGCTGCATTGGGTCGGGCTGGGCGAGCGCATGCATGTGCTGCCGCCCGTACTGTCCGGCGGCGAGAAGCAGCGCGCCGCCATCGCGCGCGCCCTGATCGTGCGCCCCGAATTGCTGCTGGCGGACGAGCCGACGGGCAACGTCGATCCGGCCTTGGCGCGGCGTCTGCTGCGCCTGTTCATCGAACTCAACCGCTCCGGCACCTCGGTGGTGATCGCCACCCATGACGAAAGCCTGATGGAGCTCTTCCCCGCCCGGCGCCTGCGCCTCGAGGACGGCCACGTCACGGTCCAGGAGCCCGCGTCATGGTCGTGAACGACAGAGGCCAGCCCGCCGGCCGGCGCGCCGAGACGCTGATCCGCCCGGCCGCGCCGATCGTGCCGTCGGGCTCGATCGCCGGGCGCTCGCTGATGGCGGTGGTGGCGATCATGACCTTCCTCGTCGCCCTCACGGCTGGCGGTGTGCTGCTGATCGCCGGCGCGGCCGCCGACTGGGGCTCGCAGATCGCCCGCGAGGTCACCATCCAGGTCCGCCCCGTGGAGGGGCGCGACGTCGAGGCTGAGATCGCCAAGGCCGTCGTCGCCGCCCGCGCCACCGAAGGGATCAGCGACGTGCAGGTCTATTCGCGCGAGGAGACCGAGCGCATGCTGGTGCCCTGGCTCGGCGAGGGCCTCGACATGGGCGACCTGCCGATCCCGCGCCTGATCGTGGTGAAGATCACGCCGGGCAGCCTGCCCGACTTCGCCACCCTGAAGAAGACGCTGGCCGAAACCGTGGCCGGCGCCAGTCTCGACGATCATCGCTTCTGGATCGCACGCCTGGCGGCCATGGCTCGGGCCATGGTGCTGGCGGGCCTGGCCATCCTGGTATTGATGGTCGTGGCCACGGCGCTATCGGTGGTGTTCGCCACCCGCGGCGCCATGGCCGGCAACAAGGACGTGGTGGAGGTCCTGCATTTCGTCGGCGCGCATGACAGCTTCATCGCCAACGAATTCCAACGCCATTTCCTCTGGCTCGGCCTCAAGGGCGGCCTGATCGGCGGCGGCGCGGCGGCGCTGACCTTCCTCCTCGCCCATATGCTTGCCTCCCGTTTCACCGCGACCGCGGCCGGCGACCAGATGGAAGCCCTGTTCGGCTCCTTCAACATGGACTGGCGCGGCTATGCCGCCATTGCCGCGGCAGTCGTGCTCATTGCCATCATCACCGGCGTCACATCGCGCATGACGGTTCACCGCGTGCTGCGAGGCCACATATAGGGGTCACCCATGAGCGTCTGGCAGGGCTCCGCGCCCATTCCGCTGCATACCCGCCCCGCCGACCCCATTTTTGCCCAAACCATCCGTAAGAATTTCGGGTACGGCAGATTGACCAGTTTTCGCAGGCTGGCCAGATTCGACAGATTGTCATGGGCGCGTCCGATGCGGCAGGTCTCGACGATCGATGACATCGCCTCCCCCTCCCAGGCGGAGCACCCGCCGAAGCGGCCACGGCGCTGGCTGCGCTGGGTCATGGAGATCACCGGCGCCTGCCTGCTGTTCCTCACCGCCGCCGTGGTCACGGATTTCGCCTATTTCGTCTCCAGCCTGCAGAACCAGACGCCCAGCCCGGCGGTAAGGGCCGACGGCATCATCGCCCTCACCGGCGGCGCCGACCGGATCAGCGAGGCCTTCGACCTGCTTAACCAGGGCCGCGCCAAGCGGCTTCTCATCACCGGCGTCAACAAGGCGACCAGCCAGCAGGCGCTGGCCGGTCATAGCGCCGGCGGCGTCGAGGTGCTCGACTGCTGCGTGGATATCGACCGCAATGCTCTCAATACCCTCGGCAACGCCCTGGAAACGGCACGCTGGGTGCGGGACAAGCAGTTCAAGTCGATCATCGTGGTGACCTCGAACTACCATATGCCGCGCTCGCTGCTGGAACTGCGCCGGGTGCTGCCGGATACCACGCTGATCGCCTATCCCGTGATCTCGCAGAATCTCAGGCTCGATTCCTGGTGGTCGGATCCGGCCAGTATCCGCCTGCTGCTGTCGGAATATGTGAAATATGCAGGCGCCACCTTCCAGCTCCGGATGGAACGAGCCACGGCGGAGAGGGTCCAGGCACGCGCTGATTGAGGGAGGTTTAGCGCAGGGGACTGCATGTGACGTCCCGCCGCGGCAAAACTCGGGCGCACAAACGCGCCCTTGGCCGAGAACTTCGACGACGACCGGCAGAGTAGGCGTCGTATCCGGAGCACCGTGCCCGCGTTTTTCCGCTTACTTCTCCCAATGAGGCACCCAGTCGCCGGCCAGGCGCATCGAGAGGCCGGCATCGTCCTCGATACGCTTGACGACATGAAGTTCCGCAGCACCGGCGCCGTAGCGGCTCGCAGCGAGAGCGAAGGCCCCTTCGGCCGCCGTCGTCATCGGCAGCGCCGCCTGGACATTGCGATTAAGCTCCTGGATCAGGCGCAAGTCCTTGAGGCAAAGGTCGAGGCTGAAGCTGGGGTCGTAATGCCCGGCGAAGATCGACGGCGCATCGTGACGGACGACGAAACTGTCGCCAACGCTGTTCCGGATTGCACGCCAGAGCGTGCCGAGTTCGACGCCATTGGCGAGGCCGGTCGCGAAGCCTTCGCCGATTGCCGCCGCCGAGATGAACCATAGTTGGTTGGTCACGAGCTTGACCACGTTGCCCGTCCCAAGCCCGCCACAGTGAATGACCATGCCGAGATTTTCAAGGATCGGTTCAACGCGCTCGAACGACGCCTTGCTGCCGCCGGCGAACAGGGTCAAGTTTCCATTCCGGGCGCCATCGACCGCCCCGGTTACCGGGCAATCCACGACGCTGACACCGGCCGGCGCCTGCTCGGCAAGCCGCAGCAGCAACTCGTTGCGGTTGGTTGTCAGGTCGACCCATATGCTGCCCTTGCGAAGGCTTCGAAGGGCGCCCTTCTCTCCCGCCATCACGCTTTGGACATGGTCGGGACGTGAGGAAGACATCGGCCCGGGCCGCGCAGTCCTGTGCCGAGGATGCTGCAGCCGCGCCGGCCGCGATCACCTTGCCCAGGGCATCCCGGTCGAGATCGAAGGCCGTCACTGCATAGCCTGCCGCCAGCAGCCTCAGGCACATCGGCCCGCCCATATTACCAAGACCGATGAAACCGATGTGGGGAAGAGAGGTCATGTCCGAGCCATTTGACAATTGATTTCACGTGATCCTAAGCGCACGGAAGGGCCTGTAAACTGCGTAAAAACTCGCTTAAATGGATAACTTCTGGTTATGAAGCGCTATCGCAGCACGCTGCCGCCTCTGGATACGCTGATCTTCTTTGAGGCGGCTTATCGCACCGGCAGTTTCACGGCCGGCGCCGGGGGAGCTCAACGTCTCCCAGGCCGCGGTGAGCAAGCGCATCGGGCAGCTCGAAACATGGATGGGCGAGGCCCTGTTCATGCGGGCCGGCAAGCGCCTTTTCCCGACACCGCTCGGCGACAAGCTGTTCCAGACTGCCAGCATGACGCTGGAGTTCCTTCATCAAGGCCTCGGCGTTCTGCGCGAGGAAGCGCAGCGGCCACTGTCCATCGGTGCCAATACGCCGGTGGGCATGTTCTGGCTGACGCCTCACTTGCGGACTTCGGACTCTCCCCGAATGCCTGCCCGACGCGGCTGATCACCTCGGATAATCCGCGGGACCTGTTCAACGACGGCACCGACCTCACCGTGACCTGGCGACGGGGATCTACCGGAGCGAACCACGACGATGCTGTTCGAGGAGGAACTCGAACAGGTAGCGGCGCCGGAATTGGCAGAACGGCTTGGCCCCGACCTTCGGTCGATTCAGGATATCCCCACGTCCCAGCGACCGACATTGCTCAATTATGGCCGGGCCTCACCGGATTGGGTGGATTGGCGTGTCTGGTTCCAGCGCTTGTCCTTCGGCGACTTCGGCAGCTGGCCGGTGGAGAGCCTCTCGACCTATTCGCAAACGATCGGCGAAGCGATCAATGGTCGTGGTGTCGCCTTGGGGAGTATCGACCTGCTGCGCACCGAACTCGAGGCCGGTGTTCTACAGCGCATCGGCAATGACGTCCTCCTGTCCGGCAGAGGGTATTATGTGTCCTACGACAATCGCTCGGTTCTGTCAGAGGGCGCACGGCATCTGATCGCGCACTTGATTGCCGCGGCGCACCGGCGCCCTTGAAGCAAAACACCGACTTTCGGGCTCTCCCGCAAGAATGCCCTGGCACCATCGATGCCCCATTCGCGGCTCGTCCACCCCCTATCCGCTCGACCGGCGATGAAGAGGGAGGCATGCGCTCTCAATTCTGCTATAGCCGCAACAGCATCCCTCGAATGACCGTCTCCATGCTTGTTTTGCGCTCGCTCCTGTTCAACCTGGCCTTCTATGTCAATATCGTCCTGTGGATGATCCTGGCGTTGCCGACATTGCTGATGCCGCGCCCCGCACTGCTCTGGATCGTGAAGAACTGGGCGCGGGTGAATATCTTCCTGATGCGCCATATCGCCGGCATCACCTGCGAGATTCGCGGGCGGGAGAACCTGCCGCCCGGGCCGGTTCTGGTCGCCGCCAAGCACCAGTCGACCTGGGACATCTTCGCCATGTTCCTCATCTGCGAGGACCCCTGCTATGTGCTCAAGCGCGAATTGATGTGGCTGCCCGTCTTCGGCTGGCTCGCCGCCAAGGCACAGATGATCGCCGTCAACCGCGGTGCACGCTCCAGGGCGATGAAGCAGATGAAGGCGGATGGCGAGCGCGAACTCGCCCGGGGCCGGCAGATCGTGATCTTCCCCGAGGGGACCCGCCGGGCGCCCGCCGCCGAGCCAGCCTACAAATATGGCGTGGTCTATCTCTATAGCGAGTTCGATGTACCCTGCGTCCCGATTGCGCTCAATTCCGGCCATTTCTGGCCGCGGCGCCAGTTCATCCGCCAGCCCGGCAGGCTGGTGATGGAAATCCTGCCGGCCATCCCCGCCGGCCAGGACAAGACGGTCTTCTTCGAGCGCCTGGTCAACGACATCGAAACGGCGTCGGACCGGCTGCTTGCCGAGGCCCGCGATCCCCTGGCGCCGGAACAAACCCGAATCGCTTGACGTCGCGACAAGCAATGTTCTAGATTTGTTCCATGACACAGATCGCGATTCGTTCTCGTTCATCGTCGCCCGATCACCGCCTGTGCACGACGCTGGCTGCCTTGGGCCGCGATGCGCCGGCAGCGGCATCGCGCTTCCGCCGCTGGGTCGGCATTTCAGGCCGTTCCTATCTGGTTTCGGTCTATCCGATCGCCCAATGCCCCGATTATGTCGATGCCGTCCTGATCGCGGTCGATGCAGGTGGCGCCTGCGTGTGGATCGGCGAAGCCGGCCAAGGCGGCGACGATCTTGCTGCCACGCTCACGGCAGCAGCGAGAGCCGGTGCCTGCGAAGTCCACGTGCATCTCCTGGCCGGAGATCCTGCGGCACGGACCGCAGCCATTCGCGATCTCGACGGCCGACACTGAAGGCTCTGTATCCTGGCTCCTTGTTTCCAGGCCAATCCAACCGATTGGCTGGAGCCGCAGACTTTCTTGCCACCTGACCGACGGATTTTCCTGGCACTGCCGTTCAAACGGCGTCCTTTGCGCATACTGCCCGCGCAATCTGTCCCAGGAGATGCCCATGATCGGCCGTTCGATCCTTGCCTTGATGCTAGCCCTGCCGGCCGCAGCCGCGATGGCGCAGACGGCGCAACCGGCTCCGGCCCAGCCATCCCAGCCCCCCACGGCCCAAGCTCCCGCACCATCCGCGGCACCGGCCAAGGCCGGGCTTAGCCTCGCCGAATTCCAGGCCCGCCGAGAGAAGGCCCTGATGAAGGCGGATACCGACGGTGACGCCAAGATCAGCCTGGCGGAATGGAGCGCCTTTCAGGCGAAGCGGAACGCCAAGGCCGATCCGGCCAAAACCTTCGCCCGCCTCGATGCCAACAAGGACGGCTTCCTGGACAAGGCCGAGCTCGACGCCTTCTTCGCCAAGCGCTTTGCCCGGCTCGATGCCAACAAGGACGGCGCCCTCGCCCGCGATGAACTGCCGGGCCACAAATCGGCTGCCAAACCGGCGCAATGATGCAGGACCATGGCCCTCGATGAGTCCCGGGAGTGCGCCTGGCCATGGTGTCCGATCCAGACGAGGAATTGGTGCGCCGGATCGGTTCGGGCGACGATGCCGCCATGCAGGCCTTGGTCTCGCGCAAGCTGCCTCGATTGCTCGCCTTGGCACGCCGCATGCTGGGTGATGCTGCAGAGGCCGAGGACGTTGCGCAGGAGACCTTCCTACGAATCTGGCGCAACGCCGGGCGCTGGCGGTCCGGCACGGCCCGGTTCGACACCTGGATCCATCGCGTCGCGCTCAACCTCTGCTACGACCGCCTGCGCCGCCGCAGGGAATGGACGGGGCTTGACCTGCCCGAGTTGGCCGCCCCACCAGACCATCCGGCCGCAAGCCGGGCCGAGGAGGCCAGCGACGATGTCGAGCGAGCCTTGCAAGCCATTGCACCGCGGCAGCGGGAAGCTATCGTCCTGACCTACTATCAGGCGATGTCCAATATCGAGGCCGCCGCGGCCATGGAAGTCAGCGTCGAGGCGCTGGAGAGCCTGCTCGCCCGCGGACGCCGTTCTCTGCAGTCGCTCCTGATCAGGAAGGCCGATCATGACTGAAGCTCCCTTCGCGATGAGTGCAGAGCGTTTTGCCGCCCTCGCTGCTGCCTATGGCGCGGTCATGGAGACCTGGCCCGCGCCCGAGCGCAGCGCCGGACGCGCCTTTGCGCTGACACCGCAGGGCCGGCATATTCTCGCACGGGCCGGCCGCCTCGACCTGGCACTCCGCAGCATCGAGGGGCACGGCTGCATCCGCCTCCAATCCGCAGGACACGGCACTACGGCTGCTTCCACTGCCCAGGGCAAGTCCGCCGCCCCCCTTCCCCAGCGCCTCGCAGCGCCTGTCCGGCGGTCCCGTTCGGACAAGCTCGAAGCCCTGTTGTCAGGGAGCGGCTCCCATGCCCGATAGGCCCCCACCGATGGATGCCGAACGTTTTGCCGCCCTTGCCGACAGCTATGGCAGCCGCCTGCAGCATTGGCCGAAAGCCGAACGGCTGGCGGCCCAGGCTTTTGCGTCCACCGCCGAGGGCGAAGCCATCCTGGAGGCTGCCGCCCGGCTCGACACCATGCTGGATCGCCAAACGGTGCCGCCTCCGACCGCCGATCTTCATGCAAGGATCGTGACAGCCGGAACCGCCAGCCTCGCCCCCCGCCGGCGGGCCCGCCGCTGGTGGCTAGGGCTCGGCCTGGCGGGCGCCGGCCTTGCCGGCGCCCTGGCCGGAACCCTGGCGATCGCCCTGCTCGATACACCGGCGAGGACGGAGCATCTCGGCCTGGGCACGACAGTCACGGCCTTCGGAGATGCCGGACCCGATACGGAGATCAGCGAGGAAGGATCGTAAATATGGCCGGCTCGCGCCTTCCCCTCGTCGTCTCGATCACCCTCAACATCTTCCTGGTCGGGGCGATCGCCGGCGGCATCGCCTGGTTCGAAGCGCGCAGATCCATGCCGCGCGCCTCGCTCCAAGCCCTGGGCAACCAGCTTCCAGCGCCGGAACGCGACGCCTTCTACAAGACCCTGCGCGAGGCGCGCCATCAGGCCCGCCAGACCATCCTGGACGGACAGCAGGCCAGGCGCGATGCCGCCGCTCTGCTGCGGCAGCCGACACTGGATACCCCGGCCCTGCTTGCGGCCCTGGAACGCGCCCGCATCGCCGACTCCGCCATGCGGGCCGCGCTCGAACAGCGCATCGTCGAATTCGCGGCCACGAGTTCGCCGGCCGATCGAGCCATCCTGGCCGAGGGGCTGAGCCGCTATATCCACGCGCCGCCGCCGCCGCCGAAAAAAACAGCCCAATAGCGACGGATTTCCCTGCGGCCCGCGTTCAAGCTTGCAGGAGGCCACACCGGCCTTCCGCAAGCAGTACCCGGTGGAGTTCCATCATGAAGCGTATCATTCAAATCGCCGCCATCGCCTCGCTCGGCCTGCCTGGCCTGGCCGCCACGACGATAGGCGCCTCAGCCATGCCGCTGGCTTCTCCCGCCCCGGCCTCCGCACCTCTGGTGCAGCAGGTGGCCTGGGGCTGCGGCCCTGGCTGGCGCCCCAACATCTGGGGGCGTTGCGTACCGCAATATCCGGTCTACAGCTATGGCAGCTATGGCAGCTATGGCTGGAGCCGCCCCGTCTACTATTATGGCTGGGGCGGGGGATGGCATCGCCCCTATTACAGGCACGCCTGGCATCGCTGGTAGGTCCAGCAGCGACGAGCTGATCCCTCAAAGCACCGGATTCGAGATCGGATCCGGTGCGGCAAATCCTGTCGTCGCTTCCCGGCAGTGTGCCGCTCAGTCGTGGCCGTGCTTGCCGTGATGCCCATGTTCATGGTCGTGCCCACAGCCGCAAGCCTCGCCATGATCGTGGTGATGGTGGCCATGATCGTGACCGTGCTTATGCCCGTGATCATGGTGATGATGGTCATGCTTGTGGTCATGGCCGTGATGATGGCCATGATCATGCCCTTGTGCGTCGTGGCTGTGATCTCCGCCCTCCGGCTGGAACGGCCCTTCGATCGCCACGACCTTGGCGCCGAGCCCTTTGAGGACCTCGGCAATCTCGGCATCCTGGCGAATGCGCAGCCATTTCGTCCCGATCTCGGTTTCGCGATGGCGGTCGCCGAGATGCCAGGCCAGGCGCATCAGGTGCAGGGGATCGCGGCCCTTGATCTCGAGCAGCGGCTCCGCCTCCGCCACGATCTCGATCAACCGGCCATCCTCCAGCCGATAGGCATCGCCATGGGCGAGGGCCGGCGCCTCGGCAAGATCCAACAAGATGTCGAGGCCGCCCACCGTCTGCACCACGCCCTGGCGCTGGCAGCGATCCTCGAAGGTCAGCACGACGCTGTCGGCAATGGACTTGGCTTCGACCTCGCGGGCCGGCACGAAGGAATGGGCGTGAAGCATGGGTGTTTCCTGCAGGGATGTTCACTGCCTCATATAGACTGCTTCGCGCCGATGTGCAGGGGCGAAATCATCGCGAGGCAGGCGAACGACGTCCACGGCTCAGGCCGCATCGCGCTTGGCAAGACAGTCGCCGTCGCGCAGCACACGCTCGGTCGAAGGGGGATATTTGGCCAGCAGGACGACAGGACGAACCGGCCTGCGCACGAGGTCGCCGCCACAATTGGGACAGGTACCGGCGAAGACATCCGCGGCGCAACCGGCGCAGAAGGTGCATTCGAAGGTACAGATCATCGCTTCCCGCGCTTCAGGAGGCAGGTCCTTGTCGCAGCATTCGCAATTGGGGCGGAGTTTCAGCATGGCTCACCCTGGAGAACGGCCTGGAACGACGTCATCTTGCGCGATCGGACGGACAAGACAAGCCCAGTCAAGAATCGAACCCCTCCCCCTTGAAACCGCCGGAACCCGCACCAAATCATGGTTTGTGCAGGCCCGGATGGGCTGCACATGTCAGCTCCGGCCAGATGGCGGAGCATTTCAACGGCTTGTCGCTTCAAAGGAGGATAGCCATGCGTCAGTTTGATTTTTCGCCCCTTTACCGTTCCACCGTTGGTTTCGACCGCCTGTTCTCGGCGCTCGATCAGGTTGCCGGCATCGATGCTTCGGCCACCACCTACCCGCCCTACAATATCGAGCGCACCTCGGATAACACCTATCGTATCTCGGTTGCCGTCGCCGGCTTCGCCGAGAGCGACATCGCCATCGAAGTGAAGGAAAATTCCCTCACCATTCGCGGCGAGAAGTCCGAGAGCAAGGAAGCCGGCAAGGGTGAGATCCTGCATCAGGGTATCGCCGCCCGCGCTTTCGAGCGCCGCTTCCAGCTCGCCGATTACGTCCAGGTGACGGGTGCCAGCCTCGAGAACGGCCTGCTCCATGTCGATCTTGTCCGCGAGATCCCGGAGGCCAAGAAGCCCCGGCTGATCCCGATCAATGGTTCGGCTCCCCGGCAGGTCGAAGCCAAGGCCGCCTAAGCCAACAGGATAGAACGGAAAGTCAGGGCGCTCCGGGAAACCGGGGCGCCTTTTGCGTTGGGGGCTTCCTCAGCACCCCGGCGCGATCTGGCGGTAGCGGCACCAACCCGGCGTCAGCTGCCCCCTCGAATTGAGCGGGTAGGCGTAGCGTCCGGGCGTTCGCAGCGCCGGGGGCGGCACGGTGAGCGGGACGATGCGGGGCACCGGCTTGATTTCAGTCTTCTGCAGCGGAGGCATCGGCCTCAGGGCCTGCGATGCCGGCAGTGCCGCACCGCTGCCTCGCAGCGGCACCACGGCGACGATCTTGCCGCTCTGGTCGTCGACGGTCACGCGCACGCGCCGACGCTTGGCGTCGACGGCAGCTGCGTAATAGAAATTGAGGTCATGGGTCACGCCGCCGATGCCGGAATAGCCGGCCTGCGTCATCACTCGGATCGCAGCCTTCGGCGTCAGCGTATCGGCAAGCGCGGGCACGGCCACGACCAGGGTCGCAAGCGCCAGGAAGGCCCCGGCCAACAGGCGCGACAGCGCTGTCGTCTTGCTTAAGGCCATTGCTTCAACTCCTGCCGCCATCCGATATCTCAACACTGACCAGGGCTGAAAAGTTCACGGCGATCCGGTTCAGGGCTGCCAGGTATTGTTCTTTTCCAAAACCGGCTTTTCGATGATGGCGTCGGCGGCCTTGGCCGCACCGATCACCTCGAAAAGCTCGCGCAAGGCCTCCTGCACGCCGGCGCCGGAGATGGACGACAGCACGATCGGTGTCTTCTTCGCGGCCCGCTTCAGCCGCGCCACCTGTTCCTTGAGCAGTTCGGGTGAGAGCGAATCGGTCTTCGACAGCGCCACGATCTCCGGCTTGGTGGCCAGATCACCGCCATAGGCGGCGAGCTCGTTGCGAATGACCTTGTAGGCCTTGCCGGCATGCTCGCAGGTGCCATCGACCAGATGCAGCAGCACGCGGCAGCGCTCGACATGGCCAAGGAAGCGATCGCCGAGGCCATGCCCCTCATGCGCGCCCTCGATCAGGCCGGGAATGTCGGCGAGCACAAATTCGCGCCCGTCCACCCGAACGACGCCGAGACCGGGATAGAGGGTGGTGAAGGGATAGTCGGCGATCTTGGGCTTGGCGGCGGTCACCGTAGCCAGGAAGGTCGACTTGCCGGCATTGGGCAGGCCGACGAGGCCGGCATCGGCGATCAGCTTCAGGCGCAGCCAGATCGTCTTCTCCTCACCAGGCAGGCCGGGATTGGCCCGGCGCGGCGCCTGGTTGGTCGAGGTCTTGAAATAGGCGTTGCCGAAGCCGCCATTGCCACCCTTGCAGATCAAGGCGCGCTGGCCGACCTCGGTGAAGTCGGCGATCATGGTTTCGCCGTCCTCCTCATAGACCTGGGTGCCGACCGGCACCTTCAGCACCACGTCGGCTGAATTGGCGCCGGTGCGATTGCGCCCCATACCATGGGTGCCGACGCGTGCCTTGAAATGCTGCTGGTAGCGATAGTCGATCAGCGTATTGAGGCCGTCGACGCATTCGGCCACGACCGAGCCGCCCCGCCCGCCATCACCGCCGTCGGGTCCGCCGAACTCGATGAATTTTTCGCGCCGGAAGGATACGGCTCCCGCGCCGCCGTCACCGGCTTTGACATAGATCTTGGCTTGATCGAGAAACTTCATGGCTCGGCTCTATTTCCAATGGAAGATGGTCAAGCCAGATCCGAAACGAGGTCTCTCGGCCAATTCTCCCGTCGCGCAAGCCGAACGGCCCACGCTCACACTGTCGATGCTGTCACGCTGATGGGGCTGACATAGTGCCTTTGCGGGAAAAAAGCGAGGGATTTCATATTTGCCGCTGGCCGGCCGCGCCGCGGGCCATCGGCCCGTTTCCGATCGTCTCCGGCAACCCTGGCTTTTCCGCGTCGCCGGGACGCCGGCGGCAATGATTACAGGAAATACACTTGCAACCATGTGGCCATGTCCCCACATTCCACCTGCGGGCCGGGCCCCTCTGACGTCGCGCTTGATGCGCACGTGATGTCGGACCGCTGAAAAAGGGCCCGTTCGCAGACATCGAAGCGGGCAACAGCAAGATAGGTTGCCAATATGCGCTTCAGCAAGACTCGTCTCTTTTCCCTGGTCACCGCCCTCTCCCTGGCGTTTACGCTGGCGGCGGTGGATCTGTCCGAAGCCCGCCGCGGCGGCAGCATCGGCAGCCGCGGGGCGCGTACCTATGATTCCGTGCCGGCCACTCGTACCGCGCCGGACCAGGCCGCGCCGGTACAGCGTTCGATGACGCCCAATCCCGGCCCGAGCGCGACCCAGCCCGCTTCGCCGCTGGCGCAAGGCGCCGCGCAGCAGCGGCCCGGCCTGTTCGGCGGCGCCGGCGGCCTGATGCGCGGCCTTTTGGTCGGCGGCCTGATCGGCGCGCTGCTGGGCTATGGCTTCGGTGGCCTCGCCGGCATGCTCGGCTTCCTGCTGCAGGCGGCCCTGATCGCCGTGATCGCCTTCTTCGCGATCTCCTGGTGGCGTTCGCGCCGCACGCCCTCGACCGCAACGGCAGGCGGGCCGCAAATGTCGCGCGGCTTCGACTTTGGCAACCAGGGCTTGGGCAATCAGGGCCTGGGCAATCAGGGCTTCAACCGCGACGCGCAGCCGACCACGAGCGGCCGCACCGGTTTCTTCGGCCTGTCATCCCCGGCGGCCGCCAGCCCTGCCCGTGGCGAGGCCTTGGAGACCACGCAGGCCGATCTCGACACCTTCGAGCACCGGCTGACCGAGGTCCAGGATGCCTTCGCCAAGGAGGATCACGCCGCCCTGCGCCGCCTGACGACGCCGGAAATCGTATCCTACTTCTCCGAGGAGCTGGCCGACAACGCCAAGCGCGGCGTCCGCAACGATGTGCGCGACACACGCCTGCTCCAGGCCGACATTGCCGAAGCCTGGCGGGAGGGCGATGATGACTATGCCAGCGCCGCCTTCCGCTACCAGTCGGTCGACGTCCTCAGGGACCGCACCACGGGCGCGATCGTCGAAGGCAAGGACGAGCCGAGCGAAACGACGGAGATCTGGACCTTCGTGCGCCGCCGCGGCGAAGACTGGAAGCTCTCGGCGATCCAGGAAGCCTGAGCGGCAAAAGCGAGCGCCTGAGCTAGGCGCTCGCTATTCCGGTGCCTTAGGCACCGACCTGCCATGCATATAGCGGCAATCCGTACGACGCCTTAGAACCAGACCGCTGCCTCTCGAAAGCTGCCGGCGGTATCTGCAGGCAACCCGTCATCGATATTTGAGATCTCCGACACGGCTTCGATGATCACTATGGTGCGTTCATCGCCTTCAGCTGAAGCTCTTTATCCGTAACGGTCACGTTGAAGCGTGCCAGGAACGACATTCCCAACAGGCCGTCCACGCCTTTGCCCAGCGAGGGTTCCTGCACGACGAGGGCGACTTTCTTGGCCTGGGCATGGCCAAGTTTCACGCTGCTCGCAATACCCAAATCCGCGGTGATTTGGCCATTGGCGGTCTGGAGGGACACAGCATTAGCCCCGCTAATATCGACCTTAGCTCGTTTAGCAAAATCGCGGGTGAGGCTGACAAAAGTCGCCCCGGTATCGACGATGAATGTTCCCCCGATATCATTGACCTGAGCTTTGACCAGCATAACGCCGTCCGAAGACTTGGGAACATGCTCCACGCCCCTGGCCGTGTCGCTGTCGCATTTCCCTTTCTTGGAGAAGTCATTGACCATCTTCCTGGTTTGCGGACCATCGCGACTTGCCGGGTCAGCCAGTACCCAGGTCTGAATCGCTGTGATCGCATCGCACGTACGGCCAAGATGATCATAGATGTTAGCCAGCTGTGTGAAGACCGTGGCATTGATGTCTTTGGGGCTGCCGAGCAACTCGATGGCGTTGATATAGAAAGGCAGTGCCTCGGCCCATTGCTCTTTCGCATTTGAGGCCTGCCCGCGTAGATATTGGATCTGCCCGTTATAGGGGCTGGCCTTGATCAATTGATCGCCAAGCGCGGCAGCCTTGTCGTAGTCGCCAAGCGCGAAATAGAGATCGGCAGCCCGGTAGAGTTCGCCGTCGGTGTTCCTGCAGGCTGCGGCAAAACCTTCAAGTGCTTGAGCCGCAATGCGTATCTTACCGGCTTGTTCAAGAGCGCGTGAAAGCTGGAAAATACCATTCCTGTCGCAATCTTCCGCACGCAATCGCTTCAGGGCGACTTGCACATCGCTCTGATAGGCGATGTTGGCCTCAAGAGGTGCGATAGCAAGATGCCGATAGACAGGGCCGAAATCGGTATTGCGGTCTCCGTTGAACGAATTTGCAGCCGTTTGCTTGCCGTAATTCAAAAGGCCTTCGATATCGCGGTAGAAATAAAGGCCCCCACAAACCAAAAGAATGCTCGTGATCAGGCCGACAATGGGCCCGAGGGCCCATTGTTTACGCAAGGGACCGCCAATGCGGTCATTCTGGTCAAGCTGCATGACAGTCGAGGACGCGAGAGGTGAGTATAGGATTTGTGTCGCGTCTCAAAAACTTTTGCAACTAGCTCCACTGTGGCCTTAGCAAATAATATTCGTCGACCTTGATCCAGCAACTATCGCTGCTTCGTCTCCCAATCCTTTGCCTGATAGACCGGTGCATTGGAGGGCGGCAGCAGCGGCTTGCCGAGGATGTGGTCGGATGCCTTCTCGCCGATCATGATCGAGGGCGCGTTGAGGTTGCCGTTGGTGATCAGAGGGATGATCGAGGAATCGGCGATGCGCAGATTCTCCAGGCCCACCACCCGGGTCTCGAAATCCACCACCGTCATCGGGTCGGCCGGATCACCCATCTTGCAGGTACCGGAGGGGTGGAAGGCGCTCTCGACATGCTGGGCGATGAAGGCGTCGATCGCCTCGTCCGAGGTGACGTCGGCACCGGGCGAGATCTCGCGGCCGCGATAGGGCTCGAAGGCCTTCTGCTGGAAGATCTCGCGGGTCAGCCGGACGCAGGCTCGCATCTCCGTCCAGTCGTCGGGATGGCTCATATAGTTGAAGCGAATCAGCGGCGCCTCGCGCACGTCGCGCGATTTCAGGTGGATATGGCCGCGGCTCTTGGAGCGCATCGGCCCGACATGGGCCTGGAAACCATGCTCGGAGGCAAGCGAATTGCCGTTGTAGCTCACCGCCATCGGCAGGAAATGATACTGGATGTCGGGATAGGGAATGCCGGCGCGCGAACGGATGAAGCCACAGCTCTCGAAATGGTTGGTGGCGCCGAGGCCGTCCTTGCGCAGCAGCCATTGCACGCCGACCATGCCCTTGGCGATCGGATTGGTGACGGAGTAGAGGGTGATCGGCTGCGTGCTCGCCATCTGGAAATAGAATTCGAGATGGTCCTGCAGATTCTCGCCGACACCCGGCAGGTCATGCACGACGTCGATGCCCTGGCCCCTGAGTTCGGCCTGCGGACCCACGCCCGAAACCTTCAGAAGCTGGGGATCGTTGATCGGCCCGGCGGCCAGGATCACCTCACGCCGCGCCATCACGCGCTTGAGCACGGAGCCCTGCCAATATTCGACGCCGACCGCCTTTCTGCCCTCGAACAGGATGCGGCTTGCCAGCGCATGCGTCTCCGCCGAGAGATTGGCCCGTTTCATCGCCGGCTTGAGATAGGCATTCGCGGTGGACCAACGCCGACCCTTATGGACCGTCATGTCCATGCGGCCGAAACCCTCCTGCTGATAGCCGTTCACATCACCGGTAGCGGGATAGCCGGCTTCGACGGCTGCATCGATGAAGGCCTGGTAGAGCGGGTTGGCGAGCTTGCCATAGGAGGTCTTGAGCGGACCGTCAGCGCCGCGATATTCGTCGCCGCCCTCCTCGCGTCCTTCCGCCCGGCGGAAATAGGGCAGCACGCCGGCATAGTTCCACCCGCGCGCGCCCGCTTCCTGCCAGGCATCATAGTCCAGGGCATTGCCGCGGATATAGACCATGCCGTTGATCGAGGACGAACCGCCCAGCACCTTGCCGCGCGGCGTGTGCAGGCTGCGTCCCCCCAGAGCCGGTTCCGGCTCGGCATGGTAGCGCCAGTCATAGCGCGGCGAGTTCATCGGGATGGAGAGCGCGCTCGGCATCTGGATGAACACCGAGCCGTCACTGCCACCGAATTCCAGCAGCTTGACGCGATTCGTACCATCCTCCGTCAGGCGGCTGGCCATCACGCAGCCTGCCGAGCCGGCGCCCACGATCACATAGTCGAATGTCTCAGTCATGGTTCAATCCCGGGGTGCGCGGACGTCTCGTCCGCTCGTCCCATCCTGCAATCGTCGCGTTTCCAGGTACGGACGCCGGGACATGCCGGCATGTCGCTGTGACGTCCGCGTTCCCAGAGCTCAGTACGGCGCGTCGATGTCGCCCAGGGCGACGTAGACGCTCTTGATCTGGGTGTAGTGCTCCACCGCCGCGCGCGAATTCTCGCGTCCGAGGCCGGAGAGCTTCACCCCGCCGAAGGGCAGCTCGATCGGCGTGACGTTGTACTGGTTGATCCAGCAGGTGCCGGCCTCGAGATTGGCGATGACGCGATGACCGCGGGAAAGGTCGTTGGTGAACACGCCGGCCGCCAGGCCATATTCGGTGTCATTGGCGCGGGCGACCACCTCTTCCTCGTCGTCGAAGCTCAGCACGGTCATTACCGGGCCGAAGATCTCCTCGCGCACGATGGCCATGTCGTCCTGGCAACCGTCGAAGATGGTGGGGGCGACGAAGGCCCCCTTGGCGAGCGCACCGGTGGTGACGCGATGGCCTCCGGTGAGCAGCTTCGCCCCTTCTGCCTTGCCCTTCTCGACATAGGACATCACCTTTTCCAGATGCTCCTGGCTGACGAGCGCGCCGACATGGGTGCTGGGATCGAGGGGATCGCCGATCACCATCTTCTCCACGCGAGCCTTGAGTTTGGCGAGGAAGGCGTCCTTCACCGATTTGTGCACGAAAACGCGCGTGCCGTTCGAGCAGACCTCGCCGGCCGAATAGAAATTGCCGAGCAGGGCGCCGGAGACGGCATTGTCGAGCTTGGCGTCCTCGAACACGATCAGGGGCGACTTGCCGCCGAGTTCGAGCGTGACGTGCTTCAGCGTCTTGGCGGCGTTGGCCATGATGATACGGCCTGTGCCGGCCTCGCCCGTCAGCGAAATCTTCTTGATGGCGGGATGGGCGACCAGCGCCTTGCCGACACGGGCATCGCCCTGCACCACGTTGAAGACGCCATCCGGCAGACCGGCTTCCTTGAAGGCCTCGGCGAGGTAGGGCGCGGTCAAGGGCGTCACCTCGGAGGGCTTGAAGATCATGGCATTGCCGCAGGCGAGCGCCGGGGCGGATTTCCAGCAAGCGATCTGGATCGGGTAGTTCCAGGCACCGATGCCGGCGACGACGCCGAGCGGCTCGCGGCGGGTGTAGCCAAAGGCAGACGGGCCGAGATCGACATGCTCGCCGGTGAGGGTGGCGGCGATGCCGGCGAAATATTCCAGGCAGTCCGCACCCGACAGCACGTCGACGGCGATGGTTTCCTGGATCGGCTTGCCGGTATCGCGGGTCTCGATCTCGGCCAGTGCCGCATTCTTCTCGCGCAGGATATCCGCCGTGCGCTTGAGGATGCGGCCGCGCTCGGCGCCCGTCATGCGCGACCACACCTTGAAGCCGGCCTTGGCCGCCTCGATCGCCCGCTCGATGTCTGCTTCACCGGCCTGCTCGACCTCGGCGATGGTCTCGCCGGTGGCCGGATCGATCGAGGCGAAGGTCTCGCCCGAGGTGGCGTCGACGAAGGCGCCGCCGATATGGTTCTTCACAACGCCGTAGCGCATTCTTCAAACTCCCCGCCTGGAAGGGCCGCCGCTTTATCGGGGCCGTTTTCCGTTTTTCGATAAGAACTCAACTTCCAAATGCGAGCCGGTGCCCTGGTGTCCGGCAAAGGCCCCAGCGCCAGATGTCAGCGCCGGGCTTCAACGCAAGATTTCAACGACTGAGGCCGAGCAGCATGAACTGGCTGTCGACGAAGCCGGTCGCCACGCTCCTGGCCATGCGGCCATCCGGATCATTGGCAAGGGTGGCGCGCAGCCAAAGCCCGTCGATCATCGCGGCGATGGTCTCGGCCAGCGCCCGCGCCGGCTCCGGCCGCAGAACCGGCAGCAGCGCATGGGCGAGATTGCCCGCGATGCGGCGATGATAGGCTCGCTGTACCCGGGCAAAGCGCGGCGAATGCGGCACCTGTCCCCAGAAAGCCAGCCAGACCGTGCCGATGCGCCGTTCGAACTGGCTGACGCCGAGCATGGTCTCGATCACCGCCTGGACACGGGCCCGCGGCGTGGTGGCGTCGCGCAGGCGGGCTGCGGCCCCCCGCGACAACTGCCGGGCGAGATGACGCAGGGTCGCTTCCAGGAGCCCGTCCTTGTCCCCGAAATAGAAGGAGACCAGGCCGGTGGAGACGTCGGCACGCCGGGCAATCTCAGCAATCGTCGTGGCATTGAAGCCGACTTCGCCGATCGCCTCGATGGTCGCCTCGATCAGCTGGCGACGCCGCACATCGCCGGCGTCGACGCGACGCAGACGGATCGGACGTTGATTGGACGAGGTGAGCTGAGCGGCCATGGCCAATACAATATTTTGAACGTTCAATCAGTCAAGAGCCGATCGCCATGCCGACGCCGATTCTTGGCGGCGATCGGAACTGGAGACCGGCGTCGATCCCCTTTCCATTTTCCTGCGAAGGCGGCATGCTGGCGTGCGACGAGCCCAAGCGTTCGCGATTTGCGGAATCACCAAAAATCGCCAAGGCGCTCTAGCCAATCCGGTGGATTGGCCTGAAAACAAGGAGCTGGAGCACATAAGCGCTCAGTCATGAGCGCGCTTTGCCCCAGGAATCAGACGGGAGGAACAACCGGATGCGCGACAAGTCGACCGAAGGCCAACTCGTACCAGGGCTTAATGTCATCGAGACGACGGAAACGGATAATGTCCTGCGCTGGGATGGCCATATGGTCTATGTCGAGCACAAGGTCTTCCATAACGGGCAGGTGGTCCACGAGCGCTACAAGCGCCGCGTCACGACTGAAGTCGCCAAGGCCCTGCTGACCACGATCCAGCTGAACGGCTGAGCGAAGCGCGAATGTCGTCGCACCATGCCGGGCATGGTGCGATCTTCGCTTTGCTGCGATCGTGGCTTTCCGCCTCGCAAAAACAAAAAGCGCGCCGAAGCGCGCTTTTCAGAACGAAAGGATGAGCGAACTCAGCTCAGGGCCTTCTGCAATTCCTTGATCTGGCCGAGCTTGAGATCGGCCAGGGCCTTGGCGGCATCGTCAACGGCGGCCTGGACCGCAGCCTCGGCGGCCGCGATTTCCTGGCTCAGCTTGTCGGGGGTCATTTCCTCGATCGGAACGGCCTGCTCGGCCAGGATGGTGAGGCCCTGCGGATTGACGTCCGCGAAGCCACCCCGCACGAACAGGTGACGGGACGAGCCGCCGGCGGTTTCCTTGACCACGATGATGCCGGGCCGGATGGTCGACATCACCGGAGCGTGCTGGGACAGCACCTCGAAATCGCCTTCGCTGCCCGGCACGACGACGGATTCGACAGGGCCGGAGAACAGCAGCTTCTCAGGCGTGACGAGTTCGAATTGGAAGCTGGCCATCGATGCGGTCCTTGATTTCCAGAAGGGAGGCGCCTGGCGGCGCCCCCGTTAGCGGTGTTACGCAGCCTCGGCGGCGAGGCGCTTGCCCTTCTCGACGGCCTGCTCGATGGTGCCGACCATGTAGAAGGCGGCTTCCGGCAGGTAATCGTACTGGCCTTCCACGATGCCCTTGAAGCCCTTGACGGTGTCCTCGATCGGAACCTGCACGCCGTCCGAGCCGGTGAAGACCTTGGCGACGTCGAAGGGCTGCGACAGGAAGCGCTCGACCTTGCGGGCGCGGGCCACGGTCAGCTTGTCCTCTTCGGACAGTTCGTCCATGCCGAGAATGGCGATGATGTCCTGGAGAGACTTGTAGCGCTGCAGGATCTGCTGCACCGAACGGGCCACCGCGTAATGCTCCTCGCCAACCACGGCCGGGGAGAGCATGCGCGAGGTGGAGTCAAGCGGGTCGACCGCCGGATAGATGCCCTTTTCAGCGATCGAACGCGACAGCACGGTCGTGGCGTCAAGATGGGCGAAGGAGGTGGCGGGCGCCGGGTCGGTCAAGTCGTCGGCCGGCACGTAGATGGCCTGCACCGAGGTGATCGAGCCCTTGGTCGTGGTGGTGATGCGCTCCTGCAGCGCGCCCATGTCGGTGGCGAGCGTCGGCTGGTAGCCCACGGCCGAAGGAATACGGCCGAGAAGCGCCGACACTTCAGAACCCGCCTGGGTGAAGCGGAAGATGTTGTCGACGAAGAACAGCACGTCCTGGCCCTGGTCGCGGAAGTTCTCGGCGACGGTCAGGCCGGTCAGGGCGACGCGGGCACGGGCGCCCGGCGGTTCGTTCATCTGGCCGAACACCAGGGCGCACTTGGACTGGATGCCCTTGGGGTTGTGCGGATCGTCGTTCACGCCGGCTTCGATGAACTCGTGATAGAGGTCGTTGCCTTCGCGGGTGCGCTCGCCGACGCCGGCGAACACCGAGAAGCCGCCATGGGTCTTGGCGATGTTGTTGATCAGTTCCTGAATGAGCACGGTCTTGCCGACGCCGGCGCCGCCGAACAGGCCGATCTTGCCGCCCTTGGCGTAGGGAGCAAGGAGGTCGACGACCTTGATGCCGGTGACCAGGATCTGGGCTTCGGTCGACTGCTCGGCGAAGGTGGGCGCCGCAGCGTGGATCGGGCGAACGCCGTCGCCATTGACCGGGCCGGCCTCGTCGATCGGCTCGCCGATCACGTTCATGATGCGGCCGAGCGTGGCATTGCCGACGGGCACCGCGATCGGGGTGCCGGTGTCGGTGACTTCCTGGCCGCGGACCAGACCTTCGGACACGTCCATGGCGATGCAGCGCACGGTGGACTCGCCCAGATGCTGGGCGACTTCCAGCACGAGGCGCTGGCCGTTGTTGGTGGTCTCAAGCGCGTTCAGAATCTCGGGCAGATGCTCGTCGAACTGGACGTCGACGACGGCGCCGATGACCTGCACAACGCGTCCGGTCTTGTTGGCCATGGGGTTCTCCAAAAGTCTCTTCTATACTTGAAACGGGTCAGACGACGGTCAACGTAACCGGGACGTTGTTACGGGTCGCGCGGGAATAGGGGCAGATCTGGTGGGCGTCTTCGACCAGCGCCTTGACGGCGGCGGGATCGGCACCGGGAACATGCACCTTCAGCTCCACCGCGAGGGCGAAGCTGACATCGTCCTTGCTGAGGGTGACCTGGCAGGTGATCTTGGCGGTGTTGCCGTCGATGCCATGCTTGCGGCCGAGGGCCACGATCGCCTGGCCGTAGCAGGCCGAATAGCCCAATGCGAAGAGCTGCTCGGGGTTGTGGCCTTCGCCATTGCCGCCCAGCTCCTTGGGGAACGCCATGGCGAGCGCCAGCCCGCCATTGTCGAGAATCGCGCGGCCTTCACGGCCACCCTTGGTCGAGGCAGAAGTCGTATAAGACATCACGAATCTCCTTGTTCCCGTTTACCGATCGTTACCGCCTCAGAGTGCTTCCGCACCCGAGATGATTTCGATCAGTTCCTTGGTGATCATCGCCTGGCGCGTGCGGTTGTAGGTGATCGTCTGCTTCTTGATCATCTCGCCGGCATTGCGGGTGGCGTTGTCCATGGCGCTCATCTGCGCCCCGTAGAAGGAGGCGTTGTTCTCGAGCAGCGCACGCAGCACCTGCACCGAGATGTTGCGCGGCAGGAGATCGGCGAGGATGGCGCCTTCGTCCGGCTCATAGTCATAGGCGACCTTCTGCGCACCTTCCTGGACAGCCGGTACTTCGGCCGGGATCAGGCGCTTGGCGGTCGGAATCTGAGAAATCACCGACTTGAAGGTCGAATAATAGAGCGTGCAGACGTCGAAGGCGCCCTCGGCATAGAGCTTGCGGATCTTGGCACCGACCTGGTCGGCATGCTCGAAGCCGAGCTGGCGAACGGAGCGGAAGTCGACCAGCTCGATGATGTGCTTCTCGAACTGGCGCTTGAGCACGTCAAAGCCCTTGCGGCCGACGCAGAGGATCTTGACCGTCTTGCCCTGGCCGAGCAGCGCCGTCGCCTGTTCGCGAGCGAGACGGGCGATCGAGGTGTTGAAGGCACCGCACAGGCCGCGCTCGCCGGTGCAGACCACCAGGAGATGGGTCTGATCCTTGCCATTGCCCGCCAGCAGCGGCGGGGCCTGGCGCGGATCGGCGATCGAGCCGGCCAGATTGGCCAGCACGGCGTCGATGCGCTCGGCATAGGGACGCGCCGCCTCGGCCGCCGTCTGGGCGCGGCGCAACTTGGCGGCCGCGACCATCTGCATGGCCTTGGTGATCTTCTGCGTCGCCTTCACCGAGGCAATGCGGTTTCTAAGGTCCTTAAGCGATGCCATCGCTTCGCCTTCCTATCAGTGCTTGCGGATCAGGCGAAGGTCTTGGCGAACGCCTCGACCTGGTCCTTGAGCTTGGCGGCAACGTCGTCGCTGAGGTCGCCGGAGGAACGGATCGCCTCGAGGATCGAGCCCTCGGCGCGCAGCTTGGCGAGCAGGCCGGTTTCGAAGGGCTTCACCTTGCTGACCTCGATCTTGTCGAGATAGCCGTTGACGCCGGCATAGATCACCACGACCTGCTCTTCCATCTTCAGCGGCGAGAACTGGCCCTGCTTCAGGAGCTCGGTCAGGCGGGCGCCGCGGGCGAGCAGGCGCTGGGTGGTGGCGTCGAGGTCGGAACCGAACTGGGCGAAGGCGGCCATTTCGCGATACTGGGCGAGCTCGCCCTTGATCTTGCCGGCAACCTTCTTCATCGCCTTGGTCTGGGCCGAGGAGCCGACGCGCGACACCGACAGACCCACGTTCACGGCAGGGCGGATGCCCTGGTAGAACAGGTCGGTCTCGAGGAAGATCTGGCCGTCGGTGATCGAGATCACGTTGGTCGGAATGTAGGCCGACACGTCGTTCGCCTGGGTTTCGATGACCGGCAGGGCGGTCAGCGATCCCAAACCGGCGTCCTTGCCCATCTTGGCGGCGCGCTCGAGCAGGCGGGAGTGGAGATAGAACACGTCGCCCGGATAGGCTTCGCGGCCCGGGGGACGGCGCAGCAGCAGCGACATCTGGCGATAGGCGACGGCCTGCTTGGAAAGGTCGTCATAGATGATCACGGCATGCATGCCGTTGTCGCGGAAATATTCGCCCATGGCGCAGCCGGCGAAGGGCGCCAGGAACTGCATCGGGGCCGGGTCGGAGGCGGTCGCGGCGACGATGATCGAGTAGTCGAGCGCACCGTTCTCTTCCAGCACCTTCACGAACTGGGCGACGGTGGAGCGCTTCTGGCCGACGGCGACGTAGACGCAATAGAGCTTCTTGGTCTCGTCGTCGCCCTGGTTGAGCGGCTTCTGGTTGAGGATGGTGTCGAGCGCCACGGCGGTCTTGCCGGTCTGGCGGTCGCCGATGATCAGCTCGCGCTGGCCGCGGCCGATCGGGATCAGGGCGTCGATGGCCTTCAGGCCCGTCGCCATCGGCTCGTTCACCGACTTGCGCGGGATGATGCCGGGAGCCTTGACGTCCACGCGGGCGCGGGTGTCGGCCTGGATCGGGCCCTTGCCGTCGATCGGGTTGCCGAGGGCGTCGACGACGCGGCCGAGCAGGCCCTTGCCGACGGGCACGTCCACGATGGCGCGGGTGCGCTTGACGGTGTCGCCTTCCTTGATCTCGCGGTCGGAACCGAACAGCACGATACCGACATTGTCGGTTTCGAGGTTCAGCGCCATGCCACGCACGCCGCCGGGGAACTCGACCATTTCACCGGCCTGGACGTTGTCGAGGCCATAGACGCGGGCAATACCGTCACCGACGGAGAGAACCTGACCGACTTCGGAGACTTCGGCTTCCTGGCCGAAATTCTTGATCTGGTCCTTCAGAATGGCGGAAATTTCTGCGGCGCGGATGTCCATCAGCCGACCTCTTTCATGGCGATCTTGATCGATTGGAGTTTGGTCTTGAGCGAGGCGTCGATCATACGGCTGCCGATCTTGACGATCAGACCGCCGATCAGGCTCGGGTCGACCTTGACGTTGAGGGTAACATCCTTGCCGGTCGCGCTCTTGAGCGAGTCCTTGAGGACATTGAGATTGTCGTCGGAAAGCGGCTGGGCCGCCGTGACTTCGGCGCTCGCCTGTCCGCGTGCCTTGGCGACCAGCGCGGTGAAGGCGGAGATCATGTCGCCAACCGCGAAGAGGCGGCGGTTATGGGCGGCAAGCTTGATGAAATTGGCGGCAATACCACCGATACCGGCGCGCTCGAGCACGGCCGTCACGGCTTTGGTCTGCTCTTCGGAGGAAAAGACGGGGCTGCGGACGAGGCGCTTGAGATCGGCGCTTTCCTCGACGAGGCCATTGAAACGGCCGAGATCGGCAGCAACGGAATCGATGGCGTTCTGCTCACTGGCGAGCTCGAACAAGGCATTGGCATAGCGGCTGGCCATGCCGGATACGATCGGTTCTTCCCCTGCCACCGCGTGTCTCTCTGCTGAAACCACTTCGGGAGAACAGCAGTCCAGCCGGGTTTCCCCGCACCCGACCGCCCAACCCCTTGGCGGATATGTTGAATTTCCTCATGGTTGCAGGAAGGACAAGGTCCCGCCCCCGCAACACGAGCGCTCACCTAACACACAGGCTTGGCCGACGCAACATGAGGGAAACACCGAAAACGCGGCGAAAAAACCTCAATCCACCGGCAGAACCCGCCCCGTTTGTCACGGTTCTCGAATGAGAGCGGCGAGGACGCCTTCCGCCATCCCGGATCGGAGGTCGGATTCGGCCACACGCTTGCGCGTTACGTCCCGTGTTTCAGTGCAAGAAAAGTTCCGGGCCCCGCCCCGGCGCCCGTACTCAAGACAAACAAAAGGGCCGGCAATCAGCCGGCCCGGACGAGATGCCGCGCGGAGAACCGCGCCGGCTCTCAGGCGTCGGACTTCTGGGTCAGGATCTGGCGGCCGCGATACATGCCGGTCTTCAGATCGACATGGTGCGGACGGCGCAGCTCGCCCGAATCCTTGTCCTCGACATAGGTCGGGGCCTTGAGGGCATCAGCGGAACGGCGGAAGCCGCGCTTCATGCGGGAGGTTTTTCGCTTCGGAACAGCCATTGGGGTATCTTCTTCGTGGCGTGCGGATGCCGTGACAGTCACGACAGGCCGATGACAAAATCGATTGAAGGCGCAGCCTATACAGGAAGAGAACTCAGGAAGAAAGAGGCTGGAGCGAGATTCTTTCGCGCGGGAAACGCCGCGCCTGGGACCGCGGACGTCTCGTCCGCCTCTTGGAAGCATAGTGCATGCCGGAAGGAAGAGCGGACGAGACGTCCGCGGTCCCAGGCGTGGCATTCCCCCTCCCCCGAATCTCCATAGCCTATCTCACACAGTCGAAATAGCCGGACGAGTTGCGGGCACGATTGACGATCAAGCCGGCCAGGTTGCGCAGGCGCCGCGTCGGCGAGCCGGCACTGCGCCGGATCGGATTGGGCAGCACCACGGCGAGTTGAGCCGCCTCGCGGGCATTGAGCCTGGAGGCCGGCTTCTTGAAATAATGCTGGGCAGCGGCTTCGATGCCGTAGATGCCATCGCCCCATTCGGCCACGTTGAGATAGACCTCCAGCACGCGCTTCTTCGACCAGACCAGATCGGTCCACACTGCCAGCGGTACCTCGAGCGGCTTGCGGGCAAAGGTCGGCAGCGGCCATAGATAGAGGTTCTTCACGGTCTGCATGGCGATGGTGGAGGCGCCACGCGAAGGGCCCTTTTCACCGCCGCGCTCCAGGACATCGGCGATCGCACCGAAATCGACGCCCCAATGGCGGCAGAACTGGCCGTCCTCGGAGGCCATCACCGAAAAGCGGGCGACCGGCGCGATATTCTCGATCGGCGTCCAGCGCCTGTCGACGGCCTGGCCGGTGAGATAGCGCCCCAGCATGGGCAGCGATATCGGCGGCACCACCGTATAGACGATGGTGAGCACCACCGGCAGGGCAGCGAGCCCGATCGCAACCATGACGAGGCGCCGCCATAGCGTGCGCGAGCTTCTCCTGACGGCCATTGCAACCCCAAGTTTCGGCCTGTCTTCGGGCGCTGCCGCGTCAGCCATCACCCCTGCCCGATCCCTCGTTTCACGCTTCGTCATAGCGCAAAGCGCCAGCCCGCGCATCCGGCTCGTAAGAAAGGGTGACAACGACGCATGCAACCGGCGCCTGCGCTAGGCAAGAAGGCTGGCAACCCTCATATTAGGAGAACTGCTTCGCCAGGCTCCATCGATCATGCATCCTAATATCACCTTCACCCAGCTGCGCTGTTTCGTCGCCGCGGCCGAAACCGGCGGTTTCACCGCCGCCGCCCAGCGCATCCACCTCACCCAATCGGCCGTGAGCCAGGCGATCGCCGGGCTGGAGGATGCCCTCGGCGCCAAGCTGCTGACCCGCACGCGTGTCGGTGTGAAGCTCACCGATCTCGGCGAAGCCGCCCTGGTCGAGGCGCAGGCCCTGCTGGCGGGAGCCCAGCGCCTGGCCGCCGTCACCAAGGCCAGCGACAAGCTTTCCGGTACGACGCTGCGCATTGGCTCGGTGCAGAGCGCGGCAGCCAAACTGCTGCCGGGCTGGCTCAAGCCGTTCCGGGCGCTCTATCCGCAAGCCGGCATCACCCTGCATCTGGGCACCGACGAGGAAGTGAACGATTGGGTGCTTGCCGACGCCGTCGATATCGGCATCAGCGGAGAACCCCATCCCGAACTCGACAATACCATCGTCGCCAACGACGATTTCGTGCTGATTCTGCCCGGCGGCCATCCCCTGGCCAAGAACGCTTCGATCGGCCTGGAGGCGATCGATGGCGAGCGCGCCATCTTTTCGGGCGGAGGCGGCAACCGCCAGCTCGACGACGCGCTGGCGGCGGCCCGCAGCAAGCCGAACGTGCTGTTCCTGGTGCGTGACAATGCCACCATCTTCGGCATGGTGCGCGAGGGCATCGGCCTCACCGTCATGCCCGACCTCACCCTACCGGACGACACCAGCGGCCTCGCGGTCCGCCGGCTGACGCCGCCGCTGCGCCGCGACCTGCATGCCTCCGTTCGCAAGCAGGGCATCAGTCCCGCCGGCCAGGCCTTCCTGGAGCTGCTGCCGATCGGCAAGTAGCGTGCTTCAGTTCAGGGGAGCAGGCACCAGGCCGTATCGCCGCATGATCGCGCCCATCTGGGCGAGATCGGGCGTGTCGGCCGCCAGCAGTGCCGCCACTTCGCGAAAGTAGTCGATGCCGAGCACGCCGGGCGTCAGCACGACGAGGCAGGTCGCCGGCACCGGCCCGTCATTGCGGAAGGCATGGACAGTGCCGCGCGGGATGAAGAGCGTCTCTCCCACACTCAATCCAACTTCGCCGTCTCCGATTCGGAAGGTCATCTCGCCTTCGAGGCCATAGACCGTTTCATCCCAGCTTTCGTGATAGTGCGCGACCGGCATGCGGGCATGCGGTTGAACGACCATCTCGAACATATCGAGGCTGCCCCGTGTGTCCGCCTTGCTGTGCAGGAAGCGCAGTTCCAGGCCCTTGATGCTGATGATTTCCGGCATGATGCGATCCCCGGTCGACAGTTCCGAGACAGAGATGAGCGGTCGTTCCCTATGAGCTTGCGCTCCAATCGCCTCCCCGACAAGGGCGGACTTTGCCTTCCGGCGCAGCTTCTCAGGCGGCCTCGGCCGCGGTCTCCAGCAGCCAGGCCAGGAAGAGCTCCGCGCCCCGGCGGATGGGCGGGCGGGCGCGCACCCAGTAATTGCCGAGCAGCAGCCCGTCCTGCGGGCCGACGACGGCCAGCAGGCCGTTGCGCAACTCCCTCTCGATCAGGCGCGGCGAAGCCAGCGTCATGCCGAGGCCCGCGCTCGCCGCTTCCCAGGCCGCATCGTCGATCTCGAAGCGATTGGCCATGCGCACCTCGCGCCATTCGACGCCATTGACCTCTGCCCAGCGGCGCCAGTCCCAGTCGTCCTGCGTCGCCGAGATCAGGGCTCCCGAAGCAGCCAGTTCGGCGGCACCGGCATCGCGATAGCGGGCGGCCACATCGGGTGCGGCCACCACAATGCAGACATCGTCGAACAGCACTGCTCCTCCCTGGACGGGATTTTCCGCGCGCGAATAGCCGATGACGAGATCGATATCGTCATGATCAGCCATGGCCGAGACCGGTGTCTCCAGGCGGACACGGATGGAAGGATGAGCCTGGCGGAAGCGTCCGAGGCGCGGAATCAGCCAGCGCAAGGCCAGCGACACCGAGGCGCGCACGAGAACCTCGTTGGCGTCGCGCTGCAACGCCGAGGCTGCCGCGGCGATGATGTCGAGCGCCGGTGCGGTCGCCGCCGCAAAACGGGCGCCCTCCGCCGTCAGCTCGATGGCATTGTTGGAGCGGGCGAGCAGGCGTACGCCGAGCCCTTCCTCCAGATGGCGCACCTGGTGGCTGACGGCGCTGGCCGTCACGCCCAGTTCCTCGCCCGCCGCCTTCAGGCTGCCGAGGCGAGCCGCCGCTTCGAAGACGCGCACGGCGTTGAGGGACGGAAGACGACGAGGCGCCTGCATCGATTTTCCTCATGCAGCAATCAAAGAACGCGTTTGTTTGCAGGGATGAAATCTGTGACCTCATCAAGCATGACGATTGCAGCAAAATCAACGCCGCTGGCCGGGGCGCCTGGCATGAGTGCCAACGCCAAGGGTGCCCTCTGGCTCCTGATCGGCACCGCTTTGTTCACCCTGATCTTCGCCTCGGGCCGTTTTGCCGGCCCCTTGCTCGCGATCCCTCAGATCCTGCTGCTGCGCTATGCCAGCGGCTTCGTCACCCTGCTCGTCGTGGCCAAGGCTGGCGGACATTCGCTCGTTAGCCTGCGCAGTCCGCGGCCGGGCCAGCATTTCCTGCGCGCCTGCTTCGGCTGTTTCGGCGGCCTGTCGGCCATCTATGCCGCCGCCCATATGCCGGTTGCCGCCGCCAGCGCCATCGGCTTGCTCGAAGGCATCTTCGTGGTGGCGCTTGCCGTGGTCATGCTGGGTGAGACCGTGGGCTGGCGCCATTGGCTGGCCGGCCTCACCTGCGGCCTCGGGGCGCTCGCGGTGGTGATCGGCCAGCACTCGGCCACCACGCCGTTCGGCGACGTCACCATCCCCGCGGCGATGGCGCTGCTCGGCGCCGTGCTGATGGCATTCGAGATCATCTATGTGAAACGGCTGACCAAGGGCGACACGCCGCTTTCCATGCTGGCCCATGTCAACCTGTTCAGCTTCCTCCTGATGCTGGTGCCGGCCTGGCTGAGCTGGAAGAGCGTCGGTCCCGGCCCGATCCTGGCCTGCCTGATGCTCGGGCCGGTGGCGATCCTCGCCCAATATTGCAATATCAGGGGCTATCGGCTCGCCGACATCGCCGTGGCCGGGCCCATCGGCTATAGCTGGATCGTGTTCGCCGCCCTGCTCGGCCTCCTCGCCTTCGGCGAGGTTCCCGACCTCAAGGCCGGGCTCGGCTGCCTCACCATCCTCGCCGGCGGCTATTGGCTGACCCGGCTCCCCGCGACCAGCGGCGGCTGAGAGACGATCTCACCCGCCGGTCTGGGTGATCACCATCTCCAGCATCTGAGAGGCTTTGGTGCGGTAACGCTCGCGGTGGCGCAGCATGCGGAAGGCGCGGGGCGGCATGTCGAAGGCGATTCGCACCAGCCTCCCCGCCTGCAAATCGGGCGCCGCCACCAATTCTGACATCACGGTCGCAAAAGGCCCCGAGCGCACCGCAGAACGCACGGCCTCGTTGGACGGCAGCACCAGGGCGATCTCGAGGGCGGCCGGATCGACGTCCCGTCCCCGCAACGCCTCCTCGAAGACGGAGCGGGTGCCCGATCCTTCCTCACGCATGATCCAGCGCGCAGTGGCGATGTCATAGGGCCGCACCGTGCGCCCGTCGGCCCAGGGATGGCCCGGCGCCACCACCACGATCAGGCGGTCATGCGCCACCGTCTGCACCGACAGGGCCGGCTCGTCGATGGCGCCCTCGATGAAGCCGATCTCGGCCGCCCCTTCCAGCACGGCCTGGGTGACGCTGAGGGTATTGCCGATCTCCAGCCTGAGATCGACATGCGGATGGACGTCGTGATAGCGCGCCAGGAAGGGCGCTACCCAATAGCTCGCAATGGTCTGGCTGGCATGCACCACCAGCGAGCCCCGCGCCCCGCTGCCGAGTTCGGACAGAGCCAGTTCCGCCGCCTTGGCCGAAGCGAGCGTCGCCCGCGCCGTCGGCAGGAATTCCCGCCCGCCCGGCGTCATCTCGATGCGGCGGCCGACGCGATGGAACAAAGCCGCGCCATAACGATCCTCCAGCACGCGGATGGCCGAACTGACGGCCGACGGGGTCAAATGAAGCACGGCCGCAGCCTGTGTCAGGTGTTCACGCTCGGCCACCGCCACGAAAATTCTGAGCTGCTCCAAGGTCATCACAAAACCATTCGATTGGATCGAATGATTTCTACACTATTTTGAAATGGATTGAACAGAGTCAATAAGGCAGAAGAAACCTGTAAATTGCAGGTGGATCATGAGCAGCAAACTCGGCAGCCGGTTGAGCGATATGACGGGACTTCGCGGGATTCTTCCCGGTGCAGGCCTGTGCATCATCGTCACCGCCCTCGCCATGGCCGCCGAGCTCATCGAGACCACGTTGTTCGGCAAGGCCTGGCTGGAGGCTCTCGTCCTCGCCATCCTGATCGGCGCCCTGATCCGCACCTTCGCCCAGCCGCATGCCCGCTTCGATCGCGGCATCACCTTCGGCGCCAAGACCCTGCTCGAGGTGGCGGTCGTCCTGCTCGGCGCCTCCGTCAGCGCTGCCGCCATCGCCGATGCCGGGTTCGGCCTGATGGCGGGCATTGCCGGCGTGGTGATGGTGTCGATCATGCTGAGCTTCGGCATCGGCCGCGCCTTCGGCCTGCCGCACAACATGGCCCTGCTGGTCGCCTGCGGCAATTCGATCTGCGGCAACTCGGCCATCGCGGCGACGGCGCCGGTGATCGGTGCCAACGGCAAGGACGTCGCCGCTTCGATCGCCTTTACTGCCGTCCTCGGCGTGGTCGCCGTGATCGGGCTGCCGCTGCTGGTGCCCGCGCTCGACCTCACCCCGGGCCAATATGGCGTCCTCGCCGGACTGACCGTCTATGCCGTGCCGCAGGTTCTCGCCGCCACCGCGCCCGTCGCCGCCCTCAGCGTGCAGATCGGCACCCTCGTTAAGCTCGCCCGCGTGCTGATGCTCGGCCCTGTCATCGTGGTCCTGGCCCTCGTCAGCGATATCCGGCGCAAGGCGGATGCCTCGGCGGCAGGTACGCCCACCCAGGCACACCCCCGCCTCAGCCAGATCGTGCCCTGGTTCATCATCGGCTTCCTGGTGATGATGGCGTTGCGCTCCTTCGGCCTCCTGCCGCAAGCCTCGCTCCAGCCGATCGCCTCGGCAGCCAATACGCTCACCATCATCTCGATGGCTGCGCTCGGCCTCACCGTCGACATCCGTGCCGTCGCCAAGGCCGGGCCGCGGGTGACCTCGACGGTGATTCTGTCTTTGCTCGCCCTTGGCGTGATCAGCTACGCGCTGATCGTCCTGCTCAAGGTTGCCTGAAGACCGTTTCCAGCAAGGCACGCGCCTCCTCCCAATTCCCCGTCGCCAGGGAATGGGGCGAGACACCGTCCGCGGGCGAGTGCCAGCGCAGCGGCAGGGCGCCCGGCCTCAATAGAACCTGCTTCGGCCGAAACCGCAGCAATTGCTCGGCGCCCTCGAAGGCGGCGATCTCCGGCCCCTCCAGGATCACCTCGCCGTCCCCCGAGAGCTGGAGCAGGTCTCCCGTCTCGAAATCGACGAAGGTGAAGCCGCAGCGCGGATCGGCCAGGATATTGCCCAGCGTGTTGAAGAAGAGATTGCCGGCAAAATCCGGTATCAGCAGGCTGCCGTCGTCCTGCACCGCCACGAAGCCCGGCCTGCCGCCGCGATGAGAGACGTCGACCTGGCGGCGGCCGTCCGCGCGCGTCACCGAAGAGGCGATGAAGAGCGTCTCGGCGCCGGCGATCAGCACCGCCGCGGGTCCTTCTATGCGATCGAAGCGCCGGACCGGCAGCGTGGAAGTCGCGGCCGGATCGCGTGCGAAGCCGAAGTCGCGCAGGCGGATATAGCGCGGGCAATTGCCGAAGCTCTCGCCAACCTCGACGTCGAAGGCATCGGCCCCCGTGCGCCGTACCGTGCCATTGAGCCGGTTGCGCCGCCTCGTATGCAGTTCGATGCCGAGCAGGCCGATCGCGGCGCCGTCCTCCAGGCCTGAGGCCAAGGGGTCGGCGGGATCCGCTCCAGCCGCGACATGCAGCGTGTGGGGCTCGGGAGAATGGAGGAATCCTGGCAGGCCGGCCAGGATCGTCGCCCACATCTTTCCGGCATGATCGGCTGCACCGACGACGATGAAGGGAAGCAGCGGGTAGAAGTCGCGATGCTGCTCGATCAGATGGTCGCGCAACACCCGCCGCCCGACCATATCCATGCGCTCGGCAGCACCGGCCCGGCGCTGCAGGGCGAGCTCACCCTCATGCCACGGCGAATCCGTGGCGACAGGCACATTGCCATCCATGACATTTGCCTTCCGGAAGCAATAAAATGAAATCGAGCCGAGATGCCCCTGGGATCGCCAGCATCCTGCTGGCTCCAGGACACACCATGCTCCGAAGAAAAAGAGCTGGCAGGATGCTGGCCGTCCCGGGGACGATCAGGCCGCCAGCCCGATTGCGGTCTTCTGGAACGGCACGAAGCCTGGCAAAGCCTCGACCCGCCGCAGCCAGGCGCCGATCTGCGGATAGGGCGTCAGATCGACATTCCCCTCCGGGGCCGAAGCGATGTAGCTGTAGAGCGCCACATCAGCCGCGGTCGGTCGATCGAGAACGATCCAATCGTGTCCGATCAATTCCTCATCGATCAGTTTAAGGATGGCGTGCGCCGCCGCCAATGTTTGTTCGACATCGTATTTGGCCCCGAACACCGTGATCAGGCGCGCCGCGGCGGGGCCCATGCGGAGCTGCCCCGCTGCGACCGAAAACCAGCGCTGAACGGCCGCTGCAGCAGCCGGATCGGTCGGCAGCCAGTTCTCCAGCCCGAGCTTGCGGGCGACATAGACGATGATGGCGAGCGAATCCGACACGATCACGCCGCCATCGTCGAGGACCGGTACCTGCCCCAGCGTGTTGAGCTTGAGGAAATCCGGCGTCTTGTGCTCGCCGGCCTTCAGGTCGACGCCGACCAGTTCATGTGGCACGCCCACCAGCGACAGAAACAAGTGGGCACGATGGGAGTGTCCCGACAGGGGATAGTGATAGAGCTTCATAGCTGACCTCCTCGCCGATACCGGCGCTATCGGAGCACCTTGATCATTTCGATGTGGATAGAGAATATCGATTGATTGGAAGGCATCATTCCAGATATCGAAACAATCGGAAATTGGAGGCGTCATGGATCGCTGGCAGGCCATGCGGGTGTTCGTGAAGGTGGCCGAGAGCGGCGGCTTCGCCGAGGCCGCCCGGCGCCTGTTCATGAGCCCACCCGCCGTCACGCGGGCCATCGCCTTCCTCGAGGAGACCATCGGTGCGCAATTGCTGGTCCGCACCACCCGTTCGCTCAAGCTCACGGAGACCGGGGAGCGCTACCTGCATGACTGCCAGCGCATCCTGGCCGATCTCGCCGATGCCGAAGCCGCCGCCGCCGGTTCCTACACCACCCCGACGGGCACGCTGATCGTCACAGCGCCCGTGATGTTCGGCCAGCTCCATATCCTGCCAGTGGTGATGGACTATCTCGGCCGGCATCCGGTCGTCAGCGCGCAGACCCTGTTTCTCGACCGCATCACCAATCTGGTAGAGGAGGGCATGGACGTTGCCATCCGCATCAGCCATTTGCCGGATTCGGAGCTGACGGCGATCCGCGTCGGCAGCATGCGGCGGGTGATCTGCGCCTCGCCCGCCTATCTCGCCGAGCATGGCGAGCCGCGCAGCCCCGCCGCGCTTGCCGGTCACAGCGTCATCGCCAGGATCGGCGCCTGGCCGCGGCTGGAATGGCGCTTCGGCCGCGACGAGAAGATCAATGTCGGCATCCAGCCAAGGCTGATGTGCAATCTCAACGAATCGGGGATCTCAGCCGCCATCTCAGGCTGGGGGTTGGTGCGTGTCTTCGCCTATCAGGTCGACACGGCCCTGCGCGAAGGCACACTCCGCACCGTGCTGACCGAGTTCGAGGAAGAACCGGTGCCTGTTCATATCGTCCACGCCGGCGGCCGCGCGCCCTCCGCCAAGGTGCGCTCCTTCGTCGATTTCGCCGTCGAGCGGCTGCGGGCGAACCCGATCTTCGGAGATCTTGCACGAGCCCGACCATCCTCCTAGATAGGAGGTATCGCCAATTCAGTGAGTGTGAAGCAATGGATCTGAACCTGAACGCAACGCCGCTTTGCCTTGTGTCAGGGATAAACCATTCTCATGCCTGCTTCGATCACGCTCTCCAATCTCTCCTGGTCCACGCCTGACGGCCATGCGCTGTTCTCCGGGCTCGACCTGAGCTTCGGCTCCGAACGGTCCGGCCTCGTCGGCCGCAACGGCGTCGGCAAGACGACTTTGCTCAAACTGATAGCAGGGGATCTCCAGCCCCGTTCCGGTGGTGTTATCGTCCATGGCAGCCTGGGACGCCTGCGCCAGGCCGTCCAGGTCGGGCCGGACGAGACCGTCGCCGATCTGTTCGGCGTGACCGATGGCCTGGCCTTGCTCGCCCGAGCAGAATCGGGCCAGGCCAGCGCCGAAGAACTCGCCATGGCCGACTGGACACTGGAAACCCGCCTCGCGGCGGCCTTCGCCCGACTCGGCCTTCCCATCGAACCCGGCACCGTCCTGACGACGTTGTCGGGCGGACAGCGCACCCGCATCGGCCTGGAGGCGCTGGTCTTCGCCGAGCCGGACTTCCTGCTGCTGGACGAGCCAACCAACAATCTCGACCGGAACGGCCGAAAAGCCGTCATCGATCTCATCGCCGGCTGGCGCGGCGGGGCGCTGGTGGTCAGCCACGACCGCGAACTGCTGGAGGCCATGGACGCCATCGTGGAACTGAACTCGCTCGGCGCCTGCGTCTATGGCGGCAATTGGAGCCGGTACCGGGCGCGCAAGGCCCTGGAACTGGCGGCCGCCCGCCACGATTTGGGCGAGGCCGAGAAGCGGCTCGACGAAGCCGAGCGAAAAGCCCAGATCGCGGCGGAACGCAAGGCGCGCAAGGACAGTGCGGGCCGCAAGGCCCGGGCCAAGGGCGATGCGCCCCTGCTGCTCCTCGACGCCAAGAAGGAGCGCAGCGAAAAGAGCGGAGGTGCCGGCGCTCGCCTGGCCGAACGCCAGCAGTCGCAGGCGACAGAGGCCCTCTCCAAGGCGCGCGAGCGCCTCGAGATCCTGCAACCCTTGTCGGTGAGGCTCGCGCCCACGGGCCTGCCCCCCGACAGGATTGTCCTGCGCCTCGATGCGCTGCAGTTCGGCTACGAGACGGGACAGCCAATCCTGAACGGCCTCTCCTTCACGCTCGCCGGGCCGGAGCGCGTCGCCGTCGTCGGGCCGAACGGCAGCGGCAAGACGACATTGCTCGACCTGATTACCGGCCGCCTCCGGCCACAGGCAGGCCAGGTGCAGGTCCTTCCCGGTTTTGCCCTGCTCGACCAGAAGGTAAGTCTGCTCGACCCGCAGGAGACGATCCGCGACAATTTCAAGCGGCTCAATCCGCAATCGGACGAGAATGCCTGCCGTTCCGCGCTGGCCCGTTTCATGTTCCGGGCAGACGCGGCTCTCCAGAAGGCCGGCAGCCTCAGCGGCGGGCAGATGCTGCGGGCCGGCCTCGCCTGCGTCCTGGGCGGAGAGCGGCCGCCGCAATTGCTGATCCTGGACGAGCCGACCAATCATCTCGACATCGATGCGATCGAGGCGGTGGAAGCAGGCTTGCGTGCCTATGATGGCGCCCTGCTGGTGGTCAGCCACGACGAGAGCTTCCTTGATGCCATCGGCATCTCGCACAGGCTGGAGTTGCCGCCAACGGCTTGACCCCACCGGGACCCGGGCCGTATTGTGGGGCATCGATAGGGGATGGAGTCCCCCCAAACCGCCGCAAGGCTGATGACTCCTACCAGGTGCTTCGCGCCGGTAGGAGGTTGTCCCCGTCTCCCGCTTTCGTCGAAGTGCCGCTGCAATCTCTCTGGAGGTATGCCATGCACCCTTCGCGACCGGGACGGCCGATATCCTTTCTCCTGCTTCGTATCTGGCTCATACTGGCCCTTCTCGGCCTGATCGGACTTGCCATCGCCTGGCGTCTGGGGCTGATTCCGCCATGAATCAGGCATTGCCGGGATTTCAGATTGGCGGTGGCCCAAAGCTAATGCCGTTCACTCGAGCGCCTTCGCGTTTGCACTACCCTTGTAGTGTTTCCTTGCTAGGTGATCCGCATTGGGCCTAAGCCCCGGCTATCCTCATCGGACCAGCCTCTTGCCGCCGAAACCTTCATCTCTCTCACCGAATTTTCGGAGCATCCATGTCACCCGTGCTCGCCAACACCATCATGATCGCCATCGGCGGCGCCATCGGCTCCGTGGGACGTTATTGGATCGGCTTGTGGATGGCGCCCTATAGTGAAAATCTGCCCTGGGCGACCATCCTCATCAACATCGCCGGCTCCTTCGCCATCACCTTCTTCGGCGCGCTGACCATCGCCAATGGCCGGGCGCCCCTGCCGGATCTGTGGCGGCTGTTCTTCATGGTCGGCATCTGCGGCGGTTTCACCACCTTCTCGTCCTTCAGCCTGCAGACCTTCGAACTCCTGCACATGAACATGCCCCTGCGCGCCCTGATCAATGTCGGTGTGTCCGTGGTGCTCTGCGTCGCCGCCTCGGCGCTCGGCTTCTATGGCGCGACGGCGATCAACGGCACGCAGCAGGTGGCACAGGTGCAGGTCGACGAGGAAGCATCCTGACTTCGGATCCCCAGCCAGGTGCCGCACCTGGCATCAGCCGCCGATCTCGATGTTGGAGACGTCGAAATCCTGATGATGGGCGATGGTGGCGGCACCGATGGCGCATTCCATCTCGCCCAGGGTCGACAAGCGGATCTGTGGCCTGGTCATCCCCGGTACGATGCCGGCGCCGACCGCCTGCGACAGCCTGTCGAGCCGGGCGGCGAGCACCGGGCGCATGGCGCCGCCGAGCACGATCGTGCTGGGGTTGAAGATGTTGGTCAGCGATGTCAGCCCGATGATGAGATGGTCCGCGAGTTCGTCGATGGCCGCGCCGGCGTTGCGATCCCCGGCATGGGCGGCGGCCGCCACCATCGCCGGCAAGGCGGAAAGAGAATCGACGCCGAAGCCCTGCCCCGGCCGATAGAAGCGATCGAGTGCGGCAATGTTGACGAAGGTCTCCAGGCAGCCCTCCTGCCCGCAGGAGCAGCGCGGGCCCCTCTCGCGGATGCGGATATGGCCGAACTCGTTGCCCGTGCCGCCCGCGCCGCGGACGAGGCGCCCGTTGACGATGGCCGCCCCGCCGCAGCCGGCCCCGAGCTTGAGATAGACGATGGCGTCTGCCTGCAGCCCGGGCTGGGTATAAACCTCGCCAAAGGCGGCGGCATGGGCGTTGTTCTCGACAAAGACAGGCGCGCTGAGCGCCTGCTCCGCCAGGGCCTTCAGGTTGAGATCCTTCCAGCCCAGCATGGGCAGGTGCACGACATAGCCGTCCGAGCGCACCAGGCCAGGCACGGTGATGCCGATCGAGCGCAAGGGCTGCGCCAGGCCGCGGGCATAGGTCGCGATGGCATCGACCGCCGCCTCCGGGCCAACCGGATGAGCCAGGCGGGCCGTGCGGCTGTCGACCACCCCGAGCGCCAGGTCGATCAGGGCAAAACGCACCACGCCGACGCCGATCTCGGCCCCGAGAAAGTAGCCGCCGCTCGGATTGAGGGTGATGTCGACACCGGGCCGGCCGACATCCCGGCGCGCATTGTCCTCGCGAGAGGTGCGCCGCTCGACCAGGAGAGAGCTGGCCGTGAGATTCTCGACCAGGTTGGTGATGGTGGCGGGGGTCAGGCCGAGACGCCGGGCGAGTTCGGCCCGGGGCATCGCCCCTTGCAGGCGCAACTGGGTGAGAATACGCCGCTCGTTCACATAACGCGCGAAGGTCTGGTCAGCCATGATCTCACTCTACCCGAATCTCGACGGCGCTTCGCGATTTGGTGGTACCATCACGAATCACGAAGAGGCCTTAGCCACCCTTGTCATGCCTGGGCTTGACCCGGGCATCCAGCAGCCCGTGCTTCGATGTCTCGAAGGGCAGGCTGGATTGCCGGGTCAAGCCCGGCAATGACAAAGGTTGAGCCAATTCGCTTCACCTATTCTCCAGAGACTCCCATGGCCTTGTTTGCAAGCGCCTTTGCGCTTCGAGGCAATTTTGTCCCATCATATGCGACCTGGGGTACCGAAAGGAGCAAAAGCCTTGCACTTCATATTTGTTTAGATAATAAATAAATTATAGAAAACACAGGAAGCCCTGATGCCGAAGAAGGAAGAGCGCCGCCTCAAGGTCGGCGTGCTGGGCTGCGGCCCGATCGCGCAGGCCGCTCATTTCGAGAGCTGCACCAAGGCGCGCAATGCCGACCTCTACGCCATCTGCGACGTCGCACCCGACCTGCTGGAGCGCATGGCCTGGACCCACCAGCCCGAGAAGACCTTTTCGGACTATGGCGCCATGCTGGCAGATCCCGAACTCGATGCGGTGATCGTGGCGACCTCGGACGCCTTCCACGTGCCGGCCTCGATCGCCGCGCTGGAAGCGGGCAAGCATGTGCTCAGCGAAAAGCCTGTCGGCGTCGGCGTCGAGGAAGTGGAAACCTTGCGCACCGCCGTGGCTGCTAGCGGCAAGGTGTTGCAGGTCGGCCATATGAAGCGCTTCGATGCCGGGCTGGAAGCGGCCAAGGCCTTCATCGACACGGAAATGGGCGAGATGCTCGCCCTCAAGGCCTGGTATTGCGATTCGACCCATCGCTACCCAATGACGGATGCCGTCCAGCCCCTAATGGTCACCAGCAAGCAGGCCCGCAAGCCAGCCGGCGATCCCAAGGCCGACCTCCAGCGCTATTACATGCTTGCCCATGGCAGCCATCTCGTCGACACCGCGCGCTATTTCGGCGGCGAGATCGTCGAGGTCGAGGCGCGCTTTTCCGAGCGCTTCGGCGCACGCTGCTGGTTCGTCGACATCGCCTTCGCCAATGGCACGCTCGGCCATCTCGACCTCACCGTAGCCGTGCGCATGGATTGGCACGAGGGCTTCCAGATCTATGGCGAGCATGGCAGCGTGCTCGGCAAGACCTATAACCCCTGGTACTACAAGAGCAGCGACGTCGACATCTTCCGCGAGAAGGACGGCGCCACCACCCGCGTGCTCGGTGCGGACGGCCATTTCTACCGCCGGCAGCTGGAGGGCTTCGCCGACGTCATCCTCAAGGGCGCGCCGATGCGCGGTGCCGACATCGAGGACGGCGTCGCCTCTGTCAGGGCGATGATCGCCATCGCCCAATCCGTTCGCGAGGGCCGTGCCGTGCGGCTCGCCGACGTCAAGGGAGAGCTGTGATGCGGCTCGGCATCTTTGCCAAGACCTTCCCCGGCGACACGCCGGGAACGGTGATGGCCGCCGCCCGCGCGGCGGGCTACGGCGCCGTGCAATACAATATGGCCTGCTCGGGCCTGCCCCCCATGCCCCCGGCCATTCCGGACGGCGTCGCCGAGGCGGTCCATGCTGCTGCTCTCGGTCAGAAGCTCGATGTCGCAGCCGTCTCCGCCACCTACAACATGATCCATCCCGATCCGGCCCAGCGCTGGCGCGGCCACGACAGCCTTGAAATCATCGCCGGGGCGGCCCGCGGCATGGGAACGCGCCTGCTCACGCTATGTACCGGCACGCGCGATCCGGACGACCAGTGGCGCGGCCATCCCGACAACGCCACGCCGGAGGCCTGGCGCGATCTCGCCGCCAGTCTGGAAACGGCGCTCGATATCGCCGAGCGGCACGATGTCGATCTCGGCATCGAGCCGGAACTGGCCAATGTCATCGATTCGGCCGCCAAGGCCCGCGCCATCATCGACGAGATGGCGAGCCCCCGGCTGAAGATCATCCTCGACCCGGCCAATCTCTTCGAGGTTGCCTCCCTCGCCGAGCAGCAGCGCCTGGTCTCGGAAGCCATCGACCTCCTGGCCGACCGCATCGTCATGGCCCACGCCAAGGACAGGGACGCCGCCGGCGGCTTCACCACGGCCGGCAAGGGCGTGCTCGACTACGACCATTATCTCGCCGGCCTCGCCCGCATCGGCTTCGACGGCCCCCTGGTCACTCATGGCCTCGCCGCCGGGGAGGCGGCAGAGGTTGCCGCGTTTCTCGGCCGGAAGCTGGCGGAGGTGATCGCGTGATGAGGGGCGCTGAACCCCGCAGAACCACTCCCTTCTCCCCTTGCGGGAGAAGGAGAGTCGTGGCTCCTTCCGACGGCCTGGAGCATTTGAGCCGATGAACGCGACCTTCCAGCGCGACAACCTCAGCCTCGCGGTGCATGACCGCGGCAGCGGCATGCCCGTGGTCCTCCAGCATGGCCTGTGCGGGGATGCTGCCCAGCCGGCCGAAATCTTTCCCTTCGAGCTGCCGGCGCGCTGCCTTACGCTCGAATGCCGCGGCCATGGCGGCTCGGACGCCGGCGACACCCGGCTTCTCTCGATCGCAACCTTCACCGACGACCTGGCGCACTGGCTCGACAGCCTGGCGCTTGGCCCGGTCGTCCTCGGCGGCATTTCGATGGGCGCGGCGATCGCCCTGCGCCTCGCCGTCACCAGGCCGGACCGGGTGCGTGCGCTGGTGCTCGCCCGTCCGGCCTGGATTGCCGAGGCGGGCCCGGCCAATATGGCACCCAATGCTCAGGTCGGCGCGCTGCTCGCCAGCCACGAGCCCGCGCAAGCAAGGGCACTGTTCGAGGCCTCCGATACGGCGCGCGATCTTGCCGCCGGCGCCCCGGACAATCTCGCCTCGCTACGCGGCTTCTTCACACGGGAGCCCCAGGCCGTCACCGCGGCCTTGCTCGCCCGCATTTCGGCGGATGGACCCGGCGTCTCCCGCGCCGACATTACCGCCCTGACGATCCCGACGCTCGTCATCGGTACTGAGCTCGATGCCATCCACCCGCTCGGCCACGCCGAAGCGCTCACCGCGCTCATTCCCGGCGCCCGGCTTGCCCGCATCACCCCCAAGGCGCTGGACAAACCGCGCTACGTCCAGGATTTCCGCGCCGCTCTGGCGCAATTTCTCTCGGAGATTTCAGCATGAAACCCGCTCCCGGTTGGCTCGAGGCCCTGCCCGCCGACCGCCTCCTCGCCGAATTTTCGCTCTGGTCCGCCGATCTCGGCCGCCTCGCCGACGACATCGCCCGGGTCGAGTCCCATGTCGATATCTTCCATGTCGATGTCGCCGACGGCCATTTCTCGCCGGCCCTGCTCTATTTCCCGGACCTGACGGCAGCCGTGCGCAAGGTCACCGCCAAGCCGATCCACGTCCATCTGATGACGACGGACGACATCCTCCTCGACCAGATCGAGCAGTTCGCCGAAGCCGGTGCCGACCTGATCAGCATCCATGCCGAGAACGCCAATGCCGACGCGGCGCTGGCTCGCATCCGCGAGCACGGCCTTGCCACCGGCATGGTGCTGCAGCTCCACACGCCCGTGGCGGCGGCGGAGCCCTTCCTCGACCGGCTGGATATGCTGACCCTGCTCGGCACCCTGATCGGCATCAAGGGCGTCGGCCTCGACGAGACAGCCCTGGCGCGCCTGCGCGAAGCCCGCAAGCTGATCGCCGGGAAGGCCGGGCATCGCGTCATCCTTGCCTCCGATGGCGGCAATCGCGAGCACACCGTGCCCAATCTGCGTCTCGCCGGCGCCGAGACCATCGTGATGGGGTCTCTGGCCTTCGGTGCGCCGGATCTGGCCGCCCGCATCGCCTGGGTCCATGGCCTGCAGCGGGAGCCCTGACCCATGCATCGGCGCGCCATCGGCATCGATCTCGGCGGCACGCAGGTGCGCGCCGCCCTCGTTGATGATACCGGCGCCGTACTCAAGCGCGCCGCCGCCCGCACCGATGTGGCCGGCGGCCCGAAAGCCGTGATGGCGCAATTCCGCCGCCTCATCGATGAGGTGACCGACGACGAGAGCCTCGGTTCGCTCTCCGGTATCGGCGTCTGCGCGCCCGGCCCGCTCGACAGCCACACCGGCACCTTTATCCATGTCCCGACCCTGCCGGGCTGGGAAGACTTTCCCCTGCGCGACGAGCTCTCCGCCGCCCTCGGTCGGCCGGTGGTGGTGGAAGGCGACGCTATTGCCGCCTGCTACGGCGAATGGCGCTTCGGCGCCGGCCGCGGGCTCGACCATCTCCTCTATGTCACCGTCTCCACCGGCATCGGCGGCGGTGTGGTCAGCGATGGCCGGCTCCTGCATGGCAGGCGCGGCATGACCGCCCATGTCGGCCATTTCCGCCTGGCGCAGAATCTCCGCCCAGCTGGAGACGAACCGCGCTGCAGCTGCGGCGCCGTCGGCTGCTTCGAAGCCTATGCGGCCGGCACCGCGCTGGACCGGCGCGCACGCGAAGCCGCGCTCGCTCATCCCGGCAGCAGTCTTGCGCGCCTGGTGGCGCCGACCGCCGGGGACGTCGTCGAAGCCGCCCGCGGCGGTGATGCGACGGCGCTCGCGCTCCTCGACGAGGAAGCCAATTTGCTCGGCGAGGGTTTTATCAGCCTCATCCATCTCTATAGCCCCGAGAAAGTGGTGATGGGGGGTGGCGTCTCGCATGGCTTCGACCTGATGGCAGAGACGATCCACAGGACCATCCGCACCACCGCTTTGCCCTCCTTCCGCGACGTGCCGGTGGTGAAAGCCGCCCTCGGCGACAATGCCGGCTTGGTCGGCGCCGCGGCCTTGGTGATGTTCGGCGAGCGAGCCCGTTGATCCTCTGATCGGGGTGCCGGAGCCCTTGCTGCAGGCGATCGGCAGCTTCGAGCTCTTCGCCAGCGGCCATATCGATGTCGACCATCGAAGGAGCCATACCGCTGGTCGGGAAACGGCGTTTCCCTTCAATGCCCGCAACGTCTGGTTCAATGCCCAAGCCCAGCTCATCCGGGCCGGGTACAGCGCGAACGTCGGCGGGTCATTCTGCCCTGCTTTGAAGCTGGACTTCGACACTCGGCCGTTTCACAATCGATCCAATCCATCGAGCAGCGGGATTGGTCGGTTCGCGTGGCCCTTCGGATGGCGCCGCGCTCGAAATAGATTTTCAGCGAGGAGTTTTCATCCATGGATTACGTCAAGCTCGGCTCGACGGGGCTCGAAGTGTCACGCCTGTGCCTTGGCTGCATGACCTATGGCGATCCCGATCGTGGCAACCATGCCTGGACCCTGCCCGAGGAACAGAGCCGCCCCCTGATCCGCCGGGCCATCGAAGCCGGCATCAATTTCCTCGATACCGCCAATACCTATTCGGACGGGACCTCCGAGGAAATCGTCGGCCGGGCCATCAAGGAGTTTTCGCGGCGCGAGGAGATCGTGCTGGCGACCAAGATCTTCTTTCGCACCCGTCCCGGCCCCAATGGCGAGGGCTTGTCGCGCCGCGCCATCCTGGCCGAGATCGACAACAGCCTCCGGCGTCTCGGCACCGACTATGTCGACCTCTACCAGATCCATCGCTGGGACGCGTCGACGCCGATCGAGGAGACGCTGGAGGCCCTGCATGACGTGGTGAAGGCCGGCAAGGCCCGCTATATCGGCGCCTCCTCCATGCATGCCTGGCAGTTCACCAAGGCGCTCTACACCTCCCGCCTTCATGGCTGGACCGAATTCGTCAGCATGCAGGATCACCTCAACCTGCTCTACCGGGAAGAGGAGCGCGAGATGCTGCCGCTCTGCCACGACCAGGGCATCGCCGTCCTGCCCTGGAGCCCGCTCGCCCGCGGCCGGCTGACGCGCGACTGGAGCGAGAGCAGTGAGCGCCAGCAGAGCGACAATGTCGGCACGGCGCTCTATGACGCCACGCAGGATGCCGACCGCAGGGTCATCGAGGCCGTGGCCGCCATCGCCAAGGCGCGCGGCGTGCCGCGGGCGCAGGTGGCCCTCGCCTGGGTGGCGCAGAAAGGCGATGTAACGGCGCCGATCGTCGGAGCCTCCAAGCCGCATCATCTGAGTGACGCCGTCGCAGCACTCGATCTCGGATTGACAGGTGAAGAGATCGCAGCGCTCGAAGCCCCCTATGTCCCGCATGCGATCGCCGGCTTTCAGTGAGACCGATGGTTGCGCTTCGCTGACCAGACCTTAGATGAAGGATCGTGCCCCAGCGGCTGCATCCTTCTTCCGGCGATCCGCCTCCCCTGAAATCGGACCGCCACTTTGTTTTCATCCCTCCCTTCCCTTCGACGACCTCAGGAAAGAATCCCATGAGTCCGACCATTCGCTTCAATGACGGCAAGGAAATTCCGCAACTCGGCTTCGGCGTCTGGCAGGTGCCCAACGAGGGCGCGAGCGCCGCGGTGACGGCGGCGATCGAGGCGGGCTATCGCTCGATCGATACCGCCGCCATCTATGGCAACGAAGCCGGCGTGGGCGACGCGCTCGCCGCTTCCAGCGTCCCCGTCAAGGACATCTTCGTCACCACCAAGCTGTGGAACGGCGACCAGGGCTATGACACGGCCCTGCGGGCCTTCGAGGCCAGCCTGAAAAAACTGCGCCTGGAGACGATCGATCTCTATCTCATCCATTGGCCGGTGCCTTCACGCGATCTCTATGTCGAAAGCTGGAAGGCCCTGATCAAGCTGCGCGAGGAGGGGCTCGTCGCCTCCATCGGCGTCTCCAACTTCCAGATCGCCCATCTCGAACGCTTGAAGGCCGAAACCGGTGTGGTGCCGGCGATCAACCAGGTCGAGCTGCATCCACGCTTCCAGCAGAAGGCCCTGCGCGCCTACCACGCCAAGGAGGGCATCGCGACCGAGGCCTGGAGCCCGCTCGGCCAGGGCACGCTGCTCAGCGATCCCGCGCTGACGGCCATCGGCAAGAAATACGGCAAGAGCTCTGCCCAGGTGATCCTGCGCTGGCATCTCGACATCGGCAATGTCGTCATCCCCAAATCGGTGACGCCGGCCCGTATCGTCGAGAACTTCCAGGTCTTCGATTTCAAGCTGGCGCCGGAGGACATCGCCGCCATCGAGAAGCTCGACGACCCCAAGGGCAAGATCGGCCCGGATCCCGACAGCTTCGCAATGGTATGAAGGCCGAGTTTAGGACGACAATTACGTTTGCATGAAAGAGCGCAGGATATGCGGAGTGTCAGCCTCCTGGCTGACATTCTGCTTGCCAGCAAGGGCTGCGTTTCCAAGATGTCAGCCAGGAGGCTGACACTCCAACCGCCCCAATTCTGCAGAAAATTTTCTCCTATTTGAAGAACCGGTTCTGCGGCCGCGGCAAGCCGAGATTCTCGCGCAGCGTCCGCCCCTCATACTCCCGCCGGAACAGACCACGCTCCTGCAGCACCGGCACGACCCTGTCGACGAAATCGTCGAGGCCGCCGGGCAGATAGGGGAACATCACGTTGAAGCCGTCCGAGCCCTCGCTTTCGAGCCATTCCGCCATGTCATCGGCGATGCTGGCGGGCGTGCCCACAAAGGCAAGGCCGGCATAGCCGCCGAGGCGCTGGGCCAGCTGGCGCACGGTGAGGCCCTCGCTTTCGGCCAGTTGTAGCACCCGTTCGCGGCCGCTCTTGCTGGCATTGGTCTCGGGAATGGCCGGCAGCCGGCTGTCGGGATCCAGACCCGAGACATCATGGCCGAGCGCGATGGAGAGCGAGGCGATGGCGCTGTCGTAATGCACCAGGCTGTCGAGCCTGGCGCGCTTGGCCCTGGCCTCCTCCACGCTGTCGCCGACCACCACGAAGGCAGCCGGCAGGATCTTCATATGATCCCTTTCGCGGCCGAGCCTGGCCATCCTGCCCTTGACGTCGGCATAGAAGCGGCGCCCTTCCGCCAGATTGGGCGGGGCGGTGAATACCGCCTCCGCCGTCTCGGCCGCGAGCTGCCGGCCCGGCTCGGAAGAACCCGCCTGCACGATCACCGGCCAGCCCTGCACCGGGCGGGCGATGTTCAGCGGCCCGCGCACGGAGAGGTACTCGCTTTTGTGGCCGAGCACATGCAGCTTGTCCGGGTCGAAATAGAGGCCGCTTTCGACGTCGCGAGTGAAGGCGTCGTCAGCCCAGCTGTCCCACAGGCCGGTGACCACGTCATAGAACTCCCGCGCGCGGCGGTAGCGCTCGTCGTGCCCCATATGATCGTCCAGGCCGAAATTCAGGGCCGCATCGGGATTGGACGTGGTCACGATGTTCCAACCCGCCCGGCCGCCGCTGAGATGATCGAGCGAGGCAAAGCGGCGGGCGACATGGTAGGGGGCATCGAAGGTGGTGGAGGCGGTGGCGACCAGGCCGATATGCTCGGTGACGGCCGACAGGGCCGACAGCAGGGTGAAGGGCTCGAACGACGTCACCGTATGGCTACGCTTGAGCGCTTCCACCGGCATGTTGAGCACGGCGAGATGATCGGCCATGAAGAAGGCGTCGAAGCGGGCGCTTTCGAGGCGCTGGGCCAGGCGCTTGAGATGGGCGAAGTTGAAATTGGCGTCGGGCCAGGCGCCCGGATAGCGCCAGGCTCCGGTATGAATGCTCGCCGGACGCATGAAGGCGCCGAGCCGCAATTGGCGGGCCATGAAGATCTCCCATGAAAGGGCAGGCCGGGTCCGCGAGGCCCGGTCGAGCAAATCACTCAGAATATAGAGTGTGTATGGTTTTGACGTCTGCCAAGGCCCTGCACAAACAAAAGCAAGTCCTCTTCCCGGCGCCGGTACAGGATCCCCGAATCCCTCGCTCCGGACTATATTTGTCGCCCTGCATACAACCATCCCGGGAGGACGAGACATGAGCTTCGAAGGCAGTTGTCATTGCGGCGCGGTTTCCTTTACGGCCGAGGCCGACGCGCCGACCAGCGCAGTGAGCTGCAATTGCTCCTATTGCCGCCGCAAGGGCTCGCTCCTGGCCTTCCTGCCGGCCGAGGCGGTGACGATCTCCGCCGACCCGGCCAGACTCAAGACCTACCAGTTCAACAAGCACCGCATCGAACACCAGTTCTGCGAGACCTGCGGCACTCAGGCCTTTGCCAAAGCAAAGCGGCCCGACGGGGCCGCCATGGTGGCGATCAATCTGCGCTGCGTGCCAGCCATCGACCTCGATGCGCTCGAGATTCACAAATTCGACGGCGCGAGCACTTAGAGCGTTTTCCGGAAGAGTTGATGGTCTTTTCGATTAGAAAACGCGTCAAAACAAGGAGATAGAGAAAAAGTGCGATTCCGAGAAACCGCACTTTGCTCTAGAGCAAAGCGCGTTTAGACGGAAGCGCTGCGTTGCTCTCACTCTTTGGTGGGACGCGTCTTTGCGATTCTTGGTGATTCCACCAAATCGCAAAACGCTCTAGCGCCGGCGCATCGCCCTCATGCAGCGGCAGGCGGCACCCTCATGCGAGAGCGCGCCCCGCCTTCAGGCCGAAGCGCCTGATTGCGCCAGTTCCTTGTTTCGGCGCGTCCTTGTGTTTCGCGGCGAAATGGTCAAGCCAGGCTCTTCAGGCTCGTAAGCGGGCCTCGACGATGGCGACGCAGACAGCGGCCACCCTTCCCAGAAATCGTCCGTGTGGGGCTCGTCGGCCTGGTCGAGCCAGTCGTCACGGTAGTAGTCCGCGAGCAAGGCATAACGAATCTTGTCGGTCCGGTTCGTCGTCGGCGTGTGCAAGAGCCGATGGTGCCACAGCACCAGCGTGCCGCGCGCCCCGGGCAGCATCACATGACGGCAACGGGCCTCCGCTTCCAGGCGCAAGGCTTCGACATTATCGAGCAATTTGTAGGATGCGCGGCCGGCAAACGCCTTCGCCATGATGTAGTGGCTCCCTTCCCAGACGCTGAAGGCGCCGCCATCCTCTGCAACGTCGTCGAGATAGAGCACGGCATTCACCTGGAAGGGATGCGCATCCATCCCGCCCTTGATCGTGTCACTCGATTGCGGGGTCGGAAAGATCGGATAGAGGCCGCGCGTCGCATGGCGACCGACGCAGCGATCGCCGATCAGGCTGCGCACGGCCGACATCACCGGACCGTTGCCGTACATCATCCGGATCAGTTCGGGATGCCGGAACACATTATCCTTGAACTTCAGCCGGCCGCGGCGTTTGGCGAGCGTGGCGGACCGGCAATCGTCCTCGATCTCGCCGATCCAGGTCTTGGGATCGTCACGATCGAAATGGCTGTCGATCTGGCTCCAGGTCAGATTGATCGCCCAGTTCGTCCATTTGGCGTCGAGGTCTATCTGGACGGTGCAATAGCCCTTGTCGACGAATGAGTTTTTCTGAACTTCGCTTAGCATAGGCGCCCGCAAGCTCCTGCTTCAAATCAATTACGCACCGACCAGTTCGCCGATCCTGTCCTTCAGTTTGTTGTAGCGACGATTTTCGCTGGGCGTTGCCGGCTCCGCCTGGGCGAAGCTCTGCCTGGCGGCGGCAAGGTCGCCACGCAGGAGATACGCCTCGGCGGAAAGGATATGGCCAAGCGCCGATTTGGGATTGTCGACCAGTGCAAGCTCGAGCAGTTCCAGCGCGCGCCCAACCGACGATTGCGCCAACAAGGCGCGCGCCACATGGATCCGCGCCTGCGAGGCGTGTTTGGGCAGGGCGCGCGACCAGCCACTGAGCGTGGTCTCCAGCGCGGCGATATCGCCATTGTTTCCTTCCGCTTCGACCCGAAGCGACCAGTAGCGGCTTGACCGCGCTTCCTCCAACTTCGGATCGTAGAGGATGTCCAGCGCTTCCCGGTTACGCTTGAGCATCAGCAGGGCACGGGCCTTCGCCATCTTGATCCGCTCGGAACGGGCATCCGTCCGCGATACGACCTCCAACGCCTTGGCGGCCTGCTTCTGCTCGACCAGCCATTCGATATGCTCGGTCGCGAAGGTCGGCGACTTCTCCGACCACTCGCCGAATTCGGAGAAGAAACGCGCCGCCGAGGTCGGATCGCCCTTGCGGACGTCAACGGCATGCAGGTGAGCCGCCGATGCCCCGCCCGCCTCGATATTGGCCCGGACGCCCTCGAGACTGCCGCCGTCCGTACCGCTTCGCTCGAAATGACGGACCAGGCGGTCGACATTGTGGGCGATCAGCGTTTCGGTGACATGGGTAAAATCATTCATCCAGGCGATTTGCCGGTCGCTTTGGAGAACGGATTCATAGCTGGGGAAGTAGTGCACATTGTCATAGCGCGCGACCATCTCCTCGGTGACCGTACGCAGGACGGATTTGCTGTAGCAGTTTGCGACCATCACGTCCTCGGGACGATGCGTGATCCCGAGCGCGACTGGCGACACGCTCATCAGGATGACCGCGTCGCTCCGCCCATATTTGCGCAGCAGGCCGATGGCGCGGTCGCAATAGTCCAGCGTCTCGTCATGCGAGAGCACATGAAGCTCGAAACGTTCCGGGTGGCGACGGACCAGCGGCGGCGGCGGCAGGCTGTTGAGATAGGTGCCAGCCACATTGTCGTACCAGACTTCGACCAGGCCGAGCGTGACGATGATCAGCTTGCAATCTTTGAAGCTGCCATAGGCCTTGCTGATGGCCGAGCGTCGGCGCAGTACCGTCTCTCGCGGTGCGGGCTGCACATTGTGGGTGACGTGCAGATCGAGCCATTTGCCGGAGCCATATTCGACGATGGCCTGATCGGCATCGAACTGCAATTCCCCGGTAGCCCAGCCCAATTCGTTCCAGATGGACGGCGTACTGAAATTGTTGAGCGCCCGCGGATGCACGCCCGCGAAGCTGCGATCGTCCATCAAGTCCCGCATCGGCAGGCGATAACCCGCGGTGGCAAGCCGACCTTCCACATTGCGTGCGAAACACGATCCAACAGTGAAGATCTTGTCACCCGGCTCCAGATCTAACTCAAAATCAAAATGCGGACTGGCAATCGGCTCAACTCGATTAGCAGCATTTCTCGACCCCCAGAAGCTGTATTCATTCGCCTTACGAAGCTTGATTGCATCTACAGCAGACGATTTGTATAGCGGCACAGGACCTCTGATGATTTTGTTCGAACTGAGCTATGTTCTCCTGACTCGATGACTTCTATGAGTCCATAGAATGTTGCTCGGCGTCAAGAGACAGCTTTGTGACGATTTTGTGGCTGCGCCCCCGAGCTTCCCGCCGCTGCCCCGCACGCCACCGGTGCATAACGCCCCTGGAGCGCAGTCGAGGATTGCAAAACGCGCTCCCGGTCCGAAACCAGACAGCGCATTGTTTCACTGGATCGTCGCCGCTCAGTTCCCGGGCGGCCGCCACAATTCACTGCGCTCGCGTTCCGTACTACGCAACATGTCGAGGGCAATGTGAAGCTGGAGGTCGTCGGTAGGGTCTGCCGGCACGTAGAAGGATGAGCCGCTCTCGTCCCTGGCGCCCGTTCCCTTGAGATGGCCCGTCAGGCCTGCTTCGCCGGGCGTGGCGTGGCCGAGGCCGGCACCGGTCGGATCCTGCTGCCGCACGGCGATGTCCGGCTCGATGCCCTGTGCCTGGATCGAGCGGCCGAGCGGAGTGTAGTAGCGTGCCGTGGTCAGCACCAGGGCACTGTCGTCAGGCAGGCGGGTAACCGTCTGGATCGAGCCCTTGCCGAAGGAGCGCGTGCCCAGGATGGTGGCACGCTTGAAGTCCTGCAAGGCACCGGCGACGATCTCCGCCGCCGAGGCGGTACCGCCATTGATCAGCACCACCAGCGGCACGCCGCCGGTGATGTCCTCGCCGTGGGCGATATAGACCTTCGATTGGTCAGGCTCGCGCCCGCGGATCGACAGCAGCACCCCTTTGCCGATGAAAGCTGCCGACACCATGATCGCCGGATCGAGCAAACCACCGGGATTGTTGCGCAAGTCGAGAATGATGCCCTTCAAGGCACCGGGCCGGAAGACTGTCGGCAGGCGTTCGGCGATCCGCCTCAGGCTATCGGGCGTCTGCTCGTTGAATTCCCGGATGCGGATATAGCCGACATCCTCGCCCATCACTTCGAAGAGCACGCTTTCGGCCCTGATGATCTCGCGCGTGAGCGTATAGGACAGCGGCACGGCATTGCCACGCCGCCGGATGGTCAGGATGGCGGAACTGCCCACCGGCCCCTCCATGCGCTGCAACATCGCCGCCGGGCTCAGCCCCCGCACGGCATCGCCGTCCAGCTTGAGGATGATGTCCCCTGCCTTCAGTCCCGCCATGGCAGCTGGCGTGGCGTCCAGGACATGTTCCACCTTGACAAGGCCGCCCAGCACCTCGACTTCGAGGCCAAGCCCGACGCGCTTGCCGGCAAGCTCCTGCTGCATGTCGGACATGGCCTTGGGATCGACATAGCGTGAATGGGGATCGAGCTTCGACAGCATGCCGCCGATGGCGCCCTGGATCAGTACGTCCGGTGCGGGCTTGTCGACATAGGTGGCGAGCACCCGCTGATAAATCGCAATGAAACGACCGAGCTCGTAAAGTTGCTCGCGAGTATCGTTGTCCGGGTTTTCAGGGTTCGGCTGTTGTTGAGCCCTGACCGGAACTGCAATCAAGCCAAGAAGAAGAACAGCTATCGCAAGTGGACGCATGCGCCTGGCGGCCTCCACTCTTCCAATGATTTTCGATTACATGGTGATGCGCGGTTCGAATGTCAGTACCACCGCCAAAAAATAGCTGATGCGACACCAGCGCATTGGTACCGGCCTGTCTTTTCCGGCATAGAGACGGCCATGGCAGCCAGCATCAATATGAGCGAGCCGAACGGCACCGCGGTCAGCGAGGCGATGATCGAGCGCCTGGTCCACGCCTTCTATGGCCGGGTGCGACAGGATGATCTGATCGGGCCGATCTTCAATGCAAAGATCGCCGATTGGGATGACCATCTGGCCAAGCTCTGCGCCTTCTGGTCATCGGTCATCCTGCGCAGCGGCCGCTATGACGGCCGCCCGCTCCGCCCCCATCTGATGCTGCCGCTGGAAGGCCAGCATTTCGACCGCTGGCTCGATCTGTTCGAGCGCACCAGCCTCGACGTGCTGCCCCGCGATGCCGCCCTGCTGTTCATCGGCCGCGCCCGCCGCATCGCCGACAGTTTCGAGATGTCGATCGGCACCCAGCGCGGCGAGATCCGGCCCCCCCGGCACCAGGCAAGAAGGCTGCCGGCTTAAATAACCTCGCTGACTGTCATTACGAGCGGAGCGAAGTAATCCAGATATCGTGAGCGCTCCTCGGCCCGGACTGGATTGCTTCGCTCCGCTCGCAATGACGGCATCAGAATAGCCTCCAACGAACATGGCTGGCACGTCGCTCAAAAATCCCGGATGGCGCCTCTCCCGAATTTGCGGCATAGCAGGCGCAACCGAAAGAACCGTCCATGCCCGCCAAACTGCTCGCCACCCTGATCGGCCTGATCGCCATCCTGCTCTGGTCCGTCCTGGCCCTGACCACCGCGCTGACTTACCGCATCCCGTCCTTCGAACTGCTCGGGCTGACCTTTGCGGTAGCGACACTGATGGGCGCGGCCTCCTGGCCCTTCCGGCCCGGCGCCACGGCGGCCCTGCGCCAGCCCTGGCCGGTCTGGGCACTCGGTGTCGGCGGCCTGTTCGGCTATCACGCCGTCTATTTCGAGGCGCTCAAGCGGGCACCGCCGGCGGAGGCCAGCCTCATCGCCTATCTCTGGCCGCTCCTGATCGTGCTGTTCTCCGCCATGCTGCCCGGCGAGCGACTGCGCTGGTATCATGTCGCCGGCGCCCTGCTCGGCTTCGCCGGCGTGCTGGCGCTCGCCCTCGCAAAGGGAGTGTCGGGCTTCGAGACGGCCAATGCGCCGGGCTACGCGCTGGCACTCGCCTGCGCCTTCATCTGGTCGGGCTATTCGGTGCTGTCGCGCCGTTTCAAGGCGGTACCGACGGATGCGGTGGTGGGCTTTTGCGGGGTGACCTGCGTACTGGCGCTGATCTGCCACGGCCTGTTCGAGACCACGGTGTGGCCCGATGCCAAGGAATGGCTCGCCATTGTCGGGCTTGGCCTCGGGCCGGTGGGCTTGGCCTTCTATGCCTGGGATCGCGGGGTCAAGCATGGCGACATTCGCCTGCTCGGCGTCGCTTCCTATGCCACGCCGGTGCTGTCGACGCTGATCCTGGTCGCCGTCGGTATCGCTTCGCCGAGCCTGGCCCTGGCGCTCGCCGTGCTGCTCATCGTCGGCGGGGCGCTCATCGCCTCGCGCGACCAACTCTTTCCCCCACGCAAGCCGGTGGTGGAGGCCTGAGGTTCTCTAGAGCAAAGCACGTTTAGACGGAAACGCTGCTTTGCTCTCGCTCTTTGGTTCGACGCGTCTTTGCGATTCGAGATGATTCCGTCTAATCGCAAAACGCTCTAGCTCGCCGGCCTGCCGAGGAAACGCTCGATGATGGCGCCCGAAAGCCGTTTCGGCCGCTTGGTGGCCACGTCCAGGCAGCACCAGCTCGACTTCACCTCGGCGAGCACTTCCTCGCCGCGCTTGATGATGATGCCGTAGAAGGCCTTGGCGCCATGCACCTTCTCGAGAATGACGGTGGCGATCACGTCGTCCTCGAGGAAGGCCGGCTTGCGATAGGTGATCTCGTGGCGGAGCGCCACCCAGGCATGCTTCTTCAGCGCCTCGGCGGGCGCCAGGCGCTCCCAATGGCTAATGATCGCCGCCTGCACCCATTTCAGGTAGCTGGCATTGTTGACATGGCCCATGAAGTCGATATCCGAGCGATCGATACCGACGGTATAATCATAGGGCATGACGTTCCGAAACATCGCTTCCGCGCCTCCGCGCCAAAATCGGCATATGGGGACGCCACCTCCGAAATGCAGCCCCCGATACAGCCCAAGTGCCATTGAAGCAGCATAGCTTGGCACAAGCATGGCACGGCGCCAATCCATCCAATGGATCTACGCTGAACAGGTGGGTCCGCGAAAAGTTCCCGGCCCGTCAGGCTCCGAATCCAGCAAAGGCCTGCGCCATCAGCAGATAGACCGGGCGCTTGTGCGGCGTCACCAGGTCGGGCAGCCGCGCCAGCCTTTCCCAGCGCCATCCGAAGAATTCCTGCGGCTCGCCCGTCGGCAGGTTGACGACGTCGATCTCGCTGTCCTGCCCCTCGAAGCGCAAGGCCGCCCAGCGTTGCTTCTGGCCGCGAAATGGCGACAATTTGTGCGGCGCCCCATCATAGGGCGGGAAGTCATAGGGCCACCATTCCTCCGTCACCGCCAGCACGGAGGCGCTGCGGACATTGGTCTCCTCCCAGAGCTCGCGCTTGGCGGCCGCGACGATGTCCTCGCCCTCGTCGATGCCGCCTTGTGGGCATTGCCATTCGAAGCCCGGCACGATCAGCTCCGGCCCGGAGGTCTCGGCCCGGCCCGCGAACACCAGCCCCTCGGCATTGAACAGGGCGATACCGACATTCGGCCGATAGGGTTTCGTCGCATCCATTACGCCACCAGATGCCGGAAGGCCGCCACCACCTCGGCATAAACGCCGCGCTTGAACGGCACGATCAGGCCGGGCAAAGCGGCAAGGTCTTCCCAACGCCAGTCCTCGAACTCGGCCTTGTGCTTGCCGCCGGCCGGCCGGAGCACGTCGATCTCGCTATCCGGACCGGTGAAGCGGAAGGCGAACCATTTCTGGGTCTGGCCGCGATAGCGCGCCGTCCAGCCGCCGCCGACCGCCTCGGCCGGCAAATCGTAGGAATACCAGTCCGGCGCCTCGGCCAGAAAGGCGATCGAGCGCACATTGGTCTCCTCATGAAGTTCGCGGATCGCCGCCTCGCGGGGGTCCTCGCCCTCGTCGATACCGCCCTGCGGCATCTGCCATTCGAAGCTGCCGGGCGCACTGCCGGCGCGCGACTTGCGGCGGCCGACGAAGACCTTGCCTTGCGCGTTGAACAGCGCCGCGCCGGCACAGGGGCGGTAGGGAAGCGTGGAGCGGTCGGTCATTGCGGGGCCCGAATGTCGCAGATCTGGAAATCGCAGGTCAGGATTTGGAGGCGGCTTCGATCGCGGGCAGCAGCCTGGTCTTCAGGCTGTCCTCGCTCAACGGGCCGACGATCTTGTCGACGATCTCACCCTTGCCATTGACCACGAAGGTCTCCGGCACGCCATAGACGCCCCAATCGATGGCGGAGCGGCCGTTCACATCGACGCCTACCGCTTCATAGGGGTTGCCGAAGGTGCCGAGATAGCGGCGGGCATTGTCAGGATCATCCTTGTAGTTGATCGCGACCAGGCGCCCCTTGCCGAGGCCGGCCAGCTTCATCAGCACCGGATGCTCGTCCCGGCAGGGGCCGCACCAGGAGGCGAAGATGTTGACCACGCTGACGCCGCCCGATTTGAGATCGGCGGTGGCAAGGCCGGGGAGCGCCTTGCCGTCCCGCGCGAGCTCGGCGAGCGGCGGCAGGCTCATCTGCGGCACCGGCTTGCCGATCAGGGTGGAGGGCAGCGCCGAGGGGTCGCCGCCGGAGCGAAGCTGGTAGAAGAACAAGCCGGCAAGCGCCGCGAACACGATCAGGGGCAGGAACACCAGCGCGCGGCGGCGCGGTGCCGGCGGCAGGGTCTGGCTGTCGCTCATGGCAATTGTCCGTCCGGCCTGGCGTCCCGGCGCGAACGGCGGCGCAGGCCCTGGGCTTCCAATTCAGCTAAGGTTCGGTGCTGGGCCTTGTGATCCAGCACCACCCAAGTGATCAGCGCTGCGATCACCGCCGCCGCCAGGCCGTAGGCCCAAACGATGAAGGCCCAGTGTGGCCCGAGATCCATGCCGAGCACTATCATCTCAGGCCTCCACCGGCAGCGAAGCGGTCATGGCCGGGGTGACGCCGGCCGCGGCCATCAGGCGCATGGTGCGGATGCGGCGGCGCAGGATTTCGTTGCGCATCGCCGCCAGATGCAGCGTGACGAACAGCAGGGTGAAGGCCAGCGCCATGTCGAGCAGCGGCCAGAGCATGTTCCAGGAATAGATGGTGGAGCCGCCGATGCGGAACACCGAGGCGCCCTGATGCAGGGTGTTCCACCACTCGACCGAGAATTTGATGATGGGAATGTTGACGGCCCCGACCAGCACCAGCACGGCCGAGATCCGCGCCGCCTTGCCCGGATCCTCGATGGCGTGCCACAGCGCCATCAGTGCCAGATACATCAGGAACAGCACCAGCACGGAAGTCAGGCGTGCATCCCAGACCCACCAGGTGCCCCACATCGGCTGGCCCCAGAGCGAACCGGTGATCAGGCACAGCAAGGTGAAGGCGGCGCCGATCGGCATGGCCGCCTTCATCGCCACTTCGGCCAGAGGATGGCGCCAGACCAGCACGCCGAGCGCCGAAAGCGACATCGCACCCCAACCGGCCATGGCAAGCCAGGCGCAGGGCACGTGGATATACATGATCTTCACGGTGGCGCCCTGCTGGTAATCGTCCGGCGCGAAGGCGGCGCCATAGAGGCCGGCGGCGAACAACAGCACCGTTACCCCTGCCAGCCAAGGCAGGAGGCGGCCGGCAAGGCCCATGAACAGGGTGGGATTGGCGTATTTCCACATGCGTCTGTTTTAGCTTCGCAGCGGCGGCGAAACAATGACGAAGGGAACACAAATATCCGAGAGCCAAAGCGTTTTGCGGTTTGAACGAATCATTTCAAATCGCAAAGACGCGTCGAACCAAAGAGTTAGAGTAAATTAGCGTTCACACCTGAACGCTTTGCTCTAGCCCGAAGGACTTCCCCCAATCCGTGACGAAATTCGATGCAACTCGGCAACCGACCAATCCCCGGCCGCGTTGCCCCCCTCAACCCCGGAAGCCTCCGTCTTCGAGGAAGGCAGCTTCCTCTGCCGTCGTGGTGCGGGCAAGGATGGCGTTTCGATGCGGAAACCGGCCGAAGCGGTGGATGATGTCCCGATGTCCCTCGGCATGATCGAGCCAGGATCGACCGAGCCTGGCATTGAGCACCACCGACAGGTCCTGGTCGGTGAGCGCTTCCGAATGGGCGAAGGGCAGGCAGAAAAACAGCCTCAACGCGGGCTCGACCTGCTCCATATGGCCAGCATCGAGCGCAGCGCGGGCATAGTGGCGGGCGAGGGGATCGGTCGCATACATATGCCCGGTGCCGCGAAAGGCGTTGCGGGGAAACTGGTCGGTCAGGATCAGCAGGGCCAGAGATCCTTGCGCCGTCGTCCCCCAATCATCGTGCCGACGCGCCGCGACCGCCATGTGAAGATCGAGAAAGCGCCTGCGAAAATCTGTGTCGAAGGCGGGATCCTTGGCGAACCATTGGCCTGCTGAGGCCCGCCAGAAGGCCACCACGCCCTCCGGTCCCCGTGGATCATTGCCGCTCCGATGCAGCGACCGCAAAATGCCGGGACGTTTCATTGCGCCGGTGCTCAGCGAGCCAGGCGCCAGATCGCCAGGCCGGCGACCAACGCCGGCACGAGGAAGACGATGACGAGAATCGGCAATTCGTCCCGCACCGAATATCCCGCCTTCGTGACGCCGACCCACATGTTGACGAGCGAGACGATCAGCCAGACCGGAATGAACGCCTTGGCGGCAAGGGCGAGATCGGGCATCGAGCCGCCCCAGAGCCTACCGAAGAGGCAGAACAGGCCGAGCAGAACAAGGCCACCGCCGATCACCATCGCCATATGCATGTACGGCTCTCCATCTCATGAAAATACGCTCGGATTCTTGGCGATATCCTTGCCCGCATGGGCGAAAAGACATCGAGAAGCCCGTCGGGGTTGCCGATCAGCATGGCCTTGTGCTGCCGAAGGCATCGAACCCGGCAGCAGCGGGCCACCGACCCGCCGCTGGCTTCGTCTCACTTGGTGGTGTAGCCGCCATTCACCAGGATGGTCTGTCCGGTCATCCACCAGCCGTCGGAGACGAGGAAGCGGATA
>NZ_JAXOUF010000011.1:0-154634 GCF_034424805.1 Labrys sedimenti
CCCTTCGTCTGGCGCGCCGATCCGGATACCATCATCGCCGCCAGAAACCGTGGGTTCCAAACGTTGGAGTCAATCCACTAGGTGCTCGCTTGCCCGGACACCAGGATTAATAATCCCCTGTTTATAGTAAGCATCTCCGAGACGAATTTCGAACTTCTCAATGCCATTGCTATTCTTTAAAATAACTTCAGAAGAAAAATCTGTGATATTTAAATCTTCCTCAGAATTTTTTGAAAATTCGTCTATCGTTTCTCTTTCAGCTTCTTCCGAGATGGGCTGGCCGCGCTCGCGACCGTTCCAAGGAGGATCAAACTGCTCAATCAAGGAGTCCTCCAAACCAGCGGCTATATTGAGCTCAAACTCCCCATAACGCAGATGGGAAATTGGGTTGAAAACCAAAATGCGGACACTCTTACCCGCTGCTAATGTTTCCCGAATCTTCCCGTTACAACGCCAGTTAGTCCTCTGCCTCACATTGGGTGCGCGATAACCTGATAGCCGCTCTCTAATTGAACGGGCTGTCTTGCCTATATACATTACCTCCTCGCCCGCAATAAATGCGTACAGAGATCTTTTTTCCTGTAACAACACATTGATAGATAGACGATCGGCGTCATATATTTGATAGACTATACCCCCCGCGCTATCTCCTGCCATCCAAACAGCGATATCCCGAAACCCCAGATTGAACAAATTCTCAACACTACGACGTATCATAACTACAAAATCCTAATTTATTCTATGATTCACATTATGCATGTTAGCGCCAGCAACTGCTGTTCAACAGGATTTAGTGATTTCGTTACTTCTTTCCCAATTTCCTTAATTGAATATCAGCGGCTACTTTACGCAAAATAGCCCGCACCTGCAGATCAACCGCCGCCCCTATCGTATAATTGGCTGGCGCCGAGAAATTAACGCGGCCCTCATTAATGAGCGCCTGTGCCTTTTCTCGCGCACCTTTGGCGTTTGGTTTATACACCGCAATCGCATGCCCCCCTTGCTCTTTAACAAGTCGGAAGCAAGGAATGTCTGTCTCTCCATCTCCAATAAAAATCATATTAGTGAATGGAATTGGCCTTTTCTCGGGCTCCACATATCTATTAACAGAGCCATGGTCCCAGACGTTATCTACACCTTTATTTATACGAAATAGATACTGAGTTTTTGTGGTATAATTTAACGCAAGAGCAGGCCAATGCGCAACACCATTATGATCATACCAAAATGACGATGCAAAAATGCTTTTAAATTTTTTAGCTATCAGCGTTCCAGATATCATCTCACGAATACCGGAAGATAAAATATAGTGATGGATTCTTATATCTAATTCGTTCCCATAATCATTAATATTATCGAACCAATTTTCAACTCCTTCGAATAATTCAACTTTTTTACCAAAGTCTTCAAAATCACGCTTGTGAACAGACACCTTAGCCGCGCGAGCTCTATCAAGCATCAATCCCATATATATAAGAATATTGTCTCCCTCTATTTCCTTTGATTTATCCGAAACTTCTTTCCAAAACTCTTCCGATTTCATACCGATCTTAGGTACAAAATCGTATTCCTGCATATTTCCAGGCGCTAAGGTGCCGTCAAAGTCATATGCGATCGCGAAGTTTATTTTCCTCTTTGCCAACTCATCCCCCTATGAGTAGAGAACACCAGTAATAACGACAGCTCATTTAAATCACCATGGACACATCCACTCGTCGTAGGTCGGCCAAGCCTGTGCTGTTGAATACATGGCAACTACTACTCCCTCCCATCTCGCTCCAAATTACGATGACAGTGCATTCAGTCGCTGCTGCGCCCCAGGCGTTTAGTTTTTGTGGCACGTCTGCTTTGACTGGCTAACCGTACCATTTCGGCAGAGAAACCTGCCGTCCGCCGTACAAGCCTTTACCCCTCCCTTACGCCCCGAACAGGGCGTATTGCGTGCTTCGGCTACGACATTTGTCGCCAAGCTTGCGATGATCGTCAGCGCGACGATGCGAACCCGCATATCAATTTTCTCCATCTGTTGCGGTATTGGGCTCTTCGACCGGCAGATCGGGCCGAGCCGCGGCATTCGCCTTGCGTGCGCGGCTGACCGTGTCAGCGGTCTTGCAAAGGTTTTCACAGGGCAGGCCATCGCTATCGCGGTCGAGCTTCGATGCTCCACAATGATCGAAACGCCAGACCGCCTCTTGGCAGGAGGTCATGTCCTTGCAGTAGCGATCCGTGCATGAAAGATCCTGCGCCAACGAGACAGTCGAAAAGGCCATGGCAGTTCCAACGGCAATCAAAAATCGCATCGACTGTCGCCCCTCTTGATGAGGCCGCCATTGGTGGAAATGGAACTACGATGACGGTGCACCAACTCTGTGCCTCATCTCCTCCCCCCTTCATTCAGCGGTCTTGCTTGAAGTAGAGCCAAGCAACCTTGAAGAGCGGAGCCCGTGACATTTCCGTGAAAAGTAACTAGGCCGCCAAGTATCACGGCGACAGTTTACTCATTGTCCGGCAACCCTGTGTGGCCGAAACCCACATCAGGCAAACCGTCACAGCTCTCGTCATTCCCCTCTCACTGCGTCTCCAACGGATGCATGTGCCCGAGCCGCAGCCCGGCCAGATCCGAGGCCTGGGAGAATTCGTCGAGGTCGACGCTGAGCGTCCCCGGCTGCCTGAGGCGATAGAGGCCGAGCTTGATAGATTGCATCCCTGGATCGGCCTTGGGATCGATCGGCGGCCGGGTGCCGAAATCGCCGCTGACACGCACGATCTTCCGGCCGTCGGCCCAGACTTCGAGCAGGGCGCCAACAGGCCTGCCGGACGGGTCGTCGTGCGAACCCCGGATATGATAGACCATGTCGACCCAGGCCTCCCTCGGCGTCGGCAGCGGCCGGTTCGACACCGGCTCGATGCGGACGAGGTGGCAGCCGAGATAGTTCTGCGGGGCGGACAGGAAGGCGAGCCCTTGCAGGTAATCGGCGGCACGGTTCTCCCCGCTGCGCCGGTCCTCCGCCTCCGTGCCCGGCAACGGTGCCGGCAGGGGTGCGTTGGCCGGCATCACGCCGGTCAGAACCTCCGCCTGCCGCTGCTGCCCGATCTTGCCCCGTATCAGCGCGACAGCCTCTTCGCGCACCCGATCGTCGGACGCGTCGAGGGAGGCGAGAAATTCCTGGGCCTGGAGCACCTCGGCCACATTGTTGCGTTCCGTCGCGACGAGGCACCGCCCGTTGGCCGTTTCCACGGTGATATGAAAAATGCCGTCATCGTAGCGCTGCGCCACGAACGGGCTGTCATTACCCGGCCCCTTCCATTGGCCGATGACGGTGCGGTGGCTGCCGGTATCGGCGACCTGCCCCCGGATACGGAAGCTGAACGCGTACCAGCTGTCGGAACCGTAAGGGAGCGCCTGTTTCTTCGTGACCTGCAATTCGGCACGCTGGCAGCCGCCCGCCGGCATTTCCTCGAGCGGGCAATCATTGCCGCCATCGGCGTCCGTCGTGACGATCGAGATGGCGCCCGCGGTTCCGCCGATGCCGGGGACGAGAGGTTGCACCTGCCTGGACGGATAGCCCCCGACGAACTTGCTGAAGCTCCACAAGGCTCGGTCGGCGCTGCCGCTGTCGAAACCATCATGGAGATCGCCGGCCCGGGAACCTCCGGCCAGGCTCGACGAGATCAGCAAACCGGCAACCAACCACCGCATGCGCCGCCCCCCTCAATCGCGCGAGCATAACGAAATCTAGCCCTTGTGGGCCATGATCCCAATAACTTTGAGGAAATAGGACGTGACGGGTCAGTGAAATGCGCAGTAGGCAAGCGGCGCGCACTCTGAGGCAAACGGCGTGACAGGCCTCTGGCACTTTGTTATGCGGGACGGATGCATCGACGTTTACCGCTTTCTTCTCCGCACATGTCCGGGCGCCTCGGGGGCGCACCGGCGGGAACCGGAGAAGATCATGAACTTCAAACGTAAGCACCCTAAATCGGCCCGCAGCGGCTGCCTGCTGTGCAAACCCTGGAAACGCCAGGGGACCTGTCTGCATGAGCGTCGAAAATTCACCGATCATCGCCGCGAGGTTGTCGCGAAGGAAAAGCTGGGGCAGTTTCGATGCGACCGGGGAGCTTGAACCTCTTGCCCGGAGGGCCCGCTGTTGCAGGGCCCATAACGCCCATGCCATGCTACCCCGGCCGCGACAGACACCAGCCCAAGATCGGGCCAGGAGATCATGATGCCCACGCACAGAACCTACGCATTCGTCGCCGCGGCGATGCTGCTTGCCGGCGGAACCCAAGCTGCCAGGGCGGCCGAAGCCGTGCCGGCCGCGTTGCTGCCGCCGGCCGGCTACACGCTTGTTTTCACCGCCAAGGCCAAGGGCCTGCAGGTCTATACCAGCACGGCGGAAGCCGGCGCGGCGCCGAAATGGGTGCTCGAGGCCCCCGTGGCGGAACTGGCGGCGAAACAGGGCGCCGTCCATCATTATGCCGGCCCCTCCTGGGAGGCCGCCGATGGCAGCAAGGTCGTCCGCGACAAGGATACGCCTGTGGTGACGGTGCCGGCCAGGAAGGCCGACGCCGATATCCCCTGGCTGCTCATCAAGGTGACCGCCGATCCGGCGGCCGGTGCGTTGAGCAAGGTCGGCTATGTCCAGCGGCTCGCCACCCATGGCGGCGTCGCCCCGGCCACGACGCCCGTGCGCACCGGAACGAAAGTCGGCGTGCCCTACACCGCGACCTATGCGTTCTTCGCCAAGGCCAACTGAGCCATCACGGGAAGCGGGAGCGCCAATGGCCGACAGACAGGCGCCACCTGCCTCTTCCAGCGCAGTTGCCGACACTACAGTGAAGGTTACCTGATTTCATAGCCTCCCTTCACCAAACGTTCGTGGCGCGTTTGTGAAAAATGAAGATTATCAAGAACGAAGCTATCCTCTTCCGGAAAGTCCTTCCTGATATCCTGGATCTTTTCCTTCAATCGAATGCGGCGAGCTATATCCAGTCCCCTCATTGCCCGTTTGAGGTCGGCTTCATTCCAGAAGTCATTGCTAAGCGGATTTTGAAATGTTGGCTTGCGACTGCCAACGCCTGAGTTGACCAATTGGGAGAACGCTTCGAATGTTTCATCGGATGCATTAACCGCCCATTTGATGGTCGTGACCCGGACATAAAGATCCAGGTCGTGCAGGCATTTTGCCAGGCCGGCTCCAATCGCTTCGTCGTAGCATCCTGAGTTCGTTGCATACCCAACGAAGGCACGTCGGCAGTCGGAAAGAGGGTCGTCTGCCAGCGGCATTACGGATGCTTTCAAGCCGTCGATCGCCTCACCGAGCTCACCAAGATAATATGCACCTCGGAGGCGGTCTCGAGAGCGCTCGGACTGGATGAGTTCCACAAGAAAACTCAGGTCAAACCCCAGCCGCCATCTCTTGAGTAGATCTTGCTCGGCTCTATATCTCAAATCTCCATCCAGATCGTTGCGTATGAGACTTTTGATAATGTCTTCAGTCGAGTATTCGGGCACATTTTCAGCCATGATATCACTTAGTGAAATTACTCTTTATCGTAATTCTAGTTAGCTTAACTCTCTCGCCTTGACGACAGAAAGTCGGTCCGCAACGCACTTGTCAGGTCTTGTCAGCTGCACCATCGCCGCGACCCGGCGCCGTCAGCTTAGGACCGTCGCTTCAGCAGTTCCGCGAAGGTCGTGCGCTGCCGTGGCAGGACAAAAGGTACGGCACCGCGCTTGCCCAGGCCGAAGGGATCGCCCGCCACGCGCTCGACGACATGGCCCTGATAGAGGGCGATCCCCTCGCATTCCCAGTTGCCGCCATGGTTGAGCGTCAGCGGATTGTAGGTGTTGGCTCCGTATTGGAAGCAGATGTTGTCCTGGAAACCGGTGGTCGGATCGGCGCCGACGAGACGCCAGCGACCCTGCAGCACGATACCGTTGCCGGGATACCAGAGGGCGGTCCTGCCATCCTTGCTGAGATATTCGACCTGCGTGCCATGGGCGCTGAACGTCATGTTGGTCGTGCCGCCCTGGAATTTCTTCTTGGTCTCCGGGCTCGGCGGCGTCGTGCTGTTGGCGTTCACCCCTATCAGGGGCGCGCAGCCGGCTATCAAGGCAGACACCCCCAGTACCAACATGAAGTTCCGCAACATCGTTACCTCTGCTGTTCAAAATTACCTAATTCTTGTGGTGCGCAGTTTTGATCGGCCAGCGGTTCCATTCCGTATACCAGTAAAATGCGCTCGCAATGACAGCCGGCCGTCTTGTTGGAATCCAAGCCAAACAACCATGAAGGCCGCAACCGTGACAGCCCCGTGAAAACCGGCTGGGGAGCACCAAAACAGTCATTGAAAACATCGCCCGGCGGTGCGTACCTTATCGGTGAACTATCCATGCCTGAAATACGTGACTTCGCAGCAGAAGGCCTCGCTCTGCATCGCATCCGTGCACGTCTATAGTGACTGTCGATTTCAGTAAGCACCCTTTTTCTGCCGTGAGTTCCTCAATCCTTTTCACGCCGCGACGCAGTGCGAGGTCACGGAAGTAAAACCGCGCGACCATACCTATCCGCCTGAGATCTGCTATCCAAATGGGAGGGGCTGCCATGGCTGATTGCATCGTGATTTCGCAAGCATCGCTTTTTCCGGATCCCGACGATTCCTCCGTGGCGCTGGTCAGCCTCGCGGCGGGCGACCGGGTTTCGCAGCTGCGGGAGCTGTCGAGCTGGGCCAAAGTCTCGTTCACCGACAAAGCCATCCAGACCTATCTCGGCTGGCTGCATGCCGACATGCTGAAGATCGCGCAGGCGACGGCGTTCAAGCTCTATGACGAGCCGCTGGGCACGCCCAGGCCGGTCTCGGGCAGCATCATCGAGGAACGCGCCCAGCTGCCGCCCTGGAAGAAGGTGCGGATCCGGCTGGAAGACGGCAGCGCCGCCGAAGGCTGGATCGACACCAACGACCTGCCGGCCGGGGGCTCCGGCGACGCCGGCGGAGAGGAGGCCGAGGGGCCGGGTTCCGATGCCGGCGACGAGCTCAGCCTGGGGCCGAACGAGGTCTATCGCGCGCCCTTGCTCAAGGCCCACGGCATCACCGACATCGATGCGGCCGCCCTCGCCGCCCTCATCGATGCCGAGGCGGCGAAACTGCCAAGCGGCCAGTGGAACAGCAACTCCAAGGCCGGCACCAGCAGCGCGGCCGGGCTCACCCAGTTCCTCGACAGCACCTGGACCTCGCACGCCACCAACAGGAAGACGCTGCTGAACCAGATCTGCAAGGCCAGGGGCTTCATCGACGCCGGCAACGACATCGTAACCGGGCGCAGGCAGGCCCTGCTCGACCTGCGCTTCGATCCCGAACTCGCGATCGTCTCGGCGGCCGAATACGGCCTGTTCAACCTGGGCGCCCTGATCGCCGAGGGGCTGGTCGACGACCAGATCGGCGACGACGAGAAGGCCCGCTTCATCTATATCGCCCACCATGAAGGGCTGGGCGGCGCACAGGCCTTCCTCAAGCAGACGCGCTCCTACACCTTCAGCGACCTGGTCACCCAGATCGGGCGCAGCAAGGCGCAGTCCTATGTCGACGCCGCCGGCGGCGACACCACGCGGGCCTATCGGGCCTGGCTGAACGACTATGTCGACAGCCATATCGTGCCGGCAAAGTTCAGGAAGAGCGGCACCGCCGCCGAGGCCACGGGCGGCGGCACGACCGCGCTGTCGCAATTCAATGGCGCCGCCATCCCGGTGGCCGAGCTCGGCGGCAAGACCGGCCTGGTCAAGGCGATCCAGTGGCGGCTGTCGGAACTGGGCTTTCTCGATCCGCCCGCCGACGGCAAGTTCGGCCCGGTCTCGCTCTGGGCGCTGAGCGAGTTCTGCGACCTGAACGGCATCTCGCTCGGCGGCGGCTTCAGCAGCGCCATCGCCCGCCGGCTGCTCGAGCCGACGGCGCTTCTGCCCGAGATCGCCGCGACCGGAACCTGGTTCGACAAGGTGATCGCCTATATGAAGGCGCAGAAATACTTCATCTGCCGCCATCCCGACTGCAAGAACATCGCCTATCTCGAAGGGGTGAATGCGGACGGCACGCTGAACGACGACAGGCACAACGTCTTCAACGACCTCCGGATCGTCTTCGCCATTGACAAGAACGGCCGTCCGGATTTCGAAGATTCGCTCTGGGAAGGCACCACCGAGCCCGGCGATTTTTGGACCATCCATCCGATGAACCCCAAGGGGGCGGCCAGGATCGCCTTCAACCAGTACAAGGCCTGGGCCGTCGGCACCCATCATGCCGGCTCGCCATCGGCCCATGAGGCCCTGGTCCAGGCCGAGCCCCTCAGCGTCTTCAGGGACCTCGACAAGGACTTCCAGCGCACCGGCGACCGGCTCGATACCGGCCTGTTCGCCATCAACCAGCATTGGGGCTATGACGCGCCGCAGGGCGACCTCGGACGCACCAGCGCCGGCTGCCTCGTCGGCCGTACCAAGAACGGCCACCGCCAGTTCATGACGCTGATCAAGGCCGATCCACGCTATGGCGTGAACCGCGGCTACAAATTCCTGTCCGCCATCATGCCGGGCGACAAGGTGCTGCAAGTCGGGTGAAAGCGGATTCGGGCAGTGAGCCCCACCGATCATGCCGATCCTCGCTTGCCCTGCCCTCGATGCTCGCGTCGGAACCCACCCGACAGCAACCGGATCATCGGTCGCCGCAGCCCTCAATCGATCGCATGCGCCCGATGCGCCACCGTGGTGGCAAAGGCGCGGGCGCTGGCGGCGTACCATTCGGGCGGGTGCTTGGCGGCCAGCCCGGCAACCGAATGCACCGTGTCGGCCAGCACGCGCTTGCCCGCGGCGTTCTTCGCCACGCTGAACGTATAGGAATGCCCTTCCTCATGATGGGCGATCACCACCTCCAGGCGGGATTTCGAGACGATGTCGAAGGCATGAGCTGACATGAGCGCGTTCCCGGAATGATTGTGGCTACGGCAACAGGTTACTCAATTGAGGGTCTGGTTCGCTTGCGAGGTCTGATCGCCGGCACCACTATGTCACCAAGCAGCCCATTAGGCGAATGATCACCGCAGCGCCGTAGCCGCTCACGTCTCCCGTCGCGCGAACAAGGTGCGAAAGAGCTCCTCGGAACGGCGCAAACCTTCGTCTGTCAGCACTACGGATTTGTTGCGGTTGGCGGGAGACTCGATCAAGCCCTTGCTGTGCAGTCGATCCAGCACCCTCCAGTCGAAGCCTTTCCAGGCATGGCGGCCGTCGTGCAAGGTCAGCCACAACAAGCCGAGCACGGCGGCGTCGACCTTATCATCATCAGCTTCCATCCAAGTCTCCCCGTCCGGCAGGTATGATATCTCGCCACCTGCTCAGATGCACTCACCACGGCTTCCACAAGGACTTCTTCGTCGCGCGGGGCTTGATGACGCCCTCGACCTTGGCGATCCGCTGCTGCGCGTCGAAGGCAAGACTGATCTCCGCGCCGTCGCTTTCCCGCGTCGCCGAGAGCAGCGCGAACTCCGCCTTCAACGCAAAACCCCGCTGGGGCAGGAAATTCATGGTCTGAGGGAACATGACGCCCATCAGCGCGCCCCCGATATTCGCTGCATCGGCCCTCTGGCGTTGAATCGCCGCCCGCTTCTCAGCTACCCTCGCCCGGTCAATGCGGAGACTGCCATGCGCTCGCTGTTCCATCTTGCCTATCATGTCACCGATCTCGACGAGACCCGCCGCTTCTATGGCGAGGTACTCGGTTGCGAGGAAGGACGCAGCACGCAGAACTGGGTGGATTTCGACTTCTTCGGCCACCAGATCTCGCTGCATCTGGGCACGCCCTTCGCCACCAGCCGCACCGGCAAGGTCGGCGATCACCTGGTGCCGATGCCGCATCTCGGCGTGATCCTGCCGCTCGACGCCTGGCTGGCCCTGGCCGCCCGGCTGGAAAAGGCCGGCATCGCCTTCGAGATCCCGCCGGTGATCCGCTTCGAGGGCGAAGCCGGCGAGCAGCGCACCATGTTCTTCCGCGACCCGAGCGGCAACCCGATCGAGATCAAGGGCTTCAAGGATTTCGACGGCGTGTTCGCGCGATAGAGCGTTTTCCAGAAAAGTTGATAGACTTTTCGGTGAAGAAAAACGCGTCAAAACAAAGAATTAGAGAGCAAAGTGCGATTCGGAGAAATCGCACTTTGCTCCAGGCAGGCCGCGGGCATAAGACGGGCGCCCTTTCAGGCGCCCGTCGTCCCACAGCCCGTGCCGAACGGCCCTACCAGACCGCCTGCACCTCCGGCGCCTTGCGCTTGAGATGCACTTGCTCGTCGACATGGTCGACCCAGTCCAGCGGCACGAAATGATGCACGCCGTCGGGCGAGGTGTTCTTGGCGAGCCGGATCTGGTCGTCGCCAAGATCGTCGACCGTGCCGATATTCACGCCGTCGGAGGTAATGACCTCCATGTTCTCGCGGATGTCGCCTCCGGCGGCGTGTTCAGGGGCAAGCAGCGCGCCGTCCGGGGCCACGGCGGCATAACCCGGCCAGCCGCCCTGGCGCCAGGACTCGGCCCGCGCCGGCAAGTCGATCGAGCCATATTCCTGCATGATCATCCGCGCGGTTTCGATCTGGTGGCTTTCGGCCTCGACGGTGAGCAGCGTGCCGCCGCGGCTCAGGCCCTCGCTGTAGAGGTAGCGCCGCTCGTCGGGAAAGAAGAAGTGCTTGAGCATCGCCCAGAAGCCACCCTCGTCGCGCCGGTGATCGTAGGAGGTGGCGTCTTCGTCGCGCACATAGTCGGAATTCTCGTCCTTCGCATTGAGCGTGACCTGGTCGCGGGCAAACCCGGCCGACAGCAATTGCTCGAGCGCGGCTTGGGCATCGGATCGATTGTCGTAGAAGCCGGTGATGATCTCCGTCATGGCAGTCTTCCTTTGCATCCGACCGTGGAGGCCACGGGTCTTGGGTGAGAGGACGTTCCACCAAGACAATCCCCGAACGGCCTATGCGTTCCATCGAAAGCGTAAATCGATGGCAGAAAAGACCAGGCGAACGGCCTGAATCCCCGCTTCAAATAAGCTGATTTGGCGTGCAGGAGGGCGTTCTAGGCGTGCCGATCTGCCGTTCGATTTCGGTTCCGGCGAGAGCCCGCCAGCCTCTATTCCCGCACCGCCTCCACCACGCTGACGGCCGACTCGGTCTGCACCACCCGCGTCAGGCGGAAGCCGGCCTTGGCGAGAAGCTGGCGGTATTCCTCTTCCGTGCGCTCCTGGCCGCCGGGAAGGGTCAGCATCACCATGTCGAGCAGCTTGCCGGGATGGGGCGCATCGCCGGCGGGCAGCACCATCTCGACCAGCAGGAGCCGCCCATCGGGCTGCATGGCCTTGTGGACATGGGCGAGGATGGCCAGGCACTGTGCCTCGCTCCAGTCATGGATGACATGGGAAAGCACATAGGCATCGCCGCCGGCAGGAACCGTCTCGAAGAAGTCGCCGGGCTCGATCGTCACGCGCTCACTCACCCCGCGCGCCTCGAGGAGGGCCGGCGCCTCGGCCACTACATAGGGCCGGTCGAACAGGACACCGCGCGGTTCCGGATGCCGTGCCAGGATCGCGGCGAGCAGATTGCCCGTGGCTCCGCCCACATCGACCACGCTGCGGAAGGACGAGAAGTCATAGGCCGCGGCGACGGCTTCAGGCTCCTGGCCATGCACGCCGACCATCGTCTCGCTGAACAGGGAGGCTTCCTCTGGGTGGTGCCCGAGATAGTCGAAAACCGGCATGCCGTGCACCTTCTCGAAGGCGGTCTTGCCGGTCTGCAGCGAATAGATGATCTCGTCGAGGGGGCCGCAGAACCAGGGACTGCCGAAGGTCAGCACCGTGGCCCGTGCCGCGCCCGGCGCGCCGGTCCTGAGCGCCTCGCCCAGTTCCGTCAGGGCGAAGCGTCGGCCGGGACGCTCGCCGAGGATACCCAGGCTGGCCAGGCAGCGCATGAAACGGTGCAGCGAGGGCGCATGCAGGCCGAGCGGGCCGGCCAACTCCTCGGCGTCGCGCGGGCCTGCGGCGAGCTGATCGGCCAGGCCCAGCCTGGCCGCCACCCAGACCATGCGCGCAACCCAGCTGCCGGTTGCGATCTGGATCAGCTTGACATGGGGGGGAGGTTCCTGGATTTGCGAAGGCATGGAGTGGGCTGAGGCTGCACGCGTCTTGTCGTCCATGGCACCGCTCCCGGGTGGCTTGTGACGGACCAGATCTGCAACCTAAAATAGCATGCCCAGCAATGCCTCGCACGGAATTGATAGGGTTGAATCCTACCGCTCCAAACCAAGCCCCTTCCCCGGTTCATGGGCAGGCAAGCGCTTCGATCCGCGTCAATCTAGCCAAAGCCTTGCATTACCTAGGGATTCTCTACGGCAATCGCGGCGAAAAGCCTTGCCTATCCGCGAGACCATCCTGCTTCAAAATGGGCTCGAAGCTCTAACAGGGAATAGGCCTGGACTGATCGCGCCTCCAGCCCCCAAAAACCCCAGAGCAAACGTTAGCATACGAACAAACATTACTGAGACGTCCTTATGAAATGTTGTTTTCTGCAATACTACTTGGATGTACTCCCATGACCCGGTTGACATTGCGAAAAGTGGGTATAATCTTCGACGTCAACAGCCCTATTACAGGGAAGAATGGAAGTTGGGGATGTCAATCGTCAGTGTCATTGCCGCCCCAGGCAGAGACCAGCGCGACTTTCGACCTTGATGACCGGATAAAACTGAAATCTGAGGGAGGTTTTCGGACCTCCCTTTTTTATTGCCGTAGCGTTATTGCAGGACCATCGCGCAAAAAAGCAGCCCGTTCCTGCAGGAAGAGGCTGCAATAATAACCGGCGACAGCCATCCTTGTGCCCTCGGCCTGCGAAAGAGCCTCGCCTTGCTTTCGGCGACGGCGTTGACGCGGCGATCGATGTCGCCCGGTCAGCCCGTGATATGCCCCCTCCCCGCCATCAGCGCCACGCAGGCCGCCGTCAGCGCAACCATGGCGACATAGCCGATGGCAAGCGGGATCACAGTACCGTCGAACACCTGGCCGATCAGGATGCCGATGGCGGCGCCGGGCACCATCTGCAGGAAGCCCTGGGTCGAGGCGGCGGTTCCCGCCACTTCGCCGAGCGGTTCCATGGCCAGGGCGCCGAAATTCGACAGGATCATGCTGAAGACCAGGAACTGCACCGCACTGAGCCCGAAGAACAGCCAGAGTGGCAGCGCCTGCAGCAAGGCCGCGACCAGGATGGCCAAGGCCGCCGCGCCGAACACGCCGAGCGCCAGCCAGGACAGGAACCGCATGCCATAGCGATTGACCAGCTGCGCATTGACCATGCCGCCCAGCGCCGAGCAGGCCGCGCCGCCGGCGAAGAACAACGGAAACATCGCCTCGACGCCGAAGACGTCACGATAGATCTGCTGGGAGGAATTGAGGAAGCCCATCAGCGCGCCGAACAAGGCCGCCATGCCGATGATATAGGCGAGCGCAACCCGGTTGGCGAAGACGATGCCGAAGCCCTCGATCACGGCACCGAGGCTGAGTGGGCGCTTGTGCTCGGGCTGCAGCGTCTCGGGCAGGCGCCACCAGACCCAGGCGATCACGATCGCCCCCCAGCCGGCCATGAAGCCGAACAGGCCGCGCCAGTCCATCACCGTCATCAGGCCCTGGCCGAGCGAGGGCGCGAGGATCGGCGAGAGCATCAGCACGGTGAACACCAGCGACATGATCCTGGCCATCTGGTTGCCGGCGAAGACGTCGCGCACCAGCGCGGTGGCAATCACGGCGGAAGCGGCTGCGCCACCGCCCTGAACTAGACGCAGGGCCACCAGAGCATTGAAGTCCGTGGTAAAGAAGGCGCACAAGGCCGCCAGGCAATAGATGCCGAGCCCGACCAGCAGCGGTCCGCGCCGACCGAAGCGATCGGACAGTGGCCCGAACACCAGTTGCAGCAAGCCGAAACCGAGCAGATAGGCCGGGATCACCAATTGCCGCCGGTTTGGATCGGGCTCACCCAGGCTGGCGCCGATCTGCTGCAGGCCCGGCAGCATGATGTCGATCGCAAAGGCATTGACGGCAACGAGGCTGGCCACCAGCACGATGAATTCCGTGCGCCCGAGCCTGCCCACCACGGGCGCGCGGCTTGTCATATCGGTCATGATGGGATTCCTATGAAGGGCTTTCATAGGATGATTCCAGGGGTCGCCGATAGGGTTTGGCCGCGATTCGCCGGCGTCCCTACAGCCCGGCGAGCCGTGCCTTGCCTGCCTCGCTGATCGCCACCTTGGTGCGCTGTGTGCGCGCCTGGCGTTCGACCACCTCGAGCCAGCGCCCCTCCTCGGTGAGTTCATGGGCAGCGCGGATCACCAGGGCATGCTCCACCTCGAACAGCCTGGCGAAGCTGCGGGTATCGTCGGCAATATCCAGGGTCACGGCGGCAAGGATGACGCCGTCGAGGGGCGAAAGGCGTGGGTCGAGCCGCCGAATCGCCTCGATCGTGGCCAACAGATCTTCTTCTTCCTCGCTCATGCGGCCACCGCCACCCGGCGCCGGAGAGAAACCAGAACCGATTTGGAGGTCGGCGTGTCGCTTTCCTCGCCGGCGCTCGACAACGGCACCAGCACATTCGCCTCGGGGTAATAACCCGCAATGCAGCCGCGTGGGATGTCGTAGGAAACCAGGCGGAAATTCTCGGCGATGCGGGTGATGCCGTCGTCATGCTCGCCGACGAGATCGACAAGCTCGCCGGGCGCGGCGCCGATGGCGGCGATGTCGTCGGGATGGATGAAGATCACCCGGCGCTCACCCTTGATGCCGCGATAGCGATCGTCATGGCCGTAGATCGTGGTGTTGTACTGGTCGTGCGAGCGGAAGGTCTGCAGCACGAACACGCCCTTGCGCCCGCGTGCCTGCTGGAAGGCCGTCGCTTCCGGCAGCGGCACGGCGGCAAAATTGGCGCGGCCGGTCGGCGTGTTCCATTCGCGCTCGGCCGCGGTGTTGCTCAGGTGGAAGCCGCGCGGCTTGCGCACCTTTACATTGTAGTCCTCGAAGCCGGGAATGGTGCGGGCGATCCTGTCGCGGATCCGGTCGTGATCGTCGGCAAGCGCCGCCCAGTCAACCTTGTCCGAGCCGACGGTCGCGGCGGCAATGCCGGCAATGATGGCCACTTCCGAACGCAGTTCCTTGGAGGCCGGCGGATTGATGCCGCCCGAGCCGTGCACCATGCTCATCGAATCCTCGACCGTGACGATCTGGATTTTACCGGCGCTGTTGCGGTCAACCTCGGTGCGGCCGAGGCAGGGCAGCAGATAGGCGGCACGCCCCGGCATCAGATGCGAATGGTTGAGCTTGGTGGCGATGTGGACGGTGAGGTCACAGGCCCGCAGCGCCTTTTCCACCAGGGGCGAGTCCGGCGTGGCGCGAGCGAAATTACCACCGAGACCGATGAAAACCTTGGCGCTGCCGTCGAGCATGGCGCCAATGGCGGCGAGCACATTGTGGCCGTCGGCACGCGGCGGCTCGAAACCGAATTCGCGGGCCAGCGCGTCGAGAAAGGCGGCCGGCGGCTTTTCGTTGATGCCGACGGTGCGATCGCCCTGCACATTGGAATGCCCGCGCACCGGGCACAGGCCGGCCCCGGGACGGCCGACATGGCCGCGCAGCAGCAGGAGATTGGCAATCTCGCGGATCGTGGCCACCGAATGGAGATGCTGCGTTACGCCCATCGCCCAGGTGCAGATCACCTTCTCGGCCGCGAGGTAGATGTCGGCGGCCGTCTCGATCTCCACCTGCGTCAAGCCCGACTGGTCTTCGATCTCCTCCCAACTCGTCGCTTCGACGGCGGCCCGATAGGCGGCGAGGCCATGGGTGTGCTCGGCCAGGAAGGTTTCGTCCAGCAGGCTCGTCCGACCGGCGGCGCGCTCGGCGTCGTCGCGGGCGAACACGGTCTTGGCCATGCCGCGGAACGCGGCCATGTCGCCGCCAAGACGCGGCTGGAAATAATCGCTGGCGACCGGCTTGGAGCCGCCGCGCAGCATTTCGAGCTTGTCCTGCGGATCGGCGAAACGTTCGAGGCCGCGCTCGCGAACCGGGTTGAACACCACCACGCGGGCACCGCGCATCGCGGCACGCCTGAGGTCGCCGAGCATGCGGGGATGGTTGGTGCCAGGATTCTGGCCGACGACGAAGATGGCGTCCGCCTCCTCGAAATCCTCGAGCAGCACCGTGCCCTTGCCGACGCCGATGGCCTGGCGCAGGGCGACGCCGCTCGCTTCATGGCACATGTTCGAGCAGTCCGGGAAATTGTTGGTGCCGTAGAGCCGCACGAAGAGCTGGTAGAGGAAGGCTGCCTCGTTGCTGGCCCGGCCCGACGTGTAGAACTCGGCCTGGTTCGGATCGGCCAGCGCGTTGAGATGGGTGCCAATCTCACGGAACGCATCGTCCCAGGCGATCGCCTCATAGCGGTCGCTGACCCGGTCATAGCGCATCGGATGGGTCAGCCGGCCCTGGGCTTCCAGCTCGTAGTCGCTCCAGCCACTCAGTTCGGCGAGCGTGTGCTCCCGGAAGAAGACCGGCGTGGTGCGCTTGTCGGTCGACTCCCAGGCCACGGCCTTGACGCCGTTCTCGCAGAATTCGAAGGAAGAACCATGCTCCGGGTCGCCCCAGGCACAGCCGGGACAGTCGAAACCATCGGGCTGGTTCGCCTTCAGCATGGTGCGCGCACCCGTCAAAGGCGAACCGCTCGCCATCAGATGCCGGCCACAGCTCTTGAGCGCGCCCCAGCCACCGGCAGCCGCCTTGCGAAGCCCGGACTTGCCGGCTTCGGTCTTCGTGGTCTCGGTCATGGAGGGCTCGCATCGATCTGAAAAACTGCCCTTGCGAGATATGGGCGACAACCAGCTTTATCAAATCGAAATATTCTATCGTGCGATAGGATATTGCCTTCATTCAGTATTTATATGCAACCCTGTTCATATTTATATGAATTACAAACTGGGTATGCGGTCCATTTCCAGTCATACCGCGCAATAACATGTCGCTATAGGCGCATCAGCGACACGAAAGCGGGCTTCATGCCTATTTCAGAGGCATCAACTCTCATCGCCTCAAGTAGATCTGCACATATTGCATGGCGCGTCAGCGCCAGGCTCATACCGGGCCACGACGCAACCTATTTCAGGAAGAGCTCGAGGCGAGTTGGCAACTACGGAGCGGCAGCCACCGGCGCCGTCGGCATCGGAGCGAGCTTGCGCAACTCCTCCGCCATGCCGGGCGAGAGCTCGCCATCGGCCTTGCCTTCGATGAGGTTGCGCTTGAGCAATTCCTGCTGCAGCACGACCCGGTATTCCCTGGGCCATTTGCCGAAATTGGCCAGGATGTCGTCGACGCTGCGCGGATCGCCGCCGACGACGGCATCGCCCATCATCCGGGCGGCGGCGGCATAGTTCTGCGGCACGCCGAGGCCGTCGAGATACATTAGGGCGAGCTGATAGGTGGCGTAGCTGTCGCCCGCCTTCTGCGCCTTGCCGAATTCCTCCAGCGCATCCTTGACGTCCTGCCGGACGCCGTAGCCGGTCTTCAGCATCAGCGCGAGATGGATGCCGGTATCTTCCGGGCGCGGCAGGCGGGCCTTGTCGAGCGCAGCCATGCCCTTGGCATAGTCCTTCGGCACATTGAAGCCGAAGAGATACATATAGCCGATCCAGACATTGGCCGCCTGGTCGCCGGCTGCGGCCGCCTTGCTCAGGTCGCGCGTGATACCGGCCTTGCCGCGCAGACGCTCGAAGGGCTCGACGAAGCCGCGTTTGAAGAAGAAGGAGCCGAGCGGCTGCTGCCAGGCCATGGTGAGGGAGATGGAGCTGTTGCCATCCGGATTGCTGGCCCCGCCGGCTCTGGCCTTGAACAGGCGGCCGGAGCTGATCCAGGCGCCCTGGCTGCCAGCAATGCCGGCGCGCAGGTTCATGCTCAAGGCCTTGTCGTTCTGGCCCGCATCGGCAAGCGCATCGCCAAGCTGGTGCATGAAGCGCCGCTCGCGCGGATATTGCTTGAGCGCCGCCTCGCAGGCCGCAACGATCTCCTTGGGCGAGGCTGCACGGGTACGGCGCATCACGGTGTCGGGATCGAGCGGGGCCGCTCCGATGCGATCGCATTCGGTTTCGGGCGCCGGGATGCGCTCGCCGGCCGGCGGCGGCAGCGGATCGAGTTCACTGACGCCCAGGAGCTGCTTGAGCCGTTCTTCCGCCGCGCCGGCGTCCCGGGAATCGCGGTAACGGTCACGGAATTCCTCGATCACATCCGGCATGTCGACATCCTTGACCACTTGCCAGACACGCGGATCGGTCATGCGCAGCATCGCGCCGTTGCCGGACCCGCCATTCTGGAACAGCGAGGGTGGCACCGCCAGCGGCGTGAACTTGGTCTGCTTGCGCGGCGGCGGCTCGACGGGCGGAGGCGGTTCGGCCGGCGGCACCATGGCCACCTGCCCGCCAGCTGCGGGCGCGAGCGTGATGACGTCGCCGCCGAGCGAGCCGTTGAAGAACGGCGTCTGCTGGCGATCGGTGGCGTTGAGCACGTCGTCGCGCACCTTGCCGAGGGCGAGGCGGATGTCGAGGCCGGGTTGGGCGAGATAACGCGCCAGGGCCTGTGCATAGGGGCTGTTGATGCCGTTACCATCCAGCGCCACGCTGCCCTCGCGGGCGGCATAGGCGACGAGCACATTGTCCCCTTCCGGTTCCACCCGCGCCAACCCCTTGCCGACCGAACGCGTGCCCCGCGTGCGCGCCATCCTGGCGAGGAAGGGATTGTTGCGGCAGGCATCCAGGATCACCAGCTTGAGCTGCCCGGCTCCGTCGGTGGATTCGACAACGCGCGACAGCGCCAAGGTCTCGTCCTGAACGTCGCGATCGCTGGTCAGGTGCGCGTCGGTGGGCACCAAATAGTTCTCGCCGCCGATCTCGATGCCGTGCCCCGAGAAATAGATCACGGCGATGTCGGCGCCCGAGGCGCTGGCCTGGAAGCGGCGCAGCGCCGCGATCATGCCGGCCCGGTCGGCGTCGACGACGGTATCGACCGCATCGAAGCCGGCCTTCTGCAGGGTCTCCTTCAGCAACCCGACATCGCGCCCGGGATTGGCGAGGCGCGGCACCTTGGCATAGTCGCTATTGCCGATCAGCAGCGCCACCCGCCGGCCGGCAAGCGCGGTGTCCGGCACGAAGGCGACGGCAAGGAAGAGCAACAGGGCAAGGCAGCGTTTCATCGGGCAATCGAACCGTTCTGGAGACTCCATGGCCGCCAAAGGGCGGCTCGCCTATCTCCGATGGAACAAGTGGGCACGAATGTCCATGGGCTGCGAACAACGAAGCCTCACCTGAACCTTTCGAAAACGCCTGGCGCGGAAGTCGTCAGCCAGCATGGCTACCCGTGTAAAATTCGTCCATATTGAGTCTGCCGAAGCGATTGTGGAATTTAGAGAGATGACTACTCGCGCTGTTCGCATAATGTATCCAATCGAGACTATGAAGTTTGGCGTGCGCGAGTTCGGCCTGCTTGACGACAATGGCTATCAATTGTCCTTCGCTCAACATGTTGCAGTGGGCTGACCTTAACTCGAGCGAGCCAGGAATCGACTTCCAATAATGCCCTCGCCCTTCATTCCCCCGTCATACCCCGGCCCTATCCACGCCGGCAGTTCGACATGCAACATTCGGGGGCTACCATGATCCAGCGTCGCAATTTCCTGATCAGCGGACTACTGACCACCGTGATGGCGGCGGTGACGCGGCCGGTGCAGGCGGCCGAGAGCGTTGCTCTTCCCGCGCCAGATCCCGGCAAGCTTGCCACCGATACCGCCTTCTGGTCCGGCGTCCGCGACCTCTATGATGTCGACCGGTCCACCGCCAATCTCGAAAACGGCTATTGGGGCATCATGGCCCGGCCCGTGCTGGAGACCTATGTCGAGAACATCCAGCGTGTGAACCGCCAGAATACGGTCTATGCCCGCAAATCCTTCGATGCCGATTTCGCCGCCGTGCGCGACCGCGTCGCCGGCGCTCTCGGCGTCTCGCCCGAGGAGATTGCCCTCACCCGCGGTGCCACCGAGGCACTGCAAACGCTGATCGCCGGCTACAACAAGCTCCAGCCCGGCGATACCGTGCTCTACGCCGACCTCGACTATGATTCCATGCAATACGCCATGGGCATGCTCGAGAGCCGCCGCGGCGTCACGGTCAAGACTTTCGCCATCCCAGAGCCGGCCACGCGCGAGGCCGTGCTGGAGACCTATCGCAAGGTGCTGGAGGAAACGCCCAAGGCGAAGCTCCTTTTGCTCACCCATCTGTCTCACCGCACCGGACTGGTGATGCCGGTGCGCGAGATCACGGCGATGGCGCGCGCCAAGGGCGTCGACGTCATCCTCGATGCCGCCCATAGCTGGGGCCAGTTGCCGCTCGACATGACCGATCTCGGCGTCGACTTCGCCGGCTTCAACCTGCACAAATGGATCGGCGCACCAGTGGGGCTCGGCTTCCTCTACATCCGCAAGGGGCGCCTCGCCGACATCGACACCCATATGGGCGACAAGGACTGGCCGGCCGACGACGTCCGCTCGCGCATCCACACCGGCACGCTCAATTTCGCCGCCGCACTCACCATTCCAGCAGCCCTCGATTTGCACCAGGCGATCGGCGTTACCGCCAAGCATGCGCGGGTCAGCCATCTGCGCAATTACTGGGTGGAGCGCGTCGCCGGCATCAATGCCATCGAGGTCCTGACGCCGAACGATCCGGCCCTGCATGCCGGCATCACCTCGTTCCGGATCAAAGGCAAGGTGAGCAAGGACGACAACACGGCGACGGTCAACCGGCTGCGGGACGAGTTCAAGGTGCTCACCGTGCGCCGCGCCGGCGTCGCCGCCGGCCAGTGCATCCGCGTTTCCCCGGCCGTCTACACCACCGAAGCCGAACTCGACCGCCTCGTCACCGCCCTGACGGCCGTCACGGCAGCCTGAGGCAAAAACCGCTCGCCCAGGCTCTCACCAGCGCATGCTGCGGTCGACCCGGATGTCATCCCGCACCGGCGAGACCGCCGCCCGGACGGCGGCGCGCTCTTCGTCGGTAAGATCGAGCATTTCGAGCCCAGCATCGAGCAGGATCGGCGTCGAGGTTGTCTGGGGTACGACCGCGAGCACCTGGCGCTCCTCGGTATCGAGGAAGAACGGCATCTCGTTCTTCTTCAAGATGCTGGTCGCCTTGCGGGTCTTGCCGTCGAGCGAGTATTCATACTTGATCGTCTGGTTTAGCCAGGTCCGGGCCTGCGTCAGGACCTTGGCGACGACAGGCCTCATGACAACCGGTTCGGCCACCGCCCGCCTGAGCCTCGATGCCTTGAGCAGCATGGCAAGGCCCGCAATGCCAAGGACGGCAAACCCGCCGACAAAGGCAAGAAAGGTGAGGATGCGGTCGCTGATCTTCTCGACGCCCAGTTCCAGCGTCAGCAGCCGGGGCTCCTCGCGCGAGCGCACAACCCCGGTTTCATAGTCTCCGGCATGCATGTCCACGAACATCATCTCGACCCTGCTCCTGGCACCGTCGGGGGCGATGATGGTGGCCGAGCAATCGGTGAAGACGAGCTTACGGGTCTTGCACTCGCCATTTGAAATCCGCGCATCGTCGGCGATCTCGTAACTGCGGCTGATCTTGTAATCGCGCCATAGATCCTCGGCCTGCCACCAGGCCATGCCGCCGGCGAAGGCGAAGCCGACCAGGACGACGAAACACCCCGTGAGGCGGCTGATGCCGATACGGTTCGCCCGCAGGGGGTGGGTGGGAAATGCGTCGAGCACACTCATGGGGCCGCTTGATCCGGATTGACGATGGGCTCGTCTTATCGCTGGGCAGCGAGCGTGTCATCAGATCAAGCCGGCTTTCTTCTTGAGAAATTACAGTCGAGTTTCGCTGGTTACACCGAAATGACTTCGGCAAGCCGCGATCATCACCGCACGCGGCCCGGAAACGCTTTCGTTGCCGCGTTATCGCCGCTGCACACCCTTCATCCGCAATTTGCGATCCGGCCGCAGTGTGATGCGCAGCTTCGGCTTGGGTTCGGACATATCGACGGAACGCAGCGAGAAGCCCTTCAGCAATACGGCGAGAATGGCTACCGCCTCCAGCATGGCGAAGGCGCTGCCGATGCAGGTGCGCGGTCCGGCGCCGAACGGCATATAGGCATAGCGATGGCGCCCTTTCGCCTGCTCCGGCGCGAAGCGATCGGGATCGAAGCGCTCCGGCTCCTTCCACAGGCTGGCATGACGGTGCACGGCATAGATCGGCACATAGATCGCAGCGCCGGCTGGAATGACATGCTGGCCGAGCTTGAAGTCGACCAACGCCACGCGCGGAATGATCGCCGCCGGCGGGTAGAGCCGCATCGCCTCCTGGAACACCTGGCGCGTATAGGCCAGGCTGGCAACATGTTCCGGCAGGACAGCGCCGGCCTCCCCGGAGACGGCCCCGATTTCCGCCAGGACGCGCGCCTCAACGTCGGGATGGGCAGCAAGGAGATGGAAGGTCCAGGCGAGGCCGAGCGCCGTGGTTTCATGGCCGGCCATCACGAAGGTCAGGAGGTTGTCGACCACCTGCTCGTCGCTCATGCGGCGCCCGCTTTCCGGGTCGGCAGCCGACAGCAGCAAGCCGAGCAAATCCTGGCGTTGCTCGGACGACTTGCGGCGGTCGGCCACGACGCGCGACAGCGTGGTGCGCAGATAGCCGGCCGATCGTGTAATGCCGCTGCGCCCGGGATAAGGCAGCCATTCCGGTGCCTTGAGCAGGCCCATGGCGAAGGTCCAGCCCGATCCTTCCAGGTAGCGGGTGACGCTGCGCTCCACCGCCTCGGCGTCGATCGCCCCCTGCCCCGACATCATGGTCTCGACGATGATGTCGAAGGTCGTGTGCATCATCTCGTGGCCGATATCGAGTTCAGCGCCGGGAGCCGTTTGGCGCCAGCGCGTGCGGGTGCGCTCTGCGGCAGCGATCATGGTGGGCAGGAAGGCCAGCAGCTTCTCATGGCGAAAGCCCTGCGCCACCGACTGGCGCTGCCATTTCCAATGCTCGCCATCGGCCGTGAGCAGCCCCTCCCCGAGCGCCGGGCCAAGCCCGCGCCTCGTGTCCTCGCCCTTGCCGAGAGCGGTGCTGTTCGTGGTCAGCGCTTCGTGGATCAGCACGGGATCGGTGAGGAAGATCCGCAGCTTGCCGCCGCTGCGCGTGACCACCAACGGCTCCCTGAAGGCCTCGGGCGGGATGACCTTGAGCGGATTGGTGATCATGGCCGAGAACACCGCCAGCAGGGAACTGCGGCTGAGGGCGACGCCTTCGCTCGCTTCGGAAATCACGGGATCGACTGCAATGTTCACGCCGGCCTCCATCGCCTCGATTGTACCCATACCAGCAATCGATTTAAGGTAATGACCTTAGAGTTGGGCAACATTAAGGTGAACACCTTAAAATCTGGATGGAGGCGCATGGCGACCGGAACGAAGCGAAGCACGGCAGCAACCAGCAAGGGCGGCGAGACGCGCGGGCGCATCGTCACGCTCGCGCTCGGACTGTTCAACGAGAACGGACCGGACCGCGTCACCACAGCGCAGATCGCCGCCGCCGCCGGCATCAACGAAGGCAACCTTTACTATCACTTCCGCACCAAGGAAGCGCTGGTCGCGGCCGTGCTCGACCGTTTCGAGGCCGATGCCATGGCGTTGCTGGCGGAAGGAACCGAGGACACGGCCGATCCAGCGGCCTCCTTCGGGTTGCTGGAGCGCTGGTTTGCCCTGATCTGGGACTATCGCTTCCTGCTGCGCGACATGATCGGCCTGCTGGCGCTGTCCCCCGATCTGCGTCTGCGCGTGCGGGGCCTGAGCGCGCATCTGCGCGAGGCGGTCGAGGCGCTGGCCCAGCGCCTGCGCGAGCGGGACCTGCTGATCGTGCCGGACGAGCAGTTCCAGCCATTGCTGGCCAATCTATGGATCGTGGCGACGTATTGGGCTCTTTATCTCGACCTGCACGAAGGTATCGATGCCCTCACACCGGACCACCTGGCCTGGGGCCTCGGCCAGGTCCGCAGCCTGCTGCGTCCCTATCTCGCGCCTTCCCTCCAGGCCCTGATCTAGAGGCCGGTATGGACTATGGATAGGGTTTTGATGAGGTCAAGACTGGCTGGATGGGAGGAGCTAGCGCTGCCAAGACTTCCGTCTTGGCAAGCGACGCGACGCTGCAGACGGCCAGTCTTCACCTCACCCCGAAGAGGTGTGGCGATTTTGATCGACGAGTACGTCCTTCCTCGTAGCAAACCGCAAGGTTTGCGTCCTCGAACTCCTTCTCCTCGATCAAAATCGCTCACGCCAAAACCCTATCCATGGTCCATAACAGCCTCTAGACAGAATCGAGCCGAATTTCCTGCAGCGGATCGCCACCATCGATGAAAAACCGCCCCTGAGGCGTCAATGCGGCGGCCAGGCGCAACCGAGCCGTCTCACCGGCCGCCGGATGCCGGCCATCAAGCGCACCGACGCGAATGGCGACGGCTAGGTCATAGGGCACCTCGCCGCGTTCCAGCACGAAGGCCTCGGCGGCGACCTGCCGGAAGCTGAGCCGTCCCGCTGCGATCTCGGTCTTGGAGCCCGCGGCCGCCTGGGCGATCGCACGGGCCGAACGGTCGATAGCCAGGACATGGCCTTCGCCGATACGCGCCGCCATCGCCCGCGCCAGCGCGCCCGGACCGCACCCGATTTCCAGCACGCGCAGGCCCGGGCGCAACGGCAGAGCCTCGAGGATGGCGCGCAGCCGATCGGAGAGCGCACCCGTCATCGCGGTGCTAGGGCAACGCCTTGGCGAAATCGCTCCAGGCACAGAAGCCATCCTGGTCGGTGGGGCAGCCCTTGAGCTTCAGGGTCACCCGGCGCGGCGGGTTCTTCGCCGTCAGCTTGGTGCCTTGGCGCAATTGCGCCTTGGTCTGATAGACATAGTCGAGCCGGAACAGGTCGCGATTGCCCTTGGTGTCGCGCCAGCGCTGGAACTGGATGACGCCGCCGATGGGCGTCTTCTCGTCCTGCCCCGGCAGCACATAGGGCTCGGCCTCGAGGGCGGCGAGGACGGAAGCGACATTGGAATCATGGCCGAACAGCACCGTTACCGGCACGGCCTTGCCGGCCTCCGACTTCACCAGGGCACCGGCGATATAGGCCAGCATCGTCCCGGCAACCTCACGCGCCACGGCGGGTGAGGTGAACAGGGCTTCCTGGTAGCCGTTCTTGATGGCAGCGAGCGAGCGCCACTGCCCTTCGTTGCGGATCTTGCCCCAGGCGACGTCACCGGGTGGAAAGCCCTCGTAATATTGCAGGGTGAAGGCGTCGACCACGGCATTGCCGAGCTTGAGCGGCCCCTTGGTGCCCGGCTCCTCGCCGGCCTTTGCCGTAAAGCTGTCCTCACCCTTGGTCAGATCGCACAGCTTGTCCTGCGTGCAACTTTGCGACGCCTTGAAGCCGAGGATGCCGTCAAGCAGCCGATAGCCCGATGCCAGCGGCGTGGTCTTGGCCTTCTCGGCCATCGCCGCGACTGCCTGATCCCTGAAGCCGTCCTGGTTGTCGCGGATAGAGGGATTAAAGGTGGGATCCATCGAGCCCATCTTGTCCTGGTGGTGCACGACGACATCGCAGCCGGCAAAGGCGCCGGCGACGAAGAACTGCGCCGTCGCTACCGTGCGCTGCAAGCTGTTGGCATAGATGTGCACGCTGCCGGATGCCGGGCAGGCATCCTTGGGGACCAGGCCGTTCTCCGCCAGCCAGCCACCGATGGAGCGGCCCATATAGGTTTCGAGAATGCCACCCTTGACCGTGAGATTGCCGCCCGGCACCTCCCATTCCGGCCATTTCTTCTCGGTGACCTTGGCGAGCGCACTGCCACTATTGGCCAGCGGCGCGCGCAGATTGTGCCGGCTGAGCATCAGCACCTGCTCGAGCTTGTAGCCTTCGGGCACTGATCCGGCCGACGCCTGCGCCGCCGGAAAGGCGCAGGCTGCCGCGGCCAGCAATACGGCATGTCGTGCCATCATGGCGATTCCTCCCCCTTGCCTGCCCTATCAGTGGCACAGGTGGTGGACGTTGTCGCCCCGACTGTGCGGCGATGGCACGCCGTGGTCCTGTAACGGCGGAGATAAGCGAAATCGCGTAATCAAGGTAGGATCGCGTAGCGATATCAGCCGTCGGAACGCTTCGATCATGAACACCAACCGCAGAACCGCCATGACCCTGCTGCTGACGGGGGCGATAGCGACGGTCGGCCTGCCGGCGCTCGCTGCCATTCCCGACATGTCGCCAGCCGCCCTCACCGCCGAGGCGGACTCATTCTCACCGGCCGCCTGGTGGCCGTCACGATCACCAGGAAGGTGCCGGAATGGGTGAAAAAGCGCGATGACATTTCCTTCTTCGAAAGAGGCGCGTTCGCCGACGAGATCTTCACCCTGACGATCGAGGTCGGCACGGTCGAGAAGGGGTCGCGCGAGCTTGCCGGCAAGACCATCGCGGCGCATGGCTGGCGCGCCCATGGACGCCCATCGGGCTGGGCCGGCCCGGGCGGCACCGTCCGCGACCTGCCGGCCGAGGGCACACGGATCAAAGCCTGGCTGCGTCGAGAGCAGGACCGCTGGGACATGATGTCGCCCTCCGGCCTGACGCCCGCGCCATGATCGGATGAGCGGGCGGCACCACCTGACGGAGAATCGGCAGGTGGTGCCTTTCAGCGCAGGATCACGCCCCGTGCTTTCGCCCAGCGCTTCAGCATCGCCTCTTCCTCCGGCCTGGCGAGCCGGTTGGCGAAGCCGCGGATCTGGATAGCGACATGCTGACGATCGAGTTCGATCGTCAGCAGGCGCTCCACCGCCCCGGCTGCCCGGCGGCGCAGCGACCAGATCGAAGCACTGCCGGCGAGGCACTTATAGGCATAGCCCGAGACGCAATGATGCATGGCCCGGCTCTCGGCGACGAGATCGGCGCCGGTCCTGAGCTGCACCACCAGGATTTCCTCCCTGCGATGCCGCGCCTCCTTGGCCGAAGGCTGCCATGACCAATCGGCCAGGGCCGCGCCCGGCCAGCGCCCGCCATCCGACGGCCTGCCATCGGCAGCCGGTCGCCTTGCCTGCGCGCCGGCATGGCGCTGTGCCATTCGCCGGATCTGGTCCAGCTGGGCCAGTTCGCGGTGCCATTCCCGCATCTGCCGCCGCAGCGAAGCGGGCGTACGCCCCTTCAGGCTGTAGCGCCGGTCGGCCTGGAAGCGGGCCGAAAGGAAATCGCAGAGATCGTCGATCTCCTCGAGCGGCAACGGATGCACGCAGAAGAAGCGCGCTGCCTCGCGCCAGAAGGCATGCGCCTTCGGCGTGCGCGGTGCGGCGGCAATCTTCGAGCGGGCGATACGCAGCGCTACGCCGACATCGTCGGTGTAGGAACGGGCGATCGCCTGCCAGAAGGCCGCCTCGAAAGAGAGCGCCACCGGCGGATGGAGGAAGGCATGCACCTCCATGCGGGAGAGCAACTCCTTTGCGCACTCCTTGTAGAGCGAGCCGCCCTGGGCAGCCACGAGATACCAGCGCCTGCGCTCCTTCACCTCGGACGCACCCAGGCCGGCAGGCCCGGACCAGATGTGTTCGAGCGGAGCGGGAACTGGGTAGCGAGCGAAGAGATAACGCGCCGCCGCCAGCTTCAGGCGAGCGGGATCGCGCGTCTTCAGCTGAGGACGCCAGTCGTCGGGATCGCGCAGCACGAAGCTGGACAAGCCGACCCGTACCGCTGCGATTGCATCGCTCAGGGGAGAAGGAGATTGCGCCCGCCGCGCACAAGCGCGCAGCGTGGCCTCATAGGCCTCGATACGTTCGCGCTCGGCGTCCTGCCGGCGCTGAATCATGGAACGTGCCATGGTCATTCAACCTGATGAAACTATGGACAGCCGGACGCAATGCGGGCGCCGGCACGAAACGTGGCGTTCCCTGTTGCGATCTCATGGCTGTTCTCCCTCGGGTCGAACGGTTGCGGGGCGCGCTCTCTAATCCCGCCCCGGCGCTGGCGCAAGACCTTGTGTCGAACGCACGACATTTCAGGTCGCCCTGTGGCATTCCGGCATCACAGGCAGCCGTCGATTGCGCCGGCTCGCTTTCCAAACCAGGCGCTGGCGCCTATACACGGCGGGCCCAAGGCCCAGGCAAGGAGCCCCCTTGATGACCCCTTCCCGTTTCGAGCCTCGCGCACTGCGTGGCGCCGCCGTGTTCGCTGCAAGCCTGATGCTGGGTATTACGGCAGGCCTGTCCGCCTCACAGCCGGCCACCGCCGGCGACGTCACCGACAAGGCCGTGATGCTGTTCCGCGACGCCTGTCTCGCGACCGCCCCCGCCTTCGACAAGGCCATGGCGGCGGCCAAGAAACATGGCATCAAGCCGCAGATGGATCTCGGGGCCAGCCTGGTCGGCATGGCGCCGGACGCCTACTATTCCCTGCAGGTGCGCGGCAAGAAGGAATGCGCCGTCACGGCCGAAAAAAGCGCCGGCCCGGCCGTGGCCGAACAATTCCGCAGCGTGGTCGGTGCAGCCGCGGGCGTGCCGGCCACCAGCCTGGCGAGCGAGGGCCCGATCCAGATCACGATGCGGGGCCAGACCTATGTGGTCCGCCACGATCGCAAGGGCGGCGAAGCCTATGTCATTATGAGCAGTGCGGGTTTGTAAGGAGAGCGAGACACTCCTGATCCGAATCCGCAGCCGAGGTCCCAGTACAATCGACGACATGGATAACCTAACGTCACCATGCTATCGATAAGATCCTGCCGGAATTGTCTCATCATGCAGCGGGATTCCATGATCAAATACGGTATCGCAGCCTTGCTTGTCTTCGGCGCAACCGCCGCCCAGGCCCAGAACTGCTCCTCGAACTTCACAATCTCTGGCGGGCTCGCTCCGGCCATCTCGACTTGGCAGGCCTTTCCCGGCCTGAGCCCGTCCACAGCGATCGACAATCTCACCCGCACCGCGCATCTCAACAGCTATTGGGTCAGCATCAAGGTGAACCGCCGCCTCGGCCTTCTGACGGCTCTCAATGATGGAGCGCGCAACGGGCGGGTCCAGGAAGTCAAGATGGTCGCCCGCAAGCGCGGCAACGGCACGCGCGTCGACTACACCATGATCCTGAATCCCGGTCAGATACCCGGACCCGACTTCCGCTCCGATGTCTGCCGGATCATCCGCTCCGCGGTTGGCGGCTGAAGCATTTTCCAGAAAAGTTGGTAAATTTTTCGGTTCAGAAAATGCGTTAAAACAAACAGTTTCTATTCCCTGCAGGTGCGCGCAAGAAGAAATGTGCCGTCACCGCCGAGAAGAGTGCAGGCCAGGGCGTGGCCGAGCAGTGCCGCAACGTGGTCAGTGGGGCTGCGAGCGTGCCTGCCACTGGCCTGGCGAGCGAAGGTCCGATCCAGATCACGCTGCGAGGGTGGACTTTGTGGTCCGCCCAGACCGCAAGGGCGGTGAGGCCTACGTCATCATGAGCAGTACGGGTTTGTAAGGGAACGGCCGCCTTGGTTCATCCTGAATTCAATCCAAACTCCCCCAAGCTGCACCAACGAACATGAATAGAATCAGAATAGACTCCTCTATATTCATTTTTTTATCCCAATAATATTTATAAATACATTCCAATATCGGAAACTTTCGAAGAGTTTTATTAAAAAAACTCTTATAATTTACAAAATTAATGTTATTTTTTTCATTAATGATTATATTAAATTTTTTACTAAAATTTATAGCAAAAAATAAATATAAAATCTCGATATATTCCCAAAAGTAAATACTGTTTGAATCTCATTTCACGCCCGTGTCCCGCACAGTAGACATGCTTGCGTCGCGCTATGTCGATCCCTATCCGCCCCTCCTGAAAACACTGACGTCAATAACCAGAGCTCAACTAACTGCACCAGGAGATGGAGCCCTATCCAACTCCACCATCAAGAATAGACTTCACAGAGAAACCTAATTCTTACTTTATACTATAATATAAATATATCTATATTATAGTATAAAATATTTGATCGTTAAAAATGCCAACCCATGAGGCATGAAATGGCAAACTATGACGACGATTCTTATTTTCAACCAAGCAACACCAAGAATCCAGAGGCACTCAGATACTGTCCCGGGGGTGACCCGTTCATCACCTTCGCAGGGCGGCAATGGTGGATCAACTATCACTGGACCCAGAGATCCGGGACCTGGGCTGACGAGCCATTCAAGTCGATCTTCGATCCGAAGATCATTCAGCGCACGGACAAAGGGATCCGGCTCCAAATATTACCCAGTGACCAGCCGAATGTCTGGCGTACTTCCGAATTGGTCCTGATGGACAAGCTGGGCTACGGCGAATACCTCGTGACCGCAGAAGCCGACGGCGGATCATTCTCCAATCTTGACGCCAATGCAATCTTTGGCGCTTTTCTCTATCAGTATTCCGAGGCTCCTCCATCCAATGGACCCAATATCCATCGCGAGATCGACTTTCTCGAAGTGCTTCGGAGCGGAGTAGGGAACGCACAGTTCACTCTGCAACCCTATGACAATAATCCTCATCCTGTGAGTTTCTTCAAGATTCCTCCCGGCACCAGTGCGATCACCATATATAACCACTGGTACAAAGATCCGGGCTTCAATCTCGTCTCCTATTTTGCCTGCTATGCCGGCAAGTGGTCACTGGGCAATCTACCCCCTCGCGAAGCAGCGTTCGCATGGTGGATGCCGAGCAACCAGGAGGGGATCAAGCGCCTGATCCCCGACCATACCGACACGAGTTGCGAGCGCCTGCATCTCAATCTCTGGTTGATGCACGGAGCAGCGCCCTCCGGGCCGCAATCGGTGACAGTGACCGGATTTGAGTTCCGACCGTCCAGTTGATGGCTCCGTCTCGTTGGTCGGGACGTGGCTACCGCACCCGTACATTGTCTAGCCAACGCAAGGCAAAGCGCGTTCGTGATTGAACATGCTTTGCTCTGGCCCAATTTTCTTGAACTTTCGCAGATCCCGCTGAGTGCCACAGCCAGTGGCAGCAATATCGTTGAAATCAGGGCGTCTGCGCCTCGTAGACGAACAGGGTCGACTTGTCGTCGTCGGGCATGAAATAGGCTCGCAACCCGCCTTTATTGGCCTCCACGAAGGCCGGATTCTGGGTCATCGGCAGGCCGGAGGGCGCCCACAGCTCGACGGGCACCTGCCAGACCGGCCTGTTGTCCTTGAGATCGACCAGTTCGAGGCCGCCCAGACGGAAGGGCGCGGCGTCCGGCGTCACCTTGTAGGCATTCAGACCGGAACAGAGCATGCGCGAACCGCCAGCATAATGGCAGTCCTGATAGTCGATATATTGAGCCGGATTCATCACCCGCAATTTCTCGGCCGGTATGTCGGCATTGATGATCTTGCCGTCGGCACCAAGCGGCCAGGCATAAAAGCGCCGCGAGCCCCAGCTCACGCCATGCAGCGAGTTGCGCTCGGTGTCGTGGACAATGCCGCCGACATGATCCTTGAAGCGGAACACCTCCACCGCCTTCATGGTGGCGGGATCGACCTTGTAGATGATCGACTGGCTGTTCGGCCGATATTCGGCCACCGGCACCCAGATGAACTTGCCGTCGAAATCGATGCCGCCGGGGTGGTAGACACTGCCCTCCCCCAGCTTGAGGTCGGCCAGCAGCTTGCCATCCTTGGAAACGCGGAAGAGATGCCCCTCGCCTTCGCCGGTATCGCGGTCATAGCCCTCGCGAAGCGCCGGATATTTGGTGGTCGGCTTGATGATATTGACCGATGACACGAAGAAATCATCGCCGATCCTGACCATGCCCTGGGGATGGAAAGTCGGGAAGGCGATGGGGATGGCCGCCACCTGCTTCCATGCGGTCCCGCGCGTGAGCTTGGTCACGCGATCGGCAACCGCCGGATCGCCGGCAAAGGCATTGGAAGCCAAGCCTGGCGCAAGCAACAGGGTGGAGAGAACAGCGGCAATCCTGAATCCGGTCATCATGGCATCCTTTCGTCCCGGCGCCTTACGACATCCCCATAACGGCGATGTGACCGCACCCGATTCAATAGATCGTCTGGCGCATCCGTTCGGGATAGGCCTTGTCATAGGCTTCGCCGTCGAACTCGCCCTTGCTGATCGTGCTGAAGATCTGGCCCATGGTGGGCAGTTCAGCGCGCGAAATCTGGGTCGAGGGATCCCATAGCTTGGAGCGCACCAAGGCCTTCTGGCATTGGGTATAGACTTCCTCCACCGTGACGACGATGACGCACCGGGGCGCCTTGCCCTGCATGGTGAAGCTGGCGCACAGTTCGGGATCAACCGAGATCACCGCGCGGCCGACCACCCGCAGCGTCTCGCCGATGCCCGGGATCAGGAAGAGAAGATGGACGCGCGGGTCCTCGATGATGTTGCGCAGCGAATCCAGCCGGTTGTTGCCGCGCCTGTCGGGGATGAGCAGCGTCTTGCGATCAGCGACACGCACGAAGCCGGCCGGGTCCCCGCGCGGCGAACAATCGACTCCGGCTGCCCCGACCGAAGCCAGCACCATGAAGGGCGAGGCATGGATGAAGGCATGATACTGGTCGGAAACGTGATCGAGAACCTTGAGACGAGCCGTGGGTTGCACAGGTTCGCTGTAGAGGGCTTCGAGCTCGGCGACAGTGCTAATCAAAGACATCGAAAATCCAATTCTGTTGGCGCCGGCGGCATCGACGCTCCCCTATCAATAAGTTCTCCAAAGGCCCGGCGTAGCCAGTTCCAGCATATGACCATCGGGATCGCGGAAATAGACACTATCACCGCCGGCCGGCCAATGCGTGCGGCCTTCCACCAAGACGGCATGCGCGGCCAGGCGCGCCTCCCAATCCGCCAGTTCCGAGGCGCCGACGGCAAAGGCGATATGGATGCGGCCGCTGGCATCATGCCCCGGTATGGTACCGATCGCCGAAGTCATGTCGTGATCGGAGGCGCCGCGCTTGAAGACGAGCAGGACACTGGCGCCGCCGACATCATAGGCATAGAGCCGGTCGATCTTCAGCAAGGGCGCGAGCTGCAGCACCGTCTCGTAGAAATGCGCGGCGCGGTCGAGGTCGTCGACATAGATGGCGGTTTCCAGGATGCGGTCGAGCTTGGGCATGCGACACTCCGGCTTGGGCTGGAAGGATCCCCCCAAGAAGCGTTTTCCAGAACAATCGGCAGGCTTTTCGATCAGGAAAACGTCTCAAACTAGGCGCTGGAACAAAGTGCGGCTTTGGTGAAAGTGCACTTTGCTCCACGACACTACTTCACCGTGATCTCGATCTCCATCGTGTTGGGCACCATGCGCACATTGTCCGTGTGCGACGGCGTCATCCAGTTCACGGTCAGATGGTCGACGCCGGTGAAAGAGCCGGCAGGCCTGTAGACGACGACGGGCGCCTTATAGGCCGTGCCGGCACAGACGCCGGCCTCCTTGCCGAGCTTGGTCGCGACCGTGAAGATCTGGGTGGCGCCATGTGCGGGGCCCGAAGCGATGCGCACATCCTTGACGGGATAGGATTCGCAGGTACCGGCACCGAAGACCCCCAGGGCCAGCACGGCTGACGCCTTGCCGCGCGGCACGGTGATCTGTTTGGATCCGGCGAAGGCGAAGGACGGCATTGCGGCGACGCCGACGGCGATGCCGAGAAGTAACTTCTTTACTTTACCCATTGGGGAATTATCCGAATTGCAAGAGCAAACCGACTATGGCGCCAGCGTTCACCAGTCACTGACGGCAGCTATACGTTATTCAATCCGGGATTCTCAATTGGGTTGACTTGTCGAAAAGATGAATTCCCGCTGGTTCGACAGTAAAATGCATGTCATCGCCGATAGCATGCTCCATGGCCAGGGAAACGACCAGAGGCTGCCCGTCGATGTCGCCATGCAGGAGGCGATGCGCACCGAGTTCCTCGACATAGCGTAGCTTCACGGCCAGGCTGCCCGGCGTCGGGGTGGAGACCGGCTGCAGGTCCTCCGCGCGCAGCCCGACCAGGACCTCGCCCGGAACCTGCCCCGGCAAGGCCAGGCGCGTCTGCCCGAGAATGAGCGTATTGCCCTCCCCCCGCGCTTTCAGGACGTTCATGGCCGGCGAGCCGATAAAACCGGCCACGAAGGTCGAGGCGGGATTGCGGTAGATCTCCAGCGGCGCGCCGATCTGCTCGATCACGCCGCCATTCAGCACTACCAGCACATCCGCCAGGGTCATCGCCTCGAGCTGGTCATGGGTGACATAGATCGAGGTGGTGCCGAGGCGCTGCTGCAATTGCTTGATCTCGCCGCGCATCTGTACGCGCAGCTTGGCGTCGAGATTGGAGAGCGGCTCGTCGAACAGGAAGGCGGCGGGTTGGCGCACGATGGCCCGGCCCATCGCCACGCGCTGGCGCTGGCCGCCGGAAAGCTGGCGCGGCTTGCGCTTGAGCATGTCGTCGCTGAGCTCGAGGATGCGGGCCGCTTCCTTCACCCGCTGGCCGATCTCGCCCTCGGCGGTCTTCCGGTTGCGCAGGCCATAGGCCATGTTGTCGTAGACCGACATATGCGGATAGAGCGCATAGTTCTGGAACACCATGGCGATGTCCCGGTCCATCGGCTCGATCTCGTTGACGCGGCGCTCACCGATATGGACATCGCCCGACGAAATGCGCTCCAGCCCTGCCACCATGCGCAGCAGGGTCGACTTGCCGCAGCCGGAGGGCCCGACCAGCACGCAAAAGCCGCCATCCGGCACGGTGAAGCTCACCCCCTTCACCGCCTCAAAGCCGTTGTCGTAGATCTTCTTGACGTTGTTCAGAACGACTTTCGCCATCGGTTACTCACTTCTCGGTCTCGACCAGGCCCTTGACGAAGAGCTTCTGCATGACGACGACCACCACCACCGGTGGCAGCATGGCGAGGATCGCCGTCGCCATGGCGATCTGCCATTCGGTCAGGGCGTCCTGCGTGGTGATCATCTTGCGGATGCCGATGACGATGGTCTGCATCGAATCCTGGGTGGTGATCAGCAAAGGCCACAAATACTGGTTCCAGCCATAGATGAACTGGATCACGAACATCGCCGCGATCGAGGTAATGGAGAGCGGCAGCACGGTGTCCTTGAAGAATTTCAAGGGACCGGCCCCATCGATCTTGGAGGCCTCCAGCAATTCGTCCGGAATGGTCATGAAGAACTGGCGGAACAGCAAGGTCGCCGTCGCCGAAGCGATCAAGGGCAGGGTCAGGCCGGCATAGGTATCGAGCAGATGCAGGTCGGAAACGATCTTGTAGGTGGGATAGATGCGCACCTCCACCGGCAGCATCAGCGTGATGAAGATCAGCCAGAAGGCGAACATGCGGAAGCGAAAGCGGAAATAGACGATGGCGAAGGCCGAGATCAGCGAGATCACGATCTTGCCCACCGCGATCGCCACCGCCATGATCAGGCTGGTGGTCAGCATGGTGAGCACCGGTTCGCGCGTGGCCCCTTCTGTGCCGTGAAACAGGGTCTGGCTGTAGTTCTTGATCAGGTCCGGGCCGGGCAGCACGCCAATCTGGCCGTTGATGATGGTGGTGGCGTCATGGGTGGAGGCCACGAAGGCCAGCCACACCGGGAAGGCCAGGATCAGCACGCCCAGGATCAGAATGGCGTGGGGCAGGAGGTTTCCGAAACGGCGGTTCTCAACCATGGACGGCCTCCTGGTCATCCCGTGCGCATTGCGGCGCGAAGTGCCGCGATGCAGACACGGGACCGCTCCCGGCACCATGGCTCTTCCGCTCGCGGCCCCGGATCTGCGAAGCGTCACTTCGTGCCGCATCGCGTCCGGGGTGACCGGTATCGACTACCCCCATCAATAGGTCACCTTCTTCTCGATGAAACGGAACTGCAGGGTGGTCATGGCGATCACCATGATCAGCAGGATCACCGACTGCGCCGCCGAGCCGCCGAGATCGCCGCCGCTCTGGCCGTCATTGTAGACCTTGAACACCATGGTGATGGTCTCCCCGGCCGGGCCGCCATGCGTCACCGCATCGATGATGCCGAAGGTGTCGAAGAAGACGTAGACGATATTGATGACGAGCAGGAAGAAGGTCGTGGGCGACAACATCGGCAGGATGATGGTCCAGAAGCGCCGCGCCGGCCGGGCACCGTCGATGGCCGCCGCCTCGATCAGAGATTTGGGGATCGACTGCAGCCCCGCCAGGAAGAACAGGAAGTTGTAGGAGATCTGCTTCCAGGTTGCCGCCAGCACCACCAGGATCATGGCGTGATTGCCGTTGAGCAGGGGATCCCAGGGCAGGCCTAGTTGCTTGAGGCCACGGGCCACCAGGCCGAGCGAGGGCTGGAACATGAAGAGCCAGAGCACGCCTGCCACCGCCGGCGCCACGGCATAGGGCCACACCAGCATGGTGCGATAAAAGGAGGCGCCCTTGATCTTCTTGTCCGCCTGAACGGCCAGGACCAAGGCGAGGCCGAGCGACAGCACCGAGACCAGGCCGGCAAACACCAGGGTGACGCCGACGGCCTTGTAATATTCCGGTTGCTGGAACAGCAGCTGGTAATTCTCGAACCCGACGAATTCGGAGGTGGTGCCGAAACTATCCTCGATGAAGAAGGATTGCCGGATCGCCTGCAGCACCGGCCAGTAGAAAAAGATGAGCGTGATCGCCAATTGCGGCGCCAGCAGCAGCCAGGGCAGGGTCTTGCCGGAGAAGACGGAGCGTTTTTCCATGGATGCTTCCGGACTATGCAATTCAGTCAAGCTGGAAGGGTGCGGGTGCCTTCTCCCCTTGCGGGGGAAGGCCGTGACATCTTCGATACGAAGATGTCACTGTTCATTTCGAAGCAATGAGGGATGGGGGATGGCGGGCAACGCGGCCCGCCGTGAAAGCCGGCACGACGATTGCGCAAATCAGTCGCGTCCGACGTACTGACTGCCACACCCTATCCGACCCGGCTTCGCCGGGCCACCTTCCCCGCTACGCGGAGAAGGCTTTTACGCGGCCTTTTATCGCCCCGCCGTGCGGGCGAAGGTCTTCAGGATCGCATCGCCCCGGCGGACGGCATCGTCCATGGCGGCCTGCGCGGTTTTCTTGCCGGCCAGGGCCTGCTCGATTTCTTCGGCCCAGACATCGCGGATCTGGGCAAGGTTGCCCAGGCGCAGCCCGCGGGAATTCTCCGTCGGCGCCTTGTTGGTCAGCTCCAGCACGGCGACTTCGCTGTTGGGATCCTTGGCATAGAAGCCCTGCTTCTTGGAGAGCTCGTAGGCGGCCGGGGTGATCGGCAGATAGCCGGTCTCCTGGGCCCACCAGGCCTGCACCTCGGGCTTCGACAGATAGGTCAGGAACTTGGCGATGCCCTTATAGGATTCGTCCGACTTGCCACCCATCACCCAAAGCGAAGCGCCGCCGATGATCGAGTTCTGCGGCGCGCCCTGCACATCGGGATAATAGGGCATCGGCGCCACCGAATATTTGAACTTGGCGTTGGCCTTGACGTTGCCCAGGAAGGCCGACGACGTCAGGAAGAGCGGGCATTCGCCCGAGGTGAAGCGTCCCTCGCCCTGATTGGTACGGCCGGAATAGTCGAACGTCTTGTCCTTCTGGGCCTCGACCAGGTTTTCCAGATGCTTCACAACCACCGGATTGTTGAACTTCAATTCGGTATCGAAGCCATCCAAGCCGTTGGCCTTGGTCGACAGCGGCACGTTGTGCCAGGCCGACAGCTCCTCGATATTGGCCCAGGTGGTCCAGGCCGTGGAAATGCCGCAGGTGGCGTAACCGGCTGCCTTCAGCTTCTTGGCCGCCTCGAAAGCCTCCGGCCAGGTCTTGGGTGCCGCCGTCAGATTGGCCTTCTTCAGCGCATCCTCGTTGACCCACATCACCATGGTCGAGGAGTTGAAGGGAAAGGACAGCATCTCGCCCTTGGCATTGGAATAATAACCGGTGACGGCAGGCAGGTAGGACTTTTGGTCGAAGGGTTCGCCCGCATCCTTCATCAGCTGGTAGACTGGCTTGATCGCGCCCTTGGCCGCCATCATGGTGGCGGTGCCGACTTCGAAGACCTGCAGGATATCGGGCGCATTGCCGGCCCGGAACGCGGCAATGCCGGCATTCATCGTATCGGGATAGGAACCCTTGTAGGCGGGAACGATCCGATAGTCGCTCTGGCTGGCATTGAAATCATTGGCCAGCTTGACGATGCGGTCGTTGTTGGCCCCCGTCATCGCATGCCACCACTGGATATCGGTGGCAGCGACAGCCCCGGTCGATACACTGGCCAGAAGAACCACGGCCGAAGCCAGAACGCTCAACTTCATCACATACTCCCTCAGGATGCGCCGCTTCTTAAAAGGACGGCGTCGTTTAAGACTTCACTGGTTGCGCCTCAATGACGAAGAAATGAAGCAAATATGACAGGTAATATGTTGCAGGGTTTATCCTCGGCTTCTCCCTGCGTTCGCTTCGGTGCATTGCCCCAATCCCGACGTAGCGAAACCACCATGGATTTCTTTCAATCCTGCGGATGAGATTAATAGATCATTTTTTTTAATTATAGAAATTTCATTCCATTGCAGACCTGTATTGTCAAGGCCTGAATCCCATCGAACCGACAGCCGATGGAGCGCTTCCCCCTGTAAAACCCACTGGCGGTTTCGATACCGAGCGCGGCGCTCCCAACCCATTGGCATATCGGCGACATCACGGCATCTTCGCAGTCGGTCGGAGCGCCCCTTGGCAGGCCGAAAGAGAGCCGAAACACGAAAAGCCTGAATGCCCCCACCACGGTGCAAGGCCTGCCGGCATGCCGATGGAAGCCGGGCGTCTCGATCCCCTTGCCCCCGAATGAAGCGTCGCCGCCTCCATTTGCAGGGGCAGCCGTGCGTCACGCTCCCTCGCCCAAGTCGCTCGTTGCCGACCGGCGGTTTCAGGGCTAAGCAACTTGAAACCAGATTGCCAGGGAGGCTCCATGTCGTCGATTGTCATCGCTCAAGGAGGCGGCCCCACCGCCGTGATCAATCAGACTCTCTGCGGCGCGATCATCGCCGCCCGCCGGCACGACCCGTCACTGCGCATCCTCGGCGCCCGCCACGGCGTGCGGGGCCTGACGCGAGGCGATCTCGTCGACCTCACCGCGCTTTCGGAAGGCGATCTCGAGCGCCTTGCCCGCACCCCGAATTCGGGCCTCGGCTCGACGCGGGACAAGCCCGATCCAGCCTATTGCCAGACCATCCTGCAGGCGCTGGAAAAGCTCGATGCCCGCGGCTTCATCTATATCGGCGGCAATGACACGGCCGGCACGCTCGATCTCCTGCGCCAGCAGTCGACCGGTTCCTGCAGCTTCGTGCACGCCCCCAAGACGATCGACAACGACCTGATGGAGAACGACCATGTGCCGGGCTTCATCTCGGCCGCCGCTTTCGTCGCCAATGCCTTCGTCAGCATGGATCTCGATTTCCGAGCAATGCCGGGCATTTATGTCGCCATCGTCATGGGCCGGCATGCGGGCTTCCTCAGCGCCGCGGCTGCCGGCTGGCAGCAGGCGCCGGAGGACGCGCCCCATCTGATCTACACGCCCGAAAAGCCCTTCTCGGTCGAGCAGTTCCTCAATGACGTCGACATGGTCTACACCCGTGTCGGCCGCTGCATTGTCTCGATGTCGGAAGGCGTGCAGGACGAGACCGGCCGTCCCCTCGCCGAGGCACTCGCCGCCGGCGCGGTCGAGCGCGACGCCCATGGCAATGTGCAACTCACCGGCGGCGATCTCGGCATCGAGATCCAGAAGGCCCTGAAGCAACGCTTCCCCAAGGCGCGCGCCCGCGTCGACACGCTGGGCTATCTGCCGCGCGGCTATCTCGGCATCATCGACGAGGCCGATGCCAAGGAAGCCTTCGAGGCCGGCGCCTTCGCGGCCCAGAGCGCCTTTACCGGCTCGGGGTCGGTGGTGCTGCACCATGACGGCAAGCACACCTCCCCGCGCATCGTCGCCCTCGACCAGGTCGCCGGGCGCACCCGTCATATGCCCGATAGTTTCTTCACGGGTGCCAACGCCGTCTCGGATGAAGGCCGGGCCTATTTCCGCCGCCTGCTGCCGCCGCGCCCCGACATCTTCACGCCCTTCGTGTAAGGGGCGGGGCCGCCCCTAGTTTCGTCATGGGCGGGTCTGCGGCCAACGCTCCAGGGCCTCCCGACCCGCGGATGTCAGGCCATAGATGCCTTTCTCAACCCGCTCGAACCAGCCATAGACATTGCCCTGCAGGATCTTCGGGGCGTCGGGCACGGTCTTGGCGAGATCCCGCCGGCGCAGCGGCGCCACCACCAGCGCGGCGGCACAGGCCAGCGCCTGCTGGCGATAGGCCGTCATCTGCGGCACACGGCTCGAGCCGCCGACGACAGGGTCACCCTGGCGCTTGCGGTGCTCTCTCAACAGGCGGGAGCGGCGCTTGGGATCGCGGCGCGGGAACGGCGCCTCGGGCGTGACGATGATCTGCACCTGGCCGCTACCGGACACCCCCAGCAATCCGAAGCCGAGACGGCGGCAAAGATTGCGGAAACGCGCATCGCTCTCGCGCCCCTTGCCGCGTAGGGAGAGACGGGCCGCAAGCCAGATCTCGTCACAGGCCCCGGCCCTGTCGACGCCCTGCAGCACCAGTTCAAGGTTAAAACTCTGCTTGAGCTCGCAGATCACCGCCACCGGCGGCTCGCCTTCGCGCAAGGCCAGGACATCGCAGCCACCGATCTCGCCTTTCACCGCAAAACCAAGTGACTCCAGGAAGGCCTTGACCGGCAGATAGAGCTCCGTCTCCACGGCCGCCCCTCACTGCAATCCGACAGGATCGACGATACCGGCCTTGCAGCCCTGATCCGTCGGCGAGGCGGCGGCGATCAGGTCGGCCAGCTTGGCACCGTCCTTGACCTCGCCGCGCAGGCCGATGGTCATCTCCACGATGATGCTGCGGCTGCCGTCGCGCTTGCAGGCAAAGCGCACCCGCTCGCCGGCCCCCGCACCGAAGCCTTGGTCGAAGGCGCTGCGAATCTGGCTGGTGTCGATCTCCTTGCCGACATTATTGGCGAACAGCTTCTGGACGGGCGAGGCATTGATCTCCCCGATCAACGCCACCGAGCGGCGGAAATAGGCATCGGCCGATTTCTCGAAGAAGCAGGTGCCATGCTCGATCCATTCGTGTCGATCGAGGAAGGAGGCGGTGCCGGGCATGGCTTTCTCCAGCGCCGTACGCGTCACCGGCTCGAGCTGGGGCTCCGGCAGGTCCTCCCAATGATGCGCCTTGTCGGCCTCGACATCGCGTCGCGCCACGCCGCAATAGGCATTGCCGCGCGGCTGCGGCCAGAGCCCGTGCAGCGTAAAATGGCTGGCGTCATAGCGATCGGCGGTCTGCGTGCGGCACTCGGTCTTGTCAGGCAACCCCTCGCAGAATGCGGCCTGCCAGCTGATGGCGAAGACATAGGAAGCCCCGCCGGCCGAGATTGCCGCCTCGGATTTGGCCGGGCCGGGCTTGCCCGCACCCGGCGCGACAGCGGTGCCACCATCGCCCGCCTTGACCTCGCCGCAGGAGACGGGCACCCAGCGCTGCGCCGGCTGAGCATCCTCCACCTGGACGCGATAGAAGGTCGGATCGGGCTTGTTGCCGGCAAGCAGCCGATAATCCTGTCCAGGCGCCAATTTGATATCACCGGGATTGGTCTGCTTGCGGATCGACTGGAGGGCCGGGCAGGCCTCCCGTGCCGTGAAGATTCCCTTCATCGTCTCCTCGGCCTTGGCCGGCATGAAGGGAATCAAAGTCGAAACGGCCAAGGCCGCCAGCCAGCTCTTGCGCATGCAATTCTCCCGGTCCACCTGAGCAAGGCACGTTTTGGTGAAAACGCATCTCTGCTCGAACTCGTTGGTTCGACGCGTGTTTGCGATTCGAGGCGTTTCATTCAACCCACAAACGCTTTTGCGCCGGGCCATATCGCTCCCGATCACTCTCGCCGAACAGGAATAAAGCACAGGGCTGAACAGAAACCTACCTTGCCACGCTGCACCGCAACATGAGCCGGCCTGACCTCCGTGCCGGCAAGTCATGCGAGCGTCAGGCACACCAAGCCGCGCATCGGCCGGTAACTTCCTCTAAACCATGCAAAAATAGCATGCCGGGCATACGACTTTGCGCGTGCGATTCTGCACAAATTTTGCCGCGATTTGCCTATATATGCAGCGCAGTAAATGTAGCGCTTTTTCTGGAACCACTCCCGTGACGACCGTCGCCATCATCAACGCCCTCTCCGCCCGCCTCGTAGCCTATCGTAACCGCCGTCGCCTCGCGACCGTGCGCCGCGAACTGAGCTATCGCGACATGCTGGATCTGGGCATGTATCGCGGCCATATCGACCGCGTCGCCAGCGCCGAGAACGAGCCGATCTGAGCTCTTCTCGAGCTTCGGGCCTGCCATGCCCGCCTGATAGTCCGATCGCGATCCTGGCCAACCCGGATCGCGATTTTATTTTCCGCCCCTGCCGTCACGACCTTCTTTTCATCGCGTCAGCGTGATGAATATCATCACGAAGATTTATAGATGACGATGCGTCTCGATATTTCCCGATTGGCGACATTCGGCTAAAACGGTTTAGCGGGCGGCTCCCGCATCTCTTCCCATCACCCGCATAGCCCAGCGGAACCAGGCCCGATCGGCCTTGGCGTGCGCCAAGATGCCGATTTTTCGTGCCGCAACAAAGGGATAGTCCGCGTTTGCACCCCGCGTGCCGCCGCGGGTCTAGCAATGACGTATGGACGCCAAAGCAGCCACCCTGCCCCCCTCAGGTGCCTTCAGCCCCGAGCGCACGGCCTATTCGATCCTGATGGCGATCAGCGTCTCGCATTGCCTCAACGACACCATCCAGTCGCTGATTCCCTCGATCTATCCGATGCTGCGTGACAACTATGCCCTCAGCTATACGCAGATCGGCCTGATCACGCTGGCCTTCCAACTCACGGCATCGCTGCTGCAGCCTTTCGTCGGCCTCTATACCGACCGCCGCCCCCTGCCCTATTCGCTCACCGTCGGCATGGGCCTCAGCCTCATCGGCCTGGTCCTGCTCGCCTATGCCCAAAATTACGCCACAGTCCTGATCGCCGCCATGCTGGTCGGCACCGGCTCCTCGGTCTTCCATCCCGAATCGTCACGCGTCGCGCGCATGGCTTCCGGCGGCAAGACCGGCCTCGCCCAATCGGTCTTCCAGGTCGGCGGCAATCTCGGCACCTCGATCGGGCCGTTGCTCGCCGCCTTCATCGTCCTGCCCTATGGCCAGCATTCGATCGCCATCTTCTCGGTGATCGCCTTGCTCGCCATGTTCATCCTGTGGAATGTCGGCAACTGGTATGCCGCCTATCGCCGTCATACGGCCGGCGTCAAGACCAGGACCGTGTCGGCGGTGGCCTCGTTGTCGCGCGGCCGCGTCATCGCCTCGCTGGCGGTGCTGCTGGCGTTGGTCTTCTCCAAATTCTTCTACATGGCCTCGTTGTCGAGCTACTACACCCTCTATCTCGAGGACCGTTTCGGCCTGTCGCCGGAAGCCGTGCAGATGCAGCTCTTCATCTTTCTGTTCGCTGCGGCCGCCGGTACGCTGCTCGGCGGACCGATCGGCGACCGCATCGGGCGCAAATATGTGATCTGGGTCTCGATTCTCGGCGTGCTGCCCTTCAGCCTGGCCCTGCCCTATGCCAATCTGACCTGGACCCCGGTCCTGGCGGTGATCATCGGTTTCATCCTGTCCTCCGCCTTCTCCGCCATCGTGGTGTTCGCGCAGGAATTGGTGCCGGGCAAAACCGGCATGATCGCCGGGCTGTTCTTCGGCCTGGCCTTCGGCATGGGCGGGGTGGGTGCTGCCGCCCTCGGCGTTCTCGCCGACAAGACCAGCATCGAGTTCGTCTACAAGGTTTGCTCCTTCCTGCCGATGATCGGGCTGCTGACGATCTTCCTGCCCAATATCGAACGCCCAAAGCCGCAGCCCGTCGAAGCGGTGAAGGAAGTGTTCAAATAGAAAGGCGGCACCCCGCCTTTCCATCCCAACGTTTCTGAGGCCGAACGGGGGCTGCGCACCAATGAGGGCGCGGCCCCCGCTCCAATTTCAAATAACCAATGGAAACGACCAAATGGCTACGGTATTTCCGCCGGCAGGCTCGCAAAAGAGCCTCGGTGGTCACCGGAGCTGGAGCCGGGAAGCACTCGAAACCCTTATCCTGGCCTGGCCCCTCATTCTGACCAATCTGGTCGAGCTAGCGCTGACCACCACCAATCTCATCCTCGTCGGTGAATTGGGGTCACAGGCGATCGCCGCCGTGACCCTGGCCAACAACCTGTTCTTTTTCTTTGCCATCATCGGATTGGGCGTGGTGACGGCGGTGGCACCGATGGTGGCCAGCGCCCTCGGTGCCGGCGACGACGGCGGCCGCGATATCCGCCGGACCGTACAGCAGGGATTGTGGACATCGCTGATCGTCTCGATCCCGGGCCTCGCCTGCCTGATGAACGGCGAATGGATCATGCTGCAACTCGGGCAGAATCCCGAGATCGCCAGGCATGCCTCGCAATATCTCGCCGGTCTCGCCTGGTCGCTGCCGGCCTTTGTCGGCTACATCGCCCTGCGTTCGGCAGCGGCCGCCATGGGACAGCCCCGCGCGGCCATGTGGAGCGCGCTTGCCGGCATCATCATCAACGCCGTGCTGGCCTGGGGCCTCACCTTCGGCCATCTCGGCCTGCCCGCCCTCGGCGTGTCGGGCCCGGGCATCGCGACAACGATCGCGACCTGGATCTTCTTCCTGCTGCTGGCCGCCTTCCTGGCCTTCAGCCGGCCGTTCCGCCACTATCAACTGTTCCAGAACCTGTGGCGCCCCGATTGGGAACGGCTCTGGCAGATCTTCCGGCTGGGCGTGCCCATCGCCGTCACGCTCGCCTTCGAGGTCACCGTCTTCAATGCCGCGGCGTTCCTGATGGGGCGCATCGGCGAGACGGACCTGGCGGCCCATGGCATCGCCATCCAGATCGCCTCTATCAGCTTCATGGTGCCACTCGGTCTCGGCCAGGCGGCGACGGTACGGGTCGGCCTCGCCTATGGCGCCGGCGACCAGCACGCGATCAGCCGATCCGGCTGGACGGCCTATGTCCTCGGTGTCGGCTTCATGTGCGCGGCAGCGGCCTTCATGCTGATCGCACCGCACCTGCTGATCGGCCTGTTCATCGATCTTGCCGACCCGGTCAACGCCGACGTGGTGGCCAGGGCCAGCCTGTTCCTGATCTTTGCCGGCCTGTTCCAGATCACGGACGGGGCCCAGGTCGTGGCTGCCGGCATGTTGCGCGGCCTGCACGACACGGTGATCCCGATGTTGTTCGCCGCCATCGGCTATTGGGTGGCGGGGCTGCCGCTCGGCATCCTGCTCGGCTTCCATTTCGGCTGGGGCGGCGCCGGGATCTGGGCCGGCCTGGTGAGCGGACTGACGGCGGTCGCCGTGCTGATGACCCTGCGCTGGCTGCGGCGGGACCGCCTGAAGCCGGCGACGTGACCGTGGCCGCCTATTGCAGGGACTGGAAGTAGTTCAGCCTTTGCCGATAGGCGGCCTCAATGCAGCTGGCCGTTGCGCCGCAGCGGTCGCGATTGCTACGCCAGGCCGTCTGGCTGGCCGACAGAGCGACCTGGTCGGCCTTCGCCAGGCCCCTGAACCGGGCCTTGAACACGCCGTCGAGAGCAAGGTCGAGCCGCGCCAGCGTATCGCTCTGGCAGATGGCACGCTCGCTCGGATTGAGGCGTCCGCCGCAGGGGAAGCTGGGCGACACGGAGGGCGTGCCGGCCGCCTTGTCGACCAGGCCCTTCAGGAAGGCGAGACGCTGCCGGTAGCTCACACCGATGCAGGCGGCATCAGCGCCGCACTCGTCGCGCTGGGCGCGCCACGCCGTCTGGTTCGCCTTCAGCTTGGCCTGCAAGTCCTTCGGCAGGGCGGCGTTGATCATGCCATAGGCGGATGACAGCGTCTGGTCGAGGCCGGCGAGACCGCCGTCCTGGCAGATGGCATTTTCGGTGGGATTGAGGCGGCCATTGCAAGGAAAGCTCGGCGACACGGACGCGGGAACGGTCCTGTCCGGGACCGCAAAGTCGAGGGCCGCATTTTGCTGCGGAGCGGCTCCGGTCTGGTTGTCGCCGCTCGTCGTCACGGCCGGGGCCATGTCGGTCGCGCCCTGCGTCGCCGGCGGATCAACCAGCACTGAGGTCGTCGCGCCAGCCGCCTTGGCCGGCTGCACGTTCTCCGCCTTGCCGGCCATGGCGAAGGAGCCGATGATGGCTTCGTTCACCCAGGGGGTCTGGCCGCCCTGGGTCGACTGGTCGACATCGGCCCTGACCTGTCCGAACATCTGGCGGATGTCGAGGCCGGGCGTCTCCATATGGGCGAGCAGCGCCGTGGTGAAGGGCGAGTTGCGCCCGCTGCCGTCCTGCGCCACCGAGCCCGGCGCCGTCGAAAAAGCGATCAGCGTGCCCTTGGCCGAGGAGGCGTCGAGATCGATGCGCGCCAGCCCGCGCGTGCCCGCCCCCCGCGTCAACTGGCGCGTCAACGGATTGTCCCGGCACGAATCCAGGATCACGATCTTCACCTTCGGCGCCGCGCTGTCGACCAGCTCCAAAAGCTTGTCCAGCGACAGGGTCTGGGTGTCCAGATCGAGCTCGTCCGAGATCTTGGCCGAGACCGGCACCAGATAGTTGCGCCCCTTCACCTGCACGCCATGGCCCGAATAGAATACCACCACGCTGTCGGCATGATCGGCATCGCGCAGGAAGGCCCTGAGCCCGTCATTCATCGCCACCAGGTCGCCGTCCTTGACCAGCGTCACCGCATAGCCGATCCGCCCCAGCGCCGCCGCCATGTCGTTGGCGTCATTGGCCGGGTTCACCAAAGGCGTCACCGAGCGATAGGCACTGTTGCCGATCACCAGAGCCGCCTTCTGGGCTGCACCGGCCGGCAGCGCACCAGCCAGAACGACAGCGGCAAGGAAGAACAGACGGATCAGGCAGGCCATGATGAGGTCTCGGGAGAGCAAGGGCGCGACATTATCTCCGCCAGCGCGCGCAAATCAAACGTGACAGCGCCATGCGAACCCCTCAAAGATGGAAGCCGACAGGCTTTTCTACATGGGAGCGCTCAACAGCTCCCCTCTTTCGACAGTCAGGTGCGTTGTGATCGAATATGTCCGCCGAATCCTCGATGCCCGCGTCTATGACGTGGCCCAGAGAACGCCCCTGGACCCGATGGTGCGGCTCAGCCAGCGCCTGAATGCGGAAATCCTGCTCAAGCGCGAGGATCTCCAGCCGATCTTCTCCTTCAAGATCCGTGGCGCCTATAACCGCATCGCCCGCCTGTCGCAGGAGGCCAAGGCCGCCGGCGTGATCTGCGCTTCCGCCGGCAACCACGCCCAGGGCGTCGCCCTTTCGGCAACGAAGCTCGGCATCGCCTCCACCATCGTCATGCCGATCACCACGCCGCGCATCAAGGTCGACGCCGTGCGCTATTGGGGCGGCAAGGTCGTGCTCAAGGGCGACGCCTTCGACGAGGCCTATGCCCATGCCAGGGAACTCGAACGCGAGCACGGCCTCACCTTCGTCCACCCCTATGACGACGGCGACGTCATCGCCGGCCAGGGCACCGTGGCCGTCGAGATGCTGCACCAGCATCCCGGCCCGATCGAGGCGGTCTTCGTGCCGATCGGCGGCGGCGGGCTGGCCGCGGGCATCGCCTCCTATGTCAAGTTCCTGCGCCCGGAAACGAAGGTGATCGGCGTCGAGCCGGTGGATGCCGCCTCGATGAAGGCGGCGATCGAGGCCGACGAGCGCGTGGTGCTGGACCGCGTTGGCCTGTTCGCCGACGGCGTCGCCGTGCGCCAGGCGGGCGAGGAAACCTTCCGAATCTGCCGCGAGCTGCTCGACGACGTCCTGGTTGCCGATACCGACGCCATGTGCGCGGCGATCAAGGACATCTTCGAAGATATGCGAGTGCTGTCAGAACCGGCCGGCGCCCTCTCGCTCGCAGGCCTGAAGGCCTATGCACAGGCCAATCCCGAGAGAAGCGGAGCGCTGATCGCCGTCAACAGCGGTGCCAACCTCAATTTCGACCGCCTGCGCCATGTCGCCGAACGAGCCGAAGTGGGCGAGGCCCGTGAGATCCTCCTTGCTGTCACCATTCCCGAGGAAACGGGAAGCTATCGCCGCTTCATCGAGGTGCTGGGCAACCGCATCGTCACCGAGTTCAACTATCGCTATGCCGGCGGCAGCCAGGCCCATGTCTTCGTCGGTTTGAAGCTGGCCGATGCCAAGCGGCAGAAGAGCGAGATCGTCGGGCAGCTCGAGCGGCTCGGCTATGGCGTCGTCGATATCAGCGCCGACGAGACTGCTAAGCTGCATGTGCGTTATATGGTGGGAGGACGGGCGCCCGGCCTGACGGACGAACTGGTGCTGCGCTTCGAGTTTCCCGAACGTCCCGGCGCCCTGCTCAAGTTCCTCGACGGAGTCGGCTTCGACTGGAACATCACCCTGTTCCACTACCGCAATCACGGCGCGGATTACGGTCGTGTGCTGGTTGGAATCCAGGTTCCGGAGGCCGATCGGCCACGCCTTTTCGAGCGCCTGGAAGAGCTCGGCTACCCCTATGAGGACGAGAGCGCCAACGACGCCTATCGCCTCTTCCTGCGCGGTTGAACGGCGCGCCGCCAGGCACGCACTCCTTTTCACGGAAAATTAAGCAATAACAATTGGTTAAGGTTTCCCGCAAAGCCGGCTACCGCTATGCTCCACGCCCATAACAGCAATGCCAAATAACATGCCCGCGGCGTGCTTTTCGACACTACATAAACACCGAAAAGTCGCAATAAGTCTTACAAGTAGAGACGAGGCGTTAACCGCGCCCGCGTTACAATGAAAGGTGAGTTGGAGTCAGTACGATGCGTTTGGCGGGATTGTTTGCAGCAAAGGACGGATTTGAGGAAGGCGACATAGCTGGCGTGACGATCGACGTCGTCACCGGGCTGCTTGCCGGTCTCGCCCTGATCATCGGTGTCTGGCTCCTCGGCAGCGCGTTGAACACGGATGCCAGCCATATCGGTTCGGCGCTGACCCGCTGAGAACGCATCGATCATCACGAATGAAGTGAAGCAGTCCAGTCTCCCGCCGTAGGAGACCGGACCGCCTCACCGTGCTTATGATGACGCAGCTGCCGTAACACCCGGCCGCAGCGACTATTTGCTCATCGAATTCTTGATCATGCCGACGATGACCTGAAGGATCGCGCCGCCGGCACCGCCACCGATAACGTTGGTGACGATCGAGCCGATGTCGAAATTCCCCGACTGCATGGAGGCCGCCACGGACGGCCAGACAGCGGTGATGATTTGGCCGAGCACGCCGCCGCCCACCAGGCCGGCGATGATGTTGCCGATATTGCCCATGTCGAATTGCGGCAGAGCCTTGCCTGAGCCAGCGCCGCCAAGCGCGCCCGCTACCAGGTTGATAAGAATCTGTTCCATTGTCGACTTCCGCTTTCAGTGGCGGCTGGTTGCTGAAAAGATGACCGCCTGCGACAATCTGTACAGATTCTGGTTTCGTTTCAATTAATCCGCTGAACGAACCCCGCTTCAGGGCGCCTTACACAAAGTAAAACCTGTGTATTTCGTGTTTGCCGCGGCGTTCCGCCTGAAACGAAAGCCCGCTGCATTGATCCGCGGTACCCTATCCACCCTGAAGTGCCTTGAAATCGCGTTGCCAGATCGCGCCGGTGATATAGCGCAGAACAGGATTGCCCTGTCCGACATCGGGCGCGCCCATCAGTGCGAGCAGGGCCACGCAGGCCTCCCTTGCCTGATGCACCGTCACCGCGGGCTCCCGGCCGGTCCGCTGGGCACCGGTCTGGCCATCCCGGCCAGCAGCATTCTTCCATTTGTCGGCGAAGATCCGCGCCCCCTCCTTGGCGGTGTCGCAATCGCCATAGGGCAGCGCGATCACCACGCCATTGCTGGCGGGCTCCTTCGTCTCGACATCGGCAATGACCACCCCGAGGGACACGGGCGTGGGCGGCTTCTTCGCCCGCTCGGCCATCTTGTCCACCAGCACTTTCTTGTCGACGGTGGGCGATGTTGCCATCATGTCCAGCACATCGTCCCCCTGCATCCAGATCGCCGGGGTAAGCACGATCGCCTGCAGGATCGAGCCTTGGGCGGCCACCTTCTCGATCCCATCGAGGGCGGCCTCAACCGGCGCCAGACCGGCGAGGCTGGTCTTGACCGAAACGGCGCCTGCCTCGGCAGCAGCCCCAGGGTCGGGCGATTGCGCCACGCCACTGGCGAAGGGCGCCAGCATCGATGCCCGCCCCAGCGGACCGAAGAAAGGATTGGTGACGCTACGTTTGGTGAAATCGAGCTTCATCGGCTCACCATTGCGCCATAAGCCGTTGGCCTGGCTGAAGCCGCGCTTGGCGAGCCCTTCCACGAAAGGAGCGGATATGGCGGGCTCGAGGAAGCGCCAAAGGACGACGGCCCGTGGCGGTGTGCCATATTCAGTAAAACTGGCAATGTCGTCGTGCTTCAAGCCCGTACTATCTTTCCAGGACGCTTCGTCGCTGTAAAAGAATGCCTTTGCCGTGTCGCTGCCGCCCAAATTTACCCGCAGCCGCATCGCGGCGGGATCCCCTGCATAGAGCTTGCGCAATTCCGACAGGCCGATAAAGCTGGCGGCAATGCCGTTGCGATCCATCGCGACCTTGGCAGGAACGTGGGACAGCGCGCGCCGCAGTTCCGAATCGGCCGAGGCCGCTCCCGCGACGCCGCATAGCAAGGTCGCCACCGCTGCCGCGCCCGCGAGCTTTCTCAATCCATCCGGCATGAAAATCTCTCCTGTCCATCGCAACGGCGGCAATGGCACGCCGGAAGCGGCCAAGTCTGTCGCCAAGGGAACGCATCAGGGGAACCGCATCAAGGCTTCTTCGTTGCCCAACGCGCCGCGGCTGCGTCGTCCTCGTCCTTGGCGGCGACCCAGCCGGTGCCGGAGGCACGCTCTTCCTTCTTCCAGAAGGGGGCGCGGGTCTTGAGATAGTCCATCAGGAAGGAAGCGGCCTCGAAGGCGGCCTGGCGATGCATCGAGGCCGTCACCACCAGCACGATATTGTCGCCCGGCACCAGCCGGCCATGGCGATGGATGATGGCAACGCCCTGCAGGGGCCAGCGCTCGCGCGCTTCCGCCTCGATCCGCTCGAACTCGGCCTGGGCCATCTCGGGATAATGATCGAGCGTCATGGCGCTGATACGATCGTCGTCCGGCCCCGCCCGGCAGATGCCGATGAAATTGACCACGGCACCGATATCGGTCCGCCCGCGGGTCAAGGAGGCAACCTCGGCCGAAACGTCGAAATCCTCGGGCTGCAGACGAACGCTCACCGTATCAACTCCCGCCGGCTCAGCCGCCCGTCATGGGCGGGAAGAAGGCAACCTCACCCGCACCGGCAATCGGTGCGGCCGGCTTGACATGGCGCCGATCAATCGCCGCCCGCACGATCTTGCGGTTCTCGAAGGCATGGGCATGGGCTTCGCTGCGCTCGGACAGGAACTGCATCAGATCCTCGACCGTCTTGACCTCGGCCGGCAAGTCGACTTCCTCTTCCGGCACGCCGATGCGCTCGCGCAGCCAGGCGAAATAGATCAGCTTCATCGCACGTCCTCCAGCCTCATTACGCATCTTCGAGGAGATGCTGCACGCCGCTGCGGAAATAATCATAGCCCGTATAGAGCGTCACCACAGCCGAAACCCACAGCAGCACCAGGCCGATGATCGTGCAGCCCGGCAGGACGGCATCGCCGGCCGGCCCCGCCAGCAGGAAACCGATCGCCAGCAGTTGGACGGTGGTCTTCCATTTGGCCAGCCGCGTTACCGGCACGGAAACCCGCAATTCGGCCAGGAACTCCCTCAAGCCGGAAACCAGGATCTCGCGGCACAGGATGACGATCGCCGCCCACACGGACAAATTGTCGGTGGTGATGGTTCCCGTCGCCGCCAGCATGAGCAGGCAGGACGATACCAAGAGCTTGTCGGCGATCGGATCAAGCATGCGTCCGAGCGAGGATTGCTGCCCCCAGGCCCTGGCGAGATAGCCATCGAAATAGTCCGTCACCGCCGCCAGGGCGAACGCCCCGAAGGCGACCCAGCGTACCCAGATCACCTCCGGCCAGAACAGGCAGGCCACGACCACCGGCACCGCCGCGATCCGGCCATAGGTGAGGATGTTCGGCAGGGAGAGCGGTGAGGTCCGCTTTGTGGGCGCAGGTGATGTCATGGCTTGAAGGAACATGGCGCGGGCCGCGCCGTCAACCGGGTTTAAGATGCCTTGTCGTGGAAGAAGTCGTAGACCTTGCGGGCGGTCGCCTGATCGATGCCCGGACAGCCTTCGAGATCGGCCATCGAAGCCCGTTCGATCGCCTTGAGAGTGCCGAAATGCCGCAGCAGCGCACGTTTGCGCTGCGGGCCGATGCCGCCGATTTCCTGGAGCCCTCCTTCCTTCAGCGATTTGGAGCGCTTCTGGCGATGGGCACCGATGGCGAAGCGGTGGGCTTCGTCACGCAGGCGCTGCACGAAATAGAGCACGGGATCGCGCGGGGCGAGCTTGAAGGGGGGCTTGCCCTCGACGATGAAGGTCTCGCGGCCGGCATCGCGATCGACACCCTTGGCGACGCCGACCAGAGCGACATCCTCGACGCCGAGGTCGGCGAAAACCTCGCGGGCCACCTGCATCTGGCCGGCACCGCCGTCGATGAGCACGAGGTCGGGCCAGGTCGGCATCACGACATCGTCCAGCTCCGCCGCCTCGCCCGGCTCGTCCTTGGGTGTCTCCTTGATCAGGCGGGAAAAGCGTCGCTCCAGCACTTCGCGCATCATGCCGTAATCGTCGCCCGGCGTGATCTCCGTCGATTTGATGTTGAACTTGCGATAATGCATCTTGGCGAAGCCTTCGCGTCCAGCCACGATCATGCCGCCGACGGCGTTGGTGCCCATGATGTGGGAGTTGTCATAGACCTCGATGCGGCGCGGCGGCTCTTCGAGGCTGAAGGCCTCGGCGACGCCCTCCAGCAGCTTGAGCTGCGAGGAGGATTCGGCCAGGCGGCGCCCAAGGGCCTCGCGGGCATTGGTGAGGGCATGTTCGACGAGGTCGCGCTTCTCTCCCCGCTTCGGCGTCGCGATCTCGATACGACGGCCGGCACGCAGCGACAGCGCCTCACGCAGGATCTCCCCGCCCTCGACCTCATGCGAAAGCAGCACGAGCTTGGGCGCCGGCTTGTCATCGTAGAACTGGCCGAGAAAGGCATCGAGCACTTCGGCCTCGCTGAGCGTACGGTCGGCCTTGGGAAAATAGGCCCGGTTGCCCCAATTCTGGCCGGTGCGGAAGAAGAAGACCTCGATGCAGAACTGGCCGGCCTGCTCGTGTACGGCAAAGACGTCCGCCTCCTCGATCGAGCGCGGATTGATGCCCTGCGTCGACTGGATGGCCGAAAGCGCCGCGAGCCTGTCGCGATAACGGGCGGCGCGCTCGAATTCCAGGGTCTCGGCGGCCTGCTCCATTTCATGCGCCATCGCTTCTTTGATGGCCTTGGACTTGCCGGTCAGGAAGGCGCGCGCCTCGCTGACCAGGCCGGCATAATCCTCGACGGAGACCTCGCCGGTACAGGGAGCCGAGCAACGCTTGATCTGGTGCAGCAGACAGGGGCGCGTGCGGGTGGAGAACACCGAATCCGTACAGGATCGGATGAGAAAGGCACGCTCCAGGGCATTCATCGTGCGGTTGACGGCCAGGACGCTGGCGAAGGGGCCGAAATAATCGCCCTTGCGCGTGCGCGCCCCGCGATGCTTGGTCAGTTGGGGTGCAGGATGGTCACCCGTCAGCAGGATATAGGGAAAGGACTTGTCGTCGCGCAGCAGCACGTTGAAGCGCGGCTTGAGGCTTTTGATCAGGTTGATCTCGAGCAGCAGCGCTTCGGTTTCCGTCTGGGTCGTGACGAATTCCATCGCCGCCGTCTCGGCGATCATGCGGGCGATGCGCGCCGTCGGCGCGATGCCGCGGGCATAGCTCGCCACCCGTTTCTTGAGTGAATGCGCCTTGCCGACATAGAGCACCGTGCCTTCCGCATCGATCATGCGATAGACACCCGGCGCATTGGGCAGCGTCTTCCAGAAGGCGTGAATGACTGCCGTTCCCGCCCGCAGCGAAGATGGCACGGCTTTCTCGTCGAAGGCGAGGTCGACGGAGGAGGAAGCTTCCTCGGTTTCGGCAAGGTCAGGCGAGTCGGTCATGGCTTGATAAATAGGACGCAGGAGGCACGCTGACGAGAGGGCATGGAAAATGCCGGTGAAATTGCCCACCACCGCCGGCGTGCCCGGACCAATGCGTCCGGCCTCTACTCAGCCCAGGCCAGATGCTGGCCCCCGTCGACGGCGATCATCTGGCCGCTGACGCTGCGGGCACGGGCCAGATAAAGCACGGCCTCCACGATGTCCTCCACGGCACTGCCATGGCCGAGCGGTGTGCCGGCCGCCTCGGCGGCGAATTCCTCAGGTGTCTGCGAGGCGGCCTGCAGGGTCGGGCCGGGACCGATGCCGTTGACGCGGATATGTGGCGCCAGGGCCTGGGCCAGGGTCTGCGTGGCGACATGCAGCACGGATTTGCTGAGATAATAGGACACATAGTCCGGCCGGGGGTTCAGCACGCGCTGGTCGATCAGGTTGACGATGGAGGGATCGCAGGCAAGCGGCTCGACCTGGGCCGCAAAGGCCTGGGCGAGAAAGATCGGGGCCTGGGCATTGACGGCGAATTGCCGGTTCCAGACCTGCGCCTGGAGACTGCCGACGCTGTCGGGCTCGAACATCGAGGCCGAATTCACCAGCAGATCGAGGACGCCGATGCCGGCGCGCGCCTCCTCGACGATTGCACTTACCTTGTCGCCCGCGGCCAGATCACCCACGGCGATGCATGTCCTGCGTCCCATGGCCGCGATTTGTGCCGCCACATCCTCCGCTTCCGCGCGCGAACGATTGCAATGGAGCGCGACATCATATCCGGCCTGGGCCAGCCCAAGCGCGATGCTCCGACCGATACGCTTGGCGGCACCCGTCACCAAAGCGCGTTGCGCACGAGCCTTTTCCACCATTTTCTCCATTCCTTCCGCAGGCTTGTCTTCATACTGCGTTTACGATGCAGGCAGATTGCTGCCCAGCGTTAACGTCGATCAACCATTGGGCAGTGTTCAAGTGACGGACTGGCCGATGCCAGCACTGGAGCAAAACGCGCGCATGGCTGAACGTTTTTTGCTCCAGCTCTTTGGTTCGACGCGCGCTTGTGATTCGTGGTGGCTCCCTCCAATCGCAAGACGCTTTGACACCGGAACGGGCAACACTGGGACACGATGCTGAAGGTCACTTTCCTCACTTGCGCGATCCTGGCCTGGCAGCCCCTCATTGGAGTGGCGCAGGCTGGCGAGGCTGTGCCCGGGGCGCCCTCCGCCCTGTCGCTGGTGTGGACCGGTCGCTTCATTGCCGTGACCAAGGCGCCGGTACTGGCTGGCGTCGCCCCGCAGGCTGCCGCCAAGCCGGCCCGCCCGGCAACCGGTGATGACGACATCGATATCGTCGGTTCCATCCCGGCGGATGCCTCAAGAGAAAACGGCAAGAATCGCTCGCTCACACGCATCGCGCGCCCGGCAGGCCTTTGCCTTCTGCCCGGCCTGACCTCGGGCCGGGGCGATGATCTGGCCTGCGGCGGCGCCCAGCATAATCGCTGGTCGGCCCGGGCGACGGCGTTCAACTATGATTTGGGCACGGTCCATTCCGATTTTGCCAATGCGCCCGAACCCTATGCGGCCGGCTGGGAATGACAAGCTATTTAACGGCGCAATAATTCACAAAATTAATTTCTCGTTAACTATAATAATCACGTAGTGACGTTAAGGCAATTTACAGAACATACATCATAGTTAACAAAATATTTCAAATATAATTGAAATCACTGCCATAATATTGCCTTGTTAAATCTACTTAATAAACCCATCAGGCAACCTTCTCTTAAGAGTCTTCACGTAACACGGTCGCATGATTGTTCGATGGGTTGGGGATACCGGCGTCATCGCGTGTATGAGTTCCAGGAGTTCACGATGAAAAAGCTTCTTCTCGCTACAGCAGTGACGCTGATCACCGGGGCCGCCTTTGCGGCCGACATTCCGCCCTATCAGGAGCCCGCTCCGGCCTACCAGGCACCGGCCTCGAACGTGACCTGGACGGGCTTCTATGCCGGTATCAATCTCGGCTATGGCTTTTCCGGCGACTTCGATGCTGATCGCGGCGTCCGCCTGAACGAGGCCAGCGGCTTCACCGGCGGTGTCCAGGCCGGCTACAACATGCAGTACGATCCGATCGTGGTCGGCATCGAAGGCTCGCTGAACTATGCCGACATCACTGACAAATATGACGGCCACAAGGGCACCTACGGCTTCAACGGCTCGATCACGCCCCGTCTCGGCTACGCCATGGGCGACTTCCTGCCCTATATCAAGGCCGGCCTGGCTTTCGGCGATACGGAGATCAATCGCTTCGGCGCCAAGGATTCGCAGTGGCAGATCGGCTGGACCGCGGGTTTCGGTGCCGAATATCGCGTGACCCCGGAAGTGTCGGTCCGGGCAGAATACAACTATACCAGCTACGGCAAGGATGACTTCGACATCCGCAGCGGTATCGTCAAGGCCGGCTATAGCGGCAGCGACATCAAGCTGGGCGTGAACTATCACTTCTGATCCATTCGGAAGACAGCGCTCCGAAAAGGCCCGGCACAACGCCGGGCCTTTTTCGTTCGACGATCGTCAGCCGGACTGGGCCGTCGACGTCCGGCCTTCCCAGACCATGCTGCCCACCACCGCCAGAAGAACCACGCCGCCGCCCGCCAGGGCAGCCGTTCCCGGCGCTTCTCCGAAAGCAAGCCAGACCCACAGGGGCGCAAGCGGTGTCTCCAACGCCCCGATCAGCGCCGTCTGGGCCGCCGGAATGAACTTCGCGCCGATGGTGAAGCAGACCAGAGCCAGGCCCATATTGCTCACGCCGAACGCCACCAGCATGCCGACCTCGCGGCCATCCATCGGCCAGCTCGACATCAAGGGTGCGCTGATCAGGGCTGGCACCAGCGCCGACAGGCAGGCAGCAGGCACCAGCGGCACATCGGGGAAGCGCCGCCGCATCACCACGAAGGCGGCCACCAGCACGGTCATCGCCAGCGCAAGGGCATCACCGATCAGGCTCCCCTGCCCGCTGCCGCCCGCCACGGTCAGCGCCACGCCCACGACGGCAAACAGGCTGGCGACCAGCACCGCGGCGGAAGCCCGTTCGCGCATCACCAGCCATCCAAAGCCCGCCGCCACGAAAGGCACCGTCGCGTAGATGATCGAGACATGGGCCACGCTGGTGAGGCGCAGTGATGCCACGAAGCAAGCCATGCCCAGGCTGGACAACAGGCAGAAGCCCAGGCCGACCCATCCCATCGCCCTGAAGCTGCGCCAGGTGTTGCGGCCTTCCAGCGCCAGGATGAAGGCAAGGCTGGTGGCCGCGCCGAACAGGCCCCGCCAGAACAGCAGGGCGGCAATGTCGAGGGGCACCGCCCGCGTGAAATAGCCGGCCGAACTCCACAGGATGGCGGAGGCCGTCACCAGTGCCACGCCGACATGGCGCGGCGAGAATGCGGCCGGCATGCTTCCTTCGATGGACATGGCAATCTCCGATATGGCTGGATGCCGATTGACAGATGCCGATTGAAGCAGAACCCTGCTGCCAAGAATCTGTCAGCAGTCAGCGGTCTCCGCACAGACCACAATCACCGGCTTGTTTCCCATGCGCCGCACCACCCGCCTGTTCGAGATCATCCAGTTGCTGCGTGTCGCCAAGAAGCCGGTGACGGCCGAGGCGATCGCCACGCAACTCGAAGTCGCCAAACGCACCATCTATCGCGACATCGCTTCGCTCCAAGCCCTCTCGGTACCCATCTATGGCGAAGCCGGCATCGGCTATGTCATGCGCTCCGGTTACGACCTGCCGCCGCTGATGCTGTCGATCGAGGAGGTCGAGGCCCTCGTAGTCGCGCTCGGACTGCTGGAGCGCACCGACGACCGCGCGCTCAAGGCGGCAGCGGGCTCGATCCGTGCCAAGATCGCCACCGTCCTGCCGGTCGCCAATCGCGAGCCTATCGACAAGACCAACCTTTTCGTGCCGCAGTGGATCCATCCCGAGCCGATCAGCATCGATCTTGCCGCCATTCGCTTGGCCATCCGCGACGAACGTAAATTGCTGCTGCACTATGCCGACGTCGAGGGGCGGGAAAGCCGGCGGGTCATTCGCCCGATTGCCATGGTCTATTATGTCGAGGTGATGCATGTCGTGGCCTGGTGCGAACTGCGCCGGGACTTCCGCAGTTTCAGGGCCGACCGCATCCGCCATTGCGAGGCCATGCAGGAGCGTTTCGAGGGCGAGAGCGCTGCTTTGCGCGTGGCCTGGGAGGCACGCCAGCGCGAAGAGGCGTCACAGCGCTAGAACAAAGCGCGTTCAAGACTGAACGCTTGTTTGCTCTAACTCTTTGGTTCGACGCGTCTTTGCGATGCGAGGTGACTCCGTCAAATCGCAAAACGCTACAGCGCCCGGTCAGGCTTCCAGATCGAGTCTGGAAAGCACTGGTCCGTCGAAAACGGGTTTCCCCGGCATCGCAGGCATCCGTACTGCTCTTCCGGCTCCCTCACCGGTGCGCTCACAGAGGCGGGCAAGGATGCCCGCGATCCCAGAAGAGTTCAGTCGCAATGTGAAGTGGTGCCGGACGGTGACTTCGACGAGGCTGCTCAGATCAATGCCGTCGACGTGGCCGGACGGAAGCGATAGGGGCCACTGTTCAGGCCCATCGCCTCACTGCGGACGCGTCAGGCCGAAAGCCGGGATTTCCGCCTCGAAGGCGGCCAGCCAGGCTTGCAGCTTGGGATGATGCTGCCGCCAGGTTCCGGCAAAGCGCAAATCGAGATAGCCGAGCGCGCAGGCCAGCGTGATGCTTCCCGCGTCCAGTGCCGGGTCGAAGGCCCCTGCCCGTGCCTCGAATTGAGCCAGGCCACGCGCGACCTTGCCGGCCTGGATGTCGAGCCATTTGGCGCTGCGCTGGTCTTCGGGACGCATCCTCGCCTCATAGACCTGGAGCAGGGCAGCATCCATGATGCCGTCCGCAAGGGCCTGACGGGTCAGCACTTCATAGCGTTCCGGGCCCTGCGGCATGATCCGCCCGCCTCCTGCGAGGTGGTCGAGATAATCGAGAATGACACGGCTGTCGTAGAGGATGGACCCGTCATCCAGGATCAGCACCGGGATCTTGCCGAGCGGGTTCTGCCCGCGCAGGCTGTCCTGCGGATCATTGGTATCCGCCGGGACCACGGTGATGCGATCGGACAGGCCGAGATAGTGGGCGGCGATCTTGACCTTCCGGCCGAAGGGCGAAGGCGGCGAGGAGCGCAATTGCATGATGGAGCCGAAATCCAGGTGCTGGAATCACGAGCGCCTGCAAGCGCTCATCCATCCATTACCGCATTTCAGCCGCAAGTGCGGAAATACCGATCAGGCCTTCACCAGATTGACGGCCTTCGGTCCCTTGCCCTTCTTGTCGGGCTCGACATCGAAGGAGATCTTCTGGCCTTCAGACAATGTACCCAGACCGGAACTCTCGACTGCGGTGATGTGAACAAAGATGTCGCGTCCACCATCGTCAGGCGTTATGAAGCCATAGCCTTTTTGGGTGTTGAAGAACTTGACGGTGCCGCTCTGCGCCATCTTACGCTCCCAGTCCCGATCTGGCCGGATGACCAGATCCATTCCACACCAGTACGCAATGAGTTTCATCCAAAGGACGTTTGTACGCAAGAGGCGATATCGGCTGCTGGATCGATAGGCCCTTGCCGCACCGGACAAATTTCACCGATACTGGAAATCCCCATGGGCGAAGACATACCTTACAACCGCGAGGCGCCGTCCCCGGGCGTCCTCGAGGAATTGTCTCCGGGTGTCCGCCGCATCCTGGCTTCCAATGGCGGTGCCTTCACCTTTACCGGTACCTGTTCCTATATCGTCGGACGCGGCAAGGTCGCCATCATCGACCCCGGACCGGACGATCCTGGCCACGCCGCTGCCTTGCTCGCGGCCGTACGCGGCGAGGAAGTGGTGGCGATTGCCGTCACCCACACTCACCGGGACCATTCACCGGGTGTGTCGGCGCTGGTATCGGCCACCGGGGCGCCCACCTACGGCGCCGGCCCGCATCGCAGCGCCCGCCCCTTGCATGACGGCGAGATCAATCTGCTCGATGCCGCCGGCGACCTCACCTTCCGGCCCGACGTAGTCCTGGCCGAGGGCGATCATTTCGGCCCGCCCGATTGGCCGTTGACGGCGCTGGCGACGCCCGGCCACTGCGCCAACCACCTCGCCTTTTCGCTGGAGGCGGACAAGGTGCTGTTGTCGGGCGACCATGTCATGGCCTGGTCCACCAGCATCGTCGCCCCACCCGACGGCTCGATGGGGGACTATATGGCCTCGCTGGAGAAGCTCCTCCGCAGGCCGGAGGCCCGCTATTTCCCCGGTCATGGCGGGCCGGTCGAACAGCCCCAGCGCTTCGTGCGCGCGATGATCGAGCACCGCCGCATGCGCGAGGCGTCGATCCTTCAGGCGCTCAGCGAAGGCCCCGCGCCGGTCACACCCTTGACCGCCAGGGTTTATGCGGGACTTCCCGCCGGCTTGCAGGGAGCCGCGGCCCTCAATCTGTTCGCCCATCTCGAAGACCTGGTCCAGCGCGGCAAGGTCGTCACCGAGGGGGTTCCTTCCATGGCGGGCCGCTACTGGCTCGCCTGATCCGGCGTCAGGGCCCGATCACGCAATTCGGCCATGAAGCTCTGCACATGCCTGGCGTTGGCCCCGAAATCATAGGAGCCGTAGCGAGCAGCCGAGCGCATGTCGATGCGCGTCTTGCCGCCCTCGCTCCGGACGCGGAGTGCGATGTCGTCGACAGTACCCAGAATGGTGGATGAGGCGACCGCCTCGATGCGATCGCCGAAGCGCCTTTGGGCAGCGGCCGGGCCCGCGGGCGAGCCGCCCATCGCGTCGGAGTCCACGGGATCGCCATCGTCGCGGATACTGTCGGGCAGGCGGATACGCGCGGCCATCTCGCCAAAGCGAAGATCGCCGACAACCTGCCAGCGCCTTTCCCGCATCAGGCGGAGGGCGATCTTGCGGATATCGTCCGGCGGCACGTCGAGGAGGATAGACTGGACCTGCGGCAAGGCCTCGCGCTGATAGGCCGCCAGCCCCGCTGCATAGGCGGTGGAATTGGCGTCCGCCGCGCGTGTGCGGTTGGCATGGGCCAAGGGCGGGGGATCATCGGGATCGGTGCTGACATCCACGATATCAGGCACGCTGAGGGCAAGGCTGGTGGCGATCGCCGCGGGCCCCAGCACCAGGATGGCAAGCAGGAAGGCGCTGAAGGCCCGGCCGAAGCCTCGTTCGCCCTTGCGCCAGATCACCTGGAAGGCGATCACGGCGCAGAGCAAGGCGGCGCAGGCTGCCAGCAGCCCCGCGCACAGGGCGGCAAAACCGGCCTTGAGCGGAGCGAGATGAAAGCGCAGCAGTACCAGCGCGATCAGCACCACCTCGAAGGCGAAGACCGCCAGGCTCTGCGCGGTACGGGCCCAGCCGGTTGGCGGAGGCGCCGGACGTCGCAGCATCAGGGCGCATCCGCCAGCGACTGCAGGAGATCCGGCAGGTCCATCACGCTCTCGATGACGTGATCGGCATGCGGCGCCAATTCGTCCCGCTTCGCGAAACCGCTGAGCACGGCGATGGCCGTGCCGCCGGCCGCCTTGACGGCATGAAGGTCATGGGTGGAGTCGCCGACCAGGGCGATTTCCTGGGGTGCCACGCCGAAGGCCTGGGCAAAGCCGAGCACCGGGCCCGGCTCCGGCTTGCGGCCATGCCCTGAATCATAGCCAAGCACGGCGTCGAGCCAGGGCATCAGGCCGAGCTTCTCGCAGTGGGCGCGGGCGCCCGCCTCGGAATCATTGGTACAGATGCCCAGCAGATAGCCTCGGCTCTTCAGGGTGGACAGAAGCCAGGGCGGATCACCGATGGGCGTGACATGTTTCAGGCCCTCCTCGATGAAGATGCGGTCCATCTGTTCGAAGAAAGCGGTATCGGCAACCTCCCCGAGCACTTCGGCCCAGGCGACGCCGTAATCGGCCGAAGATTCGGCCACCAGCACCGAATGCGGCAGGATGCGGTGGCTCGCCAGGTCATAGTCGTTGATCTCGACCAGCCGAGCCATCTTCTCGGGGTCGCCACCGCTCAGGCGCTGCATCGCGGCATAGGCGGCAGCGCTCCAGGTGAGATGAAAGTCGACCAGGGTCCCGTCCTTGTCGAAGAGTATGGCGCGTATCGGCATGGCGAATCCCAGTCTACAGCCCTTTCTCGCCCTCCATAAGGAATTTGGCAGGCGCGGCATACCGAATTCGCGCGGAAACAGGAGGCTGGAACAAGAGATCGTCCATTAAGCGTCAAACCCAGCACCCGAACCGGCACGTTGGTGGAAATCGCCGCCTTCCCGAGATTTCGCGGCGCGAGCATATTGCGGAATCTCGTGCTAAATCCCATCTCTTGGGCGCACGTGGGCCTTGTGCCACGGTGGCGGGCTGCCCATCAGGGGGCCGGCGGGAGAGATTTTGAATATGCGTGACCCCTATAGCGTCCTTGGCGTTTCCAAGACGGCAAGCTTGGCTGAGATCAAGAAGGCCTTCCGGAAGCTCGCCAAACAGTACCACCCCGATCAGAACAAGGATGCCAAGGCCGCGGCGAAGTTCGCCGAGGTCAACAGCGCCTATGAAATCGTCGGCGACGAGAAGAAGCGGGGCCAGTTCGACCGCGGCGAGATCGATGCCGAAGGCAAGCCGCGCTTCCAGGGCTTCGAGGCCGCGGGCGGTCCCGGTGGCTTCGGACGCGACACCGGCGGCTTCGAGTTCAATTTCGGTGGTGGTCGCGGCGGCAGCGGCGGCGGTTTCGCGGGTGGCTTCGACGATATCCTCAGCGAGATGTTCGGTGGACGTGCTCAGCGCGGCGGCGGTTCGCGCGGCTCGGCGCCCCGCGGCGAGGACATTCAGGTGACCGGTCAGATTCCCTTCACGGTCTGGGCGTTGGGCGGCAAGACAAGGGTCGAGCTCGGGCCAGGCCGCATGGTGGACGCTTCCATTCCGGCCGGCATCGCTCCAGGCAAGACCATTCGCCTCAGGGGCCAGGGCGAGCCGAGCTCGTTCGGGGGCGAGCCCGGCGATGCGCTGATCACGGTGGCCGTGGCACCGCACGAGGCATTTCGTGCCGAAGGCAAGAATGTTCGCGTCGACGTCAACGTGACCCTCTACGAGGCCGCTCTCGGCGCCAAGGTGCGCGTGCCGACGCTCGACGGTTCGGTCGATCTCACCTTGCCCGCCGGCACCACAGGGCTGCGCTCCTTCCGCCTCAAGGGCAAGGGCGTGCAGGCCAAGGATGGGCCCGGCGACCTCATCGTCCAGCCCCGGGTCATCATGCCGGGCAAGATCGATCCCGAACTCGAGGCGGCCCTCGTAAAGCTGCGCGACAAGGGCTACGACATCGGGCGTTGAATCGGGGGCGGGTCTGAAGACCCGCCGTCCGTTATTTCTCGAATGGCCAGGCCACCGGCGTGCCGACCTGCCCGCGATGGCGCAGAAAATGGTCGGCCAGCACGCAGGCCATCATCGCCTCTCCCACCGGCACGGCGCGGATGCCGACGCAGGGGTCATGGCGTCCCTTGGTGACGATATCGGTGTCGCGACCGTAGCGGTCGACCGTACGGCGCTCCTGCAGGATGGAGGAGGTCGGCTTCACCGCAAAGCGCAGCACCACCGGCTGGCCGGTGGAGATGCCGCCGAGAATGCCGCCGGCATGGTTGGAGAGGAACAGCGGCCTTCCGTCATTGCCCATGCGCATCTCGTCGGCATTCGCCTCGCCTCCGAGCTCGGCAGCGGCAAAGCCGTCCCCGATCTCCACGCCCTTGACCGCATTGATGCTCATCATCGCCGCCGCAAGATCCGAATCGAGCTTGCCATAGATCGGAGCACCGAGGCCTGGCTGCACTCCTTCGGCCACCACCTCGATCACCGCACCGATCGAAGAGCCGGCCTTGCGTATGCCGTCGAGATATTCCTCGAAGAAGGCGGCCGCGACCGGGTCCGGGCAGAAGAACGGATTGGCATCCACCGCCTCCCAATCCCAGCGGCGGCGATCGATCTTGTGCGGCCCCATCTGCACGAGCGCGCCGCGGACGGTCACGCCGGACAGGACCTGCCGAGCCACCGCCCCGGCCGCTACGCGGGCTGCCGTCTCGCGAGCCGAGGATCGTCCGCCGCCACGATAGTCGCGAATGCCGTATTTGACGTCATAGGCATAGTCGGCGTGGCCGGGGCGATACTTGTCCTTGATCTCCCCGTAATCCTTCGAACGCTGATCGACATTCTCGATCATCAGATGGATCGGCGTCCCCGTGGTCAGCAACTGCCCGCTCGCCTCGTCCGCCATCACGCCGGAGAGGATGCGTACGGCATCGGGTTCGCGACGCTGCGTGGTGAAGCGGCTCTGGCCCGGCTTGCGGCGGTCGAGGAAGCCCTGGATCATCGCCTCGCTGATCGGCAGGCGCGGCGGGCAGCCATCGATCACGCAGCCCAGCGCCACGCCGTGGCTCTCGCCATAGGTGGTAACGCGGAAGAGATGGCCGAAGCTGTTGAAGGACATGGGAGCTCGCAGGGAACAAGTGATGGCCGCCTTCTACAGCATTCGCGCCAAAACTCAATTTCGGCCGTGCCCCGACAGAGCCGAAGGTATCTTGCAAACGCCCCCAGCGCCATGCGAGGCGATCAGAATAAGCAAGGCATAACCTGACATCGAAATAAGATTCGGTCAGATGCCGCCGCTGAATTCTCAAACGAAGGTCAAAATTCGGCCATGTCATGGTTCCATGCCTGGAGCGGGCTGGGTATCGAAATCGTTACCGAAATCGAATATACTGGAGGAAATACCATGAACGTCCGCCGTTTTGGCCTGCTTCCGGCAATTGCATTGGCACTTTCCTTGGGTGTGGACGCAGCCTCTGCACAGACGACGCCTGAGACCACGCCACCTGCGACGGCCGCGCCGACGGAACAGATGGCGCCGAGTGCCACGCCTACGACCCCGAAGGCCAAGAAACCGGCGGTCGATGCCAGCAAGAAGGCGGCCATTTCCAAGGCCTGCTCCGACGCCGCCGACAAGCAGGGGCTGAAGGGCAAGCCCCGCAAGAAGTTCCGCGAAAGCTGCAAGCGCAAGGGTGGCCCGGTTACCTGAGCGACCAGCCTGGCGACGGGAGCCGCCGCGCTCCCAGGAATGCCCTCATAGGTCGGTCTTTCTTGCGGCCTGGTATTTAGACCCATTCGGCCGATTTGTTGCGGAAGACCAGCAGCTTGCCCTGCCAGATCGGCTCCTCGGCGGCTTGAGCGCTGGCTTTACCGGCCAACAGCACCATCAATACGCGGGCGACGCCGCCATGGCTGACAACCACCTGATCCTGCGTCACCGTCTTGAGCCAGAGCGCGATACGGTCGTGCAGCATGGCATAGCTCTCGCCGCGCGGCGGGACATAGGCCCATTTGTCGGCCGTGCGCGCTTTCACCATGTTGCGGTCCACCGAACGCAATTCGGCCCAGGTGCGGCCTTCCCAATCGCCGAAGGTCAGTTCCTTGAGGCGGTCATCGGTGGTGTAGCGCTGCGGCGGCAGGCCAATCGCCTTGCGCGCCAGTTCCGCCGTCTCGCGCGTGCGCCCGAGCGGGCTGACCAGCCAGGGCAGGCTATCCGGCTCAGGCAGGACCCCCGCAAGCCTTTGGCCTGCCTCGGCAGCCTGCTTGCGCCCCGCTTCATTGAGGGGGATGTCCTGCTGGCCTTGCAGGCGCGCTTCGGCGTTCCAATCGGTCTCGCCGTGGCGCATGAAGTAAAGTGTGGGCGCCACGGGCTTACTCCTGCTTTGGACGTATGAACCAGACGGGAGGCCGTCCTGCCTCCCGAAACGGGCATGACGCCAGCCGGCGAATGCCCGTTTCATTTTCGTGCTGCCGGCCCCTCATGAGCTGCTGAACCGGTGCTCCAAAGCCTGCGCTTGCCGCTCAGTCCTTGCCGGCGAGCGTGATGTCGGGCGAGGTCGGGTTCTTCATGCCGACCACATGGTAGCCGGCATCGACATGGTGCACTTCGCCGGTAACGCCGCGCGACATGTCGGAGAGCAGATAGGCCCCCGCTTCGCCCACCTCCTCGATGGTGACTGTGCGGCGCAGCGGCGCGTTATATTCGTTCCACTTGAGGATGTAGCGGAAATCGCCGATGCCGGAAGCGGCCAGGGTCTTGATCGGACCAGCGGAGATGGCGTTCACCCGAATCGCCTTCTCGCCGAGATCGGCGGCCAGATAGCGCACGCTCGCCTCGAGCGCGGCCTTGGCCACGCCCATGACGTTGTAGTGCGGCATCCACTTCTCGGCGCCGTAATAGGTCAGCGTCAGGATCGAGCCGCCCTCCGTCATCAGCTTCTCGGCGCGCTGGGCGACCGAGGTGAGCGAATAGCAGGAGATCAGCATCGTCTTGGTGAAGTTCTCTTCGGTCGTCTCGAGATAACGGCCGTCCAGCTGATCCTTGTCCGAAAAGGCGATCGCGTGGACGATGAAGTCGAGCTTGCCCCACTTGGCGGCAACTTCGGCGAACACCGCATCGATGCTGGCGCCGTCGGTGACGTCGCAATGGCCGACGACAAGGGCATCGAGTTCGGCAGCCAGGGGCTCGACGCGCTTCTTGAGGGCGTCCCCCTGATAGGTGAAGGCGAGCTCGGCGCCATGCTGCCTGCACGCCTTGGCGATACCCCAGGCGATCGATCGATTATTCGCCACACCCATGATGAGGCCGCGCTTGCCGGCCATCAATCCACTTGCTGTCATTCCGCAACTGCCTATTCGAAAGGAACGGCATGAATAACGGAAGGCTGCGCAGGGGGGAAGGGGCGATAGACCTATTTGTTGAGGAATAGACCGTCCCTGTCATGCCGAGAGCATTGTCGGCAACCTTATCGCCCCCGGAATACCGCCGTCAGACGTGCTGCCCGCCATTGATGGCGATCTCTGCCCCGTTCACATAGGAACTCTGATCCGTGCACAGAAAATAGATGGTCTTGGCCACTTCGTCGGGTGTGCCGAGGCGGCGCATCGGGATTTGCGCGACGATCTTCTCGGTGCCGGGCGACAGGATCGAGGTATCGATCTCACCAGGCGCGATCGCATTGACCCGGATGCCGCGCGGTGCGAAGTCCGAGGCCATTTCGCGGGTCAGCGCCGCCAGGGCGGCCTTCGAGGTCGCGTAGGCGGCCCCGGCGAAGGGATGGACACGTGCCCCGGCGATCGAGGTGACGTTCACCACCGAGCCCTTGACCTGCTCCAGTTCCTGGATCAGCCCGCGCGCCAGCATGATCGGCGCGAAGAAATTGACCTGGAACACCCATTGCCAATCCAAAAGCCCGGTCTCGATGCTGCTCAGCCGCGTACCGCTGTTGCCCTTGGGCGAAATCGCCGCATTGTTGACCAGCGCATGCAGGCCGCTGCCGTCGAGACGGCGCTTGATCTCCTGGATCGCCTCCTCGGTATTGGCCGGATCAGCCAGGTCGACCTGGATGTGATCCTCGGGGCCTGCCTCCCACGGGCACTCCTCGGGGAAGGCATGACGGGAGCAGGTGATGACCCGCCAGCCTGCCGCTGAAAAGCGCTTGACGGTCGCATGCCCGATCCCCCGGGAGGCGCCGGTGAGGATCATCGCGCGCTGCGGATGCTGGGCGGAACTGCTTGTCATTGATGTAACCGATCGAAAAAGGGGGCGGCTCCCAAGAGCCATGCCAGAAGACATAGATATCACGACGCCCAAATGAAATAGGGCGGCGGCTCGCGGCAAAGGGCACGCCGAATTGCCGCGCGCTGGCTCAGGGATAAAGCTGCTCGCGGCGCCAGCCGTCCTGGCTCTCGGCACGCCTGAAAACCAGGCGGTCATGCAACCGGAACGGCCTGTCGTGCCAGAACTCGATCTGCACCGGCAGGATGCGGAAACCGGTCCAGTGGGGCGGGCGCGGGATCTCGCCGATGGCGAATTTGGCCGTGTAGGTCGCTACTGCCTTTTCGAGGGCGAAACGCCCCTCGAGCGGCCGCGACTGCTGCGAGGCCCAGGCGCCGATTCGGCTCCCACGCGGGCGCGTGACAAAATAGGCGTCGGCCTCCGCATCGGTGACACGCTCCACCGGCCCGCGCACCCTCACCTGCCGGCGCAGACTCTTCCAGTGAAACAGCAGGGCGGCCTTGGGCGTGCCGGCCAGTTCCTGGCCCTTGGCACTCTGGGTGTTGGTGTAGAACACGAACCCCTTGTCATCGAGGCCCTTGAGCAACACCATGCGCACATCCGGCAGCCCTTCGGGATCCACCGTGGCGAGCGCCATGGCGTTGGGGTCGTTGGGTTCGGATTTCTCCGCCTCCGCGAGCCATTGCGCGAACAACAAAAACGGTTCGGACGCGCCGAGGAAGCCAGCCGAGTCACCCGGCGTTAACTCGCCCGTGCCAGGATTACCTAACGTCATGGTCATTGGGGTGGCTCCACTGTGTTCAGCCTGTTCGTCTTCAAGGGCGGTTATAACGCCTACCGCGTCCGCGGCCCACTGTCAGTGCTGTTCGCCAGTGTCATTTTGACAGGCTGCGCCATTTCGACGCCTCTCGGCCCGATCTTCGGTTCGGCCGAGGATCAGACCACGACCGGTTCGATTCCCGTCCAGGACATCCGCCTCAATGCCAGCATGACCGACGCCGACTGGCAGCAGGCCAAGGCCGCGCTGCAGGCCGCCATGGACCCCCAGAATCCGGGCGCCTCGATTCAATGGTCGAACATGACGACCGGCGCCCACGGCTCGGTGACGCCAGTGGCCGAGACCTATGTCGAGAACAAGCTCACCTGCCGCAGCTTCGTGGCGGCGCAGTCGGACCAGGCCGGCGGGGCCATCCGAGGAACGAACCCGGCGCAATGGTATCAGGGCAAGGGTTGCCGCAAGAGCGGTACGGCCTGGTCGATCGTCAGCGTGCAGCCCTGGGCCTTGCCGAGGGCATGAATTGCCGGTGCCGGCGGCCCGGTTAATCGAACATTCAGGTAGCCGGGCCTATACTGTCCACCATGCCGTGCGAAGTATCACGGAGCCTTCACGTTAACCATGATAGCTTCGCCGCCAAATATTCACAGTCCGGCCCTCACCTCGCTTCAAAGCACCTCCAGGGTGAATGTAAGTAGAGCGTGTCGTTGCGTATGGAGTTAATTATGACGACCTCCCCTCTTTCCACCGCCCAACCGGGCGAAGGGCTCGCGCCCCAGCAAGGCTCGCCGCGCGAGCAGCTGCAGCATCTCTATCGCGCCATCGGCATTTCGGCCGTCGCCGCAGCCGCGGCACAGGTGGCCCGTGTCGTGGCCAAGCCTGAAAAGCCCAAGCATGAAATGCCGGCCTGCCTGCGCGACGAAGACGACGATCTCGCCGCCTGAACGGAAGCATCCTGCTTTTGTCGATATGCGACGCGGCTGCAACGACATGCGCGCGGCATATCGGTAACATTGAACTTATGAATGCATCACAGCCGCGCCGCAAAGCGCGGCTTTCTTTATGGCCTTGTGGCCCATTTACTTGTGACGTTCTTGCAACATGCTGCAGCAAAATAACGACAATGTCGCAATTGAGCTAATCGTGTCGCCGTTCCGTCATAATTCCCACGCCTTCGCTGTCAATTATGGGATAAGTTGTTGTCGTAACTGCGTAAATCCGTGCACGTACTTGTCGTGTATCTTGGTTGAGGACCAGATTATGGACATCGAGGGATCGCGTCTCCAGCAGCCCGCGCAACAGAAGCGGGAAAAGCTCGAGGATCGTTATGGCAAGATTGCCATCCCGGCTCTGGCCGCCGCCGTGGGTGCGGCGCGCAAGGAAAAGGACCAGCGCCAGATGAGCGCGGAGGCGGCCTATACTCGCCTTCAGCAGATGGCCCAGTCGTAAGACTTGGCAATATTGCAGGCCGGTACGTCAGGCCGGCAGCTCCCACGCTCTGGGGTTGTCCCCCGTGGCGCTTGGCAGGATGTGCGAAAGCAAAGCGCTTTTTTCAGAAGCGACTCGCTTAATCGTTGATTTCGCGCTGTCGAATCGCCGTCCTGACCGCCTGCGCCGTCGTCGCCGCTCCCAGGCGAAGGCGCGCCCGGCGTAGATGATTTTCAACCGTCCGCTCCGACAGACCGAGTGTCGCGGCAATGTCCGCCTGTCGCCGGCCTGCTGCCGTCCAGCGCAGGACTTCGCGCTCCCGCGACGTGAGGTTGGCAGCCGTGTCGCCGCCACCGCCCTCGATGAGGCGCCGCGCCGAACGGAAGGCCGCGATGCCGATGATCGTCAGGGCAATGCGGGCCCGCGCAGAGCTGTCGATCCGCTCACCACCATAGGTCACGGCGCCTTCGAGACCGGTGGGTCCGAAGACAGGAATCTGCAGCCCATGCACGCCCGCTCCCCTGGGCGTGCGGACCACGCGGTATTTCTCGCCGCGGCTCGAAACCGTCTTGGTTTAGAAGAAGGCCTCGTCCGTGGACAGGATATGGCGCGTCACCGGGCAGCGCTGGACATAGGTCTTCGCATCCACAAAGGTCCCGTCGCCAAACTAATCCCCCTCCGCCCAGTAGATCTTCTCGACCAAGTCGTCTCGCACCGGGGACGCGGAAAACAATACGAAACGATCATATCCGAACAGCAAAGCGATAGCGCGGACACGTTGCTGGATCGATGCAAGGTCTTCGCTTCTCTCGATGGCGAAGACCGTTCCATAGAACTGATCCATGTCTTCATCCGTCTCTTCATGCGCCGCCGTCGGGGCGACTATAGCGCGGCAGCCTCTGTGATCAGAGCGCGGGCTGCCGCCTTGCCGAGATTGTTCGATGCAAAAGGGCTGTCGCCGGTAATGAGTTTGCGATCCTGGTGCGTCCGGCCCGTGATGTCGTCATTCAGGATTTCCACGCCGGCTTCCCGCAGCCTCTCGCCGATGAACCAGGGCATGGCTCACGGCATATAGCCGATATCCGGCATCTTCGCGTCGATCGAATCGGGAAACGCGCAAATCTTGTAGCCCTTGAAGGGAGAGTCTCCCTCGGCTTCGCCGATCGAAGCGGCCAGCAAGGCTGCAGGGCCATGACAGAGCGAGATGACATATTTGTCCCTGCGCAAGGCCCATTCGAGCACCGCCTTGACGTCGCGGCTTTGCGGCAGGCCGATCAAGGCGCCATGTCCTCCGGGGATGAAGACGCCGATGTAGTCGGAGTCGTCTCCGAGCCGGCCCTCGATGACGTCGGACAGCTTCAGTGGCTGCTTCAGCCTGTCGAGATATTTGCGATAGATGCCCTGGACCGCATCGTCCTCCTTCGGAAAGGCCCAGAGCTCCAGCTTGACCGGGTTTCCCGAGAGGGTGGCGATCTCGGTTTCGAAACCGGCCTTGTCCATATGGTACATCGGCAGCAGCATCTCGACGGGGTGGTTGCCGGTCAAGAACATCGTGCCGTTGCGCATGAGGAGATAGCGCTCGTCCGCCGCAATCATCAGGACCTTCCAGCGCCCCCGCGATAGGCGTCGGGGTAGTGCGCATCCCCCAGGTCGGATTTGGCGGACGTGAATTGGCTCAGTGAATAGGGCGATGGAAAGAAGGCATTCTCCTCGGCATGATCGGGGGTAGGACACCTGTCTTCCGAGCGGTCGGTCATGATGGTCTCTCCGGAGCTGATATGAACCGTTCACAGAGAATAGGCTCGCCGTCGCGCGCGTCGGATGAGGGATTTCACTCAATTCGGCCAGAAAGACCTACCCACCATTCCCCAGTCCGGGGGCAATGACCGGGCAAACAAAAGCCCCGGAAAAATCCGAGGCTTCATGTCTAGCGCGAATGCTGGGCAGGGCCCCCGGACGCGCCGAGATGCCAGAAACCGCAATTCTCAGCGCACGATCACCTTCGTGCCGGCGGGAACGCGATTGTAGAGATCGATCACGTCGATGTTGCGCATGCGGATGCAGCCGGACGACACGCTGCGGCCGATCTTCTCGGGTTCGTTGGTGCCATGGATGCGATAGAGCGTATCCTTGCCGCCCTGGAAGAGGTAGAGCGCGCGGGCGCCCAGAGGATTGGTCCAGCCGCCCTCGGTCCGCTTGACATGCGGCCAGCGCGCAATCATCTCGGCCGGCGGATTCCAGGTCGGCCATTCCGCCTTGTGGTCGATGACGGCCTCGCCCGTCCAGCCGAAAGCCTCGCTGCCGAGGGCCACGCCGTAGCGCATCGCCTTGCCGTCGGGCAGCGTATAATAGAGCAGATGCTGCTTTGTCTCGACCACCACCACGCCCGCCGGCTCGCCGGTGGGATTGTCGACCATGTAGCGGGCAAACATCTTGTCCACATCGCCGGTGGGAATCATCGCCATGAACTGCGCATCCCGCTCCGAGAGCACGGGATCGGCGGTCTTGGTATATTGGCAGGCGCCCAGACTCAGCGACATGGCCGCGAGCACGGCAAAATGGACCAGTTTCATAGTACCCCCGAATACGTCAGCGCGTAGCTAGTACCGACATCATTATGGTTACTGTTCGGTTAAGTCCGGCGGTACTAGGCAGACGAGAGCCGGAAACATCAACACATCAGCAGTACAAAAATGAAACAGCCAGTGGGTGTCAATGCGGTTTGATTAAAAAACAAGAAGTGTTGCCGATATCATACGCCGCTCCCGTCACCACTCGGGAACCGGGACCCTGCAGCGTTTTGCAACCTAGCGGAACCCCAGGAAATGACGAAGATACGCACAAACAAACAGTTTGGACAGGAGAGAGGTCGAAAAAGAACGTGCTCTATCCCGGCGAAACCGCCCCCGCCTTATTGTAAACGCAGGCGAGGTAAGGGCATGCATCGTGCCTCTTTCTTGGCAAAGCCGTGCCGGCTTCCTGAAGCGACCAGGCGTAAGGCTCGTTCTCTACGGGAACCCCAAGCTTAAAAGGAGCGGACAAGCCTCCTGCAAGGCCTGTCCGCTCAAGGTACTGCTATGGAGAGTAGAGTTACGTCCACGGCAACCCGGTTTCCCGGCCGCTGCACCCCTGTGCCTTTCGGCACAGCCGGCTGCCGCTGCAGCGACTATTCGTCAATGAGCGGTCGACGGACGCGTCGGCGCCGAGAAGCTCAATGCGCTGTCGATTCCAGCGATGATCCCACGGGCCAGGTCGACGTGACGGCCGACACCGGCGGAAAGGGCATCCCGCATCTGCGAGTCGAGAGGAGAATTGTCGATGGCAACACCGAGACTGGAGAGCGTCGCGCAAAGCTCGCCCAGCAGACGCTGGTGCTGGCGGATCGACAACATGTAGGCGCGATGCAGCTCGGTGATATCTGGCGCCGACATGTCGACGTCGTTCCAGGCCAGGCGTGCGTTTGAGGTCAACATCGATAGTCCCCGACGATTTTGCGTGGGCTCGTGCTGATTTCCGGCCCCGCTGATACAGCAATGGTTAATTGGAAACGGCCCCTTCGCGCTGTGCGTTTTCGCACATCGCTGTGGGGCGGTATCAGCATGCCGCCTGTCCAATCGTAGGGAGAAGGGCATTCAAGCGGAGCGCGGGAGGGTGGCGCCGTCAAGGCCGAATGAACACCATCACTCCGCGTCCTCCTATGCGAAAGCGCACAGAGGTAACGGACTGCAGCACATTCCGCAGTCATATCCGGGCATGCAACCTTCGCTTGTGTTCGAACCGGCGAACGGCGAGCATGGCCGGACGGGCGCCCGATCGGCAGATCCATTGGAGTTTTCCATGCAGAAAGGCTTTTGCTTCCTCCTTCTGGGCCTTCTCGGCCTGGTGGGCGCCTTCATGCCGATGGCTGAGAGCGCGAGGGCAGGAGAAGGAGCTCGCGTCATGCTGGTGCTCGACGCTTCGGGCTCGATGTGGGGCAAGGTAGGCGCCATCACCAAGATCGAGGCGGCCCGCCAAACCGTGGGCACCATCCTGAAAGGCTGGCCTTCGGAGGATCAGCTCGGCTTGATCGTCTATGGCCACCGCCGCAAGGGCGACTGCAAGGACATCGAGATGCTCAAAACGGTCGGGCCCGTCGAGGAGCAGGCCTTCATGGCCATGGTCGGCGGCCTGTCGCCCAAGGGCCGCACGCCGATGACCGATGCCGTGCGAGCCGCCGCCGAAGCGATGAAGGGACAGGAGGGCCGGTCGACCATCATCCTGGTCTCCGATGGCGTCGAGACCTGTAACGCCGACCCCTGCGAGGTTGCCGCCGCCTTGAAGAAGGCCGATATCGACCTCGTCGTCGATACCGTCGGCTTCGACATCAAGGATCCCGAAGCCAACCGGGAACTGCGCTGCATGGCGGAGGCGACCGGCGGCGTCGCCCTGCAGGCAGAGGATGCCGGCGAACTCACCAAGGCCATCCAACAGGCGGTGCACACGGCGCAAGGCAACCCGCCGCCTGCACCGGCTCCGCAACCCAAGGCCGAGCCGAAGGCGGACCCCAAGCCTGCCTGGAACCTGACCGGCTATGCCCGGTTGGCGGCCAGCGACGACCCGCTCACCGACAATGTACAGTGGGAACTCGCCCGCCCGGCGCCGGAAGGCGTGGCGTCTGAAACCGTGATGACGAGCTACAACGCCAACATCCATGAACAGGTCGCCCCGGGCGACTACATCCTGACCCTCACGGTGGGACAGGCCAGCGTGAAGGCTCCCATCACCATCAAGGCCGGCGAGATGAACCGCGTCGACATGGCGTTGGATGCCGGCCGCCTTGGGCTGCGCGCCAAGCGGACCGCGACCGAAACAGCCCTGGAAAACGCGACCTGGACCGTCAAGGCCAAGGGCAGCAGCGACGACCTGTTCACCGCCTACGATGCCGAGACGGCGGTCATCCTGCCGGCCGGCGAATACAGCGTCACCCTCAAGCTCGGCACCTCCATTCAATCCCGCGACGTCGAGGTCGCACCGGCCGAAACGGTCCCCGTCGAGATCATTGCCGGCGTGGGCAAGCTCAAAGGCAAAATTGTCTTCGTTTCCGGAGGCCCCGTTGCGAAAGATCCCCATGTGGAGATCCTCGCCGGCGCCACACCGGTCGACGGTGAGTCGTTCCTGGTCGATGCCTATGACGGCGAGCCTGTTTTCGACATTGCTGCCGGTACCTATCGCGTGCATGTTCAGATCGACGGGGTGGATCGCGTCTTCCCCCTGGAGATCAAGGCCGGCGAGACGGTCACGGCTTCTTTCCCCCTCGACGCAGGCCTTGCCGCCCTCGACGCGCCGGGCGCGGACTCGGTGCGCATCACCAGTCCCGAAACCGATATCTATGGCGAGGCGAAAGAAATCACCCGGCTCTACACGCTGCCGGCGAACTACGTCCTGCCTGCCGGCAAATACAAGATCAGTGCCTGGAAGGGCGATGTCAGCGTCGTCCAGGACATCGACATCAAGGCAGGCATACGCAATGAGGTGAAGCTGGCCCTGCCGCAATGATCGACTTCCGGGGCCGACTTCGCCCTCTTGCGGGACGAGGTCGACCATCGGCACCGCTGGAGCCTGCAGGCGCGCCCTGCCCCGAACGCGAAGCATGTCAGGGAAACACCAGATACCGTCTCTTGATGCCGCTGCGGGTGTCGGCCATCAGGAGATCGATGCTATCGACTTCGCCGTCGTGCCGAAGGCCGGCCACCACCGCGGTGACGGTCAAGCCCGGCCAGGCTCGCCGGACCGCCTGTCGAATCGCCTGCTCGACATCCAGTTCCATGCGTGTCGGATCGGGCATGCTCCAATCCTCGAAGACGAGCCCGAGTGTTCGCGCCAGCGTGATACGAAGCTGATCGTCGCTTGGAAGATCGGACATGCGAAAGGCCCCCGGTAACCGCAGTCCACATCATGCGCTGTTCAGGCAGCAAATGAGAAGCGCCACGTCGCTTGGACTGGCATGCGGGCTCGGAAGCGCGGCCCGACCGGCTGCGTCCCTTCAGGATCGCCAGACGCCCTGGGGGCAATTATCACAGGAAGAGGCGTCTTTCTCCAGAGAGAGGCGAAATCAAGCCGGCTTCGCCGCCAGTGCTGTAATCCAGTGATCGAGCCTTTCTTTCAGGACCCGTTCACGTACGAAGGCGACCTCCTCTTCCTCGAGTTCCTCAACGATCTCAAGGCTGAAGGCGCGCTCTCCATGTTTCTTCCAGGCGGACTGCAACGCCTGATTCAGGCTAACGCCCTGGCCCAGGGTGAACCAGAGCCGGTTGCGGATTTTTGAGAGGTCCGGCGCCCGGCCAACCCAGCACTCCCCCGTCTCCGCACAGCGGACGGCATAGATGCCGGCCGCAACCTTGCGCTTCTTGTAGGCGTCGACAACCGCCTTGCGATCTTCACGTTTCATGGGCGGCCTCCTTCGGCCAAACCGGAATGACATAGCGCTTCGGCGGACAGCCTTAAACGAGATCCGTGCACTCGGCAATATTACCCGGGTATATTGACATGGAAAATTTCACCCGGATATAAAGGGAGCCGTTTCATTCAGCCGGCTCGGCAGCGTACGCTCGCCTGCCCAGGCTGGACGCTTCCCGAATGCCGAGGAAAAATCATGCCGCCTTTTCTCTCCCCCACGCAGGAGGCGGGGCGAGCCTTCGTGACTCGGGGCTTTGCCGGCCCCGTCACCATGCTCAATCTCCTGCGTTTTCGTGAAATCGCCGACTATTCGGCCTCACCGGATCTCGCCCCTGCCGCTCCGATCAGCGGTGAGGAAGCCTTCCGGCGCTATGTCGTCCACACCCTGCCCTTCCTGTCCCGTAGTGGCGGCGAAGTTCAGTTTCTCGGGAGCGGCGGTGCCTTCCTGATCGGCCCCGAAACCGAACGCTGGGACCTGGTCATGCTGATCCGGCAGGCCTCGGTGCGGAGCTTCCTCGCTTTTGCCGACGACCGGGACTATCTCGCCGGGCTCGGGCACCGCACCGCCGCCCTGGCCGATTCACGCCTGTTGCCGCTGACGCAACTGCCGATTCCCGCCTGATTTTCACCCGTCGATTTCCCGCGCGCACCTGGCGCTCCGCCGCCCGGATTGCACCCGCTTGCCCGGTATCCGCCATGTCGTCGTCTCCCGCCTCCCGCCCCCTATGGCGTCTCTATCTCGGCATCCTCCTGCCGATGATGCTGACCAATGTCCTCCAGGCCGCCTCCGGCACGCTCGACGGCATCTGGATCGGCCAGTTGCTCGGCCTGCCGGCCATTGCCGCGGTATCAGCCTTCTTTCCGATCCTGTTCCTGGCGCTCTCGCTGGTGATCGGCCTGAGCAGCGGCGCCGCCGTGCTGATCGGCCAGGCTTGGGGGGCAGGCGATCGCCCGCGCGTTCGCCGCATCGCCGCCACAGCCACCGTGATGATGCTCGCCCTCAGCCTGCCGATCGCCCTGTTCGGCCACTTCGCTGTTCCCGGCCTGCTGCAGGCCCTCGGCACGCCCATGGCGATCCTGCCGGCGGCCATCGACTATGCGCGCCGGATGACAACGGGCTGTCCTGTGATCTTCCTGCTCTGGCTCGTAACTTCGATGAGCAGGGGTGTCGGCGATGCCGTCTCGCCGCTCTTCGTGCTCGTCCTCGCAACGGCACTGTCTCTCGCCGCCACGCCGGCCCTGATCGAGGGCTGGGCGGGACTGCCTCGTCTCGGTGTCGCAAGCGCCGCCGTCTCCACCATCGGGGCCTATGCATTGTCGCTGCTCTGTCTTGCCTGGCACTGGCGTCGTCGCCGGCATCCGCTGGCGCCATCGCTGTCCCCTGCCTTCGACGTCTCGTTCGTGCCGGCCATCCTGCGCATCGGCTTGCCGACGGCCGGCCAGATGATGAGCCTGGCAGTGGCGGAACTGGTGCTGCTTGGCCTGGTAAACCGGCACGGCATCGGCGCAACCGCCGGCTACAGCGCGATCAACCAGATCATGAGCTGGGTACAGTTCCCGGTGATGTCGCTGGGCATCACGGCGACGGTCCTGGCCTCCCACGCCATCGGCGCTGGCAGGCCAGGCGCCGTCGGGCCTATCCTGGCCACGGGGCTGCGTCTGAACCTGGTTACGACGGGCGCCTTCGTGACGGCCGCCTATCTGATTGCCCCGGGGGCCATCGGCCTGTTCATCACGGATACTGCCACGGCTCTTGCCGCGGTGGACCTGCTGCGCATCGTGCTGTGGAGCGTGGTGCTCGCCGGCTGGTCAGCGGTGCTGAGCGGGGTCATGCGGGCGGATGGTACGGTCCTGGTGCCGATGGGGCTGTTCGTGGCCGCTATCGCCCTGGTCGAGGTGCCGCTAGCCTGCCTGCTCGATGCGAAGCTCGGCCTGTCCGGTATCTGGATCGGCTATGCGGCCGGGTTCGCCGCGAATCTGTTGTTTCAGGCCTGCTATTACAGCCTAGTCTGGTCGAAGAGGCCGGTGCGGCTATTGACCTGAGGGGCCGGAAATCAGGCCGGATGGGCCATCTTGCCGTCCGGCCGGAAGTGCGCATTCAACAGATCGCCGATCTGCCTCCGCGCTTGTATGGCCTCCGGCAGCGGCAGCAGCATCCAGGCATGCACCATGCCGGCCTGCTCGAGGAGTTCGACGGGCTGTCCCGCCGCCTCCAGGCGCTGCACCAGCCTGTGGGCCTCGGGATTGAGGAGATCTGCCGTGCCGGTCATGATGGCGACCGGCGCCAGCCCCCGCATTTCGCCATAGAGCGGACTGATGCCGGGATCGTCCAGCGGCAGGTCACCGGCATAGAGGCGCGCCGCCGCCCGGGCTGCCTCCGGCGTGATCACGGGGTCATGCGGCCGATGGGCCAGCGTCGCCGGGTCGTCCATGGTGAGGTCGAGCCAAGGTGAGAGCAGGACGACTTGGCCAGGCTGGGGGTGACCGGCCGCGACCAGGGCCTGGGCCAGTGCGAGTGCCAGTCCGCCTCCGGCCGAATCACCCATCACCGCCACACGCTCCGGTGTAACGCGGGCGCATAGATCGGTGTAGTGCGCCAGCGCGCTCGCCAGCACGTCGCGGTGATCGTTTTCGGGAGCCAGAGGATAGAAAGGCACCGTGACGCTGCAACCGGTACGGCGGATCAGATCTTCGATGAAGCGCCAATGCAGGAAGCTGATCGCAAACGAGTAGGCGCCGCCATGCAAATAGAGCAGATGGAAGGGCGCTGTCCCGCCATCCCGGGGTCCGAGATGGAATACGCGGTCACCATGCACGATTTCCTGCCGGATCTCGCAGAGATTGCGCAAACGGGCGGACGGCAACGCGGGGTCGGTCCGACGGCTCAGGCGGATTAAGGCCTTCAGAACAGGCGGCCTCGCCCAGTCCTTGACCCTGAGCAGGCGAAACAGGCCGTAGAGCGAGCGCGCGGCGAGGCTGCTTTCGGCGGCTTCCGCCATCCTGCCGCCGGATGGCGGTTCAGGACCTTTCGCCTTAGGAGCCGGCGCCTTCACGCTTGAAGATCGGCTCGACCCGGCTGGCCTGCCTGAGGAAGACGAAAATGGCATAGAGGGCGATGAGGCCGAACACGCCTTGCAGGATGACCTCGGCCGTGGACCCAAGCTGGAAAAATCCCGCCAGCGCCCAGCCGGAAGCCCAGGCCGCACCGAGCAACTCGGTGCCGATCAGAATGGCAACCGAGCAAACGGTGATCAGGCTGGTCCAATTGATGGATCTGTCAGAGCTGGACAAAGGCGGCTTCCTGGCGGCTTCCGTGAACGTCGTCTCATGCCTCTATACCATCGCGCCGCGCTTTGCTACGCCCCTTGTGGAATGAAGCACGCTGGAGCGCATCGGCACTCCTGCGCTAACGCCTTGTTTTCAGGTGCCTTTGCGATTCCCGGCGGATCGCAGGGCGCGTGAGATGACAAATCGTCCATGTAAGTCTTCGCTTGGAAAGCCCCCTGCTCCATGGAAACCCCCGTTTTCGGTCACGCTGCCGTCGCCACGCCCCATCATCCGGCCAGCGAAACCGGCCAGCGCATCCTGATCCAGGGCGGCAACGCCATCGAGGCGATGATCGCCATGGCGGCCACCATCGCCGTCACCTATCCGCATGTGAATGGCATTGGCGGTGACGGCTTCTGGCTGGTGGCCGACAGGAGCCGCCGCGTCCGGACGATACAGGCCTGCGGCCCTGCCGGTAGCCGGGCCACGATCTCGGCTCTGCGCGATCTCGGCTATGACGAAGTGCCATCTCGCGGCGTCCTTTCCAGCCTGACCGTTCCCGGAGCAGTAGGCGGCTGGCAGATCGCTGCCGAGATGGCCAGGGCCTTCGGCGGCCGGCTGCCCATCGGCGTGTTGCTGGAAGACGCCATCCGTCATGCCCGCGACGGCATCGCCGTTTCGGCCTCGCAGGCCCGCGTCGAAGCGGCCGACATCGATGAACTCAGGGCCGTGCCGGGCTTCGCTGCCCATTTCATGCCATCCGGCGAAGTCCCCAAGGCCGGCGACCGCCTCCTTCAGCCGGCCCTCGCGGGTCTGCTGGAGCAGCTTGCCCATGCCGGGCTCGACGATTTCTATCGTGGCGACGCGGCCCGTGAGATCGCCGCCGATCTCGACCGCGCCGGCGCCCTCGTCACGCGGGAGGATTACCGGCGCTATGAAGCACGGCTGCGCGAGCCGCTGAGCCTCGCCCTGCCGGGGGTCACGCTCCATAGCCTGCCGCCGCCGTCGCAAGGCCTGTCCACCCTGATCATCCTCGGCCTCGCCGAACGCCTCGGCCTCAAACGGGCGGGCGGCTTCGAACACCTCCATGGCCTGATCGAGGCGGCCAAACGGGCGTCGGCCATCGGCGATCGCGAGATCACAGATCCTGCCGTAATGGGTGCAGATCCGGGTGCCTTCCTTACCCCTGCTTTCCTGGAGCGCGAAGCCGCTGCAATCTCGATGGCACGTGCCGCCCCTTCCCCGCTGCCGGGCGCCAAGGGCGACACCGTCTGGATGGGCGCGATCGACCAGGAAGGCCTTGCCGTCAGCTACATTCAATCGATCTATTGGGACTACGGCTCGGGCCTGGTCCTGCCGAAGACGGGTTTGCTGATGCAGAATCGTGGCCGGGCCTTTTCGCTCGACGCCCGCTCCCCCCGCGCTTTGGCCCCCGGGCGCCTGCCCTTCCACACCCTGGCCCCGGCCATGGCCCTGTTTGCCGACGGACGGGCGATGCCTTTCGGAACCATGGGCGGCGAGGCCCAGCCGCAGATCATGGCGCAATTGTTCTCGCGCTATCGCCTGGGCGAAGACCTCGCGACTGCCGTCGATGCTCCTCGTTTCGTCCTCGCTTCCGACGAGAAGACCGGGAAATCCGTACTTCAGCTGGAAGACAGATTCGACGAAAGCCTCCTCAACGCGCTCGACCGCGCCGGTCATCCCATCGACATCGGCCGGCCCTATGCAGACAGCTTCGGTCATGCCGGCGCGCTCGTCCGTCACATCAGGGACGGACGCATCGAGGCCGTGCACGACCCGCGTGCCGACGGCGGTGCACTTGGGCTCTAGTTCATCGAGCCGAAGTGGGACATTGGCCTTTTAATAAAAGGGCCTTGGAAACAACACATTACGGCATCGACCTTACCTCCGGGATCAAGTTCGATGCTGCAGAGCAGGTTTATGGACGTTTGAGAATGGCGACACGCTACGCGATCTATCATGTGCCCGCTGCAGATACCGCCCTCTGGCGCTTCGGCAGCGAAGTCCTGGGCTATGATGCCTTCACCGGCCGGGATGTGCCGCAGTGGCATCCTGCCCTTACCCCTGCTTCCGCCTGGCACGAGATGACCGCCGATCCCCGGCTCTATGGTTTTCATGCCACCTTGAAGGCCCCCTTCCGCGCTGCCGAGGGCGTGGACGAGGCGGCTCTTGCATCGGAGCTCGTCGCCTTCGCCAAGGCCCATCGGCCCGTCGATCTCGGCGCCTGGGTCATCCGGCCGATTCCCTCCTCGCGCGATGGCCGCGCCTTTCTCGCCATGGTGCCGGCAGAACCGCCGGCTGAGCTGGCCGTCATCGAGGCCAGTATCGTCAGGCATTTCGACAGGCTGCGCGCGCCGCTCACGCCCGCCGAAATCGCGCGCCGCAACCCGGACCGTCTGAGCGAGCGCCAGCGCAGCTACCTCCATGCCCACGGCTACCCGCATGTGCTCGAAGAATTCCGCTTCCACATGACGCTGTCGGGCGCCATCGAGAATGCCGCGGCCATCGGCGAATGCCTGGACGCTCGGGCCAAGGAGCTCGAGGTCGCTCGCCACCTTCGCATCGATCGCCTCGGCCTGTTTCGCCAAGAGAATGGTGGGCGTTTCCAGGTGATCGAGGTCGCCACACTCCAGGGCTGACGGAGGCGGCTTTCCCGCAATGGAATCAGGCCGCGTCCGCCCTCTCGGCGGCATGCGGCTTGCCATAAAGGTTGATATTTGCATCCCCCCAGGCTTTCAGCGCCAGCAGGACCGGCTCCATGCTGCGGCCCAGCGGAGAGAGGCTGTATTCCACCTTGGGTGGCACCTGCGCATAGACCTTGCGCTCGATCAGCGCATCCTCCTCCAGTTCACGCAACTGGTTGGTCAGCATGCGCGGCGTGACATTGGCGATATGGCGCCGGATCTCGCTGAAGCGTAGCGTGCCCGAGAGCAGATGGTACAGGATGATCGACTTCCATTTGCCGTCGATCAGGCCGATGGCGGCCTCGACCGAACAACCCGGCGTGCAATCGAACCGCGAATGGCGCGCTTTGGCCATGACAGTATCCTTTTTGATACTATAAGCGTTTTTTGTGCATATTGACGATGTTCGAGCATAGGCACAAGTTCCGCTCATAGCAATCAGCGACAAGGAACGAGCCATGAAAGCAATCGGATACAGGACACCCGGTGCCATCGACAGCGCGACGGCGCTCGAGGACGTCGAGCTGCCCCGGCCCAAGGCAACCGGCCGCGACATCCTGGTCGAGGTCGCGGCTATCTCCGTCAACCCGGTCGATACCAAGGTGCGCCGCAGGACTTCGCCTGAAGCAGGTGAGTGGAAGGTGCTGGGTTGGGACGCGGTCGGCAGGGTGGCCGAAATCGGCGAGGCGGTAACCGCCTTCAAGCCCGGCGACGAAGTGTTCTATGCCGGCTCGATCACCCGGCCCGGCGCCAACAGCCAGTTCCATCTGGTCGACGAGCGCATCGTGGGCCACAAACCCCAAAGCCTCTCGAATGCCGAGGCTGCGGCCCTGCCGCTGACGGCCATCACGGCCTGGGAGATGCTGTTCGACCGGCTCGACATTCGCCGCCCCGTGCCCGGAGCAGCCAATGCCATCGTGATCATCGGCGGCGCTGGCGGCGTTGGCTCGATTGCCATCCAGCTCGTCCGCGCGCTCACCGGCGTGACGGTCATTGCCACCGCCTCGCGCCCGGAGACGCAGGACTGGGTCCGCGAGTTGGGCGCCCATCACGTCGTCGATCACGGCAAGCCGATCGCCGAACAGATCGCAGCGCTCGGGATCGGAGCGCCCGCCTTCGTCTTTTCCACCACCGAGACCCACCGTCATCTCGACGAGATCGTCGAGCTGATCGCCCCCCAGGGCCGGTTCGGGCTCATCGACGACCCCGAGGCCTTGAGCATCATGGGCTTCAAGCGCAAGGCGGTCTCCATCCATTGGGAGCTGATGTTCACCCGGGCGATCTTCGAGACGCCGGACATGGACGAGCAAGGCAAGCTGCTGAACGAGGTAGCCACACTGATCGATGGAGGCAGGATCCGCACTACGCTCAGCCAAGTGCTGCGTCCGATCAATGCCGAAAATTTGAAACAGGCGCACGCTCTGATCGAAAGTGGGCGCGCCAAGGGCAAGATCGTGCTGGAGAGCTTCTGAGAAACGCGAGCGGCATGCGGGCGCGGAAACCCCGCGCCCGTGAAGAGTTCGGGACAACTCGGCCGCGTTGACAGGTTCCGAAGCCGGAAGCTGTTATCAAACAGCGCGCAATCCGGGACCAAACGCCGTAGCGTTTTGCGATGAGATGGAATCACGTTGAATTGCAAAGACGCGCCGAACCGACGAACTGGAGCAATAAAGGGTTCAAGCCTGAACGTGTTTTGCGCTAGGGAGCGCCATGCTTCCGCCCCACTCGGCGGGTTACAACCCTTCGGGTGGTGAATCGCTACAGCTACCGCCCTCTGCAAACCGGATCGTTCATGCGTTCGCTTCTTCTCGCCACCGTGCTGCTCGGCTGTCTCATTGGACGGGCTGCAGCCCATCCGCATGTCTTCGTCAATTCGGCCAGCGAGATCGTCTACGACGACAAGGGGCGGGTAACCGGTGTCAAGCAGCACTGGACCTTCGACGAGGCCTTCTCTTCCTATGCCACGCAGGGGCTGCAGCAGAACGCGAATGGTGGCTACACCCGCGAGGCTCTCGCTCCGCTGGCCCAGACCAATGTCGAGAACCTCAAGGATTTCGGCTATTTCACCTTTGCCAAGCTCGGCGGCAAGGAGCTTTTGTTCAAGGATCCGGTCGACCCTTATCTCGACTTCACCAACGGCGTCCTGACCCTGCATTTCTTCCTGCCCCTGTCCTCCCCGCAGACACAGGGGCAGAAGGCCCTGGCGATCCAGATCTACGACCCGACCTATTATGTCGCGTTTACCCTGGATGACGAGACGCCTGCCAAGCTCGACGGTTCCCCACAGGGTTGCGCACTCAACGTCATCAGGCCCAAGCCGCCGAGCGAAGACCAGAAGGCCGCCGCCCTGCAGCTCGACGAGGCCTATTTCAGCGCATTGGACCAGAACAAGGATTTCGGCGCCAAATTCGCCAACAACATCCAGGTGAACTGCCCGTGACAACGGGCACAGGCCGTATTTACAGGCGGGTCGCGCAGGCGGCACCGGCCGTGCTGGTCCTGCTGCTGCTGGCCGCCGGCGAGGCCTTCGCCCAGAAGAGCACGCCTTTCGGCATCAGCCGGCCGGAGCAATCGATCACAGGCCCCGCCAGTCCCTTCCTGGCCTGGATCCTCACCGAGACGGCGCGCTATTATCAACTGCTCGTTGATGCCTTGAAGGAATCCAAGCAGAACGGCACGGCCAGCCTGGCGCTGATCACCCTCAGCTTCGGCTATGGCGTCTTCCATGCTGCCGGCCCGGGCCACGGCAAGGCGGTGATTTCCTCCTATCTGTTCGCCAATGACGAGGCCGTCAAACGCGGCATCATGCTTTCCGGCGCCTTCGCCCTTGTGCAGGCGCTGTCCGCCATCGCCATGGTGTCGATGCTGGCGGCCATCCTCAACGTCACGGCCCAGACCATGGATGCCTCCACCCTGATGCTGGAGCGTCTCTCCAACTTCATGGTGATGGCCGTCGGCGCCTGGCTGTTCTGGCGCAAGGGCCGCGCTCTCTGGGGCCTGATCGCCGCTCGTTTCGGCTTGCCCGGCGCCAGTATCCATGTCCATGACGCCAATTGCGGTCATCTCGCCTTGCCGACCGACAGCGAAACCGCCAAGCGCAACAATATGCGGGCCATCCTCGCCGCGGGGCTGAGGCCGTGCACGGGCGCCATCATCGTGCTGGTATTCGCCTGGCGGCAGGGCATCTACGGCTCGGGCATCATCGCGACATTCGCCATGGGCCTGGGCACCGCCCTCACCATCGCCATCATCGCCACCGTCGCGGTGATGGCCAAGAGCCTCGCCGTCCGCCTTGCCGCCCCGCAGAGCTTTGCCGCTGCCATCACGGTGCGCACGCTCGAAATGGGCCTTGCCCTCATGGTCTTTGCGCTCGGGCTCATCCTGCTGGCCGGCGTGATAAATTTACCCTCTGCATAGGCTCTGCCATCGCCAAAATGCTTGGCCCCCAAAAAGCCGCGCAGTATGATGCGTCAAGGCGTGCCGAGACGTGCGCCCAGCACGAATTTCCGGCTCAATCCGCAGGGAGAAGCGGCCAGCCGGGGGCGGCCGGAGGATCGACCGATGGGCCAGCAGATAGAAGCCGTCGTCCAGCGCCTGAGGCGCTTTGCCCGGGCGCTCAGCCATGATTCCGATGGGGCGGATGCGCTGGTCCTGGAAATCCTGTCGGCACATGAAGGCAAGCGCCTCGACTATCCCCGCCTGCTCACGGCGCTGATCGCCCGCCGCCGCGACCTCGACGACCGGGAAAACCAGCTCAAGGCACAACGGCCGCCGATGAAGGCCGGCTGCTCCAGCCATCCCGACATCCTGCGCGCCTTCGATCGCCTGCCCCTGACCGATCGCGAGGTCCTGGCACTGATCATCATCGAAGGTCTGGATTATGAGACGGCAGCCGCCGTGCTGGCGGTGCGCGAAGAAGCCTTCATCGCCCGCCTCACCCGGGCCCGCGAGGCCTTTTCGCGCCAGGTGGACGGCCAGCGCCATGCCGTGCTGCGGATCGTGAAATGACCGAACCGACCCGTATTCCCGACCGGATCTTCAACGCCCTGGTCGATGGCCGGCTCTCCGCGCGGGTGGAGCGCGAAACGCGCGAGGCGCTGGAAACCGATCCCCAAGGCAACGAACGCGCCGCGACCTGGCAGCGCCAAAGCGAGGCCCTCCATGCAGCCCTCGCCCCCATCGCGCGCGAGCCCCTGCCTCTTTCGATGATGCTGAAATTGCGTCACGACAAGCCGGTTGCCTGGCATCGCGACAGCACGCTTTGGACTTATGTCGGCATTTTTGCCGCCGGCATCGCCGTCGGCCTGGCTTTCGACCTCGCTCTACCCACCTTGCGAGCCCTGATTGGCATCTGATATTTTCATTTTTCAGTAATACTGAAATTCATTCAACATTTCGGTTGAAATTAAAATTCTTCGTGCCTACCTTGGCACCATGAAACTCGACGCCTGGCTCAAACAGACCGCCACCCCCCGCAGCGCCTTCGCCAAGACGGTGGCGCTATCGCCTGCAAGCATTACCGCCCTGTGCAATGACGAGACGGCGTGGATTTCCCGCGAGACCGCCGCGCGCATTGCTGAAGCGACCGGAGGCAGCGTCACTCCCAATGATTTTCTGGGCCTTGCCCCGGTTCGAGACCCCCTCAAGGAGACTGTCGTGTCCCATCAGAAGATTCAGGCCGCCATCGAGGCCTTTGCCCGTGGCGAGATCGTGGTGGTGGTCGATGACGACGACCGCGAGAACGAAGGCGACCTGATCATCGCCGCAAGCCACCTCACCACCGAGAAGATGGCCTTCATCATCCGCCATTGCTGCGGCATCGTCTGCGCACCGCTGACGGTGGAAGAAGCCAGGCGCCTGCGCCTCGACCCGATGGTGTCACAGAACGACGCTCCGCTCGGCACGGCCTTCACCGTCACGGTCGACGTCAAGCATGGCCTCACCACCGGTATCTCGGCCGAGCAGCGCGCCAATACGGTCAGGGCACTCGCCAACTCCAACATGGGCGCCACGGATTTCGTGCGCCCCGGACACATCTTCCCGCTGATCTCGAAGGAAGGCGGCGTGCTGATGCGCTCCGGCCATACCGAGGCGGCTACCGATCTGTGCAAGCTCGCCGACCTGCCCCAGGTCGCCGCGATCTGCGAGCTCGCCAACGATGACGGCACCGTCAAGCGCGGCCCCGAAGTCGTGGCCTTCGCCGAAACCCATGGCCTTCATGTGGTGTCGATCGCCGATCTTATCGCCTTCCGCCAGGCTCGCGAAAAGCTGGTCGAGCGCGTGGCGACCTTTACCGTGGAAAGCGAGATCGGACCGCTCACGGCCTATGCCTACACCACGCCCTATGACGAGGTGCAGCAGCTCGCCTTCGTCTACGGCAAGATCGGCGATGGCGAGAACGTACCGACCCGCCTGCACCGCGCAGACGTGGTGACGGATGTGTTCGGCGGCGCCAAGACGCTCGGCAGCTCCCTCGCCAAGTTCAAGGAAGCTGGCCGGGGCGTGATCGTCTATCTGCGCGACGGCACTGCGGGCGTCCCCATGGTGACGCACGGCTCGGACCACGGTTCGGAGGCCGTGCGCAACGAACAGTGGCGCGAGGTCGGGCTCGGCGCCCAGATCTTGCGCGATCTCGACGTCTCCTCGATCAAGCTGCTCTCGACCAAACCGCGCACCTATATCGGGCTCTCGGGCTTCGGCATCGAGATCAAGGGCACCGAAACGGTCTGAAGACCGCCCCTCTCCTCACACCGGCAGCGCGGTCGTCTTCTTGACGCTGCGCAAAGCCAGTGTCGATTGCACGCGGACCACACCGGGAAGCTGGGTCAGAATCTCGGTGTGGATGCGCTCGAAATCAGCGGCATCGGCATAGGCGACCCGCACCATATAGTCGGCGGCACCGGCCAAGAGACAGCATTCCGTCACCTCGGGATGGCGCTGGATCGCCGCCTCGAAAGCATCGAGCGCACCGCGTCCCTGCTGGTCCAACGTGACGAGCACGAAGGCCACCCCCGGCAGGCCAGCTTCCTTCTCGTCGAGCAGCATGACATAGCGCGAGATCAGTCCACGCTCTTCAAGAAGCTTGACCCTTCTCAAGCAGGCGGAGGGCGAGAGGTTGACCTTCTCTGCCAGGTCGACATTGGTGAGGCGCCCATCGGCCTGCAACAGCCTGAGAATGGCACGGTCGCGGATATCGAGCGAGATCTCGGATCTTGGCATAAACAGCGATCATTGGATCAATTTGTCGCATACTATGCGACAGAACGCCCTGAACACCAGACTTTTCCGCGAGAAATTGCGCGATTTCCGCGCCAACATGCCTTTCTAACCTAAAGCCCGACGACAAGGGCTGGCTTCATCACCATACAAGGCGAAAACAATGCTGATCGGCGTCCCCAAGGAAATCAAGGACAATGAATTTCGCGTCGGCCTGATCCCATCTTCCGTTGCGGAACTGGTGCATCACGGCCACAAGGTCTGGGTGGAAACCAATGCCGGTATCGGCGCCGGCCTCTCGGACGCCGATTATATCGGCGCCGGTGCCGAGATCGTCGACAATCCCGACATCCTCTTCGCCAAGGCGGACATGATCGTCAAGGTGAAGGAACCGCTGGCGGTCGAACGCCGGAAGCTGCGCCAGGACCAGATCCTGTTCACCTATCTCCACCTGGCTCCCGATGCCGAACAGACGCATGACCTCGTCGCTTCCGGCGCCGTCTGCATTGCCTATGAGACGGTGACCTCGGCCACCGGCGCCCTGCCCCTGCTGACGCCGATGTCCGAAGTGGCCGGTCGCCTGGCACCGCAGGTCGGCGCCCACAGCCTGGAGAAGGCCCAGGGTGGACGCGGCATCCTGCTGGGCGGCGTTCCCGGCGTTCCGGCAGCCGAGGTCGTCATTCTCGGCGGCGGCGTCTCGGGCACGCATGCGGCGACCATCGCCGTCGGCATGGGTGCGAAAGTCACGGTGGTCGACCGCTCGGCCGAGGCTCTCAAGCGGCTTGCCGCCCAGTTCGGCACGTCGATCTCTACCGTCTTCTCGACCCGTTCGGCCATCGAGGAGCTGGTGAAACGCGCCGATCTCCTGATCGGCACCGTGCTGGTTCCGGGCGCGGCGGCTCCCAAGCTCGTCAGCCGCGACATGGTGCGCAGCATGAAGCCGGGCGCAGTGATCGTCGACGTGGCGATCGACCAGGGAGGCTGCATCGAGACCTCGAAGGCGACCACCCATTCAAACCCCACTTATGTGGTGGATGGTGTGGTGCATTACTGCGTCGCCAACATGCCAGGCGCGGTGGCGCGCACCTCGACCTTCGCGCTCAACAACGTCACCCTGCCCTTCGCGGTGGCGTTGGCCGACAAGGGCTGGAAGCAGGCGCTGCGCGACGATGCGCATCTGCGCAACGGCCTCAACGTCGTGGATGGCAAGATCACCTGCCGCCCGGTCGCAGAAGCGCATAATCTGGCTTATGTCAGCGCAGAAAGCATTCTGTAGGCCTGACCATGATGCGGACCGGGGGCATCGGCAGGGATGCCTCCGGAACTACCTTTTCAGGCCGAGGTCAGTGCGATGGCGCCGAAGCCGCCGCGTCGGTTGTCCTGAATGGTACCGGAACCGGCCTGACCTTGGTCCGCGTCAGGAGCTTGGCGGCAACGAAAACGCAGACGGCCGGCACGATGAGATCATCGAAGCGCCCTCCCAGCAGCGAATTCGGAATCAAATTATACAGGAAAGCATAGTAGAGAGCGGCGATGGCTAGTAATCCCGCCGCTACGAGCGGGTTGCGTCTCTTGCCGAGCAATCTCGCCTTGCGCCTGAAATAGCGCCTCGCCCGCATCGAGAAGGAAGGACGGGCCATCGGCCTGCCTGCGGCGGGAAGCGGCGATGTAACGGCAGCCTCCTCGGTCCCCGTAGCCAGGATGCGCTCCGCCTGTTTCTTCATCATCCGGACATAGGGGTCATCCTGAATTTCAGGATAGGCCGCTATCATGTCCATGATCATCTTGACGGTCTCCGGCTTGAGATCCATGCCGCGACCGGCCTTGCCGACATTGATGCGGCTGCCCTTGGACTTCGCAGCCTCCAGACCGGCGGCAATCTGCGCCGTACTTGCCGGTATGCCCGCAAACGTCAGCATCTCGCCTATTGCCTTGTCCGGATCGACGACGAAATCCTCATACATGAAGATCCGGGCCACTTTCGAGCTGCGCCAGCCCATATAGAAATTGATATACCAGGGCATCGCCAGCATGGCGATCATATGCTCGAGTTCGACTTGGTCCCGGTTTAAATGCTGCTTGTCGAGATAGAAGAAGGGATTGACCGGGCTCTCGCGATGCACATGATCCCGGATGCTGACTACGACATCGAAAAGGCTGCGGATCAGGACGATGATGGAGACATCGTAGTCGCTGCACAGTTCCTCGGTCCAGGTACTATGCTTGATGTGGTGCTGCGCGACATAATCGAGATTGGCGTTTTGGGCCAGGCAAATTTCACAAAGTTCCTGCTCGCGGCGTCCGTAACTTGGAATCAAATTGATTGAATTAAGGTTCACCGCGTTTGCTATGGCGCTGCTTATGAATGTCGAGGCCGATTTCGGCATGCAGGCCACAAGAACATGGTGCGACATCGCGTCTCCTTCACTCGAACAATTGATCTCCATGATCGGGTATTGTCTTTGCTACTCAGCGCCCCCCAGCAACTACCCAGCGTCACATCACAGGAAACATACTTTCCCGGTTGGTTCAACCTAGGGTTAGTCTCAGTTTTTCCACAGAGGCCGGCATTCGGCAGTCGCACGACAAGAGAACGCCGGCCCTCGTCCAACGTTCCACGCTCGGCAAACCATTCAATAGTTACGCGTCTTTCTGACCGCCCCGGCCAGCGTTGCAATATCTATCACTCTGGAATCATTACAAAAATGAATTTGGATGGATCACGTCGAGCCGGAGGCCACCAAGGTCGAACCAAGATGCAGGGACACGCTGTATTCGTTGTCGGTGCTCCGGCACCAACTGCCTAACCCACTCATCCGATCAACAAAAATTTATTCCTCGAGGACTGCACCTTCGCCTGCGGCGATCGGGAAGCAAGACAGCGAAGGGCGGAGTCACATAATCGGCGACATGAAACGGTGTTGTGACACCTCCATCCCGGTGACGCCAGCACATCCCGTTCAGCCAAGCGAGTCGCCGGCCAGTTGCCCTATCGTTCGGCGGCAGCGCGAGCGAGCCTGTCGCGTATCGCTTCTCCCAGTCCGTCGCCAGGAATGGGAGCGACGGCTATGGCATGAATGTCGGCCCGGTCGAGCATGCGCAGCATGCCGAACAAGTTGGCGGCAGCTTCGGTGAGGTCGCCGCTCGGACTGAGATTGGCAGCGATACGAGCCCGCCCATCCCCGCTTGGGCCAAAGCCGAGCCAGGCCTCGTCCGGTCCGGCTTGTTCGGCATCGAGCCTGACGTGGGCCCGAGGCGCATAATGGGATGCCAGCATGCCAGGTGCCACCGGCTCGTCGCCGGCGCCCTCGGGGCCTTCGGCCAGGGCAAAGCCGAGCACTTCCTCGATCATGTCCCGCGAGAGTCCGCCGGGACGCAGCATCGCCACGCGATCGCCGAGGCAGGACAGGATAGTCGATTCGACACCGACCTTGGTGGCGCCGCCATCCACGATGGCATCGATGCGGCCATCGAGATCGGCGGCGACATGGGTTGCCGTCGTGGCACTGACATGGCCGGAGCGATTGGCCGAAGGTGCGGCGACGGGACGGCCGACCGCCTCGAGCACGGCATGAGCCACGGGGTGGTCGGGTACCCGCAGGGCCACGCTGTCGAGCCCGGCGGTGGCGATCTCGCTGACCGTACAGGTCGACGCCTTCGGCACCACCAGAGTCAACGGCCCCGGCCAGAAGGCCCGGGCCAGGCGCTCGGCCGCAGGCGAGAAGACGCCTTGGCCACGGGCGAGTTCGAAAGAAGCGAGATGGGCGATCAACGGATTGAAGCGCGGACGGCCCTTGGCCTCGTAGATGCCGGCGACCGCCCGTCCGTTGGTGGCATCGGCGCCCAGGCCATAGACCGTCTCGGTGGGAAAGGAGACCAGCCCGCCCTGCGCCAGGATATGTCCCGCCGTCTCCAGAGAGGATGGATCGGCCCCGAGATGCAGAGTGTTTCGATGTGTCATCCGGGCCTGCCGTCCGCTCTTTTGTTGATCGATGCGTGATGCGCCATTGCCCGTAGCCACGCATTCCGTCAAGTTCGAAGGTGCGCAATGGAGTTCAAGAACCAACAATGACCTATCAAGCGCCTATCGCCGACATTGCCTTCTCGCTTCGTCACGTCGCTGATGTCGATGCGCTGCAGAGCGAGGGATTGTTCCCCGACGCAACGCCGGATCTCGTCGACACCATCCTGGAGGAAGCCGGCCATTTCGCGACCGATCGCATTGCTCCGCTCAATCGCGAGGGCGACCGGGTCGGCGCACGGCTCGAACAGCAGGGCGTGGTGACCGCTCCCGGTTGGCGCGAGGCCTATGCCGACTGGAGCGGCGGAGGCTGGAATGGCTTGGCGGGACCGGTGGAATTCGGCGGCCAGGGCCTGCCCCTGCTGCTCAACGCCGCTTGCTTGGAAATGTGGAACTCGGCCTCGATGGCCTTCGGCATCGGCCCCGTGCTCACCATGGGCGCAGTCGAGGCCCTCGCCGCCCATGCCACGCCGGAATTGCGCGCAACCTATCTCGCCAAGCTGGTCAGCGGCGAGTGGACGGGTACGATGAACTTGACCGAGCCGCAGGCCGGCTCCGACCTCGCCGCCCTGCGCAGCCGCGCCGAGCGACGCGACGACGGCAGCTATCGCATCTTCGGGCAGAAGATCTTCATCACCTATGGCGATCATGACCTGACCCCCAACATCGTGCATCTGGTGCTTGCTCGGCTTCCCGACGCGCCTGCAGGCACGCGCGGCATCTCGTTGTTCCTGGTGCCGAAATATCTGCCAGATGCCGAGGGCAATCCGGGCCGCCGCAACGATGCCTTCTGCTCGGGGCTCGAGCACAAGCTCGGCATTCACGGCTCGCCGACCTGCGTGATGGTGTTCGGCGACGAGGGCGGCGCTGTCGGCTATCTCGTCGGCGAGGAGCACAAGGGCCTCGCCTGCATGTTCACCATGATGAACAATGCCCGGCTCGCCGTCGGCCTGCAGGGGGTTGCCATCGCCGAACGCGCCTATCAGCACGCCCTCGCCTATGCCAGGGAGCGCCGGCAGGGCAAGAGCCCGCTCTGGCAGAATGGCGGCATGAGCCCGATCATCGAACATCCCGACATCAGGCGTATGCTGCTGGAGATGCGGGCCAAGACCGTGGCCGCCCGCGGCATCTCTTACCTTCTTGCCGCAGCGATCGACCGTTCCCATCACGAAAGCGAAGTCGACAGGCGTAGACAAGCCTCCAACCGTGCCGCCTTGCTGACGCCGGTGGCCAAGGCCTTCTCGACCGATATCGGCAACGAGGTCGCCTCCCTCGGCGTCCAGGTCCATGGCGGCATGGGCTATATCGAGGAGACCGGCGCCGCCCAGCATTTCCGCGATGCCCGCATCGCCGCGATCTATGAGGGCACCAACGGCATCCAGGCGATCGATCTCGTCACCCGCAAGCTGCCGCTCGAAGGGGGCGCCGTCGTCGGCAGCTTCATCGCTGAGTTGCGGGAGACCGTCGCGGCTGTCGCGGCCAGCGAGCGCCTCGCCTCTCTCGCACCTCTGCTGGGACGTGCCATCGACGCGCTGGAGCGCGCCACCGCCTATATGCTGGCGCCGCGCGAGCGGCCCGAGGACGTCCTCGCCGGCGCCACACCCTATCTGCGCGTCTCCGCCATCGCCGCCGGTGGGGCCGTGGTGGCGAAAGAAGCGCTGGCGGCGGCTGCCATCGATCCGCGCGACCCGGCCAATCGGCTGCGCATCGACACCGCGCATTTCTACGCCACGCAGATTTCGCCGCAGGCCGAGGGGCTCGCGGAAAGCGCGGTTAGCGGCTACGTTGCCGCCGGACTCGAAACCGTTCTCTGACAGGACTCCTGAATGTCGCTTGCCAACAAAACCCTGTTCATCACTGGCGCCTCGCGTGGCATCGGGCTCGCCATCGCGCTGAAGGCGGCCAGGGATGGCGCCAACATCGCCGTTGCGGCCAAGACCGAAACCCCCCACCCCAAGCTGGAAGGCACCATCTATACGGCCGCCGAAGAGATCGAGAAGGCAGGCGGCAAGGCCCTGCCGCTGGTGGTGGACGTGCGTGACGAGGACAGCGTCAAGGAGGCTTTCGCCAAGACAGCGGCGCAGTTCGGCGGCATCGACATCGTGGTCAACAACGCCTCGGCCATCCAGATGACCAAGGCCGCCGACACCGAGATGAAGCGCTACGATCTGATGAACCAGATCAATGCGCGCGGTACCTTCCTGGTCTCGAAGACGGCCCTGCCCTATCTCGAAAAGGCCGAGCAACCGCATATCCTGATGCTGTCGCCACCTCTCGACATGAAGGAGAAGTGGTTCGCGCCCCATACCGCCTACTCGATCGCCAAATACGGCATGAGCTTGGTGGTGCTTGGCCTTGCCGGCGAGACGCGCGGCCGCATCGGCGTCAACGCCTTGTGGCCCCGCACCACCATCGCCACGGCCGCGATCAAGAACATCCTCGGCGGTGACGCCCTGATGCGCCGCTCGCGCAAGCCGGACATCCTGGCCGATGCCGCCTATCGCATCTTCCACAAGCCGGTCAGCTTCACCGGCAACTTCCTGATCGACGACACCTTCCTCTATGGCGAGGGCGTCACCGATTTCGAAGCCTACCGCGCGGTCCCGGGCGAAACCCTGGCGCCCGACTTCTTCGTGCCCGACGATTCCGTACCGCCCCCCGGCGTGGTCATCGGGGAGGCCATGCACTAAAGCATCGCGCCGAAAAGTGGGTACCGGTTTTCGGCAAAAAAGATGCGACAACAAGGAATTACCGCATCGAGCCTGATTCAGAAATCAGGTTCGATGCTGTAGAACAAAGCGCAGTCGCGCGTGCGCGCCTATTTGGTCAAGAGCAAAGCGCGTTTAGACGAAAACGCTTGTTTGCTCTAACTCTTTGGTTCGACGCGTCTTTGCGATTCTTGGTGATTCCACCAAATCGCAAAACGCTCTAGTCCTTCATTTCGACGCGTCCTTGTGGTTCTTGCCGATTTCGGCACATCGCAAGACGCCATAGGTCGCAGGGAGATATCCGGCATGACGACGCTGTTGGTCACGCACCCGGCCTATGCCCGCCACGAGACGCCGCGAGGCCATCCCGAGCGGGTCGACCGTATCCTCGCGGTGGAAGCGGTGCTGGCCACGCCCCTGTTCGATGGGCTGGAGCGCGTCCAGGCGCCGGAGGCCTCGATCGAGATGATCGAGGCCTGCCATCCGCGCGCCTATATCGACACCTTGCAGCGCCTGAGCCCGCATGACGATGAGGGGTTGGCACAGCTCGACGGCGACACCTCGATGTCATCGGGCAGCTTCGAGGCAGCGCTGCGCGGTGCCGGCGGCGCGACGCTGGCGGTTGACCATGTCATGACCGGCAAGGCCAGGAACGCCTTCAGCGCCTCGCGCCCGCCCGGCCACCATGCCGAGCCGCAACGGGCGATGGGCTTTTGCCTGTTCAACAATGTCGCAATCGCCGCGCGCCACGCCCAGAAGACTCATGGTGCCGAGCGGGTGGCGATCCTCGATTTCGACGTGCATCACGGCAACGGCACCCAGGCGATCTTCTGGAACGACCCCAGCGTACTCTATGCCTCCACCCACCAGATGCCGCTCTATCCTGGCACCGGCGCCCCCGGCGAAACCGGCGAGGCCGGCACCATCGTCAATGCCCCGCTCAGGCCCGGCCAGGGCGGCAGCGAATTCCGCGAAGCCATGCAGAGCTTGATCCTGCCGCGCATGCAGGAATTCGCTCCGGATCTCATCCTGATTTCGGCCGGCTTCGATGCCCATGAACGCGATCCGCTCGGCGGGCTCAATTTCGTCGAGGAGGATTATGCCTGGGCGACCTCGGTACTGATCGATCTCGCGGCCAGGACGGCAGGCGGGCGCATCGTCTCCGTGCTCGAAGGCGGCTATGATCTGACCGCCCTCGCCCGCTCCAGCGCCGTGCATGTCGCCACCTTGATGCAGGCGTAGGAATTATCGCGGATATGTACTCTGTCATACCAGAGTGCGGAAAGAATGATCCGTCATTGCGAGCGAAGCGAAGCAATCCAGGAGCTTGAAGGCATAGAGTTTACGGCTCCTGGATTGCTTCGCTTCGCTCGCAATGACGGAATTGGTGAGTCAATCTTTATGCAGGCTGATATATTCGCGAACGGGTAAATCGCGTACCCAAACGCGCGGGCAGCATGGAGGGTCGATCTCCGGATCGACCGCCTTCATCTCTGTTTCACGCGCCGTTTCAAGAATGGTCGATCTGAAGATCGCCCCTCTTCCTGCAAAGGTGAATCAATCCCCGTCCTCGAAGAACTGCCACTTGCCCTGCGGACTGATACCGAGGCGATAGAAGGAATAGACACCCTTGTCCTGCATGTCCTGGAAATCGCCGGCGGTGATCAGGCGGAACAGCTCGACCATCTGCGGGCCGGTCAGCTTGTTGAGGGGATAGCGCGCGAAATAGGGCCAGACATAGGCCTCCTGCGGCGTGCCGACATCGACATGGACATAGCCCGCCTCAAGCACGTCATCCATGATGGCGAGGATCTCCCGCCCCTTCGGATCACCGGCCAGGAGCTTCAGCGTGGCGATCGGATCGTCGCTCTCGCCGCCGGGCAGATCGGGATTGCCGCCATTGGCGGCAAAGATCGGGCGCAGTGATTCGAGTTCGCCCGTCTTGATCGCCGTCAGCAGTTTCTGCCTCAGTTCCTTCACCGGTGCCGGCAGGTCGGCGTCGCCATAGAAGACCTGGGGCGTAGCCTGGGAGGCTGCACTGTCGTCGTTTGCGGGGGTGGTAACCGTCACCGTGGGGGTCTGGGTGCTGACGGGCGGAGACGAGCCCGGCGCATTCTTGGTCGTGTCGTTGGCCGCCTGCGACGGCACGGCGCCGAGCAGGGTGGCTGCGAGAGCGGCAAGGGTTATCAGGCGCATGGGCGGCATCAATCCGGGATCAGGCGAATCACGGCATTCGCTGGGCAACAGCCTAGCCACAGCCGCGTCCGATTGCGAGCCTTCCCGGACTCTCGCCGCCCGTCACATTCTATTGATGGGTTCCCTTGACCGTGAACTCGCCATTGCGCACCCGCTCGGGCAGGCGCTCGGCAAAGCGGGCGACGGGTTCTTCTCCATAGGTCGCGACCAATTCCTTGAAGGCAGCAAAAAGAGCCGCATTGGCCACACAATCGCCGTCGATGCCATCGAGAATGGCCTCTTCCCAGGCCTGCAGCAGATAGTCGAGCGCTGCCCGCCGGGCATCGTCTGCGGCGAATTGCTGTTTCAGATGGGTAACGCGATCATACATGACAAAATCCTGCCGCAGCGATGGCTGCGGACGAACCGGACCATAGCATGCTGGTGTCCCAGGAATAGACACTTCCAAATTAATCGTTAACGGCCGTAACGCGCTTCCAGTGCCTTGATGATGCTACCGCTCTCATCGAGATAGAGGCGGATCACCGTGCCGGCGGCCTCGTTGCAGCTGCGATAGCTCTCGCTGAAACTGCGATAGCCGCGATTGAAGGCACCGGCAAAGCGTGCCTTGGCCGCCTCGTCGAAGCCCTGTGCCTCGGCGAGGGCGTTCATCTTGTCTCGCCAGGCCGGCGCATCCGCAAAGCCGCACAAGCCGCGCAGATAGTGCAAGGCCCCCATCAGTTCGGCGAGCCGCAGCAATTGCGGTTCATAGGGGGCGATCTGCGGAGCCGCCGGCGCCGGCGTTGGCTGTACCGGCTTGGGCGGCGGCGTCTGCGCGCAGGCCGCCGCCACCATCGTTCCAAACGCCAGCAGGGCGGCCAGCAGGACCTGGCGGCCGCTCACAGCATTCTCCTGGCAGCGGCAACGATATCAGCCAGTCCGTCGGTCAGCGGCAGGCCGTCGAGGGTGACGGGATCGGCCCAGCGAAAGCTCAAGGTTTCCTCGCTGAGCCGCGGCTCCCCCTGCGCCGAACGCCCCACGAAGACCGCCACCACGAAATGGCGCTGCACGCCTCCCGCTTCATCGCGGCTGATTACCTCGTGATGGCGGACGAAGCCGGTGATCTCGATCTCCAGACCGGTCTCCTCATGGACTTCCCGCCTGACCGCCGCTTCCAGGTTTTCACCCAGTTCCACCACACCGCCGGGCAGCGAGAACAGGCCCTGGCCCGGTGCTCGCGCCCGCTCGCCCAGCAACACTCTGCCGTCGCGGAAGAGAGCGATGCTGGCTGCAAGAATCGGTCTGGCGGGATAGGATCGCGGCGCTTCCGTCATGGCGCCACTATTGGCGGCGGCGCCCTGCCCCGCAACCCCTTTCGAGGTCATGACCGGCCGTTTTGCGCTCACCCATTCGCCACGAGAGGTGCGGGACTGGTTCGGCTATGTCGAGGAGCCGGATTTCCCGCCACGCGCGAATATCGCGCCGAGCCAACCTGTTGCCGTCGTGCATGCCGACTTCTCGGCCCGGCATTTCACTCTCATGCGATGGGGCTTCATCCCCGCCTTCATCAAGGATACGGCCGGCTATCCGCTACTGATCAACATCCGCTCGGAGACGGTGCAGGAGAAGCCTTCCTTCCGCAACGCCTTTGCGCGGCGACGGTGCGTGATACCGGCGGACGGCTTCTACCAATGGCAGAAGCAGGGGCGCACGAAACGACCCTATCTGCTGCGTCGGCCCGGCGGCGGCCTCATGGCCCTGGCCGCGATCTGGGAGACCTGGTCGGGCTGTGACGGCAGCGAGATCGACACGGTCGGCCTTCTTACCAGCGATGCCAGCGGCACGCTGGCGGCGCTCGGTGACCGCAGCCCGGTACTGATCGAGGCCGACGCCATGGCCTTCTGGCTCGACCCGCTGACCAAGCCTGGCGAAGCAGCCGCCCTGCTGCGGCCACCGGCCGCCGATAGTCTCGAACTAGCGCCGGACGCACCGGATCTGAAGCACGGTCTTTGAACCCCTGCCATGCCGAAGCCTGACATGACGCATGTTCAAATTCTTAGCGAAATCTTGTGAGAGAGGACGGTTTCCTGTTCGACGAGATTCGATCCCTAGAGCAATGCGCGTTCAAGTGTGAACGCCCATTTGCTCTAGCTCCTTGGTTCAACGCGTCTTTGCGATTCTTGGCGCAACCGCCAAATCGCAAAACGCTCTGAAGGAAAAACGATGATGAAGACCCTAAAGCGTTTTCCAGAGAAGTTGATAGACTTTTTGATTAAGAAAACGCGCCAAAACAATAAGTTAGAGAAAAAGTGCGCTTCGAGAAAATCGCGCCTTGCTCTATCCGCAACCCTCGCGCTTGCGGCCGCAGCGACCCTCGCCGGTTGCAGCGCCGGTGTCAGCGTCGGCAGCGCGACCTACAGCGCCGATGAGCGAGGGTCGACCTACTGCTCACGCAGCGTCGGCGCCAGCATCGAGGCTCCCGACGCGAGCGGCAGCGGCATGCATCGCCAGCGCGGCTGCGTGACACGGCCCGCCGACGGCGGCGAGGACTGAACCTCGCCGCATCATCCCCGCTTCGGTTTGGCAGAGGTCGAGGTTTTCTCGGGCTTGGCGGGGCTGGGGGTCAGCCAAGTCGTGATTGGGTGTACCTTCTTGGCGGCCTCGGCCTGCGCGAGATAGCTGGTCTGCCCAGGCAGCCCCATAGGATAAGCCGCATCGCGCATTCGCTCATAGTCACGCGTTTGCTCGCCGCATTGCTTTGCCCTCATGTCCGGAGGGCTACGCTTGGTGTCGTTGGCAAGGGCGGAGAGCGTTGTGTTGCCGGGCGAAAGCTCGCCGGAAAACGCCTGGGTCAAATACATCGCCGCCCGTTCGTTGCGTTCGCGCTCGGTTGTCGCGCCCATCACGACCACCATGACCTGCCTTCCGCCTCTTTCGGCGAGGGCGACCACATTATTGCCCGATGCGCACAGATAGCCCGTCTTCAGGCCTCTGGCACCGTCAAAGCGGGTCAGCAACTCGTTGTGGGATTCCACAGTCTTTCCGTCGATGACGACAGCCGACGTCTCGAAGAAGCGGCGATATTCGGGAAACTGCCTGTCAATGGCGATGCCAAGCAGCGCCATGTCGCGCGCCGTCGATTTTTGCCGACGATCGAACAATCCGTTCGGATTCACAAACCGGCTGCCCGTCATCCCCAATCGCCTAGCGGCGTCATTCATCGACTTGACGAACGTCTCCTCCGAGCCTGCAACCCGCTCGGCGATCGCCATGGCGACATCGTTGGTGGAGCCCGAAATCATGGCGAAAAGAGCATCCTCCAGCGTCATGGTGCTGCCGGCGTGGAGGCCAGAGTCGAGGAACTTCTGCTTCGCCGCATGCTCGGAAAGCACCACCGGCGTCTCCATCGACACACGCCCGGCGCGAATGGCCTCAAAGGTGACGAAGGCCGTCATCAGCTTGGTCGTCGAGGCCGGAAACCAGGGACGCCCTGCCTCCTCGGCATGAAGCACCTGATCATTCGCGACATCGACAACGAGGATGGGCGTCGCATCCGACGCACGCGCGGGGCTGTGCAGCGCCAAAATCAGCGCCAAGCATCCGAAACTCTTCCAAAACATCCTATCCATATCCCTTTCGGCTGCCGAACGGCCCAATCAATGAAGCGTTTCTATGACGTTCGCGTCCGATTCTTTTGCAGCATTCACTCCGAGGCACGCGCCACCGCTGTTTGCAGCAGTTCGGCATTGTCGGCAGCCCTGGTCCCATCGGGCAGATCGGCGCCGTCCTCCAGGCCGATGCGGCGGTCGAGACCCAGGCGGACGGCCTCGTCATGCATCGGCCATTGGGTCAGGTCGCTGCCGTGCAGTTGGATCGGCAGGCCGAGATTGGCATGGCGCAAGACGGCCAGGATCTCATGGGCGACATGCAAACCGGCCGCCATTTCCTGCTCCTCGATCTCGACAAGCACACGCAGGCAGCGCTCGGCGGACGGAAGCGCGACCAGGCGCAAGGCGTCGGTGACGGTGGCCAAACCCGCCTCGATGCCGATGCGGAACTGGATCATCAGCGCCATGATCTCCGGCGCATCTTCCTCGCTGAGATCGACTGAAACATAATCCGGCAGGGTCCGCCATTCGCGCATCGGCGCCTGGCGCGAGCGCCCGACCGGCGGAATCGTCCACAGGGTCGAGATGCCGACCGGCACGCCCGGCACGCTCGCGCGGATCGCTTGCAGGGCCGCGGCGACATCGGCCGGCTCCAGGCTCTGCTCGCCATTCTGTCCACGGGGATGGACATGCAGTTCCTCGGCTCCAGCTGCAATGGCCGCCTTGGCATCGCGCGCCAGTTCGGCCGGCGTACAGGGCAGTGCAGGATGGAAATCGCGGCTCCTGCTGCCGTTCAGGCAAGCTTGCAGCATCGTCCTCTTCCCGATCATACCTCCGCGGCGAGATCCCGCATCTGCAGCGCCAAGACCTTCGCATCCGCGAGCCAGCCGGCCCGATCGGCCGCAGTGCTGGTGGCGACCACGCCATAGAGCGCACGCCGGACGTGATGGACGCCACAATAGCGCAAAATACCTTCCCGCCACATGCGATCGAGCGGATCGCCGAAAACGGCCTGCTCACGGTCCAAAGGTGTATTGCCGGTGTTGAGCACCAGCGCGGCGCGCGCCCGCAGGAGGCCCTGCGGCACGTCACCCCGATCATCCCCCTTGGCAAAGCCATAGGCGGCGCCCGGCGCGAATACCCGGTCGATCCAGCCCTTCATGATCGCAGGCGGCGCGCCCCAGCAATTGGGATGGATGACCGCCATGAGATCACACGACTGCAGCTCGGCGATATGGGCCTGCACAAGGGCATCCCGGCTCGGACGGCCGCGAGCCTCCTCGACGGTCAGCAGCGGGTCGAAGCCCTCGGCGGACAGGTCGTGATAGGAGACCGCGCAGCCAGCCTCCTGCCAGGCGCTTCTTACGGTTTCGGCCAGGGCGTGATTGAAGCTCGCCGGCGCGGGATGGCCGACGACGATCATGGCCCTCACGTCAGCCTGCCCTGCGCATCAGAGTACCTTGCCGGGATTCATGATGCCCTTAGGATCGAGCGTCGCCTTGATGGCACGCATCATCTCCAGCTCCACCGGATCCTTGACCCCGGGCAGCAACTTGCGCTTGGCTTGGCCGATGCCGTGCTCGGCCGAGATGGAACCGTGGAACTCGGCGACGATGCCGTGGACGATCTCGTTGGTCTTTTCCCACTTGTCCAGGAAGGCCTGCTTGTCACCGCCCACGGGCTGCGAAACGTTGAAGTGGATGTTGCCATCGCCGAGATGGCCGAAGGGCAACGGACGTGCGCCCGGAATGAAGGCCTCCACGGCAGCGATGGCCTTGTCGAGGAAAGCCGGCACCAGCCGAATCGGCACTGACACATCATGCTTGATCGAGCCACCCTCGAAGCGCTGGCTTTCCGACAGCAATTCGCGCAGACGCCAGAAATCGGCGGCCTGTTCGAGCGAGGCGGCGATCACGGCATCGCGGGCGTAGCCCTGCTCATAGGCCGTCATCAGCATCGCCTCCAGCGCCTCGTTCACGCCGCCCTCGGCGGAGTTGGACACTTCCAGCAGCACATACCAGGGATAGTTGCCCTCGATGGGATCGCGCGCATCGGCGACGTGGCGGATGACGAAATCGATGCCGATGCGCGGCATCAGTTCGAACGCCGTCACGGTGCCGCCGCCGTTCTCCCGGGCGACGTTGAGGAGCGCCAACGCCGCGGCCGGATTGTCGACGCCGATGAAGGCCGTGCCGACGGAGCGCGGCTTGGGGAACAGCTTCAGCACCGCCGCGGTGACGATACCGAGCGTGCCCTCGGCCCCGACGAAAAGGTTCTTCAGATCATAGCCGGTGTTGTCCTTGCGCAGATGGCGCATGCCATGCCAGATCCGCCCGCCCGGCAGCACGACCTCCAGGCCCATCACCAGGTCGCGCGTATTGCCATAGGCGATCACGCCGGTGCCACCGGCATTGGTGCCGATATTGCCGCCGATGGTGCAGCTCCCCTCCGATGGCAAAGTGAGCGGGAAGAAACGCCCGGCCGCCTCCGCCGCCTCCTGCACCCGCTGCAGCGTCACGCCGGCTTCGACGTCGATGGTGTTGCTGTCGGGATCGACGGCACGAACCTTGTCCAGCCGCCTGAGTGAAACCAGCAGCTCATTGCCTTCCGCGTGCGGAACCTGGCCGCCGACCAGGCCGGTATTGCCGCCTTGCGGCACGATCGGCGTATCCGTCTCGTCGGCAAGCCTGAGGATGGCGGCGACCTCCTCGACCGTACCAGGCAGCAGCACCAGCGGCGTCTTGCCGTGATAGCGGTCGCGCCATTCCTTCAGGAAGGGCTGCTGGGCATCCGCATCGGCAATGGCGTAGCGCTCTCCGACCAGGGCGGCGAAGCGGGCAAGGAGTTCGGGAGAAAGCTGAGCGGACATGGAAGGAGTATCCTGGCTAAGGCGTTGTGCGATGGGTGAACGCAGCTGGAATCACAAAGACGCGCCAAAATGAGGAGTCAGAACGAGGCACGGTCACACTTGAACGCGCTTTATCCTAGAGCAAAGCGCGTTTATGTATAACCACTGCCTTGCTCTAACTCGTTGTTTCAACGCGTCTTTGCGATTCTGAGTGATCCCAAGAAATCGCAAAACGCTTTAGCGGGCAAGCTGGTGGAGCGCGTTGGCGACGATCGTGTCGGGTTCCGCCTCGATTGAAACACTGATCGGCGCCTCGTCGGCACCCGGTGGTTCCAGCGTGGCGAACTGGCTGGCAAGCAGGCTCGGCGGCATGAAATGATCCTTGCGCTTGGCCAACCGGGCCGCGATCACTTCGGCACTGCCTTCGAGAAAGACGAAGCGGACATCCGCATACCCATCCCGCAGGGCATTGCGATAGGCGCGCTTGAGCGCCGAGCAGGCAACCACGCCATGCTGCCCCACCCCTCTCAGCTCGGCGATCCAGGCGGCGATGGCCGCGAGCCAGGGCCAGCGGTCCTCGTCCGTCAGCGGAATGCCTGCATGCATCTTGGCGACATTGGCCGGCGGATGAAAGGAATCACCATCGCGGAAGGTCCAGCCAAGTCGCAACCCAAGCCGCTCGCCGATGCTGCTCTTGCCGGCACCGGAAACGCCCATGACGATGAGGGCAGTGGGAAGAGGCGAGACTAAAGTCATGGCATTTCATCCGCAGGCGATTGAAGCACTCCCTTGGTAAGGGAGAGGCCAAGGGAAACGCAAGGGATGACAGGCGGTATGTGGTGTGCCGGTCTTCAGACCGGCATGTCCTCGACCGTTCGAAAAATGCCGGTCTGAAGACCGGCACACCTTCATCTTCGCTCGAACACGCCGACCAGTTCGACATGCCCCGAGTGACGGAACTGATCGACCGGCGTCACCTTGGCGAGCCGATAGCCGCCGGCAATCAAAAGCGCGGCATCGCGGGCGAAGGTCGTCGGGTTGCAGGAGACCCCCACGATACGACGCAGCTTGGCGGCGGCAAGGCGCTTGGCCTGCGCCTCCGCACCGGCGCGCGGCGGATCGAAGACCACGGCATCGAAGGGCTTGAGTTCCTCGGCCAGCAAGGGACGATGGAAGAGATCGCGCACGGTGGCGCTGACAGGCTTCAGGCCCTGGGCCCGCCGGGCGGCACGGTCGAGAGCCCCGATGGCCGGCTTGTCCGAATCGAAGGCCTGCACGTGCATGGCATCCGCCAGCGCCAGGGCGAAGGTGCCGCAGCCGGAGAAGAGATCGGCGATGCGCTTGGCGCCGGACAAGCCCTCGCGCACCAGGCTCGTCAGAGCGATGTCCGCCTCGGCCGTAGCCTGCAGAAAGGCACCCGGCGGTGGTGAAACCTCCACGGCCCCGAACCGCACCACCGGCGCCCGGCGCTCGATCACCACGTCGCCATGGTTGGAAAGCCGGGCTAGATCGAACTGCTGGGCGAGGTCGCCGAGCCTCAAACGCATCTTGTCGTCGATGCGTCCGGCGCCACGAATGTCGCAGTCGAGGCCGGTGATCGTGGCTGACAGCACCAGATCGAGCGGCTTGCCGAGACCGCGCAATTGCTTCTCCAGCGCACGCGCCGCCTCCAGGCCGCGATTCAGTTCCGGCACCAGGATCGGGCAGGCGTCGAGTTCGACGATCGCATGCGAGCGGGCCTCGGCAAAGCCGACCTTGCCCTTGCGGGCATGCAGGGTTGCCCGGCGCCGACCTCGGCCATGGGCATTGACGAGCGGCTCGACCGGCACCTCGATGCCAGCCTGCCTCAGCGCCTCGACCGCCAGGCCACGCTTCCAGGCCTGATAGGTGGAAAGCGACAAATGCTGGATGGCGCAGCCGCCACAATGGCTGAAATGGGGGCAGAAGGGGTCGATCCGATCCGGGCTCGGTTCTTGCAAGGCGATCAGCCGCCCCCGCTCCCCGGCCACCTCGGCCAGGACCGTCTCGCCCGGCAAGGCATAGGGCACGAAGACCGGGCCCGGCGCAATGCCGTCACCACGATGCCCCAGCCTTTCGATCTTGAGTTCCAGCGATGTCTCAACGTGCTGATTCACGATCTCAACTTCATCAAGCGACACCTGAAAGAGATGAATCAAAATCTCAATCCAGGCGCGCAAGCCCCCTGATTCAATCCATGAGCTCGGCTACACTAACCCTATGGGCAGACAGCAGAAACTCCTTATTGCCATCCCCGCCTTCGATGGGAGACGGCACGACCCCATTCACCTTCCAGCCAAGCGACGAGACGAGGCCGGCGATACGCTCGCAGACCTCGACATGCACGGCCTCGTCCTTGACCACGCCACCCTTGCCGACCCGTTCGCGACCTGCCTCGAACTGCGGCTTGACCAGAACGGCGAGATCCGCGCCCGGTGCGGCAAGTGCGAGAGCCGCCGGCAGCACCAGCGCCAGTGAGATGAAACTGACATCGGCAACGACGAGATCGATCGGGTCAGGCACCAGGCTGCGGTCGAGCTTGCGCGCATCCTGCCCTTCGAGCGAGATCAGCCTGTCATTCCCGCGCAGGCTGGCATGAAGCTGATCGTGACCGACATCGACGGCATAGACCCGTACCACCCCGCGCCGCAGCAACACGTCACTGAAGCCCCCGGTGGAAGCCCCGATATCGAGCGCCACGCGCCCCTCCACCGGCACCGAGAATGTATCGAGCGCATGTTCGAGCTTGAGCCCGCCGCGCGACACGAAGGGAAAGGCCGGCTGCGCCTCGATCGCGGCTTCTGCTTCAAGGCTTTCCGACGCCTTGCGCACGGGCTTGCCATTGGCCGTCACAAGGCCGGCGGAGATCGCCGCCTGTGCCTTGGCGCGGCTGTCGAAATGACCGCGCTCGACCAGCAGCACGTCCGCACGCTTGCGCATCAGGCCCGCTTGGCGCCGGTCACGACATCGCGCCCGAGCACCGACAGAACCTTGGTGACGATGCCGGCGGCATCGAGCCCGGCCTGGGCATACATCGCCTCCGGCTTGTCCTGGTCGAGGAAGATGTCGGGCAGCACCAGGGAGCGGAATTTCAGGCCGTTGTCGAAAGTGCCCGCCTCGGCGAGGCACTGGGCCACGAAACTGCCGAAGCCTCCTACGGAGCCTTCCTCGACGGTCAGCAGCACCTCGTGCTCGCGAGCGAGCCTGAGGACCAGTTCCTCGTCGAGCGGCTTGGCAAAGCGGGCATCCGCAACGGTCGCCGACAGGCCGAGCGCCGCCAGGTCCTCGGCAGCCTTCAGGCACTCGGCCAGGCGCGTGCCGAAGGAGAGCAAGGCGATGTTGCTGCCCTCGCGCAGGACGCGTCCCTTGCCGATCGGCAGGGGCACGCCAGCTTCGGGCATCTCGACGCCGACCCCCTCGCCGCGCGGGTAGCGGAAGGCGATCGGACCGCCGTCATAGGCGGCCGCGGTTGCGACCATATGCACCAGCTCGGCTTCGTCGGCGGCCGCCATCACCACCATGTTGGGCAGGCAGCCGAGAAAGGCGACGTCGAAGGAACCGGCGTGGGTGGCGCCATCCGCCCCGACGAGACCGGCTCGATCGATCGGGAAGCGCACGGGCAGGTTCTGGATGGCAACGTCGTGGACGACCTGATCGTAGCCGCGCTGCAAGAAGGTCGAATAGATGGCGCAGAACGGCTTGTAGCCTTCACTCGCCAAGCCCGCCGCGAAGGTGACGGCATGCTGCTCGGCGATGCCGACATCGTAAAGCCGTTGCGGGAAGGCCTGCTCGAACAGGTCCAGCCCGGTGCCGGACGGCATGGCCGCCGTGATCGCCACCACCTTGTCGTCCTTGCGGGCTTCCTTGATCAGGCTTTCGGCGAAGATGCGGGTATAGGAAGGCGCATTGGCCTTGGCCTTCACCTGCGCGCCGGTGATGACATCGAACTTCACCACGCCGTGATATTTATCGGGCGCGTTCTCGGCCGGGCCGTAGCCCTTGCCCTTCTGGGTGACGACATGGATGAGCACAGGCCCATCGGCCTGGTCACGCACATTCTTGAGCACCGGCAGGAGGTGGTCGAGATTATGCCCGTCGATCGGGCCGATATAGTAGAAACCGAGCTCCTCGAACAGCGTGCCGCCGGTCCAGAAACCGCGGGCATATTCCTCGGTTCGCTTGGCCTTGTCGTAGAAGAATTTCGGCAGCTTCTTGGCCAGCATCTTGCCGAAATCGCGCAAATTCTTGTAGGTGCCGCCGGAAACCAGCCGGGCCAGATAGGCCGACATCGCGCCCACGGGCGGAGCGATCGACATGTCGTTGTCGTTGAGGATGACGACGAGGCGCGAGCCGAGAGCCCCGGCATTGTTCATCGCCTCATAGGCCATGCCGGCCGACATCGAGCCGTCGCCGATCACGCAGATCACGTTGTTGTCGCGGCCGTCGAGATCGCGCGCCGCCGCCATGCCGAGGCCGGCCGAGATCGAGGTCGAGGAATGCGCGGCGCCGAATGGGTCGTATTCGCTCTCGCTCCGCTTGGTGAAACCGCTGAGGCCATCCGGCTGGCGCAGGGTGCGGATGCGGTCGCGCCGCCCGGTGAGGATCTTGTGCGGATAGGCCTGGTGGCCGACATCCCAGATCAGCCGATCGTCCGGGGTATTGAACACCGCATGAATGGCCACGGTGAGCTCGACCACGCCGAGGCCGGCACCGAGATGGCCGCCCGTCACCGAAACGGCGTCAATGGTCTCCCGCCGCAGTTCGTCGGCCACCTGCTGGAGCTTGTCCTCGGGCAGGCGGCGCAGATCGGCCGGCAGATGGATAGTGTCGAGCAGCGGGGTTGCGGAGGTGTTTGCCAAATTGTTCACCCGGGGAGACTAGAGCAAAGCACGCATAAGTGGAAACATCATTTTGCTCTAACTCTTTGTTCCGACGCGCCTTTGTGATGACGGCCGTTCTGGTGGAGCGCTGGGCGCCTTCGAGGCTGTCGAATATCAGGCTTCAGGGAGAGGCTCGAGCCCGGCGGGCTTGCCCTCGGCATCGAGCCGGATCTTGTCGACCTTGGCCTCCGCGACCTTCAAAAGCTTGTCGCAATGAGCCTTGAGCTGCTCGCCACGCGCGAACAGCGTGATCGATTCCTCCAGCGGCACATTGCCGCCTTCGAGGCTGCGCACGATTTGCTCGAGCTCGGCAAGCGCCTTCTCGAAGCTGAGCGTTGCGATGTCGGACGGCTTGTCGGCCATTATCAACCTGTCAGATCTCGAGAGCAAAACGCGTCTAGATGGAAACGCTTGTTTGCTCTAACTCTTTGGTTCGACGCGTCTTTGCGATTCTGGGCGACTCCGCCAAATCGCAAAACGCTCTCGATTTCCCCCTCTATAGCGCCGAACCTTGCCGCATTGAAAGAAAAAGCCATGCAAGCCGCATGACCCAACCGTGCATAAGGCGCGGGAAAGCGACAGGTTGCGGCTCAGGCGCGCTTCCGGCAAAAGCGGCCCATGGATTTGCAGACCTTCCTCGCGCTCTCCGCCGGTTCCCTGTCCGCCGTGGCCATCGCCCAGGTGTTCGTCACCCGGACCTACCGCTTTCCAGGCATCGCGATCTATCTTATGGGGCACGCGGTCGTGATCGCCGTCGCAGTCGCCGGATACAGGTTTCTGCCTGACTATTACGGTTTCCTGGCGGCTCTCGCCTTGCTGGCGATCATTGCGCCGGGACCCTTGCTGAACCGGGCCAATCGCGAATTGCTGGCCGGCCGCAACGAACGCGCCGCCCTGCTCGCCCGCCTGGCCAGCCTTGTCCAGCCCACCAGCCAAATCCGCTTCACGGCCAATCTGTTCAAGGCTCTTTCCGAATCGACGCGCGAGGAACGGATCGGGGCCCTCGAAGCGCTGCGCCAGACCGGCAAGCCGGATCAGGAAGTGATCCTCGACCTGCAATTGCTGCGGCAGCGCCAGAACTGGCAGGGCATCGTCGAATACCTTGCCCGAAACCCCGTGCCGGCAGGCGCAGATGCGGTCGCCTTCCCGATTCGGGCCCTCGGGGAGACCGGCCAGCTGGAAGCCATGGTGGCGACAGCCATGCGTTATCGCGGCCTGCTGGGCGCCGGGCAATTGTCGACCCTGATGCTCCTCGCCTTCTGCGGACGCGTCCAGGCCACGGATTCGATGCTGGCCTCGTTCCATGCCATGCCGGTCTCCGTGAAGGCCTTCTGGCAGGCGACCGCCCTCCAGGCGGCGGCACGGGGCGAACTCGCCGAGCCCCTGCTGCGCGGCTTCGCCTCCGCCTCGCTGACACCCGCCCAGCATGAGGCGTTGATCGCTCGCCTGGACAAGCCGGCGAGCCAGGCCGAAGGCCAACTCTCGCCGCAGGCGACCGCCTTCCTCGACGATTTGGAGATGCATATCCGGCGCAACGCCCCCTTGCGCCGAACGGGCTGGCGCGCCGCCCCGGTGACCTATCTGCTGATCTTGGCCAATTGTGCCTTCTTCGGCGTCGAGCTGTGGCATGGCGACACCACCGATGCCGAAAACCTGTTCCGGCTCGGAGGGTTATGGCCCGACGCGGTGGTCCGGGATCATGAATGGTGGCGCCTGCTCAGCGCCATGTTCCTGCATGCCGGCCCCGAACATCTGATCAGCAACATGATCGGGCTCTTCCTGCTCGGCCGCATGGTCGAGGCGACGGTCGGAAGCCTGCGCATGGGCCTCGTCTATCTGATCGGCGGCCTGGTCTCCATGGCCGGGGTGCTCGCCCTCACCGAAGCCGGCCTGACCCAGCCCGATGTCCTGGTCGGGGCTTCCGGCGCCATCTTCGCCCTGATCGGGGCCATCGCCCTGCGTCGCCTCTCCGACTTCCTGGCGACGCGCCATATCGCCGACCGGCACAATCTCAGCCTGATCGTCATCGTGCTGCTGATCCAGGCGGCGATCGACCTTTCACTGCCTCAGATCAGTTTCACCGCGCACGGCATCGGCTTCATCGCCGGCATTGCCCTGGCCTGGATCTTTGGCACGGCGCACGCCAGCAGGCGGTAGAATGGAGCGCGGACATCCTGTCCACTCCTGGAACTGCTGCGCCTGGATGAGAGAAAGAGCGGATTGGAAGTCCGCGCTCCCAGTCTCACGCCGTCCAGAAGCGTGCGGCCTCGCCACGCGAATGTTCGTCCAGCGAGCCCTCCCACATCACCCTCGCGCCGCGCACGATGGTGCCGACCGGCCAGCCGGTGACCTCGACGCCGTCATAGGGCGTCCAGCCGCATTTGGAGGCGATCCACTCGTTGCGGATGGTTTCCTTGCGCTTGAGGTCGACGATGGTGAGGTCGGCGTCATAGCCCACCGCGATGCGGCCCTTGCCGGCCATGCCGAAGATCCGGCACGGGCCATGGCTGGTCAGGTCGACGAAACGCTCCAGCGACAGCCGGCCCTGGTTCACGTGGTCGAGCATCACCGGCACCAGCGTCTGCACGCCGGTCATGCCGGAGGGCGAATCGGGATAGGACTTGGCCTTTTCCTCCAGCGTATGGGGCGCATGGTCCGAGCCGAGCACGTCGACGATGCCTTGGCGGATGCCCTGCCAGATGCCGTCGCGATGGCCGGCGTCGCGCACCGGCGGGTTCATCTGCACCAGCGTGCCCAGCTTCTCATAGGCCTCCGGGCCGGCCAAAGTGAGATGGTGGGGCGTGGCCTCGCAGGTCACCAGGCGCTTATGCGCGCCGAGGAAAGGAATCTCGTCCGCCGTCGAGATATGCAGGACATGGATGGGCGCGCCGGTCTCCTCGGCGATGGCGACGAGCCGCCGCGTGCAGTTGAGCGCGGCCTCGACATCGCGCCAGACCGGATGGGAGGAGGCATCCCCCTCGACGCGCAGGTCACGCCTCTCGCGCAGGCGATATTCGTCCTCCGAATGGAAGGCGGCGCGCCGGCGCGTACGCTTGAGGATCTCGCGCACGCCCTCGTCGTCCTCGACCAGGAGCGAACCGGTGGAAGAGCCCATGAACACCTTGATGCCGGCTGCGCCCGGCAGGCGCTCCAGTTCCGCAACGTCAGGGGCATTCTCACGGGTGCCGCCAACCCAGAAGGCGAAGTCGCAATGCATGCGATGCGTGCCGCGGCGGACCTTGTCGGCCAAAGCCTCCGGCGAGGTGGTGAGCGGATCGGTGTTCGGCATTTCGAACACGGCGGTGACGCCGCCCATCACCGCCGCCCGCGAACCTGATTCGAGGTCTTCCTTGTGCGTCGGCCCCGGCTCACGGAAATGCACCTGGCTGTCGATCACGCCCGGCAGGATGGTGAGTCCCGTGCAATCGATCACCTCGCCGGCGCTGGCCTGCGACAGATCGCCCAGCGCCGCTATGCGCCCGTCCTTCACCCCGACGTCGCCGCCATGCCGGCCGTCCTGGTTGACGATTTCGCCATTGCGGAAGATGCGGTCGAAGGTCTGGTGCATGGCGCTCTCCTCGATGACGAAGCTGAAACCCTGCGCTTTTCTCCCAGAGAGCGCCAGCTTTCAACCGCCAATCCGTCGCCTCTTCACGCCGCGCACAGGGATTGCCATATAGGAGAGGCTGAAACGGGACTGCCTTGCCATGATCTATCTGCCCGACCGCGCCGTGCTACGCCTCAGCGGAGAGGATGCGCGATCCTGGTTCGCCAATCTCGTCACCTGCGACATCGCCCATCTCGAGCCCGGCCAGGGACGATGGGGAGCCTTGCTCACGCCGCAGGGCAAGATCTTGTTCGATTTCCTGGCGACGATCGGCCAGGACGGGCTCTATCTCGATACGGATGCCGCGCTGGCGGCGGACTTTGCCAAGCGGCTCGGTTTCTATCGGCTGCGCGCCAAGGTCTCGGTCGAGATCCTGTCACCGGCCTGGAGCGTCTACGCCGCCTTGCCTCCCGAAAGTGTCGATATCGAAGGCGCACTCGCCTTCCCGGATCCCAGGCGCCTCGAACTCGGGCTCCGTATCCTCGCGCCTGTCGCCGCCATGGCGGGCGATACGGCCTCTGCCTATCACCACCGCCGCATCGAGCTCGGCATTCCTGAAGGCGGCAAGGATTTTCGTTTCGGCGATGCCTTTCCCCATGAAGTGCTGATGGACATGCTCGCCGGGGTCGACTTCAAGAAGGGCTGCTTCGTTGGCCAGGAAGTCGTCAGCCGCATGCAGCATCGCGGTACCGCGCGCACCCGCATCGTACCGGTAACGGCCAGCGCCCCGCTGCCGGCCGCCGGCACCGAAATCCGCATCGGCGACCGGCCTGCAGGCACGCTCGGCTCCTCAACCGGCATCAGAGGGCTGGCTCTGCTTCGGCTCGACCGGGTGGAAGAGGGGCTGGCTGCCGGTGAAGCCCTGGCGGCCGAGGGCCTTGCCCTGGCGCTCGACAAGCCATCCTGGTGGATCGGGCCGAGCGAGGCGCACAAGGCGACGGCCTGAGCCTGGCACCCGCCTCAACCGGGATTGCAACCCCGCACGAATTGCAGGGTCGTCTCGGCAACGCGCCGGCCAAGATGCCGTGCGGTGGCGAGGTCCGCTTCGGGCGGTGCCACCTCCGGCCCCTCATCGGTGTTGGACTGGGCGGCAGCGCCGAGGAAGAAGCCGAACCGATTGAGGTCGCTTTCCCTGCCCGTCGAGGAGCAGTTGCCCGGCGGCAGGGCCAGATTGACCCAATGCATGCCGTGCTGGGCGGCAAACAGGGCCATCTGCATCAGGGTTGCGAGCTTGTCGCCCGACCGTGAGCCCGAATTGGTGAAACCCGCCGCGATCTTGTTCTTCCAGCCGAGGCCTTTCGACATCACCGCATTCGAACTGGCTTCCTGAAAGGCCTTGAACACGGCGGATGGCCCGCCGACATAGGTGGGCGCCCCGAAGATGATCGCCTCGACCAATGCCAGCCTGTGCCAATGCTCCGGCGCTTCCTGCGCCGTCAGCAGCAGCGTGGTGACGTCGGGCAGCTGTGTCGCCCCCTGTTCGACGGCGAGCGCCTGGCGGGCGGTATGGCCGTAGCCGCTGTGATAGACGATGGCAATGGTGGCTTTTGTCACTGGCGGGTCCCTTTCGATGCAGGCCGGATCTGGTTCGCGGCGGTGCGGTCGATCACGAGGTGACCGAGTTTTTCCGGATTGCGACAGACATAGACCGCAGCAATCCGATCTCCCCGGACATCCAAGGCCGTGGTCTGGAGTTCGCATCCCCGTTCGAGCGTGACGAACCCCGGCAAGCCATTGACACTGGCATAGCGCAGGAGTTGCGACATCTGGGCGGAGAACAGCCTTGCCAAGGCAGCCATCAGCTTCAATGCGGCTTCGATGCCCATGATCGGGTGCGGAGGAGCGGCAACCTTGCCGCCTCCATCCGCCTGGATCATCACATCCCGAGCGAGCAGGGCTCGAAGCCCGTCGATGTCGCCGGTGCGCGAGGCGGTGAAGAAAGCGGCAGCAATTTCCTGCCCCCTGGTACCCTGCGGAGGAAGCCGAGGCCTTTCCGCCCGGATACGAAGGCGGGCTCGCCGCGCCATCTGCCGGCAGGCCGCGGCATCCCGGCCGATCGTCAGCGCAATCTCGTCAAAGGCGACCCCAAAGACGTCATGCAGCAGGAATGCGGCTCGCTCGGATGGGGACAAGCGTTCCAGCACCAGCAGAAGCGGCAAGATGATGTCCTCAGAGGGCTCCTCCTGGAGCAGGGGCTCCGGCAGCCAGGAGCCGACATAGGCCTCCCGCCGTGCCCGCGCCGATTTCAGCTCGTCCAGGCACAGGCGGGTCACCACCTGCCTGAGATACGCTTCAGGCTCCCGGACGAGGCTGCGATCAGCCTGCAGCCAGCGAATGAACGCGTCCTGGAGGACATCCTCGGCATCCGCGATCGAACCGAGCATCTTGTAGGCCAGGCCCTTGAGACGAGGCCGGAATGCGTTGAACAGGTCGGTGTCCTGAATGGGCAGGTCGAGCACACCATCCTCTCCCGTTTGATCATCCTGCCCTCAAGACGAGATGGCGACCCAGGAATGTGACTCCCGCCCAAACTAAATCTCGGCCGGCACCGTATTCCCACGCCGCCAGGCGGTCTTCCCCAACCCCCTGCTCTGCCCGTCTTGCTCCCATGGTGATTCCGGGCAATGCTGAGAAAGTAGTTTCATACCCGCCCGAGCGCGGGACTCTTCGTGAGTATGCCGGGCGTCGTGGTTGCAATGGCATGCTGCCGCCCTCAAGCGCGAGGATGCCTCCGTGAACCAGCCCCACGCCTTCGACCCCACCGTCCTCAGCCATGTCCGCACGGTGATCAGCATCATCGTCGGTCTCAGCATGGGGCGACTGCTCACCGGCCTTGCCCGCTTCGTCCAGCATCCGCGCCAGCACAAGATCTATAGCGTCCACCTGGCGTGGACCTTCTTCATGCTGCTGCACGTCATCTCGTTCTGGTGGTGGGAATTCCATCTGGTCAATGTGCAGTGGACCTTCCCGCTCTATGGCTTCGTCGCCTTCTATGCGAGCGTGTTCTTCTTCATGTGCACGATGCTCTTTCCGGACACCATGTATGAATACAAGGGTTTCGAGGACTATTTCATGTCGCGCCGGAAATGGTTCTTCGGCATCCTGATCGGCACCTTCTTTCTCGACATCATCGACACCCTCATCAAGGGCGGCGACTATGTCCAATCGCTCGGCCCGGAATATTGGGTGCGCATCGCCTTCTTCGTCGTCACCAGTGCGGCTGCGATCATCGTCTCGAACCAGCGCTTCCAGCTCGCCTTCGCCATCATCGCGCTGGTCGCCGAGATCGGCTGGGCCCTCGGCCTCTACGACACGCTGACCTGAGCCGGCGCGGCGATCAGCTGCTCGGCAAGGATCTCATAGGAACGCTTGGTCTTCTCATGGTCGAAGATCATGTTGGTGGCGATGATCTCGTCGGCGCCGGTGCGCTCGACGAATGCCTCGATGCCCGCCTTGACGGTCGCCGGCGAGCCCACCACCGAGGCATGGTTCATATGCTGCAGCGTCGCCCGGCCGATGGCATCGAGGGTCTCCTCGTAATTCTCGACCGGCGGCTGGATCAGGCCCGGCCGCCCGGTGCGCAGGCTGACGAAGGCCTGCAGCCGCGAACTCTGGAGGAAGTGAGCCTCCTCGTCGGTGTCGGCGGCGACCACGTTCATGCCCAGCATGACATAAGGCTTGTCGAGATATTCGGAGGGCTCGAAGCGGCCGCGATAGATGGCGATCGCCCCTTCGAGATCGGCCGCCGCAAAATGCGAAGCGAACGCGAAAGGCAGGCCGAGCATGGCGGCGAGTTGCGCTCCGAACAGGCTGGAGCCGAGGATCCAGACCGGCACCTCAAGCCCCGCCCCCGGAACGGCCTGCACACGCTGGTCAGTGCTTGCCGGCTTGAAATAGTTCATCAGTTCGATGACGTCCCGCGGAAAGGCATCGATCTCGGCGTTGAGATTGCGGCGTAGCGCCTGCGCGGTGATCTGGTCGGTGCCCGGAGCCCTGCCCACCCCGAGATCGATGCGCCCGGGATGCAGGGCCGCCAGCGTGCCGAAGGCCTCGGCCACCATCAACGGCGCATGGTTGGGCAGCATGATGCCGCCGGCTCCCAGGCGGATTGTGGATGTGCCGGAGGCGACATGGGCAAGCGCCACTGCCGTGGCGGCGCTGGCAATGCCCGGCATGTTGTGATGCTCGGCCAGCCACAGCCTGTTATAGCCGAGCCGCTCGACATGGCGCGCGAGGTCCCGCGAATTGTGGAGAGCCTGTCCGGCATTGCTGCCAACAGCGATGGGCGAAAGGTCGAGGACTGAAATCGGGATCATGAAAAGGGCACGACAAAATTCGATGACGATCGAACTAATATAGGGGCCTTTGCCGCCCTGGCAAGGAAGGGCTCGGAGAGCCCTCTCTCCTTGTGGGAGAAGGCATTTCACCCCCGGCTCGATCACGAAATGTTCTTCCCTCTTCCCGAGTCGGCTTTCGCCATGGCAAGAAGGCGGCATGGAACGCACAGTCATTCTGCACGACGACGGCAAGTACCGTTGTCCCTGGCCGGGGCTGGACCCCTTCTACATCGCCTATCACGACGAGGAATGGGGGGTGCCGGAATATGACGGCCGCGCCCTCTATGAAAAGCTCATCCTCGACGGCTTCCAGGCGGGACTGTCCTGGATCACCATCCTGCGCAAGCGCGAGCATTTCCGCAAGGTATTCGACGATTTCGAACCGGCCAAGATCGCGCTTTACGGGCCGGACAAGGTCGAGGCCCTGATGGCCGATCCCGGTATCGTGCGCAACCGCGCCAAGGTGGAAGGCACCATCATCGGTGCCCGGCTCTGGCTGGAAATCGAGGAACACCAGGGCTTCTCCCGCTATCTATGGGATTTCCTCGACGGGCGCCCCCTGCAGAACACGCCGCGCGCCCATGGCGACGTCCCCGCGGAGACGGCGCTGTCGCAGAAGATCTCCAAGGACCTGAAGGCGCGGGGTTTCAAATTCGTCGGACCGACCATCGTCTACGCCTTCATGCAGGCGGTCGGCATGGTCAACGATCACCTCGTCGACTGCTTCCGCCATGCCGAATGCGCCGAGCTCGGCAAGGCGGGACATCCGGGGTGACCATGGCACGCATGAAGAAAGCCGCTCCTCACCGGGCCTGGCAACGCATGCTGTCGGGGCGACGGCTCGATTTACTCGACCCCTCCCCGCTCGACATAGAGATCGAGGATATCGCCCATGGCCTGGCCCGGGTCGCGCGCTGGAACGGCCAGACCCGCGGCGACGCCATCTTCTCGGTGGCCCAGCACAGCGTACTCGTGCTCGACGTGCTCGATGCGATGGAGCCTGCCCAGCCCGATACCGTGCGATTGATGGTGCTGCTGCACGATGCCCCCGAATATGTCATCGGCGACATGATCTCACCCTTCAAGGCGGTAATCGGCGAAAGCTATAAAAGCGTGGAGGCCCGCCTGCTCGGTGCCATCCATCTGCGCTTCGGCCTGCCGGCCGTTCCTCCGCCGGCGATCAAGGCGTTGACCAAGAAGGCCGACACCGTGGCAGCCTTCCTCGAAGCGACGCAGCTTGCCGGCTTCGGCATCGAGGAATCCTGCCGTATCTTCGGCGATCCACACCCCCTGCCCCGGCCGATGGACCAGGCACGGCTGGTGCCCCTGCCAGCAGCCGAGGCCCAGCAGGCCTTTCTCGACCGTTTCGCCCAGCTCTTCCGGTAACCGCCATGCAAATCAATGTCTGTTCGCTCTCCCGCCTCGAAGCCACCGTCGCCACCACGGGCGCCCGCCAGATCCTGACCCTGATCAATGCCGGCACCAAGGTGATCCGGCCTGATACGGTCGAGGAAGACCGCCACCTTTTCCTGAGCATGAATGATATCGTCGAGCTCGCGGAAGAAGGGCAGATCCTGCCTGGCGAGGACCATCTTTCCCAGCTACTCGCCTTTGCCCGGGCCTGGGACCAAGCGACGCCGCTGGTGGTGCATTGCTATGCCGGGGTCAGCCGTTCGACGGCAGCGGCCTTCACGGTCGCCTGCGCCCTCAACCCGACGCTCGACGAGCATGCGCTGGCGCAGACCATCCGCCGGCTGTCGCCGACGGCTACCCCCAACCGCCGCATCGTGGCCCTGGCGGATGTGCGGCTCGGCCGCAATGGCCGCATGCTGGCCGCCATCGACGCCATCGGCCGCGGCGAAGATTGCTTCGAAGGCGTGCCTTTCGCTTTGCAGTTGTAGGGCGTATCGACAGGAAAGCGCCGCTCGGCAGCCCGCCAAAAAAGAGGCCCGGCGTCGAGCCAGGCCAAAGGAAGGTCAAACATCGCAATGCCGTCGAGGAACGGACAGCTCGATAGCGGCGACCATGGCGCAGGCCGATGACGGCCCGATGACACGGAATGTGCGGCCTCCGCGACGGAGTGCCTCTGCCTTCAGGTTTCGCGCGGCCGGCTTGCCGGGGCCGCATAAGGCGAGCCGCCCACATCGGCATAGAGCTCGCGATTGCGCCGCCAATCAGGGTGGTAGTTGCGCAGCATGAAGATGCGGAAGCGTTCGGCGGCCGAAGCTCGCGCTTGGGGCGTGGCATACCCCGCATCCTCGGCGGCCAGCGCTTCCAAAGCGCCGAGATCATCGGCGGCGATGCGCAGGCGCAGCAGCGAGAACTCACCGCTGACATCGCTTTCATGGCCGAACGCCCAATCCACGCCAGCGCCCTGCAGCCGCCGGACGGCCGTAACGAAGGCGGGATCGGCCATCCAGGCCGCGCGCCTTGCCTCATGCGCGGCCTCAAACCGGGCGACCTCTCCGGACGGCGGGTTGCCCTGCGTCCGGTCGAGCCAGATGTCGTCGACCAGCCTGCCATGGTTTTGTGGCTGTCGGTCGAGCCGGTTCGCGGCAAAGTTCAACAGGACGATTTCCGGCCTGAGACGCTGCAGGACGCTGTCGGGACAGGGCTCGATTTCAGCCATTCACTGCTATTGCCGCGGTTCCTGTCCGGACCCGATTTTGGGTCCGAACAACAGGCGCTGATAGACGAGGCCGATGCCGATCAGGGCAACGCCGAGCCCCATGAAGGACAAGGCGCGCCAGATCCCCTCCAGCTCCGACATGTCGAACAGGAAGGCCTTGGCGACAGCCAGCATGATCACGATGGCCGAGCCCAGGCGGATGGCCCGCGCCTTTGCCCAGATACCGAGGGCAAGCAGCGCCAGGCCGTAAATCAGCCAGGCGATGGTATAGCCCCAGTTCTCGGCAGAGGAGATCGAGGCGAAATCGGGCACACCGTCGGCAAAGATCTTGCGCACTTCCAGCGTGACATAGACGAAGCCGAGCGCGAAGGCACAGATCCCGCTTAGCAGGGCGAAGGGGGCGTTCTCCATGCCCAGATTCTTCGGTTCGTTCTTGCCGGCGCCGCGGCCATACCAGTGCCAGAACAGCGCCGCTGTCCCCGCCAGCAGGGCCGGCAGGGCGTAGCCCGGCAGCAACGCGTTGAACAGGGCACCGCCGCCGATCATCTCGCCGCTGACCGCGGGATTGGCGGTGATCAGCGGCCCCGAGACTGTCAGGCAGAGCGCGATGATGACGCTGATCGGCGCCGCTGCCCGGTAGACCGCGCTGGTTGTCGCCCCGGAGCGATAGATCAACGCCATCGAGGCGGCAAAGGCGAGCGCCGTGTAGAGCCCGGCCTCGGCGAGGGACATGCCGGGATGAGCGGCTTCCTCGGCGCCGCGCAGGCCGAGGCGGATGGCAAAGACCACCGCCACGCAGGCCAGCAGAATGGCGCCGAGATCGAGGATCGCGGCGGGAATATCGATCTTGCGCCGGCGCAGGAGAATGCCGCCATAATAGAACGCCGCCGCCGGCACGGCATAGCGCAACACGATATCCTGCCAATCCGGGAAGCGTTCGAGGCTGGCACCGGCCAAGGTCCAGGCTCCTCCCATGCGCGCCAGCACCAGCAGGACGAATCCGGCAGCGCACCAGCGCAGGGCCGGCAGCGGCCGCAGGGTCGAGACCCAGGCCGCGCCGAGTGCCGACAGGCCGAAAGCCAGTGTGAGCGGGGAATCGGCAATCAGGAAGGTGAGCGTCAGCGCCACTGCCGAAGCGCTCGCGACGGCATGGAGGGAGGAACCCGCCCCCGGTGTCCCATCCTGCACCGCCTGCCTCTCCAGCCGCAGGAAACGCTCGGTCGTCGCGGCAAAAAGCACCGCCAGCCCGGCTGCCACCGCCCCGAAGGGCAGGCTGGCGCGCAGGCTCTCGATGCGCAGATAGGCGATGGCCAGCGCGAAGATCGGGGTTCCCGTCCCCGCCAGCGCCAGCGCCAATGCCGGCCATTGCGGCCTGGGATGGCGCATCAGGCTGATCGTGGTGGCCAGCAGCAGCACGGCAGCCGGAATGATCGCGATCTCAAGATAGGCCTGGAGCGCATCCGGCATCAGGAAGGGCAGATAGAGATGCCCCGGCACCACCACCAGCGGCTCGGCAGCGATCTGCCCACCGATCGGCCAGATCCACAGGCAGGCCAGGCCCGCCAGGCCGGCGATCCCCGCCGCCGGGGCGAGTGCATCGAAGGCGAGCGCGGCCGCCAGCGCCAGCGCCATCACGATCAGCAGCGTGGCAAGCGAGGCATGCCCGAACACATCGGCGCCGGCGAAGGAGACGGCCAGGACCGCAAGGCCCCCGACCGCACCAAGGCCGATGGGGTCGAAGCGTTGATAGGTCTTGCCGTGATGAGGCTCATAGATCAGCACCGCGCCGACCAAGGCCGACAAGGCAAGGATGTAGAACACCATGGCGCCGGTGTCCTCGCCCATGATGCTGCCCAGGACGAAGCCATAGCAGAAGGCACCGATACCAGCGGCGATGGCGAGCCAGCGCCAGAGCCGAATGCGCGCCAGCATGAAGGCGGCCGCCGTCACCACCACGACATAGAGGGCAAGAGCCCAGGGATTGGGCTGGTTCGAGGAAACCAGCAGCGGAGCGCCATAGGCGCCGACAAGGCCAAGCCCTGCAAGCCAGGGGCCATGCAGCGCTGCCGCATACATGGTGGCGATGCCGACCAGGCCGAGCAGCACGAAAGCCTGGGCCGGGCTGAGGAAATCATAGAGTGCATAGGCGGCATAGACGGTGGCGAAGAGGGCCACCGTGCCCGCGGCCGTGACCACGCCGGGAATATAGGCCGCCTGCGCCGTCGTAGGCGCCACGGGCCGGCGCCTCAGATATTCGCCGCCGGCGATGAGCGCCAGCGAGAAGACGAGGCCGGCCAGGATGCGCGCGCCAGGACCGAGGAGTTCCTCCTCGATGGCATATCGCACGAGGAAGGCACCGCCGAGTGCCAGCGCCAATCCGCCGACCCAGACGGCCCAGCGCGTTCCGAGCTTCTCCTCCAGGCTGACTTTGGGCTTGTCGGGTGCCTGTCGGCGCGCGGTCTGCGCGGAAACTGCCGGCACCGGCTCCGGCCTGGCTGGCGCCGGCTCGACGGCCGGTGACTTCTCGACAGGCACGGCAGCGGGAACCGGCGCAACCGCTTCCCGCACGGGTTCCGCGGCCTTTTTCTCTTCCGCCACCGCCGACGTAACCGCCCTGGCGGCGTCAACCGTCATCGAGCGCTGGCCCGCCAGCTGGCGAACCCTTTCCTCCAGCTCCTGCACCCTGCGCCTGAGGCCGAGTGTCATCACAAAGGCGACGATCGCCAGCACCGGAAAGGCGAGCACCAGCAGGCCGATGAGGAGGAAGGCGCTTTCTTCGGACATGCTCACCCGTGGCAGGTCATTACAGCGCGGGCTCCGCGCGGAGTCAGGTTATGATCGCCGACGATCGGCCCGGCAATCGAAGCTGCTTTGATTGTGGACAAGGTCTTTGCCGTCACGACAAGCGTAGCGCGCCAATGCAGCAGCAACAATTGCCGCACCGGTAAGCTTCCGTTTGCTTCACGACGCTCGCATCGACGATGCGATAATCATGCCGTCCACAAACGCAACTTCGATGCCAGCCATACGCGGGAATCCGGATCTTGGGTATCCCGCCGGATACAGGAGCTGTGGATGTCCTCTCCGGGAGACTTGCCAGTCACGCCCACCATTTGACGCGATAGAAGATGTGCTTGCCGATTTTGTCCTTCTCGCGCATGTCGCGCACCCAGCGCGGACGGACATAATTGGCGTGATAATGCGTGGCGTTGCCGACTTCGGGGATCCAGTCCTTGGCGTTCATCACCCGCTCGGCGAGGACCAGGGCCTGTTCCCAGGGCTCCTTCTCGGTCACCTTGTCAGCGACGAGATCGCAGGCGAAGGAAAACTGGCAACCGCCATAGCGCTTGTTGCTGGCGCCCTGATAGACCACGTCGCAGACATTCTTGGGATAGAAGGGGGAGCGCAGGCGGTTGATGATGACCTGGGCGACGGCCACCTGCCCTTCCCGGCTCTCGCCGCGCGCCTCGAAATAGATCGCCGTCGCCAGGCATGTCTGTGCCTTGGTGAACGCGGCCGGCGGCAAGTCGAGCGGGCGGGCCTTGCCATCGTCCAGCCCGGGCAGGCCGGCGATGCGCGATTTCTTCTGTGCATCGGTCAAGCCCTCGTCACTGCCGATTTCGGGCATGGTCTGGGCATCGTCCGGCGTCATCACCGGCTGCACGTTCGCCAGAGCCACTACCGGCTGCAGAGCACCCGGCTCGGCCATGGCGAGTTCGACCGGCAGCGCCTCGTCGGCACGGGTGGTGCTGCTGGTCAGGCTGGCAAGGTCGGGGCGGCTGGCCGCCGGCGACATGCCGCCAGCCGGGGCCAGCGAATGATCGAGAGGCACGGCTCCGTCATGTCCGCCGAGCTCGGCGTCGGCAATCGAGAGCCGCTCGGCAAGCTTGGTGACGACGATGGCGCTGAGCCGGGACGGCTGGAATTGCTGCAGGCCTTCGGCGGTCTCGGGCGGCTGGAGCTTGCGCGACAGGCGCCCCATCGGCCTGGCACCGACCTTGGGCATCAGCACATGCGGATCGCCCAATGCCATATAGGCAACATTCTCTCCGGCACCCCGGTCTGGCCGGCGATCACCCTTGGCGGTCCGGATCACCTCGGGCCAGATCGTCATGCCTTTCTTGGTGGCATCCCGGATCGGCGCGCTGGGCGGACCGACATCGTCGGGAAGAGGCATGAAATCGCTTCGGCTCGGCGTCAGCGTCAGGCTGGCGGGCATGGCCCGCAGCGTGAAGCCGTCTCCGAAGGCCGTCTGCGGCGCCGAACCGATATCGGCAAGGCTGAGCTGCGGCATCGCGAACAGCCCGGCCCGCATCACCGAAGCGCGACGTGCACCCAGCACACCCACACCGCCCTGCAGGGCGCCATGCATGCTGGCGGCAACGGCCGGGCTCGCCTGCACGGCGGTCGAGCGGCGATACATCATCGTGCTGGTGGCGCCAGCGCAGAGCAGAAGGGCGATGATGACGGGCCGGCGCAGCAGCATGGACGAGGCTCACAGGTTCAACCAACACGGCCTATGCAGGTTCTCCATGATCGCGCCCGTGGCGTGATCATGGAGAACCTGCAAGATTTCAAACATCTGCAGACAATCTCGATACTGCCCATTCGTGGGCAGTATCGAGATTGTCTGCCTGGCCGATGAGTTCATTGATGATGCATTAACCTTGATGGGGAGTTAACAGAGCGCGCCAGCCTGTTCCAACCATGGAAGGATTGCTCTATCCTCGCGCCATGATGTCCTCGCCAATGCCCCCCGAACAGATCGTCGCGCTGCTGCAATGGTATGCCGACATGGGCGTGGACATTGCGATCGGCGACGAGCCCGTCGACCGTTTCGCCGAAAGCGCCCTGCCGCCTGCCTCCCCCGCGCGCGCCCTTCCCGAACCGGAACCGGCACGTCGGACGCCCACCGCCACGGCTCAGCCCCGCATGGCCTCCCCCGCCCCTTCCATGTTGACCACCTCGCCGGACGCGGTGGAACTGGCGGCCCGCGAACAGGCACGCAGTGCCCGCACGCTGGACGAATTGCGGGACCTGCTCGAGCGCTTCGACGGCTGCGCCCTCAAGGCCACGGCGAACCGTCTCGTCTTTGCCGATGGCGCGCCCGACGCCGAGGTGATGTTCGTGGGCGAAGCGCCGGGACGCGACGAGGACATCCAAGGCAAGCCCTTCGTCGGCCGCTCCGGCCAGTTGCTCGACCGCATGCTCACCGCCATCGGGCTCGACCGCACCAAGGCCTATATCGCCAATGTCGTGCCCTGGCGCCCGCCCGGCAATCGCGATCCGACCCCGCAGGAGACCACGATCTGCCGTCCCTTCATCGAAAGGCAGATCGAACTGGTCGCGCCCAAGGTCCTGGTCTGCCTCGGCGCCCGCAGCGCCCAGGCGCTGCTCGGCGTTACCGACGGTATCCTGAAACTGCGCGGCCGCTGGCTGGACTACGATCTGGGCGGCAAGCGTATCCGGGCGATCGCCACGCTGCATCCGGCCTATCTGTTGCGCCAGCCGATGCAAAAACGCCTGGCCTGGCGTGATTTCCGCGCCATCCGCGCGGCACTCGAGCAAGACGCCCCCTGAATGCACACGAGGACGCAGCCCCTCTCCCTTGAAGATGGGGAGAGGGCAATCATGACGCATTTTGGTAAAACTGTATTTCCCTACGTAAGCACCGGCTAGAGCCCCTGTAACGGGCTTTGCGAAGACATATTTATTGGGTATGGCTTGAGCAGTTGAAATCACCATGCCGGCCCTCACAGCGATGGACGGCCGGCATTCGGGGAGCAGGAGACAGGGCGATGAAACTCGACGATATGCGCGCTTCCGACAATGTCGACGATCGTCGCGGTGAAGGCGGTGGTTTCGGCGGCGGTGGCGGCGGCGGCGGTGGTTTCCCGGGCGGACGAGGCGGCATCGGCCTGGGCGGCCTGGTGATCGTGGCCGCGCTCTATTTCCTCGTTGGCCCCGAAGCGGCCTTCAATGCCCTGCAGGGCCTCAGTGGCGGCGGTGAGCCGCAGATCCAGGAACAACAGCAGCCGCGTCCCTCCAGCCAGACAGGTGGAGCCACCGACGCTTCGGGCACCTTCGTGCGCAAGATCCTGGGTTCGACCGAGGATACCTGGACCAAGCTGTTTCAGGAACAGGTCAAAGGCAGAAGCTACCAGCCGACCGAGCTGGTGTTGTTCAGCGGCGTGACACGATCGGCCTGCGGCACGGCCCAATCGGCGATGGGTCCCTTCTATTGCCCGAACGACAAGAAGGTCTATCTCGACACCGCCTTCTTCGACGAGATGCGCAACCGCTTTAATGCCTGCCCGGCGGGCCAGGGTGCCTGCGCTTTCGCGCAGGCCTATGTGATCGCGCATGAAGTCGGCCACCACGTGCAGGACGAACTCGGCCTGCTGCGCGAAGGTGGCGCCGGTGCCGGCGGCGCCTCGGTGCGCCAGGAACTGCAGGCCGATTGCCTGGCCGGCGTTTGGGCCAACCGCACCCAGCAGGATTTCAAGTTCATCGAGCAGGGCGACATCGAAGGCGCGCTGCAGACGGCGCAGGCCATCGGCGACGACATGCTGCAGAAGAAGATGCAGGGCTATGTCGTGCCTGACAGCTTCACCCATGGCACGGCGGCCCAGCGCCAGCGCTGGTTCGTCACCGGCCTGAAGAGCGGCCAGATCCGCTCCTGCGACACCTCCGGCAATATCTGAGGGAATTGGGGCGCGGTTCGGCTGGACAAGCCTTTGACGGATCGCGACGTTCGGATAGGACATCACGACCCCTCAGCCGGCGCTTCGCGCCACCTTCTCCCGCAGGGGGAGAAGGGATCGGGTTAGCTCAGCGCCTTTCAAAATGGCCCCTTCTCCCCTTGCGGGGGTCGCCAACTCACTTGAGTTGGCTAGAGGTCCCGGCAGGGGGATGAGGGGTCGCAGCCCCCCTTCAGGCCGGCAGGCCGCCGAGTTCGGCCAGCCTGACCGGACGCCCCGATTTCATGCTGGCAACAGCCGCCGCCCCGCACAGCATCGACATCGCGCCTGCCAGTGCGCCGGCACGCTGGCCGAGCGGATCGGTCATGCCGGGGCGCAGCAGCATGTCGCGCAGGCGGTCGTCACCGCCGAAATGCCCGCCGCCGGCATGCGGCACGCTGATACGCTCGACATCGCCGAAATTGCGCATCAGCAGAATCTCGTCATGGTCGGGTGTCTCGAAGGCCTGTCGCTCATATTGGCGGACCTCGATGCGTCCCTTGGTCCCGTTGAAGGCCAGGTGGTAGCCCTCGATCGGCATGAAGGTATTGAGGGAATAGGACACGATCACCTCGTTCTCGAAGCGCAGCATCGCCGTCATGGTGTCGGCGATGTCGATGTCCTCACGATAAACGCAGCCGTCTCGCACATAGCCGTCCTCGCTCGACGGGTCCTCATAGAGCATGGTCAGCCAGGGATCCTTGCTCATGTCGAAATAGAAATCGCAATCCTGGGCATGGCTGCAGGTCTGGCAGCGTTCGCCGCGGAACGGCCCGTTGCGGCCGTAATTGCGCTGGGTACCGAAGGCCGAGACCTCGCGCGGCACCGAGTCCAGATACCAGTTGAGCAGGTCGAAATGATGGGTGGCCTTGTGCACGAACAGGCTGCCCGAATGGGCCTCCTTGGCGTGCCAGCGCCGGAAATAGTCGGCACCATGCTGGGTGTCGAGATACCAATGGAAGTCGACCGAGGTCACGGTACCCACCGCCTCCTCGCGCAGCAATTGCTTGATGCGGGCGGCCGTCGGCGCGAAGCGGTAGTTGAAGGTCACATCGACGGGCCGGCCGGTGCGCGCCTCGGCTTCGAGGATGCGGCGGCACTTTTCCGGCGTGGTGGTCATCGGCTTCTCGGTAATCACCCGGCAACCCGCCTCCAGTGCCTTGACGATGATCTCGTCATGGGTGTCGTCACGGCTGCAGACGATCACGATTTCCGGCTTCACGCTCGCAAGCATCTCGTCGACATCGGTATAGACGGGCGCGTTGGTGCCGATCGCGGTGCGCGCCGCCGTGGCCCGCATCTCGTTGATGTCGCAGATCGCCACGAACTCGGCCCGGTCCCGCCAGCCTTGCAGCAATTCCTTGCCCCACATGCCCGCGCCGCGATGGCCGGTGCCGACCAGGGCCACCCGATGCCGCTCGGCGCCCTCCTCATGTCTCGTCGCTTGCATCGTCATAGCGTTTCCTCATGCGGTTTTGGCTGTTGACGGCGCCCGGGAACGGGATCTTTCTCCAGGACGCTCAGACGAAATAATCGGGATACTGCACCCTCAGCCTGTCGATGTCGGGAACCACGGCGCTCAGATGCGCCTTCATGGCCTTGCTGGCCACCTCGACATCGCGGCGGGCGATGGCATCGCGGATGAAGCTGTGCTCGGCGATGACCTGATGCATGCGCCCCGCCACCGGCAGGGTCAGCCTCCGTGCCCGGTCCATCTGGACCTTGATCTGGCGCAGCAGGCGCGGAATGCTGGGATAGCCGGCGATCTGGGCAATGACCTGGTGAAAGGCTTCGTCCGCCTCGTGGAAGGCATCCTTGTCGCCAAGATCGGCCAGAAGGCGCTGGCGCGCCAGGATGGCATCGATGCTGGCGATGTCGGCAACCGTGGCGATCTCGATCAGGCGCCGCACCGCCGTATCCTCCAGGGACTGGCGGATCACCACCGCCTCGGGAATGGCAGCCACCGGCACGCGCGACACGAAGGTTCCCGATTGCGGGAAGATGTCGACCAGGCCATCCTCGGCCAGGCGGATCAGGGCCTCGCGCACCGGCGTCTTGCTCACGCCGAAGCGCTGGGTCAGTGCCTTTTCCTGCAAGGGCGTGCCGGGCACCAGGCGCATGCCGAGGATCGCCTCGCGCAGATCGTCATAGATCAGGGTTGCGGTGGTGACGCGCGGCCGTGTCGGACGAACGCCGGACTGCGCCGCCTTGCCTCGCGCCGTCAGGATTTCCAGCGAATGGCTCGTATCCTGGCTCTCCATGGCCCTGGCCCGATGTGCCTTGCGGCATCACGATGATCAGATTTTGACACACTAGTATCTTAGTGTTAAAGCCAACGTCAAGAGGAGACGCCAACCAGAACAGGGCCGAGCCCCGCATGGCACTTCATCCAGACAGGCTTTTGCCGATCGAACCGGACGCCAGGGCCATCGCGCGCCGCCTCTACGGGCAGGTGGCAGGCCTGCCGATCCTCTCCCCGCACGGCCATACCGATCCACGCTGGTATGCCGAGGACGCGCCGTTCCCCGACCCCGCCACACTGTTCGTCAAGCCGGATCACTACATCACCCGCATGCTCTACTCGCAGGGCGTGCGGCTGGAGGCACTCGGCATTCCCAGCCGGGACGGGACGGATGTCGAAACCGACGGCCGCAAGATCTGGCGGCTTTTCGCCGAACACTGGTATCTCTTCCGGGGGACGCCGAGCCGCCTGTGGTTCGAGCATTCGCTGGAAAGCGGCTTCGGCATCACCGAGCGTCTGGCGCCGGCCAATGCCGACCGTCTTTACGACGACATCGCCGCCGCCCTCGAAAGGCCTGAATTCCGCCCCCGCGCGCTCTATGACCGCTTCAACATCGAGGCGATTTCCACAACCGACGCCGCCACCGATGCCTTGAAAGCCCATCAGGCCATCCGCACGTCAGGCTGGAAGGGACGCGTCCTGCCGGCCTATCGCCCCGATGCGATCGTCGATGCCGACAGGGCCGATTTCCAAGTCGAGGTTCGCCGCCTCCTCGACATGACCGGGCAACCGACGAGCTGGGACGGTTATCTGACGGCGCATCGCGAGCGGCGCGCCTTCTTCAAGTCCCTGGGGGCGACCTCGACCGATCATGGCCACCCCAGCCCCCGCACGGCCAATCTCGACAGGGCCGATGCTGCAGCGCTGTTCGCCCGCCTGCTTGCCGGCCCCGCCACGCCGGCGGATGCCGAGCTGTTCCGGGCCCAGATGCTGACCGAAATGGCACGGATGAGCCTCATGGACGGGCTCACCATGCAGATCCATCCAGGCTCCCATCGCAACCACAATCCGGCGCTGTTCACCCGTTTCGGCCCGGATGTCGGCGCCGATATTCCCAGACCAACCGGCTATGTCGAGGCGCTGAAGCCGCTCCTGGACGCCGTCGGCAACGAGCCCGACCTAACCCTCGTGCTCTTCACCCTGGACGAGACGGCCTTCAGCCGCGAACTCGCCCCCCTCGCGGGCCATTATCCGGCGCTCAGGCTCGGGCCGCCCTGGTGGTTCCTCGACAGCCCGGAAGGCATGCGCCGTTTCCGCGAACTGGCGACGGAGACGGCGGGCTTCTACAACACGGTCGGCTTCAACGACGATACCCGGGCCTATCTTTCCATCCCGGCACGGCACGACATGGCCCGTCGCGTCGACTGCGCCTGCCTTGCCCGCCTGGTGGCCGACCATCGTCTCGAGGAGGAGGAGGCCGCCGAGATCGCCGTCGACCTCGCCTACAATCTCGCCAAGCGGGCCTACAAGCTCTGACATCGCCTACCGCCGCGGTGTGCAGTGTCACGTAACGTCATATCGATATCGAAACGCACGAGTATAAAGACAAGAACGCGCAAGAACCGGCCTTTCGACCAGCCAAACGGGCCGGAAAAGGGGGAAGCCATGAGTGCCCATCTCGTCAGTCGTCGTGCCCTGCTCGGAGCAGGCTGCGGGTTTGCCGCCTCCGCCATACTGGGCAACCCGGCCCGGGCGCAGGACAAGCAGCTCAGGGTATTCTGGTGGGGTTCGCAGGAGCGGGCCGACCGCACCAACAAGGCCGTGGACGCCTTCCGGGCCGCGAATGCCGGTATCGACACCAAGACCGAATTCACCGGATGGAGCGACTATTGGCCCCGTCTCGCCACGCGGGTCGCCGGACGCAATGCGCCCGACCTGGTGCAGATGGATTACCGCTATATGTTCGAATATGCCCGCCGCGGCGCGATCGTGCCGCTCGATCAATATCTGGGCAATCTTCTGGACATCGCCGATTTCGGCAAGACCAATCTGGGATCCTGCAGCGTCGACGGCAAGCTTTACGGCATCAATCTCGGCGTCAATTCCTCCGCCATGGCCCTTGACGGGGCCGCCTGGCAGCAGACGGGCGTGGAGCCACCGAAATTCGGGACGAGCTGGGAGGAATTCGCGAGCAAATGCGAGGCCTTCGGCAAAGCCAACAAGCGCAAGAAATTCTATGCCTCCGTCGACGCCAGCGGCCTCGAACCGGCCTTCGAGCTCTGGCTGCGGCAGCGCGGCAAGGCGCTCTACGACGACAAGGGGGCACTGGCCTTCGATGCCAAGGACGCGGCCGACTGGTTCAAGTTGTGGGGGACCCTGCGCGAGTCCGGCGGCTGCGTCACCGCCGACATCCAGGCTCTCGACAAGCTGACGCTGGAGACCTCGCCGCTGGCCCTCGGCTATGCCGCTGCCAGCTTCCTGCATTCCAACCAGTTCATCGGAGCCCAACAGCTCAGCAAGGCCAAGCTGTCGATTACGGCCTATCCCGTCCTGACCGGCGGCAAGCCCGGCCACTATCTCAAGCCTTCGCAGATGTGGTCGGTCTCCTCGGACGCCAAAGCGCCGGAGCTTACCGTCAAGCTTGCCAACTTCACCGTGCATGATCCCGCCGGCGTCAAGATCCTCGGCGTGGAACGCGGCGTGCCCGCCTCGCCCGCCATGCGCGACCTCGCGGCCGCCTCGCTCGACGACGTCAGCAAGCAGATGGTCGATTACGTCGGCAAGCTCGATCCCTATGTCGGGGCCCTGCCCCCCTCCCCGCCCAAGGGAGCCGGCGAGATCTCCTTCGTGCTGCAGCGCATCAGCCAGGAAGTCGCCTTCGGGTCGACGCCGGAGCAGGGAGGCGAACAGTTCCTCACAGAAGCCGAGTCGATCCTCAAACGGGGCTGAGCGCCATGGCCTCGACGACACTGGTCCGCCCCAGCGAGGTCACCGAAAGCCGCCTGCGGCAGGCCTTGCACCGCAATCTCGCCGGCTATCTGTTCCTCGCCCCCTGGCTGCTCGGTTTCCTCGGCCTCACCTTGGGGCCGGCCCTGGCCTCACTCTATCTGTCCTTCACCGATTACGATCTCCTGCAGAGCCCGCACTTCGTCGGCACCGCCAATTATGTGCGCATCGCCACCGCCGATCCGAAATTCGCGGCGGCGATGAAGGTCACCTTCACCTACGTCCTCCTGTCGGTGCCGCTCAAGCTGATCTTCGCCTTGGCCCTGGCCATGGCCTTCAATCGCGGCATTCGCGGATTGCCGTTCTATCGCGCCATCTTCTACCTACCCTCGCTGCTCGGCGCCTCCGTGGCGATCGCGGTGCTCTGGCGCCAGCTCTTCGCCGCCGACGGCCTCGTCAATTCGCTGCTTGCGCTCGTCGGCATCGATGGGCCGAGCTGGATCTCCAATCCACGCTATTCGCTCTACACGCTGGTGGCGCTCTCGGTCTGGCAGTTCGGCTCGCCCATGATCATCTTCCTAGCGGGCCTGCGCCAGATTCCGCAGGACATGTACGAGGCCGCAAGCCTGGACGGCGCCTCCAAGGCCCGGCAGTTCTTCAAGATCACCTTGCCGCTGCTCACCCCGGTGGTGTTCTTCAATTTCGTCATCCAGACCATCGAGGCCTTCAAGGCCTTCACGCCCGCCTTCATCATCTCCGAAGGCAATGGCGGCCCGATCAACTCGACCCTGTTCTACACGCTCTATCTCTACCAGGAAGCCTTCGGCTTCTTTCGCATGGGCTATGCCTCGGCGCTGGCCTGGATCCTGGTGCTGATCATCGCCTTCTTCACCGCCTTCTCCTTCCTCACCGCGCGCTACTGGGTGCATTACGATGACTGATGCCGCCGCCCTGCACGCACCGGAACGATCGGTCCTGCGCTCCGCCCTGATTCACGCCGCCCTGATCGCCGCCTCCTTCGTGATGCTCTATCCCCTGCTCTGGATGCTTGCGGGCTCGGTGCGGCCGGCCGACGACATCTTCGGCGGCCAGACCTCGCTGATCCCCTCCCAGGTCTCGATCCGGGCCTATGAAACCGGCTGGTTCGGGCTGCAGGTGAGCTTCGGCACCTTCTTCCTCAACTCGCTAGCCATTTCCGTGCTGGCGACCACCGGCAATGTCATGGCGGCCTCTCTGACGGCCTATGCCTTTGCGCGGCTCCAGTTCTTCGGCAAAAGCTTCTGGTTCGCGCTGATGCTGGGCACGCTGATGCTGCCCTATCACGTCACCCTCATTCCCCAATATGTGCTGTTCCTGAACATCGGCTGGGTCAACACCTGGCTGCCGCTGGTGGTGCCGAAATTCCTCGCAGTCGATGCCTTCTTCATCTTCCTGATGGTGCAGTTCTTCCGCGGTCTGCCGCGCGAACTCGACGAGGCCGCGATGATGGATGGCTGCAGCGCCTGGCGCATCTATTGGAAGATCGTGCTGCCGCTTTCCGTCCCGGTGCTCGCCACCGCCGCGATCTTCTCCTTCATCTGGACCTGGGAGGATTTCTTCGGGCCGCTGATCTATCTGGGCGACATCCACACCTACACCGTCCAGCTCGGCCTGAGGTCTCTGGTGGATGCCAGCGGCACCTCCGATTGGGGAGCCCTGTTCGCCATGTCCGTGCTCTCCCTGATCCCGATCTTCCTGGTCTTCCTGTTCTTCCAGCGCCTTCTGATCGAAGGCATCGCCACCACGGGCATGAAACGCTGACGGCACACTTTTTGCGGATAATTGATATGAGACCTCTGAAATTCGCCGTCATCGGCATCAATCACGACCATATCCATGGCCAGATCCGTGCGCTCCGGCAGGCCGGCGCCGTCTGCAGCGGCTTTCACGCGGCCGAGGAGGATCTCGCGACCGCCTTCGCCGCGGCCTACCCGGAAATCCCGCATGTCGCCGAGGCGGCGCGGCTCTATGAGGATCCCGCGATCGACGTCATCGTCAGCGCCGCCATTCCGGGCGATCGGGCCGACATCGCCATCACGGCCATGCGCCACGGCAAGGACGTGCTGCTCGACAAGCCGGGCATGACCAGCCTCGACCAGCTCGAAAGCGTGCGCCTGGTCCAGGCCGAGACCAAGCGTATCCTCTCCATCCTCTATTCGGAGCATTTCGAGGTTCCCGCCACCGTAAAGGCCGGCGAACTGGTGGCTTCCGGCGCCATCGGCGATGTCGTGACCATAGCCGGGCTCGGCCCGCATCGCCTGCGCAAGCCGCAGCGGCCGGGCTGGTTCTTCGAGCGCGAACGCTATGGCGGCATCCTCGTCGATATCGGCGCCCACCAGTTCGAGCAGTTCCTGTTCTTCACCGACGCGGAGGATGCCGACATTCTCTCGGCCTCCGTCGGCAATCGCGCCAATGCCGACAAGCCCGGCCTGCAGGATGTCGGCGATGTCCACCTGCGCACGCCCGGGGGCGTCACCGGCTATATCCGCGTCGACTGGTTCACGCCGGACGGCCTGCCGGTGTGGGGCGATGGGAGGCTCTTCATCACCGGCACGCGGGGCACGATCGAGCTGCGCAAATATGTCGACGTTGCCGGCCGCCCCGGTGGAGACCATCTCTTCCTCACCGACCACAGCGGCATGCAGCATATCGATTGTTCTTCGGTCGAGCTTCCCTTCGGGCGGCAGTTCATCGCCGATGTCTTCGAGCGGACCGAAACGGCCATGCCGCAGGCCCGTTGCTTCAAGGCGATGGAACTCGCACTCAAAGCCCAGCAGCGCGCCGAGGAGGCCGCGTGATGGACGAGATCAAATCCGTCGCCGTGGTCGGGCTGAACATCGGCCGCTCGCATATCGCCGAAGCCTATGCCCCGCGCGCCGAACGCTGGCGCCTCGCCGCCGTGTGCGACCGCAACCAAGAACGCCTCGATGCGGTGGCCGACGAATTCTCGGCCGAGAGCCGCACCCTTCATTTCGACGAACTGCTTGCCCGCGACGACATAGACGTGATCGACATCGCCACGCCGCCCGCAACCCATTTCGATCTGGTCAGCCGGGCCCTGGCGGCGGGCAAGCACGTCGTCTGTGAAAAGCCGCTGGTGGGGTCGCTGCACGAGGCCGACCTCCTGGCCAATGCCCAGGCCCAGAGCGGGCAGATGCTGATGCCGATCTTCCAGTATCGCTTCGGCGAGGGCGTGCAGAAAGCCAGGCGCATCATCGAGTCGGGTCTGGCCGGCAAGCCCTATCTCGGCACGGTCGAAACCCATTGGAAGCGCACGCCGGACTATTATGCCGTCTACTGGCGCGGCAAATGGGAGACCGAGCTCGGCGGCGTGCTGATGACCCACGCCATCCACCAGCACGACATGATGACCTATCTGATGGGGCCGGTACGGCGGTTGTTCGCGCGGGCGACGACCCGCGTCAACGCCATCGAGGTGGAAGACTGCGTCTCTTCCTCCTGGGAAATGGCCAATGGCGCGCTGGTGGCCGCCAGCGCCACACTGGGCTCGCAGAACGAGATCAGCCGGCTGCGCCTGTGCTTCGAGAACGTCACCTTCGAGAGCGGCGGCGAGGCCTATTCGCCGGGCGACGAGCCCTGGACGATCCTGCCGGCCAATGAGGACGTAGCCGCTGCCATCAGGCATCTCGTCGCCGACCTACCCCCGGTCGGCCGCCGCTTCCTCGGGCAGATGGATGCCTTCCACGAGGCCCTGCACAGCCGCGGGCCAGTGCCGGTCACGGTCGATGACGCACGCCGGGCGCTGGAACTGGCAACCGCCTTCTACCACTCGGCGCAGACCGGCAGCGACGTCAACCTGCCGATCGGGTCGGATCATCCGAAATATCGCGGTTGGCGGCCGTAAGGAGGACGACATGGCGACCAGCATCAGGCTCGACAAGGTGGTGAAGCGCTACGGATCGCTGGACGTCATTCATGGCGTGGATCTCGTCATCGAACCGGGCGAGTTCACGGTGTTCGTCGGTCCGTCTGGCTGCGGCAAGTCCACCCTTCTGCGCATGATCGCCGGGCTCGAGCCGATTTCGGCCGGCGACCTCACCATCGACGGCGAGCGCATGAACAACGTCCCCGCTTCGCGCCGCGGCATCGCCATGGTGTTCCAGTCCTATGCCCTCTATCCCCACATGACGGTGTACAAGAACCTGGCCTTCGGGTTGGAAACCGCCGGCTACAAGCGTGCCGAAATCGAGAAACGGGTGCGTCATGCCGCCAGCATCCTCAAGATCGAGGATTATCTGCAGCGCCGCCCCAAGGCCCTGTCCGGCGGTCAGCGCCAGCGCGTCGCCATCGGGCGGGCGATCGTGCGCGAACCGCGCATCTTCCTGTTCGACGAACCGCTTTCCAATCTCGATGCTGAATTGCGCGTGCAGATGCGCGTGGAGATCGCCAAGCTGCACCAGGACCTCGGCAACACCATGATCTATGTCACCCATGACCAGGTCGAGGCGATGACCATGGCCGACAAGATCGTGGTGCTGCGCGACGGCGTGGTGATGCAGGTCGGCGCGCCGCTCGACCTCTACAACGCTCCGGCCAACCAGTTCGTGGCCGGCTTCATCGGCTCGCCCAAGATGAATTTTCTCACCGGGCGCCTCTCCGGGACCGGCGACGCCGTCGAGGTCGCCGGCCAAACCGTACGCCTTGGCACGCCACTGCCGGGTGCCAATGCGGCGACCCCGGTCACCTTCGGCGTCCGCCCCGAGCATATCCTGGTTGGCGGCGAGGCCGGCGAGGCGCTCGGGGAGGTCAAGGTCCATCTGGTCGAGCATCTCGGCGGAGAAACCGTGCTCTACGCAACCACGACAGGCGGGGAGAACCTGACCATTTCGGCTCCCGGCCAGTTGCGGGTCCGCCATGGCGAAGCCGTGCCGCTACGCGCCGACCCCGCGCTGTGCCATGTCTTCGACGGGAAAGGTGCTTCGCTGCGGCGATAATTCCTCTGGGATCGCAGGCTTCCAGCCTGCTCTTGGAAACGCGAACCGCTCAAGAGCAGGCTGGAAGCCTGCGATCCCAGATTTCAGCTCCCCGCCCCGACCCCGCCCGTAAAAGCGCGTGCCCGCAAGGCGTGGGTTCCCAGGCGCTCGCCCGCCAGCAGCGCCTTGCGCGGTGCCAGCACGGCCTGCCTCCGCCTGCGCCCGCGCGACAGCTTGAGCACGATCTCGCGGAGCCTTGCCCGCCAGCCGTAATCGTCGACCGCGCCCCGAAACAACATCGCAACCGGCCGGTCACTGGCTCTTTGCAATCGCTGCATCATCGCGCCGGCTTCGCGGAACCAATCGCTTTCCAGCCGGACGCCTGGCGCCATCATCAGCACCCAGTCGCTGCGGGCAGCCTCGAGGCCGGCCCTGGCATCGCCCTCGACGATGACGCAACCGACCGCATCGGCCACCAGCCGCGTACCCTGCGACGGCCCGGCTTCCGCCACCACCACCTCGCGCACGAAACCGTCAGCCGCCGCCGGAACGAGGGCAGCCAGCGTTTCCGCCAGCGCGACTTCCTGGCCGTTTGCGGCAATGACGACACTGATCATGGCAGGTCTGGTCCGTCTGGAACGGTCACTTTTCTCAAGCGTCCGCATATCACGCGCCACCGCGCGGCGTGAGGGGCGCGAATGCGCGATCCTGCTCAAATGATTGGCATTTTCGTTTCCCTTGCCCAAATGTTCTCTTTTTGTTCTAATGAGAACAGAGAAATTTGATTCGCGGAGGCGGCCATGGGCGTGCCGATAAGCAAGGTCTCTCTTACCGATGCGGTGCCGGTGGGCACGACCGTGGTCGACATCGAGCGGCGACGGGGGCGCGGCGCCGGCTCCAATGCCAGCGGGCGCTTCGAGGGGCTCTCGCGCTTCATCGAGGATGACGGCTGGAACTCGATCGAGGAACTGCCGACCCTGCGCACCGAGATCCAGCAGGAGCAGGCTCGCAAGATCATCACCTTCAACGACTCGCCGGACATCTCCTTCGACCGCTCGATCAACCCCTATCGCGGTTGCGAGCATGGCTGCGTCTATTGCTTCGCCAGGCCGACCCATGCGCATATGGGCCTTTCGCCAGGGCTCGACTTCGAGACCAAACTGTTCGCCAAGCCGAATGCCGCTGCCCTGCTGGAAAAGGAATTGTCGGCGAAGAACTACCAGCCGCGCACCATCGCGATGGGCACCAACACCGATCCCTACCAGCCGATCGAGCGCCAGCGCGGCATCACCCGTTCCATTCTGGAGGTCCTTGATAGAACCAGCCATCCGGTCGGTATCGTCACCAAATCGGGCCTGATCACGCGCGACATCGACATTCTCGCACGCCTGGCCCGCCGCGGTCTCGTCAAAGTCGCCTTGTCGGTGACCACCCTCGACGCCAAGCTTTCGCGCTCGCTCGAACCGCGCGCGGCGACGCCGTCCCTGCGCCTGAAGGCCATGCGCCAGCTGGCCGATGCCGGCATTCCCGTGACGGTGATGGTGGCGCCGATCATCCCCAAGATCAACGATGCCGAAATCGAGCGCATCCTCGATGCGGCCCATGCGGCGGGCGCACGCGAGGCAGGTTACGTCATGCTGCGCCTGCCGCTGGAGATTTCCGGCCTGATGCGCGATTGGCTCAACGAGCATCGCCCCGATGCCATGAACCATGTCTTCTCGCTGATGCGCTCGAGCCGCGACGGCAAGGACTATGATTCACGCTGGGGCCTGCGCATGTCGGGAACCGGGCCCTATGCCTGGATGATCGGCCGGCGCTTCGAACTGGCCGCTGCGCGGCTCGGCATCAATGCAAGGCGGCTGAAGCTGCGCACCGACCTATTCACCCGCCCGGTGCGGATGGGCGAACAATTGGCGCTGTTCTGAGCGGGCGGATATTCCCTCCCTCAGTCAAATTGCCCAAGAAACGGTCCTCGTCCACTCCGCCATCTCAAGAACTGCCGGCAATCAACCCTTGCTACCGCTGAACCAGGACGAGCGTTGAGGCTTGGCCGGCGCCGAGGAAGGCTCGCTCACGGACGGGCCGGGCAATTCGCTCACCGGTGTGAGCGTCGCCGAGGCCCAGAAGGAATTGCCAGCCAAGGCGTGCTCGGCAAGCTTGCGATAGGTCGCCAGGCGACGATCGATCCGCTCGCCAATGTCATAGGCGGCAAGTTCCTGAGGCGTCGGGTCACGCCCGACCTCCTTCTTGAACGCCGCCAGCCAGTCACGCTTGTTCTGCATAGAAAGGGAGAAAGCGAGGAGGCCGACGACATCCTCCTCGTCATGCACCAGACGATCGAACACATTGTCGGAGTGCAGGCCGGCCTTGGCCGGAGCCGGGTTTGGGGCGGATGCCACTTCGCTCTTGGATTGATGGTCCTGAGAAGGCGCAACTGCCTCGATATCGGTCACGTTCTTTTGCATTCCACCCTGCCCTGCAACAAACGCTATCTGCCCAAACGCTAGCTACCGTTGTCGGCAACATGCCGTGAAATATTGCGACTCAACTTGACACGGCAGGGGCACAAAGCAAGTCACGATTTGTATCGGTACAGTTTCGGGCCATCTTCCACGCTGGACCTGTCGGCAGGAATCTTCTAACGCCAGTTCATGACAAAACTTCTTCTCGCTGGCGTCGACGAGGCTGGCCGGGGACCGCTGGCGGGCCCGGTTTCGGCAGCCGCCGTCATCCTTGATCCTGACAGAGTGCCCGTCGGCCTGGCCGATTCCAAGGTCATCACGGCGGCACGACGCGAAGAGCTCTATCAGGAGATCATGGCGTCGGCGCTTTCGGTGTCGGTTGCCTTTTCGAGCCCTGCCCTGATCGACCGGCTCAACATCCGCGGCGCCACGCTCGACGCCATGCGGCGGGCCGTCAGGGGCCTGTCCCTGCGCCCTTCGTCGGTGGAGATCGACGGCAAGGACGTGCCGCACGGCCTGCAGCTTCCGGCCCGCGCCATCATCGACGGCGATGCGCTGGTGCCGGCCATTTCCGCTGCCTCGATCATCGCCAAGGTCACCCGCGACCGCCTGATGATCAAGTTGGCGGTCACCTATCCGCTCTATGGCTTCGAGCGCCATATGGGCTACGGCACAGCCGAACATACCGCCGCCATCGACACGCATGGCCCCTGCCCGCACCACCGCCTGACATTCGGCAGGCTCAAGGCTTATCGGGTTTGATGAGGAGGGACAGCGCGTCCCCCTCATCCGGCTGCCGCCACCTTCTCCCGCACGGGGAGAAGGGATTTCATCGGGCTGGCTTTTGCCACATCCGGCCGCTTCAACATCGCGCGGCCTATCCCACAAAGGCTCCTTCTCCCCTTGCGGGTGCCGTCAACTCCCTTGAGTTGACGAGAGGTCCCGGCAGGGGGATGAGGGGTGAACACCTCCTACGGCGCGATCACGCCCTTGCGGAAGATGAAGCAGCCATAGAAGCGGCGCTCGCCGGTGGCGATGACGCAATAGGCCTTCTTGGCGTGTTCATAGAATTCCATGCGCTCGATCGAGGTCATCGGCCAGGACTTGCCTTCCGCCTTGTCGATGGCCGCCTGCACCTCCTGCTGCACCGGCGGGATCTCATCGGGTGAACCGACGATCTCCATGCGGCGGGCCGAGTCGTCGACGAAGGTGTCGAGCGGCACGACCGAAAGCACGGCCTCGACCGCCCGCGCGGCCGTTACGCCGTCGATACGCAGGAGATCGCCCAGCACCGTTTCGCGGGCAACCGAATCGGCCGGGAAATTGGTGTCGCAGATCACCAGCGTATCGCCATGGCCCATGGCCCGGAGGGCGTAGAGCACATCGGCATTCAGCAACGGATCGATGTTCTTGAGCATGATACTTTCCTATTTTGCGATCTGCGCAGGCTTGGTCTGCATGAGTTTGGCCTGCAGGATGACGACGACCAGCAGGAAGGCGCCGCGCACTACCGACTGCCAATAGGCCGAGAGCGAGATCCAGCCCATGCCGTTCTCGAAATTGAGAATGGTGTAGATCAGGCCGAGCAGCAAGGCGCCGGCCAGTGTGCCGCCAATGGAGCCCTTGCCGCCCGTCAGCAGCGTGCCGCCCACCACCACCGAGGCGATGGCGATCAGCTCCCAGCCAATGCCTTCGATCGGCTGCCCTGCACCGAATTGCGAGGCCAGGATCACGCCCGCCATGCCGGCCGTCACGCCGGAGATCACATAGACCGCGAAGATGGTGCGGTTGACCGGCAAGCCCATCAGCCGGGAGGCTTCCGCGCCGCCGCCGACCGCCAGCACATGGCGCCCGAAGGAGGTGGAGTTCAGGGTAATGGCGCCCACGATATACGCCACCAGGGCGATCCAGGCCGGCGTCGGGAAGCTCAGGATGAAGCCGAGAATGTTCGCGGCGGTGCCGGCATTTTCGGCATCCACCCATTCAGGTCGCATGAAGCTGAGAAGATCGCCCTGCCCGAGCGCGGTGAAGGCCGTGTCATAGGAAGCCGAGACCGACTGGTTGTTGGCCAGCAGCAGGGCCGTGCCTTGCGCCGCCAGCATGGTGGCGAGCGTGGCGATGAAAGGCAGGATCTTCAAACGGGTGATGATCAGCGCATTGATGATGCCGACGGCCGCTCCCGCCGCGAGCCCGCCGGCGGCGCCGGCGATGAGGCCATAGGAACTGAGATAGGCGGACACCACACTCGCCAGCGCGGCGGTGGTGCCGACCGACAAATCGATGCCGCCGGTCATGATCACGAAACACATGCCGAGGGCCACCAGCATGAACATCGAGTTGTAACGCAGCACGGTCTGGATGTTGTAGGTGCCGAGGAAACCGTCATAGCGCCAGGCACCGAAGGCCGCGAGCAGCACGAGGGCGAGCAGGACGCCGATCACCGGCGTGAACTGGAATTTCTTCATCACGCCGTTCCCTGCCGCTGGAGCCAGACGGCGAGCACGATCAGCACCGCCTTGGCAATAAGGGCCGCCGCATCCGGCACGCCGTTGGCAAGCAAGGTGTAGCGCACCAGCTGGATGATCAGGGCTCCGAACAAGGTGCCGACGATGGTGGCCCGGCCGCCCGAAAGCAGCGTGCCACCCACGGCCACCGCAGCGATGGCATCGAGTTCCTTGCCCATGCCGATCAGATTGGCATCGGCCGCCGAGTTCATGGCGATCTCGATGAGACCCGCAATGCCGGCGCACAACCCGCAGATGAAATAGACCAGCACCTTGACGCGTGCCGCCGGCACGCCGGCGAGCCGAGCAGCCGACTCATTGCCGCCGACTGCAAGGACCTGGCGGCCGAAGACGGTACCCTTGAGCACATAGGCGGCCGCGATCACCAAGACCGCCATGATCCAGACCTGGAACGGCAATCCCAGCACCTTGCCGAGCGCGATCGCCTGAAATTCGGGGACCTTGAAGACCTGCAGGTCGCCATTGGTGGAGACCTGAGCGAGACCCCTGCCCGCGATGAACAGGATCAGCGTCGCGATGATCGGCTGGATGTTGTAGCGCGTGATCAGCCAGCCGTTGAACAGGCCGAACAGACCGGCCACCAGCACCGGGATGACGATGCCGAAGGCGATCGCGACATAGAGGTTGGGAAAATCCACAAGCTTGCCGGTGAAGATCATCGGCGACAACGCACCGGCGATCGCCATCAAGGAACCGACCGACAGGTCGATGCCGCCGGTTGCGATCACCAGCGTCATGCCGATGCCGACAATCACGATGGTGCAGACCTGCGTGAGGTTGAGCAGCAGGGTCTGGGTGGTGGCGAAATTGGGTGTGACGACGAAATTGAAGCCGATCAGAAGCAGCAGCGCGATGAAGACACCGTAGCGCTGCAGGAACGCAGGAACGTCACGCATGGCCGGGTTTTCCGTGGGCTGGCGTTCCGGTCTCGTCGGCGACAGGGCTGGCGCCGTGGGCCATCGCGGCCATGATGCTGTCCTCGCTGATATCAGGCGGCCGCAGCTCCGCCACGCTCAAGCCGTCGCGCAGCACGAAGACGCGGGTCGCAGCCTCGATGATTTCCTCCAGTTCGGACGAAATCACCAGCACGCCGAGTCCCTCGGCGGAAAAGCGCCGGATCAGGTTGAGAATTTCCGCCTTGGCACCGACATCGATGCCACGCGTGGGTTCATCCAGGATGAGAAGTTTGGGATTCATGCACAGCCAGCGGGCGAGCAGGACCTTTTGCTGGTTGCCACCGGACAATTCGCGGATCTTCTGATCCGGGCTCGAGCATTTGATGCCGATTTCCTTGATGAAGCGCTCGACGATCCGCCTCTGCTCCGCGAGGTCGAAGCGGCCGGAACGCGAGAGGGCCGGCATCAGTGCAAGAGTGAGATTGTCGGCAACCGACATGTCGGGGATGATGCCTTCGACCTTACGGTCCTCGGAGCAGAACCCCATGCCGGCCTTGATCGCCTCGGCAGGTGAACGGAAATCCGTCCTGGCGCCACCAAAGGCGATCTCTCCCTTGGCCCGGCGATCGGCGGCAAAGATGGCGCGGGCGGTTTCGGTTCGGCCCGAACCGAGCAGGCCGGCAAGCCCGACGATCTCGCCCTTGTCGATCGAAAGCGTGGCGTCGCTGACCCGGCGACCGACTGCGAGCGAACGCACGCCGAGCAGTTCCTCCCGGCGTGACGGCGCTTCGTCACGCTCGGCGGCAGTGGGGCCTGCCATCACCTCGGCCAGGGCCTTGCCGAGCATGGCGGTGACCAAAGTGAGCTTGGGCATCTCCTGCATGGTCGAGACGGCGACCGTACGCCCGTCCCGCATGATGGTCACGCGGTCGCAGACCGCATAGAGCTCGTCGAGCTTGTGGGTGACGAACAGCACCGAGACCCCATCGCTCTTCAATTGCCGGATGGTGCGCAGCAGCACCGCCACCTCGGCCTCATCGAGGGAGGAGGTCGGCTCGTCCATGATCACCAGGCGGGCCTTGAAGGAGACCGCGCGGGCGATCGCCACCATCTGCTGGATGGCGGTGGGGAATCCTCCCAGGGGCTGGGTGACGTCGATATTCACGTCGAAACGGGCCAGGAGTTCCCGTGCACCGGCATTCATCGCCTTCCAGTCGATGAACAGACCGGCACGCTTGGGCTCGCGCCCGAGATAGATGTTCTCGGCGACCGAGCGATAGCCGATCAGATTGAGTTCCTGGAAGATGGTGCTCACCCCCAGGCGCTGGGCCTGCTGCGGAGAGCTCGCCTGCCAGGGCGCTCCCCCAAAGGTGATGGTGCCGCCATCATGCGAATGGGCACCGTTGAGGATCTTGATCATGGTCGACTTGCCGGCCCCGTTCTGGCCGACCAGGGCCATAACCTCGGCGGGGGCGATGTCGAGGGTCGCACCATGCAGGACTTTGACACCGCCAAAACTCTTGGTGATGCCGTCCATGGAAAGAAGCGGGGACGATGCTGCCATGCAGTCTCTGGCTCATAATGGCGGTAAAACCCGCCTCTATCCGGTGAACGATCGCCTGATAGGCTCGACCTTTGTCACGCCGGGGCTTGACCCCGGCATCCAGGCTCTCCGTTGGACCGGGAGAGCTGGACTGCCGGCGTCAAGCCCAGCAATGACAAAAGTCAGCGTTCTATGACTGCCGGATCAATAGGATTCCGGCAGATAGGCGGCGATGTTGTCCTTGTTGAACAACCGGTCCGTGTTGACGAGACGCGGCGCCACGGTTTCGCCGGCCGCATATTTGACGATGGCGTCGAAAGCGGCCGGACCGAATTTCGGATTGCATTCGATCAGGACGAGGATCTTGCCATCCGAAACAGCCTGGGCCGCATCACGCGTGCCGTCGATCGAAGCAAGGATCAGATCCTTGCCCGGCACCTTGCCGGCAGCCTCCATGGCAGCGATGGCACCCATGGTCATCTCGTCATTGTGCGAATAGAGGGCGGTGGCATCGGGATGGGCCTGGTAGAGCGTCTCGAAGACCTGCCGCCCTTTGTCGCGAGCGAAGTCGCCCGACTGGGAGGCGATGATCTTTATATCGGGGTAGGCCTTGATCGCCTTCTCGAAGCCCGTCTTGCGGTCATTGGCCGGAGAAGAGCCGACCGTACCCTGCAATTCGATGATCTTGGCCTTGCCATTGACCGCCTTGGCCAGATATTCGCCGGCCATCTCGCCTTCCTTGATGAAGTCCGAGCCGATGAAGGCGACATAGTCCTTGCCGCCCTTGGCGAGATTCACATCGACGCCGCGATCGATCAGGAAGAGCGGGATACCCGCCTTCTTGGCTTCCATCACCGCCGGCACCAGCGGCTTTTCCTCGCGCGGCGACAGCAGAATGACATCGACCTTCTGGGCGATCATCGAGCGTACGTCGGCGACCTGCTTGGCGGCCGAGCCGGCGGCGTCGGTATAGACGAGCTGCCAGCCCCGCTTCTGGGCCTCGTCCTTCATGCTGGCGGTCTGGGCCAGGCGCCAGGGATTGTTGCTCTCCGTTTGCGCAAAGCCGACCTTGTAGGTGTCCTTCTTCTTCAGCTTGGGCAGGTCGGCATAGGCCGGCACCAGCCCGAGGCCGGTGAACGCAGCACTGCCGGCCGCGATCTGCAGCAAGGAACGACGCGTGATCATTTCTCTCTCCCGTTTGGGCCCTTGTTACGACGGGCCCGGACCGATGGCAGCACAATTTGGGTGCCAAGGTCGGTGGCTAGAATGGTCGGACAATTTGAACCGCGTCAAGTCATCAATTTGAGCAGAATGCCGACAGTCACAGCAAGCTCGGCCACGGCACAGGCGTCCCGTTCCGGCACGAAATTTTTATCGCGGCGGCAACGCGGAATTTACCAAACCGGCCCAGGATCCAGCGTGTTGTCAGTAAGCGTTGCGTATGAGTACCCCATGAGTATCTCGCGTACCGGAGCCGCCCAAGCGCTTCGGATGAGCCCTGGGTTGAAGCGTGTAGAATCGCGTTCGTCGATCGTGACGGGCGCGGTTCTACCGCTCGATACCATCATCGAAGGCGATTGTATTGCCGCGTTGCAGCGCCTGCCTGCCGCCAGCGTGGATCTCGTCTTTGCCGATCCGCCCTATAACCTTCAGCTGGGCGGCGATCTTCAGCGGCCCGACAATTCCATGGTCGATGCCGTCGATGACGACTGGGACAAGTTCGCCTCCCTGCGCGAGTATGACGATTTCACCAGGGCCTGGCTCGCCGCCGTCAAGCGCGTGATGAAGCCGGACGCCACGCTGTGGGTGATCGGCTCCTACCACAACATCTTCCGGGTCGGCGCCAGCCTGCAGGATCTCGACTTCTGGATCCTCAACGATATCGTCTGGCGCAAATCCAATCCGATGCCGAATTTCCGCGGCAAGCGCTTCACCAATGCGCATGAGACCCTGATCTGGGCCTCGCGCGACCAGCGCTCGCGCTACACCTTCAACTACGAGGCGCTGAAGGCCGGCAACGAGGATGTGCAGATGCGGTCCGACTGGCTGATCCCGCTGTGCACCGGCTCCGAACGGCTCAAGGACGACGACGGTCGCAAGGCCCATCCGACCCAGAAGCCCGAAGCCCTGCTGGCGCGTATCCTGCTCGCTGCTTCCAAACCCGGCGACGTCGTGCTCGATCCCTTCTTCGGCTCGGGCACCACCGGCGCCGTCGCCAAGAAGCTCGGCCGCCATTTCGTCGGCATCGAACGCGACCAGGCCTATATCGCCCACGCCCGCGAGCGTATCGCCAACGCTGTTCTCGTTGACGATGCCGCCATGCTGGCACCGGCCGAGAAGCGTTCGGAGCCGCGCATTCCCTTCGCCAACGTGATCGAACGCCAGCTCCTGCAGCCCGGCGCGATCCTCAGCAGCGCCAATGGCCGCCACCAAGCCCGCGTGCGGGTCGATGGTTCGATCATGCTGGGCGACATCGTCGGCTCGATCCACAAGATCGGCGCCCTCGCCCAGGGCCTGCCCGCCTGCAATGGCTGGACCTACTGGCACTATGACGATGGCGGCAAGCCGGTGCTGATCGACGAATTGCGCGCCATCCTACGCAAGGAACTGGCGGCAGCGGGGTAGGAGATCAGCTCCTCGTCCGCAAGATGAGGCGCGATCAGCCTTCTCCACGAAGTGGGGAAGGTGGCCCGGCGAAGCCGGGTCGGATGGGGTGCGGCGAGCCACGCGACGCCCTATGGAAAACTGGCATGACGGTGGTGCAATCTCGCCGTGTTTAGCGGACTGCCCGCCACACCCCATCCGTCATTGCTTCGCAATGCCACCTTCCCCACTTCGTGGAGAAGGCTGATCGCGCCATTTCCAGTTGGTGTGGAGTTGAGAAACCTCACGCACTGATTGCCGGGCGCCTGCCCTTCCAGGGCATGGCCTGTTCGAGCTGGGTCGACACCGCCAGCACGGCTGCCTCGTCACCATAGCGCCCGACAAGCTGCACGCCGATCGGGATATCGTCCGGCGTCGAGCCGAGCGGCAGCGAGATCGCCGGCAGGCCCGACAGGTTGAACGGGAAGGCAAACCCCGCATCCGTCCATTTGGCGTTGTACCGGTCGAGATCGGTCATCGACATGTCGTAATAGCCCATCGGGCGCGGCAATTGCGTCAGGGTCGGCGTGATGAAGATGTCGTAGGGCGCAAGGTCCTCCGCGATGGCGCGGCTGAGTTCGCGCAATTTCCAGACATCGCGGGCATGCTCGACGCCGCTGATCGAACGACCACGCTCGATCACTGCCCAGGTCACGGGCTCGACATCGTCCCGGGTGACCGGACGCCCGATCACGCCGGCCAGGCCATCGAACATCGCAGCCGTCTCGACCGGAGACATATGGGTATAGGTCTTCCAGGCATCATTGCCGTCGAGAGCCATGTCGTGTTCCTCGACGATATGGCCGAGGCCTTCCAGCGTCTTCACCGTCGCCAGCACGGCCGCCTTCACCTGGGGATCGATCGGCGTGCCGTTGGCCGGCTTGACGGTGTAGCCGATACGCAGCCGAGCCGGCGCGCGCTTCGACAGTTCCAGCCAGGTTTCCGCCGGCCTCGGCGGCGTATAGGGATCGCCGGGCAAGGCGCCGGCGACCGCATCGAGATAGGCGGCCGTATCGCGCACACTGCGTGAATGGCAGAGAAAATAGGCGCCGCCATACCAGAAGTCTCCGGCCGGAGCGAGGGTGACCCGGCCGCGCGAGGGCTTCAGGCCGACGATGCCGCAGCAGGAGGCGGGTACGCGGATGGAGCCGGCGCCGTCGCTCGCCTCGCCGATCGGCACCATGCGCGAGGCGACGGCCGCCGCCGTGCCGCCACTGGAGCCGCCCGCTGTGATGCCCGCTTTCCAGGGATTGATGGTGGCGCCGTAGAGCCTGGGCTCGGTCGAGATCGACCAGCCATTCTCGGGCGCGTTGGACTTGCCAAGCAGCACCAGGCCTGCGGCCCGGATGCGGCTTACCGAAACCGAATCACTGTCGGCCACGAGATCCTTCAGGTAGCGCGACGAATTGGTGAGCGGGGCACCCTTCCAGGAGCTGGCGAGCTCCTTGGCAAGGAAGGGCACGCCGGCGAAGGGAGCCTTGCGATCGACCTTGGCCGCAGCCTCCCGGCCCATGTCATAGAGCCGGTGGACGACGGCGTTGAGCTTGGGATTGACCTGCTCGATCACCGTGATGGCGGTCTCGACCACCTCGAGCGGCGAGACCTCGCCCTTCTGCACCAGCCCGGCCAGGCCGAGCGCGTCGGATTCGACATAGGTCTCCAGCAATGACGTCATGACGATCTTTCCTTGGTGATGAAATAGCTAGGTGTCGCGTGCTAATGGCACGCGCCGGGCCGATCAGCCGAGCTCGATCGCCCGCTGTTCCCGGATGCTTTGTTCGGCGGCCAGCACGATGCGCAGGCTGTTCACCGCCGCCGCCATGGCTTCGGTGAGATCGAGGTCCTCGCGGATCGCCTTGAGGAAATAGGCCTGCTCGCGGTCGCACAATTCCTGGTGCCCCGGCTCGTCCTCCATGCTGAAGATCTCGTCCGGCTTGGCGAAATTCTTGTCGGCGTCGACCTTGGCGTAGTGGATCTTGATGGCATCGGTCTTGGTATGGCGATCGATGTCGGCGGAATCGGAGAGCTCCTCGCCCTGTTTGGCACTCTCATTCTGGCCGGCGACGATGGAGACCGCCCCCTCCGGCCCGATGACATCCTTCACGAAATAGGCGATCTCGCTCATCATCGGGCCCCAGCCGGCCTCGTACCAGCCGACCGAGCCATCGTCGAAGGTGACGTGCAGGTGGCCGTAATTCTGCTGGGCCGCCTCCTGCCAGAGCTTGGCGCCGATGCCGTGCACGCGCAGCGGCCTGGCGCCGGTGAGCTGGCACATCACATCGACATAATGCACGCCGCAATCGACGATCGGGATCAGGGAATCGATCAGGTTCTTGTGCCAGTGCCAGGCCGGGCCGCTGCTCTGCTGGTTGAGGTTGAGGCGCATCACCAAAGGCTTGCCCAAGGTGCGGCCCATCTCGATGAATTTCACCCAGGACGGATGCACGCGCAGGATATAGCCGAGCACCAGCTTGCGATTTTTCGCAACTGCGGCGGCAACCACCTTCTCCGCATCCTCGATAGTGGTGGCGATCGGCTTTTCCATGAAGACATGGCAGCCGGCCTCGATCGCCCTCAGCGCGTAGTCGGCATGGGTGTTCGGCCACGAATTGATCGAGACGGCATCGGGCCTGGTTTCCGCGAGGGCCGCCTCGTAATCCTCGAACAGCGGGTAGCCTTCGAGTTCTGCCGGCACGGGCTTCGACTTGATCGACCGGCTCATGATGCCGACGATCTCGAAACCATCATTGCGATGATAGGCGCTGGCATGGGAGGCCCCCATATTGCCGAGCCCCACCACGAGAATCCTGACCTTATCGGACATGCGTCCTCCCGATACCTAGATGTCTTGCGCCGATGCGAACCGCGGGTCATCCCGGACGCGCTGCAGCACGAAGTGATGCCGCGCAGATCCGGGACAGCTATCAGAATGATGCGAACCCTGGATGCGGTCCCGCACGCATTGCATCACTTCGCGCTGCTATGCGTGCGGGATGACTGAACTCCCCTTAAAGGGCCCCGTCGAAGAGATGTGCCTTGATCTTCTCGACATCGACCTTGGCAAAGCCGTCTGACAGTTTGACGGCATCCGCGTCGGCCTTGACCTTGGCCTTGTCGAAATCATTGGCCGGCTTGATCAGGTCGTTGGTGAGCACGTCCTCCGCCTTCACCGGTGCGGTGATCTGGCCGATCTTGTGGATCTGGTCGAAGAAGGCCTGCCAGCTCGCCATGTCGTGCCAGCCCCAGCCGCCGCGCTTGTCCATGTCGCCGCGGAAGACGTTGACCTGCTGCAGGATCGAGGTGGTGCCGAGTTCCGGACCGAGATTGCTGGCCAGCGTCGGGAACTGCTCGAACACCGCCTCCACGGCCGCCCGCGGGTTCTGGTAACCGAATTCGAGGCCCATGGCCCAGCCGCGCAGATATTTCTCCAGGAAGGCCTTGCGATCGGGATCCTCGAGGTCGGCGCTGCGCACCACGAAGGTATTGGCCGGGAATTTCGAATGCTGGACGCCGAGCCAGTAGTCGAAGCTGAGTCCCTTGGCGATCCATTCCGCCCTGAGCCCTTCCCAGGACAGCGCCGCATCGCCCTGGCCACCGGCCAGTGCCGTGCCCCAGGTCGGCCAGCCGGCCTCGACATATTTCACCTTCTTGACGTCGACGCCTTGGGCGGCGAGCAGCGGATCGGTGATCGCCTGCCAGGCGGCCGAGCCGAGCAGGATGGTCTTGCCTTCCAGCGTCTTGAGATCCTTGGTGCCCTCGCCCTTGCGGAAGGCGAAGCTGAACGTGTCGCGTGCCCCCATGTGGAACACGGATTTCAGCTTCATGCCGTTCTGGATGGCGAAGGAGAACACGCCCGGGGATGGGAAACCCATGTCGGCCTGGCCGACATCGACGAATTTCACCGTCGCCGTGCCGTCGGAGGGGCCCGGCTGCATGTCAGTGGCGAGATCGCCGAAATAGCCGGCCTTCTTCGCCGCCCAATAGGGATAGTCGTCGAGCACTTCCAGCGTGCCGCGCGGCGAGATCCAGGTGAACTTCTCATAGGCGGCGGCCCGCGCCGGCGTCAGCAGGCCGGAGGCGCCGAGGGCCGTCGCGGTCACCAGGCCGCCGGCCCCCACCTGCAGGAAATAGCGCCGGCTCATTTCTGGCATCATCGATGCGGTCTCGTTCTTCGTCACGGGTTTCCTCCAGTTGGCCCCTGCCTGTTTCCGGCAGTTCGAATGGTGTGTGGTCTTTTCGTTCTAACGCTTTGCTATCGTTGCTTTCCTGCTCAGGTTTCCCAGCTCGCCCACTTCTTACCGATCAGGAAGAACAGCACATAGATCAGGATGCCGAGGATGGAGAGCACCAGTACCACCGCGAAGAATTGCGGCATCTGGATCATCGAGGAATAGGTCGTCAGCCGGTTGCCGAGCCCGAAGCCGCCACCGACCATTTCGGCTCCGACCGCCGTCAGCAGGCCGAAGATGGCGCCGATCATCAGGCCGACGAGGATCATCGGCAGGGCCATCGGCGCCCGGATCTTCCAGAAGATCTGCAGCGTCGAGGCGCCATAGGAGCGAGCCAAAGCGATCTTGGCATTGTCGACCCGCCGGAAGCCGGTGGCGGCGTTGATCATCACCATCGGGCCGGCGGCAAGCGCCACCGCGATGATCCTCGGCGTATAGCCGAAGCCGAAGCGCAGGATGAGCAGCGGCACCAAGGCCAGCATCGGCGTGGTGACCAGCAGCAGGATATAGGGCGCGATGATCTTCTCGGCGAAAGGAAACTGGGTGATCAAGGCAGCAAGGATCAGGCCGATGCAAGCGCCGATGGCAAAGCCGCCGCCCAGTTCCACCAGCGTGTAGCCGAGATGCGGCAGGATCAGCGGGAACTCGGTGAACAGCGCCGCGGCGATCGCGCTCGGCGGCGGCATGATGTAGAGCGGCACCTTGAACAGCCTGAGCGCCAACTCGGCGCCCCCGATCAGGATCACGGCAACGGCGATGATCGCGGCGACCTCGAAGCCGGATTTGATGCCGGGACCTGATGAAAAGGCCGACAGATTGGTGAGGCTGACATCCCGGCCGTCGCCGGAACTTGCCTTGGAGAAGGACTTGGCCTTCGGGAATTGGGGAACGGCGTCACTCACGGCGATGTCCTCAGCTGGCGGCTACGGCGCTTCGCAGCGGCGCCTGCATCTGGCTGGTGCGGCCGCCGACGATGTCCAGCTTGATGGCGTTCTGCAGGTCGAAGACCTCCTTGGTGGCCATGATTTCCAGGGAGCGCGGGCGCGCGAAGGGCACCTGATATTCCCTTGCCACCCGCCCGGGCCTGGCGCTCATCACGATCACCCGGTCCGAGAGGAAGATGGCCTCCTCGATGCTGTGGGTGATGAAGACGATGGTGGTCGGCCGATCCAGCCAGATCTCCTCGACCAAGCGGTTCATCTCTTCGCGGGTGAAGCTATCGAGGGCGCCGAAGGGCTCGTCCATCAGCAAAACCGAAGGCTTGAGCGCTAGAGCGCGCACGATGGAGGCCCGCTGCTGCATGCCGCCGGAAAGCTCGCGCGGGAACTTGCCTCCGAAGCCGGCAAGACCGACGCGTTGCAGGAGATGCTCGATCCAGGCCCGGTCGGGACGGGTGCCCTTGATCTCGAAGGGAAAGGCGATATTGGCGTCGAGGTTGCGCCAGGGCAGCAGGTTGGCCTCCTGGAAGACGAGGCCGATATCGGGATGCGGGCCGGTGATCGCTTTCCCGTCCAGCCTGATCTCGCCGCTGGAGAGGTGGTGAAGACCCGACATCGACCACAGCAAGGTGGTCTTGCCGCAGCCAGATGGCCCGACGATGGAGACGATCTGGTTGGCCTGAATGTCGATGTTGCAGCGGTCCAGCGCAACGAGATTGCCCGAAGCGGTGTGATAGACCTTGCTCGCCTCCCGCACGGCAAGCTTCGGGTGTGATGCCAGCCCCGTTTTCATTCCATCCCTCGGAGAATGCGCCGCGGCCCTCAAGGGCCATCTCATCGCGGCCGGCACTGTGTAACTATCCTACTTTGGTGTCAAGCAGAGGACAGGACCATTACAAGACCAGTTGACCGCAAACTCTTCTATCTATCGGAATTATCTTGAATTATTGCTTCATGAATGTTGTGTTACTTTCCTACATGGATGGCGCCATCCTGCACAGGGGCGCTCGTTGAAGTGGAGGGAGAACGCCTCATGAGCCAGGGCAGGACGAAGGCGCCCAGGCGCGGCGCGGCCGGCAGCGAGCCTGGCCCCATTTCCGAAAGGCCAGCCCACATCCCCGACATCATTTCCCTGGTTAAGGACGCCTATGGCGATTTGCGTCCGGCCGAGCGGCGTGTCGCCGACGTGGTCCTCGAGGATGTCGAGGCCGCCGTCGCCGCCTCCAATGGCGAACTCGCCAGGCGTGCCGGGGTGAGCGAACCGACCGTGACGCGATTCTGCCGTGCCATCGGGTGCGAGGGCGTCAGGGACTTCAAGCTGCGCCTGGCCCAGAGCCTGGTGGTCGGCGCGCTCTATCTCGGCAAATCGGGCGCTCATGCCGATAACGGCCTGCCGTTCTGGAACGCCGTGTTCGGCGAGGCCCATCGCGCGATCGAGGCGACCGAGCGCCAGCTCGATCCAGCAGAACTGCAGAAAGCGGCCGACCTGATCGCCGGCGCTCGCCAGATCGCCGTTTTCGGCCTCGGCGGCAGCGCTTCCGCCCTGGCGCAGGAGACGCAATATCGCCTCTTTCGCTATGGCATCGCGGTATCAGCCCATATCGATCCCTATGTGATGCGCATGACGGCCTCGACCCTGAAGCCGAAAGACGTGGTGATCGCGATCTCGGCAACCGGGCGCACGCGCGAGGTGGTGGAGGCGGTCGAGATCGCCCGCCAATACCGGGCCACCACCATCTGCGTCACCGCCCCCGACACCGACCTCACCCGCGCCTGCGACGTCAGGTTGACCGTGGCCGTGCCCGAATATGCCGACACGCTCAAGCCCACGGCCCTGCGCTTCGCCTTCCTGACCCTGATCGACCTGATGGCGACGGCCACCGGCTACAAGCTCGGCGGTTCGGCCCGCGAAACACTGCGCCGGGTCAAATACAATGTGCAGATCCGGCGAGCGGGTAGGGAGATGGAGCCGTTAGGGGATTAGCAAATATTTGCAGAGAGACACGTTGTATCTCGTTTCCTCACTATTGCTTTGCGCTGTGCCATTTCGGTTTTTGACCGTAAACAGGCTCCTAGCTCAGGATATTTCTTAGCGAAATTCTACAGCGCAATGATAATATTTATCCGCGCTCAAATGGATGCGGAGGAGTCGATGACAAATGTGACGGAGATCAATCATTCTCCGTTCGGCCATCTTCGTTATGGGAAGGAATACGGCGTCGAGTATTGGCGAGGCAGCATCACACTCTCATGCTTTGAGCAACCTTTCGCCCTCATCGTCCGAGCCGGGCGAGGAGGCCCGTCACAACAGCAAGCAGCGGCGCTGACTGCCGTGGTTAAGAGCGCGTCGATGATCCAACAGCAAGCGACCACGCCGATGGTGAAAGCTCATCGAGAGGCTGGAATATCCTTCGAAACCAGGAACACCGGGAACGGTGATGTGTGGTCAATTCTACAGCCGGAGGAGATCGAGGTGTCGGATGAGAGCTACTATCGGGACGGCCGCATTTTCGTAGCACTTATTTTTGGCTCGACGCAGGAACCGAGCTTTGCACCTGCCATCGAAACAGCTGATGGCATTTTTGTACGGGTACTTTCCGGAACCTAGGCCTCGTGGACAAAGGGCAGCCACAGCAATGCTGATGCGAGGCTGACGAAGCCGAGATATGACTCTCTGGTTTTGTCATATCGGGTGGCGATGCGACGCCAGTTCTTGAG
>NZ_JAXOUF010000012.1:0-147377 GCF_034424805.1 Labrys sedimenti
GAGCGCCGCCACCGCCATCAGGATGATGCCGCCGGCAGCCTCGGTGGCGAGGAAGCTCCTGAGAAAGGATGGGCGGCCGGTCTGAGACATGAATCGGGGTCCTTGCGGTTAGGGAAACCCGTCTCAGGCTGCGCATTTCCCAGGGATCGTCGGGGTGTCCTGGAAGGGTAGAAAAAACCCGCTGCAATTGACAGCGTTTTCGGGAAGGTTGGACATGCCGCTCTGAAGATCGGCACACCGCATCTCTGCGCCCCATTCGGCAAAGAATGCCTGTGATCCGCGGGGAACAGCACCCCCGCCACGTCATTTTTGCAACAAATTCCAGCCATTATGGCAGGGCCCAATTGCCGCAACGTAAAATTGCGGACGCGAATGCCTTCGCTGGTGTTCCGGCCTTGAAATGGGAATGCTTTGACATGGATCTGACCAGACGTGCCGCCCTGCAACTGGCCGGAACGGCCTGTGCGAGCCTGGCGACCGGATGGGGTGGTGCCCTCGCGGCCACGGACACCTTCGGCCCGGAGACGGTGATCGCCAAGGCGAGAGAACTGGCGGCCAAGCCCTATGTTGGTCCCGGCGATGCCCTGCCCGAAAGCCTGAGCCAGCTCAGCTATGACGATTTCCGTCGCATCAATTTCCGCACCGATCGTACCCTGCTGCGCGACGGCGGCTCGAATTTCGGCCTGCAGCTCTTCCATCGCGGCAGCATCTTCAAGCACCAGGCCAAGGTGAATCTGGTGGCCGACGGCGCCGTCAAGCCGCTGTTCTATTCGCCCGATTTGTTCGATTTCGGCGACAGGGGCCCGCCGCAGGGCCTGCCGACCTCGCTGGGCTTTGCCGGCATACGCTTGCTCTATCCGCTCAATCACAGCGGTAAGATGGACGAGCTCGCCGCCTTCCTGGGGGCCAGCTATTTCCGCTTCCTCGGCAAGGGGCAGCATTACGGCCTCTCGGCGCGCGGGCTCTCGCTGGGGTCGGGCGGCCCGGGCGAGGAATTTCCCGATTTCGTCGAATTCTGGGTCGAGACACCGCAGGCCGGCCAGGGCAGCATCGCCGTGCATGCCCTGCTCGACGGCCCCTCCGTCACCGGCGCCTATCGTTTCGCGTTCGAGCCGGGCACGGGTGATGATGTCGCGGTGCAGGCCACGCTCTTCGCGCGCAAGGACCTCAAAGAGATGGGCCTGGCGCCGCTGACCTCGATGTTCCTCTATGGCGAGAATACCCTCAATCGCCCGCGGGACTTCCGTCCCGAAGTGCATGATTCCGACGGCCTGGCCATCCAGTCCGAAGGCGGGGAATGGCTGTGGCGCCCGTTGCGCAACCCCACGCGCAATTCCGTCGCCAATTTCTTTTCCAAGGACATCAAGGGTTTTGGTCTCCTCCAGCGCGACCGCGCCTTCGGCAGCTATCAGGATCTGGAGGCTCTCTACGACAAGCGCCCCGGCTATTGGGTCGAGATGAAGAGCCGGCTCGGACAAGGGCGCGTGGTGCTGGTGGAACTGCATTCAAACGCCGAGACCGACGACAATGTCGTTGCCACCTGGGTGCCGGACATCCAGCCCAAGGCGGGCAGCGAGACGCAGATTTCCTATGTCATCCATGCCGTTGCTGGTCCGCTGCATCAGGGCGGCCAGGCCTATGCCACGTTCGAAACCCACAACGCCGCAGCCACCACTGCCGGCAAGCCCAGCGTCACCCGCTTCCTGATCGATTTCGTCGGCGACCGGCTGAAGGATGTCGCCCTCGACGTCAGCAAGATCGAACTGGTGATCTGGGGCTCGAACGGTTCGGTGTCCGCTCCCTCGGTGGTGGCCAATCCGGCCATCAATGGGGTGCGGGCGAGTTTCGACGCCGAGCCGCCGCCCGGCGAGGACATCGACCTCAGGGCTTTCCTGCGCCTGGGCACGGAGACGCTGACGGAGACCTGGACCTACCGGCTCGACTCGGCCCAGCCGGTGTGAGGGATTGGAGCATGGACATCTCAGCGACATGCCCGCATGTCGCGATGTCCGCCTCTTCTTCACCGCGCGGCGTGTCCAAGAGCGGACAGGATGTCCGCGCTCCAGGGGAAGCGCGCCGAATTTACGGGGCATAAACCATCCCCGTAACTTCCGATCCCGAAGCTGCGAAGACGAGGCCATGTCCCGGGTGCGCGGACGTCTCGTCCGCCTCTTGGAAACGCTGCGCATAGGAGGCAAACCGCGGAAAACACGGCCACGCACCCGGAAATCGGCTCTCGTCTGCCATAAACCGGCCCTTAACCCGCCTTGCCTAGCGTGAGCCTGGGCTATTGGTGTTGCGTTCCCGTCAGATTTCCGAAAGGACGTCTCGATCCGATCCGGATTGCCGCACCTTGCAACTTTGAGGTTTACGGCAATGCGGACCATGCGACGCGGCTTTGCACAAAGCTACGCTCTTCCCGACGAACTGAAGAGCATGCTGACGCGCAGGCTGAACGAACTGCTCGGCATGGCGCTGATCGGCTTCACGGGCCTGGCCGCCATCGCATTGGCGACCTGGTCGGTGCAGGATGCCAGCTACAACCATGTCGGCGGTGCCCTGCCGATCCGCAACTGGCTCGGCTTTTCCGGTGCCGTTACCGCCGACTTCCTTACCCAGATGTTCGGCATCGCCTCGATTGCGCTGCTGGCGCCGCTCGCCTTCCTGGGCTGGCGCCTGCTGGCGCACAAGGCCTTCGATTCGCAGCGCATGCGCCTGATCTGCCTCGCCGTGGGCGTTCTCCTGGCGGCCGGCTGTCTGTCGGGCCTGCCGGTCACCGCGCATTGGCCGCTGCCCACGGGCCTGGGCGGCGCGGTCGGCGACTGGGTCTTCTATCTGTTCACGCCGCTGTTCTTCGCCGGCAAGTCGGTGATCGGCCAGGCCGTGCTGACGCTGGCACTTGGTTTCGGTGCTTTTTTCACCCTGGCCATCGCCTCCGGCTTCTTCTTCCAATATCGGGAAGAGGAGCGTCCGGCGCCTGAGATGCCGATGCGCATCCGCGGCCAGCCGCGCCGCATGAGCGAGGAGGAGGACGAGGAGGACGAGCGTTCCGCCGTGCTCGGCGCCCTGATGCATTGGGGGCTGATGGCCAAGAGCGCGCTCTTCCGCAAGCGCGTCAAGGTCACGCCAAGCCGGATCGAACGCCAGCGCTACGAACGCGACGGCCGCGAACCACCGATGTACCGGCCCGGCGGCATTTCCGATCTCTTTGCCCGCGTCAAGGCGGCCGCCCACCTCATCGCCCGCCCCGTCTCCGCGCAGACCGAGCCCGGGCCGGCCCGCCGCGAGCCGGCCTTCACGCCGCGCACCGCTCCGCGCGCCGATGCCCGGCGTCCGCATGAGGCCGTGTCACTCGACGGCCAGGAACTGGACGATCGACTGCCCGAGGCGATCGATCAATATTCCGGCAGCCAGCCGGCCTATGCGCCCTATGACGACGAGGACGAACTGCCGCCGATGCCGCCGCCGCGCCGGCCGCTGATCAGCGCCGAGGAGGCTGCGCGTCGGGTCGAGCCTGCCATCACGACGACCCGGGTGGCCCAGCCGAGCGCGGCTGTGAAACCGGGCAAGCGCCTCCTGCGCGAGAGTGAGCCGGATTTCCCTTTCGAGCACCGCTACGAACTGCCGCCGCTCTCTCTGTTGAGCGAGCCGCGCAAGCAGGCTGGCATCGGCGTCTCGCAGGAGGCGCTCGAACAGAATGCCCGCCTGCTCGAAGGCGTGCTGGAAGATTTCGGCGTGCGCGGCGAGATCATCAATGTGCGCCCCGGTCCGGTGGTGACGCTTTACGAACTGGAGCCCGCCGCCGGTATCAAGGCGGCCCGCGTCATTGGCCTCGCCGACGACATCGCCCGCTCGATGTCGGCGCTTTCGGCCCGCGTCGCCGTGGTACCCGGCCGCAATGTCATCGGTATCGAGCTGCCCAATTCCAAGCGCGAAATGGTGTATTTCCGCGAATTGTTGGCCTCGGAGGATTTCGAGAAGTCGAAGTTCAAGCTGGCGCTGGCGCTGGGCAAGACCATCGGCGGCGAGCCGGTGATGGCGCAGCTCGAAAAGATGCCGCATCTGCTCGTCGCCGGCACCACCGGCTCGGGCAAGTCGGTCGCCATCAACACCATGATCCTGTCGCTGCTCTACCGGCTGAGGCCGGAGGAGTGCCGCATGATCATGGTCGATCCCAAGATGCTCGAACTCTCCATCTATGACGGCATCCCGCACCTGCTGGCGCCCGTCGTCACCGACATGAAGAAGGTAGTGCTCGCGCTCAAATGGGCGGTGCGCGAGATGGAAGAGCGCTACAAGAAGATGGCCAAGCTCGGCGTGCGCAACATCGACGGCTACAACCAGCGTGCCGCCGAGGCCATGGCCAAGGGCGAGACGGTGATGCGCACCGTGCAGACCGGCTTCGACAAGGAGACCGGCCAGGCCCTCTACGAGCAGGAGGAGATGGACCTCTCGCCGGTGCCCTACATCGTCATCATCGTCGACGAAATGGCCGATCTGATGATCCAGGAAGGCAAGAACGTCGAAGGGCCGATCCAGCGCCTGGCCCAGATGGCGCGTGCCGCCGGCATCCATCTGATCATGGCGACGCAGCGTCCCTCGGTCGACGTCATCACCGGCACGATCAAGGCCAACTTCCCCACCCGCATCTCCTTCCAGCTCACCACCAAGATCGACAGCCGCACCATCCTGGGCGAGCAGGGCGCCGAGCAGCTACTCGGCCAGGGCGACATGCTGCACATGGCCGGCGGCGGGCGCATCTCGCGCGTGCACGGCCCCTTCGTCTCCGACGAGGAGGTGGAGAAGGTGGTCACCCATCTCAAAGCCCAGGGCCGGCCCGATTATCTCGACGCCATCACGGCGGATGAGGACGAGGGCGGGGACGACGAGGCCGCCGACGGCGCCGTGTTCGACAAGACGGCGATGGGTTCCGAGGATGGCGGCGACCTCTACGACCAGGCGCTCAAGGTGGTGATGCGCGACAAGAAGTGCTCGACCTCCTACATCCAGCGCCGCCTGCAGATCGGCTACAACCGCGCCGCCTCGCTGGTCGAGCGCATGGAAAAGGAAGGCATCGTCGGCCCGGCCAACCATGCCGGCAAGCGCGAGATCCTGGTCTACAGCCGCGACGTCAGGAATGGCGAGGAGGAAAGCCAGGAGGATGAGGAATAGGGAAGGGCGGCGCGGCCAACCGACAGGATTTTCTGCACTTCGATATGCGGTGCTTGGAGATAGCTAGGTGACAAGCGAGTGGATGGTGGATGGTCCCTATGAGCAATGCGGGGCTTTGCGATCATCGCTTTCCCGGTTGGCTGGACCGTGCAACGAGCTTGTGTCGGATACGGGCAAGGAACCGCCCGATACCAGGAGCGAAACAGTATATTTGCGCGAATTGCTGGCCTCGCGGGAATTCACGAGTTCGCCATCCAAGCTGCCGCTGGCACTGGGCAGGACGGTTGACGGAGCGCCGCTGATCTTATCGCTCGCGGCCGCGTCGAATCTGCTCATTGCCGGCACCACCGGATCGGGCAAGTCGACCGCCATCGACGCCGTGATCATGTCGCTGCTTTGCCGGTTGAACCCGGAAGAATGCCGCATGATCATGATCGATTACATGATGATGCAGTTTTGCGATTATGATGGCATCCCCCATTTGCTAGCTCCCGTCATCAGCGACATGAAGGAGGCGGTTCGCGCGCTCAACTGGGCAACGCGCGAGATGGAGGAACGCAACACCAAGATGGCCAAGCTTGGGGTGCGCGACATCGGCAGCTACAACCAGTATGTAGCAGCGTCGAACGATGAGGCGGTGGACCTTATGCCGATGCACCATATTGTCATCGTCATTGAGGAAATAGCCGATCTGATGATCGTAGAAGGTCGGCGTTTCAACGAGCCTATCGTGTGTCTGACCCAGATGGGCGCCTTGGCTGGCATCCATCTGGTTGTGGCGACGCAGCGTCCATCTGCAGATGTCATCACCGACGCGATCAGGGAGAGCTTCCCGACCCGTTTGTGTTTTCAACTAACCACCAGAACCGACAGTTGCGTCGTTCTAGGCGAGTCGGGCGCCGAACAACTCATGGGTCAGGGCGATGCATTGCTAAAGATCGCTGGACTTCGCGCGCGTCTACAGGGGGCGTTCATCTCCGAAGAGGAGGTCGAACAAGCTATCTGTCATCTCAAAGCGCAAGGCCAGCCCCTGTATCTCAAGGCAATACTGGCTGGCGAGGAGGACGACGGGGAAGAGGAGGACATCGCGTTTGACGAAGGTGGAGACATCTACGATCAAGCCCTTGAGGTGGTGATGCGCGAGATGAGATGCTCGGCCTCCGTCCTCCAACGCGAGCTCGGCATCGGCTACAATCGCGCCACCATGATCGTGACGCGCATGAAGAAGGAAGGCATCGTTGACGCCGCCAACCACGCCGGCAAGCGCGAGGTCCTGGCCTGCAGCCGCGACATTCGCAGCGGCGGGGAGGACGAGAAATAGAGCCTCGGCGTGCCCGGGCATCTTGCCCGCTCTTCGCATTCCCTGACGTGCAGAATTCAAGGCGTAGCACCCAGACCGCACGAGACGCCCTGGCACCCAAAAACGCTCACCCCATCCGGTCGATATCCCGCCGCAGCACGATGGCGGTGGTGAGGTCGTCGACTTCTTCGAGCAGGGCGACGCTGTCGCGGATGGTGTTGAGGCGGCCAATGGAGGGAGCCTCGACTTCGACCACCAGGTCGAGCTGGCCGCCGATTGAGGAGACGCGCCTGACCTCGGGATAGGCGGCGAGCTGGTCGAGCACGCGCGGGGCGGGCGTGCGCACCAGGTTGATCATCAGGAAGGCGCCGACCGCGCCGTCTTCGAGCGTGCCAACATCGGCGCGATAGCCGCGGATGATGCCGGCGCGTTCCAGCATCAGCACGCGCTCGCTGGTGGCGCTGCGTGACAGCCCGATACGGCCCGCCAGGGTTTTCAGCGGAATCTTGGCATCGCGCGTCAGGATGCTGAGAATGGCGCGGTCTTTATCGTCGAGGTCCTTCATCGCCGCCCTTCTTAGTCGCCGACGAATTGCCGGTCAAAGCCGGCAAACGTCCGGCCGAACCGGCCGATAAACGGATGCCCCGGCGCACGGTCCGGGTGAAGCTTGGCGCTATCGTAGCCTCGCCGAAAAGCTTGTTCCATGACCGATCTGACCCATCCCGCACCCTCCCTGTCTCCAGCCGAGGCTCAAGCGATCGCGCGGGATGTTTTTGGCGTCGAAGGCGCAGTCAGCCCGCTCGCCAGCGAGCGCGACCAGAATTTCCGCATCGAGGTTCCCGGCGAACCGGGCTTCGTGCTCAAGATCGTCAATGCCAGCGAGCCCCAGGAGCAGAGCGATTTCCAGACCGCCTTGCTCGATCATCTCGCGGCGCATGCACCCGGTCTGTCGGTGCCGCGGCTCAAGCGCAGCCGGGGTGGAAAGGCCCTCGCCGAGGTGCAGGTGGAAGGCGGGCCGTTCCGGGCGCGCATGGTCGAATGGCAGATCGGCGAGCCGCTGGCCAAGGCCGAGCGCACGCTCGAAACCCTCGCCGATCTCGGCCGCGTGCTCGGCGAGCTCGATCGCGCCATGCAGGGGTTTATCCATCCCGGCGCGCTCCGTAGCTTCGAATGGGACATCCGCACGGCCGGAGAGGCGCGCCAGCGCCTTCATTTCGTCGCCGATCCGGAAAAACGGGCACTGCTCACCCGCTTCCTCGACCGTTTCGACGCCCATGTGGCGCCGCGCCTGCCGGCCCTGCGCGCCGCCGTCATCCACAACGACGCCAATGACTGGAACGTGCTGGTCGCTGCCGACGGCTCGGGCCGTGTCGCCGGCCTGATCGATTTCGGCGATGCGCTGCATTCCCTGCTGATCGCGGAACTCGCCGTCGCCTGCGCCTATTCGATTCTCGACCTCGCCGATCCCATCGGGGCGGCCGCGGCCATCGTCGCCGGCTTCCACGCCGCCTATCCGCTGCAGGAGCAGGAGGTCGACGTTCTCTTCGACCTGATCGCCCTGCGCCTCGTCACCAGCGTGACGATGTCGGCCCAGCGCCACGACAAGGTCGCAGACAATCCCTATCTCGCCGTCAGCGAAGCCCCTGCCTGGACGCTGCTGCAGCGGCTCGATGCCATCAATCCGGTCTTCGCCACCGCGATCCTGCGCCAGGCCTGCGGCTTCGACGCCGTGCCGGGATCCCGGGCCGCCATCGGCTGGATCCGGGCTGAGGCCAAGGGCTTTCGCCCGGTCCTGTCGCAGCATCCGGCGCGGATGCGCAAGGGGCTGGTGCCCTATGGCGACCCGGCCAATCCGATGACGGTGGCCTCGGCCGCCGAGGATCCGGAAAAGGCCACAGCCTGGTGGGACGAACATTGCGCGGGCGAGGGCATCGATCTCGGCATCGGCCCCTGGGGCGAGGAGCGCACCGTCTATACCAGCCCGATGTTCGAATCCCGCCTGGTGGCGGGCACGCGCCGCACGCGCCATCTCGGCCTCGATCTCTTCCTGCCTGCCGGTACCAGGCTGTTTACGCCGCTGGCGGCCACAGTGAAGGAAGTCGTGATCGAGACCGAGGCGCTCGGCTATGGCTGCCTGATCAAGCTCGAGCACGCTCCCGCGGGCTGCCCGCCCTTCGTCAGCCTTTGGGGCCATCTGGCGCATGAGGCTGTCGGGCGCCTGAAGCCGGGCGATCGCCTGCAAGCCGGCGATCTCGTCGGCGAGATGGGCGCTCCGACCGAGAATGGCGGCTGGGCGCCGCATCTGCACCTGCAGCTGTCGACGGCGACCGGACTCACCGCCACCGAGATTCTCGGCGTCGGGGAAGCGCCCTATCTGCCAGTGTGGGCGGAGCTTTTTCCCGATCCGGCCGAATTCGCCGGCATGCCGCCCGAGACTTTCCATCAAAGCGGCCGCAGCCGCGAAGCGATCGTGGCCGAACGCAAGCGCGCTTTGCTGCCCAACCTCTCGATTTCCTACCAGGAGCCGATCAAGTTCGTGCGCGGGGAGGGCGTCTGGCTGATCGACGATCGCGGCCGGGCCTATCTCGACTGTTTCAACAATGTCTGCCATCTCGGCCACGTCCATCCTGAGGTGGTGGAAGCGCTGGCGCGGCAGGCGGGGATCCTCAACACCAATACGCGCTATCTGCACGACAATATCGTCGAGTATGCCGAACGGCTCACCGCCACGCTGCCCGGCGATCTGACGGTGGCGAGCTTCGCCTGCACCGGCAGTGAGGCCAACAGCCTGATGCTGCGCATGGCCCGCACCCATACCGGCCGGGACGAGGCGATCGTGCTGGACTGGGCCTATCACGGCACCACCCAGGCCCTGATCGACCTCAGCCCCTACAAGTACAAACGCAAGGGTGGCGAGGGCCGCAAGGCGCATGTCTTCGAGGCCGCCATCCCCGACAGCTATCGCGCCCCGGCGGACTGGCCGGTGGGGGAGATCGCCAGCCGCTATGCTGAGAGCGTGGCCGATCAGATCACTGAAATGAAGCGGCAGGGCAGGGCGCCCGGCCTGTTCATGGCCGAATCCATCCCCAGCGTCGCCGGGCAGGTGTTCCTGCCGGAAGGCTATCTGAAGGAAGTCTACGCCATGGTGCGTGCGGCCGGGGGCCTGTGCGTCGCCGACGAGGTGCAGGTCGGCTTCGGGCGGGTCGGCAGCCATTGGTGGGCCTTCGAATTGCAGGACGTGGTGCCCGACATCGTCACCATGGGCAAGCCGATCGGCAACGGCCATCCGATGGCCGCGGTGGTGACCACCAAGGAGGTCGCCGCCTCCTTCAACAACGGCATGGAATATTTCAACACTTTCGGTGGCAATCCGGTCTCCTGCGCCGTCGGTCTCGCGGTGCTCGACGTGATCGAGCGCGATGGCCTGCGCGCCAATGCCCTCGCCATGGGTGACTATCTCCTCACCCGCTTCCGCAAGCTGCAGGAGCGCTACGACATCATCGGCGATGTGCGCGGGCAGGGGCTCTTCCTCGGCATCGAGCTCGTCACCGACCGCAAGACCAAGCAGCCGGCCACCGAGTTCGCCCGGGCCGTCAACAACGGCGCCCGCCGGCGCGGCGTGCTGATGGGCACCGAGGGGCCGCATGACAACGTCCTCAAGCTGCGCCCGCCGATGATCTTCGCCAAGGCCGATGCCGATCTCCTCATGGAGGTCCTGGAGGGGACCTTCGAGGAGGTGAGCGGGCTGCGATAGGGCAATGATTAAGACGCGACTTGCCTTCTCCCCTTGCGGGAGAAGGCTTTTGTCACCGTCTTCCGACATCAAACGACCCGGATGCCTCGAATGCATTCGGAGAAAACCAGAGAGGAAACCAACCATGAAGACCAGGATATTTGCGACACTGCTCGTCGGGGCGTCACTGCTCGCTACCACCGCTGTGGCCCAAGCCGATCCGGTGAAGGTCGGCATCGCCGCCGAGCCTTACCCGCCGATCGCCTTCAAGAACGCCGCGGGCGAGTGGGAAGGCTTTGCGCTCGATTACGCCAAGGCCGTGTGCAAGACCGCCAAGCTCGACTGCGTGATCACGCCGATGGCCTGGGACGGCATGATGCCGGCGCTCCAGGCCGGCAAGATCGATGTGATCTGGGGCTCGATGTCGATCACGCCGGAGCGCCAGAAACAGATCGCCTTCACCATTCCGATCTACAACACACCGTCCGTCTTCATCGGCAACAAGGACGACAAGTTCGACTTCGGCTCCGGCGGCCTCTCCGGCAAGAGCGTCGGCGCGCAGGTAAGCACCATCCATGCCGCCTATATCGAGAAGGCCCATCCCGAGGCGACGCTGAAGGTCTACAGCCAGCAGGATACGGCCAATTCGGACTTGGCGGCCGGGCGCATCGACCTGATCATCGGCGATGCCGTCGGCATGCAGGGCTTCCTGACGAGCTCGGATGGCGCCTGCTGCGAAGTCAAGGATTTCCCCAAGGATCCGAGCTTCGATACCGGCATCGGCGGCGGCATGCGCAAGGACGACACCAAGCTGAAGGCCGCCTTCGACGATGCCATCCGCGCTATCTACAAGAGCGGCGAGTTCGAGCCGATGGCCAAGAAATACTTCAAGTTCGAGGTCGGCACGCCGCCGAAGTGAGCTAGAAAAGGACGTTTCTCCCGGGTGCGCGGACGTCTCGTCCGCTCTTGGAAACGCCGCGCTTGGGGTGAGAAAGATGCGGACGAGACGTCCGCGCACCCGGGAATTCCGCTTGCCCTTATCCCCCTGCCGCTGCGCGCGCCGCCTTGAAGATCTCGGCCTGCCGCAGCAGGCAGGGCGAGCCGGGCGTGTGGCGCGAGGGCAGCATCCAGGAGCCGCCGACGGCGACGATGTTGCGCACTGCGCCATAGGCCGGCAGCAGCGTCGTCTCGATGCCGCCCGTGGTGACGAAGCCGACGCCTTCGAAGATGTTGGCGTAATCCGCCAGCACTGCGGGGCCGTTGGAGGCCTCCGAAGGGTAGTATTTCATCAGCGTATAGCCATATTCGCAGGCCTGCATCGTCTCCGAGGCCGTCTGCACGCCGGGGATATGGGGCAGACCGCTGGCGGCGACCAGCGCCTGCAGCGCGGGCGTGAGGCCGGGGCTGACCGTGAAGTCCGCGCCGGCGTCGAGGGCCTGGCGCACATGGTTCGCCAGCAGCATGGTGCCGGCGCCGAACAGGCAGCCGGGATGGCGCGCCTTGGCAGCCTTCAGCACCGCCGGCGCCTCGGGCGTGCGGAAGAGGATCTCGACCACGGGGGCTCCCGCTGCCACAAGGCCGTCGATATCGCTTAGACCCTCGTCTGGATCCTTGATCGCCATCACTGGCAGGATCGGCGTTTCGGCGAGGCGGGCCCGCAATTCGGCAATATTTGTCATTTTTCCTCCAGACCTGTTCTTTCCAAACTATAGCGTTTTGCGATTTGACGGAGTCATCTCGAATCGCAAAGACGCGTCGGAACAAAGAGTTGGAACAAATAGGCGTTCACGCCTGAACGCGTTTTGCTCTAGACAGCGTCGCCTCCACCTCGGCCCGGTCGGGCGTGCCCAGCCGCCCGCCGAAGCTGCGGCATTTGAGGGCCGCGGCGACATTGGCGAAGGCGATGGCCTGCGGGATGGGGGCCTCTTCGGCGATGGCGAGGGTGAAGGCACCGTGGAAGACGTCGCCCGCCGCCAGCGTGTCGACAGCCTCGACCGCGGGCGGGCGCAACTGCTCGATCCGGTCCGTTTCACGGTCGAGCCAGAAGCAGCCTTCCGGCCCGGCCGTGACGGCGAGGAAACCGGCGAAACGACCGGCCAACACACGCAGCGCCTTGCCTGGGCTGGAGGTGCCGCTCAGCGCCAGCGCCGCCGGTTCGGAGAAGACGACATGGCTCGCCAGCGCGGCAAGTGCCATTGTCACGCCGGCCGGGCCGGTATCGGCATCGAGCACGGCGGGGCGGCCGGCGGCGCGCGCCGCCTTCAGCACGGCGGCTGCACCCTCGGGCCAGCGTATGTCGACGAGCGCGGCGTCGGCACGGGCGACCAGTTCGAGCGGCAGCCAGGACGGGTCCTGGCCGAGCGCCGGATCGTAATAGGGCACCACCAGCCTCTCGCCATGGCGGTCGACCAGCACGGTCGAGATCGGCGAGCGCGCACCCCGGGCCCGACGGATGAAGCGGCAGTCGATGCCGGCTGCCGTCAGGTCGGCAACGACACGCTCGCCGATCGCGTCATCCCCGACGCGCGAGAGCAGGGTGCTGCGCCCGCCCAGCCGGGCGATCGCGGCAGCGGCACTGGCGGCCATGCCATGGGCCACCTCCGTTACCCGGCTGGGCAGGACCTTGCCGGGACCGCTCGGCAGGCTATCGAGCTGGAAGATCGAATCGAAGGAAGAGGCGCCGCAGCACACCACATGCACGATCTTGCCGGCTGACTCGGGCACCGCTCTCTCCCTCTGCGATGAAAACAATGTCATCGAACGAAGGGGGCCGCGGCGCGGTATTCGAGCGGATGATCGCATTTGTCATAGCATTGCCCGCACCGGCGGTGGAAGGGCGCCGCCCCACCGGCGGCCGCGACTTTTTCGACCGGATGCCATATCGGCCTCGACGCCGGCTAAGCGAAGGCATAGAACCGCGGGATGGCCAAGTTCTTCTATATTCTCGTGCCCTTCGCCATTCTGGCGGTCGCCATCGTGCTCGGCTTGGGCCTGCACAACATGCTCAAGGGTGGCGATGGCTGGCGCTCCCAGCGGCTGATGCAGATGCGCGTCCTGTTGCAGGCCGTGGCGATCATCATCATCATGGCGGCGATTTATTTCGCTCACAAATAAGTGACGAAAATTCTCCCAGTTCTACAATTTCTTGAATATAAGCTTCATCGTGTATTCAGATTTCGTTGCGTAACCTCGGTCTGCGTATTAACCGAGGAACGATTCATGCGGAATTTTTTGAAGATTGCATTGGCTTCATTGGTAATCTCTGCCCCATTGGCAAGTGCTCAGGCCCAAAATTTCTTTCCACGTGAACAACACCAGCGCGACTGGAGAGATCATCGTCCCGGCAGCTGGGGTGGGCAACACCGGGGACCTGACCGTTATCCCAGGGGCTGGGGACCAAATCGCAGGCCGAATGGTGCCGGCTACTACCACGGCTATCGCGGCTATCGCGATTACCGGCCGGGCTATCGTCGCCACCGTGACGGCATGTGGTATCCCGTGGCGGCGTTCGCCCTCGGCGCCCTTCTCGGCGGCGCTCTGAGCCAATGATCCCATAAGGCAGTGCGGCGGCCTGGCGAGCCGCCGCGTGACCTGTGCCGGTCACTGGCATCGCGCCGTCGGTGCCATAAACCGTCCCGCGTTTACGTTTGAGTTACATCCGGCCCCTAGGGTCCGCCCGTCCGGTACCTGTTGGGGATAACGTGGTGCCGGCACAAGGCCCGGCCGGATGCTCTCCTGGCCGGGCCGCTCAAGGCATTTGCCTTCGTGCTTGCCGGCCCCCTGGATTGCGTCGCTGCCCCGGCAATGACAATGATCCCCGAAACCCAAACAATGCGGGGCAAGCGCCATGGTTCGTCTCAACAAGATCTACACCCGTACCGGCGATGACGGTTCGACCGGGCTCGGTACCGGTGAGCGCCGTTCGAAGGCCGATCTGAGGGTCGAGGCCTATGGCACGGTCGACGAGGCCAATGCGGTGATCGGTCTCGCCCGCCAGTATAGCGCCCGCGAGGATGCTGATATCGATGCCATGCTCGCCCGCATCCAGAACGATCTGTTCGATCTCGGCGCGGATCTGTGCACGCCCGAGGGCGGCGAGAAGGAGATCACCTGGAAGCCGCTGCGTATCGTGCTGGCCCAGGTCGACCGGCTGGAGCAGGAGATCGATGCCATGAATGCCGATCTTGCGCCGCTGAAGAGCTTCGTGCTGCCGGGCGGCACGCCCTGCGCCAGCCAGCTGCATCTGGCGCGTACCGTCAGCCGCCGGGCCGAGCGCGTGATGGTGGCGCTGTCGCAATCGGTGGGCGAACTGGTCTCCGCCGAGGCGCTCGCCTATGTGAATCGCCTCTCCGACCACCTGTTCGTGGCGAGCCGCTACCTCAACCACAAGGCCAGCGGCGACGTGCTCTGGGTGCCCGGCGCGAACCGTTGAGCGTCCTGCGCCCGTAGGGCAGAAGGCACTGGCGCCATTTCCCGTCATGTCCGCGCAATCATTGCGCGCAATTAATCCGGGCCCATCCCGTTTCGGCCGGTTTGGCCATCTTTCATTTACCTTGATGAATCATGATCATGGCCATGAAAAAGACAGTCCTGCCTGCCCTTGCGCTGCTCGCCCTCTCCGCTCTGCCGGCGTCGGCCGCCTCCTTCCAACAGTGCCTTTCCGCCATCGGCGCGCGTGCCGGTGCGGCGGGGGTGTCGTCATCGGTGATCAACCGGCAGTTCAGCGGCCTGCAGCCGGACATGACCGTGATCGACGCGATGAACAAGCAGCCCGAGTTCAAGACGCCGATCTGGGACTACATGGCCTCGCTGGTCGATGCGCAACGCGTGGCCGACGGCAAGCAGATGCTGGCCCGATATGGCTCGGTGCTCTCCGGCGTGCAGCGGCGCTACGGCGTCGACCCGGCCGTGGTGGTGGCGGTGTGGGGCGTCGAGTCCAACTATGGCGAGAGCAAGGGCACACGCCCGCTGGTGCAGTCGCTGGCCACGCTGTCCTGCTATGCCGGCCGCCGCCAGGCCTATTTCCAGGGTGAGCTCATCGCCACGCTGAAGATCATCCAGCGCGGCGACGTCAATCCCGATCATCTGGTCGGCTCCTGGGCAGGCGCCTTCGGCAATACCCAGTTCATGCCCTCGACCTTCCTGCGCCTGGCCGTGGACGGCGACGGCGACGGTCGCCGCGACGTGGTCGATTCCGTGCCCGATGCGCTCGCTTCCACCGCCAATTACCTGGCCCGCTCCGGCTGGACCCCCGGCACGCGCTGGGGCTATGAGGTGCGCCTGCCGCCCGGCTTCAAGGCGGGGCTGGCCGGCCGCACCAAGAAGCGCCCGCTCGGTTCCTGGGCCGCGATGGGCGTGACCCGCATCGACGGTGCTCCGCTGCAGGGCGGTAACGCCCGGGCCGCCATCCTGCTGCCGGCCGGGCCGCAGGGGCCGGCCTTCGTGGTCTTCCGCAATTTCGATGCGATCTATTCCTACAACGCCGCCGAATCCTATGCCCTGGCGATCGCCCACCTGTCGGACCGCATCCGGGGCGGCAGCCCCTTTGCGACGCCCTGGCCGACCGATGATCCCGGCCTGTCGCGGGCGCAGCGCAAGGAATTGCAGGCTCTGCTGGCACGCAGGGGCTATGATATCGGTACGCCCGACGGCTCGATCGGCGCCAAGACCATCCAGGCCATCCGCGACGTGCAGCGCCGGCTCGGCCTGCCGGTCACCGGTCACCCTGGGTTGAAGGTCCTGACGGCCCTGAAGCGAGGCTGATCGCAAAAAAAAGCGCCATTTTTCCAAGGGCTAGTTGGTATCAGCCATTATGATGATTGCGCCTGCGGCATCACTTGCCCTAGAATGTCGCCGAGAAAAGTTGTAGAACCGCACCATGTCAGCGACCACAGTCATTCACTTCGATCGTTCCGCCAAGGCGGCCACGCCGGATGCATCGCCCTCGCGCGAGCTTTCCTCCCGCGACCACCAGCGCACGGGCTGCCCGTTCCATGACGTGCGTTCGATGCTGCGCGACGTCGGCCTGAGGCCCACCCGCCAGCGCCTGGCGCTGGGCTGGCTGCTGTTCCAGAAGGGCGATCGGCACATCACCGCCGAGATGCTGCATGACGAGGCCTCCAAGGCCCGGGTGCCGGTCTCGCTCGCCACCGTCTACAACACGCTGCACCAGTTCACCGAAGTCGGCCTGCTGCGCGAATTCGCCGTGGACGGGTCGAAGACCTATTTCGACACCAATGTGCATGAGCACCATCATTATTTCGTCGAAGGCGACAATGAGGTGCTCGACATCCCCGGCGAGGTCAACATGGCCGAGATGCCGCAGGTGCCGGCGGGCTACGAAGTTGCGCGCGTCGACGTGATCGTGCGCCTGCGCCGCAAGGACTGAGGCATTCTCCATCGAGTTTGATGAAACGGCGCGGCTCGGCCGCGCCGTTTTCTTTTGCGCATGCCTTGGTCATGCACGTCTTCGTTCCGAGCAATCGAGCCCGCTGTGGTCTATTGTCGGGCGATCGAACCGAGAGGTGCCGGCGGTGGGCGCATGAATCGCTATCCGATGTTCAATCCGCAGCTGCTGAACAGCTTCGTGTCGGTGTGCGACACCATGAGCTTCACCCGTGCGGCGGAACGCGTGTCCCTGTCGCAGTCCACCGTCAGCCAGCAGATCCGTCGCCTGGAGGAGATGCTCGGCAAGCCGCTGTTCGAACGTTCCTCGCATCAGGTGCAGCTCACCGAGGAGGGGGTGAAGCTATTGGGCTATGCCCGGCGCATCATCGCCCTCAACGAGGAGGCACATGATGCGCTGACGGGACTGTGGCGCGATGGCGTGCTCCGGCTGGGCATGCCCGAGGATTATACCGTACCCACCGCCGACCTGCTCGCGGTCTTCAGCCGGGAGCACCCGCATCTACGGCTCGACGTCACCAGCGGCCTGAGCGCGGATCTGCATGCCGCCTACGGCCGCGAGGAACTCGACCTCATCCTGGTCAAGCAACGGCGCAGCCAGCCGCCGCGCGCCGCCAGGCCCGAACCCCTGCTATGGCTGGACAGTCTAGCCCATCCGGCCATCGAGCAGGCCCCGGTGCCGCTGGCGGTGTTCCCGCCCAACGGGCTCTATCGCGAGGAGTTGTGCCGAGCCCTCGACGATCTCGGCCGGCGCTGGCGGGTCGGTTATAGCAGCGCCAGCCTGGGGGCGCTCATGGCGGCGTCGGCTGCCGGCCTCGGCATCACCCTGCTGCCTGCGGGCTGCCGGCTGCCGAGCCATCGCATATTGGGGGAGGCCGAGGGATTGCAGCCGGTGACCGATTTCGAGCTGGCGCTGTATTTTCGCGATGGCGCCGTCGATGCCGTCATTACCCTGGCGGAGCGGCTGATCACCTTCTGCGGGCTGCAGGCCTAGGGCAAAGTCTTTGGGCGTGGAAATCTCCGCCCTCCCTGTGCATGAAAAGTTGGCTATTCATTCGCGCTCTGTGGATAGCCCCCATCATTGTCGGATCGAATGATCAGCATTGGCAAATGTCGCTGCCATAGAAATCCGCCCTCCCGTAAATTGGGAGTACAGGCAACCGATCGAGGGCAGGAAACCACCGTGGAAAACCACCAGCAACCGAACCGCAGGGCGTTTCCCGGCCGCAGAGAAACACTTACCACGCCGCCGGCGGTCATGGGGACGGCCAGCGGCAGTGCCGTGGCTGCGACCGCCAGCACCAGCCGCCCGGCCGATGAAACCGGCATCACGACGCTGGGCGATCGCCACTATTATCTCCGTGACGTGCGGCTCGAGGAAGGTTTCGAGTATGATGGCGAGACGGTGATCGGCACCCGCAGCGCGCTCTACACGCTGGAGATCGAGGACGGCAAGATCGCGGCCCTGCATGCGGCCGGCACCGAGCTGGCAGACGGCCTGCCCTGCTACCAAGCACATGGCCAGCTCATGCTGCCGGCGATGCGGGACATGCACATCCATCTCGACAAGACCTTTTATGGCGGGCCCTGGCAGGCCCCGCGCCCGCGCCAGGGCAAGACCATCATGGACATGATCGCGCGGGAGCAGACATTGCTGCCCGCGCTGCTGCCCATCTCGCAGCAGCGTGCCGAGGGGCTCATCGCCCTGTTGCAGTCCAAGGGCAGCACGGTGGCGCGTGGCCATTGCAACGTCGACCCGATCAGCGGCTTGAAGGCCCTGGAGCATGTGCAGCTGGCGCTGGAGAACCACCGCGAGGACTTCTCCTGCGAGATCGTCGCCTTCCCCCAGCACGGCCTGTTGCATTCCAGGGTCGAGGGGCTGTTGCGCGAGGCGATGACCATGGGTGCCGCCTATGTCGGAGGGCTCGACCCGACCAATGTCGATGGCGCCATGGAAAAATCCCTCGACGCCATGTTCCAGATCGCTCTCGATACCGGCAAGGGCGTGGACATCCACCTGCATGAGATCAGCCCTGCCGGCGTGGCGGCGATCGAGTACATGGTCGATACGGTGGAGAAGAATCCGGCGCTCAAGGGCAAGGTCACCATCAGCCACGCCTTCGCGCTTAGCACGCTCTCGCCGCAGGCACTGTCCGAACTCGCCACCCGGTTTGCCGCGCAGGGTATCGCCGTCGCCTCGACGGTGCCGATCGGCAGCTTTGTGATGCCGCTGCCGCAGCTCAGCGAGAAGGGCGTCTTCGTGATGACCGGCACGGACAGCGTGATCGATCATTGGTCGCCCTTCGGCAGCGGCGACATGCTGGAAAAGGCCAATCTCTACGCCCAGCTCTATGACGGCTCGGACGAGTTCCACCTCTCTCGCGCCCTGTCGATCGCTACCGGCGGCGTGCTGCCGCTGGACGGCAGCGGCAAGCGCGCTTGGCCGAAGGTGGGCGACGAAGCGGGGTTCACTCTGGTTCCCGCCAGTTGCTCGGCCGAGGCGGTGGCCCGCATGCCGGCGCGCACGGCCACCTTTCACCAGGGCCGCATGGTCTATGGCAGCGTGGGGCATGCCTGATGGTTGTGATGCTTGACCTCGCTTGCCTCCTGTCGGCCTTTCTCGACATGGCGCAAGCGAGCTTTGGCGCGAGCGGCACCTGAGGGCGCCGCTCCGCTGCGAGCCGGTTCAATCGGCGACTTCGACCACCAGTTCGACCTCGACCGGCAGGCCGAGAGGCAGGCTGGCGACCCCGAGCACGACCCGGCCCGACAGCATGTCGGCGCCGAAGACCTTGAGAAGAAGTTCGGAGGCGCCGTCGGCAACTTTCGGATGCTCCCGGAAATCGCCTTGCGTGGCGATATAGACGCCAAGTTTGGCGACGCCGGTCACCTTGTCGAGCGAACCGAGTTCCTGCCTGATGGCGGCGAGGGCGCTGCGGACGGCCAGTTCGGCCGCCTGGTAGCCCTCCTCGACGGTAAGTTCGCCGCCGAGGCGTCCGATGAATTGCGGCTTCCGGTCGATCACCGGCAGCATTCCGCTGAGGAAGAGCAGCCGGCCGACCCTGGCCGCCTCGACATAGGCGCCGAACGGCGTGGGAGGCGGGGGAAGCGCAATGCTGAACTCCTTGAGCCTCTGTTCCACGCCGGGCCCTTTTGCGCTGGGAGGGTTGCGTGGATTTACCATTTGCCCAGATGTGCGCCGCCATCGACGTGCAGCACCTCCCCGGTTACGCGCGGCGCCTCGGTCAGGAAGAGAACGGCCTCGACGATTTCCTCGACAGCCGAAATGCCGAGCATAGGTGATAAGCCATTGATGAAGTCACGCGGGCTGTCCTTGTGGAGCGGCGTGTCGACGACACCGGGCGCCACCGTGTTCACGCGGATGCCGTCCCTCGCATATTCCATGGCGATGTTCCTGGAGAGGGCCTCGATGCCGCCTTTGGTGGCCATGGCGACCGAAGCGTTGACGCCGGCGATCGGATGGTCGGCCAGGGGCGTCGTGATGCTGACGATGCTGCCGCCGCTCTTTTGTGCCAGCATCTGGCGCACTACCGCCTGGGTGAGATGCAGGAAGCCTTCCACATTGGTGGCAGCGAGCCGCCGGTAATCCTCCAGCGTGTAGTCGACGAACGGCTTGGTGAAGAAGATGCCCGCGTTGTTGACCAGAGCATCGATCCGCCCGAAGCGGGCGAGTGCGGTTTCGACCACGCGTTCTGCCGTGGCGGGGTCGGCAATGTCCCCGTCGACGCGGGCGAGCCTGTCGGAGGCACCGATCTCATCCGTCTCGGAAACCCGCCGCGATGTCGCGACCACGGCGTAGCCACGATCCAGGAAGGTATTGGCGAGGCCTGCACCGATGCCCTGTGATGCGCCGGTGACGATGACGACCTTGTTTGTCATTTGAGTTCTCCACGAGTTGGTTTGCTCTCGTGGACGGAATCTGCATCGCCACTCGTCTTTTGATTAGATGGAAATATATGGAATCAATTTTCCATTTATGCAAAAATACCGCATGGCCGATCTCAATGACATCGCCGTTTTTGCAAAGGTGGCGCAGTTCGAAAGCTTCAGTCGTGCCGCCCACGCACTCGGCATGCCGGTCTCCACCGTCAGTCGCAAGGTGAGTGCGCTCGAGGAACAATTGGGCGTGACGCTGTTGCAGCGCACGACGCGCAAATTGACACTCACGGCCCAGGGACGCGCCTATTATCATCAATGCAGCGAACCGCTCGGCCAACTCCAGGATGCCGAACGGGTACTCGTCCAGGCGCAAAGAAGGCCGGAGGGCCTGCTTCGGGTCTCCGTGCCAGTGATCATGGGACAGCAGCCCTTCTACGACTTCATCTCGTCCTTCCTGACGTCCTATCCGCACATCCAGGTCGATCTCGTCGTCACCAATGTCTTTCTCGATCTGATCGCCGAGAATGTCGACGTGGCCATCCGCTTCGGGGAACTCCAGGATTCCAGCATCATCGCCCAGCGTATCGGCAAGAGCGTGCGCTATGTCGTGGCGACGCCGGGCTATCTCAAGGGGCGTGACAGGCCGGCCAAGCCGGAGGATCTGGCTCGCCATCGCTGTGTGCTGATGAACGGGCGCAACAACGAAGCCGAATGGCACCTGGTCAGTGGTCGCAGAGAAGCGAAGGTCCAGGTCTCCGGGCCGATCGCTAGTCGCGATTTTCAGGCCGTGAGCGCCTTCACCTACAAGGGCCACGGCATCGGCCTCTTGCCCTCGACCTATTGCGACCAGCGCATCGAGAGCGGTGAACTCGAGCGCCTCCTGCCGGATTGGTCTTCGCCCGAGATCTTCGTGCACGCCGTCTATCAGACGCGGCGTTTCCTGCCTGCCAAGCTGCAGGTCTTCCTGGATGCCCTGAAGGCCTGGAAGAGCCCGCTTTGGATCATGCTGCGCTGACGCCGGCTACCGCACGCCCGATCGTCATCGGCGGGGTTTTTCAGAGCTTCAGCCAGTCGAGCGTGCCCAGGGAGACCAGGGTCGCAACCAGGATGGTGCCGGCATAGATCAGGCTGTGGCGCCAGCTCTGCAGCGGCGAGCGCTGGCGGAGCAAGGCGGGGCGCGCCAGGACGAAGGCGGCGATCAGCAATGCCACCACCAGGGCGCCATGCTGGATGCCGGTGGCCAGGTCATGCAGGATCACCATCGAGCAGATCAGCAGGGTCGGGAACCAGGCATGCCGGAACTCGGTGCGAAGCTTGGCGAGCAAGGGGGCAAATGGCTGCATGATATCCTCAAGAGCAAACGTTCGGCGGCGTTCTGAAAGCTGAAGCTGGCGGAGTAGATGCCGATTGCGGCGCCAGCGTGCCGTGTCGATGGTCACACCGCGGAAATAGAGAGGAAACGCGGTGTTCTGCCCCGGAATCGGTCGACAGCCTTAACAACGAGTAAAAATCGGACCGATTTTTCTGCTGCTGCCGCCTCCTACCCGTCCGGTGGCGGACCCCGCGATCCGGGCATGGCAGACGTCGCCAAATAGGCAGTAGCGGCCTGACTGGAATCCTTCTATAAACGCACCATACCGCGCCGCACAAACCGCCTCGTGAGCGCGAATTCCGCTGACGTATCATAGGCTTGGGGGCGTTCCCCGGCCTTTTTCAGGGAACCTGCCATGGCCTCTCTCGATAGCTTCAAAGCCCGCAAGACACTTCAGGTGGGCTCGAAGACCTACACCTATTATTCCTTGAAAGCAGCGGAAGCGAACGGTCTTCCCGGCATTTCCGCCCTGCCGGTCTCCATGAAGGTCCTGCTCGAGAACCTCCTGCGTTTCGAGGATGGCCGCAGCGTTTCCAAGGGTGATATCGAAGCCATCGCCGCCTTCCTCACCAATCGCGGCAAAGCCGAGCGCGAAATCGCCTTCCGCCCCGCCCGCGTGCTGATGCAGGACTTCACCGGCGTGCCGGCCGTAGTCGATCTCGCCGCCATGCGCGACGCCATGAAGGCCCTGGGTGGCGATCCCACCCTGATCAACCCGCTGGTGCCGGTCGATCTGGTCATCGACCACTCCGTCGTTGTCGACTATTTCGGCAACAACGACGCCTTCAAGAACAACGTTGCCCGCGAATATGAGCAGAACCAGGAACGCTACCGCTTCCTGAAATGGGGCCAGTCGGCCTTCGACAATTTCCGCGTGGTGCCGCCGGGTACCGGCATCTGCCACCAGGTCAATCTCGAATATCTGGCTCAGACGGTCTGGACCAAGGAAGAGGACGGCGTCACCGTCGCCTATCCCGACACGTTGGTGGGCACCGATAGCCACACCACCATGGTCAATGGCCTGGGCGTGCTCGGCTGGGGCGTCGGCGGCATCGAGGCCGAGGCCTCCATGCTCGGCCAGCCCAATTCGATGCTGATCCCCGAAGTGATCGGCTTCCGCCTCACCGGCAAGCTGCCGGCCGGCGTCACCGCCACCGACCTGGTGCTTACGGTCACCCAGATGCTGCGCAAGAAGGGCGTCGTCGGCAAGTTCGTGGAGTTCTTCGGCCAGGGCCTCGACGCCATGACGCTGGAAGACAAGGCCACCATTGCCAACATGGCACCGGAATATGGCGCGACCTGCGGCTTCTTCCCTGTCGATGCCGAGACGCTGCGCTATCTCGACAAGTCGGGCCGCGAAACCGACCGCATCGCTCTTGTCGAAGCCTATTCCAAGGAACAGGGCATGTTCCGGACCTCGGCGAGCTTCGATCCGGTGTTCACCGACATCCTCGAGCTCGACCTCGCCACCGTGCTGCCCTCGCTCGCAGGCCCCAAGCGCCCGCAGGACCGCGTTCTGCTCTCCGACGCCAAGGCCGGCTTCCTAGCCGCCCTGGAAGGCGAGTTCAAGAAGCCCGGCGAGGCTGGCAAGGCCCAGGCCGTTGCCGGCACCGACTATGCCATCGGCCATGGCGCGGTGACCATTGCCGCCATCACCTCCTGCACCAATACCTCCAACCCCTCGGTGCTGGTCGCGGCCGGCCTGCTCGCCCGCAAGGCGGCGGCCAAGGGCCTGAAGTCCAAGCCCTGGGTCAAGACCTCGCTCGCACCGGGATCGCAGGTGGTGGAAGCCTATCTCAGCCAGTCCGGCCTGCAGAAGGATCTCGACGCCCTCGGCTTCAACCTGGTCGGCTTCGGCTGCACCACCTGCATCGGCAATTCCGGCCCACTGCCGGAGCCGATCTCGGAAGCCGTCAACAAGGGTGACATCGTCGCCGCCGCCGTGCTCTCGGGCAACCGCAACTTCGAGGGCCGCGTCAATCCGGACGTCAAGGCCAACTACCTCGCTTCGCCCCCGCTGGTGGTCGCCTATGCGCTGGCCGGCTCCCTCCAGGTCGACGTGACGCTGGAGCCGCTCGGCACCGGCAGCGACGGCAAGCCCGTCTTTCTCTCCGACATCTGGCCCGATGGCGCCGAGATCCAGGCGGTGATCGACGAATACGTCACCCAGGCGATGTTCAAGTCCAAATATGCCGACGTCTTCAAGGGCGACGAGAACTGGCAGAAGATCTCGGCTCCGGCAGGGCAGACCTATGCCTGGGATGAGCGTTCGACCTATGTGCAGAACCCGCCTTATTTCGAAGGCATGACCAAGACGCCTGTGCCGCCGACGGATGTGCACAAGGCCCGTGTCCTCGGCCTCTTCCTCGACTCGATCACCACCGACCACATCTCCCCGGCCGGTTCGATCAAAGCGGCGAGCCCGGCGGGCGAATATCTGCGCGACCATCAGGTCCGCCCGGTGGACTTCAACCAGTACGGCACCCGCCGCGGCAACCACCAGGTGATGATGCGCGGCACCTTCGCCAATATCCGCATCAAGAACCAGATGCTGCCGGGTATCGAAGGCGGCCTGTCCATCCATTATCCCGATGGCGTGGAAGCCCCGATCTATGATGTCGCCATGCGCTACAAGGCCGAGGGCGTGCCCCTGGTCGTGTTCGCCGGCAAGGAATACGGCACCGGTTCCTCGCGTGACTGGGCGGCCAAGGGCACCAAGCTGCTCGGCGTGCGCGCCGTGATCGCCCAGAGCTTCGAGCGTATCCACCGCTCCAACCTGGTCGGCATGGGCGTGGTACCCTTCACCTTTGCCGAAGGCACCTCCTGGCAGACGCTGGGCCTGAAGGGCGACGAGATGGTGACGATCGAGGGTATCGAGACGATCAAGCCGCGCGCCACCATCGAGGCCGAGATCACCTTCGCCGATGGCAAGGTGGTCAAGGTGCCGCTGCTCTGCCGCATCGATACGCTGGATGAGCTCGACTACTTCAAGAACGGCGGCATCCTGCAGTTCGTGCTGCGCAACCTGGCGGCATAATCCCGGGAGGGCGGACCTCTCAACGGCATGTTTGCATGTCGCGGTATCCGCCTTTTCTGGTATCCATGCGTGGTGGTGTCTTTTGAGATCACCGCCCCGCTCTCTTCTCGACCGTTGTCGTTTCAAGAGCGGACAGGGTGTCCGCGCTCCGAGGAGATCCCATGTTCCCAGACAGTCTCATCGCCGGCTACAAGTCCTTCCTCGGTGATCGCTTCTCCCGGGAAAGCCAGCGCTACGAGACGTTGGGAACCACGGGGCAGAGCCCTGAAGTGCTCGTGATCGGCTGCTGTGATTCGCGGGTCTCGCCCGAAGTGATTTTCGATGCCGGGCCGGGCGAGCTGTTCGTGGTGCGCAACGTCGCCAATATCGTGCCGCCCTACGAAGCGGGCGGCCAGTTCCACGGCACCAGCGCCGCACTGGAATTCGCGGTCGAGGCGCTCAAGGTCAAGCATATCGTCATCATGGGCCATGCCAGCTGCGGCGGCATCCGCTCCTTCGCGGAGAAGCGGGCGCCGCTCTCCTCCGGCGACTTCATCGGCAAATGGATGTCGATCATAGCCCCCGCGGTTGATACGCTCGAGGATCCCGGCGAGACGCCGTCGGAAGACTATATCACCCGTCTTGCTTTGGCCGCCGTGGAACAGAGCCTCGCCAATTTGATGACCTTCGGCAGCGTGCGCCGCCGCGTCGATGCCGGCGAATTGCAGCTCCACGGCGCTTATTTCGGCATCGCTTCCGGCCATCTCTTGGTGCGCGATCCCGAGACCCGCCGCTTCGAGGCAGTGGTTGCCGACATTGGCACGCCGCCTTCCCTGCTGCGCTGCGACTGAGGAGGACGTCGCAGGCGAGACGCCTGCGACCCCGGAATATTGCACCGCCCGCCTAAAGCAGGGCCGGTGTCCTTATATCCTGCTTACGCACCATGCTTGAAATAATACACAATATTTATTTGTGTAATGGACTTGCCATTTCGTAAAATGCCTTCGATGTCAGCCCGCCGAACAATTGCGGCAGGGTAGGATGACGTCCTTTCTTTCCCTCGTCCGACCGAATGCTTTCGTGGGCCGGCGTGAGAACAAGGCATTTTCAGAACCACTTTCACCATGTCGCATTCAGTTCCGAGAAAACTGGACATCGTCTCCAGGGTAACCATTCACGTCTTTGCTGCCGAAGTCCTCTTCGCCGCCTTGCTGGCAGCCTGCGGATCGAAGGCCTTTGGCCCGACCTTCGCCGCACTGCTCTCCCTGTTCGCCGTGCTGCAGGCGATGGCCGCATTCAGTGCACGTCGCCGGGCGCCATCTTCCTCGCTGACGGAATGGGACGGCATCGCCTGGCTGCTGCTGGTGGCAATGGGGGCGTTGTTGTTCCTGCGCTGATCTGGTCTCGGCGAAGCGCCCCCTCACAACGGCGGCAGGCGGCGCTTCACCGGCTGCGACTTGACGATGGCGGTGTTGGTCTCGGCCTTGTCGATGAGGCGGTCGAGGATCTCGTCGAGCTGTTCGATCGAGCGCAGATGCAACCGGGCGACGAAGCAGTCGTCGCCCGTGACCTTGTCGCATTCTGAGAATTCCGGGATTTCCTCGATCAGCCGCTGCACCCGGGGCAGTTGGCCGGGCAAAGGGCGGATACGCACGATCGCTTGCAGCGTATAGCCGAGAGCCTGCGGATCGACGTCCACGGTGAAGGCGCGGATCACGCCGCGCTCCTCCAGGCGCCTGAGACGTTCCGAGGTCGAGGGGGAGGACAGGTTCACCCGGCCCGCCAGTTCCTTCAGGGAGATGCGGGCGTTCTCGACCAGGATGTCGACGATGCCCTTGTCCACTTCATCAAGCATGATGAAAATCCGCGATTTTTCCTTCGTAATTTAGGATTATGCCATATCTAGCCTTATCCTATCCATGTAAAATTGCGCGACACCCGAATAGAATTCAGCCTCCTTTGAGAGGTGAATGCCATGGACAAGCTCCGCGGAACGGCCGAGATGACAGCGGCCATGATCATATCCGGCACGATCGGCTGGTTCGTCATCCTGTCCGGCCAGCCCGTCATCGACGTGGTGTTCTGGCGCTGCCTGTTCGGGGCGGGCACGCTCGCCTTGATCTGCCTGGGGCTCGGCCTTTTCAGGCGCGACGTTATCACAGCGCGTCAGATCGGCCTCGCCGTGGTCGGCGGCATCGCCATCGTGGCGAACTGGCTGATGTTGTTTGCCGCCTATCCGCGCGCCTCGATCTCGATCGCCACCGCCGTGTACAACACCCAGCCCTTCATGCTGGTGGGCTTCGGCGTGCTGTTCTTCGCCGAGAAGCTGACCGCCTCAAAGCTGTTCTGGCTCGGCCTCGCCTTCGCCGGCATGCTCGGCATCGTGCAGGCCAAAAGCGGGGCTGCCGGGACCGATTATCTGGTCGGCATCGGCCTGGCGCTCGGCGCCGCCTTCTTCTATGCCATCGCCGCTCTGGTCGCCAAGAAGCTCAAGGGCGTGCCGCCACACCTGATCGCGCTGATCCAGGTGATCGTGGGCACCCTGATGCTGGCCCCGCTCGCCAGCCTATCCCATCCACCCGCCGGCGAACAGACCTGGGCCATCCTGGGCACGCTCGGCATCGTCCATACCGGGCTGATGTATATCCTGCTCTACGGCGCCATCCAGAAGCTGCCGACCAGCCTCACCGGCGCGCTCTCCTTCATCTATCCGGTGGTGGCGATCCTGGTCGACCTCGTCGCCTTCGGCCACCGCCTGGACTGGCTGCAGATGATCGGCGCCGGTGCCATCCTGATCGCGGCCGCCGGCATGACGCTCGGCTGGTCGCCCTTGCGCCGGAACGAGGCAGCGGTGCCGGGGACACCGGCTAGCCCCCGATCCTGAGCAGGAGGACGCCAAGAAGGGCGTCGGCGATGCCGAACCATTGCAGAGGCGACAGCCTTTCGCCGCGCAGCACCACGCCGAGGGCGGCGGTGACGGCACCGGACAGCGTGCTCAGCACGGTGACCACCGCAACGGCCCCGGTAAGCGCCCCCAAGGCCAACGTGCCGAAGCCGCACAGGCTGAGCAGGCCGATGGCGGTGATGAGGAGCCAGAGCGATGAAGGCGGTGGCCGGAATTCGGCCGGCCGCGCCGCGAGCATGCCGGCAAGACAGACCAAATTGGTGGCATAGAGCAGCCACAGCGTCGCGGTGGTGCCGAGCCCGGGCAGGGCCAGGTGCCCTTGCAGCCAGAAGCCGACGCCGAAGAACAGGGCCGCCGCCAGCGCCAGGCGCAGCGAAGCCCTCGAACTCGCCGGGGCCCCGCCGTCGTCCGGGGCATAGACCGTACAGGGCACCCCGATGAAACAGAGCGCCAGGCCCGCCAGGGCCCACCAGCCCAACACCTCGCCGGTCGCCAGCGAGAGCAAGGTGGTGATCACGCCATAGGTGGCGGTGAGGGGCGCCACCAGGGCGGCTTTGCCGCGGGCCAGGGCCGACAGCAGGGCCAGCATGCCCAGGAAATTGCAGAGGGCGGCGGCGAGGCCCCACAGCCAGGCCTCCGGCAGGGCCGACGCCATATGGCCGTGGATGGCGGGCAGGAACAGGACCAGCAGCGACAGGCCGGCAAAGCCGATGGCCTGGCTGAAGAACAGGGACCGGCGCACCCCGAGCGCTCGCGCCGCCGCACCGCCGAGAAAATCCGTGCCGCCCCAGCACAGGGCGGCCGCCAGGCCGAGAAGAATTGCCATGTTTGCATCCGCTGTTCGGCCGTGAGGGGAACGTACATCCTTCAGGCTTCGTCCCTCTTAGCTGCGGCCCTTGCCTCCTCGGAACGCAGAGCCACGCCAAAGCGCGGCAATATCCAGCCAAAACGCGCATTGGCGCCGTCAGGTCCCGGAACGTAGTCGCCGATGGGCTTCGGCATGCAGGTCATCGAGCCCGGTCGTGATGCGGCGGCTGACCGCGTCGATCTCCGCTGCATCGGCATTGCCGGCTACGGTGAGGGCTTCCGACCAGAGCACGCAGCCGCGCCCGAAGGGCAAGACCAGGCTGGCTTTGTCCCAGTTGTCGAGGTCGATGCGGGCGCTGGTCACCGCCGCGAACAGGAAGATCGGCCGGCCGGTGGCACGGGCCAGTTGCACCGCGCCCTTGCCGGCGACACGCGCGACTTTGGGCACGTCGGCCGTCATCAGCACATTGGTGCCGGTTTCCAGCGCCTGGCGCATCGCCAGGAAGGCGGAGATGCCGCATTTGCCCCGGATCTTGGCGCGGGTCTGGGTGCCGGAGCCGCGAATGGTGCCGTAGCCGGCCCGCGCCAGCGCCGTGGCGATCACCGTGCCGTCGAAATGCAGCGAGACCAGCACGCTGGTTCGCGGCGCGCCGCGCAAGGCTGCGACGCTCAGCATCTGCTGGCCATGCCAGGTCAGTGCGATGAAGGAACCCTCCGTCCGCTCCCAGGGAGGCAGCTCGCCCGGCTCAGGGGCGAAGCGCGTGGTACGCATCACGCCACTGATATAGGCGTGCAGCCCATAGCCGGCCGCCTTGGCGGCCCATTGCTTCCTGCGGATCATCGTCGGCTCCCGAATGCGGGCGCAACCTAGGGAGGGCGGATTGCGCGGGCATTGCGGGCAGGCTGACGCGGGATGCCGAACCTAGCTCTGTGGCAGCGGGATGTCGGGCCAATCTTCGGTGGCGGCGGGCTGGATCGCCCGCTCCAGATAGGTGGAGAGCACCACATAGCTCTTGGTGCCCCTGACGCCCGGCAGGACATAAAGCTGGGAGAGGAAATGCTCCATGGCCCGGGCGTTTCGGGTGCGGACCTTCATCACCACGCCGGTATCGCCGGCCACCGAATGCATTTCCTCCACCTCGGGGAAACGGCGCAGCGTCATCATGCGCTCGCTCTTGCCCCAGCCCTCTGTGTCGACATGCACGAAGGCCAGGAAGGGCTTGCCGATGGCCTGGGCGTCGATAACGGCCGTCGAGCCCTTGAGCACACCGGATTCGCGCAGCCGCTTGACACGTTCATGCACGGCCGGCGCGGATAGCCCCGCGCTCTGGCCGATTTCGGCATAGGTCTGGCGGGCATCGGCGCTCAGGGCGGTTAAGATCTTTCGGTCGAAATCGTCGAGTTGGCGCTCAGCCCGGCTGCCGGGCCGAACATCCTTCGTTTTTGATTTCATTCGGCAAAAATCTCTTTCTGGCGAAGATGTTTCTGAGCAGGTTGACGTGGAAACGAGAGGCCGGAACATGCAGATGATAGTACGAAATCCCAGCAATGGTATCTATGCCGCCACATCAGACTATGTTCATGCTATGGAAGTGGTGAAGCCTCAGCGCCTGCTTTTCTTCAGCGGCACCATGGGGCTCGATCCGGCGGGGAGGGCGCCCACCAGCCTGGCGGAGCAGCTCGACTGTGTGTGGTCCAATATCCGGCGCATCCTCGCCGAGGCCGGCATGGGCGTGGACAATCTGGTGCGCGTCACCAGCTATTTGCGCGACGCAGCTTATGTCGAAGCCAATCAGGCGGCGCGGCTCAAGGCTCTCGGCAGCCGCCGCATCCCGACCACGGCCATCGTGGTCGGGACGCTCGAACCGGGTTGGCTGGTGGAGCTGGAGGCGATCGCCGCGGGATAAGGGGTTGCGGTCCCGCCCGCTTCACTCCATCCCTTCGAGCTCCACGGTCATGCTCTCGATCAGATTGAGCCCGATCTGCCAGAAGGCGGGATCGCGCGCGTCGAGGCCGAAGGGGGCGAGCAACTCGGAATGGTGCTTGGTGCCGCCGGCTGCAAGCATCGCGAGATAGCGTTCGGCAAAGCCATCATGCGCCTTCTCATAGACGGCATAGAGTGAGTTTACCAGGCAATCGCCGAAAGCATAGGCATAGACGTAGAACGGCGAATGGATGAAGTGCGGGATATAGGTCCAGAAGGTCTCATAGCCCGGCCCGATCTTGATGGCCGGCCCGAGGCTTTCCTCCTGGACCGACAGCCAGATTTCGCCGAGGCGATCGGCGGTCAACTCGCCCTGGCGGCGCTCGACATGTACCTTGCGCTCGAAGGAATAGAAGGCGATCTGGCGCACCACCGTGTTGATCATGTCCTCCACCTTGGCGGAGAGCATAGCCTTCTTCTGTGCCGGGCTTGAGGCCTGCGCCAGCAAGGCGCGGAAAGTCAGCATCTCACCGAACACCGAGGCTGTTTCGGCCAGGGTCAGCGGCGTCGGCGCCATCAGGGCACCGTTATGGCCCGCCAGCACCTGGTGGACGCCGTGGCCGAGCTCGTGGGCCAGCGTCATCACGTCGCGCGTCTTGCCCTGGTAGTTGAGCAGCACATAGGGATGGGCCGAGGGCACGGTCGGGTGGGCGAAGGCGCCAGGGGCCTTGCCCGGACGGACGGGCGCGTCGATCCAGTTCTCGTCGAAGAAACGCTGGGCGATGCCGGCCATGCGCGGCGAGAAGCCGGCATAGGCCTCCAGCACGGTGCCGCGCGCATCTTCCCACTTGATCGGCGTGCTCTCCACCTTGGGCAGCGGCGCATTGCGATCCCAATGGTTGAGCTGGTCGAGCCCGAACCACTTCGCCTTGAGGCGATAGTAGCGATGCGATAGGCGCGGATAGGCTTCCTGCACCGCCGAGACCAGGGCGTCCACCACCTCGCGTTCGACCCGGTTCGACAGATGCCTGGAATCGGCGACATCCTCGAAGCCGCGCCAGCGGTCGGAGATCTCCTTGTCCTTGGCCAGCGTGTTGGTGATCAGGGTGAACAGCCTGAGATTGTCCTTGAAGGTGCGGGCGAGGGCATAAGCGGCTTTCTCGCGCTTGGCCGGGGAGGGGTCCTGAAGCAGGTTCAGCGTCGGCTCCAGCGTCAGTTCCTGACTATCCTCCACCCGGAAGCGCAGGCCCGAGATCGTCTCGTCGAACAGGCGGTTCCAGGCGCCACGCCCGGTGACCGACTTGTCGTGGAACAATTGCTCGACGCGATCCTCGAGCTGGTAGGGCTTCTCGATGCGGATATCGTCGAGCCAGGGCTTCCAATGAGAGAGCGCCCCGTCCTTGACCGCCTCGGCCAAGGCCGTGTCGTCGATGCGGTTGAGCTCCAGCGTGAAGAACAGGAGGTGCGAGGACGCCGTGGTCAGCTTGTCCTGCACGTCGCCATAGAATTTGGCGCGGACGGGATCCGTGGTGTCGCCGGCATAGACGAGGCCAGCGAAGGAGGCGATTCGCCCGAGCCTGTCCTCGAGGCCCTCATAGGTCTTGATGATGGCTGCGAGACGGTGGGCGCCCTCCTTGCCGGCCAGAATCTCGGCGAGCTTGCCCTTATGGGCCTCCTCGAAGGCCAGACAGTCGGTCAGGCCTCTGTCGAGATCGGCGGTAATCTCGGGCGAATCGAGGCCCGGGTAGAGATCGGCAAGATTCCATTCCGGCAGTCGGCCGAGTTCGCTGCCCTTTCGGTCGGCCCTGGTCTCCGGCGAATCAGCCTTGGATGCCTCGGATGCGGAGGAACCGGAGGATGCGGAAAAAGATTGGCCGGCCATGAAAACTCCTTGAGACCGCTTGGCACTACGATTGCGGTTGTCTTTCGAACGGCATTCCAGCGTGTCAGCCTCCGGCTCGCAGCTTGAAAACCAGGCATTCGCCGGCAGACAAGACGTCAGCCGGAAGCTGACACTCGGTGTTTGCAACAAAGCCGGGCCGGCGATGCGGCCCCATGATGGTCACACATATCGCCGTTCGCGGCTGCGGTTTCAACCATCTCAGCGGAATGTGACTTTGATGAAACGTCGTTAAGCAGTCCTTCACGCTTCTCCTCCTAGATGATCCGAAACGGCACACAGGGCGCTTCGCCCGGGTGAAATCGTGGCGCCTCTCCGGAGGGCGGCCTCGTGCTGGCGCGGTGATGCCGGGTTTCCGCAGGGATCGGCATCCGATCGCTGCGTCGGATGAAATGGGACGGGGGATTGATGGGCTCGACTGTTCTGATCGCCGACGATGATCCGGTGCAATGCCGGCTTCTCGAGGCCATGGTGAGGCGTTTTGGCTATCATGCCCGCCTCGTGGACAGTGGCGAAGCGGCGCTGCGCGAACTCGAAGGCGGCAAGGTCGATCTTCTCGTCCTGGATCTGGTGATGCCTGATCTCGACGGCATGGGCGTGCTCGGTCGCATGCGGGCCCGCGGCCTGCAGGTTCCGGTGATCGTGCAGACGGCCCACGGCTCGATCGATGCCGTGATCTCGGCGATGAAGGCGGGCGCAGCCGATTTCGTGGTCAAGCCCGTCGGCGCCGAGCGCCTGCAAGCCTCGATCCGCAATGCTCTCAAGCATCGCGCTCTGGAACGCGAAGTAGCCGTGCTCGCCAAGCGCGTCACGGGCCAGCTCGGCCTCAAGGATCTGGTCGCCCGCGGCCCCGAAATGGAGCGGGTGGTTCGCCTGGCCGAGAAAGCGGCGGGGTCGACCATTCCCGTGCTGATCGAGGGTGAGACGGGTACCGGCAAGCAGATGGTGGCGCAGGCGATCCATGGTGGCGGCGAACGTCGCGGCCGCCCCTTCGTGGCCGTCAATTGCGGTACTCTGCCGGAGGCCGAAGCCGAACGTATTCTGTTCGGTCAGGACAAGAACGCAGCCGGCGCCGTCGACAAGCAGGCCGGCAAGCTGGCGGAGGCCCATGGTGGCACGCTCTTCCTCGACAATGTCGGCGAATTGTCGCCCACGCTGCAGGTCAAGCTGCTCGACGCGCTGCGTAGCGGCGAGATCGAACCGCTCGGTGCCCGGCGGGCTGTGCGTACGGATTTCCGCCTGATCTCCTCCACCAGCCGCAACCTGATCGATCTGGTCAAGGCAGGGCAGTTTCGCGAAGATCTCTATTATCGTCTCCATGTCTTCCCGATCATGCTGCCGGCGCTGCGGGTGAGGCGTGAGGATATCACCGACCTTGCCTGGCATTTTCTCGCCCGCTTCGGGGCCGAGGAAGGCAAGGCGGTGCGCAGCATCAGCGCCGAGGCTCAGGCGCTGCTCGCGGCCTATGACTGGCCCGGCAATGTGCGCCAGCTCGAAAATGCGATGTATCGTGCCGTGATCCTTACCGAAGGCGACGAGATCGGCGTGCCGGACCTGCCGCAGATCGCCGCCCGCGTGGATGGGTTCGACGTGCGCATCCCCTCCGCACCGCTGTTGCCGCCCAAGCCGGTCCACACCGGCCCGGCCATGATCACCGGGGCGCCGCTGCGCGAGATCATCACGGTGCGCGAACCCCACACCATGACCATGCTCGATGCGCGAGGGGATGTCCGCACGCTGGAATCACTGGAAACGGACATGCTGAAATTCGCCATCCGCCATCATCGCGGGCAGATGACCGAGGTCGCGCGCAAGCTCGGCATCGGACGATCCACGCTTTATCGCAAGCTCAAGGAACTTGGGCTTGACGAAGCGTCGATCGGCGTGAGAGCCGGAGAAACGGGCGAGTCTCACCAGGCGGCGTGAACGGTTATGTGATCGTTTGCACACCAGAATTTGTCTTGAATCTGGCATGGTACTTGTCACTATCGACACAATTGCAGGCGGCGTTGGGACATTGGGCGCCGGAGATTGAGGAATCTTATGAGTTACCGCGCTAATTTGTTGAGTTCGGTCGCTCTGGCTTTGAGCTTGAGCGCCACATTGCTCCCGGCCTATGCCCAAGACAGCGGTACGCCCACCAGCCAAACGCCCGATGCTGCCGCGCCTGTCGCGCCGTCGGTTCCTGGCCTGAGTGCCGGTGAAAAGCAGAGCGCCTTCGCCCCGGCGGTGCCGCAGACGGCGCCCGCCGCCGCTTCGCCGCAGGAGCGGGTGAGCGTGCAGCATGTCAAGCCGGACTCCGCACCGGCTTCGACCGCGACCCTTGCACCTGCGCCGGTTGGCCCCGTTCCGGTGCCGGCTCCCGTCGAAATGGCGCCGAAGCCGACCGAGACGGCGGTGGCCCCGGATACGCCGTCCTCGATCTCCGCAACGGCCCCCAAGGACGAGGCCGCGCCGACGGGCGCCCAGTCCGTGGCTGCCGCTTCGCCCGCCGGGCAACCCGCTCCCAGCGCGGCACCGACCCCGGAAATCCCCGCCGCCGTTCCGGCTGAGACGCAGGCCCCCAGGGTCGAGCCCAAGGCTGAGCCCGTGCCGCCGGCTGAGGCCAGCACGCCTGCTCCCGGGCCATCGGTTGCTCCTGCCGCCGTCACCATGAACCTCGCTGCCAGGCTTGCCGATTACGTCGCCAAGCGCGGCACCGACGCGCAGGCCATCAGCGATTTCTACGCGCTGCGCGGCGCGGCGCCGCTCTGGATCGACAATGGTGCGCTCACGCCCGTGGCCAAGGCCCTGGTCGATCGCATGAACCGCGCCGGCGAGGATGGCCTTGACGCCTCGGCCTTCCGCGTTGCCGGGCTCGACGCCCTGAGCGGCGCGAGCGCCGATGCCCAGGCGGATGCCGAGATCGCGCTGAGCGCTGCTATCCTTACCTATGTCCGCCAGGCTTCCTCGGGCCGGGTCGACACCAGGCAGATCAGCCGCGACATCGCCAAGGCTCCCAACATGCCCGACCCGGTGGCGGCGCTCGCTTCGGTGGCGATCGCCTCCGATCCCGTCGTGGTGCTTGACGGCTACAATCCGGCCTCACCGCAATATCTGGCGCTGAAGCAGAAGCTGGCCGACGTCAGGGCCGCCAATGCCGCTGCCGCCGAAGCCACCCTGCCGGAGGTTCCTGCTGGTCCCACGCTGAAGGTGGGCATGACGGACACCCGCGTGGCGGTGCTGCGCACGCGCCTCGGCCTGACGGCCAGCGATGCCGACAGCGATGTCTATGACGATGCCTTGCAGGCGGCGGTGCGCGATTTCCAGGCCGCCCGCAATCTCAAGGCCAGCGGTACGCTGGGGCCCGCCACGGTGGTCGCCCTCAATGCGGCCCTGCGCCAGCCGCGCGTCAATACCGAGAGCGAGATCATCGCCAATATGGAGCGCTGGCGTTGGCTGCCGCACGACATGGGACTGACCAACGTCTTCGTGAACGTGCCCGAATACAAGGTCTGGTTCACTAAGGACGGTGTGCTGAGCTATGAGGCGCGCGTGGTGGTCGGCAAGGCCAACACGCCGACCCCGATCTTCTCCGACCAGATGAGCTTCGTGGTGGTCAATCCGTCCTGGAACGTGCCGCAGTCGATCATCAAGAAGGAATATATGCCCAAGCTCGCCCAGGACCCCGGCTATCTCGAGCGCCGGGGCTACGAGGTGAGCTATGTCGGCGGCCAGATGCAGGTGCGCCAGCCGCCGGGCGAACGCAATGCGCTCGGCTTCATCAAGTTCATGTTCCCGAACAATTTCTCGGTCTATCTGCACGACACGCCGCAGCGCAACCTGTTCTCGCGTGACGAACGGGCCTTCAGCCATGGCTGCGTGCGTGTGGATAACCCCTATAAATTTGCCGAGCTGGTGATGGGCAATGGCTGGACCGAGGACAGCGTCCGCGGCCTGCAGGGCGGGAACGAACAGCGCATTGATTTGGAGAGGAAAATTCCGGTCCACATCGCCTATTTCACCGCCTATGTGGACGGTGACGGCGAATTGCAGCGCCTCAACGACATCTACGGATATGACCGGAAGGTGATTTCGGCGCTTGGCCTTCCCGGCTGAAATCTGTTATGCAACGATTTACCATGTTTGGTAAGGGTTGGCGTTCGCCAACCCGCGTTCGTCTTTTTGCCACGTTTCCCAAGCAAAAGGCCACTCCCAAGGCCGGTTTCAACGGCTAGATATTAGGGGTCGAACGGTGCATCAACGGTGCTTTAACCAATCTCGGCAAGACTCCGGCAATCCGGACCTGGTGCCGAGCGTCCCATTTGTGGAAATACGCTCGGCTCTGGTTCCTTCGCCTATTTGCCGAGAGTGCTAATCGTGCAGAACCCACTCAGCCTTTTGCCCCGGATCAAAGTTTCGCGTACCGGTCGCATTCTGGCCATTTCCCTCGCATCCACCGTGATGACGACGGTTCTGGTCGGGCCGACGCAGGACGCGATTGCCAATGGCGATACCCGCTCGCTCTATATGCGCCACCTGCATACGGGCGAGACCATCAACATCACCTATAAGCGCAACGGCTCCTATGATTCCGCCGCGCTGAAAAAGATCGACTGGTTCATGCGCGACTGGCGCCAGAACCAGGCCGTGCGCATGGATCCGCGCACGCTTGATACGCTGTGGCTGGTCTATCGCCAGGTTGGCGCTTCCCAGCCGATCAACATCGTCTGCGGCTATCGCTCGCCCGGCACCAACGGCATGCTGCGCCGGCGTTCGCGCGGCGTCGCCAAATTCAGCCAGCACACGCTCGGCAAGGCGATCGATTATTTCATCCCCGGCGTGTCGCTGTCGAAGCTGCGGGTCGCCGGCCTGCGCCTGCAGCGTGGCGGCGTGGGTTACTATCCCTCGTCCGGCTCGCCCTTCGTCCATATGGATTCCGGCGGCGTGCGCATGTGGCCGCGCATGTCGCGCAGCGAACTCGCTTCCGTCTTCCCCGATGGCAAGACGGTGCTGGTACCCTCGGACGGGCGCCCGATGCCCGGCTATCAGCTGGCGATGAACGAAATTCGCCGCAATGGCGGCTCGGCTGGCGGTGGCGCCGGCGAGGATGATGTCGCCGAGACCAGTGGCGGCGGCTTCTTCGCGGCGCTGTTCGGCTCGCGCAGCAATACGACCACCAGCGCCCCGCCGGTCGAAGTGGCCCAGGCCTATGCGCCGACGACGCGCAGCAGTGCCCGCATACCGGCCGTGGCGCCGCAGCCGGCGGCCCCAGTGGCTCCTCCGGCGATGCAGCAGATGGCGATGGCCGATGAACTGGCGACATCGCCGCGTCGCATGGCTCCCGTGCCGCTGCCCGAGCGCCGTCCCAACGACATCGACGCCGCACAGGCTGCCGATGCTGCGACCGCGCAACTCGCCTCCGCCGATACCGGTCCGCGCATGATCTGGCAGACCGGAGCGACTGGTGCGGGTGGCGAGATGGCTGCCAATGTGCCGTTGCCGCCGCTGCGTCCGGGCACGGCAGCCGAAGAGAGCCAGGCGGCTCCCGTACAGCTCGCTTCCCTGGATGCCCCGCCGGCGGTGCCGGCGACGCGGCCGGTGCTCGATCCCAAGCCTCCGATCTTCGCAGATCTTTCGCAGGGCAGCGAAGGCTTCATGAAGCGTAGTGCCAACCGCCAGTCGCAGCGTGCCCTCGGCTTCGCCGATCCGGCGCCCGTGACCAACACGGCCCGGCCGCCACGGCCGGCTTTGATCGCGACGCGCTTCGAGAAGCAGAACTTTGCTTCGCTGTCGGCACCGGTTTCCGCTGCCCGCAACAAGCAGCAGGCGACCTTGGTCAAGCCGGACCTGCGCACCACGGCATCGCTGATCGCCGCGCCTGCCAAGACGGTGGTGGTGCGCTTCGGCGTGGCCGCCTATCAGGATCTGCGGGCCGACAAGTTCACCGGCGCCGCGGTGAAGCCCCTGCGCGTCGCCAGCTTCGCGCCGATGCCGGATATCTTCACCGGCTCGATCGCCTCCAACTAGGCCTGAGCTTTTACCAGCGCACCGGTTCGCCCGGTGCGCTGGCTTCGATCGCCAGGGCATGAACGCCGCGCGCGAAGGCAGGCTTCAGGGCTTCGTTGACCAGGCGATGGCGATCGACACGGCTGCGTCCGCTGAAATGCGGTGAGACGATCCTCACCCGGAAATGGCTCTCGCCGCCCTCGCGATGGCCGGCATGGCCGGCATGGGCAGCCGATTCGTCCAGCACGATCAGACGGTCGGGTGCGAGTGCCGACTGGAGACTGGTTTCGATCAGATCTTGAATGGATGATGTCACGTTCGCAGGTTTCCTATTGCCCTGACTTCGGCCCAATTCTCCGCGATAGAGGGGCCTCGTCTCGAATCACGTTATTCCTGCGCTAAAACAAGGCTGATTCAAGAGGCCGATGCATCTATCGGTGACCTGGCCAATCCTAGAGCAAAAACGCGTTCAAGTGTGAAGGCTCATTTGCTCTAGCTCTTTGTTTCAACGTGTCTTTGCGATTCGTGGTGATCCCGTCAAATCGCAAAACGCTCTAGCGAGACCTTTTCGTGCCGACCGACCTGATCAATCCCGCACCGCGCCGCTCCTCCCGCCGCATCTATCTGCCGACCATTCTGTTCGCCCTGATCGCGATCGCCTGGTCGGGCTTCTGGTGGTACGCCTCCACGCGGCTCGAAGCCGAATGGGACCGTTTCCTGACCAAGCAGGCCGAGCTCGGACGCCAGATCCAATGCGGCGAGCAGACCATCGGCGGCTATCCCTTCCGCCTGGAAATGCATTGCGGCCAGGCAACGGTCGAGAGCGCCAAGGCCAACAGGCCCTTCAGTGCCGCACTTGCCGAGGTGAATGCGGTGGCCCAGGTCTACCAGCCCAACAAGGTGCTGCTCCAGGCCAAGGGACCGGTGACGCTGGTCGACAAGAGCGATGCCGGCGCAACCCTGACAGCCGATTGGAAGAGCGCCGAGGCCAGCATGTCGATCTGGACCTCCGGGCCGCAGAATGCCGCGGTGGTGATCAAGGGCCTCAGCGGTACCGTCAAGCGCGGTGACCAAGCCATCAATCTCGTCGAGGAAGGCAATGTCGAGGTCCATATCCGCCTGGCCGAGGGCACCAACGCCGCGCCGGGTGCCTATGATCTGGCCGCCGATGTCGATGCCAAGGCGATCGCGCCGCTCGATGACTTCCTCGGTGCTCCCTCGCCGATGAAGGGGACCTTTCGCGGGTTGATCACCAAGATCGACCTCAGGCCCATGCCGATGCCCGAGCGCCTGCGCGACTGGGCTGCCGCCGGCGGCACGCTGACCATCACCCAGGCCCAGGTCGAACGCGGCCCGAGCGTCGTCAAGGCGACCGGCACGGTCGGACTGGAAACCAGCGGCTTTCCCTCCGGCGATCTGACGGTGGCCCTCGCCGGCGTGCCGGAGCTCGCCCAGACGCTCAAGCAATCGGGCCGGGTGCCTGATATGGTGGCGACGACCCTCACCGTCGGCCTGCCCGTCCTCGGCAAGCCCACCAACATCGATGGCAAGGCGGCGGTCGAAGTGCCCCTGACCATCGCCGACGGCAAGGTCCGCGCCGGTGCCTTCCTGCCCGGCCTCAAGCTGCCGCGCCTGTTCGTGCCGGAATAGCGGCGAGGGCAGGGGCGACGACGGATCCCTCCCAATGGGTTGAATGATGGGCTCGCAGCCCTATGCTGCGCGCAACAAACCATTTGGGGGAATCACATGCTTCGTCCGCTTGTCGTCTGTCTCGGCCTGCTTTGCCTTGCACCGGCCGCCATCGCACGGGAGGCGCCGTCGGCGCCGGGGCTTGATGCCGTGCTGGCTGCCGGCGTGCTCAGGGTAGGGTCCACCGGCGACTATCGTCCCTTCAGCTACAAGGACCCCGCCAGCGGCGAGTTCTCCGGCTTCGACATCGATCAGGCCAAGAGCCTTGCGGAGACGCTGGGGGTGAAGCTGGAGATCGTGCCGACGACTTGGTCCAACCTGTCGGCGGATTTCGAGGCCGGCAAGTTCGACGTCGCCATGGGCGGCGTATCGGTGACCTTCGATCGCCAGAAGAAGGGCCTGTTCTCCAGCCCCTATATGCGCGAAGGCAAGACGCCGATCGCCCGCTGCGCCGACAAGGGCAAGTTCCAGACGCTTCAGGATATCGACAAGCCGGGGGTGACGGTGGTCGCCAATCCGGGCGGTACCAACGAGAAATTCGCCCGCGCCAGCCTGAAGCAGGCCAAGATCGTGATCTTTCCCGACAACACCAAGATCTTCGACGAGGTGGCTGCGGGGCGGGCCGACCTGATGATGACCGATGCCTCCGAGACCCTCTATCAGGAAAAGCTGCATCCGGGCGTGCTGTGCGCCGTGCACCCCGACAAGCCCTTCAATTTTGCCGAGAAGGCCTATTGGCTGCAGCGCGACATCGGTCTGAAGGGGTTCGTCGATCAGTGGCTGCACCAATCGATCGAGACGGGGGCCTACCAGAAGATCTACGACAAGTGGTTCAAGTAGCAGGCCGCACAATGTTTGACGTATGCCGGCAAAAGGGAGCTGTCATTCCCGGGGCCGCCGCAGGCGGCGCAAAGGGGATGGCAGGGCAGTCTTTCTGCGGCCGGGTGTCCCGATAGGCCGGATCGGGTTACTGCGCCAGGATCGGCGCCAGGGCATCGAGGAGCGGGTCTGGGGAAAAGGCTTCCCCTCCCGATTCCCAGGCATATTGAAACTCGGCGATCTCGATGCCTACGAAGGCCTGCTCGGCGATCACCTCGCAGCAGGCACGGAGATTGGCGAGCGACAGGCCGCCTTCGCAGGCATAGTCGGTCGGCACGACGCCCGGATTCAGCACGTCGCAATCCAGATGCACATAGACTGGACGGCCGGCAATTGCCTTGCGCAATTCGGCGGCCAGGTCGCCGCGTGCCTCAACGAGCGGAATGCCGCGCCTGTCGATCAAATCCTGCTCGAAGGGGTCGAGATCGCGCTGGCCCACGAGAACGAGCTGGTCGAGGCTCAAGCCCGCTCCCAGACCCGAGTCCCACAGTCCGGCGGGACCGGAAATGGCGAGACCGCCAAGAAAGCCCGATGTCGAGGCCTCCGGCGTATTGAGATCGCCATGGGCATCGAACCAGACGATGCAGGCATCGGGACGATGCCTGGCAACGGCCGGCAGTGTCGCAAGCGAGACCGCGCAGCGGCTGGTCGCCGCAATGGAAACGGCCCCGCTCGCCAGCACGTCGTCGAAGCGGGCCTGCAGCTGTTTAAGTGCCGGCAGCGCGACGTCCAGTTCCTCGCGCCAGCCGGTATTCAGGGCAGGTTCCGGCCTGCCGACCACGAAAGGCGCGATGCCCGTCCGCCGCGCCAAGGCTTCGCCGATCGCCTGGGCTCCCGGCATGGCCAGATCGTTGTGATCGCCGGCCCGGCCTTGAAATACCGTATATGCAAACTGTCTGGTCACTGTTGTCATCCCGGATTGGAGGCGGGTCTGCCATCGTATCGGGCGTATTCGTCCAGTTTCAAGGCCGGCAGCGTTGCTTTGGCTCAAACTTCGACGGTCAGGCTCGGATCATGGTCAGGGTTCTCCACCTCGATGATGGATTGCTTGCCCCTGCGATAGGCATAGATATTGCCCCGCGGATTGCTGACGATGCGGGTTTCGTGCACGCGATAGTCACGGCTTGCGTGAATATGGCCATGGACCCACAGCCGAGGCCTGTATTCGGCGATCAGGGACGTCAGGTCGCTGGCATAGGCGGCGTCGATCGGCTCGGTGACTGCATTGTTCCATAGCGAATGGGGATGCGGCGCATGGTGGCTGATCACGACGCTGGGCCCGTCGAAAGGCTGGGCGAGGGTGTTGGCAATCGCGGAACGGTGGCGGCCATGGCTGAGCAAGGCGTCCCTGGTCTGCCAGCGCCGATAGTTGGGCCCTGTCCGGATCAGCTTGTGGTCGTTCATCTGCATGCCGGCCGCGACCTGCCCCAGGAAGGAGCTGCCGCCGACAGCATAGTCGGTCCACAGCGTGGCGCCGATGAAGCGCACCCCGCCGGCGGTGAGAGTCTCCCCTTCAGCGAGCAGGTGAATGCCTTCCAGCCGCGCCCGATCGCGGGCCTTGCGCAGTTCCGTTTCCACGTTCTCCCGATAGAAGTCGTGATTGCCGGGGACATAGATCAACGGCAGGCCACGGGGCAGGACATGCTGCGCGAGCCAAGGCAGGGCCCGGTCATGCAGGCGGTTGCAGACATCGCCGGCAATGATGACGGCATCGGCCCCGATCGGTGTTGGAGCAAGCGTATAGGGGCTGTTATCGACGTGGAGATCCGACAAGACCCAAAGACGCATGATCGACCTAGGTCTTGTTTTGCTCGGTTGCGTCCGGGCTGTCTGGCTTCACCTCATATTTCATCAGGATCGGCACTTGGGTGGCGGCGAAGATCAGCGTGATCGGCATGGTGCCGAAGACCTTGAAATTGGTCCAGAAATTATCCGAGAAATTGCGCCAGACGATCTCGTTGAGCACCGCCAGGAACAGGAAGAACAGGCCCCAGTTCAGGGTGAGCTTGCGCCAGCCTTCGGGCTTGAGGTCGAAGGCGGCGTCGAGGACGATGCGGATCAGGGGCTTGCCGAAGGCCAGCCCGCCCAAGAGGATCAGGCCGAACAGCGTGTTGACGATGGTCGGCTTCAGCTTGATGAAGGTCTTGTCCTGCAGCCAGAGCGTCAGGATGCCGAAGACCAGCACGAAGATGCCAGAGACCAGCGGCATCACCGGAATGTGCCGGGTGAGCACGAGGCCGGCGATGAGCGCGATCACCGTGGCCGGGATGAACACGGCGGTGGCCGTGAAGATGTTGCCGCTCGGCCCCTCGAACAGGGCCGGCGCCATGAAGCGCTCGACCAGGGGCTTGAACAATTCCGGCTTGTAGTTGGCGAGGAAGAACAGGACCAGCGGTCCCATTTCCAGGACGAGCTTGAGGACGGGATTGACCTTCTGGCGCGGTTTGGCGGTGGCTTCAATGGTCATGGCTCACTCCATCCCGGCAATGGCGCGGGAGAAGTCCCGGGCGGAGAAGGGTTCGAGGTCGTCGATGCCCTCGCCGACGCCGATATAGTGCACCGGTAGGCCGAACTTGTCGGCCAGCGCCACTAGGATGCCGCCGCGCGCCGTGCCGTCGAGCTTGGTCATCACCAGGCCGGTGACGCCGGCTGTCTTGCCGAAGATCTCGGTCTGCGAGATGGCGTTCTGGCCGACGGTGGCGTCGAGCACCAGCAGCACCGCATGCGGTGCGCTCTCGTCGATCTTCTTGATGACGCGAACCACCTTGGCGAGCTCGTCCATCAGCTGCGCCTTGTTCTGCAGTCGCCCGGCAGTGTCGATCAGGAGCACGTCCGAGCCGTTTTCCTGGGCCGCCTTGAGGGCGTCGAAGGCAAGGCCGGCGGAATCAGCGCCCTGCTCACGCGCCACGATCGGCGAGCGGGTGCGCTCGGCCCAGACCTTGAGCTGCTCGATGGCGGCAGCGCGGAAGGTGTCGCCGGCGGCCAGCATCACCTTGAGGCCGTCGGCGCTGAACTTGGCGGCGAGCTTGCCGATGGTGGTGGTCTTGCCCGAGCCGTTGACACCGACCATCAGGAGCACGAAGGGCTTGCGGGAACGGTCGATTTCCAGGGGCTTGGCCACGGGGGTGAGGATGGTCTCGACCTCGCTGGCCAGGACCTGGTGGACTTCCTCGGGCGAGATCTGGCGATCGAAGCGTCCCTTGCCGATCGCGGCGGCGATGCGGGTGGAGACATCGACGCCGAGATCGGCCTGGATCAGGACGTCCTCCAGCTCCTCGAGCGTGGTGGCGTCGAGCTTGCGCTTGGTGACGATGTCGGTGATGCCGCGGCTGATGGCGCTGGAGGAGCGTGACAGGCCGTCGCGCAGCCGGCGCCACCAGGATTTCTTCTCGACGGGAGCCGGCGGGGGGGGCGGGGCCGGCTCGCTGGCGCGGGGAGCCGGAGACGGCTCCGGTGTGGAAGGCGGTGCCGGCGCAGGGGGCGGTGGGGCGAGCGATTCAGGCGCCAGGGGAACGATCAGTTCGGCCGCGGCCAGGGGCACAGGTTCGACCAGGGCTTCGAGCGGTATGTCTGCCACCTGTTCGGGAGTATGCGGCTCCTCGGCGGGAACGGGCGGCGCCTGCTCGGCGGTCGGCTCGGGCCTGGTCTCGGTCTCAAGCCTGGTTTCGGTCTCGGGCGTCGTGGCGCCTCGCCCGAACAGCCGTGAAAAGAATCCGGGCTTTTGCTTGTCGCTCTCAGTCATCGAAACGTTCTGAATCCCAAAAGCGTTTTGCGATCAGGCGGAATCGCCTAGAATCGCAAAGACGCGTCAAAACAAGAAGTTAGAGCAAAATGCGCTCGGTCGTCGACGCGTTTTGCTCTTGGGTGGCCAGCCTGCCACCGAAAAATGGTCTCATGTTGAAGGAACCTCTAGCCGACAATGCCCGATCACGATAGCGCTAAGCGATGATATCGCTCGATTTGACTACGCGGCTCATCCACCGCGACGCCCTGATCCTGATCCTCGACAAGCCTGCCGGCCTGCCCGTGCATGCCGGGCCGAAGGGAGGGCCCAATCTCACGGCCATGCTGGAGCAACTGCGCTTCGGCCTGCCCCGCAATCCGGAACTGGCGCACCGGCTCGACAAGGATACGTCCGGCTGCCTGGTGCTCGGGCGGCATGCCAGGCCCCTGCGCACCCTCAACGACCTCTTCGCCAAGGGTGGCGTCGAGAAGACCTATTGGGCGGTGGTCGAGGGTGGCCCAGCGGAGGACAGCGGCCTGATCGACATGCCGATCGCCCGGCGTTCGCCCGAGCGAGGCTGGTGGATGAAGCCGGCCGAGGATGGCTTGCCGGCGCAGACCGATTTCCGTGTGCTGGGGCGGGCCGAAGGCCTTGCCTGGTTGGAGCTGAAGCCGCGCACCGGCCGTACCCATCAGCTGCGCCTGCATTGCGCAGCCTCCGGCTTTCCGATCGTCGGCGATCCGATCTATGGCAGCGCGCCGCGCGAGGGCGGTCCTGTCCTGCATCTGCACGCCCGGGGCGTAAGCGTCCCGATCCTGCCCAAGAAGCCGGCCGTCACGGCGGAAGCAGCGCCGCCGGACCATATGGGCGAGCACCTTGCGACCCTCGGCTATCAGGGACCTGTCAGCCCGACACCACTCGAACTGGTGAAGCCGGCAGTCGAGCCGGTGCGCCGCCGCGGTCTCAGGCCGAAATAGGCGCAACCACCCTTCTTACCCGCCCGCCAGCTCCGCCAGGATCCAGTCGCGGAAGGCGCGGATCTTGGGCTGGTTGCGGCGCGTTTGGGGATAGACGAGGTAGAAGGCCCGGTCGCTCGGCAGCACGAGGTCGAAAGGCTGGATCAGGCGTCCCTCGGCGAGGTCGTCGTCATAGAGGGCGGTCGAGAGAATGGCGACCCCCTGGCCGGCCTTGGCCGCCACGCTGATCATGGCCTGGGTGCTGAGATTGTAGGCATTCGCCGGCATCTCGTAGCTGGCGCCGGCAGCCCGGAACCATTCGCCCCACCAACGATCGCCCGGATCGAGGATCGGCAGTTTTAGCAGATCGGCGGGTATGCAGGCCGGTCCCAGGCGAGCGGCGAGGTCGCGATTCAGCATCGGGGTGAAATCGGCATGCAGCAAATGATGCGCCTGCAGGCCGGGCCAGTCGCCGGTGCCGAAGAAGACCGCGATGTCGGTTTCTTCGCGCGTGAAGTCGATGGCGCGGTCGGTCGCCTCGATGCGCACCGCCAGTGCGGGATGGGCGAGCTGGAAAGCGCCGATATGGCGCGCCAGCCAACTTGTAGCGAAGCTTACCCGGGCGCAGACGGTCAGCACCCCCTCGATGCCGCCACGCGCCGCCGCATAGGCTTCCGTCATCAGGGCGAAGGCGTCCGTAATCGCCGGTGCCAGGCGCTGGCCGGCCGCGCTGAGCTCGATCTGGCGCGGCTTGCGCAGGAAGAGCGGACCGCCGAAGCGCTCTTCCAGGAGCTTGATCTGGTAGGAGACGGCAGCCTGGGTCATGCCGAGTTCGGCCGCTGCGCGCGTGAAGCTCAGATGCCGCGCCACGGCCTCGAAGACCCGGATGGCGGCCAGCGGCGGCAGCACAGTGCTCACGATGCATCAGCTCTCTTTATGGGCACTGCTTGAGCTTCAATTCGTCAGCGTCCGAAATTCATGAAAAATCTGCAGTTGAAACGGCCAAAAGCGAGGCCGATCTGGAGATTTAGCCATGATAGTGGCGCGGATTGAACCTATAGGGCAAGCTTATTCATACAGGGCCGATGCGGTGCATGATGAAACGCAGCCGGCTGGTCGGGCGGCCTTGCGGAAGGTGGCGCTACGCGAGCTCCCCGATCACCTGCTGCGGGATATCGGGGTTATCGATGGCCATGCGAAGGGCGATCGGCCCGAGCCTGCAGCCAGCGCTCGCGATCTGATCGATCGCTATCGATAGAGAAGCACGGAAGGGGGCCGGCTTCCCGATGGTCTTATGAGGCCATGGCCTCTTCGCCACGGTTGCCGATGCTGGCGGTTCTGCCGACCTCCTCCAGGATCCAGTCGCGGAAGACGCGGATCTTCGGCAGGTTGCGGCGGGCTTCGGGATAGACCAGGTAGAAGGAATGTTCGCCGGCGACCTGATGGAACGGTTGGATCAGCCTCCCTTCCGCCAGGTCCTGGGCCCACAGGGCGCAGGAGAGGATGGCGACGCCCTGGCCGTCCAGCGCAGCGGTTCCGACGAAGGCCTGCGAGCCGATGCACGGGATCTCCACTGGGCCGCGATGGACGCCGCCGAAGCGATCCTGCCCGCGCGTGATCGCCGGCGTGGCCCGCACTTCGCCGCGTGCCGGGGCCCTGGGAAGGCGGGCGACCTTGACGAGATCGAACCAATCGTCCCACCACGTGTCGCCAGGATCGAGCAGTGGCAGGCGCAGGAGATCGGCTGGCTGCTTCACGCCGCCGATGGTGGCGGCGAGCTTCGGGCTGAGCATGGGGGAATACTCACCCGACAGCAGGCGGTGGCTGCACAAACCCGGCCAGTTGCCGTCGCCATGGCGGATGGCGAGATCGATGTCGCTGCGCGCAAAGTCGACCGCTTGATTGATGGCGTCGATCCGCACGGCCAGGGAAGGGTAGCGGATCTGGAAGGCGCCGACATGGCGGGCCAGCCAGGTCGTAGCGAAGGTGATCGAGGCCGTGACCGTGAGCACCCCCTCCGCATCGCCGCGCGCCGAGGCATAGGCTTGGGCGAGCAGGGAGAAGGCTTCGCTCACCGCCGGTGCCAGGCGCTGGCCGGCTTCCGTGAGCTCGACCTGTTTCGGGCGACGCAGGAAAAGCGGTGCGCCGAAGCGCTCTTCCAGCAGCTTGATTTGATAGGAGACGGCGGCCTGGGTCATGCCGAGTTCGTTGGCGGCACGCGTGAAGCTCTGGTGCCGCGCCACGGCTTCGAACACCCGGATGGCGGTGAGGGGCGGAAGCGGAAGGGGCATTTGCGATAAGCCTGTTTTATGGCTCCAAATCGAGCTTCAATTAGCCACACCCCGCACGGAATGGGAATATCTCTGTCAGATATTGCTAATTGCCGCACAGGAGATTTGGCCATGACGGCCGTTCAATTCAATCGCATAGGGCAGTCTTATTGCAGCCAAGCGGATAGAGAGCGCCCGGCAAAGCGAAGCGAGACGTTCGTACGGCCCCGTTTCGTCGGTCTCTACGATCTCTCGGATCATCTGTTGCGGGATATCGGCGTGCTCGATGGCAGCACTGGTCGGGACGACGGGAGGGAGGTCGCATCGTCGGGGCGGGACCTGATCGACCGGTACCGGTAAGCCTGGGAGCGCGGACGTCCTCGTCCGCTCTTGGAAACGCTGCGGCCGCAGGAAAGGAAGAGCGGACGAGGACGTCCGCGCTCCCAGCGATTACTCCGCCGCCGGCCTGACCCCGTAGCGGTTCTCGATATAATCGATCACCATCTGCTTGAATTCGTCGGCGATGCCGGGGCCACGCAAGGTCGCGGCCTTCTGGCCGTCGATGAACACCGGCGCCGTCGGCGTCTCACCGGTGCCGGGGAGCGAGATGCCGATATCGGCATGCTTGCTCTCGCCGGGGCCGTTGACGATGCAGCCCATCACCGCGACCTTCAGCGTCTCGACGCCCGGGTAGCGCGTCTTCCAGTCAGGCATCGAGTCGACGATGAAGCCCTGGATGCTCTGGGCGAGTTCCTGGAACACAGTGGACGTGGTGCGTCCGCAGCCGGGGCAGGCGGCCACCAGCGGCACGAAGGTGCGGATGCCCATCACCTGCAGGATCTCCTGGGAGACCTTGACCTCCTGGGTGCGGTCGCCGCCGGGTTCGGGCGTGAGCGAGACGCGGATGGTATCGCCGATGCCGGCCTGTAGCAGCGGCGAGAGCGCGGCGGCCGAGGCGACGATGCCTTTCGAGCCCATGCCGGCCTCGGTGAGGCCGAGATGGAGGGCATAGTCGGAACGGCTGGCCATCTCATTGTAGACGGCGATGAGATCCTGCACCGCCGAGACCTTGGCCGAGATGATGATGCGGGACTTGGGCAGGCCCATCTCCACCGCGCGGTCTGCGGAGAGCAGGGCCGATTGCACCAGCGCTTCCCAGGTCACGGTGCGGGCATCGACCGGCGCTTCGCTCCTGGCGTTCGCGTCCATCAGGTGGGTGAGCAGTTCCTGGTCGAGCGAGCCCCAGTTCGCACCGATGCGCACCGGCTTGTCATGGCGCATCGCCATCTCGATGATGGCACCGAACTGGCGGTCGCGCTTGTCCTTGAAGCCGACATTGCCGGGATTGATGCGATATTTGTCGAGCGCCTGCGCACAGGCGGGATGGTCGGCCAGCAGCTTGTGGCCGATATAATGGAAATCCCCGATGATCGGCGTGGTCACGCCGATGCGCATCAGCCTTTCCTTGATGCGCGGCACCGCCGCGGCGGCTTCGTCGCGATCGACCGTGATGCGCACCATTTCGGAGCCGGCTCGGGCCAGCGCCGCGACCTGCCGCACGGTGCCGTCGATATCGGCGGTGTCGGTATTGGTCATCGACTGCACCACGATGGGCGCGCCGCCGCCGACCAGGACGCCACCGACATCGACGGGGACGGTAGGGCGACGGGACATCAGGCCAAAGCGCGCATAGGACGGGATCATCGGGCACCGCTGGTTTCGTTTGGGGATGACATGGACCTCACCGGCAGGCACGTCAAGGTTCGGCACACCGTGGATTGGAAAACGCAGAGGTTGCGCTCCGCCCGAACCTTTCTACCATCGCATCTTGCAAATGATGTGATGGGTTGATGATGATCGGCGCTGGTGCCACGGCACGCCTGTTCAAATGGTTCGCGGCCAAGCGCATGGAACTGGCCCTGGCCGTGCGCGTCACGGTGGCGGCGGGCCTGACTTTCGTCGCGGTCAAGCTGGTGGATCTTTCCCAGTCGAGCTGGGCGGTGATCACCTCCATCATCGTCATGCAGGCAAGCCTCGGCGGCTCGGTCAAGGCGGCGATGGACCGGATGGCCGGCACGCTGCTCGGGGCTCTGTGGGGCGCGGTGGTGTCGGTGGTGCTGCCGCACTATGAGGGCAATGTCGCGCTCGGCCTGGCGGTATTGACCGCCGTGGCGCCGATGGCGGTGGCTTCGGCTCTCAGACCGAGCTTCCGGGTGGCGCCCATCACCGCGCTGATCGTGCTGATTCCGGCGGGAGGCACGCTGTTGCCGCCCTATGCCTATGCGGCCGAGCGCGTGGCGGAGATTGCGCTCGGCATTATCGTCGGGGTCGGCGTCGCCCTCTTCGTGCTGCCGGCGCGGGCGCAGGGCGCGCTTGCCGCTGCGGCCGCGCGCGTGGCCGATCTCAACGCCGAGCTCCTGCTTGCCCTGACCGGCAGCCTCCTCGACGGCAAGGGCCGGCCGGAGCTGGCCGGCATCAACAAGCACATCCGCGCCGCCCTGCGCCAGATCGATGCGGCGGTGGAGGAGACGGTGCGCGAGCGCAGCGCCCATCTCAGCCATGCCATCGATCCCGAGCCGATGGCGCGCACGCTCTACCGGGTCCGGCACGATCTCGTCATCATTGCCCGCGTCTGTGCGCGCGCCTTGCCGGAGCGGGTGGCGCCGACCCTGACCGAGCCTCTGGAGGCGATGCGGGATGCCACCGTCGGCCTGCTGCGCGGCATCGCCGAAGCCCTGCGGCGCGGCTTTCTCGGGCCGGATGCCGCGGGCTTCGATGCCAGCCTGTCCGCCTATGTCGCCGCCATGGACAAGCTGCGCGGTGCCGGCGTGCTGCGCGAACTGCAGAGCGAGGAGGTCGGCCGCCTCTACGCCCTGCGCTTCGGCTTCGAGCAACTCGGCCAGGACATCAAGGACCTGGTCGAGCGCAGCTCCGACCTGGCGCGGGAATAGGGCGCCGGCCCTGCTTAGCAGGCAGGCACCGGTGCGTTGGCGTCAGCTTGGTCGCGCCGATGCCACCCGGGCAAGAGCAGCGTCCTGTTCGGGGCTGCCACCGGACACCCCCAGCCCGCCGATCAAGGCTCCCTCGGCGTCGAACAGAGGTACGCCGCCTCCCATGAGGAGCAGGCCACCAGTGTGGATGTGGTCGAAATGCGCAACCGGCTGGCCGATCTGCAACGGTGCATTCAGGGTTTCGGTGGGAGCCTGGAACATCACCGAGGTGCGCGCCTTGGCAAGGGCAAGCTCGTTCGATGCCAGCCAGGCGCCGTCCATGCGGGAGAAAGCCACCAGGTTCGCGCCCTTGTCGAGGATCGCGAAGACCGCCTTCATGCCGGCCTCCTTCGCGGCGGCACGGCCCCGAGCCAGGATATGATGGGCATGGTCGAGCGTGATTTCAGGCATTCTGGGTCCACTCCGTCTCCTGCCACTGCCTGGCGGCCTTGATGGTGTCGAGGGGACGCATGGTGCGATAGAGATGTTCCTCGGCCGGAATGATCTCGACCATGGCATCGATCATCTCCTGCGGATCGTTCTGGTCCGCGAGGGCGCCGGTGAAGTCCGGCATGGGCACGACGGCGCGGCCGGCCTCATACCATTGGGTGTGGCTCTCCGCGCCGGTGTCGTTGAAACCGGTGCCGAACACGCCCGGATTCACGGTGGCGACCTTGACGCCGAAGGGCGCCAATTCGGCCCTCATCGAACCGGCGATGGCCTCGATGGCGTGCTTGGTGGCGCAATAGATGCCGACGAAGGGAATGACGAGGATGCCGCCCATCGAGGAGGTCCACACCACCTTGCCGGATTTGCGCGCCACCATCTTCGGCACGATGGCCTGCGCCAGCTTGAGATGGCCGAAGACGTTGATCTCGAACGACTCGCGCACGCGTTGCATCGGGATGTCGACGACGGAGCCGCTTTCCATCAAGCCGGCATTGAGCACGAGGATGTCGGGGTCGTAGCCCGCGGCATGCGCGATATCGATGTCGTCGAGAAGGTTCAGTTTGATGACTTCGAGCTTGACGCCGGCACCCGCGGCGTCGGCGCGCAGGCTGCGCACCAGGGGCCAGGATTCGGCGGTCGCGACGACGGCGTGCCCCTGGCGGGCGAGCTCGATCGCCGCCCCGCGGCCGAAGCCGGAGCTGGCGCCGGTAATCAGGATTTTCTTGGACATGGTTTTCCTCCGTTCTCGATGATCGAGATCCGGGCGCTACCCTACGGAGCCTTGACTGCTGCAACAATCTCTCCAATTCTTGATGTAGAGATGAGAAATATTCATCAATTAAAGAGCGCAGACCTCTTCGCGCTCACCGTGTTCCTCTCGGTTGCCGCCCATCGCAGCTTCCGTGCGGCGGCGGTTGAACTCGACGTCACGCCCTCTGCGGTCAGCCATTCGGTCAAGAGCCTGGAACAGCGCCTCGACGTTCGGCTGTTCAACCGGACGACCCGCAGTGTCTCCCTTACCGATGCGGGGGAACGTCTCGCCGCCAAGCTCCGGCCGGCGGTATCCTCGATGGCCGAGGCGCTGCAGGTGGTCGACGATTTCCGTGAGACGCCGAGCGGAACGGTACGGATCAATTCCAGCGAAGGCGCGATCCGCCTCGTCCTGCTGCCGGTGCTGGCACGCTTCGCGCGCGACTATCCCCAGGTCCATCTCGACATCGTCAGCGACGGCAGGCTGAGCGACGTCGTTGCCGACGGCTTCGATGCCGGCATCCGGCTGGCCGAGGCGGTGCCGCAGGACATGATCGCGGTGCGCCTCACCGAAACCGCGCGCTTTGCCGCGGTGGCGTCGCCGGGTTATTTCGCGACCCACGGCCGGCCGGCGGTGCCGCAGGACCTGCATCGCCATGCCTGCATCCGCTTCCGTTTCGACAGCGGTGCGATCTATCGTTGGGAATTCGAGCGTCACGGCATGACGGAGACGATCAATGTCACAGGTCCGCTCACATTGACCGACCAGCCCCTGATGGTCGAGGCGGCGATCCTGGGCATCGGCATCGCCTTCGTGCCCGACCATCTCGTCATCGATGCCCTGGCCGACGGGCGTCTCGAACGCGTCCTCGACGACTGGTGCCCGGCCTTTCCGGGCCTGTGCCTCTATTATCCCGGGCACCGCCATGTTTCGGCCGGGTTGCGCGCCCTGATTGCCGCCATTCGCGCAAGATGACGGCGCGGCCGGTTCACAGCCGGTTCGACAGGGCCTCGACGATCCAGCCCCATTCGCTGGCCGCGAGCTGGCCGGGCGGGTCGCCGCGCAGGATCGCCATCAGTTCCAGATAGCGCCGCGAGCGGGCATGGTGCTTGCGGTATTGTTCGAGCTGCCAGTCGAGGAAAGCCTGGTCCGGTTCCTTGTTCATCGCCTGCGCCGACTTCTGCAGCCATGCCTCGGCAATGGCCCTGCCGGTGTCCGAATTCGGCGCGATGCCCTTGGCCATCGCCTCCCGCACCTCGGCGAAGGTCTCGTCTGAAATCTGGCGATAGGCGGCAGGGTCGAAGCCGTCATGCCACAATTGCTGCATGCTGGCCCGCATCTCGCCGATATAGGCCTTGTCGGTCAGGATGCCGTTGAGCTCCGTCCAGGCGTCGATCTGTTCGGGGCTGGGATCGTCGGGCAGATCCGGGGTGGAGGCCTCGATCATCCTGGCGCGCCAGGCCGGATCCATCCGGGCGCCGGCGCCGACCTCGTCATAGAAATTCTCGATGGTCGTGCGGAACTGGTTCTGGGAAAGGGCGGTCACGGTCCACAGTCTCCTCAAATCTTGCGGGGTGGGATCGGCGAGCTTCAGCGTGGCGCGCAAGGCGGCGGCGATGCGGCGCTTGGCGGAAATCTCGGCCTCGATGGCTTCCAGGCGCAGAGCCAGGACGTCGGTGAGGCCGAGGCGGCGGGCGATGAGGCGCGCGATGTCGCCGAGCTTCACGCCGGCATCGCGCAGAGCGAGGATGAGATCGAGCCTGGCCCGGTCCGCCTCCGAATAGACGCGGTACCCGCTCTCGGCCCGTGCGGCGGGCGGGAGGAGTCCCTTGTCGGAATAGAAGCGGATGCGCCGGACGGCGATGCCGCTCAGCCTGGAGAGCTCGCCGATGGTGTAGGTTTTCTCGCTCATGGGGCGAGTTGTACGGGCTCCGCCAAGTGGAGAGTCAAGCGGCCATGATTCCGGGTGCGCGGACGTCTCGTCCGCTCCTGGAAACGTCGTGCTTGCAGGAAAGGGAACGCGGCCGTCGCGACAAGCGGCAACGCCGGTTGTGCGGCTACGTCAGAATGCTTGAGTGCATCGGGTTCCTGTCCTCACCCGCCTCTATTCCGCATGGCCTGGCGGATTTCGGTATCCGTCGGGAAGCCGGGAGGAGACCATTCGTCGACACCGCCCCGATAGATCTCGATCGAGGGCCCGGCACCGTCGAGCTTGTCGGCGAATTTGTACACCGCCCAGAAGGCCGCGCTGCGATGCAGCGGCTCTGGAGGTTGGCAGACCGCGTGCAATTTTCCACCCTGTTGCTGCCAGATCGTCGTGGTGGTGGCATCGTAGACGATGTTCTTTTCTCGGCAATCCGTGCGCCAAGGCGGGGTTTGCCTCAAAAAGGCGCTGAACCGAGCCACTTCATCGGGAGAGAGATGAAAGCGATAGCGCACATAGAGCGCGTCGTTCCCCTGGGACGTTCCGGTGGCGCTTCTGTAGGTTCCCAGTCGGTACTTTTGAATAAAGCTGTCGCCATCCGCCGACAACCACAAGCGAAAGCTGCCCCATGCGTTTTCGGCAAAGATACCGAAGCTGCCGAATGACGGGTTCTTGTCCTTCGCCGATGCAGGGGCGGTCGCGGTACCAAAGACAAGGGTGAGGGCCAGCAGCAAGGCCGATGCGGCACGGCGAGGCATGAGGGGCGACCTTTCAAGGCGATGACGATGAAGTCGGAACGCTTGAGGATGCTACTGAGATCGTCGTGCGATGGGCGATGTCATTCCCGCCAGTTCTTGGGGTCGCTCACCGGATCGAGCGGCCGGGAAAGGTGCTTGACGGGCCGGGACGGCAGGGCCTGGGCGGTTTGCCAGGGGCCGGGCTGGCCGGCCTGGCGATGCCGGCGCCAGCTTTGGAAGGCAAAGCCGGCGTCGGAGAGCATCTGGAAGATGAGCATGACGGCGATCGCCGCCGAGGCGACCAGGCCGGGTTCGACGCCGGCATCCGTCGTGGCGGCGGGGGTGGCGACTGGGACCGTCGGGCCGGCAGCGGCAGCAACGGTTCGTGCGGTCGGCGCAATCTCGACCGTGGTCTCGCGCCAGTCGCGGAAATTGGCCTTGAAGGCCTTGAGACCTTTGAAAGGCGCGCAATGCTGGATGGCGCGCAGGACAAGGCCTTCGGCGGCGCCGTCCGCGACCGCACCCATCGGATCGATCACTTGCGGCTTGCCGGCGAGGCTGCCGTCGACCTTCAAGGACAGCTTGATCCATAGAGGTTTGTCGACAGGTTGCGCCTGGGGCCAGCAGGCCCGAATGGCCTGCGTCACGGTTTCTCGCGGTCCCGCGGCCGACACGGTTTGTGCCGCAAGGGCATATGTTGCCAGGACGTCGATGATCAGGGTGAAAAGCAGGAGGAGAAGCACGGTCCGGCTGCGGGAGAGGTCAAACTTGACCAATGGTTCTGGTCCACCGTTGAACGGCGTGACCCCGCAGCCCACCAGGCCGAACCCCATGCGCACAGCCATGACACCCTTATGCCGCCAGTCCGCCGAAGATGCACTTGCCGACGAGGATTTTGCAAGAGGGTACAGGGTCTTATGCGGGCAGGGGCCTGCTGGGGAGGCCGGATGTCGCGCCTCAGCCCGCCGCCTTGGCCCGGCAGTGGCGGCAGATGCCGGCGAGCTCGATAACCTGGCCGCGCGGGGTAAAGCCGATGGCGCCGGCGGCGGTCGCGAGGGCCTTGCCCACGGCATCGGATTCCGCTTCGCCCACGGTGCCGCAGCTCTCGCAGATCAGGAACATCACCACGCTGCCATCCTTGTGGTCATGGGCGCAGGCGATGAAGGCGTTGCGGCTTTCGATGCGATGGGCAAAGCCCTGTTCGAGCAGGAAATCGAGAGCGCGGTAGACCGTGATCGGAGCCGGACGCTTGCCCTCGCCATCCTCGAGCTTTTCGATCAGCTCATAGGCGCCGATTGGCTGATGGGTGGCGGCCAGCGCTTCCAGTACCTGCCGGCGGATCTGGGTCAGCCGGACGCCGCGCTCGGCCGAAAGACTCTCCGCCCGCGCCAGCACAGTCGAACTGCAATGGCTGTGGTCATGGCCCGGCTCGGCGAAGACCGGGGCTGGCTCGTGATCGTGGGCGTGGCGGTGGGCCATGGAAACCTCTCGCCCGATATGTAGCAATGGCAGGCCGGTTTTGCCAGCTTCCGGGGGAATACAGTCATTCCCTGAGATGCCCGCGATCCCGGATTAAGGCCGCACCGTGCCCTGGCCCTTCACCCGGTATTTGAACGAGCAGAGCTGCTCGGCGCCGACCGGGCCGCGGGCATGCATGCGGCCGGTGGCGATGCCGATTTCGCCGCCGAAGCCGAATTCGCCGCCGTCGGCGAACTGGGTGGAGGCATTGTGCAGCACGATGGCCGAATCGACCTCGGCGAGGAAGCGCTGGGCGGCGGCCTCGTCGTCGGTGACGATGGCATCGGTATGGTGTGAACCGTAGCGCTCGATATGGGCGAGCGCCGCGTCGAGGCCTGAGACCACCTTCACCGAGATGATGGCATCGAGATATTCGGTGGCCCAGTCGGTGTCATCGGCCGGCTTCACATGGGGATCGACGGAGAGGGTGCGCGAATCGCCTCGCACTTCGCAGCCGGCCTCTAGCAACGCCTTGACCAGCGGCTTGAGGAAGACCGGCGCCACGGCTTGGTCGACCAGCAGGGTTTCGGTGGCGCCGCACACGCCGGTGCGGCGCATCTTGGCGTTGAGCACCACGGCGATAGCCATGTCGAGCGAAGCGCCGGCATGGACATAGGTATGATTGACGCCTTCCAGATGGGCGAAGACCGGCACGCGGGCCTCCACCTGTACCCGGGAAACCAGGCTCTTGCCGCCGCGCGGCACCAGCACGTCGAGATTGCCATCGAGCCCGGCCAGCATGGCGCCGACGGCGGAGCGGTCGGGGGTGGGCACCATCTGGATGGCTGCCTCGGGCAGACCGGCGGCCTGCAGGCCCGCCCGCAAAGCCTTGGCGATCTCGCTACAGGTGCGGAAGCTCTCCGAGCCGCCGCGCAGGATCGCCGCATTGCCCGCCTTCAGGCAGAGGGCACCGGCATCGGCCAGCACGTTGGGGCGGCTTTCGAAGATCACGCCGACGACGCCGAGCGGGGTCGAGACACGCTCGAATTCCAGGCCGTTAGGCCGCGTCCAGTTCGCCAGCACCCGGCCGACCGGATCGGGCTGGGCGGCGACCTCACGGATGGCCGCGGCGATGCCGGCGACGCGCTTCTCGTCGAGGGTGAGGCGGTCGACATAGGAAGCGATCTGGCCGCGGGCGAGCGCATCGGCGACATCAAGCGCATTGGCGGCGAGGATGGCGGCCTCATTGGCGAGGATGGCCTTGGCCATTGCCTCGAGCGCGGCATTCTTGGCTGGGGCCGGGGCGAGCGCCAGGATCCGCGCGGCCGACCGGGCCGCCTGTCCTACTTTGCGCATGACGGCAATGACGTTGCCGTCTTCCATTCCCCGGTTTTCGTCGGGCATGGCTCACCCTGTCGGTTTTTCAAAAGATCAGGCTGACGTGGTTAGGCCGGATCGAGTGTCGTTGCAAGGGTTTGGGGTCATCCCGCACGCATTGCAGCACGAAGTGATGCGATGCAGATGCGGGACCGTATGCCGGATAAGACGCGCTCATCTCGCGATCCCGGATCTGCGAAGCGTCACCGCGTGACGCATCGCGTCCAGGATGATATACTCCTCAATGCCCGCCGCCACCGCCGCCCGCCATCTGCGGCTTCTTCAGCATGAAGATGGAGAGGCTGAGCACGCCGAACAGCAGCGTCAGCAGCAGGAACACGTCGGAGAACGCCATCACCAGCGCCTCGCGCCGCATCAGCCCGACCAGCCTGGAGACGGTCATCTGGTCGGCTGCCGCGCCGAAGGCGACGAAGCCGGCCTTCATGTTCTCATAGGTCTGCATGACGCTGTCGCGGCTCCAGTTCACCGCCTCGCCCAGACGCGACAGATGCAGGTCCTGGCGCTTGTTCAGGGCGGTGTTGATGATGGCAAGGCCCACCGCGCCGCCGAGGTTGCGCATCAAATTGAACAGGCCCGAGGCGTTCTTGATGCGCGCCGGTGGCAGGGTGCCCAGTGCGATGTTGGAGATCGGCACCATGCAGATCATCAAGGAGACACCGCGCAGGATCTGCGGCAGCAGGATCTCGTAGAAATCCCAGTCATGGGTGATGCCGGTCATGATCCAGGTGCCGGCCGCAAAGCCGATGAAGCCGCCGGCGATCATCAGCCGCGGATCGACGAAACGGGTGAGATTGCCCGCGATCGGCGCGGTGAAGAACATGCACAGGCCGGTGACGAACATGGTCTCGCCGATCATGCGCGAATCATAGCCGCGCACGCCGGCAAGATAGACCGGGAAGAGGTAGGTGAGGCCGTAGAGGCCGACGCCCAGCACGAAGGATAGCAGCGAGCCGGTGGCGAAGTTGCCGTCCTTGAAGGCGTGGAGATCGACGATGGGCTGCCTTGCCAGCAATACGCGGGCGAAGAACACCACGGCGCCGACGGCCGCGAGCACGGACATCACCAGAACGGGCGTTTCGGCGAACCAGTCATGCCCCGGCCCTTCCTCCAGCGCATATTCCATGCCGCCCAGGAACACCGCCATCGAGATCAGGCCGGTCCAGTCGAAATTGCTGAGCAGGGAAAGGTCCGGCTCGTCGAAATCGACCATGGCGAAGGTCATCAGCGTGACGATGATACCCGGCACAACATTGATGAAGAACAGCCAGTGCCAGGAGATCGCATCGGTGAGGATGCCGCCGACGGTGGGTCCGATGGTGGGGGCGAGCGTCGCCACCAGGCCGATCATCGGCGAGACGATGGCCTGCTTGGAACGCGGGAAGATGGTGAAGGCGGCCGCGAACACGGTGGGGATCATGCCGCCGCCGATGAAGCCCTGCAGCGCACGATAGATGATCATCTCGTTGATGTTCGTCGCGGTGCCGCACATGAAGCTCATGAAGGTGAAGCCCGCGCAGGACACCGCGAAGGTCCAGCGCGTCGAAAAGGCGCGGGAGAGGAAGCCTGAGAGCGGGATCATCACCACTTCGGCCACCAGATAGGCCGTCTGCACCCAGGGGATCTCGTCGCCGGAGGCGCCGAGGCCGGCCTGGATCTGGGGCAGGGAGGCGGAGACGACCTGGATGTCCAGGATCGCCATGAACATGCCGAACACCATCGCCAGGAAGGCGATCAGCTTGCGCTTGTCGATGGTTTCTTCGGCGGGAGCCGGTATGGCGGTGGCTGTTGCGGTGGCCATGGCGGCCTCCTCATAGCGTTTTGCGATTTGACGGAGTCACCTAGAATCGCAAAGACGCGTCGAACCAAAGAATGAGAGCAAACAGGCGTTCAGCTCTGAACGCGCTTTGCTCCGGGAGTGGATAGCCTTCTCACCGTGCGGGAGAAGGTGGCACGAAGTGCCGGATAAGGAGGCGCGCAACCTTGCCGGAAAGGCGGTGCGACCCCTCATCCGGCCCGGCTTCGCCGGTACACCCCTAGTCAACTCAAGAGAGTTGACGAAACTCGCAAGGGGAGAAGGCTTCTTGTTGCCTTACCCCTTCGGGCCGGTGCGGCTGTCGACCGTCACCACCACCGACAGGCCGGGACGCAGCTTGCCGCTGAGGGCGATGTCGGCAGGAACCTCGATACGCACCGGCACGCGCTGGGTGATCTTGGTGAAGTTGCCGGTGGCGTTCTCGGGCGGCAGCAGGCTGAAGACCGAGCCGGAGGCCGGCGAGAACTTGCCGACGACGCCTTCGAAGGTATTGCCGTCCATGGAGTCGACCGAGACTTCCACCTTCTGGCCGGGCACCAGGGGGGCGAGCTGGGTTTCCTTGAAGTTGGCGGCGACATAGATGCTCTTGAGCGGCACCAGCGCGATCAGGCGCGAGCCGGGCGAGACATATTGGCCGGGCTGGGCGGCACGGTTTCCGACCACGCCGTCGGTGGGAGCGCGCACCACGGTGGCGTCGAGGTCGTTCTGGGCCTTGGTGATGGCGACATCGAGTTCCTTGGCGCCCTGCTCGGCCTCGGCTTTCTGGGCCTGCGTCACGGCGAGATTGGCCTTGGCCGCGATCACATTGGCCTGCGCGCTGTTCAGGCTCGCCTGGGCATTGGTGAGGGTGGCATTGGCGCTGGCAAGGCCGGCATTGGCCTTGTCACGGTCGGCGGTGGCCTGGTCGAGCGTGGCCTTGGAGCCGAAATCCCGGGCAGCCAGCGCGTCGGCGCGGTCGAAGGCGGCATTGGCGCGCACGATTTCGGCCTTGGCCGAGGCGACGCCGGCCTGGGCCGACTCGATACCCGCCTTGGCTGAGGCGACGCCGGCATTGGCGGTCTCGATCGCCGCCTGCTGGGCCACGACCTGCTGGTCGATACGGGCAATGGTGGCGTTCTGGGTCGCGCGCTTGGCCTTGGCGGATTCGAGCGCAGTGCGATAATCGGTGTCGTCGAGCTTGACGATGACATCGCCGGCCTTGACGCTGTCGCCGTTCTGCACCGGCACGCTGTCGACATAGCCCGAGACCTTCACGCCCAAGGTGGACACGTCGGCCTGCACATAGGCGTCGTCGGTCTCGACCATGAAGCGGCCATTGGTCCACCAGTCATAGCCGTACCAGCCGCCCGCCGCGAGGGCGACAACCAGCAGGATAGGCAGGACGGTGCGGGCCTTTGATTTCTTCTTGCCGGCAGTGGCGGCAGGCTTGGACTGCACCGGAGCCGCGGGCGCTTCGGCCTTCGGGGCCTCCGCCTTCCCCGTCTCGGGCGCTGCCGGCGCGTCGGTACGCTGGCGCTCCAAGGTCACGACATTGTCGGTAGCGTCGGCCGGGCCGGTGGCTCCCTGGCCACCCGGAACGGCATTGTGGTCGCGAGCTGCGTCCATCGTGGTCTCCCAACCGGAAGGTGAGACGCCCCTGGACAACTCGAAAAAGTTGCCTGCAAAACCAGACCGTGTTGATCTTGCCCCGGAGCATTCTACGATTTGGGTGGCTATGCCGAGGATCGCAAATATGCATTAGAACAAAGGCTTGGAGTAAAATGCGTTTCCATGGAAACGCGCTTTGCTCCGGTCGACAAGATCAATACCGTCTGGCTGGGACTGTCAGGATCGAACCGAACGGTTCAGTCAGTTTTCGTTGACTATCATGTTGCGCTGCGATACGCAATAAAAATCGAACCGAACGGTTCAGTCAATTTTTTGGAGGGATTTCCGTCATGCTCGCCGAAAGCCCGGCACCTGCGAAAGAGCCGGCTACCGACCCACCGGCCGCCGACAATGCCAAATGCCGCCAGATCGTCGATGGTGCGCGTCGTGTCTTCCTGGCCCATGGTTTCGAAGGCGCCAGCATGAACGACATCGCCAAGGAGGCAGGCGTCTCCAAGGGCACCCTCTACGTCTATTTCGAGAACAAGGAGCGGCTGTTCGCGGCGATCGTCGACGAGGAGCGCTCCTCCCATGTCGAGCGCATCTTCGAATTCGACTACAATTCGCCCGACGTCGAAGGCACGCTGCTGGAGCTTTCCGCCGCCATCACCGCCTTCATCTGCCAGCCGCGCATCATCTCGGCGATGCGCGCCGTGATGGGCATCACCGAGCGCATGCCCGATATCGGGGCTCATTTCTACAATGCCGGCCCCGGCCATTCCCGCAAGCAACTGGCTAGATATCTCGATCTGCGCGTGGCCGCCGGCCAGCTCGATATCGATGATACGGAGCTGGCCGCCGCCCAGTTCCTGGAAATGTCGCACGGTCCCCTGCTGAAGCCGATGTTCTTCATGGCCAACAACACGCCGCCGACCAAGGCGCGCATCCGCGAGGTGGCGCAGTCGGCGGTGCGGGTGTTCATGGCGGCTTATGGCGTGAAGAAGTAACGGGCGGTTCTTTTGGCCGCTTTGTCACGGCCAAGCCGGAGAGGGCGCGACGAGCCCTCTCCATGAAGTGGGCTTTGCATTTCCGGGTGAAATGCATGGGGTGGCCGAGCGAAGCGAGGTCGGGAGGGGGGCGGCGGGCAGAGCTCTCCTTTCTCGGTAGATTGCAGGACCGTCGCGCCATCGCGTTATGCCTGGCGCATTGCACGCCACACCCGCTCCGTCATGACTTCGTCGTGACACCTCCCCCAGCTTCGTGGAGGAGGTTTGTGGCGCCACTTCCTGATCGATCATCCCCCGCGGATGCTCACCCGCAGGAAATCACCCTTGACGGTGATGGCCGGCTTGATGCCCGGCTTGTTCGGCAGGGCGCTGTCGACCAGCGAGGCATGGCCGCTCACCGCGTAGTTCACTGCCTCCGCGCCGGCGAAGCGCAACTCGGCGTCGATGGCATTGCCGCCGAGGTCAATGCTCTCGTCTTGCTCGATGCGGGCATAAGAGAGGCGAGCCCGGATGGCGTTGCCCTCGATCGAGACGTCGTGCGCATGACCGTCCAGCGCGATATCGCCGGCCCGGCTCTTGATGTCGAGCGAGGCGAAGCTGCCCGACAGGCGGCTCGAGGTTGCGTCCTGCTCGATGGAGACGGCGACGTTCTCGGGCAGGGTGGCGGTGAGTTCGAGCCGGCAATCGGAGGCGCCGAACCAGGCGCGGCTGCCGGTGTCGACCCGCAGTTCGGTGCCGTCGAGCCGGATCGAGCCGACATTCTCGCAGCCATTCGAAGCCCAGCTTGAGCGCCAGAAGGCGAACCAGCCGTCCGGCTGGCCACGCAGTTCGGCGCGATAGGGGCCGTCGCGGCTGGCGCTCAGCCGGATCAGGCCGGCTGGGCCGGTGATCGTCACCGCCGTCACCGAGCTGACATCGAGTTGGCCAAGGCTGGAACGAGCCCCGCCGGGGGCCATCCAGGCGATGGTAATGACCAGGGCGGCAATGCTCAAAAGCGTTCGCATGGCGGTCTTTCCTCGTGGAATTGTGGAAAGACCAAGCCGAAATCCGCCACATCCGGCGACCTCGATCGCGATCGCGGACGAATGCGAACATGATCGGGGACAGAAATGGTGTAGATTCGTCCCGTTTCCGGAAGCACCAAATGATCTTCGTGCCCTTGCCCTTCGTCAGCGCTTTGCTCTTTGCCATCCTCCTGGTGCAGATGGTACGGCAGGGCGATCGTTCGTGGCGCGACAATGCCTTTTTCCTCTTGCTGCTTGGTTTCGCGGTGCTCTCGGTGCTGCTGGGCCTGCGCTGGGGCTACGGGATCAGGACTTTCATCCCGCTTCAGGCCATGCTGGCCGCGTTGACGCCGGCCTTGGCCTGGCTTGCCTTTCGCGGTCTCACCGCCGAAGGTCCGGCGTTGCGCTGGGCCAAGGTCTGGCCCCATCTCCTGCCCGCCGGCCTGGTCGGGCTGCTCTTTGCGATCTCGTCCGTGTCGATCGACCTCGTGGTCATCCTGGCGTTCCTTGGCTACGGCCTCGCCCTGACCCGCTTGGCGCTGGCCGGCCCGGACGCGCTGATAGCGCCCCGGCTGGACGGAGTGTTGCGGTCTTATCGCGCGCTGCAAATCACCGCGGTGGCCTGCCTTCTCTCCGGGCTGACGGATATCGTCATCAGCCTCGACATGCGTTGGATGGGAGGCATGATTTCCGAGGCCATGGTGTCGGGCGGCAACGTCGTGGTGCTGCTGGTGCTGGGCGTTGCCGCGGCCTCGGCAGGATCGACGGCGCCGGCGGAGGAGACCGAGCCGCCGGTTGCCGAACCGCCCGCCCGGCCGGGCAGCGACGAGGACAAGGCGGTGGCGCTGGCCCTCGGTGCTCTGATGGCGGATCGCCAGCTCTACAAGGATGTCGACCTCAATCTCGGACGGCTCGCCCGGCGGCTGAATCTGCCGGCGCGGCGCGTTTCCTCGGCCGTCAACCGCATCCACGGCATGAGCGTGTCGCACTATGTCAACAAATACAGGATCGAGGAGGCGTGCCGCCTGCTGGCGGCCACCGATACCTCCATCATCCAGGTGATGATGGAGGCCGGCTTCCTGAGCAAATCCAATTTCAACCGCGAATTCCTGCGCCTAACCGGGGTCAGCCCCATCGCCTGGCGGCGGGGGCAGTGCGCTGTGCCGAGCGGAACGGCTGAGGCCGGCAAGCAAAAGGCCCCGCCGTGGCGGGGCCCCAAAACGCAACGCGACATCACGCAACGCAACTTGACGCAACTCGAACGCAACGCAACTCAGTAGCAGACCCGTACGCGAGCCCAGTGACCGCCGTAATAATCTTCGACCCAACGCTTCTGAATGGTGCAGCGGCGATACTCGCGATAATAGACGGGGCGGTAATCGTCATAGTAGCCGCCGCCATAGTATCCGCCATTGTAGGACGAACCCACCAGCAGGCCTCCCAGAAGGCCGATGCCGGCGCCGGCGGCGAAGGCACCATGGCGGCCGTTGCGGGCCTCGGCGGTGCCGGTGGTGGCAATGGCGGTGCCGGCCAGCGTGGCGGCAACCAGGGCTCCGGTCAGGATCTTCTTGAACATTGTCTCGTTCCCATCTCTCGTCTTGCGCGGGCTGCGCTTGCTCTGATGGGATGACGATGCCACTGCGGCCCTGCCGTTTCCGTGCGATTCGACACCTTGAAACACGCCGTGTGGTCTTTCCCGAATCGGGGTCACGCGGCTGTTTCCTTTCGTCACCAGGATGACGTAACGTCTTGCGGTTGCGGAGGAATGGCATGCGGTCCGGGTGGCGAGTTGGCGTCTGGTTGGTTCTGGGCTCTTTGGGTTTGAGCTTGGCCTTCATGGCGCCGCCGGCCGTGTCTGCATCCTGTCCAGGCGAGCCGGCGGCCTGCGCGACGACGGGGAGGACTCCACTGGGCCTCCCCTATCAGACGGCGATTACCATCCTTCAGGGCTTGGAGAAGAAAGACCGGCAGCCCCGTATCGAGCGCCTGGCCAAGGCTCTCGAGGCCAATCCCACGGATGACCTTGCCCGGCTCGAACTGATCATGCTGGGCGGCGACGACCGCAAGCAGGCCGCCATCGCCACCTCCCTGGCCGATCTCCTCGCCAAGGCCGGCAAGGCGGGCGATCCCGTGGTCGCAGCCCTGGCACGCCTGCTCAGCATTCCCACCATCGACGCGGAAGAGGAGGAGGGCGACGCCAAGATCACGTCACTGGTGGAGGCGGCACTGGCCGATCTCCGTGCCATGCGCAGCGATGCACTGCGCCGCGGTCGGGCTGCCTTGACGGCGGATGACGCTGACCTGCTGGCGGGCCTGATCGCGCGCCGGGCGGTTTTCGATCTCGACGAGGCGATGGAGGATTATGACCGTGATGTCGGCAAGGCCCGAGCGGCCGTGCTGCGGGCGGCAATCGAGGCCTTTTCGGCTCGGCTCGAACGGGCCCCGCGCGACCCGGCCCGCTTCCCGCTCCTGGCCGAGGCGTTGCGCGACAATTACGACGACGAGGGCAGACATGACCGCCTCGTCGAGATCTGCCGCCGCTGGACCAGCGTCGCGCCCGCCGAGCCGAAGGCGCGCAGTTTCCTGGTGAGCGCGCTGACGACGCGGGCCGACGAGCGCAACCTCACCGACAAGGCGGCCTTGGCCCTCGCTGACGCCGAGGCGCTCACCGTCCTGGCCGAGCCAGGGCCGGGATCAGCGCGCCTCGACGCGATCCAGGTCGAGGCTCTCGTCGCCAGCTATCGCGTCAGGGCGACGGCGCAGGGCAAGACCGAGCCTGTCCAGGCCGCAGCGACCCTCGCCGAGGGCCTGGAGCGGCTGCGGGCGAGAACGCAGGATGATCCTGCCCTGGGCAGCGGCGACGACCTCATCCTGGCGGCCGTGACGCTGGCTGGCGAGCGCATCGACAAGCAGGACGTCGCCACGGCCGAGACCATCGAGACGAAGCTGCTCTCCGTGCTCGCAGAGCCTGAACGCCGGGCGCAATTGCGCGATATGATCGCCGCCCGCTACCAGACGAAAGGCGAGGTGGAGGCGGCGATGCGGCGTTATCGTCAGTCCATGGTGGAGCTCGCGGCCGCGCCGGTTGACGGAGAGAAGAGCTGGCGCTTCATCGCGGCGGCGCGAAACCTGTTCGAGCTCGGCCGGCGGGATGCCCGTCGCTTTGATGCTGACGCTCATGCGCGCGCTCTGATCGACTATGCCGCCGAGCCTCGCCTGCGCGCGATCGACGGGCTGGGCGGCAGGGAGAGGGCGCGCCTGCTCCTGCAGATCGCCGATGCCCTGCATGTCCTAGCCAAACGTCTGGAGGAGGCCGGCATCGAGTCGCCGCGTATTGGTCTGCTGGAACGCGAGGTCGCCCTGCGCGAGCCGCTGGCGCGCGATCCCGCCGAGCGGGCCGGTCGCCTGGACGGCCTGGCAGACGCCTATCGCGATCTCTCCGACGCCTTCGATGCGGCGAACCGGGAGAAGGAGGCGCTCAACCAGGCCCGCAAGCGCGTGGAGATCCGGCGCGAGCAGAAGGAGAAGAACCCCGCGGGTTTCGACGAACTCAGCGACACTGTCTGGGCTCTGCGCGATCTCGGCGACGAGCAGCGCCATGTCGGCGACGACAAGGGCGCGCAGGCCAGCTACCAGGAAGGGGCGCAGGTTGGCGCGACATTGCTCGAGCGTTATCCGGACAAGGGGGGCTCCTACGAGGCCATGTCGGCGATCCAGGTGGCGATGGGCCATGCGGCCCGCTCCACCATGATGAAGCTGATCCACTACAAGCGGGCGCAGGCAACCAATCTTGCCCATCTCGACAAGCTCGGCGAGAAGAAGTTCGATCAGGACTTCCTGGCGGTGTCGAGCATCAATATCGGCGATACCTATCTGGAAGCCGGCAAATACCAGGCGGCGCTGACCCATCTCGGCCAGGCCCTCGAAGCGAGCGACAAGAGCCTCGCCGACGATCCCGAGAACAACAGCCTTCTGCGCCGCCGAGCCCGCATCCTCGACAAGATCGCCAGGGCCGAGCAGGGGCTGGATCGCACCGAACCGGCCATCGCCACGCGCCGCCGCCAGATAGAGCTTCTGGAAAAGCTGGCGCGCCTGCGTGGCGCCGCGGTGGAAAACCAGGCAGGCGCCTATGAGGCATTGATCGACCTGCTCTCCCGGAGCGGCGATCATGCCGACGAGATCGCCGAGATCCGGCGCAAGGTGGCGGCTTTGTGAGGCGGCGCGGCCGCATTCCAGTTGGAATTTTGATTTTCAGTCGATTTTCACGCGTCATTGCGAGCGAAGCGAAGCAATCCAGGGACCGAAAAATAGGGATTTCGTAGCTTGTGGATTGCTTCGCTCGCAATGACGCTCAAGCAACAGAATTACGACTGTAGCGTTAGCCGCCGATGGCCCCGATCTTGCCGAGGAGCTCGGCCACCAGCGTATTGTCGAGGCCTTCGTCCGTCTGCCAGACGACCTCGCAACGCCGGCTGATCAGGAAGGTCTGCGGGATCGAACGCAAGGACAGCATGGTGATGAGCTCTCGCTTGTTGTCGATGCCGACGAGACCGTAGGGATTGCCCGCCTTTTCCAGATAATGCAGCACCGCCTCGTCCTGGTCCTGGACGGCGACGCCGGCTATGCGAACGCCCTTGCGTTGGAGGTCGACGAGATAGCGGTGCTCTTCCCGGCAAGCCTGGCACCACGAGGCCCAGAAGTTGAGGACGGTGACCTGGTCCTGCAGTGCTTCGAGCGTGGGGGCGGGAATGTCGGCAAGGCCCGCCAGGGGCTCCACCTGGAAGGGGCCGAGCACGGTGCCATTCGAATCCGTCGGAGCCGGGTCCTCGGCACGGACCGATGTCGTCAGGCTGGCGGCGATACTCGCCAGGAATGCCCTGCGGCCCATCATGACGATTCTCCCATGTGGTGCTTTGCCCTGGCTCTTTGCTTCGGCGCATTGCTGCGATTCGAGGCGACACCATCAAATCCCAAGGCGTTTGGCCACCATAGGTTGTGCGAGAGACTTGGCAACGGAGCGGGAACGGTTGCGAACAGGTTCGGAATTGAGGGGAAGGATGATTTTTCTAAAGCAAACGCCGCCCAGATGGGCGGCGTGAGCAACGTGCCGGCAAGGCGATCTCAGTAATTGGCGTCGGGAACGGCAGCCTTCTTGCGCTCGATGAAATCTCGCAGGGCTTCGTCCTTGCCGGGATCGATGGCGGGGGCCTCGTAGTCGGCCAGCGTCTTCTTCCAGATCTTGTTGGCGCGCTGGGCGGCGTCCTGCTTGCCCTCGGCTTCCCACTGCTCCACCGAATTGTTGTCGGAGATGTTGGAGCGGTAGAAGGCGGTCTCGAAATTGGCCTGGGTGTGGGCGCAGCCGAGGAAGTGGCCGCCCGGCTCGACCTGACGGAAGGCGTCCATGGCCTGGCCGTTCTCGGACATGTCGACGCCCTTGGCCAGAACATGCATGGCGCCGAGCTGGTCGAAGTCCATCACGAACTTCTCATAGGAGGCCGAAAGGCCGCCTTCGAGCCAGCCGGCCGAATGCAGCATGAAGTTCACGCCGCCGAACATCGCCGGGATCAGCGTGTTGGCGCTCTCATAGGCGGCCTGGGCGTCCGGGATCTTGGAGGCGCAGAGCGAGCCGCCGGAGCGGAAGGGCAGCTTCATGCGGCGGGCGAGCTGGCCGGCGCCGTAGATGGCGAGCGCCGCTTCCGGCGTGCCGAAGGTCGGTGCGCCCGACTGCATCGAGAGCGTGGAGACGAAGGTGCCGAAGATGGCGGGCGCGCCGGGACGCACCAGCTGCAGGAAGGAGACGCCGGCCAGCACCTCGGCCAGCACCTGGGTCAGCGTGCCGGCCACCGTCACCGGGCTCATGGCGCCGGAGAGGATGAAGGGCGTGATGATGCAGGCCTGGTTGTTCTGGGCGTAGACGTCGGCCGCGCCCAGCATGGTGTTGTCCCACACCATCGGCGAGTTGGCGTTGATCAGGCTGGTGCACACCGTGTTCTGCTGGATGAACTCCTCGCCGAACAGGATCTTGGCCATGTCGACCGTGTCCTGGGCGCGCTCGGGCGCGGTGACCGAGCCCATGAACGGCTTGTCGCTCAGGCGCATATGCGCATAGATCATCTCGAGATGGCGCTTGTTCACCGGCAGGTCGACCGGCTCGCATACGGTGCCGCCCGAATGGTGCACATAGGGATTGGCATAGGCCAGCTTCACGAAATTGCGGAAGTCCTCGATGGTGCCGTAGCGCCGGCCCTTGTCGAGGTCGTGCACGAAGGGTGAGCCGTAATTAGGCGCGAACACCGTGTTGTTGCCGCCGATGACGACGTTGCGCTCGGAATTCCGGGCATGCTGGATGTATTGCGAGGGGGCGGTCTGGATCAGCTTGCGGGCGAGGCCGCGGGGAAAGCGCACGCGCTCGCCCTTGATGTCGCAGCCGGCGGCCTTGAGCAGTTCGAGCGCGCGCGGATATTCGCGGAACTCGATGCCGACTTCCTCCAGAAGGGTCTCGGCATTGTGCTCGATGATCTGCATCGCTTCTTCCGAGAGTACCTCGGTGAGCGGGATGTTGCGGCTGATATAGGGCACCGAGGTGCCGCCGCGCTGCACGCGGGCGGCCCGGCGGGCGTCGCGCCCGCGGCGCGAGGCGGACGGAGCTTCGGTATGCGTGGCGTTGTCGGCTGCGTCCGTCATGGCGTTCTCCCGAGAATTCTGGACCTGAGACTTGAATAGGGGAATGCGTCGCCCACCTGCGGCTCAAGCGCGCCGCCGAATTGCCGGAAAGCGACGTGTGCGGCGTAGGCAGGATATTGGAGGCGGCTGCGCGAGGGCGGCGACCGCCGAGAATAGGCTGAAGCGTCATCGAAACCATATTGTTGCTGAAAGCTCGAATCCGGTTGCGGCAATGCTATGTTGCTCATCGTTCTTCAACGGCAAAGGGGGAGACGACGATGGAAGTTCTGCAGCGGTCCTGGCCCTGGTTTGTCATTCTCGGGGTGATCGCGGTGATCGGCGGCATCCTGGCGCTGATCCATCCGGGTTTCGCCTCGCTGGTGGTGGTGGTCTGGGCAGCCTGGGCCTTCATCGTGCTCGGCGTGGGGCAATTGGTGCATGCCACTGTGATCAGGGCCTGGGGTGGCTTCCTGATGACGGCGCTCATGGGTATTCTCGCGCTGCTGCTCGGGGCCTCCTTGCTGCTCAATCCCCTGGCCGGCGTGGTGTCCCTGACGGCGTTGCTGGGGGCGATGTTCCTGGTCTACGGCCTTGCCAAGGTAATCGTCGCCTTCAACATCCGCTCTTCCGCCAACTGGACCTGGCTGCTGCTGTCAGGCCTGATTTCGATTCTGCTGGCAATCCTGATCTTCTCGGACTTCCAGCAATCGGCTTCCTCGCTGCTCGGTATCCTTCTCGGTGTCGAGCTCCTGTTCTACGGATTCGCCTCGCTGATGACCGGCATGGCGCTGCGCAGCAGGGTTGGCGGGGGCCACTGAGATTGCCAAGCGTGTCGTGACGGTTCAGGTAACAGGCAGCCTCGTCATCCTGCTGCATGGCGTTGCCGCCTTCGGCTATGATCTCGATCCGCTGGCGGGCGTGCTGCGTCGCTCCCTGCCCAATACGGCCGTGATTGCCCCGGATGCGCCCTTTGCCTATGAGCAGGGACCGGGGCGACAATGGTACAGCCTGGAGGGCGTCACGCCGGAGAACCGGCTGGCCCGCATCGCGGCAGCCCGGCCGGCCTTCGATGCGTTGATCGGCGCCCTCGTTGACGCGCATGGGCTGGCGGCCCGGTTGGACCGCGTCGCCCTGGTCGGCTTCTCGCAGGGCGCGACCCTGGCCTTCGATGCCGTGGCCCGCGGGCGCTGGCCCATCGGAGCGCTGGTGCTGCTTTCCGGGCGCTTCGTCACGCCCGCTCCCTTCGCGCCGGCCCACAACACGCCGGTATTGCTGGTGCATGGCAGCGCGGACGGAGCGGTGCCACCCGAGGAAACCCGGCGGGCGGGCGTGATGCTTCAGGGAGCGGGCATGATGGTGCAGACCCACATTCTGCGCGGTGTCGGCCACACCATCTCGCCGACCGGGGTGAAACTGACCCGCCGTTTCCTCCGGGAAAGGCTGGGCGGGACGGGCGTGTGAAGGTAGGAGACAGCAAAGTTTCAGCTTGTTCCTCAAAGGGTGGGATAAACATGAAGCATGCTGGCGTTGAATATCGGTATGTTCTTGGAAGCGATCTCGTCCGCGACGGAATGTATGTCGAAGTTAGCGATTTTCCGAATGAGACGCCGGCAATTCTAGAGATTTTTTACTCGGATGCCACTCACGCGATGACCGTGTCCTTATACACGCAAGATGTTCCGCTGGAGGTCGTCGAATGGGCTATTGCCGTCGCTAAGGAGCGGCTATCCGTCGTTACGGTGTCAGATGGGGAAACGCCTTGCTGTGGCAAGTGACGATTCTGCCGGTTGCGTTCCGGATGTAAAAACTCTGAAAGGATGTCACAAACCCGAATCCCGGATCGTCATGGCCTCGGTATCAACCGAGGAGACCGACCATGACCGCCAAGCTCAATCCCCTTGCCGCCGCTCCCGCGCTGATGAAGGAGTGGCAGCGTGTTTCCTTCGTCATCGCCGCCAATATCGATCCGGGCCTGTGCGAGCTCGTGGAGATCCGCGCCTCCCAGATCAATGGCTGCGCCAATTGCCTCAACATGCACACGGTGTTCGCCCGCGAAAACGGTGAAACCGAGCAGCGTATCTATCTGCTTCCGGCCTGGCGCGACGCCCCTTGTTACAGTGATCGCGAGCGGGCTGCGCTCGGCTGGACCGAGGCCCTGACGCGGCTTAGCGAAGGGCACACGCATGAAGCGGCCTACGAGGCCTTGAAGGCGCATTTCAGCGAGGAGGAGCGGGTCAAGCTGACCCTGCTGATCAATGTCATCAATGGCTGGAACCGGCTCGCGGTCGGTTTCGGCGGCTGGGTCGATCCGGCCTTGGTGAAATCCGCCAAGGCGGTCGCGGCCTGAGAGTGCGGGCGGCTGTATGGACGCGGCAAGGATATCGCTTTGCCGCGTCTAAACCATGATCGGCGCTCGCATCATTTGCACAGGTCATGCCATGGCGGTATTCACGACCTGGCCCCAAAATGGCGGTGAATTCCATGGCGACAATGACGGTCCGGAGTGCCCGCCTCCTGCGCTCGGCAAGGGCTCCAAGTCACGATTCACGGCGCCTGTGGGCGTTCCCGATGGCAACCGCCCTATTGGCGATGGCCGGCGCATGCTGGGTTCAGCCCGCCGCCGCCGATCAACCAGTCCAGCGAACGATGATCTGTCGCGAAGGCGACAACGCCTTTGAGTTCGTCTTTGACGGCAAGGGCGGCGCGAAACTGACGAGAACCACGGGCTCCGTCCTTCTCCTGTTTCCGGACGTGCGTGAGGAGGACTGGACGGTCAAGGTGGTTCGGGAAAGCGGTTCATTCGAGTTGCGAGTCGCCAATTCCCGCGGTGCGGTTCTGTCGATTCCCTTCATCGCAGCGAAGACGATCGGACGAATGAGCTGGAATCACCCTGACGACTCGAAAGTTGATCTCCTTTGTGACATCAGCGGCATATGATGATGATCGGCTCAGCGCCAGCGGTAGAGAGAGGTCCTTCGCGGATCGCTTAGGCTTCAGTTGCAGAACCTTGCCTCGAATCCCCAGCCTTTCTACAAGAAGACCCTTTTTCCCGCGGTTCCGCATAATGCCAGAGCTTTCCTTTTCGCGCGCAGGCGCCTTCCGTCACGGCGGTTTTGCGCGCTATTGGCTGGCGCGCTTTCTCGGCAGTTTCTCGGCCCAGATCATCGGCGTATCAGTCGGCTGGCAGGTCTATGACCTCACGCGCGATCCTTTCGATCTCGGCATTGTCGGCCTGGTGCAGTTCCTGCCGGCCTTCCTGCTGGTTCTGGTCACCGGCGCGGTGGCCGATCGCTTCAACCGCGTCAGGATCATGGCGCTCTGCCTCGCGGGCGAGGCATTGTGCGCCCTGGCCCTGATGCTGTTCGGCCTGTGGGGCAGCCAGACGGCCGTGCCGATCTTCGTGACATTGGTGGTATTCGGCACGCTCAGGGCCTTCTTTGGCCCGGCCCAGCAGTCGCTGATGCCCAATCTGGTGCCGGCGGAGGATCTCGCCAGTGCCATCGCCTGGAGCACCTCGTCCTGGCAGATCGCCACGGTGATCGGCCCGGTCGCGGGTGGCCTTCTCTATGGCCTGTCAGCCAATATCGCCTATGGCACGGCGCTGGTGCTGCTCGGCTTCGCCGCCTTGCTCACCGTCACCATCGCACCGCCGCCGCAATTGAAGACGGCGAAGGAAAAGCCGAGTTTCGAGACGCTGGTCGCGGGCTTTCGCTATATCTGGCGCGAAAAAATCGTGCTCGGTGCCATCTCGCTCGATCTCTTCGCCATGCTGCTCGGCGGTGCAACGGCGCTGCTGCCTGTTTATGCCCGCGACATTCTCGATGTCGGCCCCTGGGGGCTTGGCATGCTGAGGGCGGCGCCCGGCGTCGGCGCTATCGTGGTGGCGGCGATCCTGCTGCGCCACCCGATCAAGGATCATGCCGGCATGGTGATGTTCGTTTGCGTGGCGCTGGTCGGAGCCTGCATTGCCCTGTTCGGCGCTTCGACGGCTGTCTGGCTCTCCATCTTGGCGTTCGCGCTCTTCGGCGGGTTCGACATGGTCAGCGTCTATGTGCGCGAGACCCTGATCCAGCTTTGGACGCCCGATGCCGTGCGTGGCCGGGTGAACGCGGTCAACCAGGTCTTCGTGGGTGCGTCGAACGAACTCGGCGAGTTCCGTGCCGGCATCTCCGCCGGGCTGATCGGCGCGGTGCCGGCGGTGATCTTCGGGGGCGTCGCCACCATCGCGGTGGCCGGCCTGTGGTGGTACTGGTTCCCCGAACTGCGCAAGGTGCGGCATCTGAGCGGGCGGGTGTGAGTGGACACACCAAGGCCGCGCTGATCCGCCAAAGTCAGCGCGGAAGAACCTACAGCACCGCTTCGATCAGCCTCGGTCCGCGCTGTCCCATTGCGGACTTGAAGGCATCGGCGAGGGCGGCATGGCTCTCCGCCCTGACAGCCTCCACGCCCATGCCTTCGGCGAGCTTCACCCAATCCAGATCGGGATTGCCGATGTCGAACATCGACAGCCCCCGGGGACCGACGCTGCCGAGGCCCACCCCCGCCACCTCGTCCATCAGCACCTTGTAAGCCCGGTTGGCATAGATCACCGTGGTGACATCGAGTTTTTCGCGCGCCTGCGTCCACAGCGATTGCAGCGTGTACATGGCGCTGCCGTCGGCCTGCAGCGACACCACCTTGCGGTCGGGACAGGCGATGGCGGCGCCGGTGGCCACCGGCATGCCGTCGCCGATCGCTCCGCCCGAAAGCTGCAGGCTATCATGCGGCGCGGCCGTCTCGTTCAGCGGATAGAAGGGAAAGCCGGAGGAAATCGTCTCGTCGGAAATGATGGCGTTCTCCGGCAGGAAATGGCCGGCGATGCGCATGATACCCTCGGCCGTGACGGGGCCGTCCGCGGGCAAGCCGGGCGGCTCGTGCGCGGAGGCCTTGCCAGGGGTGACGGCGCCGATCGCCTCGGCCAGGGCCTCCAGCGCCCCGGTGCCGTCCTCATGCGGAAAGGCGAGGACGAGCGGCCGGCAGCCGGGCGGCGTCAACTCGCTCGGCTGCCCCGGATAGGCGAAGAAGGCGATCGGGGCCTGGGCGCCGACCAGGATCAGCGTCTGCGTGCCCTCCAGGAAATCGATCGCCGGGCCGGGGCGGTAGGGCAGCCTTTCCACGCGAACGCGGCCGGCGCCGCGTTCGACCCGGGGGACGAAAGTGTCGCAGATCAGCCGGGCTCCGGTCTTGGCCGCGATACGGCCGGCTGCCGCGAGGCCGCGGCCGCGCAGAGCCTCGCCGCGCAGCAGGAAGGCGACTGGGCCGCCGGCCTTGAGGGCTGCTACCGATTGCGTCACGGCGTCGTCGGAGACGGGCGCAGGGCCGAGGACCGGCAGCGGCGCGGCCGGCCTGTCGGCAGCGAGCCAGGCGGTGTCTGCGGGCAGGATCAGGCTGGCGATCTGCCCCGGCGCAGTGCGTGCCACCTGCACGGCGCGGGCGGCATCGGCGGCGACACTGCGGGCGTTGGGCGAGGAATGCACCCAATGCGAGACCGGGCGGGCGAAGGCGGCGACATCCGAGGTCAGCGGTGCGTCGAAACCCTGATGCGCCGAGGCATGGTCGCCGATGATGTTGACCATCGGCACCGGCACCTTGCGGGCATTGTGGAGGTTGGCGAGCCCATTGGCGAGGCCCGGGCCGAGATGCAGCAATGTCGCGGCCGGCTTGCCGGTCATGCGGGCATAGCCATCCGCCGCACCGGTGACCACGCCCTCGAACAGGCCGAGCACCGGCCGCATGCCCTCGATGCGATCGAGCGCACCGACGAAATGCATTTCCGAAGTACCGGGATTGGCAAAGCAGACCTCGACCCCGCTATCGACCAGCGTGCGCACCAGGCTTTCGGCGCCGTTCATGCCGTTGGTGGCGGGGAGGGGCTGGTGCATGGCTGAAAACCGCTGGCTTGGGTGGTTCGGAACAGACCACCCTTAGGCGCAAACGGTACGAGACCTCAAGCATGATGGTGTCACGCTTTCCCGGGGATCAGCCGCAATCCTTGGCGATCATCGGCGAGAAGGCCCAGCCATGGACGCCCTTGCTGAAGCCATCCTGTTCCAGGCGCGAATCGCCGCGCCACCAGGTGACCTCGACCCATTTGCCTTGCCGGCCCTGGCCATATTGCACTTCGTCCTCGGGCTTCATGCTGGCGACCAGGCGATGCTGCGGGCCCGGGCCGGCGCGCAGGGCGACGAAGCCATCCGGCGTCTTGCGCAGATGGCACAGTTCCATGGCGGAGGCCGCGCCCGGCAGGAGGCAGGCGAGGCAGACGGCGAGCAGCGGGGGACGGAGGGAGCGGTTCATGGCGGGGTCCGATGCGTGGATGCCCGACCAAGCCACAGGCAGCGGGATACCGCCGTGACGGCGCGCACAGGACGGGATTCTTCCTTCTCCCGCAAGGGGAGAAGGGAATGGCTTGGCTTGCGGTCAGCGTCGGTAACACGGATTTCTCATGACGTCGTTTTCTGGCCATGTCCCGGCCCATATGCGACATCGTTCCGGCGCGTCTTCTATAGAGCTAGTCGGCAACGGGATGGCATCGGTGCCGCTTCCTGCGGTGATGGTCGCACGGCCTTGCGAGAAGGTCGCACTGAGGCAGCAACCGTGGCGGAAGAGGCGCTAAGGTCCCCCGCAACGCATCCGGAGTCGCAGGCAAATGGCAGTGTTTCCAAAGAAGGCGAAGGTCGTCATCGTCGGGTTGGGCGGGATCGTCGGCGCATCGATCGCCCATCATCTGATCGAGCGCGGCTGGGACGACATCGTCGGCATCGACAAGTCGGGCATCCCCACCGATATCGGCTCCACCGCCCATGCTTCCGACTTCTGCTATGCCACCAGCCACGACTTCCTGTCCTGCTGGACCACGCTCTATTCCATCGATTTCTACGAGAAGATGGGCCATTACGCCCGCGTCGGCGGCCTTGAAGTGGCGCGCGTGGGCGACGATGCCCGCATGGACGAGATCAAGCGCAAGGTCGCCTCCGGCAAGGCCTTCGGCACCCGTGCCCGCCTGATCGAGCCGGCCGAGATCAAGGAGAAGTTCCCGCTGATCGAGGAGCATTTGGTGCAGGGCGGCCTATGGGATCCCGACGCCGGCCTCGTTATTCCGCGCTCGCAGACCGTGGCGGGCAAGCTCGTCGACCAGGCCGAGGCCGCCGGCAAGCTCCAGGCCTTCGCCAACACGCCGGCTACTTCGCTCATCATCGAGAACGGCCGCATCAAGGGCGTGGTCACCAGCCGCGGCACCATCGAGGCCGATCATGTCGTGGTCTGCGCGGGCCTGTGGGGCCGCCTGATCGCCGAAATGGCCGGCGAGGACCTGCCGGTGATGCCGGTCGACCACCCGCTTACCTTCTTCGGGCCCTATAACGAGTTCGCCGGCACCGGCAAGGAAATCGGCTGGCCGCTGATGCGCGACCAGGGCAACTCCGCCTATATGCGCGACACCGGCGATCCCAAGACCGCCGAAGGCGGCCAGATCGAGTGGGGCTATTACGAGGAGACCAATCCGCGCCTGTGCCATCCGCGCGACCTCTTGGAAAAGCACGAGGCGCGCCTGTCGCCCTCGCAACGCGACCTCGACATGGAGCAGATCATGGCGCCGCTCGAACGCGCCATGGAGCTGACGCCGATCCTCGGTGAGCTCGGCTTCAACGAAGGCCATTCCTTCAACGGCCTCCTGCAGGTCACCACCGATGGCGGCCCCTCCATGGGCGAAAGCCAGAAGGTGCGGGGCCTGTGGTATGCGGTCGCCATCTGGGTCAAGGACGGTCCCGGCATGGGCAAGCTGATCGCCGACTGGATGACCGACGGGCGCACGCCGATCGACCACAACAAGATCGACTATGCCCGCTTCTCCCCGCATATGCTGGAGGAAGGCTTCATCGAGGGGCGCTGCGGCGAGGCGGCCCGCAAGATCTACAATCCGGCCGTGCATCCGCGCGAGCCCTATGACACCGGCCGCAACATCCGGCGCTCGCCCTTCTACGAGCGCGAGAAGGAGCTCGGCGGTTATTTCATGGAGCTCGGCGGCTGGGAACGCGCCCATGGCTATGCCGCCAACGAGCATCTGCTGGAAAAATACGGCAACCGCGTGCCGGTGCGCGAGAACGAGTGGGACAACCGCCATTTCTGGCGCGTCTCCAATGCCGAACAACTCGCCATGAGCGAGGATTGCGGCATCATCAACCTCTCGCACTTCGCCATGATCGATGTCGAGGGGCCTGACCATGTCGCGCTGATGGAATGGGTTTGCGCTGCCAAGATCGGCGGCGACGCCAATGTCGGCAAGGGCATCTATACCCATTTCCTCGATGAGGACGGCATGGTGCGCGCCGACCTCACCGTGTTCCGCATGGCCGATCGCTGCCGCGTGGTCGACGGCGCCGATGCCGGCCCGCGCGATCTCAACTATCTGCGCCGCGTCGCCCAGGACAAGGGCTTCGACGTCACCGTCACCGACACATCCGAGAAATACGTCACCATCGGCATCTGGGGCCCGAATGCCCGCGTCAATCTGAAGAAGGTGGTGGAGGATCCGGCCGGGCTCGATCCGGAGAACTTCCCCTTTGCCGCCATCAAGCCGATCCGCATCGGCGGCAAGGACGTTTCTGCCTTCCGCATCTCCTATGTCGGCGAACAGGGCTGGGAGCTGCATATGCGCTACGAGGATGGCCTCGCGGTCTGGGATGCGCTGCGGTCCACCGGCGTGATGGCCGTGGGCGTGGAAACCTATGCCAATTCCCGCCGCATGGAAAAGAGCCTGCGCCTGCAGAATGCCGAGCTCAACACCGAGTACAACCTGATCGAAACCGATCTTCAGCGCCCGAAGGTCAAGGAGGCCGATTTCTGCGGCAAGGCCAAGCATCTGGAGCACCGCGCCCGCGCCCACCAGCCGGCCATGCTGTGCACGCTGGTGATCACCGACAATGTCGATGCCAAGGGCGTCGCCCGCTATCCCGTCGGCATCCTGCCGGTAATGGATCCAGAGACGGGCGAGACGCTGGTCGACGAGCTCGGCCGGCGTTCCTATACCTATTCGATCGCCTATGGCCCGACGATCGGCAAGAACATCGCGCTCGCCTATCTGCCGCATGCCTATGCGCAGGAAGGCCGCAAGTTCAAGGTCGAGTATTTTGGCGAGACCTATCCGGTCGAGGTGGCCGGCGTCGGCTACAAGCCGCTCTACGACCCCGAGAACACCAAGCCGCGGAGCTGAAGCAGATTTCCCCCTTCTCCTTCCAGGGTAGGGGGAGCCGCCGAGTTCTCCACGTCACAATTGCCTGCTCTTGTTGACGTTTGGGGGAAGGGCGCGGAAGTAAGGGAACTCAGTCCCTGACCCTCTCCCGGCATGGGCGAGGGAGTCCGCCATGCCCAAGAAACCGATAGCAAAACCGATCGTCAAACCAACGGCCAAGAAGAAGATCGAGCGCTTTCCCGAGCCGCCCAGCATGCCGCCCGAGACCTCCGTCGTCGCCATCGGCGATATCCACGGACGGCTCGACCTGCTGGAACCGCTGCTCGTGCGCATCGAGAGGCGGGCCTCGCTGCTGCCGGGCCTCAGGCATATCGTGGTCAGCGTTGGCGACCTCATCGATCGCGGCCCCGATTCCGCCGGCGTGATCGAGCGGCTGATGAACGGCGTGCGGGGTTGCGAACTGGTCGTACTGCTCGGCAATCACGAGGACGCGCTGCTGGGCTTTCTCGACGACAAGCCGATCGGTGATGCCTGGCGCAGTTTCTTCGGCGCTGATGCCTTCCTGCAGAGCTATGGCATTGCCAGCCGGCAGAACTACAAGGTCGAGAAGACGCCGGATCGCCTGCGCCAGGACATGTTGGCCGCCATACCGCCTGCCCATCTCGATTTCCTGCGCGCCCTGCCCACCTCCTACAGCATCGGCGACTATTTCTTCGCCCATGCCGGTGTGCGCCCCGGCGTGCCGCTGGATGAGCAGGACGACCGCGACCTCGTCTGGATCCGTGAGGAATTCCTGCATTCCAAGCAGCGCTTCGAGAAGAAGATCGTCCATGGCCACACCCCCGTGCGCAAGCCGGACTTCAACCGCAACCGCATCAATCTGGACACCAAGGCCTATGCCTCGGGCGTGCTGACCGCGGTGCGGTTCGAGGGCATCGAGGCCGTGGTGTTCTGAGCGGCTGAAAGGCTGCTCCGCTCTTCGAATGCGGTGTTTCCGAGAACGGACGGGACGTCCGCAGTCCCAGGGACAGCGCTTCCCGCGCGACCTGGCAAGGCTTGCTCGGGAACCTCCGAGGCTGGGACCGCGAACGTCTCGTCCGCCTCTTGCCGCCCGGCCCGCACGCCCCTTATTGTGGCATAGGAGGGAGCGCATCATGGCGTCATTCCATCTGCCGGCTATCCCCGACGACATCAGCGTCATCGCCTTCGGCGACGTGCATGGCTGCTACGACAAGCTGGAAAACCTGCTCGAACAGATCGAAGCGCGCCTGGCCTATTTGCCACAGCGGCGGCACATAATCGTTTCCGTCGGCGATCTCGTCGATCGCGGTCCGGATTCGGCCCGTGTGGTCGAACGGCTGGCGGCCGGCCTGCCGGGCTGCGAACTGGTGGTGCTCAAGGGCAACCACGAGGCCATGATGCTCGAATTCATCCGCGGCGGCGAGGATGCCGAGGCCTGGCTGCACAATGGCGGCCTGCGCACGCTGGCGAGCTACGGCATCGATCTGGAACGAACCCTCGCCGAAGGCCCGACGCTTCATGGCCTGCGCCGCGCCTTTCTCGACGCGATACCGGAACATCACCTCGCTTTCCTGGCGAGGATGCCGCTCAGCTATGCCTGCGGCGATTATTTCTTCGTGCATGCCGGCATTCGCCCCGGCCGTCCGCCCGACCGGCAGGACGAGGAGGACCTCTTGTGGATCCGCAACGAGTTCCTCGACTGGGACGGCGATTTCGGCAAGCGCATCGTGCATGGCCATACGCCGGTCGACATCGCGACCTTCAGGCCTAACCGCATCAATCTCGACACCGGCGCCTGCTTCGGCGGCCCCCTGACGGCCGTGCTGCTGGAGGGGACGGAGGCGACGATTTTTTGAATTGGGCCGCCTGAAGCACTTCACTTGTTGAAACCTTTGGTCAAAAGCTGCGACTTGCTTGCTCCGGGCGGCCGCAACTGCGACTCTTTGGGCCACAATTCCCTTCTGTCCTTTGCCCGGAGAAATCGATCGTGCCGCCAGAGACCGGCAACCTCGTCACCGCCGACCTGATCGCCGTGCTCGTGGCGGTCACCGCGGGGCGGCCGCGGGTGATGACGGTGCAGGAGGGGCGGGGCCTGCCCTCGGGGCCCTTCGAGGCCGGTCATCGTTCGCTGCAAACGGGATTGCGTAGCTGGGTGGAGGGCCAGACTGGCCATCCGCTGGGCTATGTCGAGCAGCTCTATACCTTCGCCGACAAGGATCGCGGGGCTGAGGACATGCAGCGGGCGATCTCGATCTCCTATCTCGGGCTGACCCGGGAAAATGCCGGTCGGGACGAAGAGACCGGCTGGCGCGACTGGTACGAATATTTTCCCTGGGAGGACCATCGTGCCGGCATGCCGGGGTTTTTCCAGGCCGGTATCGCCGCACCGCTGAAGGCCTGGGCCGGGGCGGCCGACAGCGCAGCCCTGCGCGAGATCCGTTCCCAACGGGTTGATATCACCTTCGGGCTGGAAGGCTTTGCCTGGAACGAGGAACTCGTGCTGCAGCGCTACGAGTTGCTCTATGAGGCCGGGCTGGTGCCTGAAGCCGCGGTGGGCGGCATGCCGATTGTGCCGGGCAGGCCGATGCATGCCGACCATCGCCGCATCCTCGCCACCGGAATCGCCCGTCTCAGGGCCAAGATCAAATATCGCCCCGTGGTGTTCGAATTGCTACCCGCCACCTTCAGCCTGCTGCAACTGCAGCGCAGCGTCGAGGCCCTGGCCGGGCGCCTGGTGCACAAGCAGAACTTCCGCCGGCTGATCGAGCAGCAGGAACTGGTGGAGGAGACCGGCGCGATGGCCGCCGAGACCATCGGCCGCCCTGCCAAGCTGTTCCGCTTCCGCCAGGCCGTGCTGGCTGAGCGCGTGGCCGCCGGCACCAAGCTGCCGCTGGCGCGGGGGTAGCGGCTCGCTTCGCAAGTTTGGCGCGGTTTCCCTTCTCCCGCAAGGGGAGAAGGCTTATCGTGCCAGTCGAAGCTCTGCCTGGGCTTGGGTTTCAACTGATCTTTCTCTCGATCGCGCTGTCGAATCTTTATGCTCTAAGTGAACATAATTTGCTTGACATCTCTTATGCTCAGATTAAGCATATGCTGGATATATGCTCAATGGGAGTATAAGAGATGTCCCTCGACGCTGCCGTCCTCGCCCGTACCGCACCGCTCTATGAACGGGTCAGGCGCGTTATTCCGGCGATGGAATGGCCTGTCTTTGCCGACGATGTCGACGCCATCCTGGCGCTGAAGAAGGAACACAACGCCGTCATCCTCGCGCACAACTACCAGACGCCGGAGATCTTCCACTGCGTCGCCGACGTGGTGGGCGACAGCCTAGCCCTGGCCCGTAAGGCGGTGGATACCGATGCCGATGTCATCGTGCTGGCCGGCGTGCATTTCATGGCCGAGACCGCCAAGCTGCTCAACCCGGACAAGACGGTGCTGATCCCCGATCTCGGTGCCGGCTGCTCGCTGGCCGATTCGATCACGCCCGAAGATGTGCGCCTGATGCGGGCGACCTATCCGGGCGTGCCCATCGTCACCTATGTCAACACCTCGGCGGCGGTGAAGGCCGAATCCGACGTCTGCTGCACCTCGGGCAATGCCAAACGCATCGTCGAAAAGCTCGGCGTGCCCAAGGTGATCATGCTGCCCGACGAATATCTCGCCCGCAACATCGCCGCCGAGACCGATGTCGAGATCATCGCCTGGAAGGGCCATTGCGAGGTGCATGAGCGCTTCTCGCCGACCGAGGTGCGCCAGCTCAGGGAAGACCATCCCGGCGTGATCGTCCTCGCACATCCCGAATGCCCGCCGGAGGTGGTGGCGGAAGCCGATTTCTCCGGCTCGACCGCGCTGATGTCCGACTATGTCGCCGAGCACAAGCCTGCCCGCGTGGTGCTGCTGACCGAATGCTCGATGAGCGACAACGTGGCCGTGCAGCACCCCACCGTCGATTTCGTGCGCCCCTGCAATCTCTGTCCGCATATGAAGCGCATTACGCTCGCCAATATCCGCCAGGCGCTGGAGACCAACCGGCACGAAGTCACCATCGATCCTGCCATTGCGGTTGCCGCGCGCCGGGCCGTCGAGAGGATGCTCGAGCTATGAGCGATCATCCCCAACTCTATCGCGACCGCCCGGTGGTGGTCGGGGCCGGCCTCGCCGGGTTGATGACGGCGCTCTCACTCGCCCCCGAACCGGTGGTGCTGCTCTCCCGCGCGCCGCTTGGCGCGGAAACCTCGACCGGCTGGGCGCAGGGCGGGCTCGCGGCGAGCCTGGCTGATGATGATACACCTGCACTTCATCTCGAGGATACGCTGGCGGCCGGCGGTGGCCTGGTGGCGGCGGTGGCGGCTCGCTCCATCCTCGACGCTGCTCCGGATGCGGTGCGTCGGCTAGCCGCTCTCGGTGTCAATTTCGACAGGAACGGCGAGGACTTCCAACTCGGCCTCGAAGCCGCCCATGGCCGCCGCCGCATCGTGCACGCCGATGGCGACGCCACGGGACGAGAGATCGTGCGCGCCTTGGTCGCCGCAGTGCGTAAGACGCCCTCGATCACCGTGCTGGAGGGCATCGAGGCACGGCGCCTCATCGTCGAGGACGGCACCATCGCCGGCGTCGTCTGCGTCGGCCCGAACGGCGAGGCGATGACCATTCCCACCGCACGCGTGGTGCTGGCCACCGGCGGTATCGGCGGTCTCTTCAGCGATAGCACCAATCCTCGCGCCAGCCAGGGGCAGGGGCTCGCCCTGGCAGCTCGCGCCGGGGCGCTGCTCTCCAATCTCGAATTCGTGCAGTTCCATCCAACCGCGCTCGATACCGCGGCGCGGCCGATGGGGCTGGTCAGCGAAGCCGTGCGGGGTGAGGGCGCCGTGCTGATCGACGAGACCGGCGAGCGCTTTCTCCGCCATCTGCCGGGCGCCGAACTGGCCCCGCGCGACGAAGTCGCCCGCGGCATCTGGCAGCATCTGTCGGGCGGGCACCAAGTCTACCTCGATGCCCGCCAACGGCCCGGCGCGGGGTTCGCGCGCCGCTTCCCGGGTATCGACAGGCTCTGCCGGCAGGCCGGCTTCGATCCCGCCTTGCAGCCGCTGCCGGTGCGCCCGGCCCAGCACTATCACATGGGCGGCATTGCGGTGGATGGACAGGGCCGAAGCTCCCTGCCGGGTCTATGGGCTTGTGGCGAAGTGGCCTGCACCGGGCTGCACGGCGCCAATCGCCTCGCCAGCAATTCCCTGGCCGAGGCTGCGGTCTGCGCCGCCTGGGTCGCCGACAGCGTGAGGAGCGCACCGGCCGCCAGCCGCCGATTCGCGGGAACTTCTATCGCCGCGAATGCTGCTGACCTTCGCGCTGGGGATGCCGAGTCAACGCGTCCGATTCTATCGCGTGCGCTCGGCGTGGTGAGGGACCGGGCCGGACTAGAGGCGGCGATCGCCGAACTCCTACCGCTGGCCACCAGCACACGCCCTGGCTCGGGGCCCGCCTTGGTCGGCCTGATGCTGGCCGTCTCCGCGCTATGCCGGCAGGAAAGCCGGGGCGCGCATTGCCGCACGGATTTCCCCGGTAGCCTGCCGGAGGCGGCACCGTCTCTCCTCTCGCTCGACCAGACCCTCTCGACGGCCCGTGAGGCCGCCCGCTCCCTTCCTTTCGCAGAAAGCGCCTGACATGCCCCTTTCTCCCCTGTCCCCCCTGCTGTTCGAGCCTGTCGTCCGCGCGGCCCTGGTCGAGGATCTCGGCCGTGCCGGCGACCTTACCACCGATGCCATCGTGCCTGTCGGCCTCAGGGCGACCACCGTGCTGGCCGCACGCCAGGACGGCGTGGTCGCAGGCCTCGATATTGCCGCCGCCGCCTTCCGCCTGCTCGATCCTTCTGCTGCGATCGCGGTGGAGCGCGGCGACGGCGCCAGCGTATCGCCTGGCTCGATCATCGCCAGCGTCACCGGTTCGGCCCGGGCCTTGCTGACGGGCGAGCGCACGGCGTTGAACATCCTGTGCCGTCTCAGCGGCATCGCCAGCGCGACCGCTTCGGTGGTGGAGTCGGTCAGGGACCACAAGGCCACGATCGTCTGCACCCGCAAGACCACCCCCGGTCTGCGCGCCCTGGAGAAATATGCGGTGCGGGCCGGCGGCGGCGGCAATCACCGCTTCGGTCTCGACGATGCCATCCTGATCAAGGACAACCATGTCGCCATCGCCGGTGGCATCCGCCCGGCGCTGGAGCGTGCCAAGGCCGCGGCAGGGCACATGGTCAAGATCGAGCTCGAGGTCGATACGCTGGCCCAGCTCGAAGAGGCTCTCACGGTCGGCGTCGACGCGGTGCTGCTCGACAATATGAGCCTCGCCCAATTGCGCGAGGCGGTGGCCATGGTGGGCGGGCGTGCGCTCACCGAGGCCTCCGGCCGCGTCACGGCGGAGACGGCACCGGCAATCGCGGCTTCGGGGGTCGACCTCATCTCCGTGGGCTGGCTCACCCATAGCGCGCCGATCCTCGACATCGGCCTGGATTATCGGGCCTGAGCGGCATTGCCGCATCCCCTTGCTGGCGCAGGCGCTGCTGTTATGCTGTCGCCATGCAGAATCGTACGGTACCCTTTCCCATCCCGCCGCGCGCGCCGGCGGGGACGACCATCATTGCCTTTGGCGACGTCCACGGCCATCTCGGGCTGATGGAGGAGATCCTGGCCAAGGCGCAAGCCCGGGCCCGGGCCAAGCCGGACCGGCGCCACATCGTCATCAGCCTCGGCGATCTCGTCGATCGCGGCCCCGACTCCCGCGGTGTCGTAGGCCGGCTGATGGGAGATCTGCCGGGTTGTGAGCTCCATGTGCTCAGGGGCAATCACGAAACCTTGCTGATGTCCTTCCTGGCGGGGGACCCCGATGCCGATGTCTGGCTCAAATGGGGCGGCATGGCGACCGTCGGCAGCTATGGTGTCGACATCAAGGGGGCCGACCCCCACTCGAAGCGGGATGTCGAGCGTGTGAGGGCCGAGTTCCGCGCCAGGATGCTGCCCGACCACCTCGAATTCATGCGCACGCGGCCGCTCAGCCTCACCTTCGGCGATTATTTCTTCGTGCATGCCGGCGCGCGGCCCGACGTGCCGCTGGCCGAGCAGAAGGAATATGACCTGATCTGGATCCGCGACGAGTTCCTGCCCTCCGGCCAGCTCTTCGAAAAGAAGATCGTGCATGGCCACACCTCGGTGGAGGAGCCGGATTTCCGCACCAACCGCATCAATCTCGACACCGGTGCCTGCTATGGCGGCAAGCTGACGGCGGCGATCTTCGAGGATGACGTAGCCGAGGTGTTCGCCTCCATCCCGGCGCCGCCCGGTACGCATTTTCCTTGAGGAGGGGCCGTCATTGCGAGCGAAGCAATCCAGTTTTGTCATCTTTGAAGAGTTGGATTGCTTCGCTTCGCTCGCAATGACGATGATCGCTGCAGACGGGGCCGGCTAGGAAGGCGAACCCCTCCACCCTCAATGCGTGACCAGCCATTCCATCGGATGGTCTTCGCTGCGGGGGGCGTAGAGCGGCGGCACCGGGTTTGGAATCTCTTCGAAGCGCGGCTTGACGCCAAGCAGCGGCCCGACACGTTCCAGGATCTTGCCGGTGGTGACGCCGGCATTCCAGGCGGCCGATGAGTAGCCATAGGTCTCCGGCAGGCCCTTGGGCTCGTCATAGAGCACGAGCACCAGATATTTCGGCTTGTCGAAGGGAAACACCGCCATGAAGGTGGTGAAGTTGAGCTTCTTCGAATAGCGCCCGTTGATGACCTTTTCGGCGGTACCGGTCTTGGCGCCGACGCCAAGGCCGGGAACATTTGCCTTCTTGCCGGACCCGTCGATGGCGTTGAGGCGCATGATGTAGCGCATCACGTCCGAGGTGTGCTTCTTCAGGACCAGCTTGGAGCCCGCCAGGGCATCGCTTTCGCTGCGCGCCAGGAATGTCGGCTTCATCAGATGGCCGCCATTCATCATCGCTCCCACCGCCATCATCGCCTGCAGCGGTGCCACGGCCATGCCGTGGCCGAAGGCGATGGTGATGGTGTTGATCTCGCTCCAGCGCCTGGGCAGGATCGGCATGGCGTTCTCGGGCAATTCCGTGATCAGCCGCGTCGTCTGGCCCATCATCTTGAGGAAGGCCTTGTGGGCGTCGACGCCGAGGGAGAGGGCCATTTTGGCCGAGCCGATATTGGACGAATAGGTGAACACCTCCGGCAGGCTCAGCATGCGCCGGCGGGCATGGTCGTCATGGATGGTGAAACGGCCATATTTGAGCGTGGTGCGGGCATCGAGCATGGAGGCGGTGGTAAACTTGCCCGATTCGATGGCCATCGCGGAGGTCAGGGCCTTGAAGGTCGAGCCCATCTCGAACACGCCGACATTGATGCGGTTGATCCGGTTGGGATCGAGCGCTTCGGCGGGGTTGTTGGGATCGAAGTCGGGCAACGATACCAGCGAGATCATCTCGCCGGTATTGACGTCCATGATGGCGCCGGCCGCCGCCTTGGCCTGATAGTGCTCCATGCCGGCGACAAGTTCGTCGCGCATCACCGCCTGGGCCCTCAGATCGATCGAAAGGCGGACCGGCTTGAGGTCATGCGGGTCTGAGGCATAGCCGAGCGCCTGCAGTTCGGAGAGGCCGCGCTTTCTGTCGATATAGCGCTCGATGCCGGCGATGCCCTGGTTGTCGATGTTCACAGCACCGAGCACATGGCTCACCGTCGGCCCGTTGGGGTAGATGCGCTTGGCCTCGTTGAGGAAGCCGATGCCCGGCAGGCCGAGCGCATAGATGCGGTTACGCTGCTCGGGCGTGATCTCCCGCTTGAGCCAGATGAAGCCCTTGCCCGAGGAGAGTTTCGCTCTCAGGTCGCGCGCGTCGAACTCGGGCATCTGGGCGGTGAGCAGTTCGGTCGCTTCGTCGACATCGATGATCTTTCGTGGCTCGGCATAGAGCGAAGGCACCTGCACGTCGGTCGCCAGGAGGTTTCCGTTGCGGTCGAGGATGTCAGGGCGGGACGCCGCCAACTGGTCGGCCGCCGAGCGGCGCGCGTCATATTGCTCGTCCGGCGCGATGCCGAACTGCACCAGCCGGGCCAGGATCGCCATATAGATGCAGACGAACCCCACCACGATGAGCGTGATGCGTCCAGCGCTCTTCTGCAGCTTTGTGGGTGCTATCGGTCGCCGCCTGCGTCTTTCGGCCGGCATGGTGGGCTCGCTCGCCCGGGTGCCACGAGGCGGACCATCGCTCGCAAGGGGCGGATGGCCCGCCATTGCCTCTTGTCCCTGATCTGCCTCGTCGACGGTGGGCGTCTGCATCGCCGCTTTCCCCCAATGCCTTGCAGGCAGCCGCGATCCGCCCGGGCCTGGGCCCGACGGTTCGTGCTGCATCTCGATCTGACGTTGACGACACGGGGCGCTCGTGGGTTTCGCCCGCTATCCAAAATGGAGTTGGTGTCTAAAAATGGTTCGCTCTATTCATGGAATAGCAATAAAGCCGCTGAAAATGCGGGTAAAGAGTATCAATTCATTAATAATTCGTACGGTTATCGAGGCATTAACGTTGAGGTGAAAGCTGGAACCAGCCTGTGTTTAGCGAGGATAAGTGTCAGACATCAGGCCAAGCGGTCTCGTATTGCCGTGCCTGGGCTTGACCTGGTCATTCACCGTTCAGGCGTTTTCCGCTCGCGAAAGGCCGGCTTGCCCGGCAATGACCAAGTCGCACCTGCTCAGGCTGCCTGGCCGGGATGGCTTTCCACGGGGTGCAGCAGATCGCGGATCATGCCGCGCGCGATTTCTTCTTCGCCCATCAGGATCACGTCGGCCCCGAGCCCCTTGAGATAGTCGACGGCCTCTTCGCTGTGCGCCCGGGCGAGAATGCGGATGGACGGATTGAGCTTGCGGGCCTGTTCCACCAGGTGACCGGCTTCGAAGGCGTCGGGAATGGCGACGACCAGCCATTTCGCGCCGGCCAGATTTTGTAGTTCCAGAGTCTCGTAGTCGCCGGCCGGCCCGGAATAGACCTCGATGCCCGCGGCTTTGAGCTTCTCGACCTCGTTCTGCGATTCTTCGATCGCCACCAACGGTATACCGGCCTCATGCAGGGCCTTGGCTACCCGGCTGCCGACGCGGCCATGGCCGACCAGGATGGCGTGCTGGCTGAGCTTGGTCGGCTGGACCACCTCGATGTCGTCGTCCTCAGGCGGGGCGGAAGCAGTCACGGTTTCCGTCACGGGCGCGCTCGGCTCGGTCTCGGGCTGAGGCGGCGCCTCGGGCTCGGCATCCGGTTTGGCCTCGGGTTTGGCCGCAGCCGGCTGGCGCTCGGGGCGCAAGACGAAACGATCCAGCGCCATGAACAGGATCGGGTTGATCACGATGGAGATGAGCGCGCCCGCCACCACCAGATCGCGCGCCGTGCCGGGGATGATCTGCAGCTTGACGCCGAGCACCGCCAGGATGAAGGAGAATTCGCCGATCTGGGCCAGGCTCGCCGAGATGGTCAGCGCCACGCCCTTGGAGTAGCCGAAGCCGCGCACGATCAGGAAGGCCGCGATCGACTTGCCGACCACGATGATCAGGAAGGTGGCAAGCACGGCCAGCGGGTGCTGGAGCAGGATCGCCGGGTTGAACAGCATGCCCACCGAGACGAAGAACAGCACCGCGAAGGCATCGCGCAGCGGCAGCGTCTCGTTGGCGGCCTGCTTGCTGAGAGGGGACTCGGCCAGCACCATGCCGGCGAAGAAGGCCCCCAGCGCAAAGGAGACGCCGAAGAGCACGGCGGCGCCATAGGCGACCCCCAGCGAAATCGCCAGCACGGCTAGGCGAAAGAGTTCGCGCGAGCCGGTATGGGCGACGAAATGCAGGACCCAGGGGATGACTTTGCGCCCGACCACCAGCATCAGCGCCACGAAGGCGGCGACCTTGACGGCGGTGACCATCAGAGTGGCGGCGATCGAATTGAGGCCGAGATTGGCGGCAAGGCCGGAGGGTGCCACCTCGCCCGGCGCATGGCCGCCGAGAAGGCCGGCCAGCGGGGGAATCAGCACCAGGGTGATCACCATCACCAAATCTTCGACGATCAGCCAGCCGACGGCGATGCGCCCGCGTTCGGTCTCGATCAGCTTGCGCTCCTGCATGGCGCGCAGCAGCACCACGGTACTGGCGACCGAGAGGGCGAGGCCGAAGACCAGGCCCGTGCCGAGCCCCCAGCCCATGATCCAGGCAAAGCCCATGCCGAGCAGCGTCGCCACCGCGATCTGGCCCAGCGCCCCGGGGATGGCGATGGCGCGGACGGAAAGCAGGTCCTTCAGCGAAAAATGCAGGCCGACACCGAACATCAGCAGGATCACGCCGAGTTCGGCCAACTCATTGGCGAGATTCTGGTCCGCCACGAAACCGGGCGTGAAGGGGCCGATCACCACACCGCCGAGCAGATAGGCCACGATCGGCGACAGCCGCAATCGCTGCGCGACAAGCGCGAAGATGAATGCCAGTCCCAAGCCCGCCACGATCGTTGCAATCAACGGTGTCTCGTGCGGCATGGAACCTCCCTTCGCGGTCGTAACGAGCCTTCGACGTGCTAACAGCACCCCAGATCTGTTTGATGATTGCCTTGCGGCCGCTTCACCATAGGAGAGTTCCATAGTGAGCGCTCGTTAACAATCGGAAAGGTCGCCATCAAATCGCGACGAAAGCGTGGAACGAAGCTGTCACGACGCGCAAAGCATGCCCTGGCACATGAAGCCGATCAAGGCTCCAGTTCGGTATCCCAATAGAGATAATCGAGCCAGCTTTCATGCAGGTAGTTCGGCGGGAAATGCCGGCCGTTCTGATGCAGGTCGCTGAGGGAGGGGGCGTAGGGCTTCTGGTTGGGATGCATGCCGGCCTCGGCGGGCATGGCGCCGCCCTTTTTCAGATTGCAGGGCGAGCAGGCGGCGACGACGTTTTCCCAGGTGGTCTGTCCGCCCCGGGAGCGGGGAATGACGTGATCGAAGGTCAGATCCGAGCGCGTGCCGCAATATTGGCAGGTGAAACAGTCGCGCAGGAAGACGTTGAAGCGGGTGAAGGCGGGGTTGCGGCTGGGTTTGACGTAGGTCTTGAGACACACCACCGAGGGTAATCGGAACTCGAAGGTGGGACTTCGCACGACCTTGTCATATTCGGAGATGATGTTGACCCTGTCGAGGAAGACCGCTTTCACCGTATCCTGCCAGGACCATAGCGACAGCGGATAATAGGACAGAGGCCGGTAATCGGCGTTCAGCACGAGGGCGGGACACGCCTCGGGCGAGACCGGCGGATGAAACACAGCAGGCGAAACATGCGCTGTCACGAAGCGCTCCCGTCACCATCAGTCCAGCCGAAAAGGCCGATTCGGCTGTTCGTCCAACACAATGTAGGATTAACGTGTCGGTCTTGTGAAGGGGGTAGGCTCGTCGGCCGGCCCCACATGCTGTCGCATCATCCCCGCAACTGGTGCGAGAGCCAGGCTAGCGTACGGTCGGGGATACCGAGTTCGTCGAGATGGTCGTGGGTGGCCAGCACATAGTCGGGATTGGCGCCTGAAAGCCCGACGCCGCCGCGCACCACCTCCAGAAGCTGGCGATCCGGCAGCTTGCCGCAATATTGTTGATGTGCCCGGTCGGCCCGGTAGGCTAGTGCCCGGACATGGCGCCCATCATCGAGCCGGGCCTCGTGCAGGATCTCGATATAGACGCTGGTGGCCTGCTCGCGCCGGCGCAGATAGTCCACCGTCGCGTCCCAATTTTCGGAGGCGACGCGGAAGGCAACGCCTCGGCAGGAGCCGCCCCGGTCGAGGCCGAGCACCAGGCCGGGCTTTTCGGGCGTGCCGCGATGAACATGCGACCAGATGCACAAGGCCCGGTGCAGGCCGCGAATCAGCGCATTCTGCCGTTCCTCATAGGCAAAGCCGGGATTCCACATCAGGGATCCGTAGCCGAAAACCCAATTGGCTTCAGGGGCGGGCAGAACGGGCTGGTTCACTCGGCGGCCAGGTGGAATGCATCGAGATAGTGGAAGGGCAGGCCAGCGAGCGTGTCGCGCAGCACGGTGAGGTCCTGCTTCAGGCGGTCGAAGGCCGGCAGCAGGGAGAAGTTCTGTTCGTTCATATAGATCGAGCGGTTGATCTCGATCTGGATGACATGGAAGCCGGCACCGGGATTGCCATAGTGCTCGGTGATATATCCCCCTGCATAGGGCTTGTTGCGCGCGACCGAATAGCCGAGATTGCGCAGCGCCTCGTCGGCGCAATCCATGATCAGATGCGAGCAGCTGGTGCCGTAACGGTCGCCCAGCACGATGTCGGCCCGAGGCCTGTCCTCGCGCGCCAGGCCGCAGGACGGCATGGAATGGCAGTCGACCAGCAGCGCCACGCCGAATTCTCGGTGGATCTGGCCGAGCAGGCGGCGCAGCGTGCGGTGATAGGGCTTGTAGAGCTCCTCGATCCGGCGCAGCGCTTCGTCCACCGGCAGGCGGTGGGCATAGATTTCCTGGTTCTCGCTGACCACCCGCGCCAGCGTGCCCAGGCCGCCGGCCACCCGCAGGGAGCGGGTATTGGCATAGTTCGGGAGCCTGCCGTCGAACATGCGCGGGTCGAGCTCATAGGGCTCGCGGTTGACGTCGAGAAAGGCGCGGGGAAAGCGCGCGCTCATCACTGCCGAGCCGGTGGCGGCGATATCGGCGAGCAGGAGGTCGACGAAGGCATCTTCGGAGCGGCGCAGCGACAGCGGGTCGAGGCGGGAAGCCTCCAGGAAGGAGCGCGGATAGACCCGGCCGGAATGAGGCGAATTGAACAGAAGGGGCGCCGAATAGGCCGCCGGCTCGACCACGTCGAAGGGAGGGCTGAGCTCGATTTCCATGCCGTCCACGGACTCCAGCGGCGGGTTGCTTTCACCTTCGCGGCGCGTCCCCGAGGGGAGAGCGGCCAAGCCAGGCGATACCGACATATCTCGACAAAATCATGCGCAGGCAAGCATCACAAGCCCCATTGCATGATTTTCTCCATCGCGGACACAAGCAACCCTGGCAGCATCACGAATTCGGGATTAACTCTATTGCGATGTAAACGGGGCGTTTACCCTGACGACGGTTTATAGAGTTCGAACAAGCTCCGGCCCTGCCGGGGATTCGGGACGCCATCATGAACAAGATTCTCCTTGCCGAAGACGACAATGATATGCGCCGCTTTCTGGTGCGCGCCCTGCAGAATGCCGGACATGAGGTGATGTCCTATGACAACGGCCTGTCAGCCTATCATCGGCTGCGGGAAGAACCATTCGAATTGCTGCTCACCGACATCGTCATGCCGGAAATGGACGGCATCGAGCTGGCTCGCCGGGCCACCGAGCTCGATCCCGACATCAAGGTGATGTTCATCACCGGTTTTGCGGCCGTGGCGCTCAATCCGGATTCGCAGGCGCCGCGCGACGCCAAGGTGCTGTCCAAGCCCTTCCATCTCAAGGATCTGGTCAACGAAGTCGACAAGCTTTTGAAGGCCGCCTGAACTTTCCTTAAAAATAGCGGGACGAATGGCTTGCATGGCCTGATTCAACCTGCTATCAGGCCGGCCTCCGCAAGCGATGGGCGCGTAGCTCAGCGGGAGAGCACTACGTTGACATCGTAGGGGTCACAGGTTCAATCCCTGTCGCGCCCACCATCGCTTCCTCGAACGACGAAAAGACCCAGGGCATCGCAAGCGCGGTGCCTTTTGTGTTTCCGGGACCCTCGCTGCTTTGGTGTGCCTTCGCGTCTCGCGCAAGGCTTCGGTCTTCGTATGTTGGCCCGCGCATCCATGCGCCTCTCTGGTATCTGCCGGTCGTTGTTCCCTTCATGCCCGTGGGTACGAATATCCGATGTTCGACACGAACACCTCCGGAGGCATGGTGATCGAGCAGCCGGAATGCTCAGAGGGAACGATCAATTCTTCAGCCTGAAAGATCGGAAGACATGTATGGTTTGAATAAATTCTACAATTTATTTCATTTTTTATTTGAGAAAAGTGAATTTATTTACAAATTTAGTACGATTGAAATCGTATGTTCGGTTGTTTGAATATGGAAGAACTGTTGCCTTAAAATCACATACTTGCAGGAGGTGACGTGGTAGAAAAGTTCGTCATTCGGTAGGGACTGGATTTGGGGAAATGAAGGTACGGATTTCGGTAGCCACCTTTTTGCTTGCCACGGCCGGTGCTTCGGCTGCCGATCTGGCCCCTGCTGCAGTCGAACCCGTTGCTCCTGCAGTCGCCTACAACTGGACGGGCTTCTATGCCGGTATCAATGGTGGCTATGCCTTCGGATCCAGCCGCGATGTAACGATGTCGGAGCTGTTTCCGGCCACTGGCCCCCTCGTGGATAGCTATGGCAGCCTTTCGCCCAAGGGGGGATTCGGCGGCGTGCAGGCTGGCTATAACCGGCAAGCGGGCAATTTTGTTTTCGGCCTGGAAGGCGATATCCAGGGCGGCGACATCAGCGACAAGACCGGCCGCATCGGCGCCGCTACGGGTTACTTTCTGAGCACGAAGAGCCAGGTCAACTGGTTCGGCACGGTTCGTCCGCGAATCGGCTACGCCTTTGACAATATCCTGATATATGCGACCGGCGGTCTGGCCGTCGGTGGGGTCAAATACACCCAGAACTATGTCAACGGCGATTTCCTCGCTCATCCTCGTACCAGCAAGACCAGAGTTGGTTTCGCGGTCGGCGGCGGCGCGGAGTACGCTCTCAACGAGCATTGGACCGCCAAGCTCGAATATCAATATATCGATCTTGGTCGGTCGAAAATCAGCGCGACCGAAATCAATGGTGGCGAGCCGACGGATTACACCATCCACACCAGGCTGCACACGGATTTCCATACCGTTCGTCTGGGCGCGAACTACAAGTTCTGATCATTCGATCGTGGAAGGCGCAGGGCCGCGGCAAAGGCCGGCAACGCGTCACGGCGAATTCACACCGAATAGCCGATTATACATCCGCGGCTGATCACGACTCCGGAAGAGACCGGCCGCCAGAGATCCCCGAGCGACATAACCCCGCCGACGAGGCGGGGTTTTCCTTGCGGTCAGAGTGCAGGTCATAGCCAGAAAACACTTGCGCCCGCCATTGCCAATGTTGCAGCTTGGCACGCGTGATCATTCATGCCCGGTCTTTGGTACGCTGACTGTTCATAGCCGGCAAAGACGGGTGCCATCCGTGATTTAACCGAAGCACCTACTGGTGTGGCGCCCATTATTGCTTGGCCGCTGTCTTGGGGTGATCGTTTTGTGTTTCCATGGGGAGGGATACATGAGCGCGGATCTGTTTGCGAAGACTCTCGCGGAGGCGCGACAAGGACGGACCGTGCAGGCGAGCATTCTCCTTGGCTGCGCCGCTTTGCTGGCCGGCTGCGGCACCTCCTCGGCGCCGACGCCGGTGGTGGCAACGCCGACGGTTGCGGTGACCTCCGAAGAACTCGTCGGCAAATGGGGCCTGGCCTCCTATCGCGAAGAAACCGACAAGGTCCGCACCGAAGCCGCCGCCAAGGCGGCCTGCTCCAATCCCTATGTGATCGGCAAGGGCGCCCAGGGCGGGGTGACCATGCATCTGGCCGATCAGGCGACGCCGCAGGAAGTCTATCTCAAGACCGCCTCCGATGGCGGCGTCTATATCGGGCCGCAGGGCAAGCCCGGCGAGCGGGCGGACCGTCAGATCCTGTCCTATGACAAGGGCGTGATGGTGACGCGCTGGGTGGATCCCGGCGTTGCCAAGCGCTACGGCACGATGATGTTCGTGCGCTGCGCCGTGGCATGACAGGGGAGCCTTCCATGACGAGGCGTTCCTGGATCACCCCGCTCGCTGTCGGCTGCGTCGCAGTTGCCCTGGGATTGGCCGGCCTGCTGGCGCAGGCTTCGGCACAGCCACGTCCTCTCGATCCCAGCAAGGATCTGGAAAAGCCTGGCTTCGTGCCGGATGCCGCGGAGGAGCAGCTCCTGCCCGAATACCGGCCGCAACCGGTCTATTACCGCTCGAACGAGCCGCCCGGCACCATCGTGATCCAGACCGAGGAACGCTTCCTCTATCTCATCCAGGACAACAAGACCGCCATGCGCTACGGCATCGGCGTCGGGCGCGAGGGCTTCCAGTGGTCGGGCCTGTTGAAGATCTCGCGCAAGCAGGAATGGCCCGATTGGCGGCCGCCACCGGAAATGATCAAGCGCCAGCCCTATCTGCCGCGCTTCATGGCGGGCGGCCCTGGCAATCCGATGGGGGCCCGCGCCCTCTATCTCGGCAGTACCAGCTACCGCATCCACGGCACCAACCAGCCCGAGACCATCGGCTATGCCGTGTCCTCGGGCTGTATCCGCCTGGTCAATCCGGACGTGATCAATCTCTATGACCGCGTTCCCGTCGGCACCCGCGTGGTGGTACGCCAGGCACCCAAGCTCTAGTCGAGATCAACCCGCCTCGCCCGTTCGGCGAGGCGCTTTCGTTTGTCCATCATCGAGCAAGGCACGGGGGATAGCCATGCATCGGATAATTGTGGGGATCGTGGCGATCCTGGCGCTGCAACTCGGGCTGGCGAGCGGCCCGCAGGCGCAGACCCTGGAGGCGGTCAAGGCGCGCGGCCAGCTTGTGTGCGGGGTCAATGAAGGGCTGGTGGGCTTTGCCAGCAGATCCGCCTCCGGCGAATGGTCGGGCTTCGACGTCGATTTCTGCCGCGCCGTCTCGGCCGCCGTCCTCGGGGATGCCGCCAAGGTGGCGTTCGTGCCGCTGTCGGCGAGCGACCGCTTCGACGCCTTGCGCTCGGGCAAGATCGACATCCTCTCGCGCAACTCGAGCTGGACCTTGTCGCGCGAGCTCGAATATGGGCTGAGCTTTGCCGCCATCACCTATTTCGATGGCCAGGGCTTCATGGTGCCGCGCAGCGCCAAGGTAAATTCGGCCCTAGAACTTGGCGGCAGCAAGGTCTGCGTGCTCAAGGACACCACCACCCAGCACAATTTGGCCGATTATTTCGAGGCCAATTCCGTGAAGTTCGAAGCGGTGCTGGTCGGGTCGGCGGCCGAGGCGCTTGAGCGCTACAAGAAGAAGGATTGCCTGGTTCTCACCTCGGACGTCTCCCAGCTCTATGCCCAACGCCTGGAACTCGCCGATGCTGGCGAGCACCTGATCCTGCCCGATGTCATCTCCAAGGAGCCGCTCGGCCCGGCCGTGCGCCTGGACGATCCAAAATGGCGCAATCTGGTGCAATGGGTGCATTTCGCCATGCTCGACGCGGAGGAGCTGGGAGTCTCCAAGGCGACGCTCGACCAGGCCAAGGACTCGACGCGACCGGCGATCAAGCGCCTGCTCGGTACAGAGGGCAAGCTGGGCCCCGGGCTCGGGCTGGCCAATGAATGGGCGGCCAATGTGGTACGACAGGTCGGCAATTACGGCGAGGTGTTCGAACGCAATCTCGGCGATGCCGCCAAGCTCGGCATACCGCGCGGCCTCAACCAGCTGTGGAGCCTGGGCGGCGTCCAATATGCGCCGCCGGTCGAATAGGCCCGGCGCTCAGGGCGAGGGTGACGGCGAACTGGCTTCGCGCAGCTTGACCAGTGTCCATAGCGCCTGGTTCAGCGGCACCTCCAGGCCGCGTGCGGCGGCCCGGCGCAGGATGGCGCCGTTCAGATCGTCGATTTCCGTGCGCCGGCCCCTGGCCAGGTCCTGGGCGGTGGAGGAATACTGCTCCGCCATGCTGGTGCCGAGTCCAAACACGGTGTCCTCCAGCGTCGGAGGCAAGGTGACGCCGTAAGCCTCGGCTACGACACGGCACTCGGCGAGGACCCCCTTCAACAGCACATCCACGCCCTCGCGGCCGACCAATCGGCCGTAGGGCAGGGCGGCGAGTGCCGAGAGGGCATTGAGCGCGCAATTGACCGCCAGCTTGGTCCACAGCGTGCCGACGACATCCGGCGCGACACGAGCCGAAATGCCGGCCGCAGCGAACAGGCCTGCGAATTCCTCGCTTCGGGTCGAGGGGCCGATCACCATCTTGCCGCCGCCCTTGTGGCGGACATAGCCGGCGGCAGGCGCTTCGAGCGCGGCATAGACGGCGACGGGCACGGCAGGCCTGTGAAGGATATGGGCGAGCCGGTCGGCATTGTCGATGCCGTTCTGCAGGCTCCAGACCGAGCAACCGGCGCCAATATGGGGGGCGATGGCGGCGGCCGCCGCCTCGGTGTCGAAGGATTTCACGCAGAACAGCACCAGGTCCGCCCCGGCGACCGCCTCCGGTCGGGTATCGGCCTGGATCGGCACCTGCTGCCGCTCGCCGCCTCGCTCGAGCAACAATCCACCATCCCTGACGGCCTCGACCAGGGCCGGGCGCCCAATCAGGGTGACGCCATGGCCGGCCTGGGCGAGCAGGGCGCCGAAGAAGCATCCGACCGCGCCAGCACCCATCACCGCAATCTTCATGACGCCGTTCCTCCAGCAAAAGCTGAGTGGATCGTCGAGCTGCATGATCCGGGACATTGCCGACGCTGCAAAGGCCGTGGCGGTGCCTTCGAGCCGGCATGGAGGCTGAGGGAGAAGAACGGCATGCTTGTGATCTTACCGGTGGGCGACGCCTCTATTCATGTCAAGCGCGGCTGCCAGGTCGCCGAAGGCCGCGATCACCGTCAAGGATAGACGGGTTCTGCCGATCGGCAAGGCCCGCGTCGGTCGGGCCGCGATGCCATCGTGATGCCCGTGCTTGGGGCGTGGAGCGGATTGAGCGCTGTCATGGCAAGGTGCGCGCCAAGGCCAGGGCCTCTCGGGCGAGGGTGTCGACGTCGATGCTGGCGTGGGCCTGGTTGGCGAGCAAGGCCGGCAGGTCGAACCAGCGGGCTTCCAGGGCATCGTCGGCGGCGACGGCCTCGCCGGATTGCCAATGGCAGAGCACGCCGACCAGCACATAATGGTGACCGCCTTCGTCGATTGGGCGGGCATCGATGGAATCGAGGGCCGCAAAGGCCTTCACGGCCCGGGCACCCACGCCGGTTTCCTCCTCGAGCTCGCGCAGGGCCGCCTGCAGCACGCCCTCGCCGGGCTCGATCTTGCCGCCCGGGAAGCCCCACAGGCCCTGGTCCGGCGGATTGGCGCGGCGAACCAGCAGGAATTCCTCGCCACGTAGCGCAATGGCGAGAACGGCTGCGATCGGGCGGGGCAGATTGTCACTCTTGGCCGGGTCCGAGGCCATTGTCTGTTTCTCCGGAACTGCCTGCGGGTTGAAGGCCCAGCTATAGGCGCCTTCCGCTTCGAGCGACACCCTGCAAGGCGAAGCTAGTAGTCCCGGCGGCGCGTCACGAGCATGGGGCTGCAAATCATGGGGCTGCAAATGCAGGCATGGTGCCATGCCGGTCCGGCAGAGCGGGACGCTGCCGCCTTGCGTCTGCCGGCACATCGCGGGCTTGCCGGCAGACGGCAGCCCTGCGAAAAGCCTGCAGGCATCCGACACGAAGAGGCATGGGACCATGAAGCTCGGTATCGAAGGAAAATCCGCCATCGTCTGCGCCTCCAGCCGGGGGCTCGGCAAGGCTTGTGCGCTGGCCCTGGCGCGTGAAGGCGTGAATGTGGTGATCAATGGCGTCACGCCCGCCACGCTGGAGCGGACCGCGGCCGAGATCGGCGCCGCGACGGGGGCGACGGTCACGCCCGTGGTTGCCGATGTCGCCAGCGAGGAAGGACGCCGCAAGCTGCTTGAGGCCTGCCCTCAGCCCGACATCCTGGTCAACAATGCCGGCGGCCCACCGCCCGGGGACTTCCGCCAGTTCGGCCGCGAGCAATGGCTGGCCGCGCTCGATGCCAACATGCTGGCACCGATCGAACTGATCAAGGCGACGCTCGACGGCATGATCGCTCGCCGCTTCGGGCGCATCATCAACATCACCTCCGTGACGGTGAAGGCGCCGATCTCCTATCTCGGCCTGTCGAACGGTGCCCGTACCGGCCTGACCGGCTTCGTCGCCGGCCTCGCCCGCGACATCGCCCGCCACAATGTGACGATCAACAATATCCTGCCGGGTTCCTTCGGCACCGACAGGCTGCGGGACAATGCCGCCGCCTCGGCCAGGCCGGGGCAATCACCCGAAGCGGTCCTGGCGGAATGGCAGGAAGGCGAGGTTTCCGGACGTTTCGGCGATCCGGACGAACTCGGTTCGGTCTGTGCCTTTCTCGCCGGAGTGCAGACCGGCTACCTCACGCGCCAGAACATCCTGATGGACGGCGGCAACTTTGCCGGATCATTCTAAGGGGCTTGTTGGAATTGCGAGGCGATTGGACTGAAACGCGATTTCTCCGGTGCTCCCCGCCGCCTCCAAGGAAAGAGGGCTGGCCTTGAAGGCCAGCCCGCTGTCGTTCTGCGCAGTCTGGTTCCCTTCGTGGAACGGCTTCAGAGCTTTGCCAGGATCTGGCACAGCTTGATGAGCTGGGCGTCATAGTCGTCGCTGGCGCCGAGGATCAGCTTGCAGCGTTTCTTGAGGGCGATGCGTTGGGCGCTGCTCATCGAAGCGAGTTGGCTGGAGACATTGCCTATATTCACGCCCGTGCCGGGAACGCCCGGGGTGCCGGGAGTTCCTGGATTGCCGGGGGTGCCAGGTGTTCCGGTGCTGGAGCCGGGGACATTGACGCCCACGTCGACATTCACGCCCGTGTTGTTGTTGAGCGAGGCGCTCACATCCGCATCGGCGAGCGAGGAATTGACGCCGACATTGGCCTTGACGCCGGTGCTGGCTGTTGCCGATGCACTGACATTGGCCGTGGCGGCATTGCCGACCGAGGCTGTCGTATTGGAGTTCAATCCGCTGCTGTTGAGGCTGGTGTTGCTGTTGGCGCTGACCGGCCCCACCTTGGCGCTGACGCCGACATTCGCCCCGCCGATGGCACCACCGACCGCACCCACGGCGCCCCCTACGGCGTTGCCGACGCCGCCGACAGTATTGCCGAAGCTGCCGCTCACAGCGGCCTGCGGGGCGACAAGAAGCAAAGTAGTCGCCAGTCCAGCGAACATTGCAATCTTACGCCAATCCTTCCGATATTGCTCAGACATGTCGACCTCCACCTGGAAAACTCGAACATTCGGCTTGAACTCCGGGGAAAGGAGCTTTTGGTGCTTTATCAATCGGCCGGAACCTGAATGCCTATAGAAAAATATGCCAAAATACAGTAAATCGCAACGTCGATTTATTGAAAATAAATCGATTTAAATCGATTTTTCATGTTGTTTTATATTTTGTACGGAGAGTAATTTAAAACATACTTACATATTACGACGGGTTTTGTGTCGAATTAAGGCAGTTTAGGCGTATTTTTGCTTTTGATTTCTGGTGCTCCGGCGGGATGCGGGTGAGTTTTGCCATGGATGAATTGCGTCTGGAGTGTGGCGTTTCTGGGGCAAAATCGGGTAATGAGATGCTACCGCCGCGATGATACTTAAGTATTAGATTGCATTGTGGAGGTATGACTGTGGCGCCAAATAGGTATTGTTTATGGTGGTGCAATGATACCTGGCGGTCGCTGCAAAAAAAGCCGCCCTCGGTCTTGAAGGGCGGCTCCCGTCTTTTCGCTTCCGCTCAGAACGGCGAGTCGGGGTAGTAGAAATCCTTGGCGTTGTCCTTGGTCACCAGCGTGGCGTCGAGAATATAGGAGCCGCGCACGGGCAGCTTGTCGTAGAGGCCGGCGGCGGTGAGATCCATCGCCACGGCCACCATGGCCGGCGGATAGAGCACGTCGGCCGGGATGGTAGCGTCACCGTCCATGACCTTCTTGACCATGTCCTTCATGCCGGCGCCGCCGAGCACGAACTTGATGTCGCTGCGGCCGGCCTGCTTGATCGCCTCCAGCACGCCGACGGCCATGTCGTCGTCCTGACACCAGACCGCGTCGATCTTCGGGTGCTTGGTCAGGAAGTCCTGCATCACCTTGAAGGCATCGTCGCGGCTCCAATTGCCGAACTGGCTGTCGATCACCTTGACCTCGGAACCCTTGAGCCCCTCGTTGAAGGCGTTGACACGCTGCTCGTCGATGACGATGGGCAGACCGCGGATCACCACGACGTCGCCCTTGCCGCCGAGCTTTTCCTTGACGTAGGCGGCCGAGACGGTGCCCAGGCCCGGATTGTTGCCGGCGACGTAGAGGTCCTGGATCGGGTCGCGCAAGGCGCGGTCGACCACGGTGATGAACACGCCCTTGCCCTTTACCTGGCGGATCGGGTCGGTCAACTCGTCGGAATTATGCGGCAGCACGACGAGGGCGTTGATGCCCTGCGTGGTCAGGTCCTCGAGGGCGTTGGCTTGCGCAGCGCCATCGGGCGAGGTCTTCACGATGACCTTGAGGCCGGGATAGCGCGCTTCGAGCGCCTTGGCTTCCTGCTGGGCGTGATAGACTACGCCGCCCGTCCAGCCATGGTCGGCGGCCGGAATCGAGACGGCGATGGTCTTGGTGTCGGCGGCGAACGCCGCTGCCCCTGCGATGGTGAAGAGACCGGCTGCCATCAGGCCGGTCAGCAATTTGCGCATGATATCCTCCCTAGCGCTTTTCGTTCCGTCGGGGCGGGTTGGTCCCGCCCACTGCATATGGACTAGAGCGTTTTGCGATTTGGCGGTCACGCCAAGGCTCGCAAAGACGCGTCGAACCAAAGAGTGAGAGCAAACGAGCGTTCCGCCTAAGCGCGCTTTGCTCCAGATGGGCTCAGTTCCTCCGGGCGAGCGAGCGCTGCACCAGCATGGCGATGATGATGATGGCGCCCTGCACGGCGCCGACCAGATATTCGGAAACGAAGTTCGACAGCACCATGATGTTGGAGATCACTTCCAGGATCAGGGCGCCGCAGATGGTGCCCCAGATCCGCCCGACGCCGCCGCGCAGTGCCGTGCCACCGACCACGACCGCCGTGATGGCCTGCAATTCCCAGCCCAGCCCGGTCGTGGAGGTGGTCGAGCCGAGCCGGGGCACATAGACCAGCACGGCGATGGCGACGCACAGGCCCTGGATGATGTAGGTGAGCATGCGCACGCGCCCGACCGAGATGCCGGAATAGCGGGCGACATCCTCATTGGAGCCGACCGCCATGACGTGGCGCCCGAAGGTGGTGCGGTAAAGCAGGAAGGCGCCGATGACGGCCACTGCGATGATCACCCAGACAGGGAAGGGCAGGCCGAAAATATTGCCGAAATAGACCGGGCGGTAATCGGCCCTCAATTCCATCGACTTCATGGCGATCGAGCCACCATCGGCGAGCCAGATCAAGAGCGAACGGAAGATCGCCATGGTACCGAGCGTGACGATGAAGGGTTCGAGCCTCCCCGCGGTGACGCCCAGCCCGTTGGCGGCACCGCACAAAGCACCGAGCAGCAAAGCCAGGATCATGCCGATGGCGAGCAGCATATAGCCGTCGCCGATCATGGCCTTGTTGAGGAAGAGGATCATCACGCCGGAGACCAGCGCCGCCATCGAGCCGACCGAGAGGTCGAGGCCTCCGGCGGTGATCACGAAGGTGGCTCCAACAGCGATGGTAGCGATGAAGGCGCTGCGGGCCAGGACGTTGGTGATATTGTCGAGGTCGATGAAACGGGCGTTGACGAAGTAGCCCAGGACCATCAGCACGGCGAGCGCCGCGAAGGGCGCGACAGCGCGCAGATCGAAATCCTGGAAGCGGCTTGCGGCCTTGGTGGGGGCGAGCTCTCCGCTCATGTCTGTGCTCTCGCTTCTTGCCTGGAAACGCCGGTGGCGTGCACCACGATTTCGGCTTCCGTCATCGCAGCGCCGCTGACTTCACCGGCGATCTGCCCGCCGCGCATCACCAGGATGCGATGGCATACGCCGATCAGCTCCTGCATCTCCGATGAAATCACGATCACGCCCTTGCCCCGGGCGGCCAGCGCCGCGATGAAACGGTAGATCTGCTCCTTGGTGCCGATGTCGATGCCGCGGGTGGGTTCGTCGATGATGATGATCCTCGGCTCCAGCAGCATCATCTTGGCGAGCAGCAATTTCTGCTGGTTGCCGCCGGAAAGCTGGCCGGCGAGCAGGGTCTTGGAGCGGGCCCTGATGTCGAAATCCTGGAAGGCCTGGTTGAGGGCGCTCCATTCGCGCGCCTTGTCGATGAAGGGCCCCGAGGTGAAGTGATCGAGCGCGGCCAAGGTGAGGTTGGTGCGCAGGTCCTGCGCCAGCAACAGGCCCTTTCCCTTGCGGTCCTCGGAGAGATAGACGATGCCGGCTTCCATGGCCTGGCGAGGCTCACGAAAATGCACCGGCCGGCCATCGAGCCTGAGGCTTCCGCTGCCGGAGCGCAGGCCCAGCAGGCCCTCGAACAATTCGGTGCGTCCTGCCCCGACAAGGCCGGCAAAGCCGAGGATCTCGCCGGCCTCGAGGCCAAAACTGACATCGGTGGCAAAGCCGGGCACGTTGAAATGCTCGACCGCGAGCAGGGGGTCTTCGGCGGCTGCCGCATTCGCCTCCGCCGAAGTCTTGGCCGGATAGAGATTGGCCATGTCGCGCCCCACCATCAGCTGCGCCATGTCGATGGGCTGGAGCTCGGCGGCGGGCCTGGTGGCGATCCATTTGCCGTCGCGCAGCACGGTGACGCGGTCGGCGATGGCCTTCACCTCGTTGAGACGATGCGAGATGTAGAGCACTGCCGTGCCCTTGGCGCGGATGGCGCCGATCACCTTGAGGAGTGCGTCGGTCTCCACCGGGGTGAGGGAAGCCGTGGGTTCGTCGAAGATCACCACGCGGTGCGGCACCGCCAGGGCGCGCGCGATCTGGACCAACTGGCGCTGGGCGATGGAGAGTCGCTCGACCACCCGGGTCGGTGCGATCTCTGCCCCGAGTTCGCGGACTGCCTGCGCGGCCTCGCGGTTCATGGTCCGGTCGTCGACCATGGGGCCACGACGGATTTCCCGGCCGAGGAAGATGTTTTGCGCCACGGTGAGGTGGGGCGCGAGCAGGATCTCCTGATGGACGAGCACGATGCCGCGATGCTCGGCGTCGACGGGACCGGTAAAATGCACCGGTTCGCCATCGATGGCGATGCTGCCCTTGCTCGACTGGAGATGGCCGGCCAGGATCTTCATCAGGGTGGACTTGCCGGCACCGTTTTCGCCGATGATGGCGTGGACCTCGCCTGGCTTGAGGTCGAGCGCAATGTTGCTCAGCACCTCGATGGTGCCGAAGCTCTTGGACAGGCCGCTGGCAGCCAGCACCGGCACGGTCTGGTTCTGCGCGGCAGCCCCGCTCGCTTCCCCGTCGGACAAATCCGGTTCCTGGTTTTCGTTTCCCACCAACGCCCTCTTCGCCATCTGCATAGGCGAATGAGTTACGTACCTCGCAATTGTCAGATTAACGGGACGGCTGGTTCTGTCAATCACGCTTTCCGGAATGGGGCAGCATGAAACGCTTCGATCAATATCATCGCCCGGCAGAAAATCGCTCGCGATAGGATTGTGGTGTCGTTGCGAGATGCCGGGCAAAGCCGCGCCGCATCGTCTCCTCGCAGCCGAAGCCGCAGCGAGCAGCGATCTGCTTGAGGGGCTGGGTGGTGTCGGCGAGCAGCGTGCGCGCCTGTTCGACCCGAAGCCTTTCGACGGCACGGGCCGGCGGCATGCCGGTGGCCTCCCGGTAGCGGCGCTGAAAGCTGCGTTCGCTCATGCCGGCCTGCGCGGCGAGGGCGGGGACCGACAGGTCGGCTGCAAGGTTTTCGCGCATCCAGCCATGCAGGGTTTCGAAGCGGGAGGCGCCATGCTGGAGCGCCAGGGCCGCGCTGTATTGCGACTGTCCGCCCGGCCGCTTGAGGAAGACCACTAGCTCACGCGCCACCGCCAGCGCCATGGCACTGCCGAGGTCGCGTTCGACCAAAGCGAGGGTGAGGTCGATGCCGGCGGTCACGCCGGCCGAGGTCCATAGATGGCCGTCCTCGATGAAGATCGGATCGGCTTCCACCTGCGCCGCCGGGAAGCGTTCGGCCAGCAGGGCGCAGGAATCCCAATGGGTCACGGCGCGCCTGCCGTCGAGCAGGCCGGCGGCACCGGCGAGGAACGCACCTGTGCAGACCGCCGCAACCCTTCGCGCGGTCGCCGCCCTGGCCGCGACCCAGGCAATGAGCGCGGCATCCTCGGCGGCCTCATGCACGGCGCGTCCGCCGGCGATCACCAGCGTATCGCACGCTTCGCTCGCGGCGGGCAGGGGTTCGGCCTGCAGGGTCAGCCCGGCCCAGGCCGAGACCTGGTCCTGCCGGGCGACAATGCGCAGGCGATAAGCCGGGGGCAGCCCGTCATCCTCCAGGAGACGATTGGCCGAGGCGAACACCTGCATGGGGCCAGCGATGTCGAGGAGTTGAAATCCCGGAAAAGCCAGCAGATCGATCGTGCGCAGTGGCCTGCCGGTCCACGGCCCGTCGATTGGGTTTGGCGCAAAATGTGGGTCAAACGACATTTGCGCCAGAGGCTGCCGCGCTAGAGTGGTTCTGTCAACCTCAAGATTTGGAACGGAGCTTCCTCATGATCCTGCAGATCGGCTTTCTGGTTTTCCCCAAGGTGCAATTGCTGGACCTGGCCGGGCCTTTCGATGCTTTTGCCGCGATGCCAGGCGTCGTACAGCACCTGATCTGGAAGGATCTCGATCCGGTGACGGCGACTTCGGGCTGGCCTGTGCTGCCCACCACGACATTGCAGGACTGCCCGGTTCTCGACGTGCTGTGCGTACCGGGCGGCGCCGGCGTCAACCCGCTGATGGAGGACGAGGTCGTCCTCGACTTCCTGCGCCGCCAGGCCTGGAGCGCCCGCTTCGTTACCTCCGTCTGCACCGGTTCCCTTGTATTGGGTGCGGCGGGGCTCCTGGAGGGAAAGCGGGCGACGACGCATTGGGGCTCGCATCATCTGCTCGAACCGCTCGGCGCAGTGCCGGTGGCCGAGCGCATTGTCGCCGACGGCCGGCTGATCAGCGGCGGCGGCGTCACGGCCGGTATCGATTTCGCGCTCGACATCATCGCCAGGCTGCGGGGGCGCGAGGAGGCGGAGGCCGTGCAGCTCAAGCTCGAATATGCGCCGGCACCGCCCTTCGACGCCGGGTCTCCGGCGACGGCGCCCGTCGCCGCGATCGAGGCGGCACGGGCTTCCGCCTCGAGCTATGTCGAGGAGCGCGAGCGCATTGTCACCAGGCTGCGAGAGCGGAAGGCCATCACTGCCGTCTAAAGTAAAACATCATGGGATCGTTCGAGAATGAGCGCTCCGTCTTCTCCAGCCTTGCCGGGGGACGACGGAGCGTCGTTTTTCAACGGCGCCTCAGTGCCCGGGCAGCCTGCTCACACTATCTCGGGGGCGGGGGCCGAAGTGTTGAAGTCCGTGTTGTATCGAGGGGGGCGTCGCTCAAAAAAGAAGTTTGTGACCGAAGGGGTAGAGACGCATAGTCTGGACGCTTTCTCGAGCTTTTTGACTTCGGTCCGGTGTCTCATGCGGCGGCTGACCCCAACGAGGGGCCCTTATGCGGAACTTGCTGCTTTTCCTGGTCGCAGTGACGATGCCGTGGGCGCCGCCTTCGTCTGCGGGGCAACTCGCCGTCGATCTCGAGCTGGTTCTTGCTGCGGATATTTCCTTTTCGATGTCAGACGAGAATCTGTCCGTGCAGACCGATGGTTATGCGCAGGCCTTTCGGGATCCCGAGGTCGTTGCGGCTCTCTCCACCGGGCCCTTGGGCCGGATTGCAGCCAGCTATGTCGAATGGTCGGATGGGCAGCGCGTGGTGGTGCCATGGACCTTGCTCCGGAACAGGGCGGATGCCGAGCGCTTTGCATCCCACATCACGGCCGGCTCGGCGAAACGCTCGGCCGGCACCACCTATATCACCGGCGTGATCCGGCTCGGGACGAGGATGATCGAGGAGAATGATTTCGCTGCCCTGCGTCGGGTGATCGATATCTCGGGCAATGGCGAGAACAATAGGGGCGAGGCGCCTGACCGTGCTCGCGACGTCGCAATTCTGCGAGGCATTACCATCAACGGCCTGCCTATGCCGACCTGGGTCGACCCTCGCCGGCTCGGCGAGGTGCCGGCGGATATCTATTACCGCGATCACGTCATCGGCGGCCCCGGGGCCTTTCTCCTGAAAGTGGACGACAGGACCAATGTGCTGAGATCGATCAAGTCAAAATTGCTGCGCGAGATAGCGGCCAACTGAGTGTCCTTGCCGACCATGTAGCCCGGGCAGTTCCGGCCAGGCGTTGCGTTTTACCCGGCCGGGCCGGCGAACAGGATCAGGTTGCCGTCGGGATCCAGGACGATGAAGGTCCTGGCGCCCCACGGCTCTTTTCTGAGCGGCTGGTGGAAGACCACGCCTGTGGCCTGAAAATTCAGGAAAAGCTGCTTGATCTCGGCGGCGCTGTCGACCGTGATGGCGGCGGAGAGTAGATGCTCGCGCTGCCTGACATCGCCGAGATAGACCGGCTCGCACACCAATCTGAGGGCCAGCAGAGCTCTGTCGCGGCTGACCTGCCCGTAGAAGGGCGGATTGCCATGGACGAAGTCGATGCTGAAGCCGAGCCTGGTGGTGAAGAAGTCGCAGGAGGTCTTGATGTCGGTGACGATGAGCTGGGCCGCGGCCGAGCTCAAAAAGGGTTCCGGCAGGGGCGGTGCGGGGATATCCGTCATGGTCGAGGCTCCTGTCTTGAGCGCCTCCCATCCCACGAAGCCTGACTGGCGAGCGACGAGTTCCAGGGCATCGGCAAGCTGGAAATTCGCCCTCAATATCTGATGATCGTCGAGGCCGTGGAAGCGCGGCAAGGCAGCCCGGATCTCGGCGGCGACCGGGTGACAGTGCTCGCGATGCCAACGCAGATATTGCTTGGCCTGCTTCCTGAGGTTTTCCAGGTTCGGCATGGGCGCAATCGTGTTTTCGATTGTAGGCGGGCATTGCCCTTCCGACAGTCCGTCGGTGCACCCTACGCAGCGCCGAAAGAGTGCTGCAGGGGGCCTTCGCTGTCAATCATCGCAGCGTTGCGGGGAGGAACACCCTGTCCACGCGCCACAATGGCCCCTGTCTCGTCTGTCTCCCATCATCTCCGTCGCCGCAGCAGAATTTTCAGAAAGGCTCTTGCGTAATCTATCTTTCGATATATCTTAAGATCCATCTTAAAGATAGAACGAAAGGTATATCGAATGTTTGGACGACATCATGAGGGCCGCGGACGCGGCGAGTTCTGGGGCCGTGGCGGTTTTCGCGGCTGGGGCCGCGAGGGGCAGCAGGAATGTGCTCCGGGCCGTGGCGGGCGCTGGGGGCGCGGCGGTTTCGAAGGCGATGGCGCCGGCGATTTCTTCGGTCGTGGTTTTGGCGGTCGTGGCCGCGTCTTCGGCCATGGCGATTTGCGCCTGGTCATCCTGGCGCTGATCGCCGAGAAACCGCGTCATGGCTATGAACTGATCCGCGCCATCGAGGAAAAGTTCGGCGGCGCCTACGCTCCGAGCCCCGGCGCGGTCTATCCCACGCTGACCCTGCTGGAAGAGCAGGACCATATCCGCAACGAGGCCTCGGACGGCACCAAGAAGCTCTACACCATTACCCCCGAAGGCGAGGCCTTCCTTGCCGAGAACCGCGATGCGGTCGACGGCGTGATGGCCCGCATGGATCTTGCTGCCAGCGCCTTCTCCGCCCGTTCCACGCCGGAGATGGTGCGCGAGGCCTTGCATACGTTCCGGCACGCTTTGCAGATGCATCGTGGTCCCTGGACGCAGGCCGAGGCCGAGCGGATCCGCGCCATCATCGAAAAGGCCGCCCGCGACATCGTCGGCGGCCAGGGCTGACGGCCATCCTCCTCCAGGAAACCTTGCAGGATCGCGGATCCTGTTGGTTTTAATACTAGGATAAAGCTGGCACTTCTCCGGTGATCCAGAACGCGTAAAAACAGGGTGCCGTTGCGGCGCCCTGTTTGCCGTTTCCGGTGATTTTTTCCAATTCATTGTCCCGACGACACCGATACCATCGGCTCTCATCGGTTGTGAGTATTTGATGAACGCCGCCACCATGGATGGCTTGCCCATTCCCCAACGCTTCCTGGCCTTCCTAACCATTGCCATGGCGCTGACCATGGCGGTGCTCGACAGTGCCATCGTCAATGTCGCCTTGCCTTCGATCGCGGGCGAACTCGCGGTCTCCCCGGCGGAATCGATCTGGGTGGTTACCGCCTATCAGCTCGCGGTCACCATCTCGCTGCTGCCCCTATCCTCGCTCGGTGACATCATCGGCTACAAGCGCGTCTACTGGGCGGGTCTGGCCGTGTTCACCGCGGCCTCCTTTGCCTGTGCCCAGGCCTCGTCGCTGCCGGTGCTGGCGCTGGCGCGGGCGGTGCAGGGACTCGGCGGTGCCGGCATCATGAGCGTCAACATCGCCCTGGTGCGCTATATCTTCCCCAAGGCCTCCCTGGGCTCGGGTGTCGGCTACACGGCGCTGGTGGTGGCGGTGTCGTCGGCGGCGGGGCCCAGCGTGGCCTCGGCCATCCTGACCGTGGCGAACTGGCAATGGCTGTTCCTGGTCAACGTACCGATCGGCCTCATCGCCCTCTTCGTCGCAGCCCGGGCCTTGCCGCAGACGCCGGCATCCGGGCATCGCTTCGACTGGATCAGCGCTGTCCTCAATGCTTTCGCCTTCGGCCTGCTGATCGCTGGGCTCGATGGCCTCGGCGATACCGGAACCATGCCGATCGCGCTCGCGATGATTGGCGGGGCCGCGGTGGCGGCCCTCATCTTGGTCCGGCGATCGGTGAAGCAGCCGGTGCCGATGCTGCCGGTCGATCTCTTGCGGCGGCCGGTCTTCTCGCTGTCGATGGCGACCTCGATCTGCTCCTTCGCGTCACAGAGCATGGCCTATGTGGCGCTGCCCTTTTTCCTGCAGCGCACGCTCGGCCATTCCGAGGCGGCCACGGGATTCCTGATGACGCCCTGGCCGCTGATGACGGCGCTGATCGCTCCCATCTCGGGCCGGCTGTCCGATCGGATATCGCCCGAGAAGCTCGGCATTGCCGGGCTCTGCCTGTTGGCGGCGGGGCTGGCGGCCGTCGCCAGCATGGGCGAGCGGCCCGACAGCTTCGATATCGTCTGGCGGCTTGCTTTGTGCGGTTTCGGCTTCGGCCTGTTCCAGTCGCCCAACAACCGCATCATCATCACCAGCGCGCCGCGCGAGCGCAGCGGCGGGGCCAGCGGCCTGCAATCGACCGGCCGGCTGCTCGGCCAGTCGATGGGTGCAGCCGTCGCGGCCGTCATCTTCAGCCTGGTCGCGCAGGGACAGACCGAATTGATCGCCTGGATCGGTGCGGGCCTCGCGCTGGTCGGAGCCGTGTCGAGCGGGCTGCGCAAGCCGGGCTGAGGACGATTGCGGGCTCAGCGCCCGTGTCAGCTCGCCTCGGTACCGCCGTGGGAAGGCCGCACCACCACCCGCACGCCCACCGGGGTGTTGTGATAGAGGGCCATGATGTCCTGGTTGAGCAGGCGGATGCAGCCCGACGACATCGACTTGCCGATCGAGGTCGGATCGTTGGTGCCGTGCAGGCGATAGAGCGTGTCGCGGTCGCCCTGGTAGAGATACATGGCGCGGGCCCCGAGCGGGTTTTCGACGCCGCCCTCCATGCCGCCGGCGAATTTGGCGGCCAGCGGATCGCGCTTGACCATCTTCGGCGGCGGCGTCCAGCGCGGCCATTCCGCCTTGCGCCGGATGGTGGCCTTGCCACTCCAGCCAAAACCTTCGCGGCCGACACCAACGCCATAACGGGTGGCGGTGCCGTCGTCATGGACATGGTAGAGAAAACGATTGTCGGGATCGACGATGATGCTGCCGGGCTTCTCGCCGGCTGGGGCGACCACGACGCGCCGCAAATATTTGGGATCGATCGCTTTCAGATTGATGGGCGGATAGTCATGGCCGTTCTCCGTGCCGCCGGCATAGATCTCGCGATAGTTGAAGCCGCTGTCGCTGGATCTATCGAACAGGGAGCCGATGGTGGCACGCGAGGAGGCGCAGCCGGCGAGCAGCAAAGGAGCACCGAAAACAAAGACACGACGAGATAAACCGGGCATCACAACCTTTTCCGAACAGCCATCAGTATCGAAATCACGCCAAAGGCCGGCGCCACGACATTCCGTTAGGTAGGCCTACTATTTCCTGCAACGTTCACGCAAGCCAATACCGACGTCGGACGCCAACGTTTTGCCGAAGCGCTCCGCGAATAGATGGACTCGGCGGGAGTCGCAAATGCGCGGGGACGGCAGGCGGTGGGGCAAATGAGCGCTCTTGCCGAGGGGGCCGGACCCATAAGCTCGGACGAGCCGGCCGAGCCAATAGCGGGCTCGGTTTGCGGGAGCCGGATTGTGGATAAGATCGGCCCCCGAAATCGGGTTCCCGCTGCCTGGCAGCTATCGCTCTTTTGAGCTGTTGTCGCAGATTGAATATACGATGTCCCCGGTGCGACAGCGTAAGGCGCCCCTGTCAGGCTACCTCGCATTAAGAAGCGTTCTATAGTAATCCGTGCTTCACCCAGTGCAGGAACAGCAAGTCATGTCCGACGGCGATCTCGATCTCAACGCACTCCCCGATGACGAGCTCGTCGAGCAGATGCACGACGACCTCTATGACGGCCTGGCCGACGAGATCGTCGAGGGCGTCAATATCCTGCTCAAGCGCGGCTGGACGCCCTATGACGTGCTCACCAAGGCCCTGGTCGAGGGCATGCGCATCGTCGGTGTCGACTTCCGCGACGGCATCCTGTTCGTGCCGGAAGTGCTGATGTCCGCCAATTCGATGAAGGCCGGCATGAACGTGCTGCGCCCGCTCTTGGCCGAGACCGGCGCCCCCAAGGTCGGCAAGATGGTGATCGGCACCGTCAAGGGCGACATCCACGACATCGGCAAGAACCTCGTCACCATGATGATGGAAGGCGCCGGCTTCGAGGTGATCGACCTCGGCATCAACAACCCGGTCGAGAATTATCTCGAGGCGCTGGAGAAGCACCAGCCCGAAATTCTCGGCATGTCGGCTTTGCTCACCACGACCATGCCCTATATGAAGGTCGTGATCGACACGATGAAGGAGAAGGGCATCCGCTCCGACTACATCGTGCTGGTCGGTGGCGCGCCGCTGAACGAGGCCTTCTCGGAAGCCGTGGGCGCCGATGCCTATTGCCGCGACGCCGCCATTGCGGTGGAGATGGCCAAGTCGCTGATCGGCAAGCGCCAGGGCATGGCGGGCTGAGCCTGACGACGGATCCATGCGGGGCGGCATGACGCCGTTCCGCCCGATGGACGGCGGGAACCGACCTCGGGGAGTGGGCGATGACCAGTCCTTCGAAACAGACAGACGCACCCCGCTCGACGCTGGTGATTGCCTGCGGGGCGCTGGCGCGCGAATTCCTGGCGGTGAAGACGGCCAATGGCTGGGACCATATGGAGGTTACCTGCCTGCCGGCGATCTGGCACAATTATCCGCAGAAGATCCCGGACGGCATTCGCCGCAAGATCCGCGCCAACCGTGCCAAATATGACGAGATCCTGGTGCTCTACGGCGATTGCGGCACTGGTGGCCTGCTCGACGAGGTCCTCAAGGAGGAGGGCGTCGAGCGCATCGAAGGGCCGCATTGCTATTCCTTCTTTGCCGGCGCGGACGTTTTCGACCGCATGCAGGAGGAGGAGATCGGCACCTTCTACCTTACCGATTTCCTGGTGCGCCATTTCGACCGCTTCGTGGTCAAGGGCCTGAAGCTCGACGTCCATCCGCAATTGCTGCCGATGTATTTCGGCCATTACAAGCGGGTGATGTTCCTGGTGCAGATCCCGGACAAGGCGCTGGAGAAGAAAGCTGCCGCTGCGGCCGCTCGTCTCGGCCTGCCCTTGCAAATTCATTACACGGGCCTTTCCGGCATCGAGCCCTTCGTGAAGCCACGTGACACGGCGGCGTGACGAGAGCGAATGCGCCGAAGGCCCGCCATGCTGTTTTATGGGTAGGCCTGATCCGGCTTTTGCTGTATGCCAGCCCGCAATTTCCGTGTTTTCGCTGGGTATGACGCCGTGAGCAGCTCTTCGTCTTTCTCTTTCTTCGCCGGCCTGCGCTGGTCCTACGTGCTGGCCCACGCCGTGATCGTGGCCGCCGCCAACTGGGGCGTGCAATATGTCGTGCCGGGCACGTCCGATTTCCTGACCTGGGGCGCCTTCATCTTCCCGGTCGCCTTCTTCATCACGGATCTGTGCAATCGGCGCCATGGCGTGGAAATGACGCGCAAGGTGGTGATGGCCTCCTTCGTGATCGCGGTGATCGTCTCCTTCGTGGCGGCGGATCCGCGCATCGCCATCGCCAGCGGCGTCGCCTTCATCTCCGGCCAGATGGTGGATGCGCAGGTCTTCAACCGCTTCCGCCAGCATGCCTGGTGGGTGCCGCCGTCCATCTCCAACATCCTGGCCTCGACAGTCGACAGCGTGCTGTTCTGGGTGATCGCCTTCGTCGGCACGGACGTGCCCTGGGTCAGCCTCGGCATTGCCGACTATGCCATCAAGATCGCCATGGTTTTCGTGGTGATGCCTGTTTACGGCTATCTCGTCTTCCGCGACAGGCTCGCTGCCAAGACGGTGTAGTTTAGGAGCGCGGACATCCTGTCCGCTCTTGGAAATAGAGAACCTACAAGGAATGGGCGCGGCTTGATCTGGCTGCGCCCTTTTTGCGAGTTCTATGCTTCAAGAGCGGACATCGCGACATTCCTTAATGTCGCTGAGATGTCCGCGCTCCAAATCTTACGGGCAGCCCTTGGTGATGGCGTCGAGGGCCTGCGGCAGGCCGTCGAGCGAATAGCGGTCGGTGGTCTTGTTGCCGCGCTTGGAGGCGCCGGTGAAGACCGCCTCGCGGCTCTTGCGCATGGTATTGACCACGGTGCCTTCCTCTGCGGCGTTCTTCACCCAGGCATTGCTGCCCTTCGTGTAGAGCGTATAGGAGGAGCGGCCGACCTTCAGGGTGGCGTCGCCGCCATCCTTCATGCCGAAGCCGGTGATCATGCTCAGCTCGTTCTTCACACCCTCGCCCGGGCGGCGGGTGATGAAGAGCGTGGCCGGGTCGCGCTTCAGCCGCGCAGGCTTGCGGTCCTTCGGGCTGGTGATGGCAAAGCAGGACTTGCCCTTGGCCGTGCCGTTCTGGAAGGCCTGCCAATCGCCGAACTGGCCGAGCGGCGTCGGTTGAGCGCCGGCCGCGGCAGCCGGGGGCGGCGCTTCGGCCTTGGGTTTGCGAGGTGCTGCCAGAGCCGAACCGGTGAATGCGACGACGGCGGTGGCGATGAGCGCGATGCGAAGGGTTGAGGACATCATGCTGGCTCGATCGATCCCGAATAAGAGGGCAGGAAGCGGTGGCGCCGATCATCGTGAATCGGAGCGCCTCGCGCAACTGCGACGAAAGACAGGGATTCCGGCGAAAGTTCGACCGGAACGGCTCGAAGCCTACGCGGACGCGGTGAGTAAATGGTTAAATCGGGCCAAAAGAACCATGGCGTGCAATCCCGGCTCCGCTCAACCCACGGCGCTCCGGCCGGCGACCAGCCAGTAGACCGTGCCGGCGACGATGCCGATGGCAAGGAGGCCCAGCAAGGCGCGGTAAAGCAGCATGATGGCGAGGATGTTCAGGCTCATCACCATCGGTGCCACCGCGAAGGCGAGCGCCATGCCCACGGCGTAGAACATCCAGCTCGCCTTGCCCATGGTTTCGCCGATCACCGCGACCAGCGCGATCGGGGCGAGCCAGATCGCCAAGGCAGCAGTTGCGGCCTGCTGGATCATCGCACCGATATCCTCCACCGCCGTGCCGTCGAGCAGCGTCGCCAGGGCCTTCAGGCCCAATAATTCGGCGGTGGCGGTGAGTTCCTGGCCGAAATCGTGATTGGCGAGGCCCATCACGCCGACCACCAACGCGGCGATGGCGGCCAGGATGGCGGCGAAGGCCACCAGCACCAGACGGTCGACGAAGCCGATGACGCTGCGCGGGCGGTTGGGGGCGGGTGGGGGAGAGGACATGAGCTTTCTGGAACCGCAGGCGTCTCGTCTGCACCTGGAAACATTGCGCGGGCAGGAGAAGAAGAGCAGGCGAGGCGCCTGCGGTCCCAGGGGGACTACTCTTCCACGCCGTGAGCGTAGAAGGCCTCCACCGCCAGTTTCTTCATGGCATCGGCCTCGATGGCAAGGCGCTCGCGGGCCCGCATCTTCTGGCTCTCGCTCTTGAGCTGGCCGCAGGCTGCGAGAATGTCGCGCCCGCGCGGCGTGCGGATGGGCGAGGCATAGCCGGCGTTGAAGACGATGTCGGAGAAGGCCTCGATCGTCTCCCAGTCCGAGCATTCATAGAAGGTGCCGGGCCAGGGATTGAAGGGGATCAGGTTGATCTTCGCCGGAATGCCCTTGAGCAGCTTGACCAGGGCGCGTGCCTCGGCCGGGCTGTCATTGACGCCCTTGAGCATGACATATTCGAAGGTGATGCGGCGGGCGTTGGACAGGCCCGCATAGTTGCGGCAGGCATCCAGGAGTTCGGCGATCGGATATTTCTTGTTCAGCGGCACCAGCTCGTTGCGCAGATTGTCGTTGGTAGCGTGCAGCGAGATGGCGAGTGCGGGATTGATGTCATCGCCCAGCGGGCCGAGCATCGGCACCACGCCGGAGGTGGAGAGCGTGATGCGCCGGCGCGACAGGCACAGGCCGTCCTGGTCGGACATCACCTTCAGGGCGGCGGCGACATTGTCGTAATTGTAGAGCGGCTCGCCCATGCCCATCATCACGACATTGGAGACGAAGCGCCCGCCATCGCGCGGCACGATCGCGCCTTCCGGCGCCTCCTGGCCCGGCCAGTCGCCAAGCCGGTCGCGCGCGACCAGGAGCTGGGCCACGATTTCGGCCGTGGTGAGGTTGCGCACCAGCTTCTGCGTGCCGGTGTGGCAGAAGGAGCAGTTGAGCGTGCAGCCGACCTGCGAGGAAACGCAGAGCGTGCCGCGCTTTTCGTCGGGGATGTAGACGGTCTCGATCTCGGCGCCCTTGTCGGCCGGACCGGTGGAGGGCATGCGCATCAGCCATTTGCGCGTACCGTCGGCCGAGACCTGCTCGGCGATGATCTCCGGGCGGTCGAGCGTATAGGACTGCTCCAGCAGGGCGCGCAGATGCTTGGACACGTTGGTCATGGCATCGAAACGGCTGGCGCCGCGCACATAGAGCCAGTGCGACAGCTGGTTGACGCGCATCTTCACCTCGCCGGCGGGCACGCCCACGGCGGTGAGAGCCTCGGTCAGGGCGGCGCGATCCATCCCGGCGAGGGAGGGCTTGGCGGAGAGGGCTTGTGGGGCGGCAACGGTATCGGCCATTCCCATGGGAATGGCCTGAGGGTTCGCTGCCTGTTCGAGCGAAGGGGCCGACATGCAAAATTCCTGATGTTGGCCGGGGCTATAGCACAGCCAGCCCGAAAGGGCGACCGGCAAAGATGCATGGTGGGCGCGCGCTGGCTTCATCCGGATGCAGCATGCAAAACGGCGCGGATCTTTCGATCCGCGCCGTTTCGTCGGAAACCGTTCGGGCTCAGGCCGCGGCCTTCACCGCGGTCGAGACGGAAGCGATGGTCTTGAGCACCTGAGAGGCGATCTCATAGGGGTCGGCCTGGGAGTTGGGACGGCGGTCCTCCAGATAACCCTTGTAATCGTTGCGCACGAAGGAGTGTGGCACGCGGATCGAGGCGCCGCGGTCGGCCACGCCCCAGGAGAAGGTGTCGATCGAGGCGGTCTCGTGCTTGCCGGTGAGGCGCAGATGATTGTCCGGGCCGTAGACGGCGATATGAGCTTCCTTGTTGGCCGCAAACGCTGCCATCAGCGCCTCGAAATAGGCCTTGCCGCCGACTTCCCGCATATGAGTGGTCGAGAAGTTGCAATGCATGCCCGAGCCGTTCCAGTCGGTGTCGCCGAGCGGCTTGCAATGCCATTCGATGTCGATCGAGTATTTCTCGGTCAGGCGGAGCAGGAAGTAGCGGGCGAGCCACATCTCATCGGCGGCGGCACGGGAGCCCTTGCCGAAGATCTGGAATTCCCACTGGCCCTTGGCGACCTCGGCATTGATGCCTTCATGATTGAGGCCGGCGGTCAGGCAGATGTCGAGATGCTTCTCGACGATCTCGCGGGCGATGTTGCCGACATTCTTGTAGCCGACGCCGGTGTAATAGGGGCCCTGCGGGGCCGGGAAGCCGTGCTCGGGGAAGCCGAGCGGGCGGCCGTCCTTGTAGAAGAAATATTCCTGCTCGAAGCCGAACCAGGCACCATCGTCGTCGAGAATGGTGGCGCGGGTGTTGGAGACATGCGGGGTGACACCGTCGGGCATCATCACTTCGCAGAGCACGACGGCGCCGTTCAGGCGCTCGGGATCGGGGACGACGCGGATCGGCTTGAGCACGCAATCGGAGCTGGATCCTTCGGCCTGCTTGGTCGAGGAACCATCGAAACCCCAGAGCGGCAGCTGCTCGAGCGTGGGGAAGGTGTCGAATTCGCGGACCATGGTCTTGCCGCGCAGGTTGGCGGTCGGCCGGTAACCGTCGAGCCAGACATACTCGAGCTTGTACTTCGTCATTCTCAGGATACTCGCTAATGTGAATAGAATGGACGGCAGCCGGTTCGCACCGGACCGCCGCCGGTTGCAGTGCAATAAGCAGGAAGCGTGCCAGCGCGCAGGGGTGCGGCGCTTTTGTCGCAGAGGATGGCCATCCCATCGGCCCGGATGTGGTTAAATCCGCGTCTTTCCGCGCCATCGACGGAAGAATGGGGCATGAGCTGTCATTGCCGGGAGTGCTGCCTTCCTGCGCAGTGTCCTGGCGTAGCCTCGAATGCACATAGTTTAGGCAAACGCTGCCTGCAAAGCGGGCAAATGATAGGAAGGCGCGGACAGCTGTGCTAAGACTCGATCCTGGTTTGGTCGCCTCCCCGGGGTGCACCAGACAAGGGAGACGAGCATGACTGCGAGTACCCGGCAAGAGACCGCCAAGATCTACCTGTTCCCTGCACGGCCGCGCATGGGATCCAGCCTCGGGCGCGACGAGACACGGCTTTCCTCGCGCGAGACCCAGCCCTTGCCGCCCGTCGACATAGACGGCGCCTGGTATCACCAGGCCGCCATTCGCGATGCGGGCGATCCGCGCAAGCGCTGACGGTACCGACAGGCAAAAAACGCTGTGGCTGACGGTTGTCGAACCCCCGTGCTCGTGTCAGGGCCGGAAGGTGTCCGGATCCCTATTTCCCGCTTCCCTGCGAAAGCTTTTCACTGTCCAGCCCCTTGCTTCACTCTTCCGGCATGCCGATACTCGCGCTGACTCGAAGAGCATGCGTTTGGTGATTTGGCGCAATCGCCGGCAATCGCAAGGACGCTCCAGCCAATCGGTTGGATTGGCTTGGAAACAATGAGCTAGAGCGAAGGAGCGTTTTCGTCTAAACGCGCTTTGTTCTAGGCAACCGTGGAGGCCGGGCGCGCTGCGCACCGGCCCGCAACAGGGAGACCAGCATGGCAGACGCCAAGATGATGTCACAGATGACCGGAAAGGATGGCTTCATCGCCGCCCTCGATCAGAGCGGTGGTTCCACCCCCGGCGCCCTGCGTCTCTATGGCATCGCCGAAACCAGCTATAGCGGCGACGAAGAGATGTTCCGCCTGATGCATGAAATGCGCGTGCGCATCATGACGGCTCCCGCTTTTTCCGGCGACAAGGTGATCGGCGCCATTCTGTTCGAGAAGACCATGGACGGCGATGCCAAGGGCAAGCCGGTGCCGACCTATCTGTGGGAAGACCGTGGCGTGGTGCCGTTCCTCAAGGTCGACAAGGGCCTGGCGGCGGAAGAGAACGGCGCCCAGGTGATGAAGCCGATGCCCGAACTCGACGCCCTGCTCTCGCGCGCGGTGAAGAAGGGTGTCTTCGGCACCAAGATGCGCTCGGTGATCGCCAATGCCGACAAGACCGGCGTTGCTGCCGTCGTCAAGCAGCAGTTCGAGGTTGGCAAGCAGATCCTCGGCCATGGCCTCGTCCCCATCATCGAGCCGGAAGTCTCGATCAAGAGCCCGACCAAGCAGGAAGCCGAAGCCATCCTGCGCGACGAGATCGCCAGGGAACTCGACGCCCTGCCGGCGGGCCAGCAGGTTATGCTCAAGCTCACCATCCCCACCGTGGCCGATTTCTACAAGCCTCTGGTCGACCACAAGGCGGTTTCCCGCGTGGTGGCGCTTTCGGGCGGCTACACCCGCGCCGATGCCTGCGAGAAGCTCAGCCACAACCATGGCATGATCGCCTCCTTCTCGCGCGCCCTCACGGAAGATCTGCGCGTCTCGATGAGCGATGCGGAATTCGACGCCAGCCTCGCCAAGACCATCGGCGAGATCTACACGGCGAGCGTGGTCAAGGCCTGACCCTCCGGGACGCTTGAAACGATCGGCCGCGAGCGGGGCAGGACGCCCGGCTCGCGGCCGGCTTCGTTTAGGGACCCGTTCTTGGTTGCGATCGAGGAGTTCAAGACGTGACGATCGGCATTGCTGCCTTCGGGGCCGAAGCGGGCCGGGCGGTCTGGGCGGCCTGGGCCGAGGCGGAAAGGCTCGGCAAGGGCGACCTGCACGGCTTTGCGGTGTTCTACGCCCTGGCGCCGGATGGCGAGCCGGTCGGCCTGGAGTGTCAGCGCGGCGGGCTCGAGACCATTCGGGCCCAATGGTCCACCCGCCCGGATCTGGCCTGGATGATGGCCTCGCCGCTGGCGGCGGTGATTACCAGCGGGCCTGATCGTCCGGAGCCGCTCACCCAGTTTCTTGTCGTCAGCCGCAGGGGTTTCGTCACCGGCCACCGGCTGCCCAATATAGCGGGTGCCTCGGATGTTCCGGTGAACAGGGAGGCGCTGTCGCTGATCGAAAGGGGCGTCCATCCCGACGAAGCCGTGCGCATGGTGCTCCAAGCCAATCCACGGGTCGATGCCGGCCTGATCGCTGTGACGCCCCATGCCATCGGATTGGAAGACAGCGAACGGGTGCGCGAGCGTACGGATCGCGGCCGGGCTCATGTTCTTGCCACGGACGGGCGTTATGGCCTTGCCTTGCTGCACAATTCGATAGAACCGGCAGAAGGGCTTGCCGAGAGTGCCGCGCGGCGGGCTGCGGCGGTATTGGCCGGGTACGAATCATAGGGGCGGGCTATAGCGGAATGAGAGGCCGGCACACCGGCTCGCATTCTGCCCAAGGACTCGACCATGACTGCCACCTGCGACCTGATCTTCCGGCAGGCGAGGATCTTCGACGGCACCGGCGCCGCGCCACGCCAGGCTGATGTCGCCGTCACCGGCGAGCGTATCGTCGCCGTCGGCGAGCGCTTGCCGCACCGCGCCAGCGCCGAGATCGATGCTTCCGGGCTCGCCCTCGCGCCCGGCTTCATCGACGTGCATACCCATGACGACCGCGCGGTGATCGCCACCGACATGACGGCCAAGCTCAGCCAGGGCGTGACCACGGTGGTGGTGGGCAATTGCGGCATCAGCCTCGCCCCGCTGCAGGCGAAGGGCGAGGTGGTGCCGCCGCTCGACCTGATCGCCAAGAGCGAGCACGAATTGTTCGAGCGCTTCGCCGATTATTTCGAAGCGGTGGAGGCGGCGGGAACCACGGTGAACGTCACCTGCCTGGTCGGCCATACCACGCTCCGGCTTGCCACCATGGACCGGCTAGACCGCCCGGCCACCAAAGCAGAATGCGCTCGCATGCGCGATTTGCTCGACCAGGCGCTGGCGGATGGCGCCATCGGCCTGTCCACCGGGCTCTATTACCAGCCCGCGAGTGCCGCCTCGACCGCCGAGGTGATCGCCGTGGCCGAGCCGTTGGCCAAATATTCGGCCCTCTACACCACCCATCTGCGCGACGAGGCAGATCATCTGCTGGACGCCATGGAGGAGGCCTTCGCCATCGGGCGCGAGGCCGACGTCCCCGTGGTGCTCTCCCATCACAAGGCGACCGACCCGCAGAACCACGGCCGCACCCGCGTCTCCCTGCCGATCATCGAGAAGCGGGCACGTGAGCAGCCCGTCACGCTCGACGTCTATCCCTATGCGGCCTCTTCCACCGTGCTGGAGGCCAAGCGGGCGGGCCAGGTCGAGCGCATCCTGATCACCTGGTCGAAGGCACGCCCCGATCTCGCCGGCAAGACGCTTGACGTCATCGCCCGCGAGCTCGGCGTCTCCAGGGAGGAGGCGGTGGCGAAGCTGCAGCCGGCCGGTGCCGTCTATTTCACCATGGACGAGGAGGATGTGCGGCGCGTGCTGCAATTCCCGCTCACCATGGTGGGATCGGACGGGCTGCCGCACGATGTGCGCCCGCATCCCCGGCTGTGGGGCACCTTTCCGCGGGTGCTCGGCCATTACGCCCGCGATATCGGCCTGTTCGGCATGGAGGAGGCGGTGCGCCGCATGACGGCGCTGCCCGCGGCCCGCTTCGGCCTGGCTCAGCGCGGCGTGCTCCGCACAGGTGCCTTTGCCGATCTCGTGCTGTTCGACCCCAGGACCATCCTGGACAAGGCGACGTTCGACGATCCCACCGAGCTTTCGGCCGGCATCCGCTCGGTCTATGTCAATGGCAGCCTGGCCTGGAGCGAGGGCAGGGCCACCGGCCCCCGCGCGGGCAAGGTACTGCGCAACCGCGACCTGGCGGTGAAGAATTTCACGGCCGCGTTTGCGTGAGAGACAACCAGGCCGGGTGAGGCGCGACAAACCTTCTCCCCTTGCGGGAGAAGGTGGCATTGCGCAGCAACGACGGATGAGGGGTGCAGGCACATACTTGGCAGAGGGAGCGTGTCTCCCCTCATCCGCCCCTTCGGGGCACCCAGTCCACTCCAAGTGGAGTGGACGATACCCGCAAGGGGAGAAGGCTACTATCCCTCACTTGGGCGGCATGCCGATATCGTATTTGAAATATTTCCCGGCGATCTGCTTGAATTCGCCGCTGGCATAGACCGCCTTGATGCCGGCATCGAGCTTGGCCTTCAGCTCGGTGTCCTCCTTGCGCAGGCCGCCGCCGATGCCGCCCTCGAACAAGGGATCCTTGGGAAAACCCTTGGAATCGCAGCAGGCGCCGTCCTTGCCTTCCAGGAAGGGACCGACGGAATCGGCGTCGCCCAGCACCAGCTCGACGCGCCCGGCGGCCAGGTCAGCCATGGCGGCATCGAGCGTGGCATAGTTGCGGATTTCGGCCTCCGGATAGGCCTTCTGCACATACTGGGCATGGATGGTGCTGGTCTGCACGCCGACAGCCTTGCCCTTGAGGCCACCGGGCACGAATTCGAACTTGTCTTCCTTGTTGCCGATGAATTCAACCGGCGTGTTGTAGATCGGGATGGTGAAGGCGATCTGCTTCTGCCGCTCGGGCGTGATCGACATGCCGGCCCAGATCACGTCGATCTTCTTGGCGAGCAGGGCCGGCATGATGCCGTCCCAGGCAGTGGCGACCACCACGCAGTCGAGCTTGGCCTCCTTGCACACGGCCTTGGCATAGTCGGGCAGGAAGCCCTGCCAGTTGCCCTGCCCGTCCAGCGAGAAGAAAGGTGGGATCGGCTCGGCCGAGACGCTGATCTTGACGGGGTCGGCATGGGCCGCCGCCAGGCCAGCCAGTAAAGCCGCACCCGCCAGAAAACTGATCTTGAAACTCTTCATGGACCCAATGTCCTCCCTCGGCTCCCGCCCTGTCGGCGTTTTTTCGGATTGGGCCGGGAGCAAAGGCCCGGCGCGCGGGCAACAGAGCGTATTCGTCCGACAAGGTCAATCGACGGAAGGACGGCGTAACCCGGCAGTTTGCCGGTGTCGGGTGGATCAGCTTCGCGATGGTGCCGGGCGTGCTGCCCGATGCCTATTCCTTCTCCGGCGATTTCCGCCATACCCGCTCGAAGGGCAGGCGCCAGGCATTGGGGGCGATGAGCTGGTGGATCGACTTCGGCCCCCAGCTGCCCTGGTCGTAGAGGCGCACCGGCGGCGGGTTCTCCAACAAAGGCTGGGAGACTTCCCAGAGCCGCTCGATGCCCTCCGCCGTGGTGAACAGCGTGTGGTCGCCGCGCATGGCGTCGAGGATCAGGCGCTCATAGGCTTCCAGCACGTCGCCGATCAGGCCCGTCTCGCTGAGGGCGAATTGCAGCGAGAGCTTGTCGAGCCGGAAGCCCGGGCCAGGGCGCTTGCCGTAGAAGGACAGCGAGACCTTGGAGGCATCGGCGAGGTCGAAGGTGAGATGGTCGGGGCCCTGCGCGCCCACGCCCGATCCCGCCGGGAACATGCTCTTGGGCGGTTCGCGGAATGCGATGGAGATGATGCGCTGGCCCTCGGCGAGGCGCTTGCCGGTGCGCAGATAGAAGGGCACGCCGGCCCAGCGCCAATTGTCGATGGCGCATTTGAGGGCGATGAAGGTCTCGGTGTCGCTTTCGGGATCGACGCCCGGCTCCTCGCGATAGCCGATATATTGCCCGCGCACGACCTCGCGCGGATCGAGCGGCACCATGGAGCGGAACACCTTGTTCTTCTCCTCAGAGATCGGTTGCGGCTCCAGCGCGGTCGGCGGCTCCATCGCCATGAAAGCCAGGATCTGAAACAGGTGCGTCACCACCATGTCGCGATAGGCGCCGGTGGATTCGTAGAAAGCGGCGCGGGTGCCGAGGCCCAGGGTCTCCGGCACGTCGATCTGGACGTGGTCGATGAAATTGCGGTTCCAGATCGGCTCGAACAGGCCGTTGGCGAAGCGGAAGGCCAGGATGTTCTGGGCCGGCTCCTTGCCGAGGAAGTGGTCGATGCGGAAGATCTGGCTCTCGTGGAAGACCTCGTGCAGGCGGGCGTTGAGGGCGACCGCGCTGGCCAGATCCGTGCCGAAAGGCTTTTCCATGATGATACGGCAGCGGTCGACGAGGCCCGCCTCCGACAGCATCTGCACGGCCGAGAGCGCCGCGTTGGGCGGCACGGACAGATAATGCACGCGGCGGGCTTCGGGGCCGAGTTCCGCCTCGGCCCGTGCCACAGCCTCCTTGACCGGGCCGGCGCCGGCACTGATCGGCACATAATCGAGGCTGGCAGCAAAAGCTTCCCAATCGGCCTGGGAGACCTTGCGGGTGGAAAACTTGTCGAGCGCTTCGCGTGCGATGGAGCGGAAGCCATCGGCATCGATGTCATCGAGCGAGACGCCGATGATGCGGCAGCCCGGGATGAAGCCGGCGCTGGCGAGATGGAAGAGGCCGGGGATGAGCTTACGGCGGGACAGGTCGCCCGTGGCGCCCACCAGCACCACCACCTGCGGCTTGCCCGGGCCGACGCGCGAAGAATTCTTGATCAAGGGTCTCGTTCCCATTGGTTTTGCACCGCGCCGGCGTGGCGCGCTGCGGGCCGATCCAGGCCCGTCCTTGCCTGAAGCCGCCATCGCCGAGCCCCATACCGGTTCGAGGCGGGTATTGGGGCATAGACGGGAGTGATGATCAAGGGCGGCAGGAAAAAATGGGCGGCGCAGAATTAATTGGCCTGGCGCGGTCGATGTCATATCGTCGCCGCAGTCTTGCGCAGATTAGAATTAATCCAATCTGGAGTCCGAACATGCCCTCCGCGTCCTACCGCCCCGTTCAGAAAGCCCTGCACTGGGCGATCTTCCTGCTGGTGCTTGCCTGTTATGGCCTCACCTATAATGAAGCGTTCTTCGCTAAGGGGGACCCGATCCGGGATCTGTCCTGGTGGAGCCATATCTCGCTGGGCCTCCTGCTTACGGCCTTGATCGCCGCCCGTCTCCTCGCCCGACTGGCGCTCGGCACCCCGCCCTTGCCCTCGACCATGTCGGGCATGGAAATCGCGGCGGCGAAGGGAGCCCATTTCCTCCTCTATGCTCTGATGATCGGGATCGTCGGCCTCGGCATCACTCTCACCTGGCTGCGCGGCGATGCCCTGACCTTTTTCGGCCTGTTCACCATACCTGCCCCCATGACCCCCGATCGCGATCTGGCGCATCAGGTCAAGGAACTGCATGAGCTGTGCGCGGATGGGATCCTGGTCGTGGCCGGCCTCCATGCCGTTGCAGCGCTCTGGCACCATTATGTCCGGGGTGACGATGTGCTGACACGCATGCTTCCCCGCCGTTCGGCGCGGTAAATCGAGGCGGTGATACTGACTTCTTGGCTTCTTCCTTGATCTGGCTCAGACTCTTGTTTCGATACCCCTTGTAGCTTCGTTCCGGCTCCCCACATCATTCTCAGCGAATGCCTGCGGGGTTCGCAAATCTGTATGGCGCCTGGACGATGCTACGGGTCCCCGGGCGTGCTGGAAGGGACATAGAATGAATTTTGAACGCTATACCGAACGGGCCAGAGGCTTCGTGCAGTCGGCGCAGTCGCTCGCTTTGCGCGAGGGACATCAGCAGTTCGCTCCCGAACATCTCCTGAAAGTCCTGCTCGACGATCCCGAGGGATTGGCGGCGGGTCTCATCGATCGTTCCGGCGGTAATTCGCGCCAGGCGCTGAATGCTGTCGAGGCCGCGATCAAGAAGCTGCCCAAGGTGCAGGGCACGGGCGCCGGCCAGGTCTATCTGACGCCGGGGCTCGCCCGCGTGTTCGAGGCGGCTGAGAAGGCGGCCGACAAGGCTTCCGACAGCTTCGTCACGGTCGAGCGGCTGTTGCTGGCGCTCGCCGTCGAGAAGGATACCGAGGCCGGCAAGGCGCTCGCGGCTGCCGGCGTGACGCCCCAGAACCTCAACAAGGCGATCGAGGCCCTGCGCAAGGGCCGCACCGCCGACAGCGCCACGGCGGAGAACGCCTATGACGCTCTGAAGAAATATGCCCGCGACCTCACCGCCGATGCCCGCGAGGGCAAGCTCGACCCGGTGATCGGCCGCGACGAGGAGATTCGGCGCACCATCCAGGTGCTGTCGCGGCGCACCAAGAACAACCCGGTGCTGATCGGCGAGCCCGGCGTCGGCAAGACGGCGATCGTCGAGGGCCTGGCGCTGCGCATCGTCAATGGCGACGTACCCGAGAGCCTCAAGGACAAGGCCTTGCTGGCGCTCGACATGGGCGCGCTGATCGCCGGTGCCAAATATCGCGGCGAGTTCGAGGAGCGCCTGAAGGCCGTCCTGAACGAGGTGACCTCAGCGAACGGCGAGATCATCCTGTTCATCGACGAGATGCACACGCTGGTCGGCGCAGGCAAGGGCGAGGGGGCGATGGACGCTTCCAACCTCCTGAAGCCTGCCCTTGCGCGCGGCGAACTGCATTGCGTCGGTGCCACCACGCTCGACGAATATCGCAAGCATGTCGAGAAGGACCCGGCCCTGGCGCGGCGCTTCCAGCCCGTCTTCGTCGAGGAGCCCACGGTGGAGGACACCATCTCCATCCTGCGCGGCCTGAAGGAGAAGTATGAGCAGCACCACAAGGTGCGCATTACCGACAGCGCGATCGTGGCGGCGGCGACGCTCTCCAATCGCTACATCACCGATCGTTTCCTGCCGGACAAGGCGATCGACCTCGTCGACGAGGCCGGCTCGCGGCTGCGCATGCAGGTGGATTCCAAGCCCGAGGAGCTCGACGAGCTCGACCGGCGCATCGTCCAACTCAAGATCGAGCAGGAAGCCCTCAAGCGCGAGAACGACGACGCCTCCAAGGATCGCCTCACCAAGCTCGAAAAGGAGCTGGCCGATCTGGAAGAGCGTTCGTCCGAGCTTACCCAGCGCTGGAAGTCGGAGAAGGACAAGCTCGGCCGCGCCGCCGATCTCAAGGGCCAGCTCGACAAGGCCAAGAACGAACTGGCCGAGGCCCAGCGCCGCGGCGAGTACCAGCGCGCGGGCGAATTGACCTATGGCATCATTCCCAAGCTCGAAAAGGAGCTGGAGGAGGTCGAGGCGTCCGAAGGCAAGGTCGGCATGGTCGAGGAGGCCGTGACGGCCGACCATGTCGCGCAAGTGGTCTCGCGCTGGACGGGCGTGCCCGTCGACAAGATGCTGGAGGGCGAGAAGGACAAGCTCCTGCGCATGGAGGACGTGCTGGCGACCCGTGTGGTCGGCCAGGGTGAAGCCGTGCAGGCGGTTTCGACCGCGGTCCGGCGCGCCCGGGCCGGCCTGCAGGATCCCAACCGGCCGATCGGTTCCTTCATCTTCCTGGGCCCCACGGGCGTCGGCAAGACGGAGCTGGTGAAGGCGCTTGCCGCCTTCATGTTCGACGACGACACGGCGATGACCCGTATCGACATGTCCGAATATATGGAGAAGCATTCGGTGAGCAGGCTCATCGGCGCGCCTCCGGGCTATGTCGGCTATGACGAGGGTGGTGCGCTGACCGAAGCCGTGCGGCGCCGGCCCTATCAGGTCGTGCTGTTCGACGAGATCGAGAAGGCCCATCCCGACGTCTTCAACGTTCTCCTGCAGGTGCTCGACGACGGGCGCCTGACGGATGGGCAGGGCCGCACGGTCGACTTCCGCAACACCCTGATCATCATGACCTCCAATCTGGGGGCCGAATATCTGGTCAACCAGAAGGAGGGCGAGGATTCGGACAAGGTGCGCGAGGAGGTGATGGCGGTGGTGCGCAGCCACTTCCGGCCGGAGTTCCTCAACCGGGTCGACGAGATCATCCTGTTCCACCGCCTGAAGAAGGCGCAGATGGGGGCGATCGTCGATATCCAGATGGCCCGGCTGCAGAAGCTGCTCGACGAGCGCAAGATCACGCTGCATCTCGACGACGCCGCGAGGACCTACCTCGCCGACAAGGGCTACGACCCGGCCTATGGCGCGCGCCCGCTCAAGCGCACGATCCAGCGCCTGGTCCAGGATCCACTGGCCGAGATGATCCTCTCCGGCAAGGTGAAGGATGGCTCGACCATCGAGGTCGGGGCGACCGGTTCGGGCCTGGTCATCGGCGGCCAGGCGGTGAATGCCAGGGCGGCGTAAGAAAATATCAGCCGAGAAACGAGAAAGCGGGCCTTCGGGCCCGCTTTTTTATGGCAGCCGAAGCTGAAACAGCCACCACATGAATCGCGGCAACTATGCGCCCGGCTCAAAAATGGAACCCGATTGTCGGGTCCGTGCGTTGAGAAACGTCCTTGGAGCGTAGCGCCATCGACGACAATCGAGGAGAAACGCATGACCGCGACCATGAGCGGGCCGAGACCCGCCACCGAACTGGCTGCCCTGAACGAGGCCCGGATCCCGAATGAAAGCGAGGAGTATCGCCGCGCCCGAACCGCCTTGCTCGCGGAGGAAATCGAGCTTCGCCGCCACATCGAACGCGTGGCCGAGATGCGCCGTGCGTTGCCGCCGGGGGCTCCCGTGACGAAGGACTATGTCTTCGAGGGGGAGAACGGGCCTGTTCGTTTCGCAGATCTATTCGGCAGGCATGAGAGCTTGATCGTCTACAACTACATGTTTGGTCCCGAGCGTAAACGGCCGTGTCCGATGTGCACCGCGCTCCTAGGCGCGCTGGCGGGCAATGCGCAGGATATCCAGCAGCGGGCGGCACTCGCCGTCGTCGCGCGCGCCCCGATCGAGCGGCTCACGGATTTCAAGCGGGAGCGCGGCTGGCGGCATTTGCCGCTCTACAGCGATACCAGCGCCGAGTTCGGCCGCGATTTCGGGACCTGGCGCCCGGACGGGGATTATCCGGGCTACAACGTCTTTACCCGGCGGGATGGCTCGATCCGCCATTTCTGGGGCGGCGAGATGGGCGGTGTGACCGCCGATCCCGGCCAGGACCCGCGCGGCGCACCCGACTTCACGCCGCTCTGGAACGTGCTCGACACCACGCCCGAGGGGCGCGATCCGCATTGGTATCCGAAGGTGGACTATGATTGACCGGTAGCGACCGTGATGCGAGGCCAGCTCGGCTGCGCCGGGTCCGGTATGGCCGGCCGGTCCGACGCAGGTGATGTCAGCGCTCGATGGTCTTGTTCCAGCGATTGTTCCATTCGGGGCGCTTGGCGTTGATGGCGTCCCAATCGAGTGTGATGACGGTCTTCATATAGCCGTTGAAGGCATCGAGCTTGGACTGGGCGACGGGGTTGGAAGCCTTGGTGCCGGGATTGGAGGGAATGATGTTGCCGGCATTCAGAGCCTTTGCCTGCGCTGCCGCCGACATCAGATAGGCGGCCAGCTTCTGCGACAGCTCCGGCTCCGAATTCTTGGCGGTGACGCACTGGGCGATCATCAGCAGCACCGAGCCTTCCTTGGGCTGGACATATTCGACCGGCAGGCCCTTGTCCTTCAGATTGCCGATCGCAGTCGGCGTCAGCGGGAAGATTGCGGCATCGCCCGTCTGCACCATTTCCGACAATTTGGCCGAGCTGGGAATGAACTCCAATACGTTCGGGGCGATGTCCTGCTTGACCTTGGCAAAGCCCGGCTCGACATTGCCTTCGTTGCCTCCTTCGATGCGGTTGACCATCAGCAGGGCATGCAGGCCATAGGTCGAGGTGGCTGCGGACTGGAAGACAAGCTTGTCCTTGAATTTCGGGTCAGCCAGGTCGAGCCAGGAGGTCGGTGCCGGCCAGCCATTCTCGTCGAAAATCTTCTTGTTGTAGCCGATACCGGTCATGCCCATGTCGATTCCGGCTGCCATGTCGCCCTTGATGCGGGCGCTGGCGGCGATTTCGTTCAGTTCGGGCGAGGGCTGCAGCTTTTCGCACAGGCCGGAGGAGATCGCCCGCATCATCACACCGTCATCGAGGAAGATGAGGTGCATCTGCGGGTTGTCCTTGGACGCCGTCGCCTTGGCCAGGATGTCGGTCGAGGTGCCGGGCACCACGACGATCTTCACCCCATTGGCCTTCTCGAAATCCGGAAAGACGGCCTCGGTGAAGGTCTTCTCGTAGGGGCCGCCATTCATGCCGACATAGAGTGTCTTGTCCTGTGCCAGTGCGGCGGATGATGCGCCGATGGCCAAGGCGAACGATGCGGCGGCTCCCGTCAGAAATTTCGGGTTCATTCCAATCCCTCTCGTGACGTGCAGGCCCATGTGGGTTTTCGGTTGTCGGCCTGGCGCGGACCTGCACCCCGCGTGGGCCGTTTATTGGAAGATTGTCATCCTTTGCCGATCAGCACCCTGTCGAGCCCGAAGGCGCGGTCGAGGATCAGCATGGCGCAGGCCGTCAGGGCGATCATCAAGGCCGAGACCGCCGCCATCATCGGGTCGATCGACTCCGTAGCGTACATGTACATGCGCACCGGCAGCGTAACGGTCGACGGGGAGGTGACGAAGATCGACATCGTCAGCTCGTCGAAGCTGTTGATGAAGGCGAGCAGCCAACCGCCGGTGATGCCCGGCAGGATCAGCGGGGCGGTGACACGGCGGAATACCGTCCACTGCGAGGCGCCGAGCGTTCTTGCCGCTTGCTCGGCGCTGCGGTCGAAACCGGTCAGCGCCGAGAGCACGAGCCGCAAGACATAGGGCGTGACGATGACGGCATGGCTCAGCACCAGCCAGGCGAAGCTGCCCTGTACGCCAATGAGGGCAAACAGGCGCAGCAGGGCGACACCGAGCACCAGGCTTGGAATGATCAGCGGCGACAGGAACAGCGCATTGAGTGCATCGCGTCCGGGGAATTCGAAGCGGTCGATGGCCAGGCCCGCCGGTACCGAGAGCACCACGGCGATCGAGGCCGAGAGCGTGGCGACCCAGATGCTGTTCCAGAACGAGGCGACGAAGTCGGGATGGACGAATACGGCCTTGAACCAGCGCAGGGACAGGCTGGTGGTCGGCAGGGTCAAGGTGTTCTCGGGGGTGAAGGCGACGACGCAGATCACCACCAGCGGCGCGAGAACGAAAGCCACCACGAGCGTGTGGAAGATGAGGGCGAGGGGGCCATTCTTCTCCATCGGTCTATCCCAGCGCCTTTCTTGCCCGCGACTCGACGATGCGATTGTAGGTCACCATGATCGCGAGATTGGCGACCAGCACGACGATGGCGATGGTGGCTCCCAGCGGCCAGTTCAGCTCCTGGAGATATTCGTCATAGACCAGTGTCGCCGCCATCTTGAGGCGGCGCCCACCGAGCAGGCCGGGGATGGCGAAGGCGCTCGCCGACAGGCCGAAGACGATCAGGCTGCCGGAAAGGATGCCGATCGTCGCCTGCGGCATGACGATACGGCGGAAGCTGGTGAAGCGCGAGGCGCCGAGAGTACGGGCAGCCGCCTCGACCATGGGATCGAGCTTCTGCAGCGCGGTCCAGACCGGGATCACCATGAAGGGCAGCATGACATGGACCAGCGCGATGACGATCGCCGTTTCCGTGTAGAGCAGCCGCACCGGTCCGAACCCCATCAGCTGCAAGCCGGCGTTCACCAGGCCGGTCGGGCCGAGCAGCATGCTCCAGCCAAAGGCCCGTACCACCACCGACACCAGCAACGGCCCGATGATGACGAGGAGGAAGACGGAGCGCCAGGGCTCGCGCATGCGCGACAAGATATAGGCCTCGGGCATGCCGATCAGCGCACAGATCGCCGTCGTGATCGCGGCTATCTTCAGCGTTCGCCAGAAGATTCCGAGATAATAGGGGTCGGTGATCACCTTGATATAATTGTCGAGGGTGACGGCATCGCCAATCCCGGTCGAATAGTCGTAGACGCGGAAGGAAAGCGTGACCGTGAGGATCAGCGGGACGATCACCATCATGGTGAAAAGCAACAGGTTCGGGCCTGCGAGCAACCAGGGGATGGCTCCCTTGCGGCCGGTCATGACGCCGCACCGGGCAGAGGTGTTTCCAGCCTGGCGCTGGCGGCATCCCAGCGCAGGGACACCGTGTCATGGGTGCCTGCCGGCTCCTGGCCATCGTTGGGAACGGAAACGGTCAGGGGCCCGGCCGGAGTATCGACATTGAAGAGCCAGTAACTGCCGAGGAAGAAGCGCGAGGCAATGCGCCCGTCGACCACGCCTTCTCCCGGCTTGCCCAGCAGGATGCGTTCGGGGCGAATCGTCAGGGTGACCGTCGCACCGTTCTTGACATGGCCGGCCTGTGCCGGCAGTCGGCTTCCGCCTGCCAGTGCGACGCCAAGGTCGCCGTCGGCGCGCCAGATCGCCTCGAGCCGGTTCATCTTGCCCACGAAGCCTGAAATGAACGGTGTGGCCGGGCGCTCATAGAGGCGATAGGGCGGGGCGGCCTGCGTCATGCGGCCGGCCTCCATGACGACCACGCGGTCGCTGATCGAGAGGGCCTCGGCCTGGTCATGGGTCACCATGATGGTCGTGGTTCCCACGCTCTGCTGGATGCGCCGCAACTCGAACTGCATCTCCTCGCGCAGTTTGGCGTCGAGATTGGACAGCGGCTCGTCCAGCAGCAACACCGGAGGCCTGATGACCAGGGCACGCGCGATGGCAACGCGCTGGCGCTGCCCGCCGGACATCTGGCGCGGATAGCGCTCTGCAAATCCGCCGAGCTGGACGAGATCGAGGGCCTCGGCGACGCGTTTGTCGCGCTCCGGTCGCGATACGCCCCGCATCTCCAGCCCGAACGCCACGTTCTGGGCAGCCGTCATATGCGGAAAGAGAGCGTAGTTCTGGAACACGATGCCAAGACCGCGCTTCTCGGGCGCAAGGCCCGTGATGTCCCGACCGTCCAGCACGATGCGCCCGCTCGTGGGCTCCACCAGCCCTGAGATCATTTGCAGCGTCGTGGTCTTGCCGCAGCCCGAGGGGCCGAGCAGCGAGATGAACTCGCCCTTCTGGATCTCGAGGCCGACGTCACTCACCACGGTCAGCGCGCCGTATCGCTTCGACAGCGATTCCAAGGCCAGGAAACTCATCTCACCTCACAGAGAACGTTTGGGGCCTTCAGCCTTGGCGGAAGCGAGGCGATGGAAACGCATTGGGGACTAGGCAGTCAACATTAAATTCCGTAGAATAGAATTATGAGTTATTTAATTCTGATATATAGAAAAATTATATATATTATGACTAAAATTTTCTGAAATAAGGAATGCCATTGATATGGTCGCTTCCGACGACACGGCGATTTCCACCGTAAGGCGGGCTCTGGAGCTCTTGCGCATCCTGGCTGGCGGTCCGCCGGAAGGAATGCGCCTGAAGGATATTGGCGAGGTGGTGGGCTATGGGCAGTCGATGGTCCACCGGCTCTTGCAGGATCTGATCCTGGAAGGCGTCGTCGAACAGGTGTCCGGGAGCAAGCGTTACCGGCCGGCCCTCGAATTTTTCGTCCTGGCGGCGCGGATCGGGGAATCGAGCGGGCTGCGCAGATTGGCCGGGCCGACCTTGCTGCGGCTCTCGGCGACGCTGAGCGAGTCCATTTTTCTGCTGGTTCGTACCGGCTTTGACGCCGTCTGCCTCGATCTTGTCGAGGGGCCCTATCCCATCCGCTCGTTCACCGGCGATATTGGCGGCAAGGTACCGCTGGGACTGGGGCAAGGGAGCCTGGCCATTCTCTCCCACCTTCCCGAGGCGGAACAGGAGGCCGTGATCCGCTTCAACATGCCCCGGCTGATCGACAAGGGCTTCCTGGACGAAGCCACCTTGCGGGTGGCGATCGCCAAGGCCCGTGACCAGGGCTGGGCCGATCTCAACTCGGGCTTGATTCCCGGCATGGCGGGCGTCGGCGTTCCCGTCTTCGACGCACGCGGCTTGGCCGTCGCTTCGCTTAGCGTGGGCACGCTTGCCGAACGGCTGACGGAGAGCCGGCTTGCCGGTGTCGTCAAGGTGATGAAAGCCGAGGCAGAGGAACTCAGCCAGCGCCTCAATCCCTTCGACATGACGTTGCGCCACCCCATGCGCAGCCTGGCATTCGCCAAGCCTGCCTCCTCGGGTCGGAGCTAGGGCAGCGTGGCGAAAGGCGAAGGACGGTTCAGGCCCCGTTCGAGCCCGGGGGCGAGCCGCCGCCATTCGCGCCGATGCGGTGGAAGTGGGGATGCGATGAAGATTTTCAGGAGTGCACGATGGCGCGTCTGACCTATCCGACCTATTCCAGCCATTGCGGATGGAATGCGATGCTGCCGGTGCGGGAGGCCCGTGCCGCGCTGGAGGGCGACATCCGGGTTCGCTATGCCGTCATCGGGGCAGGATATACTGGTGTGGCGGCGGCGTGGCGTCTTGCCGAACTCGACCCTACTGCCGAGATCGCGCTGCTCGAATCCAGCAGGGTGGGCGAGGGCTCCTCGGCCCGCAATTCCGGCTTCCTCGGCCGAAGGGTGATGCCCAAGGACGCTTCCGATGAAATGGCGGCGAAGGCGCAAATCCTGTCACGCTATCAGGCGGAAGGGTTCGACTGGCTCAAGGATCGGATCGAGGCCCATGACATCGATTGCCAGCTCAAGCGCACCGGCTATATCCGAACGGCGGCAACCGAACGCGGCAGATCGGTCGTGGAGGTGGCCCGCGAGGTTGCCCGCAAGAACGCCATCCCGCACGAGGTGCTGTCTCGCCACGATCTGGAGCGGCGGATTGGCACGGCCTATTACACCATCGGCCTTCATCTGGAGGATAATTACCTGCTGCAGCCTGCCGCCCTGATCCGCGGCTTGGCCGACGCGCTGCCATCGCAGGTGGCACTCCACGAGAACACTCCGGTGCTTGGCATGCGCCTTGACGGCAAATGGCGGCTGGAAACGCCGAATGGCGCGGTCACTGCCGACAAGGTCGTGCTCGCCACCAATGGCTTCATTACAAAATTCGGCTATCTGAAATCGCGCCTGGTGACGATCTATACCTATGCGGCAGTTACCGCGGCGATTCCGGATGCCGACAGCCGCTGGGCCGGCGCCGATGACGACTGGGGCGTCCTGCCCTCGCATCGTCTGGGTACCACCCTGCGCCGCATCGGCCCCAACCGGCTGATGGTGCGCAGCCTCTATTCCTATGAGGACGAACTCGACGAGCCGCGCGTCATCCGCGCCTTGAGGACGCGTTTCGAGCGCCGCTGGCCCGCGCTGCGCCATGTGCCCTTCGAATATGTCTGGGGCGGTACGACGGCCCTGACCATGAACGGTTCGCCCTGGTGGGGCAGGGTCGACGAAAACCTCTATGCTTCCGGCGGGTGCAATGGCGGCGGCATCGTCAAGGGGACGCTACTGGGCAAGCATATGGCTGAAATGATGACGGGGCATGGCGACCAGAGCGAATTGTTCGCCTCGCTGGGATTGGCCAACTGGATCGCACCCGAACCTTTCCGCGCCATGGGGTTCCGGGTGATTTCAGCCTATGAACGGCATCGCGCCGGCCTCGAAATGTAGAGGCCGGCAAAGTCGCAATATCGATCAATCCTTCGAATCGCTGGTGCCCTTGCGAATGCCTTCGAGGTTGATCCACAGCGCGATCAGGGTGCAGACCGCGCCCGAGAGCAGGTAGACGCCGGAGGAGGCGAGGCCGAACCAGGCGGCCAGCGCCAGGGCGACGAAGGGGGCAAAGCCCGCGCCGAACAGCCAGGCGAGGTCCGAGGTCAGGGCCGCGCCGGTGTAGCGGTAGTGGATCGGGAAATTCATGTTCACCGCACCCGAAGCCTGGCCGAATGTCAGGCCGAGCAGGATGAAGCCGCCGATCATGTAGATGAGCTCGCCCGTCTGGCCGCCGTTCAGCAATTGCGGCGCATAGCCCGAATAGATGGCGATCGCCATGGCACAGACCGCGATCAGGTTGCGCCGGCCGAAGCGGTCGGCGATCGGGCCGGAGGCGACGATGGCGGCGAGGCCGAACAGGGCGCTGAAGATCTCGATGATCAGGAACTGCACCACGCTCTCATTGGTCTCCAGCACCACCCAGGCAAGCGGGAACACCGTGACCATGTGGAACAGGGCGAAGCTCGCCAGCGGCGCGAAGGAGCCGATGATGATGGTGCGGCCCTGGGCAGCCACCGTCTCCGCGATCGGCTTGGGCTGCAGTTCCTGGCTCTGGAACATCTCGGCATATTCGGGCGTGGCGATGATACGCAGGCGCGAGAACAGCGCCACCACATTGATGGCGAAGGCCACGAAGAAGGGATAGCGCCAGCCCCAGTCGAGGAAGTCGCCCGGGCTGAGCTCGGTGTAGAAGAAGGCGAACAGGCCGCTGGCGACGATCAGGCCGAGCGGGGCGCCGAGCTGCGGGATCATCGCCCACCAGCCGCGCTGGCCTTCCGGGGCGTTCAGGCTGAGCAGGGCCGGCAGGCCGTCCCAGCTGCCGCCGAGCGCGATGCCCTGGCCGATGCGCAGCAGCGCCAGCAGGACGCCGGCCCAGGCGCCGATGGTGCCGTGATTGGGCAGGAAGGCGATTGCCGCGGTGGAGCCGCCGAGCAGGAAGAGCGCGATGGTCAGCTTGACCTCGCGGCCGTAATGCCGGTCGAACAGGGTGAACAGCGCCGAGCCGAAGGGACGCGCGATGAAGGCTAGGGCGAAGATCGCAAAGGAATAGAGCATGCCCGTCAGCGCATCGAGATGCGGGAAGGCAAGCTTGGGGAACACCAGCACGGAAGCGATGGCATAGACGAAGAAGTCGAAATATTCCGACGTCCGGCCGATGATCACGCCGATGGCGATCTCGCTGGGCGTGATGGTGTGACGCTTGGCGCCGTGCTGGCCGGCGGCCCCGGCCGGATGCATGGAAGTCGTGGTGCTCATCGTCCCTCGGCTTTCTCCAAAGACCCTAGCCCGCTCGACGGAAGCCGTGCAGTATGGGGGTCCCTTGCGTACCTATTGCCGTCTTCATGATGATATTGTCATTGGACAAAATGTCCAATGGGCAGCCTGAAACCGGAGGCGTATCGGCACGACATGCGAATGCTATCCCGAATGCCGTCCCTTAGCTCCGTCCGCTTGCGCAAGCTCGCCCGCCTGGCCATGGCACTGCCTCTGGCGGGCCTGCTGGCGGGCTGCAATGCCGTGGTGCTCAGTCCCTCCGGCGACATCGCCGCCCAGCAGCGCGATCTCCTGGTGTTCTCCACCGTGCTGATGCTGGTGATCATCATCCCGGTGATGGCGCTGACGGTGCTGTTCGCCTGGCGCTATCGCCAGTCCAACAAGACGGCGCGCTACGAGCCGGATTGGGACCATTCGACCCAGCTCGAACTGGTGATCTGGGCGGCTCCGCTCTTGATCATCATCATCCTCGGCGCGATCACCTGGACGGGAACCCATCTGCTCGATCCCTACCGGCCGCTCGAACGCGTGGCCGCGGGCAGGCCGGTGACCAAGGAGGTCAAACCGCTCGAGGTCCAGGTCGTCGCGCTCGACTGGAAATGGCTGTTCATCTATCCCGAATATGGCGTGGCCAGCGTCAACGAGATGGCGGCTCCCGTCGACCGGCCGATCAATTTCAAGATCACCGCCTCGGCCGTCATGAACTCCTTCTACGTGCCGGCGCTGGCGGGCATGATCTATGCCATGCCGGGCATGGAGACCAAGCTGCATGCGGTGATCAACGCACCGGGCGAGTATGAAGGCATTTCGTCCAACTACAGCGGCGCCGGCTTCTCGGGCATGCGCTTCCGCTTCCATGGGGTCGACCAGGCCGGCTTCGACCAGTGGATCGCCAAGGCGCGCGGGGGAGAGGGCGCGCTCGATCGCGCAGCCTATCTCGCCTTGGAAAAGCCGAGCCAGAACGTGCCGGTGCGCTATTACAATGCGGTGGCGCCTGATCTTTATCGCGCCATCTTGAACATGTGCGTCGACCCCAACAAACCCGACAAGATGTGCATGGACAAGATGATGGCGATCGATGCCAAGGGTGGTCTCGGCAAGGAGGGCATCAACAATGTCCGCCCGCTGCTCCACGACAAATATGCCCGTCGCGGTGCTGTGCTCGGTCCGGACCCCTACTACGTTTCCGATTATTGCGAGGTGCCGCGGCCCGGCGCGCTCGATGCGTGGAAGAGCGGCGTGCCTGCCCTCAGCTCCCGGTCGGCCGGCATCGCCGGGGCCGGTCTCTCCCTCCCGCCAGCCTCCCGCCAGCCGACGCAGCTCTCCGCTGCGCAGCCCGGCTAAGTGCAACCTCATTCGCGAGCGGTTTTTGCCATGTCTTCTGAAACGGTTGCGGTGAGCCCGATCTTCGGTCGGTTTACGCTGGAAGCCATCCCCTATCACGAGCCGATCCTGGTCGCGACTTTCGCCATGGTGGCCATCGGCGGCATCGGCCTCCTCGGTGCCCTGACCTATTTCCGCGTCTGGGGCTATCTGTGGCGCGAATGGTTCACCAGCGTCGACCACAAGCGCATCGGCGTGATGTATATCGTGCTGGCTTTGGTCATGCTGCTGCGCGGCTTTGCCGATGCGATCATGATGCGCCTGCAGCAGGCGATCGCCTTCGGCGGGTCCGAGGGCTATCTGCCGCCCCATCACTACGACCAGATCTTCACGGCGCATGGCGTCATCATGATCTTTTTCGTGGCGATGCCCTTTGTCACCGGCTTCATGAACTTCGTGGTGCCGCTGCAGATCGGCGCGCGTGACGTCTCCTTTCCCTTCCTCAACAATTTCTCGTTCTGGATGACGGCGGCCGGCGCGGCCATCGTGATGATGTCGCTGTTCGTCGGCGAATTCGCCAAGACGGGCTGGCTCGCCTATCCGCCTCTTTCGGGTATCGCCTATAGTCCGGATGTCGGGGTCGACTACTACATATGGGGCCTGCAGGTCGCGGGCGTGGGGACGCTGTTATCGGGCGTCAACCTGATCGCGACCATCGTCAAGCTGCGCGCGCCCGGCATGACGATGATGCGCATGCCCGTGTTCACCTGGACGGCGCTGTGCACCAACGTGCTGATCGTCGCCGCCTTCCCGGTGCTGACGGCCGTGCTCGCACTGCTGTCGCTCGACCGCTATGTCGGCACCAATTTCTTCACCAACGACCTCGGCGGCAATCCGATGATGTATGTGAACCTCATCTGGATCTGGGGCCATCCGGAGGTCTACATCCTCATCCTGCCGGCCTTCGGCATCTTCTCGGAAGTGACGGCTGCCTTCTGCGGCAAGCGCCTGTTCGGCTACACCTCGATGGTCTATGCCACGGTGGTGATCACCATCCTGTCCTACCTGGTCTGGCTGCATCACTTCTTCACCATGGGCTCTGGCGCCAGCGTCAACTCCTTCTTCGGCATCACCACTATGGTGATCTCGATCCCGACCGGCGCGAAGATCTTCAACTGGCTGTTCACCATGTATCGCGGCCGCATCCGCTTCGAGCTGCCGATGATGTGGACGCTTGCCTTCATGCTCACCTTCGTGATCGGCGGCATGACGGGCGTGCTGCTGGCCGTACCGCCGGCCGACTTCGTGCTGCATAATTCGCTGTTCCTGATCGCCCATTTCCACAATGTGATCATCGGGGGCGTGCTGTTCGGCATGTTCGCCGGCGTCAACTACTGGTTCCCCAAGGTCTTCGGCTTCCGGCTCGATCCGTTCTGGGGCAAGATCTCGTTCTGGTGCTGGGTCGTCGGCTTCTGGGTTGCCTTCATGCCGCTCTATATCCTCGGCCTGATGGGCGTGACCCGGCGCGTCAGCCATTTCGAGGACCCGTCCCTGCAGATCTGGTTCGTGATCGCCGCCTGCGGCGCCGCCATCATCGCCGTCGGCATCGCCGCCATGCTGATGCAGTTCTTCGTGAGCTTCCGCAAGCGCGAGGAACTCAAGGACGTCACGGGCGATCCCTGGGACGCCCGCACGCTGGAATGGTCGACCTCCTCGCCGCCGCCGGCCTACAATTTCGCCTTCACCCCGGTCGTGCATGATCTCGATGCTTGGGCGGACATGAAGCGTCGTGGCTACAGGCGTCCGCTGGAGGGCTACAAGCCCATCCACATGCCCAAGAACACCGGGGCCGGCATCATCCTGGCCGGCTTGAGCGCGGTCTGCGCCGTCGCTCTGATCTGGTATGTCTGGTGGCTCGCCATCGCCAGCTTCGTCACCCTGCTGGCTGCGATCATCATCCATACCTTCAACTACAACCGCGACTTCCACATCCCCGCCGAGGAGGTGGCCACCGCCGAGAATGCCCGCACGCGCCTGCTGGCGGCGGCAGGAGAACGCTGATGTCGCAGACCATCCTGATGCCGCAGACCGACGCCGCAGACAGCCAGGCGCCGGTCTTCCACCTGCCGGAAGAGCCGCATCATCCGGAAGGGTCGAGCACCATGCTCGGCTTTTGGATCTATCTGATGAGCGACTGCCTCATCTTTGCGATCCTGTTCGCCACCTATGGCGTGCTCGGCGGCAACTACGCCGCCGGTCCTTCCCCGAAGGACCTGTTCGATCTCAATCTGGTGGCGTTGAACACCTCGATGCTGCTGCTTTCCTCCATCACCTATGGCTTTGCCATGATCTCGATGCAGGAGAACAAGGTCGGCTCGACCCAGGCCTGGCTCCTGGTCACCGCCTTGTTCGGCATGGCCTTCGTGGGCATCGAACTCTACGAGTTCTCGCACATGATCCATGAGGGGGCGACGCCACAGCGCAGCGGCTTCCTCTCCGCCTTCTACACGCTGGTCTCCACGCATGGCCTGCACGTCTCCACCGGCATCCTCTGGCTGTTCACCCTGATGGTGCAGGTCGCCCGCTACGGCCTGACCTCGGCGAACCGCCGGCGCCTCATGTGCCTGAGCCTGTTCTGGCACTTCCTGGACGTCATCTGGATCGGCGTCTTCACCTATGTCTATCTGATGGGGATGCTGCGATGAGCGCCCACACCCACCAAGACTCCCACCACGACGAGCACGGCTCCTCGCATGGTTCGCGCAAGAGTTATCTGATCGGCTTCGGCCTTTCGGTGGTGCTGACCTTCATCCCGTTCTGGCTAGTGATGACGGGGGCGCTCGAATCCAAGGTCGCGACCTCGCTGATCGTGATCTCGCTGGCAGTGATCCAGATCGTCGTGCACATGATCTATTTCCTGCACATGGACGCCAAGTCCGAGGGCGGCTGGAATCTGATGGCCCTGATCTTCACCATCGTGCTGGTGGTGATCACGCTGACGGGTTCGCTGTGGGTGATGTACCACCTCGTCAACAACATGATGCCGATCTCGGCACATGACATGCGCAACATGCCGTGAGCCCGATGCGATGACGACGCCGGGTGGCCGGCCGGACCAGCCACCACGTTCGCGACGTGGTTTCACCGTCATGGTGGCGGCGCTCGTCGTCGCCTTTGCCGGCTTTTGTGCCCTGGGCGTGTGGCAGGTCCAGCGCCTCGGCTGGAAACTCGACCTGATCGCCCGCATCGACGCCCGTATCCATGCCGAGCCCGCGCCACCGCCGGGCCCGGCAACATGGCCAGCGATCGCTGCCGACAAGGACGCCTACCGCCGCATCCGCCTGGTGGGTGAATTCCTCGATCGGCCACCCGTCTTCGTGCAGGCGACCACGGCACGAGGAGGCGGCTTCTGGACATTGTCGCCGCTGAAGACGGAGCAGGGCTTCGTGGTGTTCGTCAATCGCGGCTTCGTGCTGCCGGAAGAGCGCGCCAAGGCCGGGAATGCTGCCGGGCCGGCCGAGGTGACGGGGCTGTTGCGGCTCAGCGAGCCCAAGGGCGCCTTCCTGCGCAGCAACGATCCCAGCGCCGATCGCTGGTATTCGCGCGACGTGGCTGAAATCGCCGCCGCACGTGGACTCGGTGCCGTCGCTCCCTATTTCATCGACGCCGAGCGGAAGCGGTCCGGCGAAATTCCGACGGGCGGCATGACGGTGGTCGATCTGCCCAACAACCATCTGGTCTACGCGCTGACCTGGTTCGCGCTCGCCCTCATGACGCTTGGCGGGCTGGTCTATACCCTGCGCGAGAGAAGAGCAGGGTAACTCCTCATTTCAGCCGCCGCTTCTCCAGCTTGCGCGCCAGGGTGCGCCGGTGCATGCCGAGGCGGCGCGCGGTTTCGGAGATATTGAACTCCGTCTCCACCAGCGTCTCGTGGATGCGTTCCCATTCCAGATTCTTGATCGAGGTCGGGGTCTGCGTGGTCGGCACGCTGGTGTCGCCGTCGCTGCGCTGGAAGGCCGCCTCGATGTCGTCGGTGTTGGAGGGCTTGGCCAGGTAATGGCAAGCCCCCAGCTTGATCGCCTCGACGGCGGTGGCGATCGAGGCAAAGCCCGTCAGCACCACGATCTTCATGGTCTCGTCGTGGCCATGCAGCGCCTTCACGCATTCGAGGCCCGAGCCGCTGGCAAGCTTGAGATCGACCACGGCAAAGCTCGGTGCATGGCCCGCGAGCAAGGCCTGCATCGGTTCGAGACCGGCTGCGACCTCGACGGCATAGCCACGCCGCTCGAAGGATTTGCGCAGGGTCCGGGCGAAGGTCGCATCGTCCTCGACGATGATGAGGCGGCGTTCAGCCGGGGAGGGGGGCATCGATTGCTCCTTCGGGCGATAGCGTCGCCATCGGCAGGGTCAGTTCGACCAGGGCGCCGCCGTTCAGCAGATTCTTGGCCGTGACGGTGCCGCCGAGCTTGCGGGCGACATTGACGACCAGGAACAGGCCGAGCCCGCCGCCCGGCCGATTCTTGCTGGAATTATAGGGTTTTCCGAGCTGATCCAGTATGTCCTTGCCGAAACCCGGCCCTGCGTCGGTGACAGAGAGCGTTAGCCCGTCGCCGCGCCGCTCCAGGGCGATACCCACCCAATTGGGCGAGGCTTCGAGCGCATTGTCGAAGATGTTGAACACCACCTGCTTGAGGGCGTCGTCCGAGACGATGGAGACATCGGTGCCGAAGGTGTTGTTGTAGTCGAGGCGGGCGGGGGAACGGCTGGTGCGCCACTCCTCGACGAGCTCGTTGAAGAAGCTGATCACGCTGGTGCGCCGGGTGCCTTCGCCGCGCACCTCGCCCGATGACATCAGGATGCCGGTGACGATCGTCTTGCAGCGGTCGAGCTGGCCCCGCATTTCGGCGAGTTCGGCGGCGATCTCCTCATCCCGGCTGAACATCTCCATGCGCTGCCAGTCGCTCAGGATCACCGAGAGCGTCGCCAGCGGTGTGCCGAGCTCATGGGCGGCGCCTGAGGCGAGCAGGCCCATGCGGACGATATGATCCTCCTCGGCCGATTGCTGGCGCAGGCTTGCCAGATGGGCGTCGCGGGCGCGCAGGTTGCGGTTGATGCGGGTGACGAAGAATACCAGCAGGATCGCCGCCAGCACGAAGCAGATGAAGGTGCCCTGGACATGCAGGTCGGCCAAGTCGGTGCCGTTCCCCGCCGGGATCGGCAAAGGGCGGTTGAAGGTTGCCAGGCCGACGAAACAGGCGCTGGTGGCCGCCAGCAGCGTCCAGGTCGACCACGCTTCCAGCAGGACGCCGCCGATGATGACCTGCAGGAGGTAGAGATAGATGAAGGGATTGGAGGCACCGCCGCTCAGATAAAGCTGCACGGTGAGCGCGGCGACGTCGAGCATGAGCTCGAGGAAGAGCTCGGTATTGCCCACCAGGCCCTGGCTGCGCAGCCTGACCAGGCCGACGATGTTGAGCGCCACCAGGAAACCGACCACCACGGCCATCTCGAACAGCGGCAGGGGAATGCCGAGCACGAGGTCGACGAACAGTATGGTGATCACCTGCCCGATCACGGCGAGCCAGCGCAGCTGGATCAGCAGGGCGAGGTTTTTCCGGTCGGTGGTGTCACGAATGGCGGTCATGACAACTTACTAGAGTGTTTTCCAGAAAAGTTGATAGCAGCACGGTTGGCGAAAATGCCGCGGGGGTGGATCGCCGTCGAGCCATTGCCGACGGCTGCCCAACCTCAGCTCTTGTTGGTGCCGGTTGCGATCTCGGCAACCGGAGCCTTGCTCATCAGGGCGTTGATGCGGTCGCGCTCGGCCTTGAAGGAGGCGAGCAGTTCGCCATTGAGCTCGCGGCCCTGCGGCAGCTTGATGCGCATCGGATCGACGAAGCTGCCATTGATCTTCACTTCGTAATGGATATGCGGTCCGGTCGCCAGGCCCGACTGGCCGAGATAGCCGATGACCTGACCCATCTTGACCTTGGCGCCGACACCCGTGCCCGAAGCGAAGCTGTTCATGTGCGAATAGGTCGAGAGATAGCCGTTGGCGTGCTGGATCTCGATGTGGCGGCCATAGCCGTTGGTCCAGCCGGATTTGACGATGGTGCCGTTGCCGGTGGCCAGGATCGGCGTGCCAACCCGGTCGGCCCAGTCGACACCGGTATGCATCTTGTAATAGCCGAGGATCGGATGGCGCCGCATGCCGAAGGTGGAGCGCATCTCGCCGCCATTGATCGGCTTGCGGGTCAGGAATTTGCGCGCCGATTTGCCGTCCTCGTCGTAATAGTCGACCTGGCCGTCGTCGGGGCTGGCGAAATGATAGTAGCGCTTGAGCTCGCCATTCACGGTCAGCGCCGTGTAGAGGATGTCGCCGACCGGATTGCCGGCGTCGTCCTGCTCGTAGAAGAGCTCGAAATTGTCGCCCGGCCGGGTGTGTCGGGTGAGATCGACGTCATAGGCATAGACGCGCAGCAGGCGCTCGATCATTTCCTTGGGCACCTGCTGCTTCAGGGCCGTCTCGTAGATGGAATAATAGAGGCGGATGCCGGTACCGCTGTCGCCTTCATCCTCGTCGTCGCCGCCCTGATTGTCCTGGGCGTTGGCGGCGATGTCGGTCGAACTCGGATCCTGCACGGAAACATAGCCGCCGGTATCGGCGAGCACCACGGTGCCCAGATGCTTGTCGGCATTGTAGACCGACAGGCGTACGGGCCTGGAATGCGGGTCCTCCTCGCCCGGAGCGACCAGAACCCGCAGGCGCAGCCCGCCATGCAGCTTTCCGGCATCGCCGAGCGCCTTGGCGATCTCCTGGACTTCCTGCGGTGTTGCGCCGAGGCGCCCCAGAATGCCGGCGAGCGTGTCCTTGTCCTCCACCGTGATGGTCTGCTCGCGGGAGGAGACTTCGGGCGCTGTCTTGGCGATGTTGGTGAAGTTCTCGGGCACGATGGTGATCTTGAGTGCCGAGTCCGGGTCGGTCTGCACGTCGGTCTCGCGCAGGGCCGTCAAATCGGCACTCTCGGCGCGATCGTCGTCGGCGGCGAGCGCCACGAATTGCGGCGGGATGATCGCGGCGGCGGGATCGTTGCCCTGGGTCTGTGCCCGCACCAGGGCGAGGACCTGCTCGTCGGGCAGCAAGGGGCCGGAGGTCGGTTGGAAGTTCACACCGACAAGGTCGCGGTTGGCCACGGTGACCTCACCATCGTCGGGTGCCTGCTCGACATGGGCGGTGGCGGGCGCCAGGGCCGCATCCGGATCGGCGGAAAGAGCCTGGGGATTGTAAGGAGGCACCTGGGAGGCGAGGGGCCCGGAAGCAATCTGCAGGCTGGCGAGCACGCGCGCGAAGGGCTTGACCTTGATGACGTCCTTGTCGCCCACCTTGGTGGTGGTGGAGACACGGATGACCTGGTGCGCTTCCATCGTATCGGTCTGGATCAGGATGCGATCGGTCTTCTGGGTAGAGGTCTGGGCCTCGCTCTCGCGCACGACGGCAGGGGCGATCTGCGGGGCATGGCCCACGCTGTATTCGCCGTCCAGCGCGGCATAGACGGCTCCGCCCATCAGGCCGGCACCGCACAGGCCGGTGAGGACCGTTCCCGTCAGCCAGCGGATCGAGACCTTGCGCCGGTCGGGCGCACGCCCGCCATCTGCCGAAAGCGGCGCCTGCGTTCCGGGATCCACGATCCCGTACCGATCCTGCCGCCTGTCTCTATAGGTCGTCCGTGGTGACAAATTCGATCGTTCCGCCAGAAATACGCTGAACCCAAAACGCCGAGGCGTGAGGCGGGCGCATGGTTGGTAGGAAGTTGCCCTTTCCTTGGGGGCGGACCGTGCCCTAGCCGGGCGCGCCGGTCAATTCCAGATCCATCTTAACCCCTGATCAATTGGGCCGATTTGGGGCGGTGCATGACAATTCCATGAAATTCGGGGCGGAAGTGATGATCGGGAAGCCGCTCGAGTGAGGGCTGAGACAGGATCCGAGGGGTAACCTAATCAAGCTCGCGCGCGAGGACACACCGGTGCGCGCGAAGGCGAGATCCTTGCTCGAAGGGAAGGCGGGGCGGTTGCGTGTCGAGAGCCGGCGGGCTCCTGAACAGGGAGGTGGTGTTGCCCAGGGCTTGAAATACCCGTGTCGAATATCCATGTAGCAACAAGCGGTTAGCGGGGCGCGCCGGGTAGCTTTCCAAAGGCCCTCCAAAAAAAGCGTCATGCAACCGTCAAAAAAATGAAATCGGCTGTTGACGGGCAGAAAGAGCCCCTCTATACAGCACCCATCGACGGACGGCGCTGCCGCGAATGAGCGGCGGGGCTGATTTGTTGCCTCTTCTGCTTAAGATCGCAAGGTTCTGAACCTGGTGAGAGCTGGGTTGATGAGGCGTCTGGAAGATTGAACGAGTTCAGCTCGTTCCGGCTATTTGACAATTGCATCGGAAGAAAGAGAAGCGTAGGCGACGATGTCCTTGCGGATGTTGGGAAACCGGCATTGA
>NZ_JAXOUF010000013.1:0-57636 GCF_034424805.1 Labrys sedimenti
GCCGAGTTCGCCCAGGCCGACGTCGCCTTCGTCATCGGCGCCAACGACGTCACCAACCCCGCCGCCAAGACCGACCCGGCCTCCCCCATCTTCGGCATGCCCATCCTCGATGTCGAGAAGGCCAAGACCGTGCTGTTCATCAAGCGCGGCATGGGCTCGGGCTATGCCGGCGTCGAGAACGAGCTCTTCTTCAAGGACAACACCATGATGCTCTTCGGTGACGCCAAGAAAATGGTCGAGGAAATCATCAAGGGCTTCTGAACGAGGCGGCCTGGTATTCCATCGCGTCTCACGCGCGTCTCGTAGATGCCGATCATGAGGCTGTTATTGCGAGCTCTGCCAATCCCGCGAATTGGAAGAACTCGCAATGACGGCGAATCCAGCCTAACAATGAAACGGCAATTGTAGGGCTCGGGAGGAGGACGCGATGCGGCAATGGCGGCACTATTGGTGTCCCGGCACCGGCTCCCTGGTCGTCGACGTCGCCTTCGCCTGGGCGGGGATCGCGCCCGAGCGCATCCTGGTCGACACCGACAAGGGCGAGCAGCAAGCGCCCGATTTCCTCGCCGTCAATCCGGCCGCGCAGATCCCGGTGGTGATCCTGCCCAGCGGCACCGTGCTGACGGAGACGGCGGCGATCCTGCTTACCATCGACGAGGCCTCCGCCGGGGCGGGCCTGCTCCCGGCCGCCGGCTCGACGGCGCGCGCCGTCTCGCTGCGCTGGTTGATGTTCCTGGCGACCAATGCCTATCCGGCGGCCTTGCGCACCTATTACGCCGATCGCTACACTGCCGATGCCGGCGAGGCGGCCAGGGCGGCGGTCGCCGAAGCGGGCAGGCGGGATTCCGACCGCATTTTCAGCCTGCTTGCCCAGGAGATGGCCGGGCCCTTCCTGCTCGGCGACAATGTCAGCATCGTCGATGTCTATGCCGCCATGATCGCCGGCTGGCACGAACAGGCACGTGCCCTGCCGGTCTTCCGTACGCTGTACAAGGCGCTGCAGGCCCATCCGGTGATCGGGCCAGCCTGGCGGCAGCATGAAGGGCGGCCGGATTGATCAGGGTTCGGCCCTTCAAAGGGCTTTGGCGCGGGGAAGGCAGGCGCACCATCTTGGTGCCCCGATCAAGTCGTAAAACGGTATAGGCAACAACCAAGAAGACGGATTTTCATGACAGACCTGACCTTGCTGGGCGACATCGGCGGCACCAACAGCCGGTTTGCCCTCGTCGTTCAGGGCCGCACCGATTATCGCAGCGAGCGGCATTACGAGAACAAGCGGTTTCCGACTTTCCGGGAGGCGATCGAAGCCTATATCGCCGATGTCGGCGAACGGCCCAATGCCGGGGTCGTCGCCATTGCCGGGCCGGTGGCGGGCGAGATGGTCGGGCCGACCAACCGGCAGAGCTGGCTGTTCAACCCGCCGACCCTGGCGGCGGAGTTGCGCTTTGCCCGGCTCGACGTGATCAATGATTTCGAGGCCGTCGCCCATGCCCTGCCGCATCTCGCCGAGGCCGACACCACGGTGATCGGCAATGTCACCGGTGGCGTGGCCGGCGGCAACATGGCGGTGCTTGGGCCTGGCACGGGGCTGGGCGTCGGCGCCCTGGTGCGTGGCGGTTCGCGCTGGATCGCCGTGCCGTCCGAGGGCGGCCATGCCGAGATCGGCGCGCCGGCCGGCGACTGGGCCAAGGCGCATGAACTCATCCGCGGCAAGATCGGCCGCGTCTCGGGCGAGCATGTGCTGTCGGGCCCGGGCCTGCAGCGCATCGATGCCGCGCTCGCCGCCCTGGCCGGCCATCCCGCCGAACGCAGCGCCGCCGAGATCGGTACGGCTGCGGTGGCGGGCACCGATCCGGTGGCGGTGGAAGCCACGCATCTGTTCTTCGATTATCTCGCGCGCTTTTCCGGCGATGTCGGCCTGATGTTCGCAGCCAAGGGCGGCGTCTTCCTCTATGGCGGCGTGGTGCAGAAGCTCTCGCCGCTGATGGACGAGGCCGCCTTCCGCGCCGCCTTCGAGGCCAAGAGCCCGCTGGAGAAATTCCTGCGCGAGATCCCGATCCGCCTGATCACCCATCCCACGCCCGGCCTGATCGGCTGCGCGGCAGTGGCGGCGCATTGGTAGAGACAAGCGCTTATTTGCCTTCTGCCCTTGCCGGAAAGGCAGTGCCCGGCGCGGATGAAGGGGGCTTTGTAGGACGGCCGATCAGATCGTGGTCGTGCCGGGCCTATCCGGCGCCGGGCTCCTCAGCACCCGCAGCAGGATGAACACTGCCATGGCGGCGTGAATGCCGGCATTGTGGAGGTAGAGGCCGGGATCGCCCAGCCATTGCATGATGGAGTAGGCCGTGACCGGGCCGAGCACGGCGCCGATGCAATAGAGGAACAGCAGGGCCGAGGCGACGCCGACGGCATTGTCGCGGCCGGTGATGTCGTTGGTATAGGCCGAGCTTGCGTAATATTGCGTCGAGATGATGCCGCCCAGCACGAAGCCGGTGATCACGAAGGGCCAGCCGACCAGGAGCTTGCCGGACCAGTAGATGCCGATCTCGACCAGGGCGGTGAGGGCGGTGAGGCCGATCAGCACCTTGCGCCGGTCGAAGGCGTCGGAAAGCCGGCCGACCGGGAACTGGAAGGCGGCCGAGCCCAAAGTGATGGCCGAGATCAGCGTGCCGGTCTGTACGCCGTCCATGCCGAGCTTGGTGGCGTAGACAGGGGTGAGCGACCAGAACGGCCCATTGGCAAAGCCGATCAGCGTGGCGCAGACGAAGCCGACAGGCGTGGTGCGCAGGAGCCAGAGGAGGCGCATGCCGGCCCGGCGGGTTCCCTTGGGCGGTGGCCCGTCCGCGATCAGCAGCAGCGGCGCGAGGCAGACGATCACCACGGCTGCGGCGATGCCGAAAATGGTGAAGGCGGCCGGGTCGCCCAGCCGCATGAACTGGTTGCCGATGGCCCAGCCGCCATATTGGGTGATGGAGTAGAGGCCGAGCAGGCGCCCGCGGATGCGGTTCTCCGCCTTGCCCTGCAGATAGCTCTCCACGATGGCGTAGATGCCGGCCAGGAAGAAGCCGCGCAGGAAGCCGATGACCACCCAGGCATGCGGCTCGACCAGCGTGCCGGCGACCAGGATCATCACCGCCCCGCAGATCGAGGACAGGCCGAAGGCCTTGATATGGCCGAAGCGCTGCACCAGGCGCGGCGTCAGGAAGGCGCCGGCGAGCATGCCGCCGAAATAGGCCGAGCCCATCAGGCTGATGGCCAGCGCCGGGAAATGTTCGAGCTCGGCGCGCACCGGCAGAAGGGTGGTGAGAACGCCATTGCCGGCCAATACGCCGGCGACGGCAACCAGCAGGGCGGCGATGGAAGCGTAGGGGGAACGCAAGGCAGCGAACTCGTGGCAGGAGGGTTGGACGCGATGTATGGGAGGAGGTGGATCAACCGGCTGGCGGCGTGCCATCCCCGAGGAAGGGCGGGCGTGAGAAACGGCGGATCAGCCAGGAACGGAACAGGGCGATCTCCGGGCGGTCGAGGTCGTCGGGATGGATGGAGAGGTAATAGCCATAGCCGTCGTCGACATGGATGTCGTAGGGCCGCACCAGGCGGCCGGCCCGGATATCGTCCTCGAACAGCACGGGATCGACCAGCGCCAGCCCCTCGCCCGACAGCGCATATTGCACGGCGAGCTGGGCGGTATCGAAGATGAGGCCACGGTCGAGCGATCCCGGCGCGACATGCGCGGCCCGGGCGAAATTCTGCCACAGGAAGGCGGGCGGGCGGCTGTCGAGCTTGACGTGCAGGAGGTCATTGGTGGCGAGGAAGCCGGCGATGTCAGTCTTGGCGGCCCGCGCTGCGACGTCGGGATGGCACAGGATGGTGAGCTTTACCATCCAGAGCAGGTCAAGCACCTGCGGCGCCACCCGGGGCGGAGTGTAGATCACCGCGACGTCGGCCTCGCGCTCGGCATTGCCGGGTACCGGGCGGGAATCGATGTCGAGCCTGAGATCGGGGAATTCGGCCCGGAAATGGCGCAGGATCGGCACCGCCAGGCGCTGGGCGAAGGTCGTCGGCAGCAGCACACGGAGGGAGCGCTGCGGCTCGCCCCGTTCGCGCATAATCTCCTCCAGCGTGGTGTCGATGCGCTCGAAGGCCTTCTCCACCACGGGCAGCAGGCGCCTGCCGGCCTCGGTGAGCGCCGGCTGCTGCGGCTTGCGGTCGAACAGGGGCACGCCGAGGAAGTCTTCCAGCCCGATGACGTGGCGGCTGACGGCGCTTTGGGAGACCAGTAAGCTCTGGGCGGCGCCAGTAAAACTGCCTTGCCGCCCCACTGCCTCGAAGGCCCGCAAAGCGTTCAGCGGCAGCCAGCGCCTGTCCATGATGTCGAACCCCGTTGATCGCGGCGATCGGGAGAAAATCGCATCCTCTTACATCATCCGGTTCCACCAAACTCAATGTTCCCCGCGCGACCTGGACGAGGGGCATGATGACGCATGGAGGGTAGTGGCTCGCAGGAACGAGAGACGCCCACCGATCGTGACTGCTCAGTGTGCAGGTGAGCCGGGGCGCTACCTTCCCATGAGGAAGGAGTCGGTCGCGACATCTGAGCACAGGGCTCTCGCTCGCATCGAGCCGGGGACGGTGCTATAGCCCGTCTATCAGCTCTGCGTTGCTGCCTCGCGTACCCCTGCATGCCCCCCCTTACTCCCCCCGATTCACGCCCGCTCACCGGCATTGCGCTGGCCTCGGTCGGCTATTGCCTGTTCGCCATCCAGGACGCCGCCGTCAAATGGCTGGTGGCGAGCTATGAGGTGCCGCAGATCCTGTTCCTGCGCTCGGTCGTCATCCTGGTGGTGGGCATGGCGATCGCCTGGCGCCAGGGCCAGCCGCCGATCTGGCAGAGCCGCAACAAATGGGCGCTGACCTCGCGCGGCCTGCTTTTGCTGGTGGCCTGGCTCAGCTTCTACAATGCCTCGCGCTATCTGGGCCTGGCCGATCTCACCACCATGTATTTCGGCGCGCCGGTGATGGCGGTGGTGCTTTCCATCCTGATCCTGAAGGAGAAGGTCAGTATCGCGCGCTGGCTTGCCGTGATCGCCGGCTTCTTCGGCGTGATCGTCGCGGCCGATCCCTCGGGCCGGCCTGACTTCCTGCCGGCCGCGATGGTGCTGTTCGCCGCCTTCTGCTGGGCCTGGGGCACGGTGCTGATCCGCCTGATCAACCGTTCCGAGAGCACGGCCAACCAGATGATCGCCACATCAGGCCTGTTCGTGCTGGTGTGCGGGGCGGCGCTGCCCTTTATCTGGAGGACGCCGGATGCCATGGGCTGGGGCCTGATGCTCGGCCTCGGCCTCGTCTCCGGCATCGCCCAATATCTGCTCTATGAAGGCTACCGCTACGCGCCGGCCTCGGCGCTGGCGCCGGTGGAATATACCGGCCTGGTCTGGGCCTTCATCTATGGCTACCTCCTGTGGCAGGATGTTCCCAAGCCCCACGTCTTCGCCGGTGCGGCGCTGATCGTCGCCGCCAGCCTCGGCCTGGTCTGGTGGGAGGCGCGGGCAGCGCGGCTGCGGACGGCCTGAGGCCCGGGGGACCCCGTAGCCGATATCTGCCCGCAATGCGGGGAAGCGTCCTGCCTGTCCGTCTGGCGCAAGCCGAGCCTGGGGTCGGCGGGCTCGGTGCGCTGCCTCGTTCTCCTGCCGACGCTCGAACTCATCGCTTTTTCTTGGGCGCCGCGCCATGCCTCCAGGCCATCGCCAGCGCGTCCTGCAAGTCCGTTTGGCTCGCAGCGGATAGGGTGAGCATGGTCCAGCCCTGCCGGCCCCAAGCATTGGGAATGGGGCGGAAGACATCAGGGCCGAGCAGGCATTTGAATTCCTGCTCTTCTGGCGTGAACAGCAGGTTGGCGCTGAGGCCGTCGGGGGCGAGGGTGGCGTAGATGCGCCGCGCCTTGAAGGCCTTGCGCTCGAAATGCGGCGCCTCGCTGGTGCCGTCCAAGGACAAAGCGATCCGCCTGAAATCATCCGCATCGGCCATGATGGGTTTTCCCCGCTATTGTGGGGCGAGCCTATCCTTTTGCGGGCCGCGTCGACACTGCCTTGCCAAGGTTGAAGGGGCTGGCTAGGCAGGGATGATGAAGACCATGTTGCGCCTTTTACTCGCTTTCCTGTTCGCCGCCGCGACGCTTCCCGCTTTCGCCGCCGCGTCGCCGGCCAAGCGTCATCTCGCCTGGGTCGGCACCGGCGTGCAGAGCGAGCGCGGCGCGCCGCCCAGCCGCTGGCGCATCCGCCTCGCTTTCGACGGCCATGGCAATGCCCGGATCGACTATCCCAGCCTGCATTGCGGCGGGGTGCTGATCCGGCGCAGCCAGCACGGTGCCATCGTGCGCTATCGTGAGCATATCCGCTATGGCCGCGGCACCTGCATCGATGGCGGCACCGTGACGGCCTGGCGGCGCGGCAACCGGCTGTTCTGGCGCTGGAGCGGGGTGAGTACCCGCCATCCCGGCATCAGGGCGCGAGCAACCCTGGTGCTGTCGCGGCACCGAGGGCGGTAGCGGGCAGATGGCACAGGAGGGGCGGCGCTGCCCGACGGAATCAAGGGCTGTTCTCCGCCGAAAACCTCAGCTGATCCGCGTCTTCTCCAGCATCGTCTCGTCCAGCGCGTAGCCCATACCGGGCTGATCGCTCAGCGTGATCATGCCTTCCCCATCCACGGCCAGGGGCTCGGCCATCATGAAGTCGCGGCGCGGCAGGCTCCATTCCGGCGGATCATAGGGGAATTCCACGAAAGGCGCGTCGGCGAGGCCGGCGGTCAGGTGGCAGTTGGCGGCGACGCCCATGCCATTGGTCCAGGTATGCGGCGTGAAGATGAGATTGTTCTCGGCCGCCATCGCCGCTACGCGGCGCAGGCCCGTGATGCCGCCGACCAAAGCAGCGTCGGGCTGCAGCACGTCGAGGCAGCCGTCGCGGATGAGGTCGCGGAACTCGTAGAGCTCGCGCGTCATCTCGCCGCCGGCGATGCGGATGTCGACCATTTCGCGCAGGCGCCGCATGCCTTCCCGGTCGGAGCGGTGCAGCGGCTCCTCCATCCAGTAGACGCCGAGCCGTTCGAGCTCGCGCGCGACGGGGATCGCGTCCTTGAGCGTCCACGGCGCATAGGCGTCCCAGGACATCCTCCAGCCCTGGTTGCAGTCGACCATCAGGTCGAGCCGGTTGCCGATACGGGCCCGCACCGCCTCCAGCGCCTTGATGTCGGCCCGCCAGTCGCCGCGATGGAAGCGGATCTTCAAGGCCTTGAAGCCCTGGCCGAGATAGGCCTGGGCCGCGTCGGCGAGTTCCTCGGGCTTCCTCAGCGTGCCCGAGGAGGCATAGGCGGCCACCTTGTTGGAGAGGCCGCCGAGCAGCTTCCACACCGGCTGCCCGGTGATCTTGCCGGCGAGGTCCCACAGCGCCAGGTCGAGCGGCCAGCAGCGGCCGTAATGGAACTGGATGTTGGAGAGGATGCGGTAATGGCGCTCGATCGCCATCGGATCCTGCCCGATGAAGAAGCGCTCATGGCCCTCGAAGCCGGTCATGGTGTCGCCGGAGCCATAGCCGGTGAGGCCCTCGTCGGTGGTGACCCGCACGATGGTGGCGTCGAAGGCGGTGCGCGGCTTGGAATCCCAGCTCGCATGGAAGGGCGGGTCGAGGGGCAGGCGGTGGTGGGTGATCTCGATGCCGGTGATTTTCATGATTTTCTCCGGGTGCGCGGATGTCTCGTCCGCTCTTGAAAACGAAGCGCTTTGTGGAGAGGGAAGAGCGGGCAAGATGCCCGCGCACCCGGAATTCAAGAATACGCCGTCCACACCGTCTTGAAGTCCATGTACTTCTCGATGGCGTGAGGGGAGCGGTCGCGGCCGAAGCCCGACTGCCGGAAGCCGCCGAAGGGCGTGGCGAGCGAGGAACGGTCGAAGCAGTTCACCCACACCGTGCCGGCGCGGATGCCCGAGGTGAAGCGGTGCGCGGCGTTCATGTCCTTCGTCCATACCGCGGCGGCGAGGCCGTAGATGGAATCATTGGCCATGCGCAGCGCCTCGCTTTCGTCGGTGAAGGTGCTGACGACCACGACCGGGCCGAAGATCTCCTCGCGCGCCACGCGATGCTGCGGCTCGACGCCGTCGAGGATGGTGGCCTCGACATAGTAGCCGCCGCTCTCTGCCATCACGCGTTTGCCGCCATGGGCGACGACCGCACCTTCGCCCGTGCCGATATCGATATAGGAGAGCACGCGCTCCATATGCCCCTTCTCGACCAGGGCGCCCATCTGCGCTGTTGGATCGAGGGGATGGCCGAGCGGGATCTGCTGTGCCGCGACCTCGCCGATCTTCCTGACCAGTTCGTCCTTGATAGAGGCATGGGCGATCACGCGCGAGCCGGCATGGCAGGTCTCGCCTTGATTGTAATAGATGCCCCAGGCGATGCCCGAGGCGGCGTCGTCGAGATCGGCATCGGCGAGTACGACATGCGGGCTCTTGCCGCCGCATTCGAGCGCCACGCGCTTCATGTTGCTGTCGCCGGCATAGCGCAGCATCAGCTTGCCGACCTCGGTGGAGCCGGTGAAGGAGATCATGTCGACGTCTTCGTGCAGGGCGAGCGGCTTGCCGGCCTTCTCGCCGAAACCGGGCACCACGTTGAGCACGCCGTCCGGCAGACCGGCCTCGCGAGCAAGCATGGCGAGGCGGATGGCCGAAAGCGGCGACTGTTCGGCCGGCTTCAGCACCACGGAGTTGCCGGCCACCAGGGCCGGGCCGATCTTCCAGGCCGTGATGATCAGCGGGTAGTTCCAGGGCACGATGGCACCGATCACCCCGAGCGGTTCGCGCCGGACGATGGCGAGATCGTTCGGGCCCGTGGGCGCGACCTCGTCGAAGCTCTTGTCGGCGAACTCGGCGTAATACTGGATGCAGTCGGCGCAGAAGGGCACGTCGACGGCGAGCGAATTGGCGATGACCTTGCCGACGTCGAGGGTTTCGAGCAAAGCCAGGTGCTCGAGATCGGCCCGGATCAATTCGGCGAAGCGCAGGAGGATGCGCTTCTTCTCGGCCGGCGGTTTCAGGCGCCAGCGCCCGTCCTCGAAGGCGGCGCGGGCGGCCTTTACCGCAGCCTCGATGTCCTCGGCACCGCAATCGGCGACCTCGGCGATGACCCTTCCGTCGATCGGCGAGGCCTTGGCGAATGTCTTGCCGGAAAGGGCGGGGACGTAGCGGCCATCGATGAAGGCGCGGCCTTCGGGCTCGATGGCCGCGGCCTTGGCTTCCCAGTCGGAGCGGGTGAGAGGGGTGGTCAGCATGGGAGGGTCCTGGGAGGAGCGCGGACATCCTGTCCGCTCTTGGAAACGAAGGGCGGACACCGCGACATGCTGGCATGTCGCTGAGATGTCCGCGCTCCAATCAAACCTGCGTCAGCACGCGTTCGGCGAAGCGGACGAGATCGGCCTCCTCGATCGTGCGGCGGTTGGAGGCGCGCATCGCGGCATTTTCGGGCCGGGCCATCTGCTCGGCGAGGCGCGTTGGCGTGATGCCCGTGAATTCGTCGGCAAGCGAGACCTTGATGCCGATGGCGCGCACCAGCTTCTCGAAGGCGTCGGGCAGGTCGGCGGCGGCTTTCAATCCCATCGCCCGCGCGGCGGCGGCAAAGCGCCCGTCATCATCCTCGATATTCCAGCCGAGCGTGGCGATCATGCCGAGCGCCACCGAGCGGCCATGCTGCACCGGACGCAACGAGCCCAGCGCGTGGCCGATATTGTGGGCGACGGCGGTGCCGCAATTGTCGATGGCGATGCCGGCCAGCGCCGCGGCGCGCTGCAACCCCTCGCGGGCACGGAGGTCGCTGCCCTTGCCGACGGCATCGGGCAGGTTGGCGACGGCGAGGCGGATGGCCTCATGCGCATAGACATTGTTGGCCGGCGTGGCGTTGCCGTTGGTGGTGGCCTCCAGCGCGTGGACGAGGGCGTCGATGCCGGTCCAGGCCGTGAGCACCGGCGGCAAGGAGAGCGTGGTCTCCGGATCGAGGATCACCTCGTCCGGCTTGAGCTCCTCGCCCCAAAGCCAGACCTTGGCCTTGTCCGAGCGGGTGAGGATGGCGGTGCGGGTGCATTCCGAACCGGTGCCCGAGGTGGTGGGGATGACCAGAGAGACCAGGCGCTTGCGCGGGAAGGGGCGCTTGCACAATTCATAATCCTCGGCGGAGCGCCGTGCCGTGGCGGCCGTGGTGGCGACGGCAGCCACCACCTTGCCGAGGTCGAGGGCGGAGCCGCCGCCGAGCGAGATCACGGCCTTGGCCTTGGTGCGCCGCGCCAGGGCGGCTGCGGCATCGGCCGAGGCGATGGTGGGGTCGCCGCCGAACTCGGAGAAGACGGAGACGCCGAGCCCGGCCTTGCGCAGCGAGGCCTCGACATCGTCGATCAGGCCTGTCGCCTTCAGGCCGGGATCGGCGACCAGCAAGACCTGCGCGCCAGCGCCGAGCCTGGCGGATGCAAGTTCGCCGGCGAGTTCCCGGGCCCCCGGCCCTCCAGTGATGCGTGGCAGATGGGAGAGCTGGTAGCGGGACATGGACTGTCTTTCGGTGGGGCGGGTACGGGCCGATCTGGAGATCGGCCCGCCAACATTACCTCTGCCCTCGGTGCGCCGTGTGCGCCTTTATTCGATGGCTCGATCCAAAAAAACGATAGTGCCGTTTCGCCGTGGCGGCGCGTTGGAGCGCGCGCTAGGCTTGATCGGACAAGAGGATCCGCCTGCCATGCAAAGCCCGATGGAACTTTCGCTCGAAACTTCGGAGCGGCCGCGCCGCCGTGGCCGCGAGGAGCGCCAGCGCGCCGGCGGCGCTGCCTCGGCCTCGAGGCCGCAGCCGCGGCGTCCTTTCTCGGCCGTCAATGCCGTCTCGGCCGACCAGCTCGAGGCCATCCATCTCGCCTCGCTGCAGATCCTGGAGGAGATCGGCCTCGACGTGCTGCATGCCGAGGCCAAGGCCATCCTGAAGGCCGAAGGCGCCGAGGTCGACCCGAGCTCCGACCGCGTGCGCTTTCCGCAGGGCCTGGTGGAGGCCAAGATCGGCTTGGCGCCGCAGAGCTTCACGCTGCATGCGCGCAATCCGGCTCGCAATGTCGTGCTCGGCGGCGATCATCTCGCCTTCTGCTCGGTGGCGAGCGCCCCCAACGTCGCCGACCGCGAAGGCGGCCGCCGGCCCGGCAATCGCAAGGACTACCAGAATCTCATCCGGCTCGGGCATACGCTGGACAGCATCCATCTGTGGGGCGGCTATCCGGTCGAGCCGGCGGATATCCATGCCTCCGTGCGCCATCTCGACGCGCTCTCCGACATGCTGACCCTGTCGGACAAGCCCATCCATGCCTACTCGCTCGGCCGCGAGCGCAATCTCGATGCCATCGAGATGGCGCGCATCGCCCGCGGCATCGACCAGGAGACGCTGGAGCGCGAGCCCTCGCTCTTCACCATCATCAACTCCTCCTCGCCGCTGCGCCTGGACACGCCGATGATGGAAGGGGTGATCCAGATGGCGCGCCGCAACCAGGTCACCGTGCTCACGCCCTTCACCCTGGCGGGCGCCATGGCGCCGGTGACGATCGCCGGTGCCGTGGCCCAGCAGAATGCCGAGGCGCTGGCTGGACTAGTGCTGGCCCAGTCTGTGCGGCCGGGTTCGCCCTTCGCCTATGGCGGCTTCACCTCCAATGTCGACATGAAGACCGGCGCGCCGGCCTTCGGCACGCCCGAGCAGATGAAGGCGGCGCTGGTCGGCGGTCAGCTCGCCCGCCGCTACGGCCTGCCCTACCGCTCCTCCAACACCTGCGCCGCCAACACCATCGACGTGCAGGCCGCCTATGAGAGCGTGTTCTCGCTGTGGGGCGCGGTGATGGGCGGGGTCAATCTCCTGATGCACGGCGCCGGCTGGATGGAAGGCGGGCTGCATGCGAGCTTCGAGAAGATGGTCATCGACGCCGATCTCCTCGACATGATCACGCATTTCCTGATGCCCTTCCAGGTCGATGACGACGAGCTGGCGCTGGAGGCGGTGCGCGAGGTCGGGCCCGGCGGGCATTTCTTCGGTTGCGCCCATACCCAGGCGCGCTACCGCAACGCCTTCTTCGCCCCGATGATCTCGGACTGGCGCAATTACGAGACCTGGCAGGAAGCGGGATCGCCCACCGGCTATGACCGTGCCAACCGGCTCTACAAGGAGCGCCTGGCATCTTACGAGGAGCCGCCGATGGATCCGGCCATCCGCGAGGAACTCGCCGCCTTCGTGGCCAAGCGCAAGGAAGAAGGCGGCGCGCCCACGGATTTTTGAATCTTGGAGCGCGGACATCTCAGCGACATGCTCGCATGTCGCGGTGTCCGCTCTTCCTTTCCACAAAACACAACGTTTCCAAGAGCGGACGAGGACGTCCGCGCTCCCAGGTAGGACTCTCCCATGAAATCCCACACCCGTGTCCTCGTCATCGGCGGTGGCGTCGTCGGCTGCTCGGTGCTCTACCATCTCGCCAAGGCCGGCTGGACGGATATCACCCTGATCGAGCGCGCGGAGCTGACGGCAGGCTCGACCTGGCACGCGGCGGGTGGCTTCCACACGCTCAACGGCGATCCCAACGTCGCCAAGCTCCAGCAATATACCGTGGAGCTCTACCGGGAGATCGAGGAACTCTCGGGCCAGTCCTGCGGCCTGCACCTCACCGGCGGCGTCATGCTGGCCGGCACCAAGGAGCGCATGGACTGGCTGAAGATGGCCCATGCCAAGGGCCGGTATCTCGGCATGCACACCGAGATCATCTCGGCCGCCGAAGCCAAGAAGCTGATGCCGCTGATCGACGAGAAGCAATTCGCCGGCGCGATGTACGATCCGCTGGAGGGGCATCTCGACCCCTACGGCACCACCCATGCCTATGCGAAATCGGCCAAGATCCTCGGCGCCGAGATCGTGCTGCGCAACCGCGTCGTCGACATGGCCCAGCGCGAGGACGGCAGCTGGGACGTCGCCACCGAACAGGGCACCATCCACGCCGAGCATGTGGTGAACTGCGGCGGCCTGTGGGCACGCGAATGCGGCCGCATGGTCGGCCTGGAGCTGCCCGTGCTCGCCATGGAGCACATGTACTTCCTCACCGAGGACATGCCCGAAGTCGCCGAGATCAACGCCTCCACCGGCAAGGAAGTGATCACCGCGCTCGATTTCGAAGGCGAGATCTACATGCGCCAGGAGCGCGGCGGCATGCTACTCGGCACCTATGAGCAGGCCTGCAAGCCCTGGTCGGAAAAGACCACGCCCTGGGATTTCGGCCAGAACCTGCTGGAGCCCGATCTCGACCGCATCGCCCCGTCGCTGGAAGTCGGCTTCCGCCATTTCCCGGCCTTCGAGAATGCCGGCATCCGCCGCGTCATCAACGGCCCCTTCACCTTCGCGCCCGACGGCAATCCGCTGGTCGGCCCGATCAGGGGCCTGCGCAATTACTGGGTCGCCTGCGGCGTGATGGCCGGTTTCTCCCAGGGCGGCGGTGTCGGCCTCGCGCTCTCCAACTGGATGGTGCATGGCGATCCCGGCTTCGATGTCTGGGGCATGGATGTCGCCCGCTATGGCGACTGGACCACGCTCTCCCACACCAACGCCAAGGTGCGCGAGAACTATGCCCGCCGCTTCCGCATCCGCTTTCCCAACGAGGAACTGCCGGCGGCTCGTCCCTTCCGCACCACGCCGATCTATGACCGGCTGGAGAGCCACAACGCCGTGTTCGGCGACATGAACGGGTTGGAGCACGCGCTCTGGTTCGCGCCGTCCAAGGCCGAGGCCCGGGACGAGTTCTCCTTCCGCCGCGCCAACGATTTCCCGCATGTCGCCGCCGAGAGCGCCGCGGTGCGCGAGGGCATCGGCCTCTTGGAGATCTCGAACTTTGCCAAATACGAGATCACCGGCAAGGGCGCCGAGGCCTGGCTCGACACCATCCTGCCCAACCGCCTGCCGGCCAGGGGCCGCATGGTGCTCACGCCCATGCTGAACGAGAGCGGCATGCTGATCGGCGATTTCACCCTGGCGCGCGAGGCCGACGATCGCTTCATGATCTTCGGCTCGGGCCTTGCCGAGCAGTACCACATGCGCTGGTTCCAGGCCCATCTGCCCGAGGCCGGCGTCACCCTGCGCGCCCATGGCCTCGACCTCGTCGGCCTGCAGATCGCCGGACCGAAATCGCGCGAGCTCCTCGCCAGCCTCGTCGACGCCGATCTGTCGAAGGAGGCCTTCCCGTTCATGGCGGTCGGCCGCTTCAATGTCGGCACCCTTCCTGCCCTGATCGGGCGCGTCACCTATACGGGCGATCTCGGCTACGAGATCTGGGTCAAGCCCGAACACCAGCGCGCGCTATTCGACCTGCTGATGAAGGAAGGCGCCGGCTTCGGCATCAGGCTGTTCGGGGGGCGGGCCCTCAACTCGCTGCGGCTGGAAAAGAGCTTCGGCTCCTGGTCCAGGGAATACCGACCGATCTATACGCCCTGGGAAGCCGGGCTGGAGCGCTTCGTCTCGACCCAGAAGAGCGATTTCATCGGACGCGATGCATTGTTGCGTGCCCGGGACGAGGGCCCCAGGCGTCGCCTCGCCACCTTCGTGGTCGACGCCCTCGATGCAGACGTCATCGGCGACGAGCCGATCTGGCTCGATGGCAAGGTGGTGGGCTGGGTCACCTCCGGCGGCTATGCCCATCACGCCAAGGCCTCGGTGGCGCTCGGCTATGTCGAGGCTGCTGCCTTCGATGCCTCGGCGCCCTACGAGATCGAGATCATCGGTGACCGCCGCCCGGCCAGGATCGCGTCCGAGCCGCTGTTCGACCCCAAGGGGCTGAGGATGCGGGGGTAGGAAAATTTGGAGCGCGGACATCCTGTCCGTTCTTCCTATCCCGCGAATGCTGCGTTTCCAACCCGGAAGTGGCCCCTCCCTTGACGTTCCGCGTTCGACTGAACTTGGCAATCTTTGCCATTGATGCCATCATCTAAGCGAAGGAGACATGATGGCTACCATGAATGTGTCACTGCCCGACGGCATGAAAGATTGGGTCGAGCAACAGACCCAAACCGGCCGGTTTGGCAATGCCAGCGATTATGTGCGTGATCTCATCCGGAAGGATCAGGAGCGTCAAAACGGTATCGAGCGGTTGCAGCGCCTGATCGATGAAGGGCTGGAAAGCGGTGTCAGCCCCCGCAGCTTCGAAGACATCATTGCGGATGCTCGTTCTCGTGCCGGCATCGGTCGCAAAGCTTGACCTATCGCCTATCTCGGCAGGCTGATGCCGATATCGTTGCACTCTATCTCGCCGGCGTCGCGACCTTCGGTGAACTGTAGGCAGAGCGTTATCAAGTCGGCCTGCAACGCTGTCTTGAGACTCTGGCCTCGCAACCGCTGATCGGGCGGGAACGGATGGAGTTCCGTCCCCCGGTTCGCGTTCACTTTTACCAAGCACACGTCATCGTCCATGTGCTCGACGGATCCGGCATCCTGGTCCTGCGTATTCTCCACGGCCGGCAGGACTGGGAGCACCTGTTGTAGCTATTGCCGCGAATAGAGCCCCGTGAAGCGTACGTTCTGCCCGCCGCAGGCGTCATTGTCGATCACCGCGATATAGGAGCCGAGCTGAACCATGCGGGCCGCGCAGCGCCTGGGACCGGCATTCGCTTCCTCGTATCCCATCTGCTGGCCGCCATAATAGCCAAAGGCGAAGTCGCGCTCGTTGGCGTCGCCCTCGACCTCGAACTCGCCGGTGTTGACATAGGAGCCGGTATCGTAGGTGGCATTGCCGCGCACGAACATGCGCCCGCCTTGGCCGGTCTTGATGGTGATCACCGAGCGCCCGTCATAGGTACTCCAGCGCCCGTCCCAGCGTGGCTGGACCTGGACCCGCGAGAGGGACGACAGGGGCAGCCAGCTCGCAATATCCGTGCCCTTGCGATCGACATAGTTGGCGCAGGCGAAGTCGCCCTCGATCTCGTTCACCACCACCTTGTCGCCCTCGACCAGGAAGGAGCGCTGCCGGCAGGCCGGCGAGAGCGAGGGGCAGCTTTCGCGCTGGCTGGTCGGGCCCTTGATGAAGAAGGTGCGCCCGCTCTCGGCAACCTCGTAGAGGCTGATGGCGGCAAGGTCGTTCTGGAAATTGAAGCCGCGGCAGACGCCGTTGGCGGCGAAGGCGGAGCCGGTGGCGGCGGCGAGCAGCAGCGCGGCGCCCAGACTGGAACGGAACATGTCTCTTTCTCTGATCATTGCCTGAAATAAAGGCCGGTGAAGGTGACGTTCAGCCCGCCGCAGGCATTGTTGTCGACCACGGCGATATAGGGGCCAAGCTGGGCCATGCGCACGGTGCAGGTGCCGTCGCCGCTGCTAATATCCTCGATGCGTCTCTGCTTCTCACCGTCATAGGCGAAGGTGAGCGTCGGCTCCCGCGCCTCGCCGAAGACGTTGAATTCGCCGGTATTGACGCTCTGGCCGTTGTCGTAGGAAGCCGAGCCGTTCACCGCGATATCGCCGCCCTTGATTTCCTTGATATCGAGGATGGCGTTGCCCTCGGCGTTGCGCCAATTGCCTTGCCAATCGGGCTGGTTGTTGCTCTTGCGCAGGGCCTGTAGCGGCAGCCAGAGCGCTACGTCCGATCCCTTGCGGTTGAGATAGCTCGCGCAGGCAAAGCCGCCGGACGTGCGGTTCACCACCACCTGATCGCCGGCGATCAGGAAACTGCGGGTCTGGCATTCGGGCGAGGTCGAGGGGCAATCCTCGCCCCCCGAAGAGGCGCTCTTGACGAAATAGGTCCGCCCCGGCGCAGTGACTTCATACAGATCGACGCTGAGCGGATCATCTTCGAGATTGAAGCTGCGGCAGATGCCGGCGTCCCGGGCGAGGGCGGGCGAGGCAGCAAGTAAAACGCAAAGCAATGCAAAGGACAATGAGCGACGAATCATCATGCAATCCAGGAACCGCTATCTTTCCATGGAGCCGATTTTCTTGCTTTCGTCTATGCCTTCGGAAACAGTTGCCTTGCCCCCCCGGTAGGACCACACCAGCAGCAGGATCCCGGCCGTCGACATCGTCCAGTAATCCACCGGCGCCACCCAGAACCAGTGGATGTGCCAGGGCACGAATTCCGGGCTGAAGCGGGCGAGGCCGAAGGCCGGGTTCAGCACGAACCAGAGGAAGTCCTCGGTGAGCCAGAAGATCATGATGCAGGCGATCACCCGCGCTTCCAGCCGCGACGACCAGGTCCAGGCGAACACCAGCGGAAAATGGAAGAAGATCGCCATGAAGGGAAACACCCAGGCGTGATAGCCGGTCATCGGCCGTCCGCCCCAGACAATGTCGAGCAGCCAGTGATGTTCGATGCGCCAGGTCGGCAGGCTGGTGGCCCAGCCATGGCCGCCCTCGATTTGGATCTCGACATTGGCGAAGAAGAAGGCGAGCAGGAGCACCATGGCGACGAGCGCCGCGGGCTGGGCGAAGCCGCCGCTCCTGGTTGCGGCCCCGGCGCCCTGCAGGTCGAGACCGGTCACGATAATGTCTCCAGCACGATGCGCATGGCATCCCGCCCGGCCTCAGGGCGGCCGAGGGCGCGGGCCTGGCGGGCCATCGCCGTGAGGCGCTCGGGCTCGCGCTTCAGCAAGCCGACGTGATATTCCAGGCCGATCTCGTCGATCGCCTTCATCGCCGCCCCGTTTTCCATGAGGTAGTCGGCGTTGCGTTCCTCCTGCCCTGGAATGGGGGAACTGAGCAGCGTCGGCACGCCCATGGCGAGGCATTCGGAGGTGGAAAGCCCGCCGGGCTTGGTGATGACGAGATCCGCTGCCGCCATCAGGCGCGGCACCTCGTTGGTGAAGCCGAGCGGAAACAGCCGGCCGGGCCGGCTGGCTGCCAGGGCCTGGAGTTCCTCCAGCGCCTTCTGGTTCTTGCCAGCCAGCACCACGAGCTGGAGCTCGGGATCGGCGGCGGTGAGGCGCCTGGCCACCGGCCCGACGCCGAGGCCGGCACCGCCGCCCATCAGGAGATAGGTGCGCCGGCCGGGATCGAGCCCGAAGGCAGCGGCGCAGGCGGCCCGGTCGTGATCTGCGGCGAAGGCAGGCATAATCGGAATGCCGGTGACATGGATCCTGCCGGCCTCGATGCCCTGGGCGGCGAGGCGGAAGGCGACTTCCTCATTGCCCACGAAGAAGCCGGACATGCGCGGGATCACCCACATGCGGTGAAGGTCGAAATCGGTGATCTGCACGAAGACAGGCACGTCGACGCGCCCCTTGCCGATCTCGCGCATCAGGAGTTCGGCCGGCAGGAAATGGGTGCAGACGATGGCATCGGGCGCGAATTCGTCGATGGCGCCGCGCAACGGCCGGGTCGAGAGGCGTTCCACCGCCCGCCGCAATTTCTGGGAGACGGCGTCGGGCGGCGCGTCAGAGCTCGCCTGATAGAGCATGCCCCACAGGGCCGGGTGCTTGGTCACGAGCTTGATGTAATAGTCGGTGTAGATCTTGCGGAAGGTCGAGGGCACATAGTCCATCACGTCCAGATGCAGCGCCTCGGCCTCGGGCGCCAACAGGAGCGTGGCTTCCTTCAGCGCTTCGGCGGCCCGCATATGACCGGCCCCGGCGGAGACGCTGAGGAAGAGAACGCGATATGATCTGGCCAAGGCGGCGGCTCCGTTCGCAAGGCGAAGACTTGGCGAGGCAAGGGCCGATTTGTCAACTGTGAGGGTTTCCTGGGAGTGCGGACGTCCCTACGACACTCAAGTGAGTGTCGGACGATCCGCTCTTGCAGCACTGTACTTGCTGGAGAGGAAGAGCGGACGAGGACGTCCGCGCTCCCAGGGAGGCTACAACCCGCCCTGCCAGGCCTTGATGCTGGCGACCGGGTAGACCAGCATGATGACGTTGAGGGTGAGATTGTCGCGGATGGCATAGAGCGCCAGCAGTTCGAAGAAGATGGCGAGTGCCACCGTCACCCAGACGGGCAGGCGCGAGGCGATGAGGAAGCCCATCAGCATGAACAGGATGTCGCTCACCGAGTTCAGGATGCTGTCGCCCTCATAGCCCAGCGCGATGGTGCCCTCGCGATAGCGGTTGATGATCAGCGGGCTGTTTTCCAGGATCTCCCAGCCCGCCTCTACCACCAGGGCCAGGAGGGCCCGGAAGCCGAGCGGGCGGCCCCGCGCCACCAGCCAGAACAGGCCGCAGAACAGGAAGCCGTGGATGATGTGCGAAAGCGTGTACCAGTCGGCGACGTGCTGGGAATTGTCGGCGGTGTTGGGATCGCCGACCCACAGTTTCACCGTGCCGCAGGTGCAGATTGGATTGCGGCCCATCGTGTAGAGGATCAGCGCCGCGAGGGCGATCAGGCCAGCGCCGGCCAGCCAGTAGCGCAGCGCCGGGGCGGAGGTGGCGCTGCTTGCGACCGTTTCGGAGGATGGATTCATGACGCGGCCAGTTCCATTGCGACAGGCCGTGTGTCCCATCATCGGCCGGCATTGGCAAGCCGGGCCGGGGCTGGGAAGCTCTTGGGGCCGAAGAGAATGGCGGCGGCTGTTGATCCTGTTCCCGGAACAAAGGCTTGCTTCAATATATAACAAGTTATATAACGTGTTATATATAGGAGGCAGGCATGGCGGATGTCGTCCGGGAATTTGGCTATCTCACCCTCGGCACGCGGCTGAAGCGGCTCGGCGAGCGGCTGCAGGCGGATACGCAGCGCTTCCTCGAGGTGTTCGACGACAGGGTGCCGGCCAGCCAATATCCCTTCCTGGCGGCGCTCGCCCGGGAGGGGCCGCTCGGCGTCGGCGAACTGGCGCAGGCAGTCGGCATCACGCAGCCGGGCGCGACACGCAGTCTCGCCCAACTGGAGGCGCTCGGGCTGGTCGAGGCCGGCCCGGCACCGGACGATCTGAGGCGCCGTCTGGTCACGCTGACGGGGCGGGGGCATCGCCTTGTCGAGGAGACCAGGCAGCAGGCCTGGCCGCTGATCGAGGCTGCCGTCGCCGATCTGTGCAGCGACCTGACCGGGCCCTTGCTCGATCAACTCTCCGCAATCGAGGATCGCCTTGCCGTCGCAAGGCTGGATCAACGGGCGGCCCTGCCGAAAGGGAACAAGCCATGAGCCATTGTCTCGACCGCCCGGTCTGGACGGCCCTTTCCAGCACCCATGCCGCCCTGGCGCAAGGAAACCGGCAGGCCCGCCGCTATCCAGCTGCGATCGTGCCGTTTGCCGCCACCGGATCGGACGACGCCGAAAGCCTGCGGGCCTTGGCCGAACTGGTGCCGGACGGCGACAGCGTCGTGCTTGCCCAGGCTGACGTCGTCGCCATCCCTCCCGGCCTGAGCGTGCTCTCCCGCGTCGCTGCCGTACAGATGACCGCCGAGGCGATCTTTCCGCGCGTGGAGGATGCCCGTGTGCGGCAGCTCTCCCTGGCCGATGCCCCCGAGATGCTGGCCTTGGCGAGTGCAGCCAATCCAGGTCCGTTTACCTTGAAGGCGTTGAGCCTCGGCGACTTCTGGGGGGTGCGTATCGACGGCAGGCTGGCGGCCATGGCAGGCCAGCGCATGCGCCAGCCCGGCCATATCGAACTCAGTGGGGTGTGCTCGCATGCCGATTTCCGCGGCCGAGGCCTGGCCCGCCTGCTCTCGCTCTTCGTTGCCGGCGAGATCTGTGCAGGGGGCGATACGCCCTTTCTGCATGCCTATGCCGGAAATACGGTCGCCATTCGCCTCTATGAGAGCATTGGCTTTACGCTGCGCTGCCCGATGCATGTCGTGAAACTGGGCCGGGCCGGATAGGCCCGGGGCTATGGCATTGCGGCATGAAACCTATGTCCGGCCGAGGCGGCGGATCAGCGGATATCAAACCGGGCTGCGCCATCGGCGATGTCGTAATAGTCGGATTTCGAGGCGACGAAGATGTGCCGTCGCGTGGTGAGCCCGGTCGGCGGATCGAGCGTGCCGGCGGTGATCGAGATGCGGTCGTCACCCAGGGAGCGCCAGAACAAATTGCCGCCGCAGGTGGCGCAGAAGCCGCGCTCGGCCCGTTCGGACGAGCGATACCAGCGCAGCGTGTCCTCCGCCGTCAGCGTGAGATCGGCGGCCGAGCAGTCGGTGGTGGCGACGAAATTTCCGCTGGTCTTGGCGCATTGCGAACAATGGCAGGCACTGACGGGTGTCAGCGTGCCATGGATCCGGTAGCGCACGCCGCCGCACAGGCATGAACCGGTGGCGCGCACGGAGGTTGCGGACATGGATTTCCCTCTCGATCCTGGCGTCATCGCGGCCGCCGACGCTCACTGCTTGTTGAGCAGGCGCTCCAGATAGTCCGTCTCCGCCTTCGGCCGGTTGGGATCGGCGAGGCGGCGGCGCAACTCATTCAGCACTTCGCCGGCGCGCCTGGAAGGCGAGGCCTCGGTCGAGCCGTCGGCATTGAAGTCGGGGCCATTGGGCAGTTGCCGGCCGAGAGGATCCTTGCCGCCCTGCTGCGGCCCCTTGCCGTTCTTGCGGGCCTGCGCCATCTGCTCGGCAAGCCCCTTGGCCGCCTTGCGCAGGGCTTCGATGGCTCGCCCCTGCGAATTGACGGCGTTTTCGCCATCCTGCTCGCCGAGTTGGTCTTCGGCATCGCGCATGGCCTGCCCGGCCTCGCCCAGGGCACCGGGGGTCTCCGCGCCGCTATCGCGCAGATTCTTCTGCATCTTCTCCAATTGCTGGCGCAGCGCCTGCTGGCGCTCCTTCAATTGGTCGAGGGAGGGCGAAGCTTGGCCCTGGCCGCCTTGACCCTGTCCGCCTTGGCCCGAGCCCCCTTGCCCGTTCTGACCCTGCTGCCCTTGGCCCGACGGGCCCTGTCCACCCTGTCCGCCTTGACCTTGGTCGCCCAAGCCTTGGTCGCCCAAGCCCTGGTCGCCGGGCCCCTGATCGCCCGGACCTTGGCCGTCTTGTCCCTGGCCTTCCTGCCCCTGACCCTCCTGTCCCTGCCCGAAGGGCTGGTTCTGGCGATAGGTCTGGTCGCGCAGGCGCTGCTGGCGCAGGATCATCTTGCCCATGTCGTTGAGCGATTGCTGCATCTGCTGCATCGTGGGGTCGCCCTGGCCGACGCTGTCCTCGGGATTGGCCAGGCTGTTGAGAATATCGTCGAGCTGCGAGAGCAGCTTCTGCGCATCGTCCTTCTTGCCGTTCTTGGCCGAATTCTCGAGCTGATCGAGCAGCTTGTTCAATTCCTCCGGCGTGATGTTGCGCACGGGCTTGTCGCCGGGCCTCTGATTGTTCTTGAGGGCCTGCTGCTGGCGCTTGGCATAGTCCTGCAGGAAATCGTTGAGGGCCTGGCGCAATTCCTGGGTGAGCTTCTCGATCTCCTCCGGCGAGGCGCCGCGTTCCAGTGCCTCCTTCAGCTTTTCGCGCGCCGCCCTGAGCCGGCGCTCAGCGATGCTGCCGTCGCCTTCCTCGATGGCGAGGGCGATCTGCCAGAGATAATCGGCGGCGTCGCGATAGGCGTCATCGGAATTGGCGCGGTCGAGGCGGTCGCGCACGGTGCGCAGGCCGAGATAAAGGCCTGCATCCTTGGTGAAGTCCTCCGGTGCGATCATCAGCGCTTCCAGCGCATATTTGACCTCGCGGGCCCGGTTGGCATCGACGGCCAGGTTCAGGCGCTGCTCCACCAGGGCGCGGGCAAGCGGATTTTGGAATTCGCGCTGGGGCAGGGTGACGTCCTGCGGGTCGCTGCGGCCTTCATTGCCGGCATCGTCGCGCACAACCAGCGTCATCTTGACGGTCGCTCCCGCCAGCGGATCGGCCGAAAGATTGCGCGTAGCCGTCACCGTGCCGGAGCGGGCATGGCCGGCCGGTGCGGAGAGAGCGATCTTCGGTGGCTGGTAGAGCGGGTGGCCATCCGTCAGCAGCGTGCTCTGGCTTTCGACGGCGGTGGCACCGTAGTCATCGTCGATCTTGTAGGTGAAGATCATGCCGCCCTTGCCGTCCGGCTTCACCGGCCCTTCGAAGGCGATGGTGGGTGGCCGATCGGGGATGACGGTGAAGGCAAAGCGCGTCTGGCTGCCGTCGCCATGGTGAATGTCGACGCCGGTGTCGGCCACCAGCTTGAGGCGCTTTTCGACGACGGCGGCTTCCTGATCGGCTGACGCCGAAGAGGGAATGTCCTCGGTGCCTGCCTGTGCCGCGATCTCGGCGCCCTTGTCGCCAGCGAGGCGCACGACCAGGACGGAGCCCTGCGGCACCGGGATCGGCGCGTCCTGATTGGCTTGCGAGAGGACCTGGGGCGCACGCCGCGTATAGGGCGGCGGCGTCACCCAGGCGTCCATGCGCATGCCTGATAGCTCGCCGTCCTGGCCCGAGAACAGCGCGGCGATGTCATGCCGGGGGGAGGCGAGGGCATCGATGAGGCGCGGCAGGCGTTCGGCCCCGGCATAGAAGAAGCCGACGAACAGGGCGAGGATGGCGCCGACGCGCAGGCCATAGCGATCGAGCTGCGGCAGGCCCGGCGAGGGCAGGCCGAGGCGTACCCGGCGGCTCGCCTCCAAAGCGAGGCGGAGGTGCCGGCGCCACAGCGCTTCGGCGAGGGGGTCGCCGCCGCCCTGTACCAGCCGGTCCTGCCGGGCGGTGGCCGGGCGATGCGGCAGGCCGATGGCCTGGTCGATGCGCTGCAGTGCGGTATCCCGGTTGGGGAAGCGCAGCCGGGCGAGCGGCAAGAGCGACGCAAGAAGGCCGGCAAGGAAGACCAGGACGAGGAGAAGACGGGGCAGGCCGGACAGGACGGTGAACAGGTCGAACCAGGTCAGGGCCACGAAGAGGCCGATAATGCCCAAGGGCACCGCCAGGCGCGGCCAGGCCCGCTCCCAGAACAAAGCGAGCCTCGCCCGCAGCACGAGCGTCTCGAAGGCCCGCGCATCGCGTGCCGCTTCCTCGCTCATGCCTGCCTCGGGATCAGCCATGCCATCATCCAAATATCTCGATCGGCGACAGGATAGGCCGCCCAGCCGGGTGATTCCAGTACCTGCCCATCATAAGCGTGTACGTGGCAAATCCATGTCCGACCTATTTGCCGTCAAGCGTCTATTTCGGAGGGATGACTATGCCAAACGGCGCAGCATGCGTTGCCTGGCAGGTTTGGTCCGCCATTCAGGCCTGATGACATTAGAACATGTTGCCATGAGGGAGCTGTGCGACTCAGATCAATGATGCTTGCACGGGCCGCACCGCTCTTTGAGTGACTGGAGTGCTTTGGCATGATGTCGCGTATAAATCGCTCTTAAATTGCCGTTGCTTTTCAACGGAAAAAGAAAAACCAAAGCAAGATGATGATTGGAATGGGTATTCCGACCAGCCAGAGCAAAAGCGCGCGTCCCATTATACCACCTCCATTACTGATGCAGAACGGAGGACTCCGCTCCGGTTTCCAAGAACGATTAACCGCGGAATTGGTTCCCGACGCGAATGCGACATCGAGGCCGTGTCGTCATTTCGCCGACCGGGGCCTGAGGGCGCCCCCTTCAAGCCGCAGAACATGTCGAACAGGGCCGTTGTCGCAGAGGATGGCGGTCGGGCTACGGCGGGCCAAGCACGGGTTGTCGCTTCGAGCGCAGCGAATCGACAGGCTTTGCGATGCCGGATAGGGGTGATAGGCAGGCAATTCCTCGACCGAGCCGAGCAGGACCGACAAGCCCGTGAACGACAAAGCCCACCCCGACCGGCTCTATGAGGATCCGGATATCGCCAGCTTCTATGATGTCGAGAACGAGTGGAGCGCCGATCGCGCCTGCTGCCGGTCCCTGGCGGTGGGTCGTGCTTCGGTGCTCGATCTCGGCTGCGGCACGGGCGATCTTGCGGTGGAAGTGGCGCTCGAGCCTGGCTGTACCGTCTTCGGCGTCGATCCCGCGGCGGCCATGCTCGATATCGCGCGCCGCCGCCGGGGCGGCGACAGGGTGACCTTCGTGCAGGGCGACGGCCGGACCGTGCGCCTGGGCCGGCGTTTCGAGCTTGTCGTAATGACCGGCCATGCCTTCCAGGTCTTCCTCACGCAGGAGGACCGTATCGCCGCCCTGCGCACGATCGCGGCGCATCTGGAACCCGGGGGGCGCTTCATCTTCGACAGCCGCAACCCCGCCGAAGCGGAGTGGCGGGAATGGACGCCGGAGCAATCGGGCCGGCAGATCGAGCATCCGCATTTCGGGGCCGTGGAGGCCTGGAACGATGTTTCGCACGATCCCGCCACGGATGTCGTGACCTACGGCACCCATTATCGCATTCTTGGCGACGGGCGGGTGCTCTCGTCCCATTCGCGCATCGCGTTTGCCCCGCGGCCCGAACTGGAACAGGCGCTGGACGAAGCGGGTCTCGAGGTGGAAGCCTGGTATGGCGATTGGGAACGCAGGCCCTCAACGCCGACGTCGCCGGATTTCATTCCCTTCGGGCGGCTACGCCGGAGCTCGTGAGCCGATGACCGCCAAAATCCTCATGATCCAGGGCACCGGTTCGGATGTCGGCAAGTCGCTGCTGGTGGCGGGGCTGTGCCGCCATTTCGCCGACCGGGGCCTGAGGGTGCGCCCCTTCAAGCCGCAGAACATGTCGAACAATGCCGCCGTCACCGAAGATGGCGGCGAGATCGGCCGGGCGCAGGCGCTGCAGGCCCGGGCGGCGCGGGTGGCGCTCAGCGTGCACATGAACCCGGTGCTGCTGAAGCCGCAATCGGAGATTGGCGCACAGATCATCGTGCAGGGCCGTATGCGCGGTTCGGCCCGCGCACGCGACTACCAGGCGCTCAAGCCCGCGCTGATGGCCGATGTGCTCGACAGTTTCGAACGCCTCAGGGCCGAAGCCGATCTCGTGCTCGTCGAGGGGGCGGGCTCGGCCTCGGAGGTCAATCTGCGCGCCGGCGACATCGCCAATATGGGCTTTGCCCGTGCCGTGAACGCCCCCGTGCTGCTGGCCGGCGATATCGACCGCGGCGGTGTGATCGCGCAGATCCTCGGCACCAAGGCGGCCATCGACCCCGAGGATGCCGCCCTGATCCGGGGCTTCATCGTCAACAAGATGCGCGGCGATGCCAGCCTGTTCGCCGACGGCATGGCCTTCATCGCTGGGCGCTCGGGCTGGCCGGCCCTCGGCCTGGTGCCGCATTTTCCCGAAGCCGGCAGGCTGCCGGCGGAGGACGCGCTGGCGCTCGGCTCCTACGGTTCGCGCCGCGCCGGTGCCAGGCTCACCATCGCGGTGCCGATGATGCCGCGCATCTCCAATTTCGACGATCTCGATCCGCTGGCCCAGGAAACCGAGGTCGATCTCGTCATGGTGAAGCCCGGCCAGCCCCTGCCAGTGGCCGATCTCGTCATCCTGCCCGGCTCGAAGGCGACCATTGCCGACCTCGCCTTCCTGCGCGCCGAGGGCTGGGACATCGACATCGCGGCCCATGTCCGGCGCGGCGGCCATGTCCTCGGCCTGTGCGGCGGCTACCAGATGCTGGGCACTGTCATCGCCGATCCCGACGGCATCGAAGGGCCGCCGGGCGAGGTCGAGGGCCTCGGCCTCCTCGACGCGGCCACCCGCCTCGGCGGCGACAAGAGGCTGGTGGCTGTCCGCGGGCAGAGCTGCGCGGACGGGGTGCCTTTCTCCGGTTATGAGATGCATGTCGGTGTCACCGAAGGGCCGGCGCTCGCCCGTCCGCTGCTGCGCTTCGGTGATGGCAGCCTCGACGGAGCCGGCTCGGCGGATGGCCGCATCGCCGGCTGCTACGTGCATGGCCTGTTCGCCGACGACCGCCAGCGCGTCGCCTGGCTCTCCCGCCTCGGCGGGCAGGGCAGCAGCCTGACCTATGAAGCCGTGGTGGAGGAGACGCTGGACGCTTTCGCCGCCCATCTCGCCAGCCATCTCGACATGACGGCGATCGGGCGGATCATCGGGCTGTAGGGCCAAGGAGCTCCGTCCGCCCGTAATTCCCTCACTGATATTGCTTGTAGATCAGGTAGAAGGTCAGCAGCCCGATCACGGTCGACAGGATCACGCAGGCCATGTGGTAGAGGTCGAGGGCGCGGCGGATGTCGGCTGCGCCGGCATCGGCCCGGCCATTGCCCATATAGGCGTCCTCGACCAGGGTCTCGCCATAGATGCGCGGGCCCGCGAGGCGCAGGTCGAGCGCGCCGGCCATGGCTGCCTCGGGCCAGCCGGCATTGGGGGAACGGTGCTTGCCGGCGTCTCGCCTGACGGCTGCGATGGCGGCCCGCCCCCGGCGGTGGCTGATGAAGGCGGCGGCGCTGATGATCAGGGCCGTCAGGCGGGCGGGGATGAGGTTCAGCCAGTCGTCGAGCCGGGCGGCGGCCCAGCCGAAGGCCTGGTGGCGCGGGGTGCGGTGGCCGATCATCGAATCGGCGGTGTTGATGATCTTGTAGACGGCGATGCCGGGCAGGCCGAACAGGGCATACCAGAACACCGGCGCCACCACGCCGTCGGAGAAGTTCTCGGCCAGGCTCTCGATGGCGGCGCGGCAGACGCCCGGCTCGTCCAGCGTGTCCGGATTGCGCCCGACGATCATCGAGACGGCCTTGCGGCCGCCGGCCAGGCCGCCGACCTCCAGCCCATGCGCGACGTCCTCGACATGGTCGCCCAGGCTCTTGGAGGCGATCAGCGAGGAGGCAATCAGGCCGAGCGGAATGAAGCCATAGGTGAGGGAAAGGCAGAGCCGCTCGATGATAGTGCCGCCGAGTCCGGCAACGACAACGAGGATGCCGGTGGTGACGATGCCCGCACCCCGGCGGGTGGAAAAGGCATCCTCGGCGAAATTGAGCCGCCGGTCGAGCCAGCCGATGAGGGCGCCCATCCAGGTGACGGGATGGCCGATCCGCGCATAGAGCCAACGCGGATAGCCGAAGACCATTTCGAAGGCCCAGGCGATCGCCAGACTGAGAATCCGAGAGAAAACATCCATCGATACGGCAAAACCAAACTTGATCGTCACCCAGCCCGTTCCGGGCCACCATGCCTCGCCAAGGCTTTAGAATTCGGTTAAGGATTTCCAAATTCCGCTCGGTTTCCACCCTTCATGGGACTGAAGCCAGTCCCCTGGAACCGCGGACGGGGACAGCCGCGATCCCGGGAAGGGCGCTGTACCATCGAGGCTCGGCCATCTTCAGCCGGCGGACCTGGATATATCCCAAGTCCGCTTGACAGGAGGGAGGCACGAACACTAAATGGCGACGCTTCCGGGCAGCCGGGGCTGTAGCTCAGTTGGGAGAGCGCTGCAATCGCACTGCAGAGGTCGTGAGTTCGAATCTCATCAGCTCCACCATCCCGCTTCGCGCTCCAGGCGAGGCAGGAATGCCTGAAATACCCGTTAAAGCCTGCCTCTTTCCCTCATCGCGGTTGTTTTTCGTTCGCCGCGCCGCCTCACATTAAGTTTACGCAATGGCATATGTCGCCGGGGCGTGGATCAGGCCCTGGCGGGTGGCGAGACACGAAGGGTCACGACGATCGAGCTTACCGCAAATAGCCGTAAGCTCCGTTGCAGGCCTCGACCCCGGCGACATTGTTGACTTCATGCCGGGTAGCGCCGGCCACGCAGGCCTGATAGTCGGTCGATGCGTTCGGATGCTCGGTCGTGCTGGTGACGCCGATCAGGGGCAGGGCCTTCGCAGGCTTCTGCAATTTGGCTTCGGCGGCGTAATTGCCTGGAATTCTCGGCACGTTTCCAGTGAAGGGCCTGATGGTCTCGGTCGAAGCCGTCCCATAGCTGCAGCCGGCCGCCAGATTTGCGAGGAGAGCGACGGAAAGCAGGACGCGCATGTTCGTTCGATCCGTTGGCGCCCCATTGTCCGCGGCGGTGTCACGCACTTTGCCCGAATGCTGGGCTTGAGACGCATGGATCATCAAAGCAGGGCCGGCGCCGGACGCGTGTTCCCCGGTGAACAAGGCGTTGGGAGCGGGGGCTGGAGAGGCCGATCGTCTTGCCGGCAGCTGTCTTCCTTATGCGGCCCTTATGCGATCGGGCCGAAATAGGACGATCTCCTGATTTGAAGGCCCCCATCCGGCGGCGATATAATAAGCCACGCTGGGCAGGGCTTCGAAACGGTCGAGGATGAGAATGAGAGCGTCGGTGGCCGAACTCGGTGAGGCGCTGGCTTTCAGTCGTTCGGGCGGCAGCATAGGCGATCTTCCGCTTCACCTGATTTCGTCGGAACAGATGGCGGAGGACGTCCAGGATGTGGCGGTCGCTGCCCTCGACGACAATATCGCCGGCTATTGCGCGACGGCGACGATTCCCGCCACGCGGCGCATCCTGCAATGCGAGGAAGCCGTATTCGGGCCGCTGACTGCATCGAGCATGCTGGCGGATCGCAGCCATTTTCGCCTGCCGCCGGGCGTGCTGGGCGCCGAATGGAGCCTCGGGCTGCTGCTGGGCGATTCCTACCCCGATCCGCATCGTCCAGCCACGCCCTCTCTGATCGAGGAAGCCATCATCGGTTGCGTACCGATGATCACCATTCTAGGCCGTCGGGTGAAGGGCGTCGTGCCGCTCAATTCCTGGACGGCCACGGCCGATTTCGGCTTGCACAGCGCTTCCGTCAAGGGAGCGCCGGTCTATGACCGACACCTGGCCGATCTCAAGGGGCTGGAGGTCGTCGCCAGCATGAACGGGGCCGTAGTCGGGCGCAGCCGCGGCGAGACGGTAATGAGCGATGTCAGGGAAGCCATTGCGCACCTTTCGCTCTACCTAGCGCGCCGTGGCCGGCAGGTGCCACCGGGCAACCTCATCGCCATCGGTGGCGGGCCGCTGATCCTGCAGGCGGTGGTCGGCCAGGCCTTTGTCGCCGATTTCGGTGGGCTCGGCACGGTCGAGGTCGTCTTCGCCTGAGATCCAGCCGTCCGGGTTTCGGGGAGCGTTGTCCTGCCGGCAGGTCCTCCGTCGTCCGGCGGGGTGGGCGGCAGGTTGGATGTTTGAAAGGCTCGACATGCGCCCGCGCAATCCATCTGGCGGTAGTGGCTCCTTCCATCAGGCACGCCGGGGATCGTTCTTCCCGGGAGCGCGGAGGTCGTTTTCCGTCAGAGAGAATAGCTCGAGGACCGTGGAAAGAAGCAAAGAGACGGCTATTCCTGCCTCTCTAGTTTTTTCAAGGACTCTTGCGCAGTGGCAAGCCCCTGGTCGGCCGCCTTGCGGAACCATTTGGCTGCCTCGGTCCGATCCCGCGCAACTCCATGGCCCATTGCATACATGTTGCCCAGATTGCCTTGGGCGACATCGAGGCCCTGATCGGCGGCTTTCTTATACCAGACGGCTGCCTGGCCATAATCCAGAGGAACACCCCGACCTTGATCGTATAAGAGGCCGACGGCGTATTGAGCCGTAGCAAGGCCCTGCTCGGCGGCACGGCGATACCAAATCAATGCTTGGGTGTAGTCTGGGGAGACGCCTTGGCCGCTTTCGTAGCTGTATCCCAAATTGTACTGAGCGACGGCGAGCCCTTGCTCAGCCGCCTTGCGGCCCCAAACCACAGCCAAAGCATAGTCTTGCGGAACCTCCTGACCGGCTGCATAGAGATCACTAAGGCTGCTTTGCGCTTCTGCCCAACCTTGATCCGCCGCCTTGCGGATATAGGTGGCGGCGAGAGCAGGGTCTCGTTCGACACCCAAGCCTGATTGATAAAGCCCGGCGAGCTTATATTGCGCGGCCGCCATCCCTTGATCGGCGAGCGGTTTCCAGGAACGCAAGGCTGCGCCATAGTTGCCGCCATCATAGGCGGTCTGCCCTTCCTCGAGCGCCGACAGGACGGCAAGCCGTGGCGTGACGGATGAGGGATTGGCGTCGCGTTCGGGCAGGGGAGCGACAGCGGATACAGACATGGCTTGGCTGTTCCAGTTTGGCAGCTCGGGCAAACGCGCCGGCAGGTCCTCGCGCCACACATGGCTCATCGCCGTAATCTTCATGCCCCCGCCTTCCGCCGCAACGGTTTCTGTCACTTCGAGAGCCGAGCCGTCGCGCAGGGACACGATGAAGGCCATTGTCACGCTCTTGCTGGCAATCCTGGCGGCGGCCAATTGCTCCCCTGTGAGTTGCCTGGCCTTCTCACCAAAGCTTGCAATCAGTCCTTCGACAGCGGATGCCTGCGATTGCTGGAATGCGGCACGATCAAAGGTTTTCGTCAGGCTGAAGGTGGCGGTTTGCCTGGCTGAATCTGCGGCTTCCAGCTTCCAGTCAATCGTGACCGGAACCGGCACGCCACGCAAATATTCCACCGTCGACGCTGTTCCCGTCTGGCCGACATCGTATGTCGAGACTTCCTGCTCTTGTATCCTGGAGAGAAGCTCCGCTTCCGGTGCAAGGCTCTGGACAACCAGGATCGGATTGCTTTTGATATTCTCGATAATATCTGAGAGGCTGTTTGGCAGGGTGACGGCAGAACCATCCGGCCCAATGGAGGTCGCACGCTGCATATTGCGAAGGATTACGTCAGATCCAACGAGTTTACTGGGAAAGCCGTTCAATTCCGCTTCATATTCGACTTGCTGAACACCATAGGCCGACAGCGAGTTTTTATAGAGAGCGTTCATTGCGTAGGAGTCGACAGCCCCCTCGGCATCTTGTGGCAGATCCGCGCTGAGGGACCAGCGAACCCGCATATTCTTCGTGTCCCGTGACAGCACCGTCATACGCTGACGAAAATCCCCTCGCATGATCGTTGCCGGCTTGTTGAACCACAAGGACATGTCGGTGGAAGTGGTCTTGTGCGAACGATAGATGTATTCGACGCCCGATTTTGGGGTATATCCAGGAATCGTTACACTATCGGCTGCATGAGCGATCTCCATGCAGACCAAAAGGCATGGTGAAAGGAACAAAAGCAGGGTCTTGCGCAGGCCGTTCATTTCCATTGCTTTCTTTATTCCACCAGATTGAAATTACGGGAGCCGTCTTGGAGTGCTGGACTGCACTCTGCCGGTGATACAACAAATCAAGGCGACGAGCCTGGATTTTGAAAGGCTCGACATCCCCGTGCGCAACCTTCGAGACGGCGAAAATCACTCACCGTCTCTGGCAAGCAGGCCCGGTGTCTGCAACGCCCCCTGCCGCTCGAGTTCGTCGATGAGCAGGCGGGCATGCATCGACAGGCCGGCGAGGGATTTGGCGCAAACCACCAGGTGGCGATCGGCCCAGCCGTCGCTGAGGCGCAGCGCGACAAGGTGCTGGCTGCCATAGCGCTCGACGGCGGCCTGCGGCAGCACGCCGACGCCGATGCCGGCCTCGACCAGGCGGGCGACGGCATCGAAGCTGCGCAGCCTGACGCGATAGGCGATGCGGCGCCCCAGGCGGGCGGCGTGGCGGGCGAGATGGTCGGTGAGGGCGCCGCCGGCGAGGCCGACAAAGGGTTCGCTGATCAGTTCGGCAAAGCCGATCTCCGGCCGGGCTGCGAGCGCGCTGGTACTGGCCGCGATCGCCACCAGGCGATCAACGCCGAGGGTGCGCGTCTGCAGTTCTGCCAGATCGGCGGTGGCGGCGATCACGCCGAATTCCGCCATGCCGGCACTGACGGCCTCGACGATCTCGGCGCTGGTTCTTTCCTCGATGTCGATGTCGACGCCGGGGTGGCTGGCCAGGAAGACGCGGAGTGCGGCCGGGACCAACTCGACCAGCCCGGCCGTGTTCGAGAGCATGCGGATCTCGCCCTTGAGGCCGGAGGAAAAGGACAGCAGCTCGCCGCGCATCTGCTCGACCTGAGCGGTGATGGTGCCGGCGTGGTGCAGCAGTGCCCGCCCGGCCGCCGTCAGTTCGACGCCGCGGCGGCTGCGGATGAGGAGGCCGGTGCCCAGAGCGGCCTCCATGCCGCTCACCCGGGCGCTGGCGGAGGCGAGGGCCATGTGCATGCGTTCGGCCCCCGCGGAAATGCTGCCCGTACGTGCCACTGCCTCGAACAAGCGCAAGTCGATCAGATCGAAACGCATCCTGTATCCTTCGTTTTTTCCGAAGGAAATGCTCGGATCTTCCCGATTGTCAATTCTGCCTGCGAATGTCACGAAGCCCGTATGTCCGATTTCCTCCTGCTTGCCGGTGCCGGGCTGCTTGCTGGCGCGATGAACGCCATGGCGGGCGGCGGCTCCTTCGTGACGTTGCCGGCCCTGATCGCTGCCGGCGTGCCTTCGGTTGCGGCGAATGCTTCGAGCACGGTGGCGCTCTATCCCGGCGGCGCGGCCAGCGCCTATGTCTATCGCAGCGGCTTCGATCCGATCTGCGGCGCGCCGGCCGGATGGATGCTCGCCGTCACCCTGGCCGGCGGCCTTGCGGGAGCGCTGCTGCTTTTGTGGACGCCGACGACCATGTTCGACCAGCTGCTGCCCTGGCTGCTGCTCGTCGCCACCCTCATGCTGGCGGCGGGGCCGCGTCTCGGCGCCGCGTTGCGGGCGCGCTTGACGGCCGGGCCTGCCGTGGTGCTGGCGATCCAGGTCCTGCTCGGTCTTTATGGCGGCTATTTCGGCGGCGCCGTGGGGCTGATGATGATCGCGGCCTGGAGCTTGCTCCATGGCGCCGATTTCAAGGCGTTGAACCCGGCTCGCACGCTGATGGTGACGGCCGCCAACAGCGCCGCCGTGCTCTGCTTCGCGCTCGCTGGGGCGGTGGAATGGACGCAGACGCTGATGGTGGGAGGCGGGGCGCTCGCCGGCGGCTATCTCGGCGCCCAGGTCGGCCGGCGGCTGCCCTCCACTGCCGTGCGCCTCGCCACGCTGGCGATCGCAGTCGGCATGACGACGGCGTTCTTCGTCAGGGCCTATGGCTGAAGGCGAATTTGGAAACGATCGTTCTCTTTTGTACGATAGTTGCGTTTGCATGAAGGAGCGCAAGATGTGCGGAGTGTCAGCCTCCAGCTGACATTCTACCGGACCGCAAGGGCTTGGCTTTCAGGATGTCAGCCGGAGGCTGACACTCCCGATCCCGCCTGAATGAAAACAGCAACCGTAGTGTTGGGCTGCCCCAGCTTTCTCTTCCCAGCATCGTCTTCTTTTTCTATGGTCCGACCAATGGCGCGGCAGGCAATTCCTGCCGCCTTCAGTCTTCGGAACCGACCTTCATGACATCCAAGCCGGCGAGCAGTTCCATCCTGGCCTTTCTCGTCGCAGGCGCCTATTTCATGGAGATGCTGGACGGCACGGTGGTGGTCAGCGCCCTGCCGCAGATGGCCGAATCCTTCGGCGTGCAGCCGATCGACCTCAATATCGGCATCTCCGCCTATCTGCTCACCCTGGCCGTGCTGATCCCGGCCAGCGGCTGGGTCGCCGACAAATATGGCCCGCGGGCCGTGTTCGGCTGGGCCATCGTGATCTTCACGCTCGCCTCCATCCTGTGTGGCCTCAGCACCAGCCTGCCGGTCTTCACGGCGGCGCGCATCCTGCAGGGCGTCGGCGGCGCCCTGATGGTGCCGGTGGGGCGGCTGATCGTGCTGCGCAACACCGCCAAGCAGGATTTGATGCGCGCGATCGCCACCATCACCTGGCCGGGCCTGGCGGCGCCCGTGCTCGGCCCGCCCATCGGCGGCTTCCTCGCCACCTATGCGACCTGGCACTGGATCTTCTTCCTCAACGTGCCGCTCGGCATCATCGGCTTCATCCTCACCATGAAGCTGATCCCCGCCGGCAAGCCGGATGGCGCCAAGCCGTTCGACTGGACCGGCTTCGTCCTGATCGGCGTTGCCTGCTTCGGCCTGATGTACGGCCTCGACCTGATCTCGCGACAGGACAGCTCGATGTCCCTGGCGGCGATCTGGCTGGCGGCGAGCGCCGTGGTCACGACGGCCGCGGTTCTCCATGCGCGGCGCGCCGAGCACCCTTTGGTCGATCCCTGGGCCCTGCGCATCCGCAGCTTTTCCATCACCATCTGGGGCGGCTCTGTGTTCCGTGTCGCCATCGGCGCGGTGCCCTTCCTGGCGCCCTTGATGTTCCAGCTCGCCTTCGGGCTCGATGCCTACCAGGCCGGCCTGCTGGTGCTGTGGGTGTTTGCCGGCAATATCGTGATGAAGCCCTTCACCACGCCGGTGCTGCGGCGCTTCAGCTTTCGCCAGGTGCTGCTCGGCAACGGCCTCCTCAACGCCGTGCTGATCTCTTCCTATGCGCTGCTGACACCGGCGGCGCCCTTCCCGCTGATCTGCGCCTTGCTGTTCGCCAGTGGCCTGACGCGGTCGATGCAGTTCACCGCCCTCAATACCATCGCCTTCGCCGACGTGCCGGAAGCGCGCATGAGCGGGGCGAACACCCTCTTCAACGTCGCCCAACAGATGTCGATGGGCCTGGGCGTCGGCGTGGCTGCCGCAGCACTGCGCCTTGCCGAGCTGTGGTTCCCGGGCACGAACGGCTCGCTGCCGCTGATCGATTTCCAGATCGCCTTCGCGGTGATCGGATTGATCGCCTTCATCGCCATCCTCGACATGATCGGCCTCGATGCCAAGGCCGGCAACGAGCTCAGGGTTCGGCGAGCAGGCGCGAAATAGCATCCCGATACCAGCAACGCCCGGGCGCGACGTTCATCGATTGACAGACCCGCTCTCTTTGGAAAGAGTCAAAGAAAGCAAAGCGTTTTGCGACGTGCCGCAATCGGCAGGAACTGCAAGGACGCGCCGATCGGGGGAAAGCCATGTGCCATCTGTTCGCCTCCCAGCCGCCGGAGACCTATGAGACGCATACGCGCTCGGTGCGTATCGGCGGGCATGCCACCTCGATTCGCCTCGAAGCCGTCTATTGGGACATCCTGGAGGAGCTTGCGGTCGACCAGGGCATGTCGCTCGGCCGTTTCGTCACCCGCCTGCATGACGAAGTGCTGGACCTTCACGGCGACGTCCGCAACTTCACCTCGCTCCTGCGTTGCTGCTGCCTGAAATATGTCGCCGAGCTGCGACCGGCCGCTTCGCGTCGGCCTGCCGCCTTCGATCTCGTCGCCGCGGAGTAGGGCCGGCAGCCGTTACTCTCGGTTCTGCCAGGGCTCCATGCTGCTTTGGCTGAAGACAACCTATTTTCCGAATTCTCGACGTGTAATGCAATATTACTACCCGGTGTCTGAAGCCGGCACCTAACCTCCTGTCCATAGTCGCAAACCAAACAGGCGGTCATGATGGGTGGGACGCAAGGAGGGATGGGCAAGGCGCTTGCCGTCATGGCGGGAGCCTGGCTGCTCGCCATCTCCACCGCCCAGGCGGACGACGATCTCGCAGCCGCCCAGAAGCAGTTCGTCACCAGCTGCGGCACCTGCCATGTCGTCGATCCCAAGGCAGGTCCACGCCAGGGGCCGAACCTGGCCGAGATCGTCGGCCGCAAGGCGGGAACCTATCCAGGCTACAAATATTCGGCTGCCCTCGCCAATGCCGGCTTCGCCTGGGACGCCGACAGCCTCGACAAGTGGATCACCAATGCCCAGGCCTTCAAGCCGGGCACCACCATGCCCTATCGCCAGGCCGATCCCGCCAAGCGCGCGCGGATCATTGCCTATCTCAAGTCACTCAGCGTTCAAAAATAGAGGCCAGTTGCCATGGGCATGATTCACAGCATGATCCGCGTTCTCGACGAGCAGCGCTCCGTCGACTTCTACCGGAAGGCCTTCGGGCTGGACATCGCTGGCCGTTTCGCCTTCGAGAGCTTCACCCTGATCTATCTGAGCGACGAGACCGGCTTCGAGCTGGAACTGACGGTCAACAAGGGCCGCACCGAGCCCTACCAGCTCGGCGACGGCTATGGCCATCTGGCGATCTCCGTGCCGGACCTCGAGGCGGCGCATGCGAAGGTCTCGGCTCTCGGCCTCAAGCCCGGCGATTTGAAGACGCTCTCCTTTCCAGATGGCTCGGGAGCCGCGCGCTTCTTCTTCATCCAGGATCCCGACGGCTACAAGATCGAGGTGCTGCAGCGGGGCGGGCGCTACAAATAGCCCACTGGCCGCCTGTAGGCGGCCGCTCGGCGTCACAAGAACGGCAGACCGGGGCGCCGATGGCAGCCCCGGCGCAACATGCAGGGAGGACAACATGAAGAAAGCCAGGCAGGCGGGTGAACTGTCCCGTCGCGGTTTTATCGTCTCGGCTGCGACCGGCGTTGCGCTGGTGGTCGCCGGCGGGGCGCTCTACTGCCCGCGGGAGGCCTGGGCGCTCGAAGCCGGCGCGCTGAAGCCGGAGACGCTGGAAACGCTGGTCCGGATGTCGCGCGACATCTATCCCCACGACCGGCTTCCCGATCGCTATTACGCCATCGCCGTCAAGGATTTTGATGCCAAGGCCGGCAAGGATGCGGCCAGCAAGGCCCTGTTCGAGGATGGCGTGACCACGCTGGACGGGCTGGCCGCGGCGGCGGGCGGCAAGCGCTATGCCGATCTCGGCTGGGAAGAGGAGAGGCTGGCGATCCTGCGCAAGGTCGAGGCCTCGCCCTTCTTCGGCGCGGTGCGCTCGGGCCTGGTGGTCAGTCTCTACAACCAGAAGGAGGTCTGGCCCCTCTTCGGCTATGAGGGCTCCTCCGCCGACAAGGGTGGCTATATCAACCGCGGCTTTTCAGACATCGAGTGGCTTTGATCCCGGTCGGCACAGACCGGATTCCAACCCTCATTTCCTCCGGACGGGTTTTCCGCCGGCGGCACCCATTCCCTGAGCAAAGCGCGTTTCAACCAGAACGCATTTTTTCTCTCATTCTTTGGTTCGACGCGTCCTTGCGACCTGAGACGAGACCGTCTTTGCGCAAGACGCCCTGGAGGAGACAGAACCATGGCAGCTCCTTTTGATCTGAACGACGATTCCGTCGTGGTGATCGTCGGCTCCGGCGCCGGCGGCGGCACGCTGGGCACCGAACTGGCCCTCAAGGGCGTGAAGGTCGTGATCCTGGAAGCAGGCGGCCGCTACGAGATCGAGGATTTCGTCAACGACGAGTGGGAGAGCTTCGGCCAACTCGCCTGGAAGGACATGCGCACCACTTCGGGAAGCTGGCGCGTGCACAAGGACTTTCCCAATCTGCCGGCCTGGATCGTCAAGGCGGTCGGCGGGTCCAGCGTGCACTGGGCCGGCGCCTCGCTGCGCTTCCAGGAGCACGAATTCAAGATCCGTTCCACCTATGGCAGCCTGCCGGGCGCCAATCTCCTGGACTGGCCGATCACCCTGGCCGAACTCGAACCCTATTACGCCAAGGCCGAGGACAAGATGGGCGTGACGCGCACCAACAACATTCCCGGCCTGCCCGGCAACAACAACTACAAGGTGCTGGAAGCCGGCGCCAAGAAGCTCGGCTACAAGGAAGTGCATACCGGACGCATGGCGATCAACAGCCAGCCGCGCGACGGGCGCGGTTCCTGCCAGCAGATCGGTTTCTGCTTCCAGGGCTGCAAGTCCGGCGCGAAATGGTCGACCCTCTATGCCGAGATCCCGAAGGGCGAGGAAACCGGCAATCTCGAGGTCCGGCCGAACAGCCAGGCCGTCAAGATCGAGCACGACGCGAAGGGCAAGGTCACCGGCGTGGTCTATCTCGACAAGGACGGCAAGACCCAGCGCCAGAAGGCCCGTGTCGTCGCCATCGCCGGCAATTCCATCGAGAGCCCGCGCCTCTTGCTCAACTCGGCTTCGAACCTGTTCCCGGACGGCCTGGCCAACAGCTCCGGCCAGGTCGGCCGCAACTACATGCGCCACACCACCGGCTCGGTCTACGGCGTTTTCGAAAAGCCGGTGCACATGTATCGCGGCACCACCATGGCCGGCATCGTGCGGGACGAGGCGCGCCACGACCCCAGGCGCGGCTTTGCCGGCGGCTATGAACTGGAGACGCTCTCGCTCGGCCTGCCCTTCATGGCGGCGTTCCTCGATCCCGGCGCCTGGGGGCGCTCCTTCACCTCGGCGCTCGACAGCTACGACCATATGGCCGGCATGTGGATCGTCGGCGAGGACATGCCGAGCGAGGCCAACCGCATCACCCTGCATTCCTCCGTCAAGGACAAGGCGGGCATGCCGGTCGCCAATGTGCATTTCGACGACCATGAGAACGACACCGCCATGCGCAACCATGCCTATCGGCAGGGGCAGGCGATCTATGAGGCGGTCGGCGCCATCAGGACCTTCCCGACGCCGCCCTATCCCTCCACCCACAATCTCGGCACCAACCGCATGAGCGCCAAGGCGTCCGACGGCGTGGTCAACAAGCACGGCCAGACGCACGACATCAAGAACCTGTTCATCTCGGACGGCAGCCAGTTCACCAGCGGCGGAGCGGAGAATCCCACATTGACCATCGTGGCGCTCGCCATCCGGCAGGCCGACTTCATCGCTTCCAGCCTGAAGAAGGGGGAGCTGTAGGGACGAGGCGCGGGAGGCGCCGAGTGAGTCTCCCGCACCGTAAAATCCTGCTCAATCCGCGACCAGATGGCTCTTGCAGACGGCGCTGGGTGGGGCTTCCCAGGGGCCGCGCGGATTCATCTGGGCGGTGTAGCCCTGATAATCGCTGATGGTGCGGACGCAGTCGGCATAGGCAAGTTCGCCCCTGCAGCGTTTCATCGCCGGGGAATGGTCCGCCAGCCCCTTGGCGCGGCAGATCGAGGTGTACCCCTCGTCGACAAGCCGCCGGCTCTGGGCTTGCTGGCAACCGGTCTTGTCCTGGGCGCTGGCGCATCTGGCGGCGGCGTCCTGACGGACCTGCCGCTTGTCGATGCCGCTTCCCGATGCGCAGGCTGCCAGGGCGATGCCGCTGCCTACAACGAAGAGGAGGGCGATAGGGAAGGGCAGCTTGCGTCGGAGGGACTGACTTTCATGATTGACGCGCATTCTCGGCCATCTTTTCGTTGTTGTCGGAGGCTTCAGCCCAAACCATGGCACGGGGCGGCAATAGCGTCGATGTCAGCCCGCCCTGCTCAGCTTGCTGTCCCCATCGGATTGGGCAGGTAACCGACGAAGCCGGCGATCTTCCAGTTTCCGTCGACCCGGTTGCACAGATAAAGGGTCTGCCAGTTGATGGCATCGATGCTGCCGTCGGCCTTGGCGATGGTGCCGTCGAACTTCTTGTGTGCCACCGCCCGCTCGCCGTTGATGTCGATCTCTTGCAGCGAAGTGATGCGATAGAGCGCCTCGCGGCGCGGTTCGGCATAGGCGGTGGCCGCCGAGAGCCTGGCCTGGCTCAGCCAGCGGTCGCGGTAATCATCGAGGCGCGGAAAGATCATGCGCCATTCGTCCGGATTGGCGGATTTAAGGCCGCTCAGGCCGAAGAAGCTTTCGGCGAGGAAATCGCCCTCCACCGCCGGCCAGTCCGCCTTGAGATAGGCCTCGATGTCGCGGCGGACCAGCATCTCCCACAGGGCATGGCGCTCGGCATCGTCGGTAAAGGGATTGGTGTCGAAGGGCATGGGATCTCGGAGCGCGGACATCTGGTCCGATTCTTGAAACGTGGCATGTGAAGAAAGAGCGTACATCTCCGCGACATGCACGCTTGACGCTGAGATGTCCGCGCTCCTCTTCTCTACAGCCTCGCCCCGCTTTGCGGGTCGAAGACGTGGACATTGGCACGGTCGACATTGAGGTAAAGCGTCTCGCCCGGCTGGGGCGACAGGCGCTCGCGGAACACGGCGCGCATCTGCGTGCCGTCGATGGTGCCGAACAGATGGGTCTCCGCGCCAGTGGGTTCGACCACGCCGACCACGAAGGGAAAGCCGTTCTCTTGGGTGCCGAGCACGAAATGCTCGGGGCGGATGCCGATCTCGACGGCCTGCCCGGAAGCGGCGGTGCTGTTGCCTATCGGCAGCAGCAGGCCGTTTTTGGTGCGCAGGCGCGGCGCGCCATCGCCCTTCTCGACCGTGCCGGGAATGAAGCCCATCGAGGGCGAGCCGAGGAAGCTCGCCACGAAGCGGTTGGCCGGCCGGTCGTAGAGTTCGAGCGGCGTGCCGACCTGCTCGATATGCCCGGCATTCATCACCACGATGCGATCGGCCATGGTCATGGCCTCGATCTGGTCATGCGTCACGTAGACGATGGTGGTCTTCAGGTCCTGGTGCAGCGCCTTGATCTCGGTGCGCATCTGCACGCGCAGCTTGGCGTCGAGGTTGGAGAGCGGCTCGTCGAACAGGAACAACTCGGGCTGGCGCACGATGGTGCGCCCCATGGCGACGCGCTGGCGCTGGCCGCCCGAGAGCTGGCGGGGATAGCGGTCGAGATAATCGTGCAGGTTGAGCACGCCGGCGGCCTTCTTCACGCGTGGCTCGATCGACTGGGCGCTCTCGCCGCGCATGCGCGGGCCGAAGCCGATATTGGCGCGCGTCGTCATGTGCGGGAACAGGGCGTAGCTCTGGAACACCATGGAGATGTTGCGTTGCTGCGGCGACAGCTTGTTGGCAAGCTTGGAGCCAATCCATAACTCGCCGTCCGAGATCTCGTCGAGGCCGGCGATCATGCGCAGCAGCGTGGACTTGCCGCAGCCGGAAGGGCCGACCAGCACCACGAATTCGCCGTCGCGGACATCGAGGTCGATGCCCTTGAGGATCACGGCCGAGCCATATCGCTTTTGCAGCGCCTTGACCTGCAGGCCCGCCATGTCACGACCTCCTCTCGATGATGTCGCGCACGAAGCGCAGATTGCCGGCGGTCAGGCCGCCATCGACCGGCAGGACCGCTCCCGTCACGCCGGCAGCGAGCGGGGAGGCCAGAAAGACGGCTGTATTGGCGACGTCCTCGGGGCGTACCATCCGCCCGAGCGGGTAATGGGAGACGACATCTTCGAGGATCGTCGGATCCTTGGCAAGGCGATGGTCCCAGGCCGGCGTACGCACCGAGCCGGGGCAGACCACATTGGCACGGATGCCGTTGCGGCCAGCTTCCACCGCGATCGACTTGGCATAGGCGATCAGCCCGGCCTTGGCGGCCGAATAGGCGGGATTGCCGTAATGGCCGAGGCCGTTGACCGACGCGACGAAGACGACCGAGCCGCCGCCGCGCGCCGCCATCGCCTCCGTCACGGGCCGAGTGACGTGAAAGGCGCCGGTGAGGTTGATGGCAAGCTCGCTGTCCCAGACCGCGTCGTCGACGTCGTCGAGCGTCTCGGCCCGGGTGAAGCCGGCATTGTTGACCAGGATGTCGGGGGCGCCTGTCTCGTCGACCAGCCTGGTGACAGCGTTGGCCGCGGCCTTGGCGTCTGTAAGGTCGAAGACGAGCCGATGCTGCAAGGGCAGGCTTTCCAGCAGGGCCGCATCCCTGTCGGCGCCCGACACCGTAGCGCCGGCTCTACGGAAGGCCTCGACCATCGCCCGCCCGATGCCGCCGCCGGCGCCGGTGAGCAGGACATGGCGCCCCGCAAGGCCGAAGGGGTCGGAGAGGGATGGTTCGCTCATCGTGATATATCTTCCTGGGAGCGCGGACGTCCTCGTCCGCTCTTCCCGACTGCAAGCCTGGCGTTAGGGGCGAGAAAGGGGCGGACGAGGACGTCCGCGCTCCCAGGAAGCAGCTTCCGCAGGACTCACCCGAACATGAAACGACGTCATCTATGCATGGCAATCGCGGGAAGGCAAAGCCGGAAGCGGCGTGTCCCGGCCGCATTATAGGGGTAATTTGGTACGCAGGGTGAATCCACCCCGGGCATAGGCCAGCTGGTCAAATCCCGCTTGCGCGGTTTTCGATTACGGGGAACATTAGCGCCCTCTTGCGGCGAGGCGCGCGGGGGCGCGGCAACGACCGCAGCAATGACAAGGACGGGGACGTTTCATGACAATGATCGGACGGATGGCGATGCTGCTCGCAGGCGCCAGTCTCCTGGCTTGCGCTTCCATCGCGCAGGCAGGCACGGTGCGCGTGACCATCGCCGAATATTCGAAGGCGACGGGCCCCTATTTCAAGGAAGCCGCCGAGGCGTTCCAGAAGGCCAATCCCGACACCAAGATCGAGATCGAAGTGGTGCCGTGGGACAATCTCCAGCAGAAGCTGACCACCGACATTTCGGCCGGCACCAATGCCGATCTTTCGATCATCGGCACGCGCTGGCTGCTCGACTACGTCTCCCAGGGCGTGGTCGCTCCGCTCGACAGCTACATCACGCCTGAATTCAAGGGCAGCTTCATCCCGACCTTCCTGTCGCCCTCGGTGATGGACGGCAAGACCTACGGCCTGCCGATCGCGGCTTCCGCCCGCGGCATGTATTACAACAAGGACGTCTTCACCAAGGCTGGCGTGACCGAGTTCCCCAAGACCTGGACGGAGTTCCAGGCTGCCGCCGCCAAGATCAAGGCCTCCTCGCCGGACGTGGCGCCCTTCGGCCTGCAGGGCAAGGAAATCGAGACGGACGTCTATTTCTACTACGGGCTGTGGTCCAATGGCGGGGCGATCGTCAAGGACGGCAAGTCCGGCCTCGACAGCCAGGCGGCGATCGATGCGGCCAAGCTCTATAAGGGCTTCATCGATGGGGGCCTCACCGAGCCGGGCGTGACCTCCTATGCCCGCGAGGACGTGCAGAACCTGTTCAAGCAGGGCAAGGTCGCGACCGTGATCACGGCGCCCTTCCTCTCCGGCCAGATCAAGGCCGAGGCGCCCAACCTGAAATATGGCGTGGCGCCGATTCCGCTCGGCGCCGATGGCAAGCCCTTCACCTATGGCGTGACCGATTCGATCGTGCTGTTCGAGAATTCCAAGGTGAAGGATGAGGCCTTCAAATTCCTCGCCTTCCTGTTCTCGACCGAGCAGCGCACCGCTTTCGACAAGAACGAGGGCTTCCTGCCGGTGAACGCCAAGGAGGCCCAGGATCCTCATTTCGCCGACGATCCGGACCTGAAGGTATTCGCCTCCCTCCTGCCCAACGCGATCTTCGCGCCGGTGATTCCGGGCTGGGAGGATATCGCCCAGACCACCTCCAACGCGATCCAGACGATCTATCTGGGCAAGGGCGAGATCGAGCCGACGCTCAAGGAAGCCGCCGCCAAGGTCAACGGCATCCTCGAGAAGAAGTAACGAGATGATGGTGGGGCTGTAAAACCCCGACCTACACCCCCTCTCCCTTCCTGGGAGCGGGGGACTTCGTCATCGTGCACTTGCCAGCAGGCACGACGTCTCGCAAGAAGAGGCGACGCGGCGCCCGCTTACTCGCCCTGCCGTAGCCGGAAAACCATCCGACCAGGAGACACAGCATTTATGGGGCGTGCGACACCCTATCTTCTGATCCTGCCAAGCTTCCTGATGGCGGCCTTCATCATCTTCTGGCCGCTCTACCAGATCGGCCAGATCTCGCTGCATGACGTCAACCGCTTCGGCATGCTCCGGGAGTTTTCGGGCCTCGCCAATTTCCAGGCTTTGTTCGCCGATCCCGATTTCATCGCGGCGCTGTGGCGCACGCTGGTGTGGACGGTGGGCGTCGTGGCGGGAACGCTGATCGTCTCGGTGCCGATCGCCCTCATTCTCAACGACGATTTTTACGGGCGCAGCCTTGCCCGCGTCATCATCATGCTGCCCTGGGCGGTGTCGCTCGCCATGACCGCGGTGGTCTGGCGCTGGGCCCTGAACGGCGAGAGCGGCATGCTCAATTCCGGCCTGAGGGGCCTCGGCCTGACCAGCCGCAACATCGAATGGCTGGCCGATGCCTCCACTGCCTTTCCAATGCAGATCCTGATCGGCATCCTGGTCTCGATCCCCTTCACGGTGACGATCTTCCTGGGCGGCCTGTCCTCGGTGCCTGATGATCTCTACGATGCCGGCGCGGTGGAGGGGGCGAGCCGCTGGCAGCAATTCACCCACATCACGCTGCCCTTGCTGAAGCCCTTCATCAACATCGCTTTGGTGATGAACACCATCAACGTGTTCAATTCCTTCCCGATCATCTGGGTGACCACGCAGGGCGGCCCGGCCAATTCGACCGACATCCTGGTGACCTATCTCTACAAGCTCGCCTTCCGCCTGGGTAAGTTCGGCGAGGCGGCGGCGGTGTCGATCATCATGTTCGCTCTGCTGCTCGTCTTTGCCATCATCTATGTGCGGCTGGCCATGCGCGAGGAGGAACAGGCATGAGCAAGCTCAAGCGCTCCGTGCTCTACTGGGTGCTGTTGTCGCCCCTGATCGTCCTCACCCTCTTTCCCTTCGCGGTGATGCTGGTGACGGCGCTCAAGCCGACGGAAGAGATGCTGTCCTCCTCCTGGTGGCCGAGCCGGCCGGTCTGGGGCAATTTCGTCACCATGTATACCGAGACGGCCTTCGGGCCGGCGCTCGCCAATTCGCTGATCGTGTCGCTGGTCACCACCGTGCTGACGGTGCTGGTCGCCATCCCCGCCGCCTATGCGCTCAGCCGCTACCGCTTCGCCGCGCGCGGCGCCTTCCGGCAGTTCCTGCTGATCTCGCAGATGCTCTCGCCGATCGTGCTGGTCTTTGGCCTGTTCCGCCTCTTGGTGGAACTCGGCAACCGCCTCGGCTTCCAGCTCATCGACAGCCTCACCGGCGTGACCTTCATCTACATCGCCTTCAACCTCGCCTTCGCGGTGTGGATGCTGCAGAGCTATTTCTCCACCATCCCCAAGGATCTGGAGGAAGCGGCCTGGATCGAGGGCGCCAGCCCCTTCGCCACGCTGGTCAAGGTATTCCTGCCGCTGGCGCTGCCGGCGATGGCGGTGACGGCGATCTTCACCTTCATCAATGCCTGGAACGAATATGTCATTGCCCTCACCATGCTGCGCAAGCAGGAGGCCTATACGCTGCCCCTGCAGGTGGTGAACCTGGTGGCCGGGCGCTATACGGTGGAGTGGAACTATGTGATGGCGGCCGCCCTGGCGGCGACCATCCCGATCGCGATCCTGTTCACCTGGCTGCAGCGCTATTTGATGCGCGGCCTTGCCCTGGGGGCGGTGAAGTAGGACACGTGTCATTGCGAGCGAAGCAATCCAGCGGGAGCGATGCCCTTCGCCTCCTGGATTGCTTCGCTTCGCTCGCAATGACCTCGAGCAAAGCGCGTTCAAGCGTGAACGCTTGTTTGCTCTGGCTTCTTGATCCGACGCGTCTTTGCGATTCCATCAAATTGCAAAACGCTCTGAACCATTGGCACAAACTACCGGGATATCCATGACCAAGCAGCATTTCGGCACCTCCCATGTCCCCTTGTCCCCGGCCGTGCGGGCGGGTGACAGCATCCATGTTTCCGGCCAGGTGCCGACCTTGCCGGACGGCTCGGTGGTGCCGGGCGGCATCGAGGCGCAGACCCGCCAGGTGATGGACAACCTCGCCAAGGCCCTGGCGCTGGCCGGGGCCGGGCTGGAGGACGTGGTCAAGACCACGGTGATCCTGGCCGATGCCCGCGATTTCGGTGCCTTCAACAAGGTCTATGGCAGCTATTTCCCGACCAACCCGCCGGCACGCACCACACTGGAGGCCCGGCTGATGATCGACATCAGGATCGAGATCGAGGCGATCGCCTACAAGCCGCTGTAAGAAGAAGGGGCATCGCCGTCGCCTTCGGCTCCCTTCCCAGGTGGGGAGGCTTCGGGGCGAGGAAAGGCAATCCATATTTCAGGTTGGTTCGGACTCGACAAGCTTTCCGATTTGCTCTAGCAATTACGCGAACAAACAGGGAACATTGTCATGAAGCTCGGTTATGTCGTTCATTACGTCCGTGATGTCGTCGAGACCTCGGCTTTCTACAAGCAGGCCTTCGGGTTGGAGACGCGCTTCATCGCCGAGGGGCAGTTCGCCGAGCTCGTCACCGGCGAGACGGCTTTGTGCTTTGCCGATGAGAGCTTCGTCACCGACATGGTCGGAAGCTTCCAGCCCAACAGGCCGGATGCGCTTCCGGCGGGCACCGAGATCGCGCTGGTCGTCGACGATGTCGAGATCGCCTACAAGAAGGCCCTGTTCGCGGGGGCGCAGGCGGTGTCGCCGCCGGCACAGAAACCCTGGGGCCAGATCGTCGCCTATGTGCGCGACAACAATGGCTGCCTGGTCGAGATCTGTACCAAGGTGGCCGTCTGAGCGGATGCAGCGGCTCAGCCGCTGACGATGATCAGCGTCATGATCACCGCGGCGACGCTGATGCAAAAGACCGCGCCGAGCACCAGCTGCACCAGGGCGTTGGCCGAGACATAGGTGCCGGCGACGCCGCCCAGCACGCGGATCGCCGTCTGCTTGCCCTCGCCAGCGGCGGCGATCGGATGCCCGCAGGACGGGCAGGCAAGCGCCTGCTCCGAGACGCGCTGGGTACAGGCAGGGCAGGGGATCAACGCCATGGTGTCGCCTTTTGCTGGAGGAGTGTGATGGAGCGGGCCTCGATCATTCCGGCGGCTTGCCGATCTCGAACTCAACCCGGCGGTTGCGCTGGCGACCCTCGGGATCGTCGGCGCCGTCGGCCTTCTGGTTGGGGGCAACGGGGCGGGCCTCGCCATAGCCCTCGATGGTCAGGCGGCCAGGGCTGATCTTGCTGCGGGCGAGATAGGCCTTTACCGAGACGGCGCGGCGCTCGGACAGGGCGAGATTGTAGTCGTCCTCGCCCTTGGCATCGGTATGGCCGCCGATCGCCACCGGGGCCTTGGGAAAGGCCTTGAGCACTTCGACGAGGCGCGCCAGGACCGGCTTGGCGTCTGCACGGATGTCGGCCTTGTCGAAATCGAACAGCACGTCGCCGGGCAGGCTGATCAGGATCTTGCCCTCGCTCTCGCGGGCGCCGAACTGCTCCAGCAGGGCCTGCGTGCGGCTGCGCAGCTTGGCCGGCACCTCCCTGAGGCGCAAGCTGGAAGCTCCGCCAGCCGGGCCGAGCCGGCTTGCCGGGGCCTGCGGTGCAAAGCGCGTGGGTGGCAAGGCATAGGGCTGCCAGCGGCTGACGCCGATGAGCCTGGGGCGGACGAGCGTCGGGTGCTCGCCGATCGGCTCTCGCCGATGCTCGATGACGAGGGCCGATGCCGGCCATGCCGGAAGAGCCAGGACCAGCAGCGCCGCGGCGGCGCCGAGGCGCCTCATTGCGCCTTGACCGGGATCTTGAGCGTCAGGCCGGGAGCGTTGAGATCATCGCCCGCATTGCCGTCGTTGAAGACCAGCCGCACCTCGCCGGCATCGGCCGGAATGCGGCCGGGAAAGACCAGTTCGCCATCCATGCTCTGGCCGTTCTGGATCATCAGATAGGGATTGTCCTCGGGCTGGCGCAGGCTGAGCTTCTGGCTGTTGCCGATGTCGAGGAAGGCGTTGACGTCGTTGAGATTGACGCGGTTGGTCTGACGGCTGTCGAAGGAGGCGACGAGGCTGACCACCGTGGCGTCCTCGCCCACGGTGATCTTCTTGACGATCACCGTGACTCCGGCGGGAACGCTGGTCTGCACGCTGCCCTGATGCACCACCTGGGCGGCCTCCCCGGCCACCGAAGGGGCAGCCATCGTCACGGCCAGGCCGGCGGCAATCACCGCGCGCACAAAAAACGACTTCATTCCAACGCTTCCCAGCACCCCAAGTCTCCCCAGCACCCCAATTGAATCAAAAAGCCGATTGCAAGCTTATGGATTTCAGAGTGAAACTATCACCGGGCCCGTCGGCAGTTCAACTGCACGATCATCTACAGCTATAGGCTGTGGACAGAAGGGGCGAGACTGCAGCCGGGCCAAGACATTACGATAGCCTGGATGCGTCATTGCGAGGCTGGGCAGCTATACCTGCGGGAACAGGCGAGGGGGCGCGGCGGCGCGTGGCCTCCTGCCGCGACGCGTGGAGGGCAGACGGCCTTCCCGCCATGCGGAGAAGGCTGATCGCACGCCGCGCAGCCGGGCCGGCCTCAGTGCCGGAAATGGCGCGTGCCGGTGAACACCATGGCAAGGCCGGCCGCGTCGGCGGCGGCGATCACCTCGGCGTCGCGCTGCGAGCCGCCCGGCTGGATCACGGCGGTGGCGCCGGCGGCGACCGCGGCCTCCAACCCGTCGGCGAAGGGGAAGAAGGCATCGGACGCCACCACCGAGCCCTTGGTGAGGGTTTCCGGCAGGCCCGCCAGCTTGGCGGCATCGGCAGCTTTGGCGGCGGCGATGCGGGCCGAATCGACCCGGCTCATCTGGCCGGCGCCGATCCCGACGCTGGCCCCGTCCTTCACATAGACGATGGCGTTGGACTTCACATGCTTGGCGATGCGGAAGGCGAAGGCGAGGTCGGCCATCTCCTTGGGCGTGGGGCTGCGCTTGGTCACCACCTTCAGGGTCATGTCGTCGACCACGGCATTGTCGCGCGACTGCACCAGCAGCCCGCCCGCCAGCGTCTTGGCGGTGAGGCCCTCCGCGCGCGGATCGGGCAGGGCGCCGGTGACGAGCAGGCGCAGGTTCTTCTTGGCCGAGATGATGGCGATGGCTTCCTCGCTGGCGTCAGGGGCCACGATCACTTCGGTGAAGATCTCGACGATCTTCCGTGCGGTATCGGCGTCGAGCGTGCGGTTCACCGCGATGATGCCGCCGAAGGCCGAGACGGGGTCGCAGGCAAAGGCCTTCTCATAGGCTTCGACCAGCGTCGGCGCCTCGGCGACGCCGCAGGGATTGGCGTGCTTGACGATCACCACCGCGGCCGACTTGGCCGGGTCGAACTCGGCCACGCATTCGAAGGCGGCGTCGGTGTCGTTGAGGTTGTTGTAGGAGAGCGCCTTGCCCTGAAGCTGGCGGGCGGTGGCGACGCCCGGGCGCTTTTCGGGGGTGAGGTAGAAGGCCGCGCTCTGATGCGGGTTCTCGCCGTAGCGCAGGGCCTCGGCCAGCGTGCCGCCGAAGGCACGGAAGGTCGGCGTGTCCTCCTCCAGCGTCGCGGCAAACCAGTTGGAGATGGCGGCGTCATAGGCGCCGGTGCGGGCATAGGCCTTGGCAGCCATGCGGCGGCGGAAGGGCAGGCTGGTGGCGCCCGCATTCTCGGCGATCTCGGCCAGCACGTCGTCGTAATCGGCGACGTCTACGATCACGGTGACGTCGTCATGGTTCTTGGCGGCGGCGCGGATCATGGCGGGGCCGCCGATGTCGATGTTCTCGATCAGGTCCTCGAAGCTGCCGCCGCGGGCGAGCGTCGCCTCGAAGGGGTAGAGGTTGACGACCAGGAGGTCGATCGGGCCGATGCCGTGGGCGGCCATGGCGGCGCGATGCTCTTCATTGCCGCGGATGGCGAGCAGGCCGCCATGCACATTGGGATGCAGCGTCTTGACGCGGCCGTCCATCATCTCGGGAAAGCCGGTGATGTCGGAGACGTCCTTGACGGGGAGGCCAGCCTCCTCCAGCGCCTTGCGCGTACCCCCGGTCGAGACCAGCTCGACGCCATGGGCGGCGAGGCCTTTGGCGAAGTCGATCAGGCCTGATTTGTCCGAAACGGACAGCAAAGCGCGGGCGATGGGGGCGGCAGCGGTCAAGGTTGAAATCTCCGAGGCAGGGTTTGGCCGCTTGATAGCGCAAGATGAGGGGAAGGGGGAGATTTTATGGGAGAGGCAGGCATTCCGGGTGCGCGGACGTCCCGTCCGCCTCTTGGAAACGCTGCGCTCACCGAAGGGAAGAGGCGGACGGGGCGTCCGCGCACCCGGGACACCCCGCATTTACACGCTGCACCAATAGGGATATCGTATATCCGTAATTATCGGCGCGTACTGCCGCTACGGAATGAACGGATGATCCTCAAAAGCCAAGTCGAATGGGCGCTGCATTGCTGTGCGATCCTCGCCGGCCTGCCGGCGGGGCGCTACCTCTCGACCAAGGCGCTGGCCGAGTTCCACGGCGTGCCGAAGGAATATCTCTCCAAGGCGCTGCAGCACCTGTCGCAGGCGGGGCTGGTCGACACCACACTCGGGCCCTCCGGCGGCTACCGGCTGGCGAGGCCCCCGGCCGAGCTGACCTTCCTCGATATCGTCGAGGCGGTGGAGGGGCCGTCGCGCACCTTCGTGTGCACCAATATCCGCGCCAACAATCCCTGCCGCCCCCAGGGCTATTGCGAGAGCGGGCCCTGCGCGGTGGCGCGCATCATGTGGGCGGCGGACGAGGCCTGGCGGGGCAAGCTGCGCAGCGTCAAGCTGTCCGATCTCGTCGCAATCCTGTCGCAGGAGATCCCGGAGCAATTGTGGAAGGATAGCTTCGAATGGGTGCTGGCGCGGGCAGGATGAGGGAGGCGGGCGAGGGCACGAGCGCGAGGCCGCCGGCTCCGCAGGCCTGGTAGAGCCGGTCCAGCACCTCGTTGCGCGCCGGCGTGCGCCGCGCCGGATTGGCGACGCAGAACTGCAGCTCGGCCTCGATCGCCAGCGCATCGACCGATTTGAGCGCCACGATCGGCGCGGGATCGCGGAGGATCTCCTCGCAGGCCCTGAGCACGGTCCGTAGCGCCTCGACGCTGTCGCGCGGGTCCTGGCTGGCGGCGATCCGCACGCTCTGGCTGATCCAGTGGGTCTCGTCGGGGCGGCTGAGATTGGTCAGGCTGAGCTTGGCCAGCAGGCTGTTGGGCAGCACCACCACATTATGCGCGCCCGAGAGCAGATTGGTGCAACGCCAATTGGTCTCGATCACCCGCCCCTCGGTGCCGTCGCCGAGCACGATCCAGTCGCCGAGGCCATAGGAGCGCCCGAGCGTCAGTGCGATGCCGGAAAAGACGTCGCCGAGCGTGTTCTGCAGGGCGAGGCCGAGGATGACGGCGACCACGCCAGAGGTCGCCACCAGCGTGCCGACCGGCACGCCGAACACGAAGCCCAGGATGGAGAGGGCGACACCGAGATAGGCGAGGGCGACGAACAGGTCCTGCAGGAGATGGGCCTCGCGCGGCCGGCGGTTGAGGGCGAAGTAAATATGCATCAGGCCGATGACGGCCCAGGCCAGGTGCGTCCACCACAGCACCCGCGCCGATTTGGCGACGAAGGCGGCAAGGCCGGCGGTTTCGTTGGCGCCGAGTTGATGCGGCCAGATGCCGTTGAACGCGACGAGGGCCGTCATCGCCGAAAAGAACAGGAGCTGCACGATCAGGCGAGCCCGCGGGCGCCGGCGCCCCTGGAGATGCCAGACGACGATGCCGGCAAGCCCCAGCAGGTCGATCAGCACGAGGGGCAGGAAAGCGGGATCATCGACCATGGCTGGGGCTCGGTGGGAACGTGTATATGGGGACCGCACCAAGAAAGGCGCGGGCCACCCTCCCCACTGCGTGGAGAGGGCTTTTCGCGCTGCGCCAAGCCCAGCCGCAACCCCTTATTTCTGCAGCGGGAAGGTCAGTTCCTTCTGGGCGGTGTCGACCACGAACACCGCCAGCAGCTTGGCGGGCCGGGTCTTGCTGGCATTGGCGCTGACGCCGTGGCGGTCGCCCGGCATTTCCGAGAAGTTCTGGCCGGCGCGGTAGACCTTCACCGGCCCGTCATTGACCTGGCTCTTGATCGCCCCTTCCAGCACGGTGGCGTAGATGAAGGCGGAAGCGGGGTGGGTGTGGCCCTCGGAAAAGCCGCCGGGACCATATTCGACCAGCACGCCCTTCAGGCTCTTGCCGGGGACGTTGGGCAGTTCGTGCTCATAGACGAGCGAGACCTTGGCCGTCTTGCCGTCGGCAACGGCCGGCGCGGTGAGCAGAGTGGAGATGGCGAAGGCAGCGAGGAGAGGACGGATCATGGCTGGGATTCCTGGTTGGAGGATGATTTGGCGAGAAGCCTTCCCCACTGCGTGGAGAAGGCGACCCGCGTTTTTCGCGGCGAAGTACCGCCTCACTTCCTCGGATTGGCGGCGAACCATGCCTCGAAGCCGATGCGGCCGAGGCGGGGATTGTTGTCGCTGACGAGCGAGCCGTCCTCGAGGCGGGCGCCGAAATAGCGGGCCTCGGGATCGACAACCACCTCGCGGGCATCGCCGCTGGCCTTGAGGTAGCGGGCGACGAGATCGCTGAGGCGCGAGCGCTCCGGGCCGGCGATCTCGACCGTGCCGTTCACCGGCGCGGCGAGGGCGACATCGGCCATGGCGTCGGCGACGTCGTCGGAGGCGATCGGCTGCACGAAGGCGGGCGAGAGATGCACCTTGCCCTCGATCGTGCCGGACTGGGCGATGCCGGCCAGGAACTCCATGAACTGGGTGGAGTGCACGATGGTGAAGGGAATGCCGGCGGCCTTGATCAGCGTCTCCTGGGCAAGCTTGGCGCGGAAATAGCCGCTGTCCTGCAGCCGCTCGGTGCCGACGACCGAGAGGGCGATATGGTGCCCGACGCCGGCCGCCTTTTCCGCCGCCATCAGGTTGCGGCCGGAGGTCTCGAAGAACTCCAGCACGGCCTTGTCCTCGAAGGAGGGCGAGTTGGCGAGGTCGATCACCACCTGCGCGCCTTCAAGCGCCTCGGCGAGGCCCTCGCCGGTGATGGTGTTGACGCCGGTATTGGGCGAGGCGGCGAGCACCTCATGGCCCTTGGCTTGGAGCCGCGCCACCGTCTTGGTGCCGATCAGCCCGGTGCCGCCGATGATGACGATTTTCATGGGATGTCTCCTTTGGGGGTGTTGTCCCTGGGATCGCGGACGTCTCGTCCGCTCTTAGAAACGCTGCGCATGCGGGAGGGGGAAGAGGCGGACGAGGACGGTCGCGCTCCCAGGGAAGCTTCTCAGTAGTCCCAGAACACCGGCACCCAGCGGAAGGCTTCGCCGTCCACGGCGACATGGCCGACCGAGGGGAAGGGCAGGTGGGTGGCCACCAAGAGGCTGTTGGTCTCAGCCAATTCCCGCAGGAGGCCGACGCGCACGCGGGCGGCCTCCTCCGGATCGTGCTCGAAGCCGTTGAACCAGTCGGGATGCTCGAAGCCGACCGCGAACATGGCGTCGCCCGCGAACATCAGCCGGTCGCCGCCGGAGGCGAGGCGCACCACGCTGTGCCCCGGCGTATGGCCGCCGGTGCGGGAGACGACCACGCCGGGCGCCACCTCATGCTCCTCGCCGAACAGCCGGAGGTGGTCGCGATATTCAGCCGCGAAGCGCTTGGCGGTCGCCCGCAGCGCATCCGGGAAGCCCGGCGGCATGGCGACATGGGAGAAATCGGGTGCCTCCCAGAACCTGGCCTCGGCTTCGGCCACATGGATCCTGAGGTCGGGCCGCAGGCGCTCCTTCACGCCGTCGACGAGCAGGCCGCCGACATGGTCCATATGCATGTGGGTCAGCACCACGTCGGTCACGGCGCCGAGGTCGATGCCGCCCGCCTCCAGCCGCTTGATCAGCTGGCCGGCCCGCGGCAGGTTGAGGTCCGGGTCGAGCCCCAGCCCGGCATCGATCAGTATGGTCTGCGCGCCGCTGCGCACCACGACCACGTTCAGCGCCCAGTCGAAGGCGTCCTGTGGCAGGAACATGTCCTTCAGCCAGGCGGCCCGCACGGAAGCTTCGGCATTGTGGCCCAGCATCTGGGTGGGCAACGGCAGCACGCCGTCGCTGACCACAAGCACGTCGATCTCGCCGATCTTCACCGCGTAGCGCGAGGGCACCAGTTCGTCGGGTTTGGGTCTGGCGGGCGTCAAGGTGTTGTCCAGGCTCATATTGGCCTCCTGTTTGGTGGTGGCTCCGGCGCCGACGAGGCCCCGTGCCGCTGGTGGTGATTGTTTCCGGGTGCGCGGACGTCTCGTCCGCCTCTTCCCCTTCTGCAGACGCAGCGCTTCCAAGAGCGGACGTCGCGACATGCAGGCATGTCGCTGTGACGTCCGCGCACCCGGGAAGAAGCCTCAGCTCAGGCCGGCCTTATCCAGCCCGTAGAGTTTGTCGGCCGAACCCGGCACCGACTTGAAGGCGATGGAGGCGCGGTTCCAGGTGTTGATGATGGCGATCGCGAAGGTGAGATCCGACACCTCCTTCTCCGAAAGCTGGCCGCGCACGCGCTCATAGAGTTCGTCGGGGATGCCGCCTTCCGGCAGCCGGGTCACCGCCTCGGTCCAGGCCAGAGCGGCGCGCTCGCGCGGCACGAACAGGTTGGATTCGCGCCAGATCGCGACGTGGTAGAGCCTCAGCTCGCTCTCGCCGTGGATCTTGGCTTCCTTCACATGCATGTCGAGGCAGAAGGCGCAGCCATTGAGCTGCGAGGCGCGGATGTTGACGAGATCGCGGAGCTTCTCCTCGATCACGCTGCCCTTCAGGGTCATGCTGAGATCGGAGAGCTTCTTGAAGAGGTCCGGGGATTGCTGGGCGTAATTCAGGCGCTGGCTCATGTCCGTTTCCTTATTAAGGATATTCAATATCCTTATGGATATAAAATATCCGTAATAGCTGGACAGTAAAGCCTTACCTGCCTAAACTCCGGGCATAAGGCCTATGCGCAAAAGTATGGGGGGTGGGGAATGGACATCGTTGGCGCCTTGCGGACCTTCCTGCGCGTGGCGCAGACCGGCTCCTTCACCGCGGCGGCTGCCGGTCTCGATCTCACCCAGCCGGCGGTGTCGCGCCAGGTCTCGGCGCTGGAGGCGCGGCTCGGCCTGCGCCTGCTCCATCGCACTACGGTGTCCCTGGCGCTGACGGCCGAGGGCGAGCGGCTGATCCCGATGGCCCTGCGCGTGATCGAGGCGGTGGAGGCGCTGGGCGAGAGCGCCGGCGCGGCGGAGGCTGCGGTCACCGGCAAGGTGCGGCTCAGCCTGCCCGCCCCGCTGGGCCTAGCCCTCGCAGAGCGCCTGCCGGAGCTGCTCGCCCGCCATCCCGGCCTGACCGTCGATCTTCTCTTGCGCGAGGCGCCCTCCGATCTCATCGGCGAGGGCATCGATCTCGAAGTGCGCCTCGGCGCCGTCGAGGATTCCAGCCTGACCGGCCGGCGCATCGGCTGGACCACGGCCTATCTGGTGGCCGCACCCTGCTATCTCTCAAGGCGCCCCGCGCCGGTGCGACCGGAGGAGGTGCCTCGGCATGACTGCATCTGCTACGCCCGCGCCGGCGACGGGCGGCTCTGGTGCTTCTCCGACGGCGCCGACGAGACGCGCCTGCGCATCGCCCCGCGCCTCGTGGCCGACAGCGCCGTCGCCGTCCACCGCGCCGCTTTGGCCGGCGGCGGCCTCGCCATCCTCTCCCACATCCTCGCCAGCCCCGACATCGCAGCCGGCCGCCTCGTCAGCCTGATGCCGGACTTCCCGCCGGCCCGGCTGCCGATCACGCTGGTCTACCCCTCCCGGCGCAACCTGCCGCAGCGGGTGAAGGCGGTGATGGAGTTCGTGGTGGAGGCGGTGAGGGGGGATATGATGATGGGGTGAGGGGGATAACTGCGGTGACCAGGAAGGAGAAAGGGCTGACAAGGATTTGACGGGAAGTCTCGGTTTGACCCTTCACAATTTTGCGGGTGTTTCGCAGGAATGGCCGCTCAGCGCCCCATCTTGGCCGTCGACATTGCCTCGGTCGACTCTCATAAACGGACACAGCAGGCATCTCGGACTAGCCCTCTTTTGTCGGCCAGACCAGCGGCCTGCGCTGCTGCCGGGCGAGATCCTCAATACCCAATAGGGACGCCGCATCCTTGGGGTCACGTCGCCTCTTGATGTCTCGGTATTCGCCGAGGAAGGCTACCACCAAGCCAGTCATTTTCGCATCTATTCGGCCAAACAGTGCATCATCGTTGCAGAAGCGATAATGCTTGCCCCACCCGCGAATGATGCTGTCGGTCCTGTGGAGAGTGGCTACGAGGGAATGTTTCCGAGGAATGGCGTCGCCTCTCTTCGTCTCCCGCATGCCCTTAGCGCTTTCTTTGAAGCGCTTCTGTACATTTAGCTCCAGCTTCGAGATCGCCTTCGATGATGGGCGGATGAAGCCGTTGTTGAATTCGATTCCAAGCCAATCGAACTTGTCGGAGACTCTCAGGGGCGCCGTCGAAGACTTTTCCTCGGAGAGGGTCATCCCGAACTCAGCCAAGATGCTGATGGCCAGCCGCATGCGGGCTTTCGCGGCCGCTGCTGAAGGCGCGAGAATGATAAAGTCGTCGATATACCGGACGCACACGCAGTCACCCTCGTTCATGCGGCGATCAAAGTCATGAAGCAGGATGTTGCCCAGCAGAGGTGACAAAGAATTGCCCTGAGCAACCCCGATAGCCTCTATTGGAAAGGCCTGTGCTTTCTCCTTGAGCTCGGCCATGTTTGATAGTTCGAGCCTAATGGCATCCTCAAACAACACAACGAACGGTGGATCTTCCGTGACCTTCGCAATGATGTCCGTCACGTGGGGTTTGGGTATTTTGGTGAAGAAGGCACGTATGTCGGCAAATGCCACGTGGGTGGCACCATTGCCTATCGCCGTGAGTACAGCCTGCACTGCGGCGGGGACTGCTGCGAGCCCATTCTTCTGCTTCTTGATGCCGCCGAAGCTGTTGGGATTGTGAAAATAGCGACTGAGTCCGGGAACTGTCTCCAAGGCCTCAAGTACCGCGCGCTGGACGATACGCGAACGTAGCGGAGCCAGCACAAGCGGGCGGAATTTGACGCTTTTGCTTCCGTCTGCGTTCTTCTTAGCCACCGGAATGCCCTTGGCTTCCGGAAATCTGAAGCTGCCGGCAGACAACTGACCACTGAGCACGTTGATGTTCTTCTGCGGATCGGCCGCGAACTCATCAACCTCAGCGCGGACGTCAAGCGATGTGGACGTCTGGGCATTCTCTTGGATAACGCGCCATGCTTTGTGCAGCGTTGCCTTGCTCTGCACTAACTTCATGAGAGGCGATGGCGGTTTCAAGTGTCCTTAGGGTCCTGTTTGTGAGCCCCACCCGTCCGACAGGCGCTGACCACTGCAGAGGTACGTTGCCGCCCATTCTGCGC
>NZ_JAXOUF010000013.1:57736-122255 GCF_034424805.1 Labrys sedimenti
GGATGAGACCGTGACCTGCGCCACCGCCTCGCCGCCGCACTCCACATCGAACGCCCTGGATAATCCAGCCGCCGAAACGAAGGCGAATGCCAACCCGATGAACCAGCGCGTCAGGCGACGCGGACGGTTCCCGGCCCGTGCTGACTTGGCACGTTTTTGCTTGCAGCGCGCATAGGTTGCACCTCCTATCTGACCTTAGCCTTTTTGGGCCTCGGGACAAGGGTGCCGCTCGCTCGCGCAGCGGGCCCGCCCGGCCCGTGAAATAAATGGGTCCAGCCGCCAAACAGGAACCTGAAACAGAGAGGGTTACGGCTAGCTTCATCTCATCGGAACGGTCGGGCCTGACCACTGCAGAGGTACGTTGCCGCCCATTCTGCGCGGATGAGACCGTGACCTGCGCCACCGCCTCGCCGCCGCACTCCACATCGAACGCCCTGGATAATCCAGCCGCCGAAATGAAGGCGAATGCTCAGACGCAACGTATCTCACAAGCCGCCGATGTTCTTCAAGTGTTCTTGTGGAGACATGGGTCACTATCCACAACCATAAGAGAACTCAGCTTCAACTCGCTACTTGGCGTTTCCGCCATGAGTCCCCCCGCTGTCGCATCTTTGTCGTTCCGGATCGCTGCGGTTTCGGACACGCGGATACCTCGAAGCTCACGATAAGACCCCTTTGGGGGAGTTCCAACGACCCTCGGAATGACCGCAATGGGGTCGGTTGCTGAACGGCGGCTATCTTCGCAGAGGCCCCAAGAGCCAATAGTTCTGGTCTGTGCGAGAATCCGTGGCGCTGTGTCGAACGCAATTTTCCCTTGTCAAGCATCAAGCCTCAAGCGCGCAGACGCCCTGCAAGAGACCCGCGCGATCAGGCCTTTGCCGTTGTCGGCGGCGGCGGCAGCAGCTTGCCGCGGGCCAGGAGATAGAGGCTGCCCACCGCCAGTAGGCCGATGACGATATTGGCGATGGCGAACAGGAAGGGCGCGAGCAATTGCGCCGGGGGGCTGGTGCCTTCCGCGGCCAGGCGGATCACGGCGGTCGGCAGGGCGGCGACGCCGAAGCTGAAGCCCCAATAGCCGGGCGAGAAGGGCTGCGCCATGATCCAGGGCAGCAGGCGCAGCAGGATCAGGCCCTGCAGGATGGCATAGCCGATCAGCGCCATCGCGAAGACATCGCCATGCCCGCCGCTGACGTTGAGATAGGCCACCGCGCCCACCGCCGGCGGCGCGAGCTGGATGCCGAGCGTGGGGCGCAGCCGTTCCGGCAGGGCCGGCCCGTGCAGCAGGCGGTTGATCAAGACCGATTCCAGCGCCAGCCAGGAGAACGCACCGCCGCCGAAGGCGAGCTGGCCCCATTCCGGCCAGCCGAGGGCCGACAGCGTCGAGGCTGATACGAAGCTGGCGGCGACGGTCGGCAGATAGAGCACGGCCGTCGCCGTGCCGATGTCCCGCTCGCCGCGCCACAGGCCTCCCGAGCGGTAGACGGCGAAGGCGATGGCGCCGAGGGTGCCGATGAGCGCCAGCACGAGGCCGCCCGTGCGGGAATAGGGCAGCAGGGCCTGGGCGGTCAGCATCGTCGTCACCGGCGCGAGGCCGATGAAGCAACACTGGATCGCATCGGCGAATTCGGCGCGCGCATCGCCCGGTGCAAACAGCCATTTGCCGGCGAACAGCACGATCAGCAGCGCCCAGACCAGGGCGCCGACGGCGAGGATCGCCTCGGAGATGCCGGCCGGCAGGAGCCAGAGGCGCTCCGCCCCGCGCCAGAGCAGCCCTAGCGCCAGCAGGCCGAGCGGAATGCCGAAGAAGGCGGCGGGCGGAAAGCGAAAACCGGAGGGCGTCATGGCCTGTGTCCCACGAGGTGGCGATTCAAAGGATGGGGGTCTGGTATCAACACAGAATAGGTGGCCCGTTATCCCCGGCCATATCCTCGCAAGCTCTGCCTGCGAGTGGTAGCGGGGGAAGGAGAACCAGGAGCTACAGCGTTTTGCGGCTGGGTGGAATCGCCAAAAATCGCAAGGACGTGCCGAACCAGAGAGCCGGAGAAAATCGGTGTTTGCGCCCAAACACGCTCTGCTTTTGCGGGCGCAGTTTCTGGCCCTGGATTCCCTTCCCGCCGCCTTCGGCGGAGGCCGTGCGGTGGCGGTGACAAGCGAGGCCATTGAAATCCCGTCACACTTGTAACTCTCGCAGGGCCCACCGGCCGGGATAACGTCTTCGCATCGCAACGCCGGAAACGGCAAATGTCGGAGGAGCGGAAATGACGATGTCTGCATCAGCAGGGATGGTCGCTTCGTTGCGAGGGCCCGCGACCGACATGGCCGGTTGGCTCGGGCTCGCCGCTGCCCCGACTTTCGCCTTGATGGCCGGGATTTCTGCCGCGGGCTCGCCGGCCATGGCGATGTGCTCCACCGTCTCGACCTTCGTGCCGATCAACGACATGGCCCTGATGTATCTGCTGATGAGCCTTTTTCACGGTTCGGCGTGGCTGAAATTCCTTTCCGCCCGTTTGCAGCGCCGCAACCTCCCCACCCCCCAAACCGAAGGAGACTGACGATGCAGAACGCTGTCGTTTCACACGGTGAATGGCTGACCGCCCGCCGGAATTTCCTGAAGGCCGAAAAGGAGCTCACCCATCTTCGCGACAAGGTCGCCAGGGAGCGGCTCGCCCTCCCATGGGTGCGCATCGACAAGGAATACGTGTTCGACACGCCGGATGGCCCGCGCACGCTGGCCGATCTCTTCGACGGCCGATCGCAGCTCCTGGTGCAGCATTTCATGTTCGCGCCGGGATGGAAGGAAGGCTGCCCGAGCTGTTCCTACATGGCCGATCACACCGACGGCATGAACAGGCATCTGGCGCATCACGACGTCACCATGATCGCCGTCTCGCGTGCGCCGCTCGCCGAGATCGAGCGCTACCGCACACGCATGGGCTGGCAGTTCAAATGGGTCTCGTCTTTCGGCAGCGACTTCAACCATGACTTCCGCGTCAGCTTCACACCCGAGGAGGTCGCCAGCGGACATATCGACTACAATTTCGGGGAATGGCGGGAAACCGGCGGGGAATGGCCCGGCGTCAGCGCCTTCTACAAGAACGAGGCGGGCGAGGTCTTCCGCACCTACTCCACCTATGGGCGCGGCGTCGAGGTGATGATGGGCACCTACGCCATGCTCGATCTCGCACCGAAAGGCCGTAACGAGGCCGAGGGAATGGACTGGGTGCGCCGCCACGATCGCTACGAGTAGCCTCCCCGGAGGGCCGCGGCACGATGACCCGCTAGAGAAAGTGCGATTTCTCTCAATCGCACTTTCTCACCAACTCCTTGTTGTGACGCGTTTTCTCAATCGAAAAGCCCGGTTCATTTCTGCACCGGCGTGCAGTCCATCACCTTCCTGCCATTGGCGGAATTCGTGACCTCCAGGCGCTGCTTTCCGCTTTTCTCGTCCTTGCCGAGATAATAGTGCAGCGTGACGGGTGCCTTGCGTTGTCCGCCGACCTGCTGGGCCGGAAAGAATTTCTCGTAGGCCTGCTTGTCCTTCCTGAGCCTGGCGACATTGTCCATCGAGACGAGCGCCAGGTAGGTTTCGAGATCCGAGGCGACGACGAGCTTGTCGCCCTTGGCGCCATAGAGCGCCACCAATTGCTGGGTGACCTTCATCGCCGGAAGATGGGTGCAGGAGAAGGTCATGTAGTCGTCCGGCCGGTCCTGGGCCATTGCCGGCCCGGCCACCAGGGCCGCCAGCGCTGCGGCTAGGATATGCCTCATTCCCCTCATACCGGATCGGCTGGCAGGAAGGCCCAGCTCATGGTGTGCTCGCCCTCCGGCAGGGTCATCACGATCTGCACGCTGCGGCGCGGCCCCTCGGGGTTGGCGAGATGCGCGGTTTCCGCCAGCGTGAACGGCACGTCGGCCAGGAACAGCCATTCCTTGCCGCTCGGCAGGGTGATGACGATCTGGGTGTCGCCATTGGCGGGCCGGGCGGCGACGGCGGGATGGAGGTGGAAGCGCAGCAGCACCGGCTCCTTGCCCTTCCAGGGCTCGGCCTTGTGGTCGAGGAAGCTGTCGCGGCCCTCCAGCGCGCCGGTGATCTGGCTCAGCGTCAGCTCGCGCTGGTGGATCAGGCCGAAGTCGTGGCGGTAGCCGTCATGGGAGGCGGTGATGGTGCTGGCCGCCGGCGAGTTCTCGCGCTGCACCGGCACATGCTTGGGGCCGGAGAGGATGGCCCGGCCGCCCAGGCTCGGGGCGGTCGCGCCGGGTTTTCGCGTGCCGCCGGCGAAATGGCTGGAGGAGGCGTCGGCCACGATGGCGGTGGAATGGGCGCCGGTGGAACGGGCGAGGTGGCGCCAGTTCTCGCGGCCCGGGGCGGGCGCGCCGCAATTGACCACGATGCGGAAATTGTCGGCCGAGAACTCGAAGGCCAGCGTGCCGGCATGGGCATCCTGCGAGACGTTCACCGGCGGCGGCTTGCCGGTGTCGACCAGCAGCACGGCGCCATTGGCCTCCAGGCGCTGATAGCCGCCATGGGGGGCGTTCTGCACCGGCTTGCCGCGGGCGTCGTCATAGGCGAGCAGCGTCGCGATCAGATGGCTCTGGGTGTAGCCCATGCCGTTGAAGGCGGCGAAGGCGCCGTCGGCATGGCGGAAGAAGCGCAGCATCGGCATCATGCGGTCGATGGCGCCGATCAGCTCGGGCGGGGCGACGGCATTGCGGGCGGCGAAGGATTGGCGCAGCGGCAAGAGGTCGAGCAGCAGCTCGATATTGGCCTGCGGGTTGCGGGAGACATGGATGCCGTCGGCCAGGATCTGGCGATTGAGCTCAGCCGTGAGCCAGCGCAAGGCAGGGCGGCGCAGGCCCGCCTTGTTGGAGAGGCACAGGCTCACCTGCATCACCGCGATGGCGCAGAGCAGGCGCGGCATGCCGTCGGTGGTGGAGCGGCCGGCATGCAGGAGATAGGAGGTCTGCCAGGCGACCGAGCGCAGGAAGGCGCGGTAGAAGCCGCGGTCGGCGCCGTCGAGGATCATCGGCGCCATCGAGACCCAGGCGAGCAGGCGCCGCGCCGTCAGCAGCGGGTCGAGGGCCTCGGGCTGGAAGCGCAGGTTCGAGCGCACGAAATCGCCGACCAGCCGGCGCGCCACCTGCTTGCCGGCGGTGCCGTCGGCGGCTCTGAGATGCCTCAGCCAGGTGAAGCCGAGCAGCGTCTCGCGCCAGGCCGGCGAGGGCGGGGCGATGGCGAAGGGGGAGACCTCGTTGAGCACGATCGTCTTGGCGACGAAGGTGAAGCGGCCGAGCACCAGCTCGGCGGCGCGGGTGGGGTCGGCGGCCCTGAGGTCCTGCGGGGCCAGCACCAGCTTTTCGGGATCGCCGCGGCCGAAGCGCCAGCGCATGAAGGGCAGGAGGTAAAGGCGCGTCAGCACGGCGCGGCCGGATTGGCCGGCAGCAGTGAGGGAGAGACGGAGCTTGGGGCCCAGAGTGCCTCGGCTCATTCCTGACGCAGACCTCCAGAGAAGGGAACGAAGGGACGGGCGCCCGAAGCGGCCATGCCGACGTCGACGCTAGGCTCCTTGTGGCCATTGCGTGAGCTTCGCGCAAGCCTCGGGCCGGTGTTTTCAGCGACATGGCCCCAGTTTTAAACGAGGGAGGGGCGGCGGATACGGATGTTGCGGGTTGTTTCGGCGTTTGGGCGTAGGGCGCGGGAATCCTTCCCCGGTTTCGGGGAAGGTGTCATTTCGCAGAAATGACGGAAGGGGCAGAGTGGCACAGCGTTGACAATCATACCGCAAAGTCGCGCCACCCGCCCCCATCCGGCCCGGCTTCGCCGGTCCACCTTCCCCGAAGCCGGGGAAGGATTCTGGTGCCCTATTCGGTGCCCGTTTCCTACCCCTTCCGCCGCATGCGTGCGGCGAAGAAGCCGTCCATGCCCGCCATTACCGGATCGGCATCGGGCAGCAGGCTCGGCAAGGTGCGCAGGAAGCCCTGCGGCGTGATCGCCCCCTCGATGCCGCCGACCTCCTCGGGCCGCACCGGCTCCAGGGCGAAATCCGCATTGCCCTGGAGGAAGCGGGTGATCTGCTCCTCGCCCTCTTCCCGCTCCAGCGAGCAGGTGCAGTAGACCAGCAGCCCGCCGGGCTTCACCAGCCCGGCCATGCGGCCGAGCAGGCGGCGCTGCAGGTCGGCCACCGCGCCGATGTCGCGGGCGGATTTGCTCCAGGCGACGTCGGGGTGGCGGCGGATGGTGCCGGTGGCGCTGCAGGGGGCGTCGAGGATGACGGCGTCGAAAGGCTCGGCCTTCCAAGCCTGCAAGTCAATGGCCAGGATGTCGGCCGTCACCACCTCTGCCTGGAGGCCGAGGCGCTTGAGGTTCTCGGTGAGGCGCTGCAGCCGCGCCGCCGAGCGGTCGACGGCGGTGACCGTGGCGCCGGCGGCGGCGACCTGGGCGGTCTTGCCGCCCGGGGCGGCGCAGAGATCGGCGACCCGGAGCCCCGCGACATCGCCGAGCAGGCGGGCAGGCAGGGCGGCGGCGGCATCCTGCACCCACCATGCCCCGGCCTCGTAGCCCTCCAGCGCCCTGATGGGGCCGTTATGGGCGAGGCGCACCGAACCGGTCGGCAGGAGGCGGCCGCCGAGGCGCTCGGCCCAGCCGGCGGCATCCGCCTTGACGGTGAGGTCGAGCGAGGGCTCGACGCGCTGGGCGGCGGCCATGGCCGCGGCGGTCGCCTCGCCATACTGGGCCGACCAGCGCTTGTAGAGCCAGGAGGGCGTATCCGCCTCGGGCGGGATGGCGGCGAGCAGCTCCTCCTTGCCGGCCGAGATCTTGCGCAGCACGGCATTGGCGAGGCCCGAAAAGGCCTGGGCGCGATCGTCCCCGCGCGCGAGGCGCACCGCAAGGTCGACGGCGGCGCGGTCGGGCACGTCGAGGAAGAGGATCTGGGCGGCCGCCGTGATCAGGATGGCTTCCAGCGGGCCGGATTTGCGCGGCATGCCCTTGGCGAGCAGCTTTTCGAGCAGGGTGCCGATGGTGCCGTAACGCCGCATCGATACGCCGGCGATCATGCGGGCAAGCGCGAGATCGCGGGCTTCAAGCGAGGCGTCGTCGAAGGCGTCTTCGAGCGCCTGGTCCTGGCCGAGGACGCCCGCCACGGCCTTCACCGCGAGGGCACGGGCGGCAAGGCCGGGAACGCCGGGCCCGGAAGACGGGCGGCGAGCGGGAGAGGGAGGCTTGTTCAAGGGGCTTTGATCCGATTTGCCGCCTCAATAGAGGATTTGGCCGCGGCGCGGAACCCCCGCCGGGCCATGGCAGCCCCGCAAAACCCTCCTATTCGGCCGTCCTTGCCGCCCGCCTTGCCTCATCCGGCAATCCGTATCATCAAGGGCGTGCCGGATGGGCAGGTCGGTGGGCGAGCAGGGAGGCGCTTTTGCGCAATATCGATTTCACCTCCTGGCAGAGCCTGCTGGCAACCGTGATCGGCCTTGCGCTCTTCACGTTGATCGGCGTTGCCATCCGCCTGCTGGCGATGTTCACCATCCAGCAGCGGCGCGAACGCCTGAACCGGCAGATCAACGAGCGGGTGCGCACGCTGATCGCCGCCTATCGCACGCTGGGCGGCTCCTTCACCGGCGATCTCACCGTGGATCCGATGCATCTGCGCGACCTGCGCCAGGCCGCCCCTCCCGCCGGAGGAGGGGCGGAAGGAGAGGTGCCGCCCCTGGACCTCAGCGCCGGCAAGGTGGCGCGTTCCGATCGGGCACGCCGCATCCGCGACGCTGTCGAAGCGGCGCTGTCGGACATCATCCTGCTCGGCACCGAGGAGCATGTCCGCCTCGCCAGCCGGGCCGCGCGCGAACTGGTCGCCGGTCATCCCGTCCACACGCAGGCGCTCGTGATCTCCCTGCGCGCCTTCATCCGCGAGGCCCTCGACCTCGCCCCGATCCCCGCCGACATCGAGCTGCCGGCGCAGGGGCCGGCCCGCCCCTCCGCCTCGGGTGGCGGCGGCAAGGGCGAGCGCGGCAAGGGGGAGCGCGGCAAGGAGGAGGGCCGCCAGGGCGGAGGTGGAGGAAGCGGCATGGGTGGCGGAATGGGAGCCGGCATGGGCGGAGGCATGGGAATGGGGCTGGGGTCCCTCGGACATGAGGACGACCCTTCGTCGGGCCATGGTGCCTGAAGGCGCGCTCGCAAAAGCGTGTTCTCACCAAAACACGCTTTGCCCTGGGGCCTGAAAGGCTATATCGCCTCACCATGCCTATCGAGATCTTCGTCGACGCCGATGCCTGCCCCGTCAAGGAGGAGGTGTTCCGCGTGGCTGGGCGGCACGGGCTCAAGACCCATGTCGTCGCCAACAGCTTCATGCGCCTGCCGCGCGACCCGCTGATCGACTTCGTGCTGGTGCAGACCGGTCCCGATGCGGCGGATGATTGGATCGCCGAGCGGGCGACGTCCGAGGCGGTGGTCGTCACCAACGACATCCCGCTCGCCAGCCGCTGCATCGCGGTCGGGGCCCAGGTGATCGGTGCCACCGGCAAGCCCTTCACCGAAGCCTCCATCGGCATGGCGCTCGCCACCCGCAATCTGATGGAGCATCTGCGCTCCACCGGCGAGATGACCGGAGGCCCAAGGCCCTTCTCCGCCAAGGATCGCTCGGCCTTCCTGCAGGCTCTGGACACGGCGATCATGCGGCTGAAGCGCAACGCTCGATAGCCCCTCTCCCTGGCGCAGGAGAGGAATTTGCGTCCTCTCCTGCGCCAGTCTGTCGCTTGGCGCTTCGACGGTGTGCGCCTATCTAGTGTGGGGCAGCCAGGAGACTTTCATGTCCGAGCATGATGACGAGGCGAACCGGCTTTCGGCCAGGGCCAGGCGCTATGCCAGGGTCGGCGTCAATGTCGGAGGGGTGGCGGCCCGAATGGCCGGATCGCGGCTGATGGGGGGCGGCGCTTCCTCGAGCTCCAATGCGGCGGCACTGGCCAAGGCGCTCGGCGGGCTGAAGGGGCCGCTGATGAAGGTCGGCCAGCTGCTCTCCACCATTCCCGATGCGCTGCCGCCCGATTATGCCGCCGAACTCTCCAAGCTGCAGAGCCAGGCCCCGCCCATGGGCTGGGCCTTCGTCAAGCGGCGCATGATGGCCGAGCTCGGACCGGACTGGGCCGGGCGCTTCGGCAGTTTCGAGCATGAGCCGGCGGCCGCCGCTTCGCTTGGCCAGGTGCATCGGGCCACCGCCAAGGACGGCACGGCGCTCGCCTGCAAGCTGCAATATGCTGACATGCAATCGGCCGTGGAGGCCGATCTTTCGCAACTGCAGGTGCTGTTCGCCCTGCACCGGCGCTTCGATCCGGCCATCGACACCCGCGAGATCTACCAGGAGATCGGCGAACGGGTGCGCGAGGAGCTCGACTATCGCCGCGAGGCCAAGCACACCGCGCTCTACCGCAACGCCTTCGCCACGCTCGGCATCTCCGACGTGCGGGCGCCGCGGGTGTGGCCCGAGCTTTCCACTGGTCGCTTGCTCACCATGGACTGGCTCACTGGCGAGCGCATCCTTGCCTTCAAGGAAGCCGAGCTGCCGGTTCGCAACCGGCTGGCGGCGGCGATGTTCGCGGCCTGGTGGCAGCCCTATGCCCATATCGGCATCATCCACGGCGATCCGCATCTGGGCAATTACACCGTGTTCAGCGAGGGGGGCGAGCCGGCGGGCATCAACCTGCTCGATTATGGCTGTATCCGCATCTTCCCGCCGGCCTTCGTCGGCGGGGTGGTCGAGCTCTATCGCGGCCTGCTGCAGGGCGAGGCCGAGCGCGTCGTTCACGCCTACGAGACCTGGGGCTTCAAAAAGCTGAGCAAGGACCTGATCGAGACGCTGAACCTGTGGGCGCGCTTCATTTTCGGGCCGCTGCTGGAGGACCGGGTGCGCACCATCGCCGATGGCGTCGCTCCGTCCGAATATGGCCGCAGGGAAGCCTATGCCGTGCACCAGGCGCTCAAGCAGAAGGGCCCGGTCACGGTGCCGCGCGAATTCGTGTTCATGGATCGCGCCGCCATCGGGCTCGGCGGCGTGTTCCTGCACCTGCGCGCCGAGCTGAATTTCCACCGCCTGTTTGAGGCGGCGATCGAGGATTTCTCGGTTGAGACGGTGGCGGCCCGCCAACAGGCCGCGCTCGCCGAGGTCGGCTTATAGGGCACAACGCCATGCCCGGGACAAGCCCGGGCATGGCAGAGTTGGAGCCTCTTTTGGCGAAGGCTGTCGAAAATATGGGCGGGCCTCGACTAGGAAGCGGGAGCCTCGGTCCGGTGATGCAGCGGATGCCGCACGGCGGCGTGATGCACCCGGCGCGGCGTCGTCGGGGCTGCGGGAGCCTCCGCGCCCGGCGCCGTCTCCACTGCCGGGTCGACACCCTGGCCGGCATTGGCGTTCCACAGGGGCATGGCCGCCGGTGCGACGGGGGACTTGGCTTCGTCATAGCCGAAACCGCGCTGGATTGAATAGAAGTCGGTGATGCCATCGGCCTGGGCGCAGGAAGCTGCTGCCGCCAGTCCACATGCGGCCAAGACGGAAGTGATCAAAACTCTCATCGTGTTTACCCTTTGGAATATTGCGGTGCTCTCATGTCATCGCGATGTCAGAAGTAGAGCATAGCATTGCCATAAGTATGGCCTAATCACAGTGTTCGCGGAGTTGTGACGTTTGTTTCTGCCGTGTTGCTGAAATCATTATCAATGATTGCCAGGTTTTGTTATCACAACTTTTCATTGAAGATTTGATACTATTTGTAGTTGTGTCGGTCTGTAAGGTTCAACATATCGGCGGTGGTGGCGTGTGCAAAGCCGATGCCTGTCGTCGGACGGGTGGTTGCCATCCCTGACCCATCCGCCTATGACAGTCCTCCCGCCTTCAATGCCCCGAATGCTACCATGACCCCGATGCAACCGGCCGCCGACCTCGCCGATCTCCGCAAAGAAATAGATCGCATCGATGCCGCCATGCATGGGCTGTTGATGGAGCGTGGCGAGATCATCGACCAGCTCATCGCCATCAAGCGCTCGCAGGCCTCCGGCTCGGCCTTCCGGCCCGGGCGGGAAGCCTCGATGATGCGTGAGATCGTCGGACGCCATCACGGCATCCTGCCGGTCGACATCGTCGAATCGATCTGGCGGGTGATCATCGCCACCTTCACCCATGTGCAGGCGCCCTATACGGTGCATGGCGACATTTCGCTGGGCAATGCGGCGATGCGCGACGTTGCCCGCTTTCATTTCGGTTTCGTGGTGCCCTATGAGACGCATGACGATGCCGGCGACGTCATCCACGCGCTGAGCCATTCGCGCGGCGATCTCGGCCTGGTGCCGGTGGCTGCTCCCGGGGCCTGGTGGCGAGCCCTAGAAGGCGAGACGGCGCCCAAGATCATCGCCAGGCTTCCCTTCGTCGAGCGGGCCGATCACCCGGCTGCGCTGCCGACCTATGTGCTGTCCAAGCCGATCGACGAGCCGCCGTCCTCCAGCGAGGTCAGGCTGGTCTCGGCCGTACTGCCATCAGCCCTGTCCAAGTTGCCTCAAGGCTGGACCATTCCCGCCCATGCCGGTGCGGCGCTGCTGGTTGCCCTGCATCCAGGACAGACTATCGTCGCGCTCGCCGAGGCCCTGCCGTCGGGCACCAGCTTCGAGACTGTCGGCTCCCATGCGCCGGCTTTCGTCCTGCCTCTCAAGTAACCTTCGGAATCCCTAGACATGAACGGTCCCGTTCCCCGGAAAGGCATCCTCGACATCGATGCCTATGTGCCCGGCAAGTCGGCGGCGCCCGCCGGCGTCAAGCTTTGGAAATTATCGTCCAACGAGACACCACTTGGTCCGAGCGCCCAGGCCAAGACAGCCTATGCCGCTGCCAGCGAGAAGCTCGAGTTCTATCCCGACGGCGCCTCTTCCGCCCTTCGTGCGGCCATCGCGGGGCGCTATGGCCTCGATCCCGCGCGGCTGATCTGCGGCGCCGGTTCGGACGAACTTCTCTCGCTACTGGCCTATACCTATCTCGGGCCGGGAGACGAGGCCGTTTACAGCGAGCACGGCTTCCTGGTCTACAAGATCGCCACGCTCGCGGCCGGCGCAACGCCGGTGGTGGCGCCCGAAAAGAACTATACCGCCGATGTCGATGCCCTGCTGGCACGGGTGACGGCCAAGACGAAGATCGTCTTCCTGGCCAATCCCAACAATCCGACCGGCACCTATCTGCCCTTCGACGAAGTCAAGCGCCTGCATGCCGGCCTGCGTTCCGACATTCTCCTGGTGCTCGATGCCGCCTATGCCGAATATGTGCGGGCGAACGACTATGAATCCGGCCTCGAACTGGTGGCCACCAGCCCCAATGTGGTGATGGCCCGCACTTTCTCGAAGATCTACGGCCTGGCCAATCTGCGCCTGGGCTGGATGGTGGGTCCGCCGGCGGTGATCGATGCTGTCAACCGCATCCGTGGTCCCTTCAACGTCTCCGGCCCTGCCATGGCGGCTGGCATCGCCGCCATCCAGGATGACGCGCATGTAGCCGATGCCATCGCCCATAACGACAAGTGGCTCGCCTTCCTCACGAAGGAACTCACCGGCCTCGGCCTCGGCGTGACGCCCTCGGTCGGCAATTTCCTGCTGGTGCATTTCCCCAAGGATGCCGGCAAGAGCGCCAGGGATGCCGACGCCTTCCTGACCGAGCGCGGCTTGATTCTGCGGCGTGTCGATGCCTATGGCCTGCCTGATGCCTTGCGCCTGACCATCGGCTCGGAGGAAGCCAATCGCCTGGTGGTCGAAACGCTGCGGGCGTTTCTGGGCCAGTAAAGCGGATTCCTCTTCACTCCACCCCCTTTCCCGAGCTGGGAAAGGGGAGCCAGTCTGGAGCCTTCATGTCCGATCTTTCCACCTTCCCGATCACCAAGCGCTGGCCCGCCCAGCATCCCGACCGCATCCAGCTCTATTCGCTGCCCACGCCCAATGGTGTGAAGGTATCGATCATGCTGGAGGAGACCGGGCTCGCCTATGAGCCGCATCTCATCGACATCGGCAAGAACGAGACCTGGGGTCCCGAATTCCTCTCGCTCAATCCCAATGGCAAGATCCCGGCTATCATCGATCCCGATGGCCCGGGCGGTAAGCCACTCGGCCTGTTCGAATCCGGCGCCATCCTGCTCTATCTCGCCGAGAAGACTGGAAAGTTCCTGCCCGTGAATGCCGTTGCCCGCTACGAGACCATCCAATGGGTGTTCTTCCAGATGGCGGCGATCGGACCGATGTTCGGCCAGGTCGGCTTTTTCCACAAATTTGCTGGCCGTGAGATCGAGGACAAGCGTCCGCTCGAACGCTACCGGGTCGAATCCAAGCGCCTGCTCGGCGTGCTCGAAACACGCCTGGAGGGCCGCGACTGGCTGATGGGCGCCGACTACACCATCGCCGACATCGCCACGCTCGGCTGGGTACGCAACCTCGTCGGCTTCTATGGCGCGGGCGAACTGGTCGATTATGCCAGCCTGAAGCGCGTGCCGGCTTGGCTCGAGCGCGGCCTTGCCCGCCCGGCCATGCAGCGCGGGTTGGAGATCCCGAAGAGAGGCTGAAGTCTCCGACTGGGGTGGTCTTCCGCCGTCTCTTCGCAGCCGATGATACGAAAAATGCGACGCGGCCGCTTCCGGCCGCGTCGCATTTCTTTTTGGACGTCCAGCTTGGAGGCTCAGTGAGGAGCGCAGTGCCAGGTAGGATTTGCCTTCCCCCGCCTCATCGTGCACAGAAGGCGAAAATTTCCAGGGTTCCCATGTCTGACGCTCCCTTCCTCTTCGATCGGCTCTGCGTGATCGGAATCGGCCTGATCGGCTCCTCCATCCTGCGGGCGGCGCTCAGCTACGGGCTTGCTCGTACGTTGGTGGCGGCGGACCTTTCGCAGAAGGTGATCGGTCGCGTCGAGGAGCTTGGCATCGCCGATGTCGCCACGACGGATTTCGCCGTCGCCGTCGCAGACGCCGATTGCGTCATTCTCTGCGTGCCCTCGGGCGCGTTCGGCGTGGTGACCGAGATCATTGCTCCGCATCTCAAACAAGGCGCCATCATCTCCGACTCCGGTTCGGTGAAGGGTGCCGTGGTGGCGCAGATGTCGCCCTTCCTGCCGGCAGGCGTGCATTTCATTCCCGCCCATCCCGTGGCCGGCACCGAGCATTCGGGTCCCGATGCCGGCTTTGCCGAATTGTTTGACAACCGCTGGTGCATCTTCACGCCGGCCGAGGACATCGATACCGCGGCGCTGGCGCGCTACCGTGCCTTCTGGGAGAGGTTGGGTTCCAAGGTGGAGTGCATGACGCCCGAGCACCACGACCTCGTGCTCGCCGTCACCAGTCATGTCCCGCACCTCATCGCCTATAACATCGTCGGCACCGCCGACGATCTGGAGGCGGTGACGCAGTCGGAGGTGATCAAGTTCTCCGCTGGTGGCTTCCGCGATTTCACGCGCATCGCCGCCTCCGATCCCACCATGTGGCGCGACGTCTTCCTCAACAACAAGAAGGCGGTGCTGGAAGTGCTCGGCCGCTTTTCTGAGGATCTGGCCTATCTGCAGCGGGCGATCCGCTGGGGAGAAGGCGACAAATTGTTCGAGCTGTTCACCCGCACCCGGGCGGTGCGCCGCTCGATCATTGACCAAGGGCAGGAGACCGCTGCTCCCGATTTCGGTCGTCCGCACGGCAAGCAGTGAAGCCCGTCGCTGACTAGGCCTGTCGTATGGCCGCCATCAGCCTCGTCAGGGCCGCCAAATCCTGTCGTTTGCAGGCTAGCGGCTGGCCCCGTTGCGACCTTAATTAGCAGCGACTTCTCTCCAAGGCGGAACGGAAAGACCATGACCGAAACGGTTATTACTTCGGAAAAGCAAAAGGTCGTGCTGGGCTTCGACAAGCGCTTCGTCATGATCGGCGAACGCATCAACCCGACGGGCCGCAAGCTGCTCGCCGCGGAGATGGCGGCCGGCGACTATTCGCGTGTCGTCTCCGACGCGATCGCGCAGGTCGAGGCCGGCGCTCAGATGTTGGACGTGAATGCGGGCATCCCGCTTGCCGATGAGCCGAAGATCCTGGCCGAATGCGTCAAGCTGGTGCAGGACACCGTGCCGGTGCCGCTCTCGATCGACTCGTCTATCGTGGAAGCGCTGGAAGCCGGCCTTTCCGTCTACAAGGGCAAGCCGCTGGTTAATTCCGTCACCGGCGAGGAAGAGCGCCTCGAACGCGTATTGCCGCTGGTGAAGAAATACAATGCAGCCGTCGTTGCCATTTCGAACGACGAGACCGGTATCTCCGAAGATCCCGACGTGCGCTATGAGGTCGCCAAGAAGATCGTCGAGCGTGCCGCCGATTATGGCATCCCGCGCGAGGATATCGTGGTCGACCCGCTGGTGATGCCGGTGGGCGCCATCAACGATGCCGGCCGTAAGCTGATGCATCTGTTGCGCCGCCTGCAGACCGAGCTGAAGGTCAACACCACCTGCGGGGCCTCCAACTTCTCCTTCGGCCTGCCGAACCGCCGCGGCCTCAATGCCTCCTTCCTGCCGATGATGATCGGTGCCGGCATGACCTCGGCGATCATGAACCCGCTGCATCTGGAGGACATCCAGGCCATTCTCGGCGCTGACGTCGTGATGGGCCATGACCCCAACTGCATGAGCTGGATCAAGAAGTTCCGGGAGCCGCAGCCGGAAGCCGCGGAAGGCGCTGGTGCAGGCCGTCGCGAGCGCCGCCGCGCGCGCGGTTAAAGACTATACCCTCTCCCGCAAGGGGAGAGGGTGCCCCGATAGGGGCGGATGAGGGGTGGACGCGCCTATCGGTTAGTTGCCAAGAGACGAAAAGCAAGACTAGAAGGTCGCGAAGCTCCCCTCATCCGACCTCGCTTCGCTCGGCCGCCTTCTCCCGCAGGGTAGAAGGATGATCGGCCGTCGCGGCAGACATTCAAGGCCCCGCCGATGACCAATCCGCTCGTCTTTTTTGCACCCTCCGGCAAACGTGGCCGGTTTCCCGAGGGCACGTCCGTTCTTGAGGCGGCGCGCAAGCTCGGTGTTGACCTCGATTCGGTCTGCGGCGGGCGCGGCATTTGCGGGCGCTGCCAGGTCGAGGTTGGTGACGGCAAGTTCCCCAAGCTCGGCATCACCTCGGCATCCGACCACGTCACCGAATGGAACGCGGTAGAGGAGCGCTACGTTTCCAAGCGTGGCCCGCTCGCCGAGGGCCGTCGGCTCGGCTGCCAGGCCAAATTGTGCAGCGACGTTGTCATCGACGTGCCGCCCGACAGTCAGGTCCATCGCCAGGTCGTGCGCAAGAGCGCGGCGATCCGCGACATCGCCATCGAGCCGGTGGTGGCGTTGCATTATGTCGAGGTGCGCGAGCCCGACATGCACGAGCCTTCCTCGGATTTCCGCCGCCTGCAGGAAGCGCTGGAACAGCAATGGGGGCTCAAGGACATCACGGCCCCCCTGGAATCGCTGCGCCTTCTGCAATGGTCTCTGCGCCAGGGCCAGTGGTCGGTGACGGTGGCAATCCGGCACAAGCGCGAGATCGTCGGCATCTGGCCTGGCCTGCACGAGCAGGGGGTGGGCCTGGCCGTCGACATCGGCTCCACCACCATCGCCGCGCATCTGTGCGATCTTGCCAGCGGCGAGGTACTGGCCTCCTCCGGCGTCATGAACCCGCAGATCCGCTTCGGCGAGGACGTGATGAGCCGCGTCTCCTATGTGATGATGAATCCGGGCGGTGATGTCGAGCTGACCACGGCGGTGCGCGAGGCGATCGCCGAGCTGGCCGTGTCCGTCACCAAGGAAGTCGGCCTCAATTCCAATGACATTCTTGAGATGACCGTGGTCGCCAACCCGATCATGCATCATCTCTTCCTCGGCCTGGACCCGACCGAACTCGGCGGTGCTCCCTTCGCGCTCACCATCGACGGTGCGTACCAGACGCGGGCGGCCCATCTCAACCTGCCGCTCTCCAGCGGCGCCTATGTCTATGTGCTGCCCTGCATTGCCGGTCATGTCGGTGCCGATACCGCCGGCGTGGTGCTTTCGGAAGGGCCCTATCTGAGGCCGGAAGTGTCGCTGGTGGTTGATGTCGGCACCAATGCCGAGATCGTGCTGGGCAATCGCGAGCGCCTGCTCGCCTGTTCCTCGCCCACTGGTCCTGCCTTCGAGGGCGGCCAGATCTCCTCGGGCCAGCGCGCTGCGCCTGGCGCCATCGAGCGCGTGCGCATCGATCCCGTCACGCTGGAGCCGCGCTACAAGGTGATCGGCTCGGATCTGTGGTCGGACGAGCCGGGCTTCGACAAGGCGGTGGTTCGCACCGGCGTCACCGGTATCTGCGGCTCGGGCATTATCGAGACGATCGCCGAGATGCTGTTGGCGGGCCTGATCACGCCGGACGGTGTCGTCGACGGCGCCATGGCGGCCCGCTCGCCGCGTGTCGAGGAAGATGGGCGCACCTTCAAATATCTCATCCGTGAGGGCGAGCCACGCATCGCCATCACCCAGAATGACGTGCGTGCGATCCAGCTCGGCAAGGCCGCGCTCTATGCTGGCGTACGCCTCCTGATGGACCGTTACGGCATCACCGCGGTCGACCGTATCACGCTGGCCGGCGCCTTCGGCAGCCATATTGACGTCAAGCACGCCATGATCCTCGGCCTGGTGCCCGATTGCGAGCTCGACAAGGTCGGCTCTGCCGGCAACGCCGCTGGTACCGGCGCCCGCATCGCTTTGCTCAACGCCTCGGCCCGTACGGAGATCGAGGACGTGGTGCGGCGCATCGAGAAGGTGGAGACGGCGATCGAGCCCTCCTTCCAGGCCCATTTCGTCGGCGCGATGGCGATCCCGCACAAATCCGACCCGTTCCCCCATCTGGAGGCGGCGCTGGGCGTCACCTTCAAGCGCGGCGGTAGTGGTGAAGGCGAGGGCGGCGGTGGCCGAGAGAGGCGACGCCGACGGGGCTGACCAGCAGGGAACGCGGACATTGCGACATGCCGTGTTATCGCGATGTCCGCTCCTCTCTTGGAAACATCATCCCTTCCACGATAGGAAGGGATGATGTCAGGACTCCAAGGATTGCCCATGCCCGCTTCCTTCACCGGCTTTGGCGAGAAGGCGCTGCCCTTCTTCAAGGCGCTCGAATTCCACATGAATCGCGACTGGTTCCAGGAGAATCGCGGCCTTTATGACAGCGATGTACTGGCACCCTTTTCGGCCCTGATCGAGGCCGTCAATGCCGCCTGCATCGCCAAGGGGTTGCCGATGCGCGGCACGCCAAGGAGCGCGCTCTTTCGTATCCATCGCGATGTGCGCTTCGCCAAGGACAAGCGCCCCTACAAGACCCATGCCGGTGCGGTGATGACCCGCTCGGGGGCCAAGAACGACCCGGGCCTCACCTATATCCACATCTCGCCTGAGGGATGTTTTGCCGCTGTCGGCTTCTATGACCTCGAGCCCAAGCAGCTTGCGGCCTTCCGCCAGGCGATCATCACCGCTCCCGAGCGTTTCCGTGCGATGAGCGCAAAGCTTGCCGCCGCCGGGCTCACCTTCGATCCGCAATGGAGCCTCAAGCGTCCGCCGCGCGAAGCCGCAGGCATCGAGGATGCCGACCTCGTCGCCGCCCTGAAGTTGAAATCGATCGTGGTGAAGAGGCCTCTGTCGGACGCGCTGATCCGCACCCCCGAGCTCGTCGATGCCTGCACGGGCTTGGTCGAAGACGCTTTGCCGCTGCTCGATTTCGGCTGGTCGGCCCTGGCGGTACTGGGGCCGGAACGCGGTTGAAAGGTCGGCGAGAGACTCGGTCGCGGGCGGCCTGCCTTCGCCCTGGACGCCCTGATCGGGCTCTCTTCGAGCACAAATAAGACCGAATGACACGGAAAGGGCTTGACCTTTTCCGTGCGAACGGGTTTTCGTGGCGCCCAGGCTGTCCCGGTAGCTCAGCAGGATAGAGCAACGGTTTCCTAAACCGTAGGTCAGGGGTTCGAATCCCTTCCGGGACGCCATTCTTTCCACTAAAATCGATGGCGCACCTTATGCGAGCACCCATAGACGCAGTTTTTAATTTAGCGTTACCGTCTGTTGAATTTTCTTTTGATGATATCTTTAAGTAATGGTTTGATTCGAACAATCTTCTTGTCGATGAATCGAACAAACAGAACATATAGTATCAATCTGTCGATTGGATTAGCGCGTACTTTTTTCAGCGAAGGCAGAAGGTGATCTCGCGCCAATTTAAGAGATTTTACTCTATTTTCGATGCTGTGATAGTTTTCACCGAGATCACGAGATATGAATCTTTGCAGGTGTACCTTACTTCCAGATTGTGCGACTACGGCTTCGTCCACCACTAGTTTTGCAATCGTAATAATATCGCTATTGTGTCCATGAAATCCGATGTTATCTCTAACGTATTCCCAATGCGGTATGAGTTTTTCTCTTCGATAGAGTCCATAAAACCACGGACCGGCGCATCTTATTAGTAATTTTTTTAACGAAGATATTCGTGCGTCTCCGATGGTTGAATTAACCTTAAATGTTTTTTCATAGTTATTTTCGAAGTCATACCAAACAGACTCCGACACTGCGAGAGTCGCTTGCGGAGTATTGTCCAGAATTTTTGTTAAGAATTCGATGTAATCAAGATCTGCATAATCATCATATGATCGCCAACAGAAATATTCAGATTTTGATTCCCTCAGCACAAATTCAAAATTTCTGACCATTCCGATATTTTCAGATTGGCGAATGTATCGAAATCGAGAGTCTTTTTCACAAAACTCACGACAAATCTCAGGGGTATCATCCTCTGAGGAATTGTCCGATATAATGACTTCAAAATCCTGGAAGGTCTGATTTGCCAGATTTTGAAGACTGGCGCGTATATAAGGAGAACCATTGTAAACCGGCACTCCGATGGAAACCTTAGCCATTATATCTAAACCATTCAGGAATTTGCGTTGGAGCGGTTTAAGCCTAAAATTTGTCGAAACGCAAAAAGAGTCTCCTAGGGCGATCCGGATGCCCGGCCGGGCTGCTTGTCATCGATGAGGCGATCGAGTTTGGCCTCGATGCGCCGGGTGGTCTCGACGAAGGCCTGCATCGTGGTCTCTGCCTTGGCGAAACGTTCGCGGGCATCGGAGCTGCTGTCTTTCAGCTTGCCGATTTCGAGCTCGAGCTTGAAGCTGCGCTCCTCCATGACGGTGACGCGGCTGTTGAGCTGGCTCGACCACCAGACGACGCCCGCCGTCTGGACCAGGAGTGTGATCACCAGAGCAACGGGAATTTTTTTGTCCACGGCCCAATGTTCCGTCTCGCTTGGCATGGTCATGACCAGCACCCCGCCGCTCTGCCGCCCTCGTAATGGACCGCGAGGCGGCGGTTGCCATCGCGCGAAGTGGCCTGCACGTCCCGCAAGCTATCGGTGATGACGCCGCACGGTCTATCCACCGGAACGCTTGCACACCCGCTCAAAGCGATCCCAATCGCCGCCAGCGGCATAACAGCGATTGACCTGGTCGCTCGCATCGTTGAAACGATCTTTGGCTGCATCGTTCGCCCTTTCGATCTTGGCGGCGGCGTCAATGGCGCCCTGGTTGATGAAGTGCTGGCGGAAGTAGAGGGCACCGGCCAACGCAGCGGCGATTGCTGCGATGGTCAACCAGCCGCGGCCGGGGATGACGCGGAACAGGGTGAGGGCGGTGGCGATCATATTGCTACCTCGCGATATTTCGCCTGCCGATAGGCGATGATGGCAAGGCCCGCGATCGCTGCGACGCTGCCGCCGGCGACCAGCAGGGCGAAGATGACATCGACCACGCCGCCATTGCCGGTAATCGGCTGCAATGCATCCTTGGCCGCGCCGATCGTGGCACTGGCCGTGCCGATCGTGGCCGCAATGGTACCCTTGCCGATGACGGTCGAGGAGACCCTGGCATCTGCTGGCGTGGCGGTCTCCAGGCCGATTGGCGGCGGAGGAATAGCGGTGGCGACTCCATTGGCCATAAGGAGAGCGGTTTCCCGCACATGGGTCGTGCGGGCGCTCCAGCCTTTGCCGAAGGTCGGCCAGGTCTTGAGGCCGCGCAGGAACCGCAGGCGCGCATCCTGTAGTTCGTCGATGAGGTCTGTCACCTCATGCCTGCGGATCGCCTCAAGCGTCTTCACGCCCAGAATGCCGTCGGCCTCGACGGCGAGAAGGCGCTGGAGCGTCTTCACGGCCTGGGCCGGGCCGGAATTCACGGCATAGTCGAACAAGGCATAGTCCAGGCCGGCCGGCAGTTCCCGATAGCGTAAGGGTTGCGCATACTGCCTGTCCAGGATCCCGGCCGCCTCCGCCAGCGTCAGACGCTTGACCTCGTCCGGCGTGGCTTTGCGGCCAAGCCGGCGCGCAGCGCCCAGGGTGGCTGCCGTAATCCCATATTTCGTGGCGCCACCCGGATCGCGCGGATGGTTCGCATAGCCGCCTTCGGAGCCAAAGACGAGCTTGATGGTTTGGGCGAGGGTGTCGCTCATGTGCTTGCTCCAAAAAAGAAAGGCACCCCAGACGGCGCCTGCGTTCAGTTCAGCGATAGAAATTCACTTGGTTGTCCCTGCCTCTGCGCTGTAAAGAGTTCTCTAGATTCCAAGGAGCTAGTAAGGCGTGGCAGAGGTTACGATTGGCATCCCGGTCTACAACGGACAGGACCAACTGGTGGAATGTCTGGATTGCCTGGTTAATCAGACTTTTTCGGATTTCGAGATACTGCTTTTCGACAACGCGTCGACGGACGAGACCGAGGCAATTGCAAAGCGTTTTGCTGCGCTTGACAGTCGTATTAGATATACCCGTAGGTCTGAGAATATAGGTGCCGTAAAGAATTTCATTACCCCGCTTGAGCAGGCGAAATCGCCATTTTTTATGTGGCGGGCACACGATGATGTCTCGTCACTCGACTATATTGAAAAACTCGTTGCGGCGCTGAAGCGAGCGCCTTCTGCTGCGCTGGCGACAGGAACAATTCAGTTCGAGCGCCCGAACGGACGGCCAACTAGGGACTACGTCCCGGCCATCCCAATCGAACGTGGGCTTTCAGCAATCCTGAAACTGATGTTTGGCTCGCACGCCGGATGGTATTATGGGATCTGGAGAACAAAAACCCTGCAATTTCTAATTGGTAGGGTCTGGACGGAATTTCCGTATGCCTGGGCCTCGGATCATCTGACTCTCTATTCTTTGCTTCTCGATCAGCAGGTCACCGCAGCGCCAGATACAAAATTTATACAGAGAGTGACTCCTAAGGCACACGGCCCTCGAACCGGTCAACGGCAGCCTATTCCGGAACTTTTGGAGCTACGACGTGAATTCCTGAAATGCTGTAACGCTATGGTCGATGAGCGCGCCTTCGATCCATTCACGAAACTGGCGATCAAGACCGCCAACCACTTCTATGTTGGCAAGAGGGTCTATCCGATGAAGAAGATCATAAAACGCACGCTGTTTCGCTATTGAACCTAGCGGGTACCCCTACAACGGTTACTCCTGGTGGCACGTCCTTGGTCACCACGGCACCTGCGCCAACAGTAGCATCGGGGCCGATTTTAATACGCGGCAGGATCGTAGCGCCAGCTCCGACGAACACGCCATCACCGACTTCGATCTGACCACATAGCGTTGCCCCAGGGCCGATGTGGACTCCGTTGCCGATGATGCAATCGTGGTCGATACTGGCACGGCTGTTGATGATCGAGCACGCACCTACTCGAACGCACGTTGCCACCACCGTTCCGATCAGAACTTGCGAACCCTCTGAGAGAACCGCATCAGACGCAACCATTGCGGTTGGGTGTACTAGCGAGGCGTGCTTGAGCCCGAGGGCATCGAGATCCCTCGCGATAGCTAGGCGATCCCGTCCGTAGCCGCCGCCAATCGCCAGGGCATAGCTGAGAGTGCCGGGCCCGTCGGATCGCCGAGCTAGCCATGTCTCAAGGCCCCCAATTCCGCGGAGAGTTTCAACGCCAGCAAAAGGAGGCGCGATTTCACGGTTGTCGATGACCGCAGTTACCGCAATGCCGAGATGGCTTAGCAACTCACGAAGTACACGGGCATGCCCGGTACCGCCCCACAAAACGATTTCGGTCATCGAATCTGTAAGTTCTCTGTTTCCTGAATACGATAACAGTGGTTATCCCCTTGCGCTAGTTGGAAATCGAGGCAATGGACTCGGAAGACTTGATAGCCCCCAACCGTGCCGAAGACCTATTCCGAGGCTGCAGGTATGACGGGATAGGTTTCGTCATCGATTGATGGCGTCTGGATGCCCTGCCACATTCGGCGCAAATGGGCAGGCTGGGTGTTTAACTGAGTGTCGATAGTGGCAGCTTGTCTCAGTAGCCCGCTGCCAGATATCTGCCTTGAAAATTATTGCGAGAATGGAGACGGCGGAGCATCTTCACGGTCATGTTCGGTGATGATGCTTCACCGACGAGGGAGGCCCTGTATCTGGAAGGGCCAACGGTCACCTTTTCAGGTGAAACTTCTAACGGAGCTGGAACCGCAAGTCTGTTTGAGGCAAGTTCGCCAGCACCCTACAGTTCATCAATGTAGAGTGATATAGGATATCATTGCGAGCATCACTGGCACAGGTTTGAAGAATATCAAAACCGAATGTGCATTATATAACTCCCTGATATGTGATGACGATAAGGCCGCTGCCGCCGTTGCCACCTGAGAACGTTCCGGCTGAGCGGGCGCCACCGCCGCCGCCGCCATAAACGCCACCATTTGCGCCAACGGCGTTGATTGGCGCATTGTATCCGCCAGCCCCACCACCAGAACCGTGAGTGGCGTCCCATTCAGCTCCATTACCGCCTGTACCAGGAGTCGAACCTGTCGCGCCGCCTACCCCGCCGAAACCTGCGTCACCTGACCCGCCCACACCGGACGCGCCGTTGTTACCTGCACCATTGACGCCAGCAGCGCCACCACCAGCGCCTGAATATGGGTTTGCGCCGCTAGAGCCACTACCACCGCTGTACTTAACTGTACCTAAACCAAGAGCTGCATCGCCACCCGAACCAGCCTGGGCGCTGTTTGCAGAGGCCCCGCCACCCATACCGCCCCTGGCCCCAACCGTTGATGCAGCGACCGTGGTTGCTCCGAAACAGGTATCGCCACCAGCACCGGCAATGTTACCTGACGACGTGGCAACTCCTCCTGTGCCCACGGAGAAATCTATAAGCGCACCAGCGGTTAGATTAAGGTTTTCGATACGAGAATAGGCCCCGCCCCCGCCCCCACCGCCATATGAGTTGCTGGCACGAGCGCCAGCGCCTCCTCCGCCAATACACTCAATCCTGCTGCCGTTCGACTGCCAGTCGTATGGAACTGTCCATGTACCTGCGCCTGGAGTGGCCAGATATACGCGCTTATTGACATAGGAACGTGGAACAATAGTTGCGAGACCCGGCAACATATCAAATCCCCCTGACAATGCCGGTGTAGACAAACTTGTTCGCCCCACGGCAGACGAAGCAAACGAGATCAGCGGCGCCAGCCGTCGTCGAGAGGGCGGGAGCGCCCCCCGCGCCGAAGGAGAAGTTCGCTCCCCATGACAGCGTGCGGTTGCCCGTGCTGTCCTGGGCTACCTCGATATTGAGCGGCCATCCCGGCTTGGCGTTGGTCGGGTTCGAGATGGTTCGGTTGCCAGCAATGGTGACTGTACGGTTTACGCCTCCGGCATGGTCGATGGCGATCGTCGCGCTATCGGCCAGAACTGCCCATCCCATTGCGGAAAGTACGACATCCATCGTCGGTATGAAGGCCGCGCCGGACTGGACGTTAGCCGTCGTTGCCAGCGTGGTTGTCCCGGTGCCGCCATTGGCAACCGGCAGAGTGCCGCTGACATGGGTTGTCAGGCCGACCTTGCCCCATGAAGGAGCGCTACCGATGCCACCGGAGCGCAGAACATTGCCGCCTGCCACACTGGCCAATGCGGCCAGAGTGGCGGCGCTATCGGCATAAATCAAATCACCGATCGTGTAGGAGACAGGAATGCCAGGTATCCGTTTGTTTTCGAGGATATACCAATCCCAACTGGCGGCATTGACCAGAATTGCTCCGTAGGGGGCGAGTGTGTAGGCTCCACCCGAGCTGGAAATGCCATCCCTGGTGTAGAGATAATTGCCGGATGCCGCTGTGATGGTGATCGCAACGTTGGTCGCATTGAAAATCGCATATTCGATCGACTTGGGAGACGCGCTGTTGTCCGGTAGATTGTAGGCAGTTCCGCCCTCAAGGCGAATAATGGAGTGCGTATCAGAGGGTGAAAATGTTGCGTTTGCTGAGTAGGTTTTCAGTCTTGGTCGAGTGTTGATTTCTCCCTGCACAAAAGCCGACGTAGCAATGCTGGTATCGTTACTGCCCGCCGCAGGCGTAGGAGCCGTTGGATTGCCGGTCAGAATGGGGCTGTTTTGCGGAACGATCGCACCATTGGCATTCAAATAAACAAAGAAGTCATAGAGATATTTAGTACTGGCCGCCTGGTCATCGCCGGGTAAGTTGACGCCTGCCGTGAGTGATTTGACCTTGGTGATCGTGCCCGAGAAATCTTGTGTCGCGGTCCAAGTCTGCGCAACATTGACCTTGGCCACATTGGCCGATTGAACACCGCCACCCTTGATCAGCTTTCCTGTGGTGCCGTCGAAAAGTACCACCTCGTTCGAGACGACCCCACCAGCGGGGCCGGCGACATCACCGCCAACAGCAGAGCCAACTGCCGTGACCTTTGGACGTAGCGGGTCGGTATTGTCGATCTCGATATTCAGGCCCGCCTGTAAGCCTTGTAGGGCGGTGTCTGCCTTGGCTCCCTGAGCTGCCGTGGCGAATGCCGTTGACGGCTGGAACGCTGCCGTGCCGAGGGACGAAATATTCGCTTTCAGATCCAGAGCAGCTTGTGTTGCATTGCTGACCGGTTTGTTGAGATCGGAGGTGTTGTCCACGTTTGCCAGACCGACGCTGGCCTTGTTCGCTTTGCTGTCGGTGTAGGTCTTCGCGCTGTTCAGTGTTGTCGCATCGGCTGCCGCCTGCGCCGCCGATACCGGCTTATTAGCGTCCGACGTGTTCTCGACATTGCCAAGGCCCACATCAGCCTTGGCGCCCGAGAAGGCCACAGCCGCCAGAGCGGAGGTATTCGCTTTCGCGTTGAGGGCAGTCTGCGTTGCCGTAGAAATCGGCTTGTTGAGGTCGCCGGTATTGTCGACGTTACCGAGGGCGACGTCGCTCTTGACCAGTGTCACGGCGCCGGTCTTGCCGGCAACAGAGGTCACGATATTGACCTGGGCACCTGGCTGGATGCCATCGAGCTTCGTCTTGTCTGCCGGAGACATCAAGCCTGCCGCCACCTGGCTGGCCAGAGCGCCCAAGTCAACGACTTGCTCCTTTAGGCGCTGGCCCCACATGGTGATACGGTCGAGTGCACGATTGATCGTATTTGCCGGCAAAGGGCCGCCGTCCTGCAGGTCGACTGATTGGGTGAGCGGCACGTCCCGGTAGATGATCAGTGTCGCGCCCGTTTCCGGCGCAGCCGTCATGGTTACATTGCCGCCGGCGGGAGAGCCGGCGCCGGTGACCACATAATCCACGCCGAGCGTTTTGATGGCAGTCGTCCCGTCTGCCGCCCGAACCTGCACCACCAGATCCGTGTTGACGGTAAAGGGGGGAGGGAAGGCGAAAGTGGTCGTGCTGCCGTCGCCCGCATAGGAACGGCGGTTGTCATAGCTTGGAATGGTCATGTGGGGCTCCGGCAAACGGAATGCTGCCTTCGAGGCGGGGCTTTGGGGGCGGAGGTGGAGTTGGGGAGCGCAAGAAGGGGAATACCTCTCGGCGAGAGGCGAAACCGGCGGGCCGATCCCCGGCACCGCTCCGTGCGGCCGATATTTGCGAAGCTCGGGCACGCCTAAGGTGGGATCAGGCGAGGCTCGCTGGCGCCCTGAGTGCGCAAGGCCGTGTTGCCATTGTCGTGTGCAGAGTCGTGAAACTCTGCCTTCCGATCGTTCGGGCGACGGCAGCCATCTATGGGGATGACGAGGTCGGCTTCGTTGGCGCGGTTAAGCTGTTTTTCCTAGCCGCCCCAGCCCGCCGAACAGGCTCCCGGTCGCATTGAGATAGCCGCCGGTCTGGGCATTCCGGCCGGCGATGTTGGCGAGCCTGGCCTGGTAGTTCAGGTTATTGGCCTGGTTCCTGGCGTTCCAGCGAATGGCGGCGACGTCGAGCGCGCCCTCGCTGGCGGTGGAGCCGATGACATCGGAAGGCGAGCCGTCGAGGTTGACGCCGGAGCCGCCTGTGAGTGCGGTTTGCGTGCCGATGGTGCTATCCACCTGGTCCTGCTTGCGGCCGGCCTGGTACTCGCCGGTCATCGTCTCGATCTGGGCCTGGCGGCGATAGGCCTCGGCCTGGGCGTCCGACTGGGCCTTGGCGGCGTTGCCTTGCTGGATGGCGCCGATAGCCGACAGGCCGGTGCCGGCGATCGAGGCCGCCGTGCCGAGGCCGATGCCGGATATGGCGGAGCCGGCGGCGGAGGCCGCGGAAGCCAGTCCGGCTCCAATGGCTGCAAAAAGCGGTGGGCACATGATCAGGGCTCCGGATCGGTGTTGAGGGTGATGGAACGGATCGTCGCCGGCAGCGGACCGTCGGCGGTCAGCACGAGTTCGCCCTTGTCGCCCCAGCTCGTTTGGGGGCGGGCGTCGTAAAAGCCGGTGACGAGCGGGGCTGCCGTGCCGAGATCATCGCTGGTATGGCGCGCTACGATCTCTTCGGCGGTGGCTTCGTCCCGGCCGATGCGCAATGAACCGGTGGCCAGGAAGTCGACCTTGGCCGAGACGATCTTCTTGCGCCGTCCCAGGCCTGACCCGTCACCGGCCGAAGCAGGCGAGGGCAGCAGGTGGGCGCGTGAGATGTAAGGCAGGCCGACGGTGATCGTGGTAGCCGGCCGACCTGAGGCGAGCGAGATGGCGCCGCCCGTGACGATCTGATCGGCCTCGCGCGCACCATCCGCCAGGATTCCGACGCGCCGGCCCTCGAGGTGGCCAAGACCGGTGATACTGGTGGCGGGGGGGCCGCGATATTGCAGGGCGCAGTCGAGATACCAGGCTTTTTCGGGCGTAGCGGTGGCTGCTTCGAAGGCGGCGGCCATGCGCTCGACATAGCGCCGGCTTACGCCGCCGATCGTGCGCCGGACGATCAGCCACACTTCGTTCCTGCCCTGGCCCGGCATCGTGGCGCAGCTCTCGACGAATCCCTCGCCGCCCATGAGATGGCGATGCATGCCCGCTATGGACTGGTCCTTTTCATAGGTCAGTCCGATCAGATCGCCCCTGCCGTTGGGCAGCCAAATCACGCTGTCGGGCTCCTGGGCGTAGGTAACTTCCACGATGCCGGAGGCGAAGAGATGATCCGAGAGTACCGAGATATCGGGTGTCGCATAGCCCACTCCGGTCTCACCCTGGACAAACTCCCGTAGCGCCTTGCCGAAGCTGGAAACGAAGATCGTCGAGTTCCCGACCTTGGCTGGCCGGATGGCCTGCGAGGCATGGGTCGAAGCCAGGGACTGACGGAAGTTGTTGGCCGAGAAGGGCAGGTTGGGGCTGTCGCGACCCATGGTGCGGGCGGCACCGGCGGTACCGATCAGGAGGTCCGGGCCCTCGGCAATCCACTGGATTTCGTTGACATCGGTAAGGGTGAAGGAAATCGCGTCATCGTCCTTCACCGGAACGGAAACGGAGAAATCCAGGAAGGAGCCGTAACCGCCGGTCTTAGTCGCCCAAATAGCGGAGGGCTGGGCATTGGAGCGAGCATAGACCTTGCGCTGTTCGAAGGTTGCGACGTGTGCTGGCCAGCCTGGCGTGTTCCCCCAGGCGCCGAGGCGCCATTGCAAGGTGCCTTGTGCGATTGGTAGCGGGGCGTCGTCAAGCTTAGCCTGCACGGCGGTCGGTGACATAATTGTAGTGACAACAAATGCGCTATAAACTGCGTTGCCACCTAAAAGTGCAATAATACGGCCAACGTCGCTTGTGGTGAAGCCGGCGCCGTTGTTAATGCCCGCGGTTGAACTGGCGGTAATTGTAATTGTGGGCGCGGTTGAAATGTCTTCAGTAAATGCTAATTCTCCTATGACAATGTATTGACCGCCATTATTGGTCGATATGTTAATTCTGTATCCAGTATAGGAGGTCGTGTTTGTAAATCGAAAATATCTTCTCTCACCGGCTGACCAGTTGCTTTGCCCATATTGACTATCAAGAACCGTCCAGTTGGTTCCATCATTGGATCCTTCGAAGGTCCATGACTTCGGCGCGCGGTCGGTGATCGGCAGGCCGGTTACGAGTGCAGTTGTCGTTTGAACGGAATAGCCTACGATGATGCGAGCGGAGGGGAAGGTATAGGAAAGCCAGCCCTGCGCTCCGGACCCACTGTTCCACAAAGTCCCTGCGTCACGGTCGAAGGCCTGCCATGGAGCACCCGCAACTGTAGCGTCAGCAGCAGCTGTGCCACTCGGTGCCGTATTGCTGGTCATCTTTGGGATTGGATTGCCGGTTCCGTTGGGGGTCAATGTGGTGGACGTGTCGTTGACGGGAAGGAATGGGCCGAACCGGAAATTGACCGCCTCAATCGTCCAGCTTGTGTCACTCTGACGCTTCACCCGCCGCGGCTGGTAGCTCTTGTGCGTGATATCCAGCACATCATTGGTCTGGTCGAAATCGAGCTGGAACAGGTCCGCATCGGCATAGGGATGGGCGATTTCCACGCTGCCGACCCGTCCGCCCAGCGTGTAGACCCGGAACGCCCCGGCGTTGAACACCAGCATGTAGGCTTGGCTCGCCGAGAAGATGAAGGGGATGAAGCGGGCCGGGCGGCTCGAATCCTTCACCTCCTGCACGAATTGCGTGCCCGGGCGGCGGGTGAGGCCCCCCTGGCGCATCACCATGAAGTTCTGGCATTCCTTCAGCCCGGTCTTGAAATGCTCGAGATCGGCGCGGCTGTGCAGCTTGGGGGACAACTCGCCGCGCGAGAAGACCGGCTTGAGTTCATGAGCACCCATCAGGAACGAGCCTCGATCCAAAAATCGTCTTCGGGGTCATCCGGCGTGCCTTCCAGGGCGTCGATCGCCTGTGCCTCGGAAAGGGCGGCCTGCGTCTTCTGCCCGAGGGACTCGGCATAGGAGGCCTTGCCGGTGATGAAATGCGCCGCCTTCTGCGCCAGGGCCAAGGCGAGCACGTCGGTGAATTGCTGGTCGAACAGGCCGGTATTCTCGACGCGCCTGACATAGCGCACGGGGCGCGGCGCCAGCTCATCAGCCAAGACCTGGCTGCCCTCGACCTTGTGTGGAATGGTCTTGGCGTTCTCGGTGCCATCCACGGTCAGCGGCATGACACGCAGGCAGTCCACCGGCAGGTCATAGGCATAGGTCCAGCCAAATGCCGGCGCGGTGGCCGAGGCCGGCAGCAGGGTGCGCGCTATGGCGAAGTTCCAGGGGTGGCGGCGCATCAAGCTCCAGGCCATCGGCCAGAAATTGCGCCGGAACCAGCGTGCCACGGCCGAATTGTCGTCGATGGAGGCCAACGGCGCCTCGTCGAGATAATCGAGCGCGAGATTGCAAATCTCGGTGATCGAGAGATTTACGGACATGAGGGCCTCCAGGCCGCGAAAAACGATCTCGTCGGGGCGGCGCGTCGATGAAGCATCGCGCGCCGCCCGGTCTGGTTTGAAGGCTCGGGCTTACCGGAAGGCGTTGGCCTGCTTGTATTCGGCGAGCCGGCGGCTCACGACCTCGATCGGCGTCGCCTCGTCGATCGCGGCGCCGGCATCGTCGACGAGCTTGGCCTTGACCGCCTCGGCGCGGAGGGCGGCATCGACGTCCTCGGCCTCCTTCCGCGCCTCGCGCTCATTGGCCTTGTCCGGGACGAGCTCGAGATGCTCGTCCTCCTCGCGGACCTTGCCGACGAGTTCCACCTCCTCGCCGGCCTCGATGATGCGGCCGTCGACATAGGCCTTGGCCTTGACGAGATAGCGCGCCATTTCAGAAGCCTCCGACATTCAGGCCGGAGGGATAGTTGACGATCGCCTCGCGGTCGGCGACGAGGCCCGCCGTCACCGTGCCGGCGGCGAAGGTGCCTGCCACGGTGTACTGCACGCCGAGATAGCGCTGGCGCTGGGCGTCGAGCGAGAGCGCCGGCACCTGCACGCGCAGCCATTCCGAGCCGGCGGTGAGGCTGGCGGCCGGGATCGCCGGCGTCTGCACGATGACGTTGGGGGACGACAGGTCCGCATTGGCCGAGGTGACATAGGCGAACTGCAGCGAGGTGCCGCCGGTGAGCGCGGTGTTGACGCGGATCACCAGTTCCAGGCTGTCTCCAGGGCCGGGATCGCGGGCCTGGGTGAGGTCGATGGTATTGGTCGAGACGGCGCTGGCGGTGATCGCCTGCTTGTCCGACAGCAGAAGTTGCTGGTCCAGGATCATGGACATGGCTCCGATGATGGGAAGGAAAGGAAAAGACGCGTGAAGCGCGGTAATCCCTCCCCGGTTTCGGGGAGGGTGGCCCGAAGGGCCTGGGGGGGAGCGTGGCGCCACTCTCCCCCTTCCGTCGCTGCCGTGCAGCGACACCTTCCCCGCAGCCGGGGGAGGATCTCGCGCCTCATTCTGGAAAGTCCGCGGATCTCAGACCACGCGGGCCTCGGTGTTGAGGAGCTGGTCGGTCAGCCGCACCGGGATGCCGCGGAACGAGAGGAAGGGCTGGCCCTGAGCGTCCGTCACGGTCTGGAAGGCGAGGGTGGATTTCTCCATGGCCTGGATGTCGCCCCAGGTCTTCACCGCCCGGTTCACATAGAAGGCGGGCTTGCCCATCTTGAGGGAGGGGATCTTGTTGATGGCGCGAACCATCAGCCGGTAGAGGTTGGGCGGCGTCGCCGACTGCAGGCCGCCGGCCGCCGTGGTGGTGTCGATATTGGCGATGCGCACGGCATAGCGCCAGTCGCGCACGGTCAGGCCGCATTTCCACTGATACTTGGTCTGGTAGGCCTGGTAGCGCCCGCCATTGGGGTCGAGGATCGGCGCCGAGGTGGTGACGTCCTGGTGGGTGAGGCCGGCCGTGGTGCCCTTGGGATAGATGCCGTGCAGGGTGTTCGGGCCCCACACCACCAGCCAGATCGAGGTGTTGGAGGCGCCGGTGCTGCCGGCATCTATGACGTTGACGCCGTTGCCGGCGGTGAGGCTGGAATAGCGCGGCGACAGGCCGGTGATGCGGTCGGGGTTGACGCCCACCGATTCATAGAACAGCGCCTGGGCGAATTGCTGGTTCATCGCCTCGATGAAGGCGGTGTCCTCGGTCAGGCGGAAGGCGGCGGTGTTGCCGTTGAGATCGGCGAGGTCCTTGTCGATCACCGAATAGGTTTCCAGCATGCCGCAGACATCGGTGATCTGGGCGGTGGTGCTCTTGGCCGGCGGCACGCCGTAATTGAGGCGGCGCCAGGTCGCCTGCGGCAGGCCGGTGCGGATCGTGGTCTTGTGCCCGGTGGGCAGGTTGCCCTCGATCCAGGGAATGTCCTGCAGGGGCTCGTTGAGCTGGGACAGGAGCTCGGCCACCACGGCGGGCTTGCCGTTGGGGTCGAGGCGCTTGGTGACATCCACCAGCGTGGGATAGGAATTGCCGATCACGGCCATGGTCTGCTTCCTTGAAAAAAGGTCTCACCGCCGGAACGGATCGACCGGATAAAGGGTCTCGGCTGCCGATCTCGACTGAGCCGCCACACCGCCGGTTGCGAACTGGTCTTCCGCGTAGAGCGCCCGGCCCGCCCGCGCCATGGCCTGGGCCAGAGCGGGGGAGAGCACATAGCCGTCGGGCGACAACAGGCCGTTCGACTTGAGCTCGCCGATCAACGCCTCGCCGCCGTTCTGGCGGATGAAGCGGTCGGCGAACTCGACATTCTGGCGGAAGGCCGGTGAATTCCTGTCGCCCCAGGCCTTGGTCAGGGCTGCCTGCGCGGCCTCGCCGCGCTCCACGATGGCCTGCACATAGGTCGATTGCTGGCCGGCCTGGTGCTGCACGAAGCGATCGTGGAGGGACTGGGCCTGCCTCGGCGTGAGGCCGGCTTCATGTGCCCAGCTCCGATAGGCGCTGGCGCTTTCGCTGTCATAGGCGAACCCCTCGGGCAGGCCCTGGGGCATGCGGAATTCATAGCCTTCGGCCGTCTCGGGCCGGCCGAGCCTAGCATGGAAGGCCTGCCATTCCTCGGGCCCGGCATCGGCGGCCGGCGGTGTGAGGGCCTTGGCCTTGAGTTCGTTGTATTCCGTCTGGAGCCGGTCGGCGTGGCGCGCCGATTCGACCAGGGGATCAAGCGCCTTGTAGCCTTTGCTTTCGACCCATTGCCGGCTTTCTGCATTGCGCAGGCCCGCAAGGAAGTCCGTCGCGCCGCCGGCCGGCGACCCGTCATTGGCCGGAGGAACGGTGGCGTCTGCCGAGGTTCCCGCCATGGCGGCCCCAGGGTTTGCCGGATCCATCATCAGATGATGCCCTCGTTGGAACTGGCGATGGCCTCGGTGCGCGCGGCTTGCACCAGCGCGGCCTTCTCCTCGTCAGTCAGGTTGAGAAAACGAAAAAGCCGCCCGAAGGCGGCTCGCTTGCCATCCGAAAACGCGCGGTCGTCGGCTGGGATGCCTTCCCCGTTCACCCGGTAGAAGCCGGTGTAGTCGGCGAGGTCGGCGAGGACGATCTGCACGTCCTCGTTCCTGATATCGAAGACGTTGTGATAGGCGAGCGCCAGCTTGAGCGCGGCCTCGCCGCCGCGGGCGCGCCGGAACAGCCGGGCGAGCGCCAGCCAGTTGATCGCAAGGGCGGCGCGCGCTGGGCCGCCGGAAGGATTGGGCATGCTGAGCGTCCGATGTGGGCAACAAAAAATCCCCCGCCGGAGGCGGGGGGAATGTTCAAGGATGAGGGATGGGGGCTTGCAGCTGCGCCCCCCGGAACCATTGCATGCGCCGGAAGCGGAATGGGTCTCGCGACAGGCTCGCATGTCGCCGTGATCGGCGTGCCGGGAGGGGGCCGTCAGCCTCCGGCGGGGCCGCGGATCGGTGCGTCACAGTGTTGCGGGATTGGGCGCGTCGGCTTCGGCGCAGCGTGATGTCGCGTGGTGTGGCGCTCTGCCGTTGTGCGGAGACAAGCGAGACACCAATTTTCGTCATGCCCGGCAATGACAAAGGCAGCTGCGAAGGCGTGCGCAGGGCACAAAAAAGCGCCCGAACCTTTCGGTCGGGCGCTTTTTCTCAGGGTCTTAATTTGCCATATCGGCTGGGCGGCGTCAACCCCATAGTCGGCAAAGAATATTCAATCCGCAGCGCAGATCGCCGAGTTCGGCGTGCTGGTCCTGCAAGATGCAAGTCTTGAGGGCCTTGAGATAACGCTTGCCCTCGGGGGCGTCGTTGAGGGCGGTGAACATGTCCTCGTAGCGCCGGCGCGCCTTGGCGATCGCCTCGGGATCGCCAGCCTCCTCGCCATGACTACCGCTGCCCAGCATCAGCATGTCGAGCGAGCGCGGGTTGGGCGAGGCAAAGCCCATGACCTTGGCGTAGCGGATGACGGCGACGCCGAAGCGGCAGCCCGCCTCATATTGCCGGGCATTGATTTCCTGCTGCAGGCTGAGGCGCCCGAACACAGAGCCGGCGAGCTGGCTGCGCGCGTCCCCGGGCCGGACGCCCATGCGAATACGGTTCCTTGTGGCCGTGGCGGTGATTTCGGCGACGCTCTCGCGCTGGAGCCGGCCCGAAGGTTCGCGTTGGCGGATCTTCAAGAAAGGAGAGGGGCGCATCTCAGGCGACCTCCTGGCTAGGGGAGAAAGGAAAAGGGTGCAGATCGCGGTGCAAGCCAGGCGCTCTGGAGTGGAATTACCGAGCCGGCTTATGATTGGGCGGGGCACTTTGAACCCGTTTCCAGTTTTTAGTGTTCGATCTGACCGGCACACATCTCGGCGGGCGAGCCGGTGGGAGAGAAGTCGAGGAAGCGCCAGCTGTCGAGAGGCAGCGCCTTCTCCGGCCGCAGGGCGTAGCTTTCCCAGCGCTTGTCGAAGCCGTGTTCGCGCCGGATATCGTTAAGATGCTGCAGGGTGGCCCGGCGATGCGCTTGCGCCTGGCGATCCTGCTCGGCCGTCTCCTCGCTCTCGCCTTGGGAAGGGCCGAGCTGGGCCAGGAGGGCTGTTACGGCACGATGGTTGCGGCCGAGGGCCTGGGCGATCTGGCGCAGATTGGCACCCTTGGCGCGCAGGGTACGTGCGGCTTCGAGCTGGTCCGCCGCGCGATAGTGCCGGGGCTTGGTGTTCGGCATCGCCATGTCGATCTCCGATGAAAGGGGGTAGGAAGGAGAGGGGCCGGAAGGACGGGTGCTCATCGCAGCCAGGCGGTGATGAGGCTGACGCTCGCGGCCAGGAACCCGCCGGAGAGGGCGCACAAAGCGAGGGCGAGGAGGCGGGAGCCGCCGTCACGATCGGCTTCTGGCCGTGCGTCGGGTGTGATGTCGTGGCGGGCGATGCCCGGATCGTCGGGCTGCTGCATGAGACGGCCTCCTTTTCCTGTCGTCAGGCAATGGGCGGTCACGGCACCGCGGGCTGCCTTCCGGATTGCCCGGGGGCTGCGCGGGGCGCGCAAAGCGTTTGCCTGATCTGTTTTTCCGCACGGCCTGCCGGGAGATGCCCGGCCCGAGATCATTGTCTTATGGCCTTGTAGATCCGGAACGGACCTGCAACGGCTATGGTGTTAATGTACCCATTATGGGTTCATTAAGCAAGGGGGGTGTTCCCGAAATTAATGCTAGCCAAGGTTCGATTTTTGGAGCATTGTTCCCGTATGGGGAACAATTTGAAGATATTACGCAACGCCAAGGGCCTGTCGCAGCAAGCGCTGGCCGAGGCAATGGGTACAACCAGAACCCAGCTCGTGAAGCTGGAGCGGGGCGAGCGGCGCCTGTCGGACATATGGATCGTGCGGGCCGCCGCGGCGCTGAAGGTCGATCCCGGCGATCTGATGTCGAACCGCCTGCAGCTCACTTCCTTCGATCCCGACGAGCACCAGCCCGACGGCTTCTTCGAGCCGGAAGCGCCCGAGCCGCTCGATCCCGATGCGCCGCCCCGCATTCCCGGCAACGGCATCGTCGAGGTCGATGCCCGTGCCGGCATGGGCGGCGGCGGGCAGGTGGCGCATGCCTATTACCGCGACGGAGACAAGATCGAGACGCGGGATGCGGTGAAGCCCGATCCCTGGGTGTTCCCGCCCTGGTTCCTGCGCGGCATCGGCGCCAAGCCGGGGGAGTTGCTGATCATCGAGGCCAAGGGCGATTCCATGCGCCCGACCATCGCGCCGGGAACACCGCTGATCATCGACACCCGCCACCGGATTCCCTCGCCCGACGGCATCTATGCCATCCGCGACCGCTGGGGCGACATCCAGGCCAAGCGTATCGAAACCTCCAAGATCCTCGGCGACAACGCCATCCGGGTGATCAGCGACAATGGAGGCCATGTCCAGATCGCCCGCAGCGAGGACGAGTTGCAGATCGTCGGCAAGGTCGTCGCCGGCTGGCATTTTTTCTGATTTGGTCTCGGCTTGGCTTGACAAAATGTACCCATATTGGGAACATTGTTTCCATGAGCTGCGGGGTTTGTCCGTGATGGGAGCTGTCAGCTATGTCCGACTATACCCTGGCCTTCGAGGAGCTTCATCTCGTCCAGATCGGCGGCCTGCTGGCCGGCCCCCTCGATGGCGCCGCTCACGTCTGCTTCGGTCTTTCCCGCACCGCAATGCGCTTCGACAGCGTGAAGCTCAATGTCTGGAACCGGCAGGAGCGCAAGGCATCCTTCGCGACGCTGCGGGAGGGCGATCCCTGGTTTGACGAAATCTGCAATGCCCTCATCGTCGATGCCGTCTATGGTGCCCTGATCGCCGAAGCCGTGGAAGGGCACTGGCGCCAGAAGCCGAGTGCCTATGATCGTGCCCGTGATCGCCGGGAAGCCGCGTGAAAGTGGCGCAAGCGGAACGAATACCGGGGGAGGTGATTTCCGATCGAACCGCCTATCGACTTTTCCAGAAAATGCGCCAGGAGTGGGCCTTCGTGTGAGGGGCGCGGCATGAAGCCCTTGCATCTGATCCTGAAGGGGGCACGCTCGGATGTATCGCTATCTGACCATTCGTCCGTCTTCCCTGGCAGGCCCACCGTCGGATACGCGATGGCTGGTCGCATTCCTGCAAACCTTGCCGGATTTGCAGCAAAAGCATCCGGTGTCGTTCGGCAATGCGCCCGGAAAGCCCTGGGTCGACGTGACTATCGTCAAGACCACCGGCTCCGGCGGGTGGGGCAGCAATGGAGCGTTCATTCCGTTGTTCGATCGCGTGGTGCTGGTCGGCACCGAAAGCCCGCCAAACTATGGCTGGTATTCGGCCCTTGCTGCGCAAATCGCGGAATTTCTCGGCTGGGAGGCGATAGAAGATGGTGAGGACAGGCTGATTTACCTGCATAGGGACTATCCGGAGTGGGTCCGCCAATCCTGCTGATACTATCGTCCGGGTATCGCTGCCGGCGGCAGCATGCCCGAACTAAGCGCCCACCGCGTCGAGCCGTGCCTTGAGGTCGGCAACCTGCTCTTCCAGGGTGCGCACGCGCTCCTCGAGCTCGGCGATGGCCGATGCTGCCGCGGGGCGCGGAGCAGGGGCGGCGATCATGGAGACCTCGACATCGCCCGACAGCAGATGGGCGAAACGGTCCTCGCGCTGGCCGGGCGCCCGCCCGATTTCCTTGACCAGCGGCGGCCGGGCGCTGGCGAGCAGGTCCAGTTCCTGCTTGAGGTCGTCGAGCGAGCCGAAGCTCGCCATGCGGTCGGTCCGGGTCTGCAATTCATTCAGGGTCTGGGGCCCGCGCAGCAGCATCACCGCCAGCAGGGCGGATTGCTGCTTGGTCAGGTTGAAGCGCTGGCCGGCGAGATGCTCGTAGCGCTCGACGCGCGAGCCGAAGGCGCGGCGCACCAGCCCCTGTTGTTCCAGCGTTGCCAGCGTGTGGCCGATCTCCCCCGCTTCCAGGGCCATGACCGGCTCGCGCGACGTCTTCTGGTTGGCCGCGGCCTGCAGCGTGTTCAGCGTCAGCGGATAGGTGTCGGGCGTCAGCAACTGCTTTTCGATCAGGCAGCCGAAGATGCGAGCTTCCATGGCATTGAGAAAGGGCGGTTCCTGGGACATGGGAAAAGCGGCCTGTTTGCGCAAGGGGGATCAGCTTCGAGTGCTAGCCGCTCACCGGCCATAACTCAACTGGCCGGTGAGCATTCCTTCTCCGGCTTGCCGGGGCGTGCGCCCTGATCCATACCGGTGGGCACAAGTCGGCAGCCTCTTCGATGGGAGCAATGCCGGCAGGGGAGGCGGCATGAACGGCAGGGATTTGAGCAGCAAGACGGCGCTCATCACGGGCATGACGGGCCAGGACGGCTATTACCTCGCCAGATTGCTGCTGGAGAAAGGCTATCAGGTGCACGGCATCAAACGGCCATCCTCCTCCTTCAACACGGCGCGGCTCGATGCGATCTATCAGGACCCGCATGTCGAGGGACGGCGCCTGCATATCCATTATGCCGACATGCAGGATGGGCAGAGCCTGGTACGGGTCGTCGATGCCGTTCAGCCCGACGAGATCTACAATCTGGCGGCGCAGAGTCATGTGCGCGTCAGCTTCGACATGCCGGAATATACCGCCGACATCGACGCCGTCGGGCCGCTGCGCCTGCTGCAGGCGATCCGCACCCTCAAGCTGGAAGGTCGCTGCCGCTTCTACCAGGCTTCCACCTCCGAGCTCTATGGCGGCCAGAGCGATCAGCTGCAGGACGAGAGTTCGCCCTTCAATCCGCGCAGCCCCTATGCCATCGCCAAACTCTATGCCCACTGGACCACGGTGAACCATCGCGAGGCCTATGGCATGCACGCCTCGAACGGCATCCTGTTCAACCATGAAAGCCCGGTGCGCGGCGAGACCTTCGTCAGCCGCAAGATCACCCGGGCTGTGGCGGCGATCGAGGCTGGCCGGCAAAACAGACTCTATCTCGGCAATCTCCAAGCCCGGCGCGACTGGGGCCATGCCCGCGACTATGTGGAGGGCATGTGGCGCATGCTGCAGCAGGACCAACCTGGTGACTATGTACTGGCGACGGGCAGGGCCCATTCGGTGCGCGATTTCGTCGAACGGGCCTTCGCCCATGTCGGCCGCTCGCTCGACTGGGTCGGCGAGGGGGTGGAGGAGAGGGGGCTCGAACGGGCCAGCGGACGCGAACTCGTCATCATCGACCCGCGTTACTTCCGGCCGACCGAGGTTGATTGTCTCATCGGCAATGCCGCCAAGGCGCACGCCGCACTGGGATGGCAACATTATACCTCCTTCGAGGCGCTTGTAGCGGAAATGATGACTGCCGACCTCCAGGCGATACGAGGCGGTATTGCGGCAGGATGAAGGCGAGGCCGACGTGCTATGCAGGCTTGTCTTCCTGGGCAATATACCAGGCATAGGTCTGGGCGAGGCCTTCCTCGAGCCCGATGCGCGGGCGCCAGCCAAGCGCGGCGATGCGTGAGGAATCCATCAGCTTGCGCGGCGTGCCGTCGGGCTTGCTGCGATCATGCATGGTGGCGCCGGCGTAGCCGACGACATGCTTCACCGCTTCCAGCAATTCCAGGATGGTGATGTCCTCGCCAGCCCCGATATTGATGGGCCTTTCATCGGAGTAGTCCCTGGCGAGGCGCACCAAAGCGTCGGCACAGTCGTCGACATGCAGGAATTCGCGCCGGGGCGTGCCGCTGCCCCAGATCTCGATGGCAGGGGCGTCGCGCAATTTGGCTTCGTGCACCCGCCGGATGAAGGCGGCGAGGACATGGCCCGACGCCAGGTCGAAATTGTCGTGCGGGCCGTAGAGATTGCAGGGCATGGCGGCGATGAAGTCGCAGCCATGCTGGCGCCGATAGGCTTGGACCAGCTTGAGGCCGGCGATCTTGGCGATTGCATACCACTCATTGGTCGGTTCGAGCGGGCCTGACAGTAACTGGTCCTCGCCGATCGGCTGGGCTGCATTGCGTGGATAGATACAGCTCGAGCCGAGCAGCACCAGTTTGCCTACGCCGGTGCGGGCGCCCGCATGCACGACATTGGTCTCGATGGCGAGATTGTCATAGAGGAAATCGGCCGGGAAGCTGGCATTGGCCAGGATGCCCCCCACCTTGGCGGCGGCGAGGAAGATCACTTCAGGGCGCATCCGCTCGATCCAGGCTTCGGTATCGGCCTGCCGCCGGAGGTCGAGTTCGGTCCGGTCCACCGTCAGCAAGGTGCAGTCCTCGCTTTGCAGCCGCCGCACCAGGGCGGCGCCGACCATGCCACGATGGCCGGCGACCCAGACGCGCTTGCCTTGCAGCGACATCATCGAGATCCCACTCCGGTTCGGTTGCCGTCGTTTCCTTTATAGCAGGCCTGCAAAAACAAAAACCCGGCACGAGGCCGGGCTTTCGTCGAAATCTGACGGAAGGATCAGAACTTGTAGCTGACGCCGGCCGTGGCCGTGGTCTGGTTCCAGCCGGCCTTGACGCGGCCATTGGCTGTTTCGTAGCCCTTCTTCTGGAAGTCGGAGTAGCGCACCTCGACGCGGCCGATCCAGTTCTGCGTGAATGCATATTCGGCGCCCAGGCCCACGGTCCAGCCGATATGGGTGTTGGTGTCGCTCGAGGCATAGGCGGTACGGAACTGGCCAACATCGGACAATTTGCCGTTGGCGAAGGCAACACCACCGGTGGCGTAGACCAGAAGATTGTCGAAGGCGTAGCCGGCGCGCAGGCGCAGCGAACCCTGCCACTCACTCTTCATACGCAGCACGCCTGTCACCTGGCCACCATTGTAGCTGTAGCGATGGCTGCCCTTGAGATCAGTATAGTCGATGTCGGCTTCCCCGCCGATGACGAACTGGTCGATCTGGTAGTTGTAGCCGGCATGGGCACCGCCGACGAAGCCGTTCATGTCGAACTTATCGGCGGCGACCCGAGCCTGAATGTTTGGGAACAGGCGGCTCTGGTTGTCGTCCTCGCGGCCCCAGCCATAGCCGGCATGCACGCCGACATAGGGGCCGGACCAATCATAGGGCGTATAGGCCGGAGCGACTGGCTCGACCGCCTGCGGTGCGAGGTCGGCAGCGCTGGCGGCGCCTGCAAACAGGGCCACTGCCATCACGGTCGATAGGAATACTGCCTTGAACATGGACGCCCCTCACTCCACCCGATGCCGCCAACGGCTGGCACCGAACCATCTGTCTGATTGAATCAATGAGAGAGCCGTGATTCCAAGTCAAAGACATTGCCGGGAATTGAGGTTGGCGGCCATATTTTCGCCATATGATGTGGCAGATCGGCAACAGTAACTGGGTACCGAGAGGGAATAGCCACTTTCTTGTCGTGGCCGGCCACCACTCAGACCAAAAAACGCAGCTTTTGCGGAGTGTTTGGTTGGAGGAGCAGGCCAGGCCTTCGATCAGAGTTTGTTCGACGCCAGTCTGGTAACCGGCGCTGCCCCGCGGCGCCCTTGCGAGGAAGACGGAAAGGCCTGTCTCGTTCCCTTTTACCGATCTTCTAGGCTTCTTTCTCTCCCAGTGTGGGGCGCACGCGCAGCCAGTGCAGCAGGAGGGCCACTCCGAGGAAGGCGGTTCCGCCGAGATCGGCCCAGGCGTCGGCCGCCAGCAGCAGGGCTCCGCCAATGGTGGCCAGGATCCGTTCGAGCGCACTGGCATGGCGCAGGGCATAACCGGTGGCGCCCATGGCGAGGCCGACGAGGGCGAGGCAGGAGGTGGCCGTGGTCAGCAGCACCTGCAGCCATTCGCCGAGATCGGCGGGCCAGCCGCCGCCAGGGGCGAGCATGAGCAGGCGCAGGCCGTCCGGTGTCAGGCAGAACATGAAGGGCACCAGAAAGGCCGGCAGCGTATATTTCCAGGCCTGGATCATGGTGCGGAAGGGGGTGCCGCCGGTGATTGCCGCGGCGGCGAAGGGGGCCAGTGCCGTGGGCGGGGAGACGTCTGCCAGCACGGCGTAGTAGAACATGAACATGTGGGCGGCTGGCTCCGGCACGCCGACGCCGGTGAGCGCCGGCACCAGCATCACCGCCGCGATGATATAGCTCGCCGTCACCGGCACGGCGGTGCCGAGGATCCACATGGCAATGGCGGCGAGGATGATCACCACCACCCGCTCGCCGCCGCCAAGCGTGACGATGATCGAGGAAATGGTGAGGCCAAGGCCGGTGAGATTGACCACGGAGACGATGATGCCGGCGCAGGCGCAGATCGAGGCGATGCCGAGCACCGAGCGCGAACCGTCGATCAGGGCCTCGATCATGCGCGTGGCGGCAGGATCGGGCGTGCGCCCGGCGCGCAACGCCAGCCACGCTTCAAGGCCGGAGGCGAGCGTGGCGGCTGCCATGCCCCAGAACACGCAGACCGAAATGCGCCCGTCGAAGAGATTGATCAGGCCGAGATTCGCCGACAGGCCGGATTTGCCGAAGCCATAGGCGGCGAGGCCGGCCACCACGCCGATGGCGAAGGCGCGCGGCGTCACCAGGCGGGAATGGCTGCGGATCATCGACAGGCCGAAGGCGATGGCGATCGACCAGAACACCGCCAGGAAGGAGGTGAAGCCGAGGATCAGGAAGACGGCGATCGCGCCGAGCGAGAGGAAATGATAGCCCTCGCTCACCGTCAATTGCCACAGCGAAGCGTCGGAGGTCTTCACCGGCGTAACCTTGAGGCGGCGGGCATCGGCCTCCGTCATCAGCCAGCAGGAGAGGTAATAGAGCAAGGTCGGGATGGTGGCGTAGATCAGGATGTCGAGATAATCGACATTGAGATATTCGGCGATGATGAAGGCGGCTGCCCCCAACGTCGGCGGCGACAGGGTAGCGCCGATGCCGGCGGCCGAGAGCATGCCGCCGGCGACGTTGGGCGTGTAGCCCGAGCGCCGCAGCATCGGCCAGGCGAGCGAGGCGATGGTCACCGTTGTGGCGACGCCGGAGCCTGACACGGTGCCGAGCAGGAAGCCCGAGGTCACCACGGCGCGGCCGGGCGCGGAGGGCGAGGGTGTCTTGCCGAACAGCGCGAAAGCCCAGTCGATGAAGAATTTGCCGGCCCCGCCGCGTTCCAGCACCGCGCCATAGATGGTGAACAGGATGATGAAGGTGGCAGCGACGTCGAGCGGCGTCGAGAACAGGCCCTCCAGCGTCAGGGCATTCTGGCCGATGATGCGCTGCAGGGAGAAGCCGCGGTGGTCGAAGGGCTCGGGGATATAGGGCCCGAAATAGCAATAGAACAGGAAGAGGATGGCGATAGCCGGCAGGATCCACCCGACGGTGCGGCGGGTCGCCTCCAGCACCAGAAGGATCAAGGCGCCGCCGAGCACCAGTTCCTCCGGCGTCGGGCGGGTGGGCCGGGCCTTGTAATCCTCGATGGTCAGGCAGAGCACCAGGGCCGTGCCGACGCAGAGCGCGACAAGGATCCAGTCGAGCACGCGGGTGGTGATCAGGAACCGGCTGCGCGTCGCCAACGGCATCAGGGCGAAGGTGAGGCTCACAACCACCAGTTGCAGCGCCGCCAGCAGGCTGCGGGCGAAGATGCCGCTCTGTAGCGCCAAGGCAAGGCAGGCGAGGGCGCCCATAAATCCGGCAAGCCATTCCTCGATCGAGGCGGCGCGCGGCGTGCGGTCGCGCACCAGCGGAAAGAGAGCGAAGACCAGAGCCAGCACAATGGCGAGGAAGCTGACGCGGTAGATCGTGGTGTTGACAGCGAACTGCGTCCAATAAAGCACATAGGCCGAGAGGCCGAACAGCGACAGGCCGGTCACCCGCCCGAGCCAGCCGGACAGATGCGCCGCCGGGCCGCCCTCATTGTCGGAGGCGAGCCGCTCGAATTCCTCTTCGGTCAGCTCGACCCTGGTTTCGGTTTCACGCATGCTGGTTGCTTTGTGATTGGGCGCGATGCCGGCGAAGCCTGCTCCTCGCTGAAGGGTCGAGGGTGATTAAAGGCTCCAACCTTTGTCATGCACGGCTTGACCCGGGCATCCAACTCTCCGCAGGCATCACGTTGAAAGAAACACCGGATTGCCGGGTCAAGCCCGGCAACGACAAAGGTTGCGTATTGGCGTCAGCGCCAACCCCTCACTTCAGCACGCCCTTGGCCTTGTAATAAGCCTCCGCTGCGGGATGGAAGGCCACGGCTGTCTTGGTCGCGGCCGTTGCGAGCGAGAGCTTGCGGGCTTCGGGATGGACCTTGTGGATCTCATCGAGATTGTTGAACAGGCCATCCAGCATGGTTGTGACCAGACTGTCCTCGGCTTTGGCCGAGACGATCAGCACATTGGCGATGCCTAGGCCTGCAACATCGCCGCTGAGGCCGGCATAGGCCTCCTTCTTGAGGAGGAAGGGGCGGTAGAGACCGGGATATTTCTGCTCGACCACGGCCAGTTCGGCATCGGCCGGGACGAAGCTGATCGGAGGCTGACCGGTGGTGGCGAGGTCGCGTACCGCCGAAGTCGGCACGCCGCCGATCCAGAAGAAGGCGGAGACCTTGCCGTCCTTGAGCGCGCCGACCGATTCGGCCACGCCGAGATTATCGCGCGTCACGTCGGTCTTGGGATCGAGCCCGGCGGCAGCGAGGACGCGGTCAGCGATCGACTCGGTGGAGGAGCCGGCCGAACCGATGGAAACGCGCTTGCCCCTGAGATCTGCGATGCGGGTGATGCCGGCATCCTTGCTGGCCACCACATGCAGGAAGGAATCATAGAGCACGGCGAGCACCGCGACATCCTGCTTGCCGTCTTGCTCGTAGGCGGCCAAGCCCTGGACCGCATCATAGGTGGAATCGAGCGTGGAAAAGCCGAGCTCGGCCTCGCCGGCATGCAGCAGCTTTGCGTTGTCGACCGACCCGCCGGTGACCTGGGCCGTTGCTTGCAGATTGGGGACCTTTTCAGAGAAGATTTTGGCGAGGCCCCCGCCATAGGGATAAAAAACTCCGCCCGTACCGCCGGTGGCAACCACCATGCGGATACGCTTTTGCGCTAATGCGGGCGCCGAGAAGGCTGTCAAGGCAAGTCCGGCGCCGGCGGAAAGCAGGCCGCGACGGTTGAGGAGCATGGCGGACATGTGGATCTCCCTGGATGATATTCGTTATGGTTGCAGGAGATCATAGGGAGCAATCGCCGATCTGCAAGCATGCTCCGCCGGTCTGCCGAAACGCTACGGCAATCGGAGAACTTTTCATGCGGGGAGGGCTGAGGCCCGATAGATTTGCCTCACGAAGGCCGGCCGCCCTCCCGGGCGATCGATTCGTGATTGCGTAGTATCAGCTGGCCCAAGCCGTGCTTGGCGGACAGGCGACCGAGGTTGGCCTGGCGGGCGGCGAGATTGGCGGCGGCCGAGACGCTATCGTCCCGGGCGGAGATGCGCACCGCATCACCCTGCGGGCCGGAGAACGGCACGCCGGCGGCAAACAGGCGCAGATACCAGTCCCAATCCCAGTAATAGGGCAGCTTGTCGTCAAAGGGGCCGAGGTTCTGGTGCAGGCTGCGCGGGTAGATCACGCCTGATACCAGCAGGCGATTGTCGCGGCGAATGGCCTCGGCATCGGCATGGGCATCGAAGGTGAGCTCGCTGCCGGCGTCGGCGCGATTGCCCTCGGTGACAATGCGGCCGGAGGCATAGAGAAGGCCACGGCTGTCGGCCTTGGCGAGCATTTGATCGAGATGACCCGGCTCAGCCCACCAGTCGTCATCGTCCAGGAAGGCGATGCGCCGGCCGCGCGCCGCGGCAACACCGAGATTGCGGGCCGGGACCTGGCCGCTGCCACCGGTCAGCAAGGCCTGGAGGCGATCGAGACCGAGCTCCTCGGCCAACCTCGCCCCGCTTCCGTCGCCATCATCCACCACGACGAGCTCGAAATCCCGGAAGGATTGAGCTTGCGTAGAGGCCAGCGCCCGCCGCAGGAGATCGGGGCGGTCCTTGGTGGGGATGATGATGCTGAGTTCAGGCTGGGACATGTCGGATTTGCGATGCGGCGCGGAAGATCGAAAACCCCCGACGCGCGAAGGCTTGTTCTCTCCTCAGCGGCCCGGCTTGCCCTTGATCATATGCGGCAGCATGCCCTTGCGCTTGGCCTCGTAATAGTAGCCGCTGGAATAGAGTCGCACCGCGCGATCCGGACTGCCGCCGGAGACGCGCCAGGCATTGGCGAGATAGGCGGCGCCATAGGTGAGGTTGGTATCGGCATCGAACAGACCGGCGGCGCCGCCCTGGTAGCCCATGCCACGGGCGGTATCGAGGCGCATCTGCATCAGGCCGAGATAGGGGCCGTTGCGCGCCCCGGGGTTGAAGCCGCTTTCACGCTTGACCACCCGACGCAGCAGGCTCTCGGGCACATTGTAACGAGCGGCGTGCTTGGTGATCAGGGAATCGACATTGCCGATGGGCTTGAGATCCAAGGGCTCGGCCGCTGCCTTCTGCACGGCTACCGGTGCCGCCGTGGGGATGCTGGCGGTCTGGATTTCGGCCTCGTGCGGGGCCGGAGCCGCTGGGCTCGCCTCCGCGATATCACGCGGGCGGGCAGGCGGCAGGGGGATGGCGGCGAGCGTGGCTTCGCCGGCTTTCATCGTCTCGGGTGCCGCGGCAGCGGAAGCGGCCGCCGCGCCGGAACGCTTGGCGCGCTTTTCGAGCTTGGCCTTGGCCTTGAGGACCGGGCCGGGCGCTTCGACCGCCACGGCCTGGGAGGGAGCCTGTTGTGCCTGTGTCTGCGCCTGTGCCAGACCGGGAAGGGTAAGGATACCGGCTGTCACACAGCTGGCCAGCGCAAATCCAAGGTTTCTCAAGCGTCTCGTCTCCGCCATCCTCAAGGGCTCGTCCCTCCGTCGTCGACATCGAATTTTACGCCCTGCGCCAGTGGCAGGGTCCGGCCGTAATTGATGGCGCTGGTCTGGCGTCGCATATAGGCCTTCCAGGCGTCCGAGCCGCTCTCGCGGCCGCCGCCGGTTTCCTTCTCGCCGCCAAACGCGCCGCCGATCTCGGCACCCGAAGGGCCCATATTGACATTGGCGATGCCGCAATCGGAACCCTGGGCGGAGACGAAGCGCTCGACCTCGCGCATGTCGGTGGCGAAGATCGAGGAGGACAGGCCCTGTGGCACGCCGTTCTGAAGCGCCAGGGCCTCGTCGAACTCGCTATATTTCAGCACATAGAGAATCGGGGCGAAGGTTTCGTTAACGACGGGGCCGGCCTGGGTGGGCATCTCGACCAGGGCCGGACGGGCGTAATAGGCCTCGTCCGGGCCTGCTTCCGCGACACGGGCGCCGCCATGCACGGTGCCGCCGGCCTTGCGGGCTTCGTCGAGCGCCTTCTGCATGCCCTCGAAAGCGGCCTTGTCAATGAGCGGGCCGACCAGCGATTCGGTGGTGAGAGGATTGCCGACGCTGATGGAGGCATAGACCTTCTTGAGCTTGCCGATGAGCTCGTCATAGACGCTGTCATGCACGATCAGGCGGCGCAGCGAGGTGCAGCGCTGGCCGGCCGTGCCCATGGCGGCGAAGGCAATGGCGCGCAAGGCCAGATCCAGATCGGCCGAGGGCGTGACGATCGAGGCATTGTTGCCGCCGAGTTCGAGGATCGAGCGGCCGAAGCGGCGGGCGACGCGCTCGCCGACGATGCGGCCCATCGCGGTGGAGCCGGTAGCCGAGACGACCGGTACGCGCGGATCCTCCACCAGCGCTTCTCCGACGTCGCGGGCGCCGAGGATGAGAGTGAGCAGGCCGTCCGGCACACCGCCGAAGCGCTTGGCGGCGCGGTTGAAGATGGCTTCCACGGCCAGTGCCGTCAGCGGTGTCTTCTCGGAGGGCTTCCATACCACGCTGTCGCCACAGACGAAGGCCAGCGCCGCGTTCCAGCTCCACACCGCGACGGGGAAGTTGAAGGCCGAGATCACCCCGACCACGCCGGCCGGGTGCCACTGCTCCATCATGCGGTGGTCGCCGCGCTCGGTGGCGATGGTGAGCCCGTAGAGCTGGCGCGACAGGCCGGTGGCGAAGTCGCAGATGTCGATCATCTCCTGCACTTCACCCAGGCCCTCGGAGGCGATCTTGCCGACTTCAAGGCTGACTAGGCGGCCGAGCTCGGTCTTGGCGGTCCGCAGTTCCTCACCGAGCAGGCGCACCAGTTCGCCGCGCTGCGGGCCGGGCACCTTGCGCCAGGCTTCGAAAGCGGCCTGCGCCTTGCCGATGGCGGTCTTGGCTTCGGCCGGGCTGTTATCCTGAACGGCGCCGATGATCTCGCCGGTGAGGGGGCTGCGAACGGTGCGGGAGCCGCCGGTGTAGCGGCTGGCCGGAACCCCGAGAGCCTCGAGAAGCTGGCGGGTTTCGGCGGCAGGACTGGTCATGATGACTCGCTCAATTCAACGCGATATGGCGACGCTCATACCTTTTTTGGCGGTCATGGGGAACCCCCGCGACGTCGCGCGGATTCTCAGCTGCTTTCCACTGCGGCATAGACCCTGGAAAAATCCAGTTTTTCGAGGTCGTTCTGGTGCTGGAGAAACTGCAGGTAGCCGGCATCCCAGATGCCGAGGCCGAGGGTCATGCAGGAATCGATGGTGAGCAGATGGCGCCAGTTGCGCGCCGGTGCGAGATCGAGCTTGGCGCGCTCGCGGGCGTTATAGAGCCATTTCGGATTGACCTCCCGCACCACATAGGCGTCCTCGCGCGGGTCGGAGCCGATGCCGGCGGCGTGGCCGAACAGTTTGCCGAGGATGGGGCTCGCCGTGTTCGGCTCGAGCGACCACATGAATTCCTCGTTGTAGGTGTCGTGCTCGTCCTCGCTCATGTCGCGTGTGACCGCCGAGAAATCCCGGGTGGCCCAACGCGGGAAGTCGCGGATTTCCGTAAATTCGAGCCGATGGGGCTCGACATCGGCGAACATGTCGTTGGCGAAGGCAATGTCGGCGGGCAGCGCAGCCGGATGCAGGGGAGCCGTGCCAGTGTAAAGCAGGATGCGGTGCTCGATATTGGTCGCCGGTTCGTCGAGGCCCACGAAGACATAGAGCATGCCGGCGGGCGGCAACTCGCTGGCGGCGGGTGGAAGCTCGGCCAGGTCGAGCTGGAGTGCGAACTCCATGGCCTCCCCCTTGGCCGTGTGCGGCCAGGCGAGAGTGGGCGGCAGGTCCGGCAGTCCCCCGATCCGGCTCTGGCCGGTATCTCCGGTGCCGGTCCCAAGCAAGATTGCAATGGCGGGCAACTCATGGGGCAGGATGCGATCGGCATGGGCGCCGAGCCCGACATTTTCGAGCAGCTGGCGGGGAGAGGGGACGGGATCGATCATGATGGCTCGTAGGGGAGAAGCAATTGAAAAGACGTCCTATCTCGTTTGGCAAAGATAGAGAACCTCCGGACACGCACCCCTCTTCCCGGCGGGGAGAGGGGCAGGGGAGAGAGAAAACCGCGTGTTTACATGCTCCTACCCTCACACCAATCCCTCTCCAGGCTCGGGTGAGGGGCTCTCCAACTCGTCGAGAAAGGCCTTAATCCTGTCGCGGTCTTCCGGTGTCGGGTTGTAGACCAGCATGCTCAGATCGGGGCGGCCGTCGACGGCGAAGGCCGAATATTCCAGCGTGATCGGGCCGAGCACCGGGTGGCGCAGGCGCTTGACGCCGTCGCCATGGGCCCGGACATCGTTATCGCGCCACATCGCCTCGAATTCGGGGCTGAGACGGCAGAGTTCCTCGATGAGAGGCTCCACCTCCGCCGCCGCTCCCGCGCGCGCTGTGTCGGCCCTGAAAGTCGCCACCACAAAGCGGGCTACGCTCTCCCAGTCATATTGCGCGGCGCGGACATTGGGGTCGAGAAACATGAAGCGCAGGACGTTGCGCTGGTGGGGCGGCAGCGCGCCATAATCGGTCAGGATCGCGGCGGCGGCCTTGTTCCAGGCCACGATGCACCAGGTCGCAGTCTTGACCAGGGCCGGGCTCGGATGAAGCGCATCGAGCACGCGCTGCAGCCGAGGCGTGACGTCCTCGCCCTTGCGGTAGCGTATTTCCGGCGGACGGCCGAGGCCGATGAGGAAGAGGTGCTCGCGCTCGACCTCGGTCAGCAGGAGGGCGCGGGCGATACGGTCGAGCACGTCGGCCGAGGGCGCGCCGCCGCGCCCCTGTTCGAGCCAGGTATACCAGGTTGGGCTGATATTGGCCCGTTGAGCGACCTCCTCCCGACGCAAGCCGGGTGTGCGGCGGCGGGCAGGGCCGAAGCCGAAGGCGGCCGGATCGAGTTTGGCGCGGCGATCTCTCAGATAGCTGCCGAGCCGGGTTTCCTGCGTAAGCTGTCCGCTCATCCTGTTAGCCATTATAATACGATAATATCACTACTTTACCAGGATACGCCAAGGGTCGATGCTTGTCGCCTATCTTGCTAGGAGACTTGCTCATGCGCGTATTCGTGACCGGCGCGACCGGATTCATCGGCTCGGCCGTCGTGAAGGAATTGGTCGGAGCGGGCCATCAGGTGCTTGGCCTGGTCCGTTCCGAAGAGAAGGTGGCGGCCCTGGCCGCGGCGGGTGCCGAGGCCCATCGCGGCTCGCTGGGGGACCTCGACAGTCTGAAAGCCGGAGCCGCCCGTTCGGACGGCGTCATTCATCTCGCCTTCAACCATGATTTCTCGACCTTCGCCGCCAATTGCGAGGATGATCGCCGCGTAATCGCGGCGCTCGGCTCGGCACTTGCCGGCTCTGGCAGGCCCCTGATCGTGACCTCGGGCACCGCCATGGCCAGCACGGTGCCCGGCGAGTTGGCCAGGGAAGATGGCGCGGTGATCAGTTCGAAGGTGATCCCGCGCGCCGCCTCTGAGGAAGCTGCTGAGGCCGTGGCTGCCGAGGGCGGCAATGTCTCGGTGGTGCGCCTGCCCCAGGTTCACGATACCGCCAGGCAGGGCCTCGTCACCTATGCGATCGCGGTGGCGCGCGAGAAGGGCGTGTCGGCCTATATAGAGGAGGGCCGGAACCGCTGGCCGGCAGCTCATATCCTCGACGTCGCTCGTCTCTACCGCCTGGTGCTGGAAAAGGCCGAGCCGGGCGCGAAATACCACGCGGTGGCTGAAGAGGGTGTGTCCCAGCGGGAGATCGCGGAGGTGGTCGGCCGGGGCCTGGGAGTGCCGATCAGATCCATCCCCCTCTGCGAGGCGGGGGCTCATTTCGGCTGGCTCGGCCTGTTTGCCGGCCACGACATGCCGGCCTCGGGCGAGCAGACCCAAAGGAAGCTGGGATGGCAGCCTGGCGGCCCCAGCCTGATCGCCGATCTCCGGGCGATGAACTACGGGGCCTGAGGCAAAAGCCTCTCTCCCGTTGGGGAGAGAGGTGAAGGCCGATAGGAGGGCGCATCGCGCCCGAGATTATTTCCCGTAAGCTTCGATCGAAGCCTTGACGCGTTCCTTGGCAGCTTCGGCACTGTCGAAGCCGCCGACTTCGACGACCTTGCTGCCGGCTGGAATCTGCTTGTAGACGCGGAAGAAGGCGGCAAGGCGCTCCTGCTCGATCTTGGGCAGGTCGCCGATCGCCTTGACGTCCTCATAGGTGGGATCGACCTTGGTAACCGGCACGGCGATGACCTTGTCGTCGACGTCGCCGCCATCGATCATCTTGATGAGGCCGATCGGCCGCACACGGATCAGCGCTCCGGGAGCGATGGGCGCGCGAGTATAGACGAGCACGTCGAGAGGGTCGCCGTCGGCGGCCTTGGTGCGGGTGATCGAGCCGTAATTGGCCGGGTAGGCCATCGGCATGGCGATGAAGCGGTCGACGACGATATGGCCGGTATCCGTGTCGGTCTCGTATTTCACCATGCTGCCGGCGGGAATCTCGACGACGATGTTGAGTTCCTCGGGCGCATTCTTGGGTTGCTTGAAGGCCAGCACGTTTTCCGCCTCGGCCAGGGCCGGCAAGGCAGGAAGGACGAACAGGGCAGCGGCGAGCAGGGACTTCAGCGATGTCATTTCAACCTCCGGTAAGGGAACGCGGAGAGGTAGGGAGCGCAGGCGACAGGCATATGACGCCAGCCGATCATCGGCGGTGAAGCGAAGGTGGAGATCTCTACGCGAAATTCATGGGGTCGATGTCGATGTCGACCACGAGTTGGCCCGTCACCTTCGGCCCTGCGGCGAGCCAGGCTCGGATATAGTCCTGCAAGGCAAAGTCGCGCGGGGCCTGCAGGATCAGGCGCATGCGGTGGCGGCCACGGATCACCGCGATCGGGGCCTCGGCCGGGCCGAGCACGCGCAGGGCGGAATCGAAGGGCGCTTGCTTGGCGAGTTGGCGGGCAAAGCCCTCCGCCTTGCCGCGGTCCTCGTCGGAAATGGTGAGGGCGGCCATGCGGCCATAGGGCGGCAGGCCAGCCTTGGCGCGCACGGCGATCTCGCGCGCATAGAAGCTCTCCTTGTCGCCGGAGACGAGAGCTTGCATCACCGGATGCGAGGGATCGTAGCTCTGCAGCAGCGCCCGCCCCGGGCGTTCGCCGCGTCCGGCCCGGCCGGTGACCTGGCCGAGGAGCTGGAAGGTGCGTTCGGCTGCGCGCGGGTCGCCGGTGCCCAGGCCGAGATCGGCATCGACCACGCCGACCAGCGTCAAATGCGGGAAATTGTGTCCCTTGGCGACGAGCTGCGTGCCGATGACGAGATTGGCCTCGCCCTTGGCAACCGTGTCGAGTTCCTGGCGCAGCCGCTCGGCGCTGCCATGGATGTCGGAGGAGAGGATCACGGTGTGGGCGTCGGGAAACAACCCCGAGACTTCCTCCGCGATACGCTCCACCCCCGGACCGCAGGGAGTGAGTGTGTCCTCGCCCTCGCAGCTCGGACAATGGCGCGGTACGGGGGCGGTATGGCCGCAATGGTGGCAGACCAGGCTTTTGCGGAAACGATGCTCGACCAGCCAGGCCGTGCAGTTCGGGCACTGGAAGCGATGCCCGCATTTGCGGCAGAGCGTGAGCGGGGCGTAACCGCGCCGGTTGAGGAAGAGCAGGGCCTGCTCCCCGGCCGCCAGCGTTTCCTTGACCGCCGTGACCAGGCCGGGAGCGATGAACTTGCCACGCTCGGGCCCGCCTTCGCGCATGTCGACGGTGGCAATCGCCGGCAGTGCCCGCCCGCCGAAGCGCTGCGGCAAGGTGATATGGCCGTAGCGGCCGCGATCGGCATTGACACGGGACTCGATCGAGGGCGTGGCCGAGGCCAGCACCACCGGCGCGTCGATCAGCCGTGCCCTGACCACCGCCATGTCGCGGGCATTATAGCGCGGCCCATCCTCCTGCTTGTAGGCGCTGTCATGTTCCTCGTCGACGATGATGAGCCTGAGGTCGACGAAGGGCAGGAACAGGGCCGAGCGGGCGCCGGCCACCACCGCGACCTCCCCCTTGGCGATACCGTGCCAGAGCCTAGCCCGCTTATTGGCCGATACGCCCGAATGCCATTCGGCCGGGCGCACGCCGAACCGCTCGGCGAAGCGGTCGAGGAACTGGTTGGTCAGCGCGATCTCCGGCAGCATGATCAGCGCCTGGCCGCCCTGCCTGACGGCTTCGGCCACCGCCTCGAAATAGACCTCGGTCTTGCCCGATCCGGTGACGCCTTCGAGCAGGGTCGCCGAAAAGCGCCGGGCCGCCACGGCCTGGCCGAGGCTGGCGGCCGCCAGCGCCTGGGCTTCGTTCAGGCTGGCGCTGCCGAAGGTGAGATCCGGGGTGCCCGCTACCGGTTCTGGCGGCAGGGCCAGGGGCTCGACGGCACCGGCATCGACCAGCCCGTCGACTACGCTGGGCGACACGCCCGTGGCCTCGATCAGCACACGCTTTTCATGCACGAAACCATCGGACAGGTGGTCGAGCACGCGCCGGCGCGCCGCCGTGAGCCGCTCGGGCTCATGCTTGCCCAGGCGATAGCCGAGCCTCTGTTTCTCCGGCGGCAATTCCGGCGCGCGCAGCGCCATGCGCATGATCATGCCGCGCGGCGTCAGCGTCCAATTCGCTACCCATTCGATGAAGCGGCGCATCTCGGCCCCGAGCGGGGGAATTTCGAGGCGTTCCTCGACATATTTCAGCCGGTTGGAGGAGGCGGGCAGCACGCCGTCGCCATCCCAGACCACGCCGACCACCTCGCGTGGGCCGAGCGTGACGCGCACGACATCGCCCGGCATCAGCGTGTTGCCGAAGGGCACGCGGTAGCTGTAGGTGCGCTCCAGCGCCACCGGCAGCAGCACCTCGACGACTTCGCCCGGATTAGCCATGGGCCCCCGCGCTCCGGGAGGCTTGGCTCGATGGGATATGCGCCACGATCATCCCCGACAGGTCGGGGAGGGGGCTGAGTCTGTCAAGGGTGGCACATGCCGGCCGTGCCTCCTGCAGCCGCTACTTCGTCTTGAGCAGCATGATCGATTGCACGCCTTCCTCCTCGCTGGCGTCAAAACGGACTGTGACGTCGTCTGGCAGGGGATAGAAATAGGCGCGGTTTTCATCGAGGGGGAAGAGCTCTTTCGTCGGCTTGCCCATCAGGCGTTTCAGGGTGATCAAGGGATCACCGATCCTGACGCTGCCCACGCTGCCGTTGAACGGTTTGGTGAGTTTGATGCTCGCGACCTGCTTGTCGGTCGACAGGTAAAGTGCAAAGCCGTCGGCGGGATAGAGTGCGAGGCGTTCGCCCATCGCGCTGGTATAGGGCTCTGGCTGGCGGGTGGAGCCAAAAATGCGTTGAGCCTCTGCAACGCTGGCTCCCAATCCGACAGGAACACCTTCAATAGCGGGTACGGTCGTGGAGGCGGCGGGTGGAGGTTCCGAGCCGAAACGGCCGTCGTAGCCGGCGAGTTGAATCGCCAGGATGTCCTTGTCGCGGGCATAATAGTCGGAGAGCTCTGTGATGTTGGCCTTGGCATTCTTTTCCGTGCAGGGCGCCGGCCGCTCGGCCGCTAGCTTGCGCTCGCTTTCGGCGATCGCATCGCGTCCTGCTTCGCTAAGTGAGGCGGGTAGGGCCACCGCCTCCAATTGCCATTTGCCGCGATGGCAGGCGTCCGCATAAGCGTTGTGCCTGATGCGCGCTTCAGTCAGGCGTAACAGGGAGTTGACGATCACGTCGTTGAGGCGCCCCTGATCCAGGGTCCGGGAGCGCTCGACCAAGAACTTTTTCAGGTCAGGATTCAGTCCGCTATAGGTGGCAGGCGGCGGCGCGGGGCCTCCGAAGAGAGCGATCTTGATGTCCTTGAAGCTGTAGAAGCCGATGGAATAGCCGAGCTGGAACAGGGCCAGCGGAATGGCTGCAATGACCACCGCGGTACGCAGCCACCGGCGTGGGGGCTGGCCGGGAGAGCCATCGCGGCGCAGCATGGTGAAGGCGAGCCCCAGGGCGATGATCGCCATCACGATGCCCAGCAGGTTCAATTGAGATTCGAACACCACCTCGCCGTTGACGGTTCGCTTGTCGGAAGCGCCCAGGAAGAGCCAGAACGGCAGCACGCCGAGAAGAATGGCGGTCAGCGGGCGGTTCATATTGTGCCAAAGACCTTGCGTGGGCTCGCTCACGAACAGGCTCCATCCCAGTTGTGCTGGGCCAATGGGCCCAATTCGCGCGCAAATCTGGGGCAGGCCCGGGGGAGCGTCGAGTCTCCTGGGGAACAGGCGCTGCCGGCATCGCAGCATGCCTCCTGGCTTGCACCTTCTTCCCCGCTCGTCTAATCAGCCGGCATTCCCAACAAAGGTGACAGGTCATGGCGACGCAAAAGCTCCTCCTTCTTCCTGGCGACGGCATCGGTGTCGAGGTGATGGCGGAGGTCAAACGCCTGATCGCCTTTCTCAACAAGACCGGTCTCGCCTCCTTCGAGACGGAAGAGGATCTGGTCGGGGGCGCCGCCTATGACGCGCATGGCAAGGCGATCTCCGAGGACGCCATGAAGCTCGCCGAGCAGGCCGATGCGGTGATGTTCGGTGCGGTGGGCGGCCCGAAATGGGCCGGCGTTCCCTATGAGGCGCGCCCCGAGGCCGGCCTGCTGCGCCTGCGCAAGGACCTTGGCCTCTTCGCCAATCTGCGTCCCGCCGTGTGCTATCCGGCGCTGGCCGAGGCCTCCTCGCTCAAGCGCGAGCTGGTCGAAGGCCTCGACATCATGATCGTGCGCGAGCTCACGGGCGGCGTCTATTTCGGCGAGCCCAAGGAAATCGTCACGCTGGAGAACGGCGAGAAGCGCGCCGTCGACACCCAAGTCTACACCACCCACGAGATCGAGCGCATCGCCCGCGTCGCCTTCGACCTCGCCAAGGTGCGCCGCGGCCTGGTGCATTCGTCCGAAAAGCACAATGTCATGAAGTCCGGCGTGCTGTGGAAGCAGGTCGTCACCGAGGTCCACAAGGCCGAATATGCCGACGTCAAGCTTGAGCACATCCTCGCCGACAATTGCGGCATGCAGCTGGTGCGTACGCCCAAGCAGTTCGACGTCATCGTCTGCGACAATCTGTTTGGCGACATGCTCTCCGACGTCGCCGCCATGCTGACGGGCTCGCTCGGTATGCTGCCTTCGGCCGCGCTTGGCGCCGAGGATGCCAAGACCGGCAAGCGCAAGGCGATGTATGAGCCCGTGCACGGCTCGGCTCCCGACATTGCCGGCAAGGGCCTGGCCAATCCGATCGCAACCCTCGCCTCCTTCGGCATGGCGCTGCGCTATTCCTTTGGCCTTGCCGAGGCAGCCGATCGCCTCGACGCCGCCATCTCGGCGGTGCTGAGCGAGGGGCTGCGCACCAAGGATATCGCCAGCGCCGGCCAGAACGCCGTCTCGACCAGCGAGATGGGCGCCGCCGTGATCAAGGCGATGGGGTAAGATTGAAGAGCGGACTTCTCAGCGACATGCAGGCATGTCGCGATGTCCGCTCTTGCTCCTCAATGAGTAGCCTCGCCCCAGGAGCGGACTGGAAGTCCGCGCTCCGAACCTAGCGTCGCCACAGGCCTTCGCGTTCGAGGTCGTCCATCGTGCGCGAAATGCCCTCGCGCAGGATGGCGGCCATGTCGTCGATCTGGGCGCGGGTGATGGTCAGCGGCGGTGACATCACGCACATGTTGACGATGGGGCGCACCAGCAGGCCGAGTTCCTGGCAATGGCCGTCGATGCGCTTGCCGATGGTCTCGTCGAGCGCGCCGCCCTCCTCGCCGGCAGGCCCGGCGACGCATTCGATGCCGGCCATCATGCCGACGCCGCGCACCTCGCCGACCAAGGGCAGGTCCGCCAGGCTCCGGAGCCTGGCCTGGAAATAGGGCGCGACCTCGCGCACATGGTCGAGGACGCCGTCCTCCAGGATGTCGAGATTCTTCAGCGCCACCGCGCAGCCGATGGGATGGCTGGTGTTGGTCAAGCCGTGGGCGAACATCGCCTCGGGATGGTTTGAGCGCCTGAGATCCGCGAGGAGGCGGTCGGAAATCACCACGCCGCCGAGCGGGAAATAGCCGGAAGTGACGCCCTTGGCGAAGGTGATCATGTCGGGATCGAGCCCGAACACCTCGCCCGAAGCGAAGACATGGCCGAGCCGGCCGAAGGCCGTCACCACCTCGTCGGAGACATAGAGAATGTCGTTGGCCCGGCAGATCTCGCGGATACGCGGGAGATAGCCGTCCGGCGGCACGATGACGCCGCCCGAGGCCTGAATCGGCTCGGCGACGAAGGCTCCGATCCGCTCGGCGCCGATCCGGGCGACGGCGTCGCGGAACTCGTCGACCAGGAAGTCGGCGAATTCGGCCACCGTCCTGCCGCGGGGGCGGCGGTATGGGTTCGGCGCCGTGAGCTTGACGACGAGATCCTCCGCGCTGTCCATCCAGTCGTTGTCGCGCGGGCGGGCATTGAGCGAGGCGGAAAGATAGGTCGAGCCGTGATAGGCGCTGCCGCGGCTGAGGATCAGCTTCTTGTCGGGGCGCCCGCGCACATTGTTGTAGAACTGCATGAAGCGCAGCGCCGTCTCTACGGCCGAGGAACCGCCGGTGGTGAAGAACACATGGTTGAGATCGCCCGGCGCATGGGCGGCGATTCGCTCGGCAAGCGCCACGGAAGGCGTGCTCGTGGTGTACCAGGGCGAGCTGTAGGACAGCGCCATCGCCTGTTCATGCATGACGTCGGCGAGTTCCCGCCGGCGATGGCCGATATTGGTGCACCACATGCCGGCGGGGCCGTCGATCAGACGCTTGCCCGCGGCATCGGTGATGTAGATGCCCTCGCCCTCGCCGATCAGCGGGCGGGCCTCGTCGCCGACGGTTTCCGCCACCGGCCAGGGCTGGACCAGATGGCGCCTGGCGCGCTCTGCGACATCCTCTTCCACCGCCGCCATCATCACTGCCGTCGAGCCGGTCGTCGTCATCGTCGTCACCTCGTCTTTTTAAGCCGCGACATGACCAAAGGCAGGTCCATCAACGGCCTTTTCGCCGAAAACCACTTCTCTAATTGCTATACGTTCGTTCAGTTAAAGGCAATATACTGAACGAACGTATAGCAAAAATTGGCATTGACAATCCTGCCGTTCTCGCCAAGCATGCCGAAAATACGCTGGCTTGGATTGCGCGGCGAGACGGGGTGGTCGCATCAGGATGAGTACGGTTACAGGGACAAGCCGCACGCGGATCAACCGGGCCGAACGCCGAAGCGAGTTGATCGATGCGACGATCGATTGCCTGGCCCGCTACGGCTATGAAGGCACCACGATCGGTGTCGTCGCCGAGGCGGTCGGCATGTCCCGCGGCATCGTGAACTTCCATTTCGAGACCAAGGAACAGCTGCTGCTGGAGACGTTGCGTTTCCTGTCGGACGAATATCGCGACCATTGGCGCGCTACGCTCGCCCAGGCCGGCCCATCGGCTCCGGAAAAGCTCTGGGCCATGGTCCTGGCCGATTTCGACCGCAGCATCTGCACGCCGCGCAAGCTGGCGGCCTGGTGCGCTTTTCGCGGCGAGGCGAAGGCGCGCCCGACCTATCGCAGCATGTGCAACGCGACCGACCAGGAGAATCTGGATGTCGTCGCCGAACTCTGCGCCGAACTGGTGCCCGTCGGCATCGATGCGCATAAGCTGGCGCGCGCGATCGTATGCATGCTCGAAGGCCTGTGGCTGCATCTGCTGATCGCGCCCAAGAACCTGTCGCGGGAAGAAGCGCGCGATGTCGCGGCCTCGCATCTTGCCATCGTGCTGCCCGACCATTTCACGCCGTCGGGGCCCGTTCCGACGGCGCGAGCATCCCTGGGCCGATCCGCTCCGGAAGCCCAAACGTCCTGAGCGAGCGGGAAGGAGGAAACGCCTATCGCCAGTGCGAAGACGAAGATGCCTGAGGGTGGGCCGGTCGGCTTGTTCCAGGCAGTAGTTTGATCGGATTTGTCACCCGGGCTGCAGGGCGGAAGCGCCAAAGGGCGTTCGCTTAGCCTGTCCGGATTTTGAGCCACGCCGAGCCTGTTTTCTCGGCGCGAGTGGTCGCGCCTGCATTTGACGCAGCGAGATCGCCCGGCACCCGTCACCGCGATCGTGGCCCGTCGTGCGGGACCGCAACCCCATCCGTCGGCGTATGGCGCCGGCGGCAATGATGACGCACGCCCAGAGGAGATATCCATGCCGTTTCGCTCCACCCAGACAGGGAGACAGCCGTGCCGCCGAAGTCGCTTCCGTCCGTTCCAATGTTTGGTATTGGCCGGTGCGAGCCTGACTGCCGTGCTGTCGTCCAGCCCTGCCACCGCAGGCGACAAGGTAGTCAATGTCTATAGCTGGGCCGACTACATCGATCCCGCCACCCTGGAATCCTTCACCAAGGAGACCGGCATCAAGGTCGTCTACGACACCATGGATTCCAACGAGGTACTGGAGACCAAGCTTTATGCCGGCCATTCGGGCTATGACGTCGTCGATCCCACCGGTCCCAACCTGAAGCGCGAGATCGCGGCCGGCGTGTTCCAGCCGCTGGACAAGGCCAGGATCCCCAATCTCAAGCATGGCTGGGACAAGGTATTCCAGCGCCTGGCCTTCTACGATCCGGGCAACCGATACGCGGTGAACTATATGTGGGGTACCACCGGCATCGGCTACAATGTCGAGATGGCCAGGAAGCGCCTGGGCGATGTGCCGATCGACAGCTGGAGCATCGTGTTCAAGCCGGAGAACCTCGCCAAATTCGCCGATTGCGGTGTCAGCATCCTCGATACTCCCGACGAACTGATTCCGCCCGCTCTGAAATATCTCGGCCTCGACCCCGATTCCAAGAATCCCAAGGACATCGCCAAGGCGGGGGACCTGCTCAAGGCCATCCGGCCCTATGTCCGCACCTTCAGTTCCTCGGGCTATCTCAGTGCGCTCTCCGCCGGTGATCTCTGTCTGGTCGTCGGTTGGGCCGGTGATGTCATCCAGGCGCGCAACCGCGCCATCGAGGCTCACGCCAAGTCGCCTGATGGGCCCCTGGTCGACATCCGCTATGTCGTACCTAGGGAAGGCGCCCTGATCTGGGTCGACGGCTGGGCCATCCCCAAGGATGCCCAGCATGTCGAGGAAGCCCATGCCTTCATCGACTACATGATGCGTCCCGAAGTCGCCGCCAGGAACACGGAGTTCATCTCCTACGCCACCGGCAACCTCGCCGCGCAGAAGTTCATCAAGCCTGAGATCCTCAAGGATCCCGCCATCTTCCCCGACGAGGCCACCATGGGACGCCTGTTCACCACCACGGCGCCGGACGCCAAGATCCAGAAGCTGTGGACGCGGACCTGGACCAACATCAAGACCAACGAATAGGATTTCGGGCCAGCAGGCGCGGCAGGAGACGGCCGCACCTGGGCCGGGTCGCACTTATTTCGTCTTGCCGGCCGAGACCTCCATGACCAGCCGCGCCAGCAGATAGAGGCGCGGTACCACCGAATCGAGCTCGACATATTCGGCGTCGTTGGAATGGGCGCCGAAGCCGCGCAGGCCGAGACCTTCCAGCACCGGCCCCTTGGCCTTCAGTCCCGCGAAGGCGGCGTCCGTGCCACCGCCGCCGGCCTTGTCGATCACCGTCAGCTTCCGGCCGATCTCGCTATAGATGGTCCCAGCCTGCGCCGCCAGGGCACGTCCGGCATCGCTGGGCTGCAGGGGTGGGCGGCGACGCTCGAACACCGCCTCGATCCTGCTGTCGGGCAGGAGCTTCCTGGCGATGCGGTCCTTCACCGTCTTTTCGATGCGATCAAAATCGGCCATGCGCAGCATGCGCACATCGGCCTGGGCGGTCGCTTCGGCCGGGATGACATTGCGGTTTGTGCCAGCCTTGGCCACCGTCCAATTCAGCTTGAGGCCGAGCTTGGGATCAGAAAGATCGCGCATCTGCAGGATCTGGTGCGCCAGTTCATAAAGCGCGTTGACGCCGCGCTCGGGGGCGGCCCCGGCATGAGAGGCCTTGCCCTCGACCTTGAGGGCGACGGCGCCGATGCCGGCGGTGGCAAGGATGATCTGGTCGGTGCCGATGCCCCCGCCCTCCAGGGAGAACACGGCGTCCTGTTCGGCGCCGATCTCGGTGAGAAGCGCGCGCGAGGCGGGCGAGGAAATCTCTTCGTCGCCGTTGATCATCACCGTCAGCGTGCCGTAGTCCCTGAAATTCAGGTCCTTGAGCAGGGCGACGGTGGTGAGGGCGAGGGCAACGCCGTGCTTGTCGTCGGCGATGCCCAGGCCATAGGCCTTGTTACCCTCGATGCGGAAGGGCTGCCGCGCCAGCATGCCCTTGAGATAGACCGTGTCCATATGGGCGATCAGCGCGATCTTCTTGGTGCCGGTGCCGGTGAAGCGGGCAAGCACGACCTTGCCCAGTTTCTCGGGCGTGTCCTGCATGCGATAGACGTCCTTCGGCTCGATCTGCTGCACCTCGCCGCCCAAGGCCTTGAGGCGATCTGCGATCAGATTGGCGATCTCAGCCAGGCCAGCGGGGTCCTTGCTGCCCGATTCGATGGAGACCAGCGTTTTCATGGTGTCGATCAGGGCCTGGCGCTGCGCCTCGGCCTGCTTGAGTACGGCCTCCTGCGGGGCGGCGAAGGTGGGGGAGGTCTCCGCGGTGATGGTCAGAACCGGCAGGGCGGTCATGGTGATGGCAAGGGCAGCGGCGCGAGATCGCGAGCAACGAAGCATCTGGTTCCTCTCGGACTGCGATCACCCTCCAATGACCCGGGCAGATGATGCATAAATGCCGCGCATTCTCAAAATAATACGCAGGATGACGGTAAATAGCCCACGCCAACGGCTCTGTTGGCTGTGCGACCTTTATTCCCGCTGCTTCTCGCCCTACATTATTCCTGCCGTCACGCGACTTGCATCGGCATGCGATACTGGACGCGAGATGATCATACCACTCTATGACGACAACCCGCACCGGCGCATCACGCGAGCTTACGTGAATTGGGCGCTGATTGCCGCCAACGTCTCGGTTTTCGTGTTCTTCCAGTCCGGCTATGTGCCCGGCACCTTTGTGGCGGATACGGCGGGCTTTACTTATTCCTACGGCATGATTCCGGTGGTGCTGTTCCAGAAGATGCAGCTCCCGGCGGAATATATCAGGGTGCCGGAATGGCTGACGCCAATCACCTCTTCCTTCGTGCACGGCTCATGGATGCATCTCACCGGCAACATGCTGTTCCTGTGGGTGTTCGGCGACAATGTCGAGGATGATCTCGGGCGCTGGCGCTATCTGTTCTTCTATCTCGCCTGTGCCGTGCTGGCCTCCTTCGCCTATGCCCTGACCGCGCAGGACTCCACCAGCCCGCTGATCGGAGCGTCCGGGGCGATATCGGGCGTGGTGGCTGCCTATGTGCTGCTGCATCCCAAGGTGAAGATCTGGGTGCTCCTGTTCTTCCGCATTCCGTTGAAACTGCCGGCCTATTGGGCGATCGGGGCATGGATCCTCTACCAGGCCTATTTTGCGCTCTATGCCTATTTCGTTACCTCGACCGATGATGTCGCCTGGTTTGCCCATCTTGGCGGGCTGGTCGCCGGTGCCATCCTGGTCCTGCCGCTCAAGCGCGCCGACGCGCCTTTGTTCGACAACGCGCCGCCCCAGGCGCAGAACGACTGGCGCGACACGTTCGATTGAGACAGCACTGGCGGGCCGCTGGCTCAGGTGCTTGGCTGGCCGGCAACGGCGGCTTGCTTGGCCGGCTTGATCTTCGGCTTTGCCGCGGGGGCAGGCTGGGTAGGTTGTACTGGAGTTGCGACGGGCTGGGGCGCTGTAGCCGACCGTACGCCGGACCAGTGGGTCTTCAACAATTTGGTGCCGTAGAATTTTTCGAGCGCCTGGGTGCTGGTGGCACTGACCAGCCGACTTTCGACCAGGGACGTATTCTGCGTCGCGGCCTGAATGGCGCCGACCACCCCTTGAGGGAAGCCGGAGTCCTGGACATGCAGTGTCACTGGCTTCGTAGGGGTTCCACTCGCAAGATCGATGACCGTCATCGTGCCGCTGGTATAGTTCTGATCACCGATCAGCAGGGATAATGCGGGATTCTTCAGATGATAGCCGGTCATCACGATGGAGACGCGTTTGGGCGCACCCGTCTGGGGAAAGCGGCCGGCCTCACTTGCCAGAGTCGCATGGAGCCGCGTTTCCATGCCTGGTGGTACGGCGGCACGTGGGTTTGGCGTCGCCGTCACAGTCACTTCCTTGACATAGGCCTCTCCAGGCTTGGGGAACATGCCGGCTGTTTCGCAGCTCGCCAGGGCGGCGGCCAGGAGGAGGGCACCGGAGAGTTTCAAACTTGTCTTGAACATTCAGAACCTGCTTTCCATTCAGGCGGGGCTGGAGATCTTCATTCTTGTTCATGCTCCATGCCTCGACCCCGCAAAGCCGCAGCCAAACACTTGGCTGCGTCAGTAGCGCGCAGGTTTAGGGAGTAGCGAGCAAACCTGGGATCGAGATCAGCCATGGAATTGTGCTTCGGCAAGTCGTTCTTTTCGGAAGGGATGCTTTTCAACAGCTTGTTTGTTTGAATTGTTGTGTATGAAGAATGCAACGCCCAAGAATTTTGGCAGTAAAATTCAGGGAGGTAATAAAATGCTACCAAATAATATCTGTGAACCTGAATTCGCAGGTACTCGTGAGTGCGGCAAACCTGGCTGAACCTGGATGGCAGCAAGGGGAGAATGTCTTGGCTTATGGGGTCGGGTCGATCGCGTGCCGCGCGGAAGCCTTGCGATGCGAGAGTCACGTAAATGTCGCGTTGACACAAAAAGCCGCGCCCTTTAGCTGACTTGCGTCATCAAGTTCAGCGGCGGCGGTCTTGTCGCGACGTGACGTGTCGGTTCGCCGACAGCGCGGGAGGGGCAAGGCCATTATGCGGTCGTTTCATATCGCTCATCGTTCCGGTTCCCCGTCTGGAGAAGCCCCATGAAAGTTCTCGTGCCCGTGAAGCGGGTGGTCGACTACAATGTGAAGATCCGCGTGAAGGCCGATGGGTCTGGTGT
>NZ_JAXOUF010000014.1:0-119682 GCF_034424805.1 Labrys sedimenti
GCTGGTTCGGCCACCAGTCACGGTTCGAGCGAACCTCAAAACCGGGACGCGATCCATGCGCTACCGGGCACTTGCCGGTGTTCGGCGTATCGCTTCCGTCCATCATTGCCTCCAATGGTTCTTGTGATGAAATTTGCCTGGCCGTGAACTATCGCGTCTGAGAAAGACAAGCGCGTGTCACGGCCAATGGGACGAGTGGCACACGGGGCGCGGCACGACCTTCCTGCCAGCCGCTCACTGCAATGGAACACCTTGCAAACGACATTAATCGCAGCCACCCGGATTCTGTGCGCCCTCAAGGCGGCATCTGCGGGGTCACACGCGGGATTCGAGTCGCCTTCGACTCGCATCACCATCCCCGTTTAGAGCTTTACTAGAGTCTGATCATCAGTTTAAGTCAGCTTTTCCGATTATCGCGATAAGGTCAGCTTATGAAAAATCTGACGTTACGGCAGCTGCGCTATGTCGAAGCACTGGTCCGGCACAGCCATTTCGGCCGGGCGGCGGATGCTTGCGCGATTTCCCAGCCGGCTTTGTCGATGCAGATCAAGGAATTGGAGGAAGGCCTGGGCCTGGCGCTGTTCGAAAGAGGCGCCCGCCAGATCCGGCTCACCAGTTTCGGCACGGAGTTCGCCACACGGGCCCGCGACATATTGCGCGCCGTCGAGGCCTTGGGAGACCTGGCCCAGGCCTGGCAGGATCAACTGGTCGGGCCACTGCGCATCGGTGTCATCCCAACCGTTGCCCCCTATCTGCTGCCGACCCTCGTCTCCAATCTCGCCCGCTCGCATGAAGGCCTGGACATTCATGTCCGCGAAACCGTGACGCCGAGGCTGATCCAGGAGCTCATCGACGGGCGTCTCGACACCGCCATCGTCGCCCTGCCGGTATCGGAACCCTCCTTCAACGAGGTTGCGCTGTTCACCGAGAACTTCGTGCTGGTGAGGCCGAGCGAGGACGAAGGGAAGCCAGTACCGGACCGGGAGATGCTCAGCGAAATGCGGCTGCTGCTGCTGGAGGAAGGCCATTGCTTCCGCGATCAGGCCCTGGCCTTCTGCAATGCCCCGTCCCTGCGGACCCGCGAATTGCTGGACGGCAGCTCCCTGTCGACCCTCGTGCAGATGGTCGGGGCGGGCATCGGGGTCACCCTGATTCCGGAAATGGCCGTACCGATGGAAACGCGCTCGGCGCAGGTCTCCATCGCCCGCTTCGCCAATCCCCAGCCCTCGCGCACCATCGGCATGATCTGGCGCAAAACCAGCCCGCTGGTCAAACAGCTGCTGGAGATCTCGAAAGTGGTGCGGGACGCGGCCGACCTATTGAGAGGTCGCCGCGACCAGCAGCTGTCCGACCTGCAGCTCGCGCCTGCCGTCCTTCACCAGCCATCGTGATCTCCCCGCGAGACCGGGCGTCCGAAACACGCCGGCTTCCTGGAGCATCGCGCCGAAAAGTGGACGCCGGTTTTCGGCAAAAGCGATGCGACAACAATAACCTGATGCCGTAGAGCAAAGCGCGTTCAAGACTGAACGCTTGTTTGCCCTAACTCTTTGGTTCGACGCGTCTTTGCGATTCGAAGTGACTCCATCAAATCGCAAAACGCTATAGCTACCTGACGTTGGCGGTACCCACGACTTCGCCCAGCGCCCGTTCGAGATTGCCCACGGTGCGATCGATGTCGGCGAGCTTGTCGAGGCCGAAAAGGCCGATACGGAAGGTCTGGAAGTCGGCGGGCTCGTCGCACATGAGGGGAACGCCGGCAGCTGCCTGCACGCCGACCGCAACGAATTTGGCGCCGGACTTGATGCCGGGATCGTCGGTGTAGCAGACGACGACGCCAGGGGCTCCGAAACCCGGTGCGGCAACGCTGGCAAAACCGCGCTGGGCCAAGAGCTTGCGCACGCGAGCGCCAAGTTCGAGCTGCGCAGCCTTCATCTTTTCGAAGCCCCTCGCCTCGGTTTCGAGCACGGCGTCGCGGAACCCGCGCAGGGCATCGGTCGGCAAGGTGGCATGGTAGGCATGGCCGCCCTTCTCATAGGCCTCCATGATCTCCAGCCATTTCTTCAGATCGCAAGCAAAGGAGGAGCCGGTGCTGGCCTTCACCTGCGTTTTCGCAGCTTCGCTCAGCATGACGATGCCGCTGCAGGGCGAAGCGCTCCACCCCTTCTGCGGTGCCGAGATCAACACGTCGACACCGATCGCCTTCATGTCGACCCAGACGCAGCCCGAAGCGATGCAGTCGAGGACAAAGAGCGCGCCGACCCTGTGCGCCGCATCCGCGATGGCCTTCATGTACCCGTCCGGCAGCATGATGCCGGAGGCGGTCTCCACATGCGGCGCGAAGACGACATTCGGTCGCTCCGCTTCGATGACGGCCACGGCCTCCTCGATCGGCACGGGCTGGAAGGGCTGCTGGCGCGCGCCCGATTCCGACTGTGTCTGGCCCGCCTTCAGCACGATGCTCTCCGCGGGGATGGCGCCCATCTCGAATATCTGCGTCCAGCGATAGGAGAACCAGCCATTGCGGATGACCAGTACCTTCTTGCCATGGGCGAGCTGGCGTGCCACCGCCTCCATCGCATAGGTGCCGCCGCCCGGCACCAGGGCTACGCCCCCGGCTTCTTCCACGCCGTAGACGCGGCGCAGCGTTTGCGAGATGTCCCGCATGACGCCCTGGAAGGCCTGCGACATGTGGTTGAGCGCGCGATCGGTAAAGACCACCGAATATTCGAGGAGACCTTCGGGGTCCACGTTCGGCAACAAGGCAGTCATCATCTATTCCCTTCTGGCGCGACTCGCATCCGGCTGCCGAGACACTACAGCAATCGGATCCGCCGCCAAGCGTGCTCGAAGTCGCGGCTCGCGGGCTTTCAGCAAGCCCGGCCTATCATTCCCGGCATCGACCTCACGTCGCCTCCTCACCCTGCTGGGAACAACGACAGAGCCAACCGTGGCGCTGCACGGCACTCTCTTCGCTTTGTTGGATGGGATCGAACTCTATTCGGTTTCCGGCCGGTGGCTGCCCGGCAAACAGGCCAGGCCTGGTGAGAGGCCTGGCCATATCCGTCCGGTCACGCAACCTAGGCCGACATGTCGCGATTGCGGTCCTGCCAGAGTTCCAGGATCGCCAGGATCGCCACCAAAGCGCCAAGCACGATGTGCCAGTTGCGCAGCGGAGGATCATAGGCGAACACGAAGGGCTGGATTGCCAGCCACACGCCGCAGGCGAGCGCCAGGATTTCCTCCCAACGTCGCAGGAATACCACCTCCAGGCTGGCGAGCGCTACGACGGCCGCGCCGACCAAGGCCGTGACCAGCATCACGGTCGGCGTTTCGGTGACGCCGAGCCATAGCGGGGAGATGATGATTGCGGCGCCGAGGATCATCGAGGCGATGTCCTCCCAGCGTCGGTGCTGCAAGAGCCCCAAGGGCCCCATGACTTTGAACGTTGCCATAACGCGCCTCCTCTCAGGCTACGATGAGCTTGGCTCAAACGCCCTTGAGGACCACCGTGCGTTGCTTGAGAACATCCTCAGCCGGGCGTCCTTCGCACTGCCTGCATTATCTCAAGAAAATCTAGTGATTTCAATGAGTCTTATGATGCTGAGCAGTCTATTCGACGTAGAACGTAGCACTTCTGCCAGCCGAGACCTGCGATCGGTTGGAACCGTTCTTCCCCGCTGACGTCATGGGGGCATCGGCAGCGCGTTCAGCCAAGGTGTTTTGCGATTATACGGGATCACTTCAAAGCGCAAAGACGCCTCGAAACATGGCGCGAAAGCAAAGCGCGGTTCGAGGAAGCCGCACTCTGCTCTAAGGTGCCGTAGTGTCGGCATATCGCATCAATGATCACGCCGTATCGATCATCTTCCGAAGGGAGGTCCCGTGACGGAACCGGATATCAAGCAGGTCGAGGCCCGCATTCGGGCCAGCTTTGCAAAGCAGGGCCTCATGCGCACGCTCGGGGCAACCCTCGCCGCCGTGTCGCCGGGTCAGGTCGAGATCTCTCTCGTGCCGAGAAGCGAAGTGTCGCAACAGCACGGCTTCGTTCATGCCGGAGCGGTGAGCGCCATTGCCGACAGTGCGGCGGGCTACGCCGCTCTCAGCCTGATGCCGATCGACCGCGGCGTCCTGACGGCGGAATTCAAGATCAATCTCCTGGCCCCGGCGGCGGGTGAGCGGATCGTGGCGCGCGGCAAGGTGATCAAGGCCGGGCGCGCGCTGACGCTGGCGCAGGCCGAGGTCTTTGCCGAGCGCGAGGGCACGGAGCGGCTGATCGCCCTGCTGACCGCAACGCTGATGGCCATCGAAGGCAAGGACGGCATCGTCGATTGAACGCGCCCCTGACTCGTTCGGCCTCCGTACGCCTGGAGGCCTTATCGGGCCGCGCCGGCCCGTTCCCGCTCGATCCTCTCGGTGACGTCACGCGCCACGGCGACGGAGCCGAGGACGCCCTGGTCGGCCTCGACCAAGGCAAAGCTCATCTCGACATAGAGCTTGCGCCCCGTCTTGTGCAGCGCCCTGGTCAAGGTCGGCTTGCCATTCAGCTTCAATTGTCCGGTGTGGATGGCCGCGTCGAACCCCGCCCAATGCGCATTCCGAAGATGCGGCGGGATGATGAGATCGAGCGATTGGCCGATCGCTTCATCCTGATCGAAGCCGAACAGCAGGCTCGCCCCCCTGTTCCACAACGCAATCTTGCCGTCGACGGTCGCAAAGATCAGCGCTTCCGCCATCTGTTCCACGATGGCCTTGGTGATCGTCTCATCGATCATGGCGCCCTCCCCGTGCAGCTCCATGTTCGGCCTCATCGCGAGACCGCGCCGCATCGTGGCCGTCAGCGTAGCAGCCTCCGGGCTCTGCTCCCAGCCAGTCTATTGCGGCTGCTTGGCCAATTGGCAGGCCGGATCGATGAGATCCTCGCCATGTGCCGGTGAGCCGTCCTCCCGGCGCCGGCTAAGGATGTAGAAGCCCTTGCTCCCGTCCTTGAAGATCGTGCCGACTACGACGATTGTGTAGAGGCCCATCGCTGCCCTGGCTCCGGGAATGTCACCGGCAACCTCCTGGAACGGGTTGAAGCCGGAAAGGCTATCCCGCATCAGCTTGAGACCGGAATAGGGGCGATCGGAGGTTGGCAGCTTCAGTGGCGACCACCCCTTCGAAAGCCCTGCCTCATTGTTTGCCAGGGCATTGCGAATGTCCGGCCTGACGCAGCCGACATGGATATGAAGCTGGTTCTGGGATCGGTCCTTTGCCGAGTTCACGGCCAGCGCGACCATGCTCCAATCCAGCTTGTGCTCGAGGAGCGCGCCGAGATGGGAGCGCGCGGCCCAGCCATGCTCGAAATAGTTCTCCGCATCGGGTGCCAGGAGGGCCCCGTCCTCGATCCCGGTGATGCGTTTCGTCGGGATGAGCAGGTAGTTGTAGGGCTTTGTCGGGGCATTGTCCTTGAGGACGGCAAAACCGCGATCGACCCCCTTGCTGAGGTCGACTTCGGCGCAATGCCGGCGCTCGGCCTGATGCTGTTGTTCCGGCACGCATTGCCCGTTGACGATCTTCCAGAGAGCATCGGGATCGAGAAAGCGTGCGAGGAAGAAAAACAGGGCGAGCCCGGCCAGTGCGGCGGCGATGGCGAGAGCCATCACGGTTCTGCGCCAGCCGATCGCGCGCATCCTCATGCCTTCTTCTCCCTGAGCCATCGATTCCGAGGGCTCGCCTCACACCCCGGAACCGTCAAGGCTCGGCATGGGCGAACGCCCGCCCGCTATCGAGCCAAGTAATCGCCTCCCATGAAACCTTCACTAAGGAAGCCGATCACCGCATCGAAAGCCTGCGCCCGGTTCTTTTCCATGAGCACCATGTGCGTTGCCTGCCCGATCTCGACGAACCGCTTGTAAGGCGCCCTAGTGAGGCGGGCGAACAGGTCATGCGCCATGTCGAACCGGACGTCGACATCCCATTCCGCACCGATCACGAGCACTGGACAGCCTATGCCGGCCGGATCGTAGAGCGGCCTGCCAGAGGTCCAATGCTCGCGCACATCCTGCACGGCACCGGAAGGGGCCCTGATCGTGCCCGGCACGGGCGAATCCGCATCGGTCGTCAGAGTTGCCTTCTCCCAGGCCTCGAACCAGCCCTTGGGAATCAGGGTCCCCCTCGCCTCTTCGGGCGCCGGCGCTCGCCATGCTGCCTCGAAAACCCGCGGGCTCACCAGGCGGTAGGCTCCCAGCGGCCCGCCCGCATCGATGCGCAACGGCCTTTCCGAGAGCCAGAGGGGCGTCACCAGCACCAATTTCTCGACAGGCGCTTCGGGCCGGCTGGCAAGGATGCCGGCAATTGTCGCGCCCCAGGACATGCCGAGCACACCGAGCCGCGCAATGCCACGCTCGCGGCGGATGAAGTCGACCGCCGCGGCAAGATCCCGCGCCGCGGTAAGGGCCGGCGTCAGCGGAACACCGCCTTCGGGCGGCCGCTCCATCTCGGGCGGACGGGTGGAGCCACCATAGCCGCGCACATCGACGGCCCAGACATCGTAGCCCGCACGTGCCAGCACATCCATGAACGACCCCTCGCCCACGGGCACATCGAACAGGCTTGCCGAGGAGAACGTCGCGCCGTGCATCATCACCAGGGTCCGCTCGGGGCTGAAGGTGTTCATGCCGTCCGGCCGCTTGTTGAGGAGCTGCAGCTGAATGCCCGGCGTGTCGCTCGCGATCAGCCGGGCCCGGGCAATGATACGCGGCATCGACGGGGTGTCGGTTGAAATCATGACAGGTTCCTCAATCAGACGAATTGCCAGCCGAAGGCGTTGCCGTCGCGGCGGACGCGGCCGGCGGAGGTCTCGGCAAAATGCGTGGTCAGTACCAGGGCGCCGGTCTCGGCGGCATGGTTCAGCGCCCAGTGGCGCGAGGCTGTGGCCGCCTGCGGAAACTCGCAATAGGCCGAGTTCCAGTCTGGTCTGGAAATCTGGAGGGGATGATGCAGCACATCGCCCCAGAACAGGGCGTATTCGCCTTCGGAGCGAAAGCCGATCGAGGCATGATCGATACTGTGGCCAGGGCTGGGAAGGAAGAAGAAGCCCTCCTCCGCCTGTGAGCCGTCCACCGTGATTTCACGGGCGAGCCCAGCTTCGACAATGGGAACCACGCTGTCTTCGTAGACGCCGGGCAGCGGCAGGCGCGCCATGGGACCGAGGCCCGCTTCGGCCCGCAGATCGGCATCCGAACCCGTCGCCGCCGCGAGCGCCGCGTTATAGGCGCGTTCGCGGGCGGAAAAGACATGGCGGGCGTTCGGAAAAGTCGGGACCCAATGCTCTCCCGTCCAGCACGTATTCCATCCGACATGATCGGCATGAATGTGGGTCAGCAGGACCAGATCGACGTCGCCCGGCCTGACGCCCACCGCCTTCAGGCGCTCGAGAAACGGCTCGTTGAGATGATGCAGTACCGCCAGGCCCGGCCGTTCCTTGTCGTTGCCGGAGGCCGTGTCGACAAGGATGACCCGATCGGGCGTCGTCACCAGCCAGGCATGAATGCTCTGGCGCAATAGCCCCGTATGCCGATCGACCGACCCCGGTCCCAGCCTTCGCGCTTCCTCGGCTCCGGCGGCGGGATCGTAATCGGGATAGAGAAGGGTGGGGTCGACCCCATCGAGTGCCAATTCCGGAATCCTGGTAATGGTGGCTGCACCGATCCGGTAGGATCCGAAGGCTCGTTCCATATCCTGCTCCCTATGCTTGATGTCTGCCGTCTCGAAGAAAGGCATTGTCCGGTGCAGGGTTTAGCTCTATCGAGATCATATTAGAAATCGATACGGCTCATGCCCCGCATCAACCACTTCGATCTTCGCTCCTTCGATCTCAACCTGCTGGTGGCTTTCGATGCCCTGATGCAGGAGCGAAGCGTCACGCGGGCGGCAACCCGTCTCAAGGTTGGACAACCGGCGATGAGTCACAGCCTGTCGACCTTGCGCGTGCTGCTGCTGGACGAGCTCTTCGTCCGCGTGGGAACCGTGATGCAACCAACCGCCTATGCTTTCGCCCTGGCCGAGCCCATCCGCATCGCGCTGGCACAGATTCAAGCTGCTCTTCATGCCCCCTCGACCTTCGAGCCGGCAACGGAAGAGCGCACGTTCCGCCCTGGCTTCTCCAGCGAGGTCGAGCTCTTGCTGATACCCGAACTCACGGCACGCCTTCGCCGCGCAGCCCCCGGCGTGAGGCTGCTCAGCCGGCAGGCCGGAAGCGACGAGGTCCATCGCCTGCTGGATGACGGCACACTGGATCTGGCCGTCGGCTGCTTCCAGGCCGTTGCTCAGCGCCACAAGGCGCAATTCCTATTCGAGCAGGCCCTGAGCTGCGTCTTCAATCCTGGCCAGCTCGATATCGGCATGCCGATCAGCCTGGCCGACTATCTGGCGCTGCCACATGCGCTGGTCACGCTGACCGACAGCCTGCAAGGTTGCCTTGAAGCCGCCCTCGACGCCATCGATGCCAAGCTTAACGTGGTATCGGCATCGTCCGAGTTTCTGAGCGTGCTGGCGACGGTAGCCGCCTCCCCGACGATCACGACGATACCGACGCGCATGGCGCAGCTTTACGGGCCGCGCTTCGGCCTGGCGGCGGGGCCCGCTCCCCTCGATCTCACGCTGCCGGACGTCTCGATGGTCTGGTCGGCCCGCCTCGATCAGGATCCGGCTTCGTCCTGGTTCAGGACCGAGGTTGCCAATACGCTCCGCGCCTTCGAGCAGGAGACCGGGAACGCACCGAGACAAAGGAGGCGAACGGAATTGACGTTGGAATTGGCAGGGCAAGGCCTGCGTAAGGAGCGGGCACGATGACAGTCCTGAAAATCATTCGCATCGCCGCTTGGAGCGCTGTCGCCGGAGCCACGCTCCTGCTCGCGGCGAATACCGTGCTGCCGCAAGCCTGGAAAAACGAAGCTGCCAAGCCCGCGCCCGACACGCCCGTCATCGACATAGCCAGGGTCGGCGGTCCCTTCCGGCTCACCTCCCACAAGGGAGAGACGATCGACAACGCTCGCCTTGCAGGCAAGCCTTATCTGGCCTTTTTCGGCTTCACCCATTGCCCGGACGTCTGTCCGACCACGCTGTCCGATCTCACCGATCTGATGAGCGCCCTCGGCCCTGCCGCCGACGCTTTCAATGTCCTCTTCGTCAGCGTCGATCCCGAACGGGACAGCCAGGACCTGCTGGCGCAATATATGGGCTCGTTCGACGTGCGCATCCTTGCCTTGCGCGGCAGCCGGGCGGAAACCGACACCATGGTGAAGGCCTTCGCCGCCTATGCCCGCAAGGTGCCGATGGAGGGCGGCGAGTACACCATGGATCATACCGCCGGCGTCTATGTGATGGACGCCAATGGCAAGTTCGCCAGTATGCTGGACATGCACGAACCGCGCGAGACCAAGCTTCAGAAATTACGCCGAATTATCGATTCAAAAGCCTGAAAATGAAAAGAAATTCAGTTAAGAAGATCCTTCGAAGCCTTTCGGTTGCCGCGCTGGTTTCCCTGCCCGGCCTTGCCCATGCGGCCGGGCCGACCATCGAGATCCTCACCACCGGGGGCTGCAGTTGCTGCCTCGCCTGGGCTCGCCATCTGCAGGAGCGGGGCTATGCGACCGATGTCCGGCAACTCCCGTCGGACGAGTTGCAGCGGCGCAAGCTGCAACTGGGCGTGAAGGAGAACCTCGCCTCCTGCCATACCGGCTCGATCGGTGGCTATGTCATCGAAGGCCACGTTCCGGCCCGCGAGATTGCGCGCCTGCTTTCCGAACGCCCCGAAGCCGTTGGGCTGGCGGTACCAGACATGCCCATCGGTTCGCCCGGCATGGGCGAAGGCAGCGCCGATGCCGAGCCATACGACGTCCTGTTGCTGCGCAAGGACGGCACCACCCAGGTCTTTGCCCGCTATCGCTGATCGGCCTTCGAGAAGATACGCGTCACACGGCCCGCCTCGACGCCGGTCGCGTCGCTTTGCCGCGGCTTGCCGGGGGCGGCAAAGCACGCCTCTGCATCACGCCACCCTTCTGGGCTCTCGGCAGCGTATTTTGGCTGTGAACGGTGCGCACATGCACGGACGAATCAACGATGATGCGCTAGATTGATCCTTGTTGATCAGCCGATTCATACTTGCGGCGATGGCCACAAGCGTGAGGTGGCGGCGCGACGAACATTAATTTTTCGATCGCACTCTGGATAAAAATACTTACCGGCACCAGACTACCATAATCTGCCGCAATCTTAGCGGATGTTCTTTGTGAGTCACTCGGAACTCTACGGGTTTCCTGCAGTTGAGTGAGCAAGGGCGCAGTCAACCCGATCAGCCACCATGGGAGGCTGCCATGACTGAGAGAAGCGACGTTTTCGACCTGTTTGCGGAACATTATACCAGCGCGGCCCAGGAGGAGATGAGCCTCCAGCAATATTTGCTCGCATGCCGCGAGGACCAGTCGATGTACGCCTCCGCGGCCGAGCGGATGATCGATGCAATCGGCAAGCCGAAGCTACTCGACACCAGCAAGGACGAGCGCCTCGGACGGATTTTTGCCAACCGCACGGTCAAGACCTATCCTGCCTTCGCCGATTTCTACGGCATGGAGGACACGATCGAGCGTCTCGTCGGCTATTTCCGCTATGCCTCCCAAGGCCTGGAAGAGCGCAAGCAGATCCTCTACCTCCTCGGTCCCGTCGGCGGCGGCAAGTCTTCCCTAGCGGAACGGCTGAAGAAGTTGATGGAAGAACGCCCCATCTACACGCTCAAGGTGGGCGGCAAGATAAGCCCGGTTTTTGAATCGCCGCTGGGTCTCTTCAACCCGGACCGGATAGGCGATCTGCTGGAAGACAAATACGGTATTGCACGGCGGCGTCTGAACGGCCTGATCTCCCCATGGGCAACCAAGCGCCTCGATGAATTGTCGGGCGACATCTCCAAATTCAGCGTCGTCAAGCTGGTACCCTCGCGGCTGCGCCAGATCGGCATCGCCAAGACCGAGCCGGGCGATGAGAACAATCAGGACGTCTCGGCCCTGGTCGGCAAGGTCGACATCCGCCAGCTCGAACATTTCAGCCAGTCCGATCCGGACGCCTATTCCTACAGCGGCGGCCTGAACCGCACGACCCAGGGGCTGCTCGAATTCGTCGAGATGTTCAAGGCGCCGATCAAGGTCCTGCACCCCCTGCTGACCGCCACCCAGGAAGGTAGCTATAACGGCACCGAGAATTTCGGCGCCTTTCCCTATCAGGGCATCGTCGTGGCCCATTCCAACGAGTCGGAATGGCTGCAATTCAAGAGCAACAAGAACAACGAGGCCTTCCTCGATCGTATCCTCGTGGTCAAGGTGCCCTATTGCCTGCGTGTCACCGAGGAAAGGCAGATCTACGAGAAGCTGCTGCGCGAGAGCGAACTGGCCAGCAGCCCCTGCGCACCGGAAGTGCTCGACATTCTTAGCCGCTTCTCGGTGTCGACCCGGCTGGCGGAGTTCGACAATTCGCCGCTCTACACCAAGATGCGCATCTATGACGGCGAGAATCTCAAGGAGCTCGACCCCAAGGCGAAGGCTGTCCAGGAATATCGCGATGCTGCCGGCGTCGATGAGGGCATGACCGGCGTCAGCACGCGCTTTGCCTTCAAGATCCTGTCGCAGACCTTCAACTACGATACCCAGGAACTGGCTGCCGATCCCGTGCATCTGATGTACATCCTGGAGGAGGCGATCAAGCGCGAGCAGTTCGCGAAGGAAACGGAAACCACCTATCTCGACTTCATCAAGTCGGAGCTGGCCAGCCGCTACGCCGAGTTCATCGGGCACGAGATCCAGAAGGCCTATCTGGAATCCTACTCGGAATATGGCCAGAATCTGTTCGACCGCTACATCGCCTATGCCGATGCCTGGGTGGAGGATCAGGATTACAAGGATCCCGATACCGGCCAGGTCCTCAACCGTGAGGTGCTCGACAAGGAATTGTCCCAGATCGAGAAACCGGCCGGCATCGCCAATCCCAAGGATTTCCGCAACGAGGTGGTGAAATTCACACTGCGCGCTCGGGCCAGGAACAACGGCCGCAACCCGGCCTGGACCAGCTATGAGAAATTGCGGGAAGTCATCGAAAAGCGGATGTTCGGCCAGGTCGAGGATCTCCTGCCGGTGATCAGCTTCGGCTCGAAGCAGGACAGCGTGACCGAGAAGCGGCATACGGAGTTCGTGCAGCGCATGGAGGCGCGCGGCTACACCAAGCGGCAGGTGCGTCGGCTGGTGGATTGGTATATGCGTGTAAACAAGGCGGGTTGATCCCGGCCGGGTGGTGTTCCCATGCCAATCTTTATCGATCGCCGCCTCAATCCCAAGGACAAGAGCCTGGGCAACCGCCAGCGCTTCCTGCGTCGCGCGCGCGCCGAGCTGAAGCAGAGCATCCGCGACCAGATCAAGACCGGCAAGATCGCGGATGTGGATGCCAAGCATTCCGTCTCGATGCCGGTGCACGGCACCAGCGAACCGACCTTCCGCGAGGCCAGGGATAGCGGCGGGCGCCATCATGTCCTGCCCGGCAACAAGCAGTTCGCGCCGGGCGACAGGGTTTCCAAGCCCAATCAGGGTGCCGGGTCGGGCTCGGCTCCCGGCCTGACCGACTCGGAAGACGACTTCCGCTTCGTGCTGACCCGCGAGGAGGTGCTCGACCTCTTCTTCGAGGATCTCGAACTGCCCGACATGGTCAAGCTCAACCTCAAGGAGGTCCTGATCGTCAAGCCGCGGCGGGCTGGTTTTTCGGTAAGCGGCTCGCCGACCAACATCAATGTCGGGCGCACCATGCGCAACAGCCATGGCCGCCGCATCGCCCTCAAGCGCCCGAAACAGGAGGAACTGGACGCGATCCTCCAGGAACTGCAGGAGCTCGATACCGGAACAGCGGGAGCCGCAGCCCACCAGCGCATCGCCGAGCTGCACGCGGAGCTCGACCGGCTGGAGCGCCGGCGCCGGGTGATCTCCTATATCGATCCGGTCGACATCCGCTTCAACCGCTTCGACGCGCAGCCGCTGCCGAACGCCAATGCGGTGATGTTCTGCCTGATGGACGTGTCCGGTTCGATGGGGGAACGGGAAAAGGACCTGGCCAAGCGCTTCTTCGTCCTGCTGCACCTGTTTCTGAAAAGGCGCTATGAGCGCACCGACATCGTCTTCATCCGGCATACCCATGAGGCGCAGGAGGTTGACGAGGAAACCTTCTTCTACTCGACCCAGAGCGGCGGCACCGTGGTCTCGACCGCCCTCGAGGAGATGCAGCGCATCATCAAGGAGCGCTATCCCTCCAACGAATGGAACATCTATGCCGCCCAGGCCTCGGACGGCGACAACATCGCCACCGATTCCGGGCGTTGCATCGCGCTACTCGATGGCGAGATCATGCGCCTGTGCCAGTATTTCGCCTATGTCGAGATTATCGACGAGCGCGAGAGCCATATCTTCGGCGGCACCGAGAACGGCACCTCGCTCTGGCAGGCCTATGCGGCCGTCACCGAGCGCTGGCCGAACTTCCAGATGAGCCGCATCGCCAAGGCTTCCGACATCTATCCGGTTTTCCGCCGGCTCTTCACCAGGCAGCCCGCCTCGCAGGGCGGGTGAAAGGAGCGCCGATGCCCAAGCCGACGTCCAAGCATGCGCCCAATGCCGACTTGCTGTTCTCCGGCTCGGATTGGAATTTCAAGACGCTGTCGCGGGCCTATGACGTCATCGAGGCGCTGGCGGTGGAGGAGCTCCATCTCGACACCTATCCGGTGCAGATGGAGATCATCTCCTCCGAACAGATGCTCGATGCCTATTCATCCGTCGGCATGCCGCTGATGTACCGGCATTGGTCGTTCGGCAAGCATTTCCTCCATCAGGAACTGATGTACCGCAAGGGTGGACGCGGGCTCGCCTATGAAATCGTCATCAACTCCAACCCCTGCGTCGTCTATCTGATGGAAGAGAACACCATGGCCCTGCAGGCCCTGGTGACGGCCCATGCAGCGCTCGGCCACAATCACTTCTTCAAGAACAACTATCTGTTCCAGCAATGGACGGATGCGGGCGCGATCCTGGGCTATCTCGATTTTGCCAAGGGCTTCATCACCCGTTGCGAGGAACGCCACGGCGTCGCCGCGGTGGAGGCCATTCTCGATGCGGCGCATGCGCTGATGGAACAGGGCGTGTTCCGGTATCGCCGCCCGCCCAAGCTGTCGTCGGAAAAGCAGCGCGAGGGCGTGCGCGAGCGGCTGGAATATGAAGAGCGCACCTATAATGATCTCTGGCGCACGCTGCCGCCCTCCAAAGGCGGCGACAGGCCCGACGACGCCAAGGACGGCACGCCCGAGCGAAAGAAGGCACTCAACCTTCCCGAGGAAAACCTGCTCTATTTCCTGGAGAAGAACAGCCTGATCCTCGAGCCGTGGCAGCGCGAGATCCTCAGGATCGTCCGGGTCATCGCGCAATATTTCTATCCGCAGCGCCAGACCCAGGTGATGAACGAGGGCTGCGCCACCTTCGTGCATTACACGCTGATGAACGCCTTGTTTGACCGGGGCCGGATCAGCGAGGGCGCCATGCTCGAGATCCTGCGCAACCATTCCAACGTGGTGTTCCAGCCGGGCTATGACGATCCACGCTTTTCCGGGATCAATCCCTATGCGCTGGGCCTCGACATGATGCAGGACATCCAGCGCATCTCGACCGAGCCGACGCAGGAGGATCGCGACTGGTTTCCCGAATTCGCCGGCAACGGCAATTGGCGCGAAGTCCTGCTCGATGCCTGGGCCAATTACCGCGACGAGTCCTTCATCCGCCAATATCTCAGCCCGACGCTGATCCGCAAATGGCGGATGTTCGTCCTGTCCGATGCCGCCAACGAATCCTTCTACAAGGTCGCCTCGATCCACAATGAGCGCGGCTACGAGAATGTCCGCACCGCCCTCGCCCATAGCTACGATATCGGCGCCAACCGCTCGGACATCCAGGTCGTGGACGTCGACTTGCTGGGCGACCGGCAACTGCGCCTGCAGCACAAGGTCAATGACGGCATCGTGCTGGAGCCCAACAGCCGCGACGCGACCTTGCGCCATATCCGCAGCCTTTGGGGTTACGAGGTGAGCCTGGAAGGCATCGACGCCCGCACGGGAAACAGGATCTATGAATGTTCGACCCGCCAGGTCGGGGGGTGAACCAGCCGCGGCCCGACGCGCGGGGAGCGCCTGTCAGGGCTTGCCTGGCTCCAGTGTGATGCGGGCCTGCCGCGCCGTGACCGCGCCATCCACGCCATAGCTCGTGCTCCATTCGAAGCGCAGGCTGTCCTCCACTCGCGTGACATCCAGATCGAGGATGATACCGGGCACCATGTCGAAATCGCGGCACTCGATGGTGCTGACACCGTCCAGGGCGAAGGTGACGACGGCATGTCTCTCGGTGATCAGACGGCCCTGGTCATCGACCTTGTTCGTAAGGATCCAGGCATGGATGCGCATGAGCCCCTGCCCCTTGCCGAAGAACGCGAGCTCCAGCAAATAGCCATCGTGGAAGCTCGGCACGCGGCCGAACCAGGCGAGCAGTTCCTCCCCACCGGGCAACTCATGCAGGACTGAAGCAGGTGCGGTCATCGGCTCACGCAAGATCGTCGGGCGTTTCGGACTCGTTGCGAAACGTCGCGAGCTCCCCCAGAAGATCGACCAGCTGATCGATGCGCTCGCGGCCGAAACGCTCTTCCAGCACGGCATAGATCTTGCGGCTGTCGGGCAGCACTTCGTGGATGACGGCTTCACCGGCGGGCGCGAGCTTCAGGAGCACGCGGCGCCCGTCGTCCCTGTCCTTGTGCTTGGAGATGAAGCCGCGCTCCTCGAGCGAACGGATCATGCGGGTGAGGCTGGGAGCCAGGATGAAGGCGCGATCGGCGACCTCGGAGGCATCGAGCGTGCCGGCCTCGTTCAAGACGCGCAGCACGCGCCATTGCTGCTCCGTCACGCCGTGATTGGCGAGCATGGGGCGAAAATGGCTCATGACGGCCTCGCGCGCCCGCAGGAGCGCGATCGGCAGGGAACGCCGCGTTTCCTTCAGCCTTGCTTCCTCGATCACCGGCATTTCCTTCATTTCATCCATGCATCGTATCCGATAGCGGCTCCGGGCATTGAGCACTACTCGCATAGATCGCCGGCCGATCAAACTGTCGGCGATGCTTCCTTAACCTCGCCTCGTCGGGAAGGCTGCGCCTGTCCGGCGCGCCATTCGCCCGGCGGCGCGCCGGCATGCTTGCGGAAGAAGCGCGAGAAATAGGCCGGGTCGCGAAAGCCGATCTCATAGCCGACATCCTCGACCGAGCGAATGGTGAAGACCAAGAGGCGCTTCGCCTCGATCAGGCGCCGCCCGTCGATGACGGCCTTGAGCGAGCGGCCATGCGAGGCGCCGCAGGCCCTGGCGAGCAGATGCGGCGTGGTGCCGAGCGCCTCGACATAGCGGCCGATCGGCCAGTTCTCGCGGAAATGCCGGTCGACCAGGCGCCGGAACGCCAAGGCGAGGTCCCGGCCCTCGCGTTCGCCGGCACGCTCCTTCTGCCCGAGCAGAGCGATGTCGTTCAGCGCCACCGCGATGAGGGCGCCGAGCGGCCTCATCTGGCCGGCCTGATAGTCGTCGAGCAGGCGCTGCATGGTCGCGGCCAAAGACGGCCATAGCCGGCTCCCGCTTTGCCCGCGCACCATGATGGCTTCGTCGACCGGCAGGACCGAGAGCGCCGCGATCGGCGGCAGGGCGCCGTCCGCGATCGAGGCGACGATGGCGTCGCTCTCCTCCGGCGCGACGGTGAAGCCATGCACGACGCCGCTGGGCACGAAGCTGACGGCCGGCGCGACAAAGTCCAGCCGGCGATCCTCGATGAAGTATTCGCCGCGCCCCTTGGTCCAGAAGGTGATCTGGGCCATGCGGTCATGCTTATGGGCGGAAACCCGGCCTGCATGCAGCGATTTTCGCTCCATCACCGTCTCGACATGCAGGAAACCGAGGTCGATCGGGCGATCGGGCTCGCCATAGACGAAGAAGCTCGGAACCGTGTCGGACATCAGCGCCGCCGAAAAAAGTACAATCGATTTTGTCATTCTGTCCATGGCGGCGCGCCACGGCAAGGCCTAGCCTCCCCTCAACGACATAAGGGAGGAAGGCGATGCGCTCAGAGGATTTTCGCGCCGATACAAAACGACCCTTCACGGGTGCCGAATATCTCGCTTCGCTGCGCGACGGGCGCGAGGTCTACATCAATGGCGAACGGGTCGCCGATGTCACCGCCCATCCGGCCATGCGCAATTCGGCGCGCTCGCTGGCCCGGCTCTACGACGCCCTGCATGACGAGAAGACCAAGCCGATCCTGACCGCGCCGACCGACACGGGCTCGGGCGGCTACACCCACAAATATTTCCGCGTCGCGCGCTCTTCGGCCGAATTGGTGGCGCAGAAGGGCGCCATCACCCACTGGGCCCGCATGACCTATGGTTGGATGGGCCGCACCGCCGACTACAAGGCGGCGCTGATGAACACGCTCGGCGCCAATGCCGAGTGGTACGGCCCCTTCAGGGACAATGCGCTGGCCTGGCACAAGCGCGCCCAGGAAGCCGTGCTGTTCATGAACCATGCCATCGTCAACCCGCCGATCGACCGCCACAAGCCGGCCGACGCGGTGAAGGACGTCTTCGTCCACATCACCAAGGAGACCGATGCGGGCATCCATGTCTCCGGCGCCAAGGTGGTCGCCACCTCCTCCGCCCTCACCCACTACAATTTCCTGGCCCAGAGCTCGGCCACCGTCACCGAGGACCCGTCCCTCTCCGTGATGTTCATCCTGGCGATGAACGCGCCGGGGGTGAAGATGTTCTGCCGGACCTCCTATGAGGAAACCGCCAACCGCACCGCCCAGCCCTTCGACTATCCGCTCTCCTCCCGTTTCGACGAGAACGATGCCATCCTGGTGCTCGACAATGTCTTCATCCCCTGGGAGGACGTGCTGGTACTGCGCGATGCCGGCAAGATCCTGTCCTTCCACCCCGCCTCCGGCTTCATGCATGGCTATTGCTTCCAGGGCTGCATCCGCTTCGGGGTGAAGCTCGATTTCCTCGCCGGCCTCCTCGCCAAGGCCCTGCGCGCCACCGGGGGCGATGCCTTCCGCGGCAACCAGGCCATGCTCGGCGAAGTCATCGCCATCCGCCACCAGTTCTGGTCCTTCGCCAATGCCATGGCCCACAACCCCATTCCCTGGGCTGATGGTGCCGTGCTGCCCAATCTCGAGGCGGCGCTCGCCTACCGCACCTTCATGTCGGAGGCCTACCCCAGGGTGATCGACATCGTCAGGCGCACCATCGCCTCCGGCCTGATCTATTTGCCCTCCTCGGCCCGGGATTTCGCCAACCCCGAGATCGACCGCTACCTCGCCCAATATGTGCGCGGCTCCAACGACATGGGCCATATCGAGCGCATCAAGATCATGAAGCTGCTGTGGGACGCCACGGGCACGGAATTCGCCGGCCGCCACGCTTTGTACGAGCTCAATTATGCCGGCGCGCCCGAGGAAGTCCGCCTGCAGGTGCTCAAGGGCGCCGAGCGCGGCGGGCGCCTTCGGGAGATGGAAGCCCTGGTCGACCAATGCATGGCCGATTACGACGAAAAGGGCTGGACCGGCGAGACCTGGCTGCCGCCGCTCGGCGAGGCCGGACCGGCACGCGCCGCCGCGGCCGAGTGAGGCCGCCGCCATGCCCGATCCCGTCTCCCGGACCCAGTTTCGCGACGCCATGGCGCGGGTCTGCGCCAGCGTCAACGTGGTCACCACCAATGGCAGCGCCGGGCGCGGCGGCTTCACCGCCACCGCCATGTGCTCGGTGACCGACGAGCCGCCGACCCTGCTTGTGTGCATGAACAGCCACTCGGCCCAGACAACCCTCTTCTTCGAAAACCGCCGCTTCTGCGTCAACGTGCTGACGCACGCGCACCAGGACCTCGCCGGCTATTTCGCCGGCCAGCGCACCGACATGGACGCCCGCTACGCCGCCGCCGACTGGATCGACCTTCCCTCCGGCAACCAGGCCCTGGCCGACGCCATCGTCTCCTTCGACTGCCACCTGATCGACCGGCATCTGGTGGGCAGCCATCACATCTTCATCGGCGAGGTGATGGATATCCGCAGCCGGAGGGATGGGCAGGCCTTGCTTTATTTCGACCGGGGCTATGCGCAGGTGCTGGGGCAGGCGGGGAGTTTTGGGGGGTAGGGAGTGAGCCGCATAGCGAAATACGAGTGTAATTGAACGTCGGAAATGGGGCCGCTTGCCGACAGTCCGGTTTTGCCGACGATGCCAGTAAAGCCGTCATGTTGTCATTTAGCGGTCGACGACATGACTGGCTCGTTGCAGTCCGTCCCGGTCGCCCCAAGTCCAGGCGCTGAGGGCTCAAGTTGACCAGGCAGCCCTAAAGAGTTCCTGCTTTCGGAAACGTATCCGATGCCGGAGGATGCTTCTGTCACCAGGGGCGACGCCAGGATTGGTCATGTTCATGGGGATCGTTTTTTGCTCGTGTTAGTTCGGGGCGGATTCCGGCGCCGCTCCCCTGTTCACGAGCGAGCCAATCCCGCCGCCGGCCGGATCGGGCGCATTCAGATTAAGCGTCGGCGGCGCTATCTGATCCCTGAGCGCCTGGATCGCGAAGATGGCGCCGAGCCCGCCGGCGGCGCCGAGCGGATTCCGGTTGCCGACTTCGTTGACGCCGGAACCGCGTCCGAACACGGATACGGCCTCATCTGGTTCCGCTGACCGGCCAAGACGCCCCCGCACCGAGCGGGGGCGCCTACTCTTGTTAATCCCTGTCAGCTTGCCGGATTGCGCGCCGTGACGATCCAAGCCGCGCCATCGATCAACACCGACCGCTCGCCGGGGCAGCCCGCGAAGTCGGCACGAACCGCAGCCGAGGCGCGGGCGCGGATATCGTCGGGCTGATCAGCGAGACAGCGCGCCAGCGGGCCGACCTCGAGTGTCATCTTCACCGCGTCGTCGAGCGCCGCGTCCCGCGTCTCCCCCTTACCGAACGGGATGGAGGCATCGAAGGGCGTGATGGCGACATCGGTGAAGCCAGCCACCGTTAGAATACGCGCCACCCGCCCCTGGTCGCTAAACGAGAACGGGCCGGGCGCTTCGGGACCGGGCGGCGTCATCGGCGAGAGGATGCCCTTCATCGCGCCCATCGGCAAGCGCACCCAATCGTTCTCGGCCATACCGCGCCAGCAGACGAAAGCGACCCGCGCGCCCGGCTTGAGCGCACGGCGCATATGAGCGAACGCCGCCGTAGGATCGTCAAAGAACATCACTCCAAAGCGCGAGAACAGGATGTCGAACGCGCCCTCGGGCAACTCGGCGCTGCTGGCGTCGGCCACCTGGAATAGGGCCGGCGTATCCTGCGGCGCTAGCGCGCGCGCTCTGCCGATCAGCGGTTCGGATATGTCCACGCCTAGCACATGGCCCCCCGCGCCGACGCGGGCGGCCAGATCCAGACTAGACGCTCCCGCGCCGCAGCCTACGTCCAGCACGCGTTCGCCCGTGGCGGGCGCGGCGGCTTCGATCGCTGCCTGGCCGAACACCGCCATCATGGCATCGAGCCGGGCCTGGTAAGCGATCCAGCGCTCCACGCTTTGGCCATTCCAATCGGCGACCTGATAAGCATTTTGCTCTGCCATGCCGTATCCCTGTTCTGATCCGTTCTTAACTAAGCTCTCCCTCCGGCTCGAAACGAAAGCCGGCTGATCCTTGCATCAGACTGGCAATCCGTTTTGCTTCCGCAAACTCTTGTCGAACGCGGCTTCGGGGACGAAACGGCGCAGGAGACTGACCCGTCGCGCCATTTTTCCCGCCGCGTAGCGCCGCTTCGGAACGAACGCGGTCCCCGCTTCGACAATCGTCCTGGCGACGACTTCCGGGGCGTCGCCGGTTTCTATCGCTTTCCTATTGATCACATTCATGCTGGCGCGCGTGGCGTCATAGACGTCAAGCATTTGGTCTGGTCTGGCTTGGTTTTCTTCAAATGCCGTCCTTGTATAGGCGGGCTCGACCAGCACGACGCGAATGCCAAAGGTGCGAAGCTCGTGGTCAAGCGATTCGGAATATCCTTCGATGGCATGCTTGGTCGACGCATAAACGGCGGAATAGGGAGCCGGGATCAAGCCCAGCACCGAACTCACATTGATAATTCTGCCTTTTCTCTGCTGGCGCATGGCTGGCAGCACCGCCTTGGTCATGCGTAGAACGCCGAAGACATTAACGTCGAACAGCGCCTGCGCCTGGGCTGTTGAGGACTCCTCTGCGGCACCGAGAAGACCCATGCCAGCATTGTTGACAAGGAGGTTGATGCGGCCGGCCTCGGCCAGGACCCGCTCGACCAGTTTCGCGACGGACTCGTCGTCGGTAACGTCACAGGCCAGCATAGTAATACCGTCAGATCTCTCAGCCACTGCGCGGCGGCTGGTTCCGAACACCCGAAAGCCGACAATCTGCAAGGCTTTGGCAGTGGCGAGACCGATGCCAGAGGATGCACCGGTCACCACGGCGACGCCAGGGTTAGTCGTATTCATGAGGATCACTTCCTTTTCTACTCTTCAGAGGCATGGACGTTCCTTTAGTGCCGCCGTGCATCAGCCCGCTCACTTCCCGCCGTCGAGGAGCTTCGTTCGACGTGTTTCGTAAGGCTGAAAGGACGCTACCCGGCCCATGCCGCAATCCGTTCCGCTATCGCCCCGGGGGCCTCGATGTGGAGGAAGTGGCCGACGTCAGGGACGATCTCCATCGCGTGCCGGGCTGCGAACCGATGTCGGTCGTCGACCTGCGCGGGGAGGATGCAGCCGTCGTTGGCACCGTGAAGCTGCAACATGGGCACCGTGATCGGCCGAGACATGCGGCGCGTCGCCCCAAGCATGCCGGGTCGCAGCATTGCCCGGTAGTACTTTAGCGGCGCGGGCATGCTCGCTCGCAGGTGCTCGTGTAGCTCCGCCTTGAGAGCAGGATCGAGCGAGAAGCCGGGTGACCACTGACGCCAGAGGCGGTCAATGAGGGCGAGATCGCGGGCGGTAGCGATCCAGCCGCTTCCCGGCAGTTGAAAGAGCCCCATGTACGAGCTCCGGCTCAACTGAGCGGGGTCCATCAGCCGGCTCATGAAGGTGAGTGGGTGCGGGATTGCGAGCGTGACCGCGCGTTCAATCCGCTCCGGTGCGGTGACGCAGGCATCGTATGTGATCAGGGCGCCCCAGTCGTGGCCAATCAGCTCCACGGGTCGCCCCGGAGACCAGCAGTCGATCAGCGCGAGCACGTCGCTGGTGAGGGCTGCGAAATCGAACGGCCCCGCAGTCGGGGACGGCGCGTAACCGCGAAGCCAGGGTGCAACGACGTAACGTTTACGGCGACCGAGCTCGGCAAGGAAGGACTTCGCGGTCGGCGGATGGTCCGGGAAGCCGTGCAAAACGATCGTCCGTTGGCCATCGGGATCACCACCCTGCAACGCGTGAAAGGTGCCGTGTGGCAGGTCGAAAGTGACTTGTTCGAACTCCATATCGCTTCTCAAACCAGCATCGACTGCTGCGTAAAGATACCCGCCATCGCGCCTTGCCATGTTGCCGTGGTGACCGACGGGATTCCGGAGTTGGCGAGGTCGCCGGCGGCGTAGATGCCGGGCCTGCTGGTTTCGCGGCGCTCGTCGGTCTTGATAGCGATGCCGACTGGCGTATCGACAGTGGTGAGGCCCAGTGATTCATGCAGGCTTGCGGACGGCTTGTTACGCGGATGCGCGAACAGGATATCAACTGCGACATCGGGGCCGGTATCGAGCTTGATAGTGGCATTGTGGTCCCCGTGACGGGCGATCCCGGTGATCCGGCCATCAACGACAGGTATCTGTCGGTGCGCCAGATCGGCCCGGATATCGGGTGAAATGTCGTGACCATCGGCGAAGACAGTCAACCTGTCGGTCCAATCGTGGAACAGCCTGACCTGATTCATCGACTGCGGACCCGACCAGACGAGGCCCCAATGCTGGCCAGCGACTTCGAAGCCGTCGCAATAAGGGCATGGGATGATGGATGTGCCCCAGCTTTCGGCATAGCCCGGAACATCAGGCATCTGGTCAACAACGCCATAGCTCAGGATCAGGCGGCGCGCGCCAATGCTCTCGCCATCGCCAGTGAGGACGGAGAAATTGTCGATGGTACCGGAGATGCTGTCGGCCCGAGCATTGAGCAGCCTGATCGTGGGATAACGCGCCAGTTGCTGCCGCGCCTCGGTCAGAATGTCCGATGGTGGCTTGTGATCGTGGCCGAGCACTCCGTGCGAGCGGCCTGCGAAGCGATTGCGCGGCAGGCCGGTATCGAGAACGGTGACCTTGCGTCGGGCACGGCCGAGCTGCAGGGCGGCGGCAAGGCCGGCAAAGCTGCCGCCGATGATGATGACGTCATCCATGGTGGTGGGCTCCGTGTTGCGGATGGAGGGGTTGGGTCTGGAGCGAAATTGCGTCCAGCGATACGCGCTTGAGACTGGCAGCGAGCATGTCTCCAGCATCGCCGAGACAGTCGCCCATCACTGTGTTGACCGGCTAGGCGATGCCGCATTTGTTATCGCCGGGAGGCCTCGGGAAACTAGATTTGGAGGCCAGGGTAAAATCCAATCTCTGGGTTGCATATTTCCGATACTACATGGTATCGTAATGCAGGAATTAGGATACTGTCAAGGACTGGAATTGTCGTGACCGAAAAAAACCAACAGGCCCGGCGCGGCCGGCCCGCCAACGAGGCGCTTGGCCAAACGATAGTCGACACCGCGGGCGAACTCTTTGTGGAATTGGGTTTTCAAGCGACGACCTTGGACAAGGTCGCCCAGCGAGCGAAGATATCCAAGCTCAGCATCTATCGGCACTTCGAGAACAAGGAGGCGCTGTTCGGTGCGGCCATCGCGGCCCACTGCCATCAGTTTGCACCACAGGCCCTTTTTGAAGGCGTCGACGGTTCGGCCGAAGATCAGCTCATGGCGGTGGGAACATCCTTGCTTCGCACTCTGTTGAGCCCGGACGTCCGTAGTGTCGAAGCCATGATCATGGCCGACAAGACGAACCAAAAGTCGTTAAGCAAGCTCCATTACAAAGCCGGCCCCGCCTATGTCATCGCCCAAATTGAGGCCCTGTTGCGTCAGTTGCACGCGAAGGCGGTTCTGAACGTGCCCGATCCTCTCCGATCCGCCCGCTTGTTCGCCGCGCTTTTCAAAGGATCCGATCTCCTGATTATCGCACGCTTCGATGAGGCGAGAGCAGAGGACGACGACGAAATCGAATCCTATTGCCGGTCGGCCGTCGCCATGTTCATCGCCGCGCACGGTGGCAACGACCACGCGGGCGGATAGCCTAGGAGTACTTGCCTGATGTTTTGGATGCTCGCGTTGACATCAAAGCGACTATTGTCGTTAGGCAGCGGGCTCACCGGCGGAGTAACCGCCATCCCACCCAGTTAGGACCTTAGTGCCAGCTTAGCAGTCCGTCAGCTTTCGGGGAGCTGCAACGGTGGTCTGAACGGCAAAATAGGGGCGCTAAGCGGTTGTTCGCGATCACGCGTTTGGAAGTCCACAGCCGTCAGATTCGCTATGACGGATACAATCCATCTCCATGATCTTCTCGAATTACGGTAACCACTTACTCAATGTCCTCCCCCTCACCACGCATTCAGGCCCGTGACGCGTTGCTCATCCAGGGCCAGGCTTTCCAGGCCGCTGGGGAGCAGGATGCCGCCGCGGCCATGGTGGCCGCTGCTGCCCAGATTGCGCTTGTGGTGCAGGAAATAGCCGACCTCGAGCGCCATCACGCCGATGAAGGCCTCGCCATAGTCGAACACCAGCGGGTTGCCCTGGTCGACGACCACGCAGACCTGCTCGTCCGGCAGGAACTGCCCGGCCGCTTCACTGTCCATGGCGTCATAGTCGCCAACGAGAAGGCAAGTGGGATCGGCGCCCGAAGGGCGGCCACCACATCTTCATCGGTGAGGTGATGTATATCCGCAGCCGCAGAGATGGCCATGCCCTGCTCTATTTCGACAGGAGCCACGTGCCTGTGCTGGGACAGGCCAGGAGTTTCGGAGGCTAGAATATCTTCGAGAAAAAATGAACTTCCGTCCAATCAAGAAAGCACTTCAAGGCAACAACCCTCCGAATACTCTTCATTCGGAAATCGCAGCCTGCTCTTATGGCAGCGAGGGCTTCGGTTCGCTGCGTCACGGCTCGCTAAAATTCGTTACTATTTTTCATGAAATTGTAGATAATTGTTGCATCGATTATAAATTTTTTCCAGCTCATATAATTTAATCATGAAAATTATCTCCCATTTTCAATGAATACAAAAGCTCGGCGATACTTATTCGTTCTCCCATCTTTGGGGGATATACTGATCGACATCCAGGCATAATATAGCGAAAACCGGCAACGGTGCGGCTGGGTACAGCAGCTGCTTTTGGCGACCTGCAAGAGTTGGCGGCAGGCGATCGGTCCCGCAGCTCGCCAGGCGAAGCGCCCGGGCCGGTTGTTCTGCTCAGCAACGGATTTGTGGAGCGAACATGACCGACCAATACATACCCGGCGTCTGGTCGAAGCGTTACGAACAACTTTCCACGCCTCAACGCGACTATGTGGCTGGAGAGGCCGATCGGCGGTTTCGAGCGCGCACCGGCATCACGCGCAAGCTCGACCCGAAGGCGGACCACAATCTCGTGGTCCAATGGCTTCGCATCCGCGACGAGGTCCTGGCGCAGCTCGTCGGCAAGGGAGCCGATCCGAACAAGACCGGCGACGGCCTGGCCCTCTGGCTGCCGGCGCCGATGAAGAACTTCGCGTTCTTCCTCCTCTACAATTACGACGTGGGCAGCGACGCCCCCAAGCCGCTCCACCTGAAGGCGATCGATGGCGTGATGCGCCTGTTCATCAAGGCGCATGCCGAGCTGAGGATCGGCGTCGAAGGCCATGCCAGCCGGACCGGCGGAGAAAGCTATGACAACAGCGGCCTCTCCGAACGACGCGCGGCGAACATCGACAAATATCTGCGCAAGCTCGCCGGCTCGTCGGCAAAATTCTTCACGTCCGGCGGCTCCGGCGCCAAGCAGCAGGTGTCCGCCAATCCGTTCTATCGCGATAGCTGGCCGCATCTGGAGTCTCTCGACGAGGACGAACGCGACCGCTCGGTGGTCGTCACCTTCCAGTGGCAACCGCCCGGTGTCCTGGATGCCCTCGATCAACCCAATATCGATTGGGACAAGGCGTTCGACCAGGCCGCGCCCTATGCAGCCTTTGCCTATGTCAGCACCATGGGGCTCAAGATCGCCTCCGACAACCTGTCGCCCATTCAGCTGGGCGGCGTTCCGGTGCCTTGGAACCCCTATACAGGCTGGCCGACGAGCTGGACGACCGGCAATCCCGACGCCGATCAGGTGATGCAGGCGATGGGCAAGATGATGATCGATAACATCGAGGCAGCCGCCGCCAGGAAGGGCTACAAGATTACACGCGACGACATCATCGGGCACTATCAGGATTGGCTGAAGAACCCGAAGAATAAATGGGTCAATCCGTGAGGCGGCACCTATCCTTTTTGGGAGACCGGCGAACCGCCGGTCTTGCTGAGCTGCGTGAGCAGCGGTCAGCCGGAGATGATTTCGTAGTATAGAATCTGGGCCTCGCTGAGGGATGATCGCACACCGGGCGATATCAAGCCGGAGCCGAAGAGCAGAACGTCTTCGCGGCGCACGAAGACTTCAAGATCCGTGCCCGTCGACATGAAGGTGCCCGACGAGCTTCGCTCGGCGAGCCTGGCCCTGCCGTTCGAAATGGTGAAGGTCGCGTGATGCCGGGAGACCCAGGGCCGCGGCACGACGATATCGCACTCGGGGGATCGGCCGATGGTCACGGATTCGTTGTTGCGGCAGGATCGCAGCTGATCCCTATATCGGATGACGAGATTGAGGTGCCGTACCGGGCCGGCAAGCCTGTCGAAAACCGTGCTCTGGCGAGCGAGCTGCGTGCTGAGGGCCACATCGTCCTCCCGCAGGGTATAGACGTCGAAAGGCTCCTGCTTTCCCTTGAAGGCCATCTTGTCGAGGAGCCGCAAAGCATCGCGGCTCTCCGCGGTAAGGGCTTCGAAGAAGCTCTGGCTGGCCAGCACCTCCCCGGGATTTGCCGTGGTGGACAACCGCGCGGTGACATTGACGACGTCGCCGAATATGTCGCCCCGCATTCGAATGATCGGTCCGAAATGCAATCCGATCCTGGCCTTCAACGTTCCATTCGTCAGCTGGCTGCTGATCTGGCGGACGGCCTTCAGCGCCGCTTCCGGCCTGATGAACAGGCTGAGGACGTCATCGCCCTTTGAGTGGATGAACGTGCCGCCATAGCGGGCCGTGGTCTCGCGCACCGCATCCAGGCAGTCCGAGATTTGCCGCAAGGCACCGACATCGCCGACGCGCTCATAGAGCGGCGTGCTCCCCACGACATCGACCAAGAGGACCGCAGCTAGAATTCTCTCCTGATCCATCACGCGCATCCGCCCCGAGAACGCAGCACCATATAGTATACCAAAATCGCCCTTGGTTTCATTCCTTGAAGTCCATGAGGATGCCGTTGGCAAGTGGCGAAACCGGCTTCATCGCAGGAAGAGCCGTCGCGGGGATGCCGGCGTGGCGGCGGCGACTACCCGCCCTGCTTGCGGAAGGATATTTCGACCCGTCAGACCCTCATGCTTGATACTGCCGATATTTGGTTCCACATCTTCAGGGATGAGAAACGATCAGCAGGATCAGCGATGGTGGCGGTGGAGCCTGCTGGCCTCCCTTCTCCTCAATGTGCTTGTCGCCGCGCTCATCCTGCCGAGATCGCTGGTATTGCCCCTGAAGGAAGAGCAGACAATAACGGTCGACCTGGTGCAATCGGTCGATCCGCCCCCGAAACCAAAGCCGAAAGCCGAAGCCCCGCCGCCGGCTAGGCCCGCACAGCCGCCGGCGGAAAGTGCGGTGAAACCACCGTCACCCAAGACGGCGAACGAGCGGCAGGCGATGCGGCCGGTCATGAAGCCGGTATTTCTCTTCGGCGACAAGGATCGGGGGTCCCGAAAGTCTACGGACGGCAACAGTGCCGCAAACGGTGCTGCCTCGCCCCCGGCCCGACCCGATCCGGCTCAGGCAACTGGCCCCAAAACACTGCCCGCAGCGACGGCCACGACCGAGCCGGTTTCCCAGGACGCCTCGGCGAAGACGGCGGCTGCACCCGCCCAAACCCAAGTCCAAGCTCAAGTCCAAGCTCAACCAAATTCCAAGCTTCCCGAAGCCAAGACCTTGTTTTCGCAGGAAACAACCAACGACATCAACACGATGCTTGCGATGGGCAATATGTCTCGCGGCGAGCGGGTCGGCCAGCTTTGCGTTACAGAACTGCATGAGCAATTGCTGCATGCCTCGCCCTCCTATGTCCCCGATATGCTGCCTCGCGAACAGCTCGAGCAAGGGAGCATCCTCGAGGACTCCAAGGCGGCGTTCGCCTCCAATTCGCAATGGTACGATCTGAGCTATCGTTGCGAAGTCGATGCGCAGGCGACGAAGGTGGTCACCTTCGCCTTCCAGGTCGGCAGTCCGGTCCCGCGCAACGAGTGGAAGAACCGCGGGCTGCCTTCGCCATAGGCAAGGCATGAAGCCCCCGGCCCCATCCAGGATGCAGATGCGATGATCTGCGGGACTTTCTCGAAGTTCCGCGAAAATGCGATTGCGAGCCCGCCAGACGCCACCGATTTTGGTGCATGGCGACCGCCGCGCGAAGGCCCGAGCTTGCCAATCGGGCCGTGTGAGGGCAATTTCAGCCCAGCGAGACATTCGGCGGCCCCTGCCGCTGTCTTCTCTGGTCGGGCAATGGGACAAGGGAACGCGAACATCATGATCATGGACGGTGGGATTGCCGATGCCGGCGAGATGGACGAGAGCGCCAGGCTCGGGCTCGGATCGGGGCTTCTCAGCCGCCGGTCGTTTCTGGTCGGCTCCGCCGCCGGTCTCGGCGCATTGGGACTGGCCGGCTGCGCCACCTCCGGCGGCATGAGCCGGGCCGAGGCGGCGAGGCTCTATGCGGCGGTGCCCGAGGAGAAATTCCCGATCCCGGCGGTCGATGTCAGCAAGATCGACCCGAAGTATTATCGCCGGAAAGTGCAATACCCCAGCAAGGAAGCGGCCGGCACGATCATCGTCGATCCGAGCAAATATTATGTCTACCGCATCGAGGGCGAGGGAATCGCCACCCGTTACGGCGCCAATGTCGGCCGCCAGGGCTTCCTGTGGCATGGCGACGCCTATGTCGGGCGCAAAGCCGAATGGCCGGTATGGACGCCGCCCAGGGAGATGATCGCGCGCCAGCCGGAGGCCGCCAAATATGCCGGCGGCATGCCGCCCGGCCTGAACAACCCGCTCGGCGCCCGCACGCTCTATCTCTATCAGAACGGCAAATACACGCTCTACACCCTCTACAGCACCATCATTCCCCAGTCGATCGGCTCCGGCGTTACGAGCGGCTGCACCGGCCTGCTCACGCAGGACATGCTCCACCTCTACAACCAGACGCCGGTGGGGACGAAAGTGGTCGTGTTGCCGGCCTGAGGCTAAGGCCCGGTACGGTTTCCTGACGTATCGTTGCCTGCCGTTGAGGTCGCAGCATTGCGGCCTCGATCCGCCGAAGGAGGATTGGCGCGCCGGAAAATCGGGCGCTAAGTCCAGGCGTTGAGGTCGCTGACGAGCTGCCTGTCCAGCGACAGGCTTTCCAGGCCGCTGGAAAGCAGGATACCGCCGCGGTTGTGGTGTCCGCTTCCGCCCAGATTGCGCTTGTGGTGCAGGAAGTGGCCGACTTCGTGCGCCATCACGCCGATGAAAGCCTCGCCATAATCGAACACCCCCGGATTTCCCTGGTCGACGACCACGCAGACCTGCTCGTCGGGCAGGAATTGCCCGGCCGCTTCGCTGGCCATAGCATCGTAGTCGCCAACGAGAAAGCAGGTGAGATCGGCGCCGCTCTGCTTGCGCGGCACGATGTCCTGGCGGAAGACATCCCGCATGATCTTCGGCCCCAGGGCCTTTTCCACCGTGATCCAGTCGGCGCCGGCCGGGGTGAAGAAGATGTTGGTCTGGGCCCCGAAGATCCAGTTCAGCCGGGTGAGGAACCAGGACGCGTCGTCGGGCTTGAATTTCGTGGCGTTGACAACCTGGCCTGCCTGGTCGAAGTGCCTGAGGAACTTGAAGGCGATCGAGTAGCTCTTGCGCGGCATGATGGCGACATCGAGCTTGATGACCGTGCCACCGCGCGTGCCGGTGAGCGGGGGAATGCCGGTCCCTCTGGCCTGGACCTTGAGAGCGCGTGCCCCGGCCTGCGGCCGAATGGTGCCATAGAGCGCGGTGCGCAGGCGCAGCAACTGGTCGTCGCGCTCCTGGCTTTTCTGCGCGCCGTAGCGCACATCGATATAGTCCTGGGCAACGCTTTCGACCTGCTCGAGCTTGACGTCGTCGACCTGCAGCCGGGCATGATCATAGGCCAGGTGCACGCCCTTGGCATCCCGCAGGCAGACCAGGTTGAAGCCGCCCTCCGGGACCACCAGGAAGTTTTGCTCGGCGAACACACCGGAATATTGCAGGAACTGCACGAAACTCGCCATGACGTTCCCCAGCCTCGATCCGCGATGATGCCGCGCCCGACCCGACTATGAGCCGTCATTACTGTCGGGTTTGGTGAATAATATACCGGAAATCAGCTTTGCGAGGCAATCGACAGGCGACGGGCGTTAAAACCTCCAGTTGAAATTCGCCTTGAAGGCATGCTGCTGGGCTGAGGCGGCGAGCTGCCCGTCATAGGACAGACCGAGGGTTGCGGTGCGCGAGAGCGCCACGTCGATGCCGGCTTCCACCACTGCCGCATCCCGGGCAATCGGCACGGCCGCCACAGTGAAGGCGTTGCCGGCGGAAAAGGCCTGGGTCGAGAGCGGCGTGGTGGTGCCGAAGGCGTGGCGCCAACCGAGCGAGCCGCGCAGCGTGGCGGTGGTGCCGCCGACATCGATATTCGTCGAGGCCCTCAAGCCGAGGGTCGAGAAATAGGTGTCGGTAGCCTGGCCATCGGCATGTAGCGCGGCCGCCCCACCCTGCTCGGTGAAGGAGCCCGTGTCGAGGCTGACATAAGCGAGATTGGCGAAAGGCTCCAGCGACGCATAGGATGTATCCACCCGATAGCCAAGATCGCCGAAGGCCTGGAAGGTGCCGGCGCGATAATCGCCCTTCAGGCTGTCGATGAGGCCGGGGATGATGACCGAGCGGCTGGTGTCGATATCGTGCCAGCTATAGGCAAGGCCAGTGCGCAGGCCGAGCCGGCCGCCTGGCACGCTCCAGCTCGTGCCGCCATAGAGGCCAAAATGGTAATTGTCGCTGGTGCCGGAAGAGGCACGATCCCGGGCCTTGAAGTCGCTGCGGCTGTAGCCGGCGAGCACACCGAAGCGCCAGGTCTCGAAAGCCGGCATGTCGGCGCCGACGAGGAAGCCGCCGGTCGAGGTCGAGAGCTTGGCGGCATTGCCGTCGCTGTCGATCCGGCCCCAGGCGCCGAAGCCCTGGCCCCAGACGGCAAGCCGATCTGCGGTGGGCGAAGCCGCCTGCGGACCGCCCGCGCCATAGACGGTGACTGGCAAGGACGAAGCGCCGACATCGCCGAAGGCGGCGCGGATACGGCCGGTGGCGGCATCGCGAATGAAGCGGCTGTCCTCGATCAGCGCGCTCTTGGCGGAAGCATGGATCTCACCGGAAAGCTGGTCGAAAGCCGCGCGGATCAGCGCCTTGTCGTCGGGCAAGAGGGCGATCGCGTCGTAGACCGGATGGCCTGCGGCCAGCCCGATGCTCTCGATGCCGCCGGCCGTCGCCCGCTGGTTGCGGGTCTGGCCGACGCTGCTGAAGTCGATGAAATTGCGCTTGAGGTTGAGATCGACGGTGCCCGCCCCATAGTCATAGGCGAGCTCCGGGGTCAGGAAGGCGAAATCGGTGGTGACGCTGTCGAAGCTGCCCGACAAGGTGCCGTCGGCGGACAGGATCGTGTAGCTTGAGCGCAGCTTGTAGGCACCGTCAGCGCCGATATGGGCGACGGAGCCCCCCTTCAGCGTGGCATCGCCGGTGACATGGACGAGATCGGCATCCGTGCCGGCGGGATCGACCTCCACGGCAAGATGCGAGCCCGCGTCGAAGACGAGATTGCCGTTGACGGTGAAAGTACCGATGGAGTTGCCCGGCGCGAGCGTGCCGCCGGAAGCGATGGTGATGACGGAACCGACGCCGGAACCGACAGTACCGTGGCCGCCGAGCAAGGCGCCATCCTCGACGTTGAGCGAACCGCCGAGCACGGCACTGGCATGGCCGGCGTCAGAGCCGACGATCAGCGCGCCGGCGGTGACGTCCGTCGTCCCGGCGAAGGCCGAGCTGTCGCCGTCATAGAGGAGCGTGCCCGAGCCGGCCTTGATGAATTTTCCGGCCCCCAGGAGGGAGCCGCCATAGAAGGCATTCGCCGTCTGGTCGAAGGTGAGGGAAGCGCCGGTGACGATCTGCGCCCTGCCGCCGAAGCGCTCGGCGGCGCTGGTGAGGTTGCCGGCCTCAATCGCCCAGTCGAGACTGGAAATGCCCGTGAGGGTGAGGCTGCCGGTTCCCCGCTTATCCATGACACCGGAGGTCCCATCAAGGCCGACGATATCGCCGGCAAAGCTGGCATCGGTGGCCTGGTCGAACAAGACGATCCCCGCATTGCCGATATTGCCCGAGATCGAGGCGGCATTGCCGATCAGCCCGCCCTCGCGCACCAGGGTGTTGCCATAGGCATTGCCGGCATTGTCGAGACGCAGGATCCCGCCTCCGGTCTTGAGCAGGTCGCCCGGTCCCGAGACGGCACCGGTCAGGCCCAGCACGGTATGGCCGCCGACATTGAACTCGCCGGCCTGCGCCAGCGTGATGGCGCGAGCCATGTCGAAGGTCTGCGTCGTCGCCAGCTTGCCACCGTTGAAAATCAGGCCGCCGGAAGTCGCGCCGAGATTGGCGTCGGCCGAGATCTGCAGCGTACCGTTTCCGATCTCGGTGCCGCCCGTATAGGTGTTGGTGCCGGCCAGGATGGTCGTACCGCTGCCGGCCTGCCAGAGCCCGCCCGAACCGGAGATCACGCCGGACAGGGTCAAGGCGTTGGAGCGGTTGACGGCGAGCAGGCCGTCATTGGCGATATCGCCGACGATCGAGCCGGTGGTGCCTCCATTGCCGAGTTGCAGCGTGCCGCTTTCGATCCGGGTGCCACCGCTGTAGCTGTTGTCGGCCTCGAGGATCAGTCGGCCATAATCGGTCTTGACCAGCTTGTTGCTGCCGTTGAGCTGGGAGGCGATGGTCGCCGTCATGGCACTCGCCGGGTTGCCGTCGCCGACGCGGATGATGCTCTCGCCCTGGGGCGCCGCGAGGGCGATGGCATCGCCCTCGATACGATAGCCGTCCACGGCGAAATTCATGCCGGCGGACGCGATCGCGCCGGCGCTGGCGTCGACGCGGATAGTGCCGGCCGTGCCCTGGAAGACCGCAAAGGTCGGGTTGGGCTGATAGGGGCCATTGATCGAGCCGTCCTTGTCGGTCCAGTTGCGCCCGTCGGCGCGCCAAACGCCGCCGCCACCGTCCACGGCGCCATTGTCGCGCTGGCCGGCATTCTCACCGTCCCAGAAACCGAGCGCCAGACCGGCGGTGGAGATGAGGTTGACCTGACCGGCGACCGAGGTCTGGATGGTCAGGTTGTCCGGGACGACACTGGCCGGCAACGTGCCGATTTCCAGCCCGTTGTCGGTCAAGCTGCCGCCGTAACCGATGAGGGTGTAGACGCCGGGGCCGAAGCCGCCCTGGTTGGTGACGTTGAGCGTGCCGTCGAGCGTGAGGTTGCCGCCGACCTGGAAGAGCGGTGTCGCCGAGGCCGAACCCAGGGCAACATTGACGTTCGTGCTGGAGGCGAGGTCGAGATTGCCGTCGACGGTCAGGGACTTGCCGGCCGCGCCCGCCAGAACGCCGCCGGAGAAAACAAGATCGCCTTCGATCGTGCCCCCGCCGGTCACCATACCAGAGCCGTAGACATCGACCCGACCGCCGAGCACGCCGTCCACGGTGAGGGTCCCGCCCGTGACCGAAGTGGGCGCGCCGAGCTGGCCGGCGATCACGAGATTGCCGCCGACAACACTGGCGCGGCCTGTGAAAGCGCTGCTGTCGCCCGTCAGCCGCGTCGTGCCCTGGCCGCGCTGCAGGATCCCGCCGCTGCCCGACAGGGTGCCATCCAAGGTCAGGCTGTCGGATCGATTGAGAATGAGAGCGCCGTTGACCGCCACATTCCCGACGATCGAGCCACCCGCGCCGCCATTGCCGAGCTGGAGACTCGTGCCGACGGCGATCGTCGTACCGCCTGTGTAGGTGTTGGCACCGGTAAGGATCTGAATACCCGCCCCCTGCACGACGAGGCCGCCCTGGCCGGTGATCCCGCCGCCGAAATCGACCGATGTGGCGGTGTTCAGGATCAGGGAGTTGCTCCCCAGGAATACCGCGGTGCCGGAGACACCTGCGAGCGCGCCGATGGCCTGATCACCAGATCCAAGGCTGATATCAAAGGCCGCGCCAGGGCCCGACAGTGTCACGGCGCCATTGGCAGCAAGCCTGCCCGCGCCCGTAAGGGCCAGCGTACCTCCGGCTACGGTGGTGCCGCCGCCATAGGTGTTCTGCCCGGACAGGCTCAATGTTCCGGTGCCTTGCTTCACGAGCCCGCCCGTACCGCCGATGGCCCCGCCATAGGTCGTGTTCAAGGCAGTGTTCGAGGTCAGGCTATTCGAGCCGAGCACGATCGTGGTGCCCGCATTACCCGCGAAGGCGCCGATGGTCTGGTTGCCGCCCGAAGCGCTGATATCGAAGCTGCCGCCCACTCCGGTGATGAACACATTGCCGTTCGCCGCGAGGCTGCCTGCGGCGCCGAGCGCGAGCGTGCCTTTCTCGATGGTGGTCCCGCCGCTATAGGTATTCGCGCCGGTCAGGATGGTGGTGCCGGTGCCCCTCTGCACGAGCGCCCCGCTACCCGAGACGACACCGGACAGCGTCGAGGTGTCAGAACGATTGACGACCAATAGGCCGTTGTCCGTCACGTTCCCCACGATCGAGCCCGAGGTGCCGCCGACGCCGAGCTGCAATGTCCCGGCAGAGATGATGGTGCCGCCTGTATAGCTGTTGTCGCCTGACAGCACGACCGTGCCGCCGCCCGTAGCCGTGACCTGCCCCGCGCCGGATATCACGCCTGAAATCGAAAGATCGCCGTCGGTCGTGTCGAACGTCACCGAGGAGCCGGTGCCGAGTGTGATCGCATTGCTCACCACCGGCACACCGGCATCCTGTGCGGCTATTGTCGCAGCAGCGTTGGTGATCAGCTGGATGTCGCCCACCAGCATCGAGGTGGACCACAGTTTCAGCGTATTGCCGGTCCCGCCGAAGCGAATGGAGGCGCCATAGGTCAGGCCATTGGCCTCGAGCCCACCACTGATCTTCCCATGATTTTGGATGGTGCTGTTGCCGTTGGTCATCACACCGATGCCGGCTTCGGCGCCATTGGCGGCCCCACCGACAATATCCGTCCAGTTTACAAGGTTGACGCCGCTGCCGACCAGGTTGACGCCGGCGCCACTATTGCCTCCGATCGATCCGCCCGTGCCGCTTCCGCCAACGCCCCCGACGATCGTTCCCAGGTTGACGATGTTTGTAGCGTTGCCGAAAACCAGCAGCCCGTCGCCACCGCCACCGCCGCCGCCCGGGTTTCCGCCACCACCGCCATCGCCGCCATTGCCTCCCTGGATCAGCCCTTGGTTGCCGATGACGGTATTCGGCTGAATGGAGACCACGCCCGCGCCACCGCCGCCCCCGCCACCACCATTGCTTGCCGAGCCCGACGTTCCGAAACCGCCGGTGCCGCCATTGCCGCCACGGAGAGCCCCAATGCCCGCAACGCTGAGATTCGTTCCGACAATGTAGTTGCCGCCGCCACCACCGCCGCCGGATGAAAAATTGAATCCATTCGATCCCGGCGAGCCGTCGTCGGCTTTGACAGGAGTAGCCACAACCACGCCGTAAATAACCTGGCGCCCGCCGCCGGTCCCTCCTGCGCCATCCCCTGCCCCGCCGTTCCCGCCCTCGCCAGCATCCCCGAGCGTGCCGGGGACTTGCACGGTGATGTCACCCGGCCCGAAGGCGGTGCCGTTGCCGCCACTGCCATTGCCGGCCCCGCCGATGCCGCCACGATCATAGCCCGCACCGCCGGCAGCGTCGCAGGCGGTGGTGTCAACCGTACAGGCTCCGGCCCGGGCGGGGGCCGCCAGGCTGGTCACACCGAGCATCATTGCAAGAGGAGAAACCGTGGCCAACGCCCATAGACGGCGCCTGCTCGATGCCATTTTGGAACGACCGCCACGCCGGCCGCCAGATTGCCCTGCGGCGGAACTCGCCGCCGCGCCTTCCCATGTCGTCACCGCAATGCCCCCGGCGGCCGTCGATAGAATGTCGAAGGGTCAGGACCGATCACGGCAACGCCGGCCACTGACGAATCCAACGCGCTGCGCCGCGGTGGATAGAACAGCAACATTCCCAATAAATCTTCATCTGACTATTACCCGAAGGGGTATGATTGTGCTGATATGGGTGTCGATCGTAGAGCGTTACTGCGGCAGGTAGGTTCTGCAATCGGTGAAACGACGCAAAAACTGAAATCACACCCCAGATTTTTCCGCAGGATCCCATGGACAGGGACAGCAAACTCGATACCGAGATCATTCGCCTTTACGAAGCGGAGCCGGATCTGCAGACGCTTCCCGCTCTTCTATTCGCCGCCATCGGCCGCCTAGTCGACGCGGAAGTGGTGAGCTTCACCGAATTTCATCATCCTAGCCGCGACTTTCGCGCTCTGGTGTCCGTCGGCGACGACCCGGGCCGGCGGGCGACTGCCATGCAGGCCTTTGCGCGGCATATGCACTCCCATCCGTTCTGGCAGCATGACCCGGCCTTCTATGGCGAGCAGGCCTTGCGCGAGTCGGACTTCTTCAGCGACGAGGAATTCATCGAGCTCCCGATCGCGAAGGAAGCATTCCTGCCGTCCGGAGCCCGCCGGATGATCGGGATCGTGATGGAACACTCAGGCTATGCCGTTTCGATCGTCGGCCATCGCATCGTGGGCCGGCCGGCTTTCAGCGATGACGATCGTGATCGGCTGCAGGCCTTCCGCACTCATATCCTGCGATGTTACCGTCAGGCCCAGGAGCGTACCCTGGCCAAGCTCACGCCGGCCCACCGGCTGCGATTGGCATTTCCCACACTGACGCCGCGCCAGGTCGAGGTGGCATCCTGGATCGCCCAGGGCAAGTCGAACCAGGAGATCGCCGGTATTCTCGAGATCGGGCTCGACGCCATCAAGGCCCATGTCAAAGCGATCAATTTGAAGGTCGATTCCGACAGCCGGCGCGCGGCGATCGTGATCGCCCATACCACGCCTCCCTTCGCAAAATTGCCGCCGCTGTGGAAGCTCGACCTGGAAAGCTGGAGCGGCGGCGGTGAAGCAAGGCAGATCCGCTTGCCCGAAAGCCTACCTTCCGGAGGGATGTGAAGGCCCCCATCGACCGGACCGTTCCTTAATGGAATCCCCGCGAGGCTTTGGCTGATCAAGGCGGGTGCCAAAAAAATCTGTGCCGCCCTGTCGGACGGGCGGAGCGGTGTTCGTCCTCGGGGCATGGCAAATGCCTTCGACCATGACTTCCCGCTCTCTCAGTCAAGAGGACAATGACCATGCCCAGCACCATCCGCCTGCACCGCGTTCTCGCCACCAGCCCCGAGAAGGTCTACCGGGCCTTCCTCGAAGCGGATGCCCTCGCAAAATGGCTGCCGCCGAACGGCTTCACCTGCACGGTGCATCATTCCGAGCCGGCGGTCGGCGGCACGTTCAAGATGTCGTTCCGCAACTTCACCACAGGCCATAGCCATTCATTCGGCGGCGAATATCTCGAGCTCGTGCCGGGCGAGCGGCTGCGCTACACGGACAATTTCGACGACCCAAACCTGGCCGGCGAGATCGTGGTGACGGTAGCGCTGAAGAAGGTGTCCTGCGGCACCGAGCTCAACATCGAGCAGGCCGGCATCCCCGATCTCATCCCGCCCGAGGCCTGCTATCTGGGCTGGCAGGACTCGCTACGCAACCTGGCGCGGCTGGTCGAGCCCGAGATCAATCAATAGTTTCGTCCCAAGTGGCCGGGCGCCCGGCATTGTGTGCCCTGGTCGCATTCCATGCTTGAAGAGGTCGCACCCGCAAAGGCGGCCTCTTCCCCTGTCTTTCGCAGGCAATTCCTGGAAGACCTGTCGACCCCGTTGCCTGGCGCCTGGAATCGACCCAATCTCGGCAGCGACGCGGCGCACTCTGCACTGCCCGTCGAACAGCCTCCCGAGCCAGCCATGTCTCTCCATTTCCAGAAAATGCATGCCAATGGCGACGACTTCGTCATCGTCGATCTGCGCGGCCAGACAAATATCATCGACCGCGATATCGCCAGGCGTCTGGGAGACCGTAATCGCGGCATCGGCTTCAATCAGCTCGCGGTCATGACCGATTGCGAGGACGCCGCAGCCCGCCTGACCTTCTGGAACCCGGATGGCTCGACGCTCGACGCCTGCGGCAGCGCTACGCGCGGCGTGGCCTGGATGATATTCGAAGAAACCAAGTCCGCCTCCACGATTCTGAGGACAAATCGCGGGCTGCTGGCCTGCACGAGGGAACCGAACGGCGCCATCGTCTCGCGCAATGCCGAGGTCGAGGAAACCGGACTCGGCGCCGGCGTGCTCAACCAGCCGGCACGCGGCATCGCCTAGCTCGCCAACCGGCTGGCCGAGTATGGCCAGGGCATCGAGGCCGGGCAGATCGTGCTCGCCGGCTCCTTCATCCGCCCCATCGAGGCGCGGCACGGCGACACCATCGTGGCCGATTTCGGCCCCTGCGGCACCGTGAGCACTTATTTCGCCTGAGGGTGGGAAGGGCTAGGGTCGGAGGGTCGATCTCCTCAGCCCCATCGAGGGATGGAGCTGAGGAGATCGACCCTCCGGGTTGCACGTCAATCGGCGATTAGTTCCAGCAGGCTCGACACCTCGATATCGGGGGTGACGTCCGGCCTAGCGACCGGAGCCACGCCGGTCGTCACCAGCACGGAACGCAGGCCCGCCCGCTGGCCGGCCAGGATGTCGGTAGCGATCTGATCGCCGATCATGATCGTCCCCTCGCGTGGCGTGCCGAGAAAGCCAAGCGCCTCCTCGATCATCAGCGGCTCGGGCTTGCCCACCACGATCGGCTGGCAGGACGGCACCGCCGCCTGCACCGCCGCCGCCAGCACGCCGACACAGGGCTCATAGCCGTTCTCGACGGGCACCAGCAGGTCGGGATTGGTCACTACCACCGCCGCACCACCCAGCGCCGCGCGCACCGCCGTGCTCAATTTCGCGTAGTTCAGCTGATAGTCGAAGCCGAGCACCACGACCTCGGCATCGTCCCCCGCCAGGGTGAAGCCAGCTGCCTCCAGGGCCTCGAACAAGGGCTGTTCGCCGATGGCGAAGACCCGCGCTCCTGCGGGCCAGCGCCGGCGCATCAGGCTGGCCGTGGCCGAGACCGCGCAGAACACCTGCTCGGGCGCGGTCGCGATGCCTATCCGCGTCAGCTTGGCGGCGAAATCGGCCGCGGATTTCGTGGCGTTGTTGGTGACGAAGGCATAGGGAACGCCACCCGCATGCCAGCGCTGGAAGGCCTCGACGGCATCGGGAATGGGGCTGTCGCCGCGATAGGCCACCCCATCGAGATCCGAGATGATCCCCTTCAGATTCATGGATTCGAATGACGGCATCGACGAGATTCCCTGACACGATTCGGCGGGGATCATAGGCCGGCCCGGCACGCAGCGGCTATTGCCTGAACTCCTCCATTCCTGTGCCGGCAACCGCCTCGATACATGGTGCCGTTTCCATGCCTCTTGATTGGGCATGGCGCGAGAAGGGTCAGCAATGGAATCGTGGAGCGGCAGGCATCAGGCTCCGGCGCCATCTGGTCTAGAGTTTCATTACCCGCCAACCACAAGGCGGGACGGCTCGGCACTGCGTCGGATCGGAAGGCGAGCCCGAAAAACTTCTGCGCCCCCATTCAGAGGAACGAGAGATGATCAACCGCAGAGACCTTATGCTGGGCGCGCTGGCTGGAGCCGGCGCCTTCGGCTTCGGCCGCGTCAACCCCGACTTCCTGGTCAGTTCGGCCTTCGCCGCCGAAGGCCGGCCACTGCGCTTCCTCGGCGCCGAAGCGCTGACCGGCAATTGGGATCCGACCACCCATACCAATCTCGGCCAGCTCATCGTCGAGGGCTTCGTCTTCGGCTATCTCACCCGCGCGCCCATGAAGCCGGACAATCCGGAAGAGCTGGTGTTCGAGCTGGCCGAGTCCCTCAAGCCGATCGACACCTACACGCTCGAAGTGAAGCTGCGCAAAGGCGTGAAGTTCCATGATGGCACGCCCTTCACCTCGGCCGATGTCAAGGCGACCTACGAATACGGCTCCCAGCCCGATCGGCCGGCGCAATGGTATCCGGGCCAGGTCAAAGTCGACATCGTCGACGAGCACACCTGCCATATCAATACCAAGGACTATGGCTATCCGGCCGCGCTCTATTATTACCTCTCGTCCTTCCTGCCGATCATGGCGGCCAAGGACGTCGCCAACAAGGCGCAGCTCTCGGCCCGCATGAACGGCACCGGCCCGTACAAATATGTCGACCAGAAGGGCGACACCACCATCCTGGCCGCCAATACCGACTTCATATTCGGCGCGCCCAAGATCCCGGGCGTCGAATATCATTTCGTCGGCGACACCACGACGCGCACGCTGTCCCTGCTCAACGGCCAGGCCGATATCATCGAGCGGCTGGAGCAGGAACAGGTCGACACCATCGCCAAGGACGATCGTTTCGCCATCCACAAGGCGGTTTCGGTCGAGAACAAATATCTGTTCTTCCGCTGCTCCAAGAAGCCCTTCGACGATCCGCGCATCCGCCTCGCCGCCTGCCATTCGATCGACCGCAAGCAGGTGCTGGAAGTCCTCGGCGTCTCCGGCACCTTCTCCAAGGCCCATATCTCGCCGGTGAAGTTCGGCTATACCGAAGTCGCCGACTATCCCGAATATGATCCGGACAAGGCCCAGGCGCTGCTGGCCGAGGCAGGCTTCCCCAAGGGCGAGGGCTTGCCGGAGCTGACCTATTATTCCTCGGTCGGCTTCTATCCCAAGACCAAGGAATATGCCGAGCTGATCACCGGCATGCTGGAGGAACAGGGTTTCAAGGTGAACCTGCAGACCCTGGAAGTCGCGGCCTGGGGCAATCTGCTCTACGACAAGCCGGGCGGCGGCGAAGGCAACATGATCGATTGCGGCTGGTGCACGGGCTCGCCCGAGCCGGACCTGGTGATCCGCACCCACTTCCACTCCTCCTCCAAGCGCATCACCGGCATCGTCGACAAGGAAATCGACGCGGTGCTGGACAAGGAGCGCAACGCCGGCTCCATCGAGGAGCGCAAGAAGATCCTGCAGACGGAAACCCTGCCGACCATCGCGCGCAAGGCGCCGGCGCTGGCCCTGTTCACCTCGGTGTTCATCCACGCCTACTCCAAGAAGCTCGATGGTCTCTACATCTACCCGAACGGCATGCAGGACATGAGCAAGGCAAACCTGGCCTGAGCCGCAAGGGACTGGAGCCGGTCCCCCCGGCCGGCTCCTCTTTTTTCCAGCGGTTGTTTGCACGCGAGACCGTTTGCCGATGCTGATAGTCGAATTCCTGATCAAGCGGATCGCCCAGGGCCTGCTCATCGTGGCCCTGACGTCGCTGATCATCTTCACGCTGCTGCGCGTGGTCCCCGGCGACCCCGTCCGCCTGATCGTGGGCGGCATGGCGCCGGACAATGTCGTCGAGGAAGTCGCGACGAAGATGGGCCTGCGCGACCCGATCATCGTGCAGTATGGCCGCTACATGATGGGCCTGGCCAAGGGCGATCTCGGCCAGTCCTATATCAGGCCGCGCAGCGGCGGCGTCGCGGCGGGCGGGCAATATGTCGACCCGACCAAGGCCGAGATGGCGCCGGTGGCCGACCTCATCCTCGAGCGGCTGCCATTGACCCTGCAGCTCGCCGGCGTCGCCCTGGTCTTCGCGCTGCTGATCTCCTTTCCGATCGGGCTCGCGGGCGGGCTCAACCAGCATGGCTGGCAGAACGCGCTGGCCTTCGGCGTGCAGTCGCTCTTCGTCTCTATCCCGAATTTCTGGCTCGCCATCGTGCTGATCCTGTTCCTGTCGGTGAAGCTCGATTGGCTGCCGGCACTGGGCTACAAGGGCTTCAGCTATGTGCTCCTGCCGGCCTTCGTGCTGGCGGTAGAGATCTCGCCCTTCATCATCCGCACCCTCACCACCTCCCTGGGCGAGGTGATGCAGGCGCCCTTCATCGACGAAGCCCGGGTGCGTGGCCTGTCGCGCCGGCGCATCGTCTATTCCCACGCCCTGCGCAACGCCTCGGTGCCGCTGGTCAACCTGCTCGGCATCCAGCTCTCCACCCTGATCGGCGGCGTGCTGGTGATCGAATACATCTTCGACTATCCGGGCCTGGGCAATCTCACCGTGGTTTCCGTACTCGGCCGCGACTTTCCTGTGATCCAGGGCATCGCCATCACCACCAGCGCCGTCTTCGTCTTCATCAATATCCTGGTCGATCTCGTGGCCTATCTCATCGACCCCCGCGTGGAGATCTGAGCATGAGCACCGTGACCAGCGACGCCGCTCCCAGCCTCGAGCGAGCCCAGTCGATCAGCCGCCGCATCCTCGCCAGCGCCTGGGCCATGCCGAGCTTTCGCGTCGGCCTGTTCGTCTTCCTGGCGCTGCTCCTCACCTCGGCGATCTATCCGGAATTGTCCTCGATCTCCGCCACCAAGATGGTGGTGAAGGACAAGTTCATTCCCCCGCTCTTCCTCGGCGACAAATGGACTTGGCTGCATCCGCTCGGCACCGACCAGCTCGGCCGCGACATGCTGCTGCGCTGCCTGATCGGCCTGCGCTATTCGCTGCTGATCGGCATCGTCACCGTTGCCCTCGTCTTCCTGATCGGCTGCGGCCTCGGCCTGCTCGCCGGTTTCAAGGGCGGCTGGTGGGACACCGTCATCATGCGCATCACCGACGCGCAGCTCTCGATCCCGATGATCATCCTGGCCATCACCATCCTGGGCGTGACCAAGCCGGAGGTGCACACCATCATCATCGTGCTGGCCCTGTCCGGCTGGCCGCTCTATGCTCGCGTCGCGCGCAGCGCCGCCGTCACCGAGCGCGGCAAGGAATATGTGCGCGGCCTGCGCGTGCTCGGCGCCGGCGACTGGCGCATCCTGCTGCTCTACGCGGCACCGAACATCCTGCCGCCGATCGCCTTCGTCGCCGTGCTGGACGTCGCCCGCATGATGATCTTCGAGGCGATCCTCGGCTTCCTCGGCCTCGGCATCCAGCCGCCGACACCGAGCTTCGGCTCGATCATTTCCGACAGCCGCAAATATCTCATCAATGCCTGGTGGATCGCCACCAGCCCCGGCGTGTTCCTGGCCCTGGCGCTGACATCGATCAACCTGATGGGATCCGCCCTCGAAAAGGCGCGCAACAAGATCTATGGAGGCGCCTGAGATGGACAATTCCCCGATCCTGGAAACCCGCCATCTCACCGTCGGTTCGCCGCGCGACGAGGCCCCGGTGCTCGACGACATCGCGCTCACTCTCCATACTGGCGAGATCCTCGGCATCTATGGCGAGAGCGGCGCCGGCAAGACGGTGCTGAGCCGCGCCCTCGCCAACTGGCTGCCCGAGAGCCTCGCCTATCGCCGCGGCTCGGTGCTGTTCGCGGGTAAAGACGTCACGACAGATTCCACCGGCAACAGTTTCATCATCGGCCGCGACATCGCCTATATCGGCTCCAAGCCCCAGAGCTCGCTCGACCCGACCCAGCCGGTCGGCGTGCAGATCTGCGAGAAGCTGCGCAGCGTGCGCCCGGCCTGGAGCCGGAAGGAGTGCCAGGAGCGCGTCGTCCAGCTGCTCAGCGAAGTACGTATCCCCTCCCCCAGGGAACGCTACTTCGAATATCCCTCCAAATTCTCCGGCGGCATGATGCAGCGCGCCATGATCGTCGACGCGATCTGCGCGGAACCGGCCGTGCTGATCGCCGACAACATCACCCAGCCGCTCGACGTCACCATCGCCGCCCAGATCGTGGCGCTGCTGCATGACCTGTGCCAGCGCCACAACATGGCAACCATCTATCTGTCAGCCTCGCTGGCGACGCTCGGCCAGTTCGGCGGCCGCACGGCCGTGCTGCATCAGGGTCGCCTGGTGGAGGAACAGCCTTTCGCCGAGCTGATGCAGGCACCCGGCGACGACTACACCCGCCGTGCCATCGCCAGCGTGCCCCGGATCTGGTCGACACGCGAGCAGCCGGTCTCGCGCCGAAACGACAGTGACGCGCCGCTGATGCGGGTGGCCGAGGCCCATCGCACCTATCTTGCCCGCAAGCGCGGCACCTTCAACACCTATCGCCACATCCAGGCGGTGCGCGGCGTCAGCTTCGACATCCTGCCGCGCGAGAATTTCGGCATCGTCGGCGAATCCGGCTGCGGCAAGTCGACCCTGACCCGCCTGCTTGCCTGGCTGGAGGCGCCGGACCAGGGTGACATCATCCTCGGCGGCGTCTCGCTGCGTACGCTCTCCTCCCAGCAATTGCTGGCCAAGCGCGGCGAGTTCCAGCTCCTGCTGCAGGATCCCTACAACGCCCTGCCGCCACGCACGACCGTGGGGCGAATGATCGAGGAGAGCCTGCTGATCCGCGGCAGCCATTCCGGCAAGGCCCTGCGCGAGCGCGTCATCGCCGCCATGCAGGAGGTCGGCCTGTCGCCCCGGCTCTATGACGAATTGCCGAACGCCCTCTCCACCGGCGAGCGCCAACGCATCTCGATCGCCCGTGCCCTGGTGCTCTCGCCCAAGCTCTTGATCCTCGACGAGACCCTGTCCGCCCTCGACCAGCGCGAACAGGCCAAGCTCATCGAGCTGTTCTCCAGCCTGCAGGAGAAGAACGATCTCACCTATGTCTTCATCTCCCATGACCTCGCCATGGTCCGGAAGGTGTGCACCCGCATAGCCGTGATGTATCTGGGCGAGATGGTCGAGATCGCCGACAACCACGATCTCTTCTTCGAGCCACAGCATCCCTACACCAAGGCCTTGCTCTCGGCTGCGCCGACCTTGGAGGAAAAGCCCTTCGACCCGCAGGACTACCTGCTCGAAGGCGAACCGCCGAGCCCCATCGACATCCCACCCGGCTGCAGCTTCGCCTCCCGCTGCCCCAAGGTTTTCGCGCGCTGCCGCACCGAGACGCCGGCATTGAAGGAACATCGCCCGGGCAGCTTTGCCGCCTGCCATCTGCTCGACGTAGGGGCAGATGAGAAGTCGGCGGCGGCTTGAGTGGGTCGAACGGTTTAGAATAAAGCGCAAAAAAGCCTTCTCCACGAAGTGGGGAAGGTGGCCCGGCGAAGCCGGGTCGGATGGGGTGTGGCGGGCAACGCTCTATTCTTCGAAAGCTGGCACGACGGTCGTGCCATCGCGTTGCACCCAGAGCGCTGCCCGCCACACCCCATCCGTCATTTCTTCGAAATGACACCTTCCCCACTTCGTGGAGAAGGCTGGTCGCGTTTCATCTGGCTTGGTTGACACACGCCGCCTTGATGCGGTCGACCGCCAATTGCAATGAACCGATCACCAGATCGTCCGGCAGGCGTAAGACACGCCATCCCTGGCTTTCCAGCCATGCCTGGCGTTCCCGATCATAAACCGCCGCTTCCTCATTCTCATGGGTACGGCCATCGACCTCGATGACCAGAGCGACCTCATGAGCAGCAAAATCCACGACATAGGGACCTATCGGCACCTGTCGGCGGAATTTGACACCGAGACCGCCGCCCCGCAGTTCCCACCACAGCATGCTCTCCGACCTGGTCATCAGCCGCCGGCGTTCTCGCGCGAATTTGCGGCTGGATTGTCGATAGGGACGCGGATCCTCCATGAAGGAAGCATGAGGCGGCAACGGCCGGGTTTCAAGTACCCCAGTCCCCTACTCCTCCGTCACCATGCGCCAGAGCACTTCCGTGAGCACCGCCAGCCCCTTCTCCAGCGAAGCCCCGTCGGTGAATTCGGCGGGGTTGTGGCTGAGGCCGTCCCGGCTCGGCACGAAGATCAGCGACGCCGGCATACGCTTGTTGAGGGCCAGCGCATCATGGCCGGCGATCGTCTTCATTTCCATCGAAGACAGCTCCAACTCTCTGGCGACCGCAGCGGTCAATGCCACGCCATGCGGATCGAGGGTTGCCGTGCCGCGCTGCTCGTCGACCGCGACTTCGATGTCGACACCCAGAGGCGCTATCGCAGCCCGTGCCTCGGCCAGAAAAGCATCGCCGAGGGCAAGTGCCACAGCCGCATCCTCATGGCGAAACTCGAACCAGACCTGCACGCGGCTCGGCGTCACATTGGGCGAATTGGGATCGACGGTGATGCGGGCCGCCGAAGCATGGGCACCGCTGCCGCTCGCCTCGATCAACTGGTGATGCAGATCGATCGCCCTGGCGGCCGCTCGCAGCGCATCCCGGCGGCGAGCCATACGGGTCGGCCCGGTATGGGAGGGCTCGCCAAGGAAGACCAGCGACAGCTTGCGGGCCGCCCAGCAGCCGGTGACGACGCCGATCTCGGCGCCTTCTTCCTCCAGGAGCGGCCCCTGCTCGACATGAAGCTCGACATAGCGGCTTACCTCCAGGGGCAGGTCCCCCGTGCCGCGATAGCCGATGCCGGCCAGCGCCTCCCCCAGGGTGACGCCGGCGCCGTCAGCAAGAGCGAGGGCAGCGTCGAGCGCCAGCGTACCGGCGAAGACCGAACTGCCGGTCAGGCTCGGCTGGAAACGGGCGCCCTCCTCGTTCGTCCAGTTGGCGACAACCAGATTGCGCCTGGCCTTGCCCGGTTCGGCCGCCGCGCGCGCGGCAACCGCTTCCACCGCCAGCAGGCCCGCCAGGACGCCATAGACGCCGTCATAGCGCCCGCCGGTCGGCTGGCTGTCGAGATGGGAACCGACCATCACCGCCTCCTGCGACGACGGCGCCAGGGGAGCAATGCCGAACATGTTGCCGATGGGATCGACATGCAGGTCGAGTTGGCGGCTGATGATCTCGGCGGCAAGGCGCACCCGCGCGCCCCCATCTTCAGGCGTTCCGGTGAGACGGCAGACCCCACCATCCGGCGTGGCGCCGATCTTTGCAAAGATCTGCAGCAGGCGTTTCAATGTCGAACTCATGCGCGCCTCATGCCCGGGGCTGGAGCGGCCAATCCATGGTGATCGGCCTGAGGTCCTCCAGCGCCTTGGTCACCTGCAGGACGCCGAGATCGTCGCAGCGATGGCCAATGATCTGGATGCCGATCGGCAGATGCCGATCGTCGAAGGCGGTGCAGACGGTGGAGGCCGGCTGGCCCGTCTGGTTGAAGAGAGCCGTGAACACGGTGTGCGCCAGCGGTACCTCGCGCGAGACGCCCGGCTCCTCGGCGGGGAAATTCACCACGGGCAGGGTCGGGGCGATCACATAGTCCCAGCCCTCGAAGGCCGCGAGCAGGGCTGCCTTCATCTTCGTGATGGCGCCGAGGCTGCGGAAAAGATCCTCGCCCGAATGCGAAGCCCCCTGCAGGGCCCAATCCCGCACATAGTGGTTGATGCCGTTGCCGTCATGCGGCGGCAAATCGCTATACTCGACGAAGCCCCGAACCTGCAGATAGAGGTCGATGGGCGCATAGGCGTCCTGATCGAGCGGTGAGACGAAGGGCTCGACGATTGCCCCTGCTCCTTCCAGCAGCCGGCCTGCGGCCTCCACGGCGGCCTGCACGGCGGGCTCCGGCTTCGGCCCGAACCCCATATCGGTGAGGACGCCGATGCGCAGCCCCTTGAGGTCGCGCTCAAGATGCCGGTGATATTGCATACCGTCCCCCGGAAAGCTCCAGGTGTCGCGCTCGTCGGGGCGCGTCAGCACGCTCAACATGCGGGCGATATCCTCGACGCGCCGTCCCATCGGGCCGGCCATGCGCATGGTATCGGGCGGCAGATGCGGCACCCGGCCATGGCTCGGCTTGAGCGAGGCGAGCCCGCAATGGGCCGCAGGCAGGCGCACCGAGCCGGCAATGTCGGTGCCGACCGATAGAAACCCCATGCCGGCAGCGACGGAGGCGCCGGCGCCGGCCGAGGAGCCTCCGGTGTTCCAGGACAGGCCCCAGGGATTGCGGGTGATGCCATGCAGCGAACTGATGCCGGATGCCATCAGCCCGCAATCGGGCATGGTCGTCTTGGCGAAGATGGGGGCCCCGGTCTCCATGAGAGCGAGGGCCGGCGGCGAATTGTAGGTAGAGGCCGGCTGGTCGCGATTGGCGGCGATGCCGTGGGTATAGGGCCAGCCCACCATGGCGACGCTGTCCTTGACGGTGACCGGGATGCCGTCGAGCACGCCGGCCGGCGTGCCGGCCCGGTAGCGGGCCTCGGAGGCCCGGGCCGTGGCGAGCGCCTCGTCCGGCCGCAGGCAGAACAATGCGTTCACCGCGACATTGGTCGCCTCGGCGTGTTCGATCACCGTGCGCGTGACCTCGACCGGGGATAGCTCCCCTGCCGCATAGGCGTCGACGATCTCACCGACACTCATGGCGACAAGGCTGGTGATGGACATGGAAGGCTCCCTGTTCCGGCGCGGATTCGAGCGCCGGTGATATCGCCGACCTAACGGGTTTTGCCGAAGCTCGGGTAGGGGCGCGGTCTGCCGGACAAGAAATCATGGAGCATCAGGCATCCTCACCGCAGCCTTTCGCGGCAAAGATAGGCTCGGGGCACTGGCCTGCGCCATCGCCTCCAAAATCACCATCGCTAGGGCAAAATGCGTCAAACGAAACGCTCCTGCTCTAGCTCCATGTTTCGACATGCCTTTGCGATTCCAGGCGATTTCGCAAAGGTCTTGGCGATATCGCAAAGGTTCCGGGGGACCGACGACGGAATGAGCATGTTCGAGGAGGAGCGGGCACGGGTAGAATCCCATGTCCGGCAGCTGCCCGGCTGGGCAGCGCGTACGATCACGACGGAGCCCGCCATACCGGTGCTTGCCTCACCGAGCTGGCGGGGTGTCGACGGTTCACCCTGGCGGGTGCGCGACAAGGCGAGCGGCGAGAGCCTGTTCGTCAAGCTCATGCATCCCGACGCCGCCTTCTATATCGACGTCGCCTGCGCCTTCCAGGCGGCGCGGCGGGCCTCGGAACTCGGCATCGGCCCCCATGTCCATGTGGCGGATGAGAATGCCGGAGCCCTGGTGATGGAGGATCTCGACGCCGGCTGGCGTACCGCCACCCTGGAGCGCCTGCTCGATCAGGACGTCGTCGATCGCGTTCTAGCCGCACGCCGACGTTTCCAGGAAGGTCCGGCGCTTTCCCGAACCAGCAGCGTATTCGACGAGATCGAACGCTTCCATCGCGATACCCGCGCGGCCAAAGGCCAATTGCCTGCCGATGCGGACTGGCTGCTGGCGGAACTACGCTATGCCGGGGCAGCGCTGGCGCCAGGCCGAAAGGCGCCGGTGCCCAGCCATGGCGACGGCAATGTCTCGAATATCATGATCAGCGAGGCCGGCGAGATCCGTCTGGTCGACTGGGATCGCGCCGGGAACGCCGATCCGCTCGAAGATATGGGCAGCTTCCTCGCCGAAGCCTTCGACCAGGAGCCGGAGGCACGCGACGCCTTCGCCCGCACACAGGGAGGCTTCGAAGAGGCCGCCTACAACCGCGCCTGGCTCTATGGCGTGGCGGACGACCTGCGCTGGGGCCTGATCGGTACATTGGTGGCCGCCCGCTCGCCGCGAAACACCCTGGAATTTCATAAATTCGCCAGCTGGCGCCTGGTGCGCTGCCGGATGGCCGTGCACTCGCCGCGTTTCGGCGAAGCGCTGCGGAGGATCTGATGTCGGTCAAGAAACGTCTCGGCGAGGCCGCCAGCGAAGCCGAACACCGCCTGGAACAGGCGGTCGCCAGGGTGCCGTCCTGGCAGGGCCGCAACATCAACTACACGGCTCTCGTCGGCGGGTTGATGAACCAGAACTGGGTTGCCGAGGTCGAAGGCGATACCAGGCGTTACTTCATCAAGGTGCCCGGCGCGGGCTCGGAAATGTTCATCGACCGCGTCGCCGCCAACGAAGCCGCCCGCAACGCCCATGCCATCGACGTGGCGCCGGAAGTAGTATTCTTCGATGCGGCCGACGGCCTGGAGATCAGCGAATTCCTCGACGGCTACCGGGCCTGCACCAATGCCGATTTCTCCGATCCCGCCATCCAGGTTGACGTGCTCGGCATCTATCGCCGCCTGCATGCCAGCCCGGCGCTCGGCCTGACCAAGACCATCTTCGACATGATCGAGGAGCATATCGAGCAGGGCCGCGAACTCGGCGCGCATTTCCCGCCGGCCATGCCGTGGATCGAGCATCGCTATCGCCAGGCCAAGGCTGCCTTCCTGGCCTCCGGCCTCGATCTCGTGCCCTGCTTCAACGATCCCATGCCCGGCAACTTCCTGATCAGTGCCGATGGCGCCCCCAATTCGAGGCCGATGAAACTGATCGACTACGAGTTCGCCTCCAACAATGAACGGGCCTACGAGCTCGGCGTGCTATTCGCCGAGATGTTCTACGACGAGCGAAAGACCCTGGAACTGATCGAGGAATATTGCGGTTCCGTCCGGCCCGACATGGTCGCCCGCGTCATGCTCAACCGGGCCCTGGCCGATGTGAAATGGGCGAGCTGGGCGGTGGTCAACCGCAAGCTCAACAGCTGGGATTTCGACTACCAGAAATATGGCGTGTGGAAATATATGCGCGCCCGCCAGGTGATGTACGACCCGCGCTGGGAAAGCTGGCTGCGGCAGATTTGAGTTTGCTTCCGGGTGCGCGGACGTCTCGTCCGCTCTTGAGACGCACCGCGCTTGAGATAGGGAAGGTGCGGACGAGACGTCCGCGCACCCGGAACTGCTATCAGGGCGAAGCCTGCAGAGTATGGGCCGTAAAGCCGCGGCGCGGCAAGCGTTCCTGCGTCTCCACCGCCGGCAGCGGCATCTTCAGCTCAGGCGTCTCCTGCGCGGAACGACGGGCATCGCGCGGCGCCATGCTGAACTGGCGGCTGAAGCTGCGGGAGAAATGCGAGACGTTCTTGAAGCCGACCTGATAGGCGATCTCCGAGACCGTGAGGCGTCCCCCCGGATCGGCCACGAGCAGTTCATAGGCCCGCTGCAGGCGCCTGAGCTGCATGAACTGGCTCACAGTGGTGTCGTCGTCGTTGAACAGGCTGTAGAGATAGCTCAGCGAGATCCTGCTGCTGGCGGCGATCTTGCGGGGCGTCAGCTCCTGGTCGCCGAGATTCTTCTCGATGAACTCGAAGATGCGCCGGCGCAGATGGTAGCGCGCATTGCGGACATCGACGGTCGAACCGCGGTCCTCCGCGCCGATGGCGAGGGCTACGAAACTGAAGATCTCGGTGGCGAGCGCTTCGGGATTGGGCGGCGGGCAATCGACGAAGACCTCGGCGACGCTGCGCAGCAGATCCACCATGAGGCGCGTCATCTGCACATTGGCACCGAAGCGGCGGCCGATGTGGTCGTCGACCGATGTCAGCCGTCCCCGCAATTCCAGCACGGGAATGCGCAGGATCATGAGCGCGGTATTCGCCTGCGCGGCGAATTCGTGAAACTCCATCTGGCTGAGCAGTACATATTCTCCTGCCCCGACACTGCCCGTACGACCGGCCTGCGCATAGTGCAGCCTCCCGCTCAAGGGAACCAGGAGCATGTAGCAGGCCTCGCTTGCGCCTTTGGCCGGCTCGCAGTGACTGACCCGCTCTCCCTCGGCCTGCGTGATTTCCAACGTGAGCCGGCCGATATGGATCGGCCGTGATGCCGCGGGTCGCGTGCGGATGGCAGGATGATGCATGAGGTGGCCCCGTTCCGTCTGTCTGGATGATGTTCGGTCTTGTTATGACTGGCCGGCAATCTGGTGATGACCGGGCCTGTCAGCGGCTCTGCGGCCACCTGGCGTGGAGGGTCAGCGTGTCCCCTCCCCGGTATTCTCGCTTCGCGGACCGGCGACGATCACCTCGGTGCCGGCCTCCTTGAGGCCACCGGCGAGCGAGCCTTGCGGCTGCCGATCGGTGACCAGGCGGTCGATCGCATCCCAGCGCGAGCAGATGGCGACCGCGAGCTGATCGAATTTGGCGTGATCGGCCACCACGATCGCCTCGGCCGCACGCTGGACCATGGCGGCGTAGACGGCGCCGGCTTCCTCGTCGGCATCATAGATGCCGCGGGCGCCCAAGCCCGTGGCCCCGACGATGGCGCGATTGGCCTCGTAGCCATTGATGCTGGCGATGGTCTGCGATCCCAACAGATAGCCTTCGCTGGCGTGGAGGCGGCCGGCACAGAACAGCACGCGGATGGTCGGATTGGTGCCGAGCGCCATTGCGGCGGCGAAGTCATGGGTGATGACGGTGATGTCGCGGTTGCGCGCGGCCAGGAAGCGGGCAACGTGATAGGTGGTGGTGCCGCCGCCCAGCATCAGCACTTCCTTGGGCAGGATCATGGCCGAGACGGCTGCGGCGATGGCCTCGCGCTCGGCAATCATCACATGGCGACGATCGCTGCGCGAGGGTTCGTGGGCGAAGGGCCGGGAAGCACCGCCATAGGTGCGGTTGATCAGGCCCTGTTCATGCAGTTCGAGCAGGTCGCGCCGGATGGTCTCGCCGGAGACACCGAGGGCAGCGGCAAGTTCCGAGGCCCTCAAGGTCGGCGCAGCGGAAAGCTGGGCGATGATGCGTTGCTGGCGCACTTCCTTGGAAAGCCGGTCCCGCTCCTGGTTCGGCTGAGCCGAGCGGGGATATCTGTCTTCCTTCTCCGCGGACGGCGCATCGCTTGCCATCGATAACCCCACCAATTGGCGTCGCTGCTGGAAAGGGGACTTGGCGTCCTCTTCCATGATCTTGTTCCGATAAATGTGGAATGTCCACAAAAAATGCGGAACTTTCCTCACATCCACATAATACCGCCCTCCCGCAACCGCTTGCTTTCTTGACCAAATGGATAAAATCCATGTCGGTTTTCATATAGTTTTCTGGGCACAGAGGAACGGGATGTCGATATTCTTCAAATTGTGTGCTGAGCGTGTTTGACGATTGTGGAACCTCACACACAATTCGATGGTGGTTGCAAAGTTGCGCATCTCCTTGGCGAGATGCCGGCCAGCCCGTCGAAACCCGTCCGGACCCTGCCATGCAGATCGAGAAGGAAATCCTCGCCCTCAACGCCTATGACCCGCAGGCGGCCGAACCGAGCGACGAGCAGACGCGCCGCGCCGTGGAGCGGCGCCTGGGTGCTTTCGGGCGCAGTGCCGTGCTGTTCTATCGCGAGCCCATCGAGGCGGTGAGCGCCGAGGGCGTGTGGATCCAGGGGGCGGATGGCAGGCGCTATCTCGACGTCTACAACAATGTGCCATCGGTAGGGCATTGCCATCCGCGCGTGGTCGAGGCGATCCGGCGCCAGGTCGGCACGCTGAACATCCACACGCGCTATCTCAATGCGGTCGTCGACAGCTATGCCGAGCGCCTGCTGGCGACCATGCCCGCCTCCATCGGCAATGTGGTTCTCACCTGCACCGGCAGCGAGGCCAACGACCTGGCCTTGCGCGTCGCTCAGGCAGCCAGCGGCGGCACGGGTTTCATCGTCTCCGAGATGGCCTATCACGGCAACACGGCGGCGGTGACCGACATCTCGCCGTCGTCGCGCCCCGGCCGGCCGCTCGCGCAGCATGTACGCACCGTCCCTGCTCCGGACAGCTATCGCAAGCCGGACGAGCATCCCGGCGAGGCCATGGCTGCCGCCGTGACCGCGGCAATCGCGGACATGGCGGACAAGGGCATCCGCTTTGCCGGCATGATCGCCGACACCATCTTCTCGAGCGATGGCGTTCATGCCGATCCGCCCGGCCTGCTGGCACCGGTCATCGCCGCCGTACACGCCGAGGGCGGCCTCTTCATCGCCGACGAAGTCCAGCCGGGTTTCGGGCGCACCGGCGATGCTCTCTGGGGCTTTCAGCGTCACGGCATCGTCCCGGACATCGTCACCATGGGCAAGCCGATGGGCAACGGTTTCCCCATGGGCGGCATGGCGCTGAGCCCGGACCTGCTCACCGCCTTCAACGCGCGCGACAAATATTTCAACACCTTCGGCGGCAATCCCGTAGCCGCCGCCGCCGGCCTTGCCGTGCTCGACGTTATCAGCGACGAAGGTTTGATCGAGAATGCCCGCGATGTCGGCCGCTATCTGCGCGACAGCCTGCGGGAGATCGCCAATCGCCATCTTGCCATCGGCGAAGTGCGCGGCGCGGGCCTGTTCATCGGCCTGGAATTCGTCACCGACCGCGAAAGCAAGACACCGGCGCCGGAAACGGCCAGCGCCATGATCAACGGGCTGCGCGAGCGCGGTGTCCTGATCGGCGCCGCCGGCGCCTATGGCAACACTTTGAAGATCCGCCCGCCCCTCTGCTTCGCCCGGGAGCATGCCGACGCCTTCGTCGACCATTGTGACGCCGTGCTGCGCCGGATCCAAGGCTAGAAAAGCGATTTCGCGGCCCTATCGGTGGGCCGGATCGGCACAAAACCGGCCTGCAAGGACTCGCAGGCAGCCTTAGAGCATCGCGCCGAAAAGTGGGTACCGGTTTTCGGCAAAAAAGATGCGGCAACAAGGAATTACAGCATCGAGCCTGATTCAGAAATCAGGTTCGATGCTGTAGGCCTCACTTACTCCACACCGGGGTGATCACATTTGTGCAGCCACGGTTGAGTAGGAGCGAGTCATGCATAGTTCGTCTCTCGTCACGATCTTGTCGTTGTCGCTTGCGGCAGCGACATCGGCATCTGCCCAGATGCTCGGCGAGAAATACACGCGATATCCCGACCAGCCTGCCTGCACGCTTTTCGTCTCCCTCGACAAGATCAAGGCAGGGCGTCCGCTTCCCTCCGATTGCATCAAGCTGCGGCGATTCCAGAAGGTGACCTATCAGCGCAATGTCGGCGGTTACGAAGTCGTCGATGTCGGCGGTCGCATCTATTTCACCTTCGGAAACTGCAATTATGCCGGCAATACCAGCCCTTCTAAGAGTTGCTTCACCTTCAGGTCCAACGCCGCGGACATGAAAGCCGACGACGTCAAATCCGCCGAACGCAAGGCCGCTGACACCAAGCGGCGGCTGGACAAATGCCTGAGACAGGAAGCGCCGGCTCGCCCCGGCGAGCGGAAGGCTGGACCTCAAAGCTGCACGCCGCTCGCTGCAACCTACAGGAACGACAAGATGAATCTGGATCGAATTCGCGCCCAATAGATTGTGTGCTGCACATGCCGCCCGGCGCTGTAGGATGGATGCGGTTCTTTTCGGACACAGGAGGCTTCGATTATTGAAGATCCCATTGCGCGCCTGCGGCTGCGGTTCGTCGAACGCGCGCAAGGGCAACTCGCCGCCCTGAAGACGCTTGCCGGAGATCCAATGCCGATTCCTCCGGAAAAACATGCGGATCTGGTCAAGATCGTGCATTCGCTGTCAGGCGCCGCTGGCACTTTCGGGTTTCCCGAAGTAAGCCGCTGCGCATTCGAGCTCGAAACGGCCCTTACGGCACCCGAGGGCACGGATCCGGCCGCCGCTCACCGGCTGCTCGCCCGGCTTATCGCCGAGCTCGAAGGTGCCTTGGCCTGACGGGTGCCGCAAAGCGCTATTTGCGTGCCCCCGACAAGCCAGTCCTGGTCATCTCGCCCCAGTTCTGGTCGGCGCGCAGATATTGCCACCACCCCTTGATGCGCCAGAAATTGTTGAGCTGGCGGTAGCCGAAATTCTCGACCACGGCGGCCAGGGTCAGGATGGCGAGGTCACGCGCTCGCGGAAAACGCTGCAGTTCCATTTCCTCCAGCACCAGAGATCCGACGCTGACGCAGACGCCATAGACGAAGACCAGCGCGGCGAAAGCCAGCATATAGGGCGTGGAGAGGAAGCCGAGGAACCAGCTTACCGGAATCAGGACATAGCCCAGCACCTCGGCGATCGGCCCGAGCACGTCGACCACCAGGATGTGACCGAGGCCAAGGAAGCCTACGCGGCCATAACGCGGCCTGAACAGCATCGAGCGATAGCGAAAGAAACATTCGAGCGCGCCACGTTGCCAGCGCGAACGCTGCCGCCCGAGAACGCCGAGCGTCTCCGGTGCCTCAGTCCAACATACCGGTTCGGGAATGAACTGGATGCGGTAGGCCCGTCCGGCGTCGATCATGTGGCGATGTAGCTTGATGACGAGATCGAGATCCTCGCCCATCGAACCCTTGGTGAAGCCCCCGACGGCGACGACCTCGGCGCGGCGAAACACGCCGAAGGCACCGGAGACCAGCATCAGGGTGTTGATGCGGCTCCAGGCCAGCCGCGCCATCAGGAAGGCCCGCAGATATTCGACGATCTGGAACAGCGGCAGCCAGCGCGTAGGCAGGTTCACCTCCTGCACCCGGCCGCTTTCGATGCGCGAACCGTTGGCGATACGGATGGTTCCCCCCACCGCGATCACACGCTCCGGGTCTTCGATAAAGGGCTGAACGGCGCGCATCAGCGCATCCGGCTCCAGGATCGAGTCCCCGTCGATGACGCAGAAGACCGGAGCCCGGCAGACATTGATGCCGGCATTCTGCGCATCCGCCTTGCCGCCGTTCTCCTTGTCGACCACGAACAGCCTTTCGTTCATGGGCGAGGAGTAGAGGCCACGGATCGGCTTGTGCTTGAGGGCGTCTTCATGCGGCCGCTGGAACTTCACCAGCCGAAAGCCCTCGATCAGACGCTGCAATGTCTGGTCCTTGGAGCCGTCATTGACCACCACGACCTCGAAATTAGGATATTCGAGTGCCAGCATCGAATGGACGCTCTCGACGATGTTCATTTCCTCATTGTAGGCAGGCACGATCAGGGCAATCGGCGGCGCGATATCGGCATAGCGATGCCATAACAGGGCCGAGCGCGTAACGGGCGGCCGCCGCGAAAGCGCATAGGCGGCCACCAGGAGCTGCAGCAGATAGACCAGCGTCTGCATCAGGCCCAGCGCAATAATGAGCCAGGCGAGGATGCCCGCCCCTACGGTAGCGTAGTGAGACCAGTCCGACATCATGCAGGTCCTTCCGCGAGAACGAGCGAGGCCATGCGCTGGCGAAGGGAGGTCTCACCCGCGGCGACTTCGCGCAACCTGTCCTCGCCCAAGGGCGGGATACCCCGCATGGCCTTTGCAGCCGTATAGCTGACCATCCAGATCTCGTCGTCGAGGAGAGCGACCAGAGGCGCGACGAAATCCGGCAACCCCAGGCGACCGGCGGCTTCGGCGGCCTCAGCCCGGACGCTCCAGTCGCCATGGGTCATGGCCTCGGTGAGAACGGGTATGGCATCGGGATGCCCGAGCAATCCCAAGGCCCGGACAGCCGCAGCCGCGACATCGGGAATGGCCTCTCTGGCTGCCCGCTGGAAGAGGTCGTTGAGCCGGTGATCGCCTGTCCGCGCCAGCGCCTCGATCGCGGCAGACTTGACGAAGGCCGTGGTATCGGGACGGGCGATATGGGCCTTCAACTCGTCGAAACGATCGGCGGGCAGACGCCGGAACAAATCGACCAGGCGCCGCGAGCGCTGGCCGGTGAGGCCGATCTGGCGCAAGACGGTGTCGAGTGGAGGCAGTGCGCCGAGGTCGCAAAGAGCGATCGCAGCCGCAAAACGGACCTCCCGCGAGCGATCCCGTTCCAGGGCCATCTGCAGCGCGGCCGTCGTGTCGTTCCCCTTGAACTTGGCCAGCATCTCGGCGGCATGAATGCGTGCGGCAGCGTTGCCCTTGCGGAGCTGGCGACCTGCCTCGGCAGGCAGTCCGCACTCGGCGAAAAGCGCGATGACCGCATCATGCTCGTCTCCCCGCAACAAGGCCAGGAATTCGAAACCCGCATCCAGGGCCACGCGCGGCGGGACGCCGGCTATCACTCGCTTCAGCGCTTCGCGATCGCGGTCGTGGGAGAAGGTGATCAATGCCCTGAGCACGTTCTGGCGGGATTGTGCCTCTGCTGCCTTCCGGCGCTGCTTGAGCATGCGCCGAAGGATCAGGATGCCCATGACCAGGAGTGACAAGAGGCTCAGGACAATCGAAATGGACCATATCAGCCAGAGCATGATCAGAACCGGGTAGTCAGGCCAAGACCGAAGGTGTTGCGATCGAACGCTCGCCGCCTTTCATGGGCGAAGCTGGCCCGCAGCGTCAGGTCGTCGGTCAGATCATAGGCAGCCCCACCGAAGACGGAGCGGGTTGGCACCAGCGAGCCGTCGGAAATCTCGGGAGCATCGGCATAGCCCGCGAACAGCGACAATCGAGGCGTCACCACCACATCCGCCCGAAGCACATAGCCGTCGGCCCGGGTATCGGCATCATCGCGCGCATGGACCCAGCGGGCCGACAGGCCGAGACGGCCATCGAAGACATAACCCTGGATCCAGGGCGAAATCGTCGTCACCCGCGTGTCTGCGAAATCATCATAGCGGGCATCGACATTGAGAAACAGCGGGCCGACGCCATTCGTGCGGGAAACCGCCTGCCAGGAAGCACCGGCGCCGACGGAATAGCGGGCCAGGAAATCCGCGCTCGGTGTCGCGGCCACCAAGGCATAGGCCGAAAACCGGGAGGAGAAAGCATGGTCGATACGTCCTTCGACCTGTACGTCCGTCTGTCCGAAACGCGTGGCGAGGCGGGCCTTGCCCGATAAGGTGGTGCTGGGCGTCAGGCGGTAGGACAGGCCGACGATGCTGTCCGTCCAGTTTCCCTGGCCCGCTGTCAAGGCGCTGACCTCGCTGCCGATGTCGAAACGCCATTTGCGAGGCGGCGGCACGGCCAGCCTCTGCGCGATATCCTGCGAATTGGGCTCGATGGCCAAAGCCTGGCGATAGGCCTGCCGCGCCGCATCGTCATCGCCCTCTGCCCGGCTGATATCGCCAAGCCCCACCAGAGCCTCGCCGTTGCGAGGCTCCCGCGCCAGGACCTGGCGGTAGGCCTGGGCAGCGCGAACATGGTCGCCCTCAAGCATGGCGATCCGCCCCTCGAGGACAAGGGCTTCCGAATTGCCGGGTGCCTCGGTCAGAATGGCGTCGATACGGGCCCTGGCAAGCGCGACGTCGCCTTGCCAGAGGGCGAGCCGCACCTTGCCGAGCCTGGCGTCCAGCAAAGAGGACTTGATCCGCAGAGCCTCATCGAAAAAACGGTCCGCTTCGCCGAATTTCTGCTGGAAGCCCGCGACCAGGCCGAGTGCCACCAACACGTCCGTATTGCGCGGTGCCCGCTTGAGGGCCTCGCGGTAGATCTGCTCGGCCTGGGCAAAACGCCCCGCATTTCTGAGCTTCCGGCCCTTCTCCAGCAAGGCCGCAACGGGGTCCGGGCGAGGCTTGGATGGGAGAGGCTTGGACGGGTGAGAAGCCTTGGCGGGGCTGGGTTTTACGGGTCTGGCGGTCGTCACCTGCTTCTTCGCCGCCTGCGCCTTGCGGAGATTGGCGAGGAGCTGGGCAAAATCGCCATTATCGGGATGCTCTTTCGCAAGCGATTCGATGAGCCCGAGCGCCGCATCCAAATTCCCGGAGCGGAACTCGATTTCCGCGAGCCCGAACTTGGCATCCGCATAGGCGGGCGCGAGAGTGAGCGTCTTGGAGAAGGATTCACGAGCAGCGGCGAGATCGTTACGGCCAAGCTCGACGAAGCCCAGTTGCACGAGAGCATCGGTGTTATCGGGCTTTTGCGCCAATACACGCTTGAACAGGTCGGCGGCCTCGTCGAAATGCTGCTGCTGGCGGGCCTTCACGCCGGACGCATAGAGCTCGTCGGGCGTCTGGGCCGACGCGACCTGCCCCAGCGCCAGAAGGAGCGTCAATGCGACGGCGCCCGCCCGCCCCTTCATCCGCGCCTGCCCTGCCGCCGTGAAACCAGGCGTGCCAGCCGCGCCAACAATTCCTCCGGAATGAAGGGCTTGACCAGATAGTCGTCTGCACCTTTCTCCAGTGCCGAAACGATATCCTTTTCTCCCTTGCGGGCCGTCAGCATCACGACGGGAATCGCGGACAGGTCGGGATCGTTCTTGATGCGGGCCAGAACCTCGAATCCGTCCGATTTCGGCATCATGGCATCGAGCACGACGATATCCGGCCGCTCCCCGCCCACCCGGGAAAGCGCTTCCGCACCATCGACCGCCTTGACGACGTCATAGCCCTTTGCCTGCAGCCGAAACTCCATGAGCTCCAGCAGCAGGGGATCATCGTCGCAGATCAGGACCTTTGTCTTTGCAGCACTCACTTGGACTATCCCACGTCAACCGTCACGGCCCCGGCCTCAACAATTCATGGACCAGCAAACCGCCGAACCCAGGCCATGCCGGCAATGTCCGCTCTAACCTTCTTCGAGCCTCTGCCAGGGTCTGGGGAGCATTCATAAAGCTGATTCGCGATGAATTCACCTCAACTTCATGACTTAGCGAAAAAACAGGTTTAGTTTTTGAATCTGAAATCTTCTCAGGCAATATTCGTACAGCTACGCCCTCTCCCGAACGATCAAGCACCACCTCGCCGCGCAGCGCTCGAACATAAGTTCTGTGATATTCGTCGGGAACCCTACCGTTCTCGAGCGCGATGCCAACCGGAATTGCATCAGCGCCCCTCCAATTCAGCCATGGCTGCGCGATCTGCTCGACGACGGCAGTATCGGTGCGATACGCCATTACAGCAATTGCCTGGATCGATCCACGCACGCTCTCCAGGGCCTGCTCGCCCGCGACATCATCGAACATCCAGAAGGGCACCACGACTTCGACGGGTTCCCCGAGCACCTGTGAGAGCGCCTTGACGGTCGCCGCCCACTCCCGCCATCCGGCAGCGCGATCGGCAGCATATTCGGGCCGGAGATAGGGCTCGATGTCGTATTGGAAGGAACGTATCCCGGGGGCGGCCTGCTTGAAGCGCCGCAATATCCTGGCCCGGTCGAGCGCATGGGCACGCCCGGCTGGCGTGGCCATCGCCGCATCGCCCTCCACCGCATGCGCGGCAATATCGGCGCGGGCGAGGATGTCGATCAAACGGGCAATCTGGGCAGCGTCCTCGACCTGTCCATCCTTGATGCGCAATTGCAAATAGAGGCGATCGACCCTCGCGCGCCTGGCTTCTTCCACCAGCCGGTCCGGATCGGCCAGCCAGGGCCGCGGGTCCCAAATCCAGCTCCCGGTTCCCCGATGGTCCCCGATACGATCGGGGACCAGGTGCAAACCTGAGATCATCGCCGCGGCATCATCCTGCGGGCAGGTCACGACCAGGTTGCGGATGCCGTCCGTGTTGCGCCAGCTCGCCGAGGGGATGGAAGCCGGAAGGGACTGCATGCCGCCGGGCGGAGCATCGGGCGCGTCCTGGCCTGGAGCGGTCAGGGCCAGGCCGAAGCCGGTCGAGCTTTGCCCTTCGATGAGCAACGCGCCCCGCATGCCGGGCGGAAGCCGGTATCCGGCCGCGCCGAACACCACGCCGGCCGGTCGATGCCCCCGGGAGCATCGGATGACGACGCCAGCTGCATCCGGCGACAGCTGGACGCGCTCCTCCACCCCGAAAATGCGATGATCGAGGAGAGGGAGCAAATTAGCCTCGAAGGGCAAGGAGGCCGGCCGTGCCGGCTGCTTGCCGCCGTCCTCCTGAGGCCGGACAACCTCGGTCGGCTTGAAAAGCCCATTCTCCTTCACACCGATGACGACGAGCTTGTCGGGCGTGGCCGTCAGACCCGGCATGGGAAAAGACCATTGCTTGTCCTCCGAAGCGGAGGCAACCGATATGAATGGAGACAAAGCCATGACCTCCACTGCAGCGACCAAGGCTATCGCATAGGCCCGGTTGTTCCACCCTGTCCGCATGAACCGCACCGGTCAGACCTTCACAAAAGCTGTCGACCTGAGCCGCGTTCCTGGAGCAATCTCTTCACATCCTTCGCCAAGGTCATGGGATCAAACGGTTTTGCAACGACACCAATGGCACCCATGGCACGATATTGCACGACCTCATGCGTCTGGGTCCGGGCGGTGACGAAGGCGACGGGAATTGAAGCCGTTCGGGTCGATGCAGCCAGCTGGCGCAACGTTTCGGGGCCATCCATGCCAGGCATCATGACGTCCAGCAAGACCAGATCCGGCTGCCACTCCGCGGCATCGACGAGCGCCCTGCGGCCCGAGGCGGACGAACGCACCTCGAATTGCGGCTCGAGCTCCAGCGAGATCTGAGCGATTTCCCGGATATCATCCTCATCGTCGACGTAAAGGATCTTGGTCGGCATCGCTTCACTCTCCCGATGTCGTCATGTGGATATGAATATCGAAGGTGGGCAGCAAGTTCCTGACCAGCTTTGCCACATCAAGCTCGGACGTCTTGGTCTTGGTCATGATGGCCCTGACGCGATCGCCGAGATTTTGGTCGAGTTCCACGGCCGAAAACACGATGACCGGCGTATCGAGGGGCAAATCCTTCAGGAGGTCGAGGCCGGACCCGTCCGGCAACCCAATGTCGAGAATGACAAGATCAAAGCGCTGCAGTGCAATCGCCTCCTGGGCCTGGGCCAAGGAGCGAGCCGACGAAATGCAGACATCCGGCCCCAATCCCTCCGACATCACGGTCAGGACACCCTCGTCATCCTCGACATGCAGGATATTGGGCCGGCGGTCGATCTTGCGGGTGACGATCTTTTCGAGCGCGGCATGAAGACGGTCGGGATCGACGGGTTTCTCCAGCCAATCCACGATCCCGATCGCAGATCCGTTCAGGGAGCGCCGGGTTTCGTCGGCGACCGCGGATATCACGATGACGGGGATGTTCGCATTGGTGGCGGAGGCTCGAATATGGCGGAAGAGCTCGATGCCCGACTCCCCGGCCAATTTGATGTCCAGCGTCATCGCCACATAGTCGCGTGTCCGCAGAAGGGTTTTGGCCGAGGCAATGTCGGGGGCGACGTCGCTTGTGAAGTTTTCCGCATCGAGAAGCAGGGCCAGCACGGCGGAGATGTCCGCCTCGTCTTCGCAGATCAGCACTCTCAGCCGATTGTCCCGCTTGCGGACGATGACGGCGGGCTCCGGCCTGGGCGGCCGCTCCGCTTCGGAAAGCTCGACGTGAAAGGCCGTACCGGTTCTCTCTCCGGTTTCGAAAGACAGGGTACCGCCAAGCTTTTCGACGATGGTCTTGGCAATGCTCAGGCCAAGGCCGGTACCTCCCTTGCTGCGGGTGTTCGAGGCATCGGCCTGGGCGAATTTCTCGAAAATCTGGTCCTGGAACGTGTCGGGAATGCCGCCGCCGCGATCGATCACCGATATGCGCAGCTTTCTGCCCTGCTGACGCTGCAATCGGAGGATTACCGTCTCGCCGTCCGGGGAGAACTTGATGGCATTCGACAGGAGATTGGCCAGGACCTGATGCAGCCGATCCGGATCGAGAACGGCTTCCGCCCGGGGAGCATCGTCCATCAGGGCGATACGGATCTGCTTTTCGGACATGTAGTTGGTGCTGCCCGCGATGGCCTGCTCCAGGATCGGCCGCAGCGCCGTCCGGGCGACCTGGAACACCATCTTGCCCGACTCGATCTTTTCCATGTCGAGGATGTCGTTGATGAGATGAACCAGTCGCTCACTGTTGGTGTGGGCGATCTTGACGAGGTTGGCGGCCTTGGGAGGCAGTGTGCCCGAGACACCGGCGGCGATGAGGCCGAGAGAACCGCGGATCGAGGTCAGCGGCGTCCGCAATTCATGGCTGACGGTGGAGATGAATTCATTCTTGAGCTGGGCTGCGCGCCTCTGCTCCGTCACGTCGCGATTATAAGTGATGATGCCGACGATACGCCCACCCTCGTCGCGGAACGGCGCCTTCAATGTCGCTACCCAGCCCTTCCGCTCGTCCGGAAAAACGGCCGGCTGATCGATCCGCACCGTCTCGCCACGCTCCAGGGTCGACACTTCGTCCTGGCGGAACTTCTCCGCCAGATCGGGGGGAAAGAAATCGAAATCCGTCTTGCCGATCAGGGCATCCACCGAGCCAGCCCGCATGAATCTGGCTGTTGCGGGATTGGCGGCGATGAAGCGGCCCTGACTATCCTTCACATTGAGGCAGTCCGGCAGCTCTCGCACCATCGCACTGAAGATCAAATTGGCTTCCGCCAGTTCGCGTCGACGCCATTGCCTGTCGAGCAGGACGCCAATGATAATCTGGCTGACGAAGACGAACGACAGCAGCGGCAAGCCGGCCTGTTTGAAAATCTCAAGACCGGCATGTGATGGAAACAGCATGAAGCCGATGGCGCTGCCGGCAGCGACCGCAGCACCCAACCCCAGAATATCCACCGACTTCCGGCGCCGGCCGCCTATGGCGTAGTGATAGCCCAGCCCGACGGCTGCCGAGATCAGGATGCCTGTCACACCCGGCCATGCCCCTGCGCCGCCGAGATAGAGCCGGAAGGCGATCGCGCACAGGGTGGCAATGGCAGCCGCTCTCCATCCTCCGAAAAAGGCGGCGGAAGCGATGAAGGCGGACCGCAGATCGACGATGAAGCCGGAGGCGATCGGCACGGCCAACAGCATGGATATTATAGCCCCACCCGCCATCACAGCACCCAGGAGGAGCTCCTGAACTTTCCTGGACGTCCGCCTGGCGAGATCGGAAATGATGTCCCATCCCACCAGAAATATCGAGACGAGTGCAAGGTTTGCCAGGAGTGATTGCCAGATCGTACCCATACCGGCCCCAAATCTTGATCGGACTATTCGCCGTCGACCATCGCAGATGGAAATCTTCCGGCAATAAACTCACCGATATCACAGGTGAGATGCGACGATAGTCCAGCCTTTCCCAATGGGCCAGTCCAGGATCTGAAGTGTCCGCCTTCGCCTCGCGGAATCCACCAGACCCGCGCCGGATGGTCCCGGCGTGTCATCAAACCATCATCCACCCCCGGTCATAGTGCTGCCCACAAACTGGCCGCGCAGCCGCTCGCGGCGGATGCGCCGTCGCCATGGCACGACTGACTCTGGCGGGGTAATGCAGCATGTCTTTTCGCATAGATCCGAACGCACGGTTTCGCTTCGATCCGATCCGCAATGTGAGCTTCGCGCTCCCCCCGCAGCAGCAGAAATTCTTCGAATCGCAGATCGACAAGGCCGTGCGCGAGCGGGCCGATGCCGGCGGACCCAAGCAGCTCGATCCGAAAACGGAGAAGACGGTCATCGTCGAGCAGGGCGACAGCCTGTGGAAGATCGCCGCCGAGAGCAACGTCAAGTTCGCGGACCTTATCGCGGCCAACAAGGGGCATCTCGACGCAAATGGCGACGTGATCCACCCCAACGATGTCGTCATCGTCCCCGAAAGCGCGCCCGAACTGATTGCCAAGTCCCCGGCCGGTGCCGGCGGCGCGCCGTCCGGAGAGAAGGCCTTCCTCGACGATCTCTATGGCCAGGGCAACAAGCTCGGCTACCAGGACGGAATCTCCCTGGAGGAGCTGAAGGCCGGTGGTGCGGCGATCAAGGCCGATATCGGGGCCTATCTCGATGCTCTGCCGCCATCTCAGCGCCAGGCGGCTGCCCTCAGGATCGCTGCCTATGACTGGTCGGATGGCGGGCCGGCCAAGGCCAGCGCCGAAGCGGCAATTCACGAGCGCGGGCTGGAGACCGATCCGGAAGAGGCCTTTGCGAAAGGCCTCTACGAACGCGGCAACAAGGGCGCCGATTCCGACGGCCCGACCTACGATTTCGCGGCCGAGCAGAAACAGCTCACTGCCGACACCAAGGCCTATCTGGCCGACTTGCCGGAAGCCGAGCGGCCGGCCGCGCTGCAGCGCCTGTTCGATCGCGACTGGACGGATGGTGGCCCTGCACAGAGCGCCATCGAGATGGCCGGCAAGGATCTCGGCATCGCCCTGCGTCCCTCCGGCCATGCCGGGCCGCAGGTGGAAGCCGCGGCGCGCAAGATCATCGACGACGCCAAGGCCGCAGGCAGCCCCGGCAAGGCCTTCGAGAAGATGGCCGAGGGCTACACCAAGGCAACGCCCGAGGTGAAGCAGGCCATCGCGAATTCGCAGGATGCCCTCACCCTCATCCAGGCAGCCGCCGACGAGGCGACGCAGCAGTTGAAGGACTACGATCCCAAGACGGCGGTCAGCGACCAGGGCGATGCTGCGACGGTGATGTACAATCTGCGCGGCCTGGTGGACAAGGCCGATCCGGACCTGGCGGTGAAGCTGATGCAGGCAGCCCTGCCCACCATCGAGGCCGCCAATGCCACGCGTCAGCGCGAGGTCGGCACCGATCTGATCGGCATGGAAGGCCTGTCCAACCTGATGGCAATCATGGACAAGATAGGCGATGCCCCAGGCGCATCGGCCATCGTCGCGCGCTTCGCCGAGATCGGAAGCTACGACATCAATTCCATTCCCCAGGCCATCGCCAGCGGCTCGCGCCTGGATTACCCGCTTGCCCTCGGCTATCCGGTCGATGAAACCGTCATTCCCAATGTGCAGCAATTTGCGGCCGGCAGCGTGAACAGGGATGTCGATGCCTATCTGGAACACACCAAGGAGCTGCAATATCTGATCGCCAGCAAGGGCCCGCTGATGACGCCCGAGCAACTCACCCAGGCGATCGCCGACTACAAGACGGGCAAGGGCCCGCAATGGCAGCAGAAGGAGCAGGACCTCGCCGCCAAGATCAGCGAGGACGGCAAGAAGCTCCTGGTCCAGATCGACCAGTTGGGCAATCTGCCGCCCGAACTGGCCCAGTATCAGAAACAGGCCAACGACGCCGTCGCCAAACTGCTCGCCGACGACAAGACCGCGATGGCGCTCAACATGACGCTGACGCAGGAGCCGACCCTGCTCGGCCTGCCCAAGTTCGACAAGCTCGCAGGCACGCTGCGCCTGACGGATCGCGGCCGCAAGATCGTCGAGGAAGCGGCAACCCAGCTGATCCGGCGCGCCGTGATCCCCGGCTTCGCCGATTTCGACCCAAGCAATCCGGCAACGTTCAGGAAGGTCGACGATGCGCTCGTCTCCTTCAAGGACGGCAGCATGGCCAAGATGCTCGGCGTCAAGCAGAGCGAGCTCGACAAGGCCATCAAGCTGGTCGAGGATTCACTGCCCAAGGCCGGTGACACGCCCGCCGAAGTGGAGCGCAAGATGCGCCAGCTCAATGCCGGGCTGGACGACATCACCGACACCAATGGCATCAAGGCCTTCAAGAACGACACGACGCCGGGCAAGATCCTGCGCATCATCGGCACCGCCGCCACCCTGGCGGGTCTGGTCAATACCGGCGTCAACTTAGCCAACAATCCGACCTGGAAGGGCGGGCTCAAGATGGTGATCGACGCCGCCGGCGTCAGCCAGCGTGCGATCGAGCTCTCGCACGGCTTTGGCCTTCTCTCGGGCGGCAACAAGACGGTAGAGGTGTTCGGATCCAGCAGCAAGCCGGCGGTGAAGGTTCTCGGTGCGGTCGGCGCGATCTTCGATGTCTGGAACGCGGTCGATTATTTCAAGGCGGGCGATCCGACGATGGGCAGCCTCTCCCTCGTCGCCGGCGGCGGCACGGTGATGGCCGCTCTCGGCACCGGCACCGCCTTCGGACCGATCGGGCTGGCCGTCGTCATCGGCGCGGTGATCGCCCAGTTCGTCGTGGCGGGCAATCGCGACAATCACGAATTCGAGACCGCCGACGCGACCGCCTTCCTCGAACATGCCGGCCTGTCGGAGGAAGCCGCCGCCGCCCTCATGAACCAGAGCCGCGAAGGCTACAGCCCCGTGCCGCTCCTCATCCAATATGGCGAGCTCAAGGGCTTCAGGATGAACGATCCCACCAGCCGGCAGGCCTTCATCAACTGGATCAACGCCATACCGAATGCGGCGCGCGACACGCTTGTGAGCAATCTGCACCATACGCTGGCCGGCCTTAAGGGCGATGCCACCAAGCTCCCGCAGACGGCCTCCTCCGACTCCACCTACACGGATCCCTCGCGCTTTAACGCCCAGGAGGATTTCACGGCGCCCGACGACTACGGTTCGGGCGAAGTCACCGTGCATATCGACAACCCCGCCTCCAAGGTCCGCAAGGGCGAGGCCGGGCCGGCTTCGGTCGCGCAGATCGATGTCGTCCTGGCGGCACTCGGCATCGCCATTCCGGTGGCCTGACCGGTTCTGGAAAACGCTCCCGTCGAGGTCGAAGCCACAACTGGCGTCCCCCGTAGTCCGACAGTCGCACATTCCCAACGAAGCGTTCGAAACACGGAGTGTCGACCTCCGGTCGATACTCCGTGTTTCGTTCAAATGGAGATTGCTACTGCTAGACTAGCCCGTTCTTGACCAGATGGGCGACGATGGCCGGGAAATAGTCGGGGTCGACATAGGCGCCGGGGGCCGTGCGCTCGAACAGGGCTTCGGCCAGGGCCGCATCCTCGACGATCGCCAGATCGAGCTCGCGGGCTTGCGAACGAAGGCCCGGCACCGCAGCGCCCTCGCCCTTGCCGACCAGAACCGGAACGGGCGTTTCGCCGCGCACATAGCGAAGGCCCACCAGGTACTCCGCGCCGGCGACGACCAGAACCGCATTGGCGAGGCCGAGCCGGAAGGGCCGGCTGGCCACATCGCGACGCTGACGTTGAAGTTCCTGTCGAATGAGAGGATCTCCCTCCAAATCCTTGTGTTCTCTCTTATACTCAGTCTTCGTCATCCGCATGTCGCGCAGGAAGAGCCCGCGCTGGATCGGCATGTCGATGAGGCCGACCACGATGAAGGCGAGGGCCGCCGCCGCCCCCAGGGGCGTAAGGATGGCAAGCAGCGTCGGCTCGAGGCAGGACTGGCCGCAGGCTGGAACCTCGAAGAGCGGCTGCAGCCAGGCGGCCATGATGGCGACGAAGACGGCCGCCAGCAACAACGTCTTCATCAGGCTCTTGGCGAACTCCACGACGTTGCGCAGGGATGCGATGCGCTTGAGCCCCTTGGCGGGATTGACATGCTCGAATTGCGGCTTGAGCGGCTCGAAGGAAAACACCGGGCCACGCGTCGCGATGGTACTGACCAGGATCGTCACGGCGACGACGACCCCCGCCAGCGGCACCACGATGTAGAGAAGCGTGAGCATGGCCTGGTGAATGAGGGCACTGGCGGTCTGGGCAAAGGGAGCCGACTGCGCACTCGCGACAAGCTCGGCGAATTGCTTGATGCGGTCCATGATGCCGGACCCCGCGATATAGAGGAAGGCAAGGGCCGCGAAGATCGAGAAGCCCGAAACCAGGTCCCGACTGTTGGAAACCTGGCCTTTGCGTCGTGCATCGCGCAGTTTCTTTTCCGAAGCGGGAAGCTTTTTCTCTTCGCTTTCCTGGGACATGTCAGCGCCCTATACCATGCGCGATTGCGCTATTTCCTGCGCGGCCGCGCATCTTTCCGAGGTTCTTCGTGGATGACCTGCGTATATGGTTTCCGCGGCAGGAGGCTTGCGATATGATCCGGCGGCTTTCAGGAGGATCGGCATGCGGCTGCGCACGGCGTTTTGTCCCGTCTTTGCGATGGTGGTGCTTACGGCCTGCACCACGGCGCATACTGCCAACACGCCCGCCGTCGGCCTGGGCAGCGCATCGAACACGCAATCTTCCCGTCTGATGCGGCTGGCCGCGGATGTCGAGTCGCATGGCGACAAGGGAACCGCGCTCGCCCTCTATGAACGGGCAGCCGCAGCGCCCGACGCCTCCGCGACGGCCAATGTCGAGGTCGGCGATGCCTATGTCCGCGCCGGCTCCTATCCCAGCGCGATAAGCGCCTATCGTACCGCACTGGCGAAATCGCCGAAGGACGGCAAGGCCCTCGTCGGACTGGGCTCGGCCATGATGGCAACCGGCGACAACGAGGCCGGGCTCCGCGCCCTCGGCGAAGGCGCTGAGATCGTCAACACATCCAGCGCCTATAACCGGCTTGGCGTGGCGCAGACCGTGGCCGGCCAGACCGGTGCGGCCGAGGCCTCCTTCTCGCGTGCCCTGGCCCTGACGCCCGGCGATCTCGACATCAAGGCCAATATGGCGCTCGCCGCATCCCTCGCCGGCGACGCGCCGAAAGCGATGCCGTTCATCCAGCAGGTCGCGGCCGCTCCGGACGCGCAATTGCATCACAAGCGCAACCTCGTGGTCTGCTACGGCCTGCTGGGCCAGGACAGCCAGGTTCGCGCCGCCCCGCCCGTCGGGCTTTCCAGCAGCGAGGTCGACGCGCTGCTGGCCCGCACCCGCTCGATCCGCGCCAAGGCCAACCCCAAGGAGCGCGCCGAGGCGCTCGGCCTGATGAACGCGGCGACCAGCGCCAGCTAAGCGATGGCCTGATGCTTCCCTGGACCAGGATCCGGTGCTAGTCGGAGGACTGTTGCGTCGCGCTGCCGCCGGCACCGCCGAGATTTTCCGATGAGGATGCATCCCCCTCTTTCTCCCCCAGCAGATATTTGCGGGCCGCGCGCGCGGTCGTGACGCCGGCAGCCGGGCCCATGCGCCGGCCTTCGACAAGGTCCCCCTGCCTTTCGGTCATGCGCTGCAGGTTGTAGGCATTGGCACAGCCCGGCGGCAGATGGGCTCCGAGATCGGGCATCGCCGCTTCCACCGTGCCCCAGGCGGGGCGCTGGACGTCGGCCGGGGGGCCAAGGCAGGCATCGGGCACCAGCACCGAACCTGTGGCGCCCTTGGCTGAACCCTGGCCGGCATTGGTCGCCACATAGCCGTAGCCGGGGGAATAATCGGCCGTGGGCCCGGCCGAGCAACCGGCAAGCCCCATCACGCCGAGGAGAGCCAGACCCCGGCGAAGGCCGGCCCGCAGGAAATTCGCGCGCATTGCTCCCGTCCTCCCTATTTCACGATGAGGCCCATGCCGGCGGTATTCGCTGGCTTGCGGGCCTTCTTGGTTCGGGCCGGCCGGTCGATCGGAGTCGCAAGGTCGTGGCCTCGCACCGGCTGGACGAGATAGGGCGTGACCAGGATCACCAGTTCGGTTTCCTCGCGCTGGAAACGCTCGGACTGGAACAGCGTTCCGAGCACGGGCACGTCGCCCAGGAAGGGGAATTTCTGCAAGCTTTTCGCAAATCTCTGCTGAAACAGCCCCGCGATCGCGAAAGTCTGCCCGCTTGCCACCTCAACTGTGGTGTCGGCCCGCCGCACCACGAAGCTCGGCAGGTTGAAGCCGTTCAGGCTGACACCGCCGGAATCGGAAATCGAGCTGACCTCCGGCTTGACGTGAATGGCAATGTGGTTGTTGGGGAGCAGGGTCGGGGTGAAGTTGAGCGAGACACCGAAGGACTTGTATTCGACCGTCACGGTATCGCGGCTTTGCGGGATCGGCACGGGGATCTCGCCACCGGCGAGGAAACTGGCCGTCTGGCCGGTGACCGCGGTCAGGTTCGGCTCGGCCAGGATCTTGACGATACCGTTGCGCTGCAGGGCCTCGATGAGGGCGCTGACATTGACGGCATTGGATCGCAGGCCGATGCCGAGATTGCCGCCGCCCTCGCTCACGCCGCCAGTCTTCAACAGGCCGAAGGAGAAATTTCCCGAATTGGCGAAGACGCCCCAGTCGACGCCGAAGGACAGCAATTCGGAGCGCGAGATCTCGGCAAAGCGCACGCGGATGTTGATCTGCTGCGAACCTGAGATGGTGGTGTCGTTGATCGGCGGCCGGTCCGGCTGCGAATAGGTGCGCGCGACATCGTCGGTATCGAGCGCCTCATCGACGCTGCCCGCATTGCCGCTGGCGACGATGCGGTCCCCGAAAATCGTGAGATTGGTCGCGCCGCGCGGCTGCATCACCTTCTGGGCCCGCTGGGCTGGCCTGGGATCGGTGCTGACCCGGAATTCGGTGGTCGCCTCGACCTTCTGGTCGGCCGTCACGGCGATCAAATTGGTCAGGCCGGGCTTCAGCCCGAAGACATAAACCAACTGCGGCGAGACGATCTGCAGGTCCGCAATGGTGGTATCGGCCACCAGCACGGATTCGACAGGCTGCTTGAAGCGGAACAGCCGCCCCTGCCCCACGGCGAGGTCGACGCTAGGCTTGCTCGGCAGGCTGGTCATGGTCTGGGCGTGGGCGCCTGGCGCCAGGCCCAGCAGGAGAAGCGCGAAAGCGGCAAGCACGGCCAGTTGCCGATACAGGAGAGACCAACCGATTTCCGGGGCGAGGCCCGTTGCATGTGTGACCATGCAAAGGCCGGCCCTGCCGTGACTTGTCATTCCGTTCCTCTCCTGTCGTCTGTCGATGGCGCCCCTGCCTGCCCCGTGTCAGGCGGCCCCCTCATGTTGTTTGGCCGGGCGGGTGGTTGCGAGCGAGGGCCGGGCCGCGCCCTGGCCCTGCAGGCTGGTGATGGTGGCGAGCGGCTGCACGTTGAATTCCGGTGCGAGCTCCTGATAGGACAGAACCGCAAGCTCGATGCCGTGCTGCGCCAGGAAAGTGCGCAAGTGCCGCCGGACGTCTCCCGCCGTCAGGACGACCGGCGCGGCGTCGGGCGCGGTTTCCCGGAGAGCCCGGCCGATCTGCGTGACGATGGACTGGGCCTGCTCCTCCGGCAGGCCGAGGAAGCCGCCCATCGCCGCCGTCTGCTGGCCGGCGCGCAGCAGTTCCTCTGCCGAGGGTTGCATGACATAGGCGGCGATGACGCGGTTGCGGTCGGCGGCACGAAAGCTGATCTGCCTCTTCAGCGCGACGCGCACATGCTCGGCAAGCAGGGCCGGATCCTGTTCGTGGCCGCCCGCTTCCACCAAGGCTTCCAGAATGATGCGCAGATTGCGGATCGGCACGTTTTCCGCCACCAGGCGGCGCAACACTTCGGCAATCTTCTGCAGCGGCACGGCCTCGCGCGCTTCCCTGACCAGTTCGCCATAATCCTGCTCGGCTTCGGAAAGCAGTGCCCGGGTTTCCTGGATGCCGACGAAATGCCCGGCATAGCGCCTCAACACGTCCTCGGCCCATTGGCCGACGACTTCTCCCGGCCCGAGGGAGACCAGCCCAGCATCGGCCAAAGCCGATGCCGCACCCGCATCGACCCACAAGGCATGGTCTCGCGGGCCGGCAGGACGTTCCTCATAGGCAAGGCCGAGCAGAGCGAGATTGGCGGCATCACCCTCGACCCTGAGGCGGCCTTCGGGCAGATCCGCCTCGAGGACCGGCGCCTCCTCCACGTCGATGCGGACATGCTGACCCGGCAAGGCCGGATCTTCATAGACGCCGATGCGGGGCAGCTCGACGCCCAGATCGTCGTAGAGGCGCTGGCGAATACCGCCCACATGCTCGTCCAGCACGGCCCTGTCGAGCAACGTGCCCTTGCCGTAGCGGACCAGGATACGGGTCGAAGGCAGGGTCTCCTCCCCTTCCTCGGCCGCGAGGGAGCCGGAAGCCACGCCGGACCGCGCGACATCTGAGGCGATCGCGGAAGCCGAGCCCCGTCCCTCCTCCTTTGTCCCCTTGGCGTTGCGGTGCATGGCATAAGCGCCGGCCCCCAAGATGGCACCGAGGATCAGGAAGATGATGGTGGGAAAGCCAGGCACCAGGCTGAGACCGGCCAGAATGACCGCAGCCAGGCCCAGCGTGCGCGAATCGCGCAGCAATTGCCCGGCGATCTGGCCGCCGAGATCGCCTTCCCCCTCCGCTCCGGAAACGCGGGTGATCATGGTGCCCGAGGCCACAGCCACCAGCAGGGCCGGGATCTGGGCGACCAGGCCGTCGCCCACCGTCAGCAGGGCATAGGTGGAGGCGGCCACGCCGACCGACATGCCGTGCTGCAGGGTGCCGACGGCGATACCGCCGATCAGGTTGACCAGGATGATGACGATGCCGGCAATGACGTCGCCCTTGACGAATTTCATGGCGCCGTCCATGGCGCCGAAGAGCTGGCTTTCGCGCTCGAGGCGCTGGCGGAGCCGGCGCGCCTCCGTCTTGTCGATGTCGCCATTGCGCAATTCGGCGTCGATGCTCATCTGCTTGCCGGGCAAGGCATCCAGGGTGAAGCGTGCGGCGACTTCGGCGACGCGCTCCGCTCCCTTGGCGATGACCAGGAACTGCGCGATGGTGATGATCAGGAACACCACCAGTCCCACCGCGATGCTGCCGCCGACCACGAAGGTGCCGAATGCCGTGATGATCTGGCCGGCATCGGCCTGGAGCAGGATGAGGCGGGTCGTGGTGATGGTGATGGCGAGGCGAAACAGCGTCGCCACCAGGATCACCGATGGCAGGGACGAGAAATCCAGCGGATGGGTGACGTAGAGTGCGGCGAGCAGCACCAGCACGCTGATGGCAATGTTGATGGTGATCAGCACGTCGACCAGCTCGGTCGGCAGCGGGATGAGCATCATGATCACCGCCACCAGCATCATGATCGCGATGACGAGATCGGCGCGCTTGGCGGCCTTGGCAAGGAACGTCAGAATGCGGTCAGGCATGCTCATTCAGCTCTCGTTGCGCAAGAAAGTCCTGAAAGGACCGCCGCGCTTCCACGGGGCGCCCCGCCGCCAGCAAGGCCTTGCCCTTGAGCAAGGCGAGGGCGGGATGATCGGCGCTTTCCAATTCCTCCAGCCTTTCGATCGTGGCGAGCGCCTTGCCCGCCTCACCGCCCAGCACGAGCAGATGGGCCAGGGTCTGCAGGACTTCCGCATTCGCCGGCTCGAGCTGCGCTGCGATCAGGAGATAGGCCGTGCCGCGCTTGACCTGGCCGTGGCGACCATAGAGATAGCCCAGCAGGTGCAGCAGCTTTACGGTGTCCTGCCGGTCGGTCAGCTTTCGGTTTCCTTCTGCAGCCGCGCCATCAGGTCGCGATGACGTTCGATTTCCTCTTCCATCAGCGATTGGGCGAGGCTGCGAAGCTGGTCTCCGCCCTCCAGCTGGGGCACCAGGTCGGTGATGCAGTAGCGCAGAATGGGCACCGAGCGGCGCAAGATGGCCGAGCCGGCTCCCTTGGGCATCGCGAAATCCTGGAGTTCGTCGTCGAGAGAACGCTTGGCCGATAGCCCTGCCGCCCTGCCCGTCGATCGCGCCGCCGTTTCCGAGCGCTCGCTCCTGCCGGCCTTGCCGGCCTCTTCGGAGCGTGAGTCGATCGAATGCAGCCGCCGCCGGTTGACCGGGGGGCCCTGCAAGCCCTTGACGTTCGTCTCCTGGCTGGACGAACCAAGATTGGGGGCATCGAGGCGAATTGCATCCAGCCGTCGGGTCATCGGTATTTCAAGGTGAGCGTCGAACCGTTCTTGGCCAGCCGCAGGTCATCCTCGCCGATCTTCTCGATGATCCAGCCGCCGGCGACGAATGCCCCTTCATGGTAACGCGCACCATCACTGGCGATGACATAGGGCCGCTCTCCGAACCAGATCGCCCGCAGAGTGAGCGGAGGCGACTGCGCCGGCTTGCCCGTCTCGACACGCGAAACGAGCGGCACACGATCGCCATAGGTCTGGTCGTAGCGGGCCTGGACGTCCCGCCAAGCCTCGCCCTGCAGTGCCGGCAGCACGCCCGAGACGACCACGCGGTCCTTTTCGGCAGCAATGGTCAGATTGGAAAATCCGGCAGCCGCCAGGCGCCCCGCCAGGTCGTCACGAGCGCGGCTCGCCGGAACAGCCGCATCGGTCGAACTCACGACGGCCGGCTGCGCGGCGGGTTTTTCGGAGATGTCGGCAAGCGGCTGCGGCACGTCGGTTCGGTGGGGCTGGGAGGAAAATGCCGTGGCGCTCGGCAGCCAGTTCAGGGCGAGCGAAGCTCCCACCACCGTGAGGATCACGGCACCGCTCACGAACAGCAAGCGCCCGAGCCACGTTCCGCCGCCCAGACGTGCCGCCCTTACCGATCCCCGCCGGGCTTCCAGGCGAAACCGTGCTTCGCCGATACCGACGTCGAGCGGCAGGCGGCAGCGGCGGCCATGGCCCTCGGGCAGGATCTCCGCCTTTACAAGGTCGAGTGCTCCGCCAATGGCCTCGATTTCCACCCGGCGTCCCCGGCAGCGCAGGCGCGCATGAAGGGGGGCAATGCCAGCATCCCTGAGGACGATGTCGGCATCCGGCCCTGAGCCGATCGTGTAGTCCGCCTCGTCCAATCCGATACCGGCCCCCTTGTGGAGGCCATCGGTCACCTGGAAATCCATGACCGATTCGGATTCGAATCGGGTCTTGTCCGCATTCGCAGCCGGCGGTGACGAGGGCCGACGCAGGGCACGCGCCTCACCTTGAGCCTTGTCGATCAATCCGGTGGGCATCGTTCCAATCCCCAATCCCCAATCGGGCCGCCTTTTCCGATCTGCGCCTGCGGAAAACGGCTCCGACAATACGGTTCAAGCGCCGCCAGCCCAGGCCGGCGGCGCTCGTCACTCAGGTCTTGCTACCGCGGGTAATGTTGTCGGCGGCCTTGTTTTTGACGCCGATTTCAGTGGTCGCCACCTGAAGCTTCAGGTTCAGCAAGAACATCTTTTCCATTTTCGCGATCGCATCGTCGACAGCCCCGCTGGGGGTGCTGGATGCGTTTGGATTTAGGGAAGACACGGACATCGTTCACTCCTTGAATCGCGCTTCGAACGGCGAGATCACAAGACCGCGAAGGGCATCGCTCGGATCGCCGTCGCCGGCATGCTAGTGAATCTTAGAATGAAAGTCCATTTGGAATGCGTGCTATTAATAAGTTCCAATTGTTGCATTGGCGAAGGCCATGTCATACTGTTGTCATCAATAGATTTGGGTCGCCGCAATGAGAGAAGGTCCGTTGACGCAGCTCCTGGTCGAGCGGTTCGAGACCATGCCGTCGCAACTGAAGCTGGCGGCCCGGTTCGTTCTGGACCACCCCCAGGAAGTGGCGCTGATATCGATGCGCGAGCAGGCGCAGCGGGCTGGCGTCTCGCATTCCACCATGATGCGCCTGGCCCGCTGGCTGGGCCTGGAAGCCTATGAAGACATGCGCGCTCTCTACGCGCAGGCACTACGTGAGCCAGGCGCCAAATCGGCCGCCAAACCGGCGGAAGCGGTGGAGACACCGAACGTGGCGGAGGACGGCCAAGGCTATTCGACAGTCAGCGCGACCACCGACATGCTCGCCGCCCAGGTTGCCCGCCTGGGCGAATATACGAGTGCCATGCAGCATGTCGCCGTCGCCGACATCCTGATCGGCGCGCGGCGTGTCTATTGCCTGGGGCTGCGCTCGGAACAGGTCGTCGCGACTCACTTTTCCCGCCTACTTTCGCTGTTCGACGATCGCGGCACACTGCTCGACGCTGCCGCCAAGGGCGAGGTCGATGCCCTTCGCCATGCCGGTCCCGGGGACGTCATGCTGGTGGTCGGCATGGCGCCCTACGCCCGTGCCACCGTCGAGGTGGCACGCCGTGCGGCCAAGCGCGGCGTGACCATCGTGGCAATCACCGACAGCCGCGTGTCGCCGCTGGCTCGCCTGGCCCGCGCCAGCGTCATCGTCACGGTCGAATCCCATTCCTTCTTCAGGAGCGTTACGCCGGCCCTCGCGGCGGCGGAGATCCTGATCGCCCTCATCGCCCAACGGTCCGGCGTCGACGTCAAGGAAGCGATGCGTGCCGTGGAGCAGCACCTCACCGAATACGATGTCTACTGGACGCCTTCACGATGAGGCGGCCACCGTCACTTTGAGATCCGGCTCAAGCGTTCCGGTGGAGGTGCGCAGGAGATCGGGCTGCTTTGGAGATTCAACGCATGGTCGTTCGTCCCATCTTTTTGCCGCCACCACCACCGAAGATCATCCCCAAGAATAACATCGACCGCATCGCAGAACTTCGGGCTCAGGCGCAAAAGCTTCGCGAGCAGATCCGGCTCGCGCAGAAGATGGGCGAGGCCGAAGAGGCCTCCAAGCTGCAGAAGGAACTCAAGCAGACCAATACGGAACTGACGAAACTTGAGCCGCCGCCGGCGGCACCGAGCCCGGTCGTTGCGCCGCTGGCCCTGGCGAGCAATACGCCCCTGTTCAAGACGTCCGGCACGCCGACGGTGACCCCGGCTTTGTTCCTCACGCCGCAGAGCGGCACGCCGGCGGTCGTACAGGTCGTCAATCCGGCTCCCGTCGATACGCCGAAACCGGGAACGGATGCCGGTGCGATCGTCAAGGACGTGCAGGCAGGCAAGAGCGTCGACCAGATCGCCACCGAACGCGGATTGACGCGCGACCAGGTGCTCAATGAGCTCAAGGCCGGCGGCCTCGGCATCAAGACGACCGACCCGAAGAGCGACAATGGCGACGTCCGCACCACTGAGATCAGCGATCCCAAGACCGGCCAGACCGTCACCGAATATTACGATTTCCAGCACGGCACCTACTACACGCAGGTAAAGGACGCCAAGGGCAAGGAGACCGACACGCCGGTGCGCGATGAATCCGGCCAGAAGATCACCACGAACTATGACCCGAAGACGGGGACGACGACGACCCGCCGCGAGGACGATCTGGGAACCGGAACCATCACCCAGACGACGCAGCTTTCCACCGGCGTGACGACGGTGAAGACGACCGGCGCGGACGGCAAGTCCACCACGGTGGTAACCGACGCCAAGGGGCAGAAGACGACGCTCGCCGCCAACCAGGATCCGACCCGCAAGGGGGCCGAGGGTATCGAGAAGGATGTCGCCGCCGGCAAGAGCATCGACCAGATCGCTGCCGAACGCGGGCTGACCAAGGAGCAGGTGACGGCCCAGCTCGCAGCTGCCGGCCTCGAGGTCAAGACGAACCAACCCACCAGCGACAATGGCGACGTGCAATCGACCGAGATCGTCGACCAGAAGACCGGCAAGACCGTCACCGGCTATTACCAGGACTATCAGCACGATTCCCGCACCGTGCGCACGACCGACGACAGGGGCAATGCGGTCACCACCAGCACGGAAGCCAACGGAACCGAGACCAAGAGTGTGGTCGAAGGCAATGGCCGCACCACGCGCACCGTGAAGCAGGGCAAGGACACCACCGTCTCCGTGACCTTCAACGGCTACACGCTGACCACCAAGCCGGATGGCAGCATGACGCTGCAAGACGACGGCACCGGGCGCGACGTCAAGCTCAAGCCCGACAGCGCCGAGGCGGCGCTCGCCCAGACGCTCGTATCCGTCGACCCCAAGAGTGCCGATCCGCAGGAAGCCAAGAAGGCTGAGATCGTCAAGACCACTCTCGACGGCATCTTCGCCGGCGAGGAATTGCCAAGCCTGCAGCAGGCCGTCACAGACCTGCACCAGAAAACCCAGGACGCCATCGGAAAATATGGCGAGGGCCAGCCCGGCACCAATCCGACGGCGGAAAACCCCTACGGTACCCCACCCCCCGGCAAGGCACCGTCGGGAGGCAATTGGGTGCCTAAGAACGGCAAATGGGTCGATCCGGTGGTCGCCAAGGCGATGGACGCCGAAAACGTTGCCATCGGGCAGCGGGCCGAGGCCAGTGCCAAGGTCAACCAGTCACAGGCGCAACTGAACGTCTACGCACTCGATCCCGCCTATAAGGGCGCGATGGCCGACGCCAAGGCCCTGCTCGACGACAAGCTGGCTCCCTTCGGCCTGCAATGGAACGCGCCGACGCCGGAGGGTTCGCTCGCCGATGCCAAGAAGGCCCTCACCGACGCCAACACCCAGCTCACCAATGCGACCACGGCGCGCGAGGCCTACGAGAAGGCCCAGAGCCTTCTCGACCAGGCGATCACCAAGCAGGCGACATTGCCGCCTCCGCCGCCCCTGCCCGGGCAGGCGACGGTAAGAGCCACGGCCGCCAACGATCATACCAATTACGAATTGAAGGACGCCAAGTCCAAGGCGGCCCATGACGAGGTGACCGCGCTGTTCTACCAGGCCGGGCTCTCTTCCAGCCAGGGCGACAAGGCGCTGGCGGACTATCTGGTCGGCGTCCGGCAGCAGGAGGTCAACGCCACCAAGCAGGGTACGCCCGAGCGCACGGCGGCTGAGAAAAATCTCAGCGATGCCAAGACATTGAGCGAGAATGCCGGCAAGCAGGTCGATGCGGCGACCGCCTATTCCAACTTCTATTCGGCCACGAGCACGCTTTCTGGCCAAGAGGTTCAGGCCACCGATCTCAGGCAGAAGATTCTGGCACAGTACCAAGCCGCCCATCCGGACATGTTCGATTGGAACGAAGAATATTCCACTGCTGGCGGCGACTATCTGGGCAAGATCAAGGAACAGAACGTCATAGAGGATCCCAAGGATCATCAGCTCTATCTGGAGACCAAATACGAGCACGACACCAAGCGGGTTCAACTGACCTTCGCGGCCAGCGACAAGAACATCCGCGAGGACCTGCGCAACGGCGAGCTCAACAAGCAGTGGCAGGCGCTTCTCAACAACCCCGCCAACGCCAATATGTGCTACGCCGACGGCCAGGGCGGCCTGGCGGCGGCCAAGGCGGCGCAGGTCTCGGCCGGCCAGCAGATCCAGGGGATGATGAAGGACCAGCTCGGCCTGGTGCGGGACGGTCTCGACAAGCAGATCACCGGGCTCAAGACCGATCTCGACGGTGCCCTCAAGCAGCATGGCCCAGGCAGTGTCGAGGCGCCGGCAGGCCTGCTGCCCCCGGGTACCCAGCCCGTAGAAGTCACGGTCAACGGCCAGAAGGTTGGGGTAGCACCCGATATGGCCGGCGACGTGCAGCGCGGCGGTATCGATGCCATCGTCAAGGCCGGCAAGCCTGTTCGCATGGAGATCAACGGCCAGTGGCTGTGGGTGCATCCCGACGTCGCGGCGGCGCAGATCCGGCTCGACGCGGCGCAGGATCAGCGCGCCAGCGTCGAGAATGCCCGCCAATCGGCCGAGCGCTCCGAACAATGGTATTCCTTCCTGCTGACCCAGCCGCTCAAGCTGTTGGACGATGCGGGATCGGCGCCCTACTACGCCCATCTCCAGAGTGTCTATCTCGACGACCATCGCGACCAGGCGATGTCGGTCTACCAGGCTACGTTCCAGAACCTCTACAATTCCGGCTACAATGACCAGTTCAAGCCGCTCGAGGGTCGCCAGGCCCAGGAAGGGCTGGTTGCACGCACGCTCGGCCTGGATACCTCCAGCGAAGACGGCCGTACGACCCTCGACAAGGTGGTCGACGAGATCCGCGACATCGGCGGCAACACCACCTCCGTCAAGGTCGTGCCCCTGTTCTATGTCGACGATAAGGTCGGTGCGCAACAGGTCTCGCTTTTCGCCGTCCAGGACGGCGAAAAGACCTGGTATGTCGACGCAACCGGCCAGAAATTCGAGTCCATCAAGGATTTTCAGGACAACAACCGCCAGTTCCAGGAAAGCGGCAAGCTGATCGTGCCGACCGGTCTCAACATGAAGCCCGGGGCCAACGGCAAGATCGACCTGGAGGTCGTGCAAGCCCGCAATGTCTCGACGTTCGACAAGATCGTCGATCCGATCGTGGGCATCGGCACCGCCCTCGCCACGGCCGTCGCCGTCATTCCCAATCCCTTCTCGCCGCTCGCCGCCGGCGTGGCCTATGCCGGAGGCGCCTATCTCGGCACCCGCGCCGTCATCAAGGAAGTGGACTATCTCCACCATGGCGGCGAACTGGGCGACATGGAATCGATGATGAACATCGGCACGGTGGCCACCACCGTCCTGCCGATGGGATCGAGCGTGCTGCGCACCATCGGCATGGCGAAAACCACGGAATTGTCGGTGACGCAGGCGTTCCGGGCCAGCATCGGCATGACGGGACAAGGCACCTCCGTCGCCACGACGGCAGACGCCTATATGAGAAGTTCGGGCGGGCTCAACCGCACCGCGCGGGGCCTCGACTGGGCAGCCATCGGCACGGGCGTGCCACTGACGGCAGTATCGGCCCATGACCTCGCCGCCTATGGCGACCAGATGAGCGGCCTGGAATTCGCCAGCGCGTTGACCAGCCTCGGGGTCGGCGTGGCCGGCACGGGCCTGGGTGTCAAGGGACTGCGAGCCACCCGGCCACTCGCGGCCGACGAGTCGGCCGGGGGATCCCACCCGACGACATTGCCTGCATCGGTCAATACACGCTCGTTCGGTTCGGAAAACGGCCGCACGCTGAACTATCTTCCCGACGGCACGGTGACGATCGGCGGGCAGCCTGTCGCTGCCAAGGACCTTTCGATCGGGCTGTCCAACAAGGGCGCGATCGACAAGGACACCTTCCTCGTGATCGCCGACGAGACCAACCTGCCCGGCGCGACCCAATTGATCGCAGACCTACGCAATACCGGCTATCGCGACGGCCAGAGCATCACGATCCTCGCCTGCCGCGCCGGTTCCCTCGACCATCAAACCGGCAGTCCCCTCACGCGGTCCCTCGCCGGCGAGGTGGCAGACAGGCTCGGCGTGCGGACGCGCGCCTATGACGGACCTGTCGAGCTTGCCGACGCCATCAAGCCTGCCGAGGGAGGCAAGGAGGTGGTGGAACTGCCCGGCCTGCCCCTGACCGATATTTCCGGGGGAGCAACGCTCCAGCAGCCCAACCATGCCGCTCAAGAGGGCTTCTGGTTCAAAGGTGGCAAGAATACCGCGCCTCCTGCCTCCCCGAGCAACGTGCATGTTGCCGGTGACGGCCCCATCGACCCGATCACCCTGGGCAAGAAGACCGGCCCCAATCCTTCGGGGCAATCGCCGAAAAGCACGCCTCCCACGCGCAAGCAATTGCAGACCACCGATCCCAAACAGTTGGACTTCACCCAGCTCAACGCCAAAAACGTGCCCTGGCTGAAGCCGGACCAAGTCGCTGCGTTCACGCCCAAGCAATGGGAGGCCTTCAAACAAGCCGGACTGCAGGGTTCGCTCACGCGCAGCCAATTACAGGTGATTCCGGAAAACAGGATCAGGAATATCGACGCCGGATCCCTGACGAAATCCCAGGTTCGCTCGCTGACCAAGGCTCAGGTTGCGGCCCTCAATGGCAAGCAATTGCAGGGGCTCCATCAGGCGGGCCTGCAGGAGCATCTGACTCAGGGCCAGATCGGGGTGATACCCGACAATCGCGTCCAGTATCTCGATAGCGCCAGTTTGACGAAAAGACAGATCGGGGGCCTCTCTCAGGCCCAGATCGCGGCAATGACCAACAGCCAATGGAAAGCCTTCAATCAGGCCGGGCTGCTGCCTCATCTGTCGCGGTCTCAAACGCGCTCGATCCCGGAGAACCGCATTGCAGACCTGAATATCGGCTCCATGCTGCCCAAGCAGGTCTCCTGGCTGACCTTGAAGCAATGGGAAGCCTTCAAGCGATCCGGCCTGCAGGGGCAGCTGACGCAGGCCCAGATCGCCGCGATCCCGAGCAATCGCGTCAAATATCTCGACATCGCCAGTCTGGACGCCAACCAGGCCGGATGGCTGAAACCCGACCAGCTTTCGGCATTGACCAAGTCGCAGATCAGAGCCTTCTCCGGCGAACAGCTGCGCGCTTTGCCCAATGCGTCTGTCGCAGATATGGCTGCCAGCCTAACGCGCAAGCAGATTCCTGAATTGACGCTGGCGCAGATGGAGGCGGTTGGCGACACCCAGAAGAAAGCGATGAGCGAGGAAGGGCGCAAGCTGCTGGACGAACTCATCGAGGTCCGCAACCTGTCTCCGGATGACATCGCCCGCCTCTCGCCGAGCGGAATCATCAATCTCACGCCGGATCAATTGAGGGATCTGACGCCGGATCAGTTGCGCGCCATTGCGCCCAAACGCATCAAATATCTCGATCTGGCCGAGCTCAGCCCCTCGCAACTGGCTGAGTTGACGCCAGAGCAGGTGAAAAAACTCAGGCCGAACCAATTGGCAGGCCTGAAGGACGATCAATTGCAGGCCCTCACGCCAGCCCAGGTTGATGTGCTCAAGCCTTTCCAGACCGCCCTGCTGAAGGCCAACCAGCGCTCGGCCCTCAACGGCTACACGCCCGCCTCGGCGCCAGTGCGGGCGCTGGCAAAAATGCGCGCGATGGGCGTCGACGATCTCGTTCTCACCACGACCGCCACGGCCACCTTTGCCGCCGTCTGGCCAGCCCTGCCACCGCATATCCAAGCCTATATGCGAGCCGGCGGTCTCGCCTGGCGCGGTCTGACCATGAGCGCCACTGCGGCCCTGCCGGGCAAATGGACGGCGCTCCACACGCCGCTGGGCCGCATCATGAAGATCGGCGATGCGTTGAGCTATCTGCCGACCCAGGCGGCCGGCATCCCCACCTCGGTCACTCTGGGCGGTGCCGGCGGAGCCTTGTTTGAAGGAAGCAACGCCTTCTATTTCGCCAAGGCCGTGCGCGAAGCCCGCACCGGGCGGCCGACCATGCCGATGGCTGACAAATGGAACCTGCCCTCCTATGCGATCGGGAGCGGCCTCTCGCTCGGCGATTCCATCCCCAAGGACGGCTCGAACCTCTCGAGCCTGCCTGGCATGCCGGATTTCGTGTCAAAAGGGTTCGACTTCGTTCCGGGCGCGGCCGATACGGTCGACAATGCCGCCTTCCTCCTCGGTTCGGCCTATCTGTGGGCACGCGGTGCCCGGACGGGACTGGGACACGGGAAATGGGAGCCTAGTATGTCAGGCTTCGATCGTGTCGTCTTCGGTGTCACCTTCGGCGGCGGCATGATCCTGTTCAGCGGCATCGTGGTCGCGAACTGGCTGGATCAGCAAAACAAGACAAATGCCCCCGGGGTACAGCCCTCCGGTAACACCACCTCCACGCCAACGCCGACAACACCGGTGCCGACAACGCCAACACCGACGCCTTCAAAGACGACGCCAGCACCCACGACCTCGCCCACGGCCACGAGTTCCTCAACCCCCTCGCCGACCACGACGAAGACGGGACCGAACAAGCCTCTGCCGAGAGAACCCGGCACGCCCGAGGCGACGCCGGCCCAGTTCGTCGTCTCGGCGGATGATGGGCTCAATCTGCGCGGAGAGCCGGCTGGCGATTCCGGTGTGGTGACGCTGATCCGACCAGGCTCCCTGGTCAAGGAAACGGGTGCTTCCAAAACCGACGAATCCGGCAAGACCTGGGTTCCCGTCAGTGCCCACGGTGCGGATGGCACGGAGCATATGGGCTGGGTCGAGGCCAGTTTCGTGCAGACCCATCCGGCCGGGGCGCAGGATGGCGAGGGACGCCTCAATCCCGAGCTCGAACGCCAGGGCTACCAGCCGATCATCGCCCGCGATGGCGATACGATGGGTGGCATCGCGCGCAACCATTCGGCCGATGTGCGGGAAACGGTATTGCTCAACATGGGCCATATCGCCATTCCGGACGTCATCTTTGCCGGGGACCGCATCTACCTGCCCGGCGCGACGGCATGAGATGAGTTCGGAAGCGTTCGTCGCCCGCGGCAGCCCGATCTTGCCTTGATTCAGGTCAATGCAGGGCACCGGTGACAGGCCCACTCTGCCCCCAGCTTCGAAGCGAGCCATTGGGGGCACAGATGGGCCTGATCATTCGATTGTTGCTGTTCGTGGCGGCGCCCGTCGCCGCCCTTTTCGTGGCCAAGGATTCCCTGAATTTCCAGATCGCCCAGGTGTTTTTCGCGATGATGATCTTCATCGCTATCGGGGTGATCGCGGCATTCTGGGCTGCCGGCAAAAAGACCTGATTCTTCCGGTGCGGCCATCCCCGGAAGGCCGAAAGGCCAGGCGATTCAAAAACGCATGCAAAAACAATTGGTTATAGAATGACACGGCCAGGTAAGAGTGCTTCTCGCCCGAAGCGGCCGATAGGCTCGTTCTAGACGCCAGCCCCGGCTCGGCAGGCCGGCGCAGCACCCGGAACGGTTGCGGCATGCGCCCACCGGCAATTTCTACAAGAATTTATCAGTATTTTCGTACCTCCTGCTAACGCACGACAACCTCGGCGCCAATCGAGGCGCGTTGATAGAGATCAATCACGTCATCGTTCGTCATGCGGATGCAGCCCGAAGAATTGGCTGTGCCGACAGTCCAGGGCGCGTTCGTGCCGTGGATGCGATAGAGCGTGTTGCCGATATAGAGCGCGCGCGCACCGAGCGGATTGTTGGGGCCGCCGGCCAGTCGCACCGGCAGGTAATGCCCCTGTGCAGCCTCTCTTTCCCGCATTTCGGCAGGCGGACGCCAATCAGGCCATTCCTTCTTGTCGAGAACGCGGTCTCGACCCGACCAGGAAAAGCCCTCGCGCCCGACCCCGATGGCATATTTGAGTGCCCTGCCATCACCGAGGACGTAGTAGAGGCGGCGTTCGCCCGTGTCGACGATGATCGATCCCTTGGGATGGGGTTCGGCAAAGGCCACGACTTCGCGCGCGATCGGCGGCGTGCGCCTCGTCGCCGGCTGGCGGGTGTCCCCTGGGGCAGGCTCGTCAACCACGTCCCCCGGATTGTCCGAAGGCGCGATGACCACGTCCTGCTCGCCGTCATAGACCCATGTGCGCGGATCGTAGCCGCCAGCCTGGGCCACGGCGATACCCATCATCGACAATGACACGATGCCGGCGATGGCGACAGCCATCGTGGCTCTGCGCAGCAAGGCGGCTCGCAGGATCATGGGTTTGCCACGCAGCCGGCGGCACGCAGGAAGACGCCTTGCTTCAACCGTCATTTCCGCTGCTCTCCCCTGCGCTCCGCCCCGTTCGAAAACCGTAACAACGTACCTCCAGCTGCAACACGAATCTGAAGCATTTGGCACTTGTCTATGGCTCTATAATCCAATTGGACTTTCATTTCAGCGACGATCACGATAATGTGCGGCACGGTTTGGCAGGCAAATCATGCCGCACGGGACTCACGCTCGAAGAGCGAATGCGTCGTTGCACAGGTAAGGGGCATGGAATTTGAGACCAGCAGGATGGCCATGGGGACGCGTCGTCGCTCTCCCGTCATTCTCGGCTTCGCAGTCGGATTTTGCCTGTGCGTGGCTGTTTTGCCCGCGCGCGCAGCCGAACCTGACTGGCCTGCCGGTCCCTACAGATACATCACCATCGACCAGTCGGTACGCGACGCCTTGACCGAGTTCGGCCGCAACATCCATGTCCCGGTCAAGCTCAGCGACGGCGTGAAGGGTCGCCTGAGTGCCGGCATGCCGATGGGAACGGCGCGCGAGTTCCTGCAATGGGTCTGCGACCGCTACGGACTGGTCTGGTATTATGATGGCTCCAGCCTGGCCGTGGCGACCGAAGCCGAAATGCGTACCGACATGTTCAAGGTCGACGCAGCCACCCTGCCCGGCATCCCTGGCCGGCTGCGGGAACTCGGCGTCGCCGATGCACGCTACCCCATCAAGATCGCCCAGAACGAGCGGGTCGTCTCGGTTTCCGGCCCACCCGCCTATATCGACGCCGTCCGCAAGGCGCTCGGCGTGCTGACCGAGCCGTCAGGCCCAACGCGGGCGCGCGAAGTCGACGGCTCGGCCGAAAATGTCGTGCCCGTGCGTGTTTTCCGAGGCCGGCGTGCCGAGGTCGAGACCCCGCCTGCCGCCAAGCATCCAGGAGAGAGCAAATGAAGATCGAGAGCAACGGTATCAGCCCGACCAATCAGCCCGACCCGAGTAAGGAAAGCCAGGAAGCGGCCCTCCAGAAGCAGATGGAAGAAACCCTCGCCAACTTTGCCGTGAGCATGGCCCAGCAACAGGGCGACCGGGCTCTGGAGGGCATGCAGCAGGCCCGCAACGAGGAAGGGTGAGCTGGGCCCGGCAGGCAGGTCCCCCAATCGGCGATCGATGAGGATTGAACATGCAGCTTGCAGACGCTGCCATAGGCGCGGTTTCGGCGGCACCCACCCAGTTCCAGCCGACCCAGCCACAGGCGAATGTCGAGCATCAGCTCTTCGACTATCTCGTGGAGATGGAAAAGAGCGTCGGCAGAACCGGGCAGCCCGATGATCCCGCCGCTCTCGTCGGCGGTGCCCTCCACTCGCTCGAAGGGGTGGTGCAGCAGGCCCAGTCGGCCTTCGCCAAGAACGGGGCCCAGGCGGGTTCTGCCCCGCCGGCCGGCGAAGGGAGCGGCAATGTAGCGGCCGGCAATGAAGGGGCGCCGGGCCAGCCGAACACGGATATGACGCTGGATCGCGCCATTTCCTTCATGTGGGCGGCAGCCAATGTCTCCGTCGCCATCAACAGCGTGACGGCCGCCACCGGCTCGGTCAACACGTTGATCAAACAGCAATAGTGCGTGGCGGGGGCTCCGTGAGGCCAGTGTCGATGTATCGGTTGCCGGCCTGGCTGCGCCGGTTCGGCACCGTCTTTGCTCTTGTCGGCGTGCTGTTCCTGCAAGCCTGCACGGTGGAACTCTATACCGGCCTCAGCCAGCGCCAGGGCAACGAAGTGGTCGCAGCCTTGGTGCGCAAGGGCATTCCCGCCCAGCGCCAGATCGAAAAGGAAGGCACGGTGACCGTCCTGGTCGACAAGGCACGCTTTGCCGAAGCCATGTCCGTGCTCGATGCGATCGGCCTGCCGAAGGAAAAATTCGCGACCCTCGGCCAGGTATTCAAGCGCGACGGGCTCGTCTCCTCCCCGGTGGAGGAACGCGCGGCGATGATCTACGGGCTCAGCCAGGAGCTCTCGCAAACCATCTCCGACATCGACGGCGTCCTGTCCGCCCGCGTGCATCTCGTCCTGCCGGAGAACGATCCGCTCAAGCAGCAGCTGGTGCCGTCCTCGGCATCGGTCTTCATCCGCCATCGCACCTCGGTCGACATGAAGGAACTGGTGCCGCAGGTGAAGATGCTGATCGCCAACGGCGTCGCCGGGCTGACCTATGACAATGTTTCGGTCATCCTCGTGCCGGTCGCGGCCCCTGTCGAGCCGGCGACGAGTGAGCCCGGCCTCACGAACTTCATGGGCATCTGGCTGCATCCCGACGACCTCGCACGTGCCATGTGGATCATCTACGGGCTGGTCACCGTGGTCGTGCTCCTTGCCGGGAGCCTGGCCTATCTTCACTGGCGACGGCGACGCGATGTCTACGCCCTTGACAGCACTCCTCCCCTTCGCGCCGTGAAGAGGACGCCATGACCGGCAAGACCGACGCGGCCGATGCCTGGCAGTCCTTTCTGCACAAGCCGGCCCTCCATGCGATCGCCCCCCGCCTGGCTCCCTGTTTCGGCGGCACGCTGGGTGACGAGGCCTGCGCACATCTGCTCACCGCCGATCGGCTGGAGACAAGGCTTTCGAGCCTGATCGGCGAGCATTACGGTTTTTCTCCTCAGGAGCCGCAGGTCGAGGCGGGCGACCGGGCCATCGCGCTCAGCGATGCGGACGAGTTGGGCGACATCGCGCTGAAAGCCGGCGCGATCTACTGGGCCACCGCCTTCGCCGGCGTGATCCGTCGCGAGACGACGACGGCGCTGCATGCGCAGCTCGGCGAAGCGCTGTGCGAATTCGCGGTGCTCAACCGCGACCTGGCTGGTCCCGAACAGGACCTCGAGCCGATCGCCGATCTGGCGGGGCGGGTTGCAGCCGATGGCTGGCGCTGCCTCGGCGCCTGGTGCAGCATCATGCCGGCGGGTGTCGGGGCGCGGGTCCGCCTGAAGCTGCCTCCCAGCCCGGAGCTCGACGACATCGCACCGGCGCCTTTCGCGCAATTGGGCCCGCCGATCGTGCGGCGGGCTGCGGGTTCGAGGTAGGCTATGGCAGGGCAGGACACAGGCCCCCTGGCCGATCGACCCAAGCGCCCGACAGGGCGCATCCTGCGCGCGACGGAGGCAAGGGCCTGGCAGGACGGCTACGGCTTTCTGGAAACCGCACGGCAGGACGCCGAACGCCTGCGCGAGGCAGGCCGGCGGGCCTATGCGGCCGAATATGCGCAGGGCTATGAGGACGGGCTTGTCGAAGGCAAGCGCAAGGCAGCGCGCCTCGTCACCGAGACGACGGCCAAGCTCGACCGCTATCTCGAGGGCGTTGAAAACCAGGTCGGCGGTCTGGTGCTGGAAGTCGCCCGGCGCCTGCTCGGCAGCTTCGACCTCGACGAACTCGTCGCCAGGATCGCCCGCCAGGCCGTCGCCGAGGTGAGGCAGGCCAAATATCTCAGGCTCACCGTTCACCCCGACGCGCATGACCGGGTTCGCGAGGAATTGGGCGCACTCGCGCGGGAGCGCCAATTCGGCTTCCCCATCGAGGTCGAGACCGACCCTGCCCTCGCGCGTGATGCCTGCATCGTGGCGAGTGAGGCCGCCGTGATCGATGCCGGGATCGGCACCCAGCTCGATGCCATCGCCGCTGCGCTCGGATCGACGAGAAAGGCAGCGTCATGACCGAGGCCTCCATCGACATCGACGCACGGCTCGCCAATATCGTCCCGCGCCTCGGCAAGCGGCTGCGGGAGGAAAACCAGCGGGGCCGCAGCGGGCGGGTACGCGAAGTCGTCGGCGTCGTCATCCATGCCACGGTGGAAGAGGCGCGGCTCGGCGAGATCTGCGACCTCGTCGATCCGAAGACGGGCCGCCGCATCAGGGCCGAGGTCGTCGGCATTGCCGACGGCTCTGCCGTGCTGGTTCCGCTCGACGACCTCGCCGGCCTGTCGAGCCTGACCGAAGTGATACCCGTCGCCGCCCAGCTGCAGATCGGCGTCGGACCGGGCTTGCTCGGCCGCGTGGTGAGCGCCCTTGGCGAACCGCTCGATGGCCGGCCACTCGATGGCGACGCGATCGAGGATCAACGGCCCGTGCACGCCTTTCCTCCTTCACCGCTCTCCCGGGGGTTGATCAGCGAGCCGATCCAGCTCGGCATCCGCGCACTCGATGGCATGCTCACCTGCGCCCGCGGCCAGCGCATCGGCCTGTTCGGTGAGCCGGGCATCGGCAAATCGACCCTGCTCGCCAATATCGTGCGCGGCACCGACGCGGATGTCGCCGTGGTCGCGCTGGTAGGAGAGCGCGGCCGCGAGGTGCGCGAATTCGTCGAGCATGCGCTGGGCCCTGAAGGCATGACGCGCACCATCATCGTCGCCGCGACCTCCGACCGGCCGGCCATCGAACGCGTCAAGGCCGCCTTCGTCGCGACCACCATCGCCGAATATTTCCGCGACCGAGGCCAGCACGTCCTGCTGGCGATGGACAACATCACCCGCTTCGCCCGCGCCCAGCGCGAAATCGGCCTGGCTTCAGGCGAACCGCCGACGCGGCGCGGCTTTCCGCCCTCACTGTTCGCGGCGCTGCCGCGCCTGCTCGAACGAGCCGGCCCGGGCCAGACCGGCACCATCACCGGCCTCTACAGCGTGCTGCTCGAAGGCGATGGCACGCTCGACCCGGTGGCCGAGGAGTTGCAGGCCCTGCTCGACGGCCATGTCTTCCTGTCGAGCGATCTGGCCCGCCGCGACCATTTTCCGGCGATCGACATCCTGCGCAGCAGAAGCCGCCTGATGAATGCGGTGGTCTCGCAACAGCACAGAGCCGACGCGACGCATATACGCGAGCTGATGTCGCGCCACGCCGAGGTGGAACTGTTGGTGCGCATCGGCGAATACCAGAAAGGCAGCGATGCCGTCGCCGACGAAGCCGTCGCCAAGATCGACCGGATCAACGCCTTCCTGCGCCAGCCCTCCGACCAGCAGGAAACCATGGAGCACACCGCCGAACGCTTGCGGGACATCGTTCATGGCTAAGCAGGCGGTCATGTCCCAGCTTCACAAGATCCGCAGCCTGCGCGAGCGACGCGCCCTGGAAGCGGTTGCCCGTCAGCAGCGCCTGGCCCGCGAAGCGCAGGACCAGGCGCAATCGGCGGCCACCGCGCTCACCACCCGCCTCGAACGGGCTGCGGCCGACGAACGAACCTCGTTCGCCGATCTGATGGGCCGGCCGCTGTCGGCCCAGGACCTCCTGGCGTTGCGCGGGCGCTTCCAGCTTACCGCCAGCGAAGTGGAGCAGCTGCGACAGGCGACGGAAGAGGCAAGGCAAGCAGAAGCCGGGCAACAGCGAAAGCTGGCGCGCGCACGCGAGGACCATCACGTCCGGCGCAAAGCTGTCGAGAAACTGTCCCGTCTCGCCGACGAGATGAGATCGCGCAGCGCGCGCCGGCTGGAAGCCATCGAGGAAATGACGATCGAGGAGGAAGCGAGCCTCGCGGCCGCGTCAAGGCTCAAGCCAGGAAGAGCGTGATTTTCGCATGCATCAGAGACTAGCGGCACTTGGAAAAACGCGACAGCGCCCTGCGGCCGAAGCCACGGTCTCAGCGGCACGCCTGCAAGCGATCGCCCCTGCCGATGCCGCGGCGCTCAATGCCTTCTATCGCAATCGTCCGCCGGTGAAGATCCGTCTTGCTGGCGAGGAGTTCCTGCTTTCTGCCCTGTGGCAGCCGGTGATGGCTCCGGGCGCGACCACCGTCATCGACTTCAAGGTCGGCGCGGCAACGGGCCGACTTTGTCTCACGCCTGCACTGTTCGAGCGCTGGCTGGCGCGGGCCAATCCCGGCGTCACCGCCGGGCCGCCGGCTCCTGCACATTCTGCCCTGCTCCTGGAATCCTTCCTGCGCGAGGAGATTGCCTGGCTGGAACAGCAGCTGGACGGAACGATCGAATTGATTGCGGCCACATCGCTCGACGGCCGGCCCGAGATGCCCTTCCGGTTTGGGCTCCGGCCCACCGGCCAGGCCGAGAGCATCTGCCTTCTGCAGGCGGACGCAGCGCTCGCCACCAGGATCGGCCGCATCCTTGACGCCGCATCGGGCAGGCCTGCCGCCCACCGGCTCGAATTGCCGCTGCCCGTCAGCCTCTGGTGGGCTGCGACCAGCCTTTCCGTAGGGGAACTGCGTTCCCTGCAGCCAGGCGACATCGTCATGACCGACGGCTGGACCCGCGGCGCGCAAACGGTCCTGGTGGTGCTGGCCGGGCGTCGGGCAGCACTGGCGGAACCGATCGGACAAAGCGGCAGACTTGTTTCGGCGCCAATGCCGATCAGCAAAACGAGATGGGGATGGATCATGGATGAACCACAATCGGCAAGCGGACAGCCTGACGACACGGGCCTGGGGGATTTGCCGGTGACGGTCGTCTTCGAACTCGCCCGCATGACGATGCCTTTGCGCGAGGTCAGCCGGCTCGCTGCCGGGTCCATCGTGCCGCTTCCCGAGCTTTCCGAGCCCGCCGTCGATCTCGTGGCCAATGGCAAGCGCATCGGTCGCGGAGAGATCGTGAAGGTCGGCGACGGCATGGGAGTGCGTATCATTCGCATGGCGGCCGATGCTTGAGGGTTCGCCCAATCTTCTCGGCCTTCTCGTCGCGGTTGGCCTGGTCGGCATTCTGCCGCTGGCCGTGGTGACCATGACCGGTTTCCTGAAGATTTCCGTCGTCCTCTTCCTCATCCGCAATGCGCTCGGCGTCCAGCAGACACCGCCCAATCTGGTGATCTACGGCATCGCCCTGGTGCTGACGGTCTATGTGACGACGCCCCTGATCGGCGAAATCTCGGGACGCCTGCAGCAGGAAAACATCCAGTTCCAGACCACACAGGACCTGACGCGCGCGGGCGAGCTGGCACGCGAACCGCTCAAGCAGCATCTGCTGCGCTACACGCAGCCCCAGGAACGCCAGTTCTTCCTGGACGGCACCAAGCGGCTGTGGCCGGAACAGGCACGAGCGGAAGTCAAGGATGACGACCTGCAGATCCTGGTACCGGCCTTCGTCGCCTCCGAACTGACGCGGGCCTTCGAGATCGGCTTCCTGCTCTATCTGCCCTTCCTCATCATCGATGTGGTGGTCGCCAACGTGCTGATGACGCTGGGCATGATCATGGTCTCGCCGACGCTGATATCCATTCCGCTGAAACTGCTGCTGTTCGTGGCGATCGACGGCTGGTCGCGCCTGATGCACGGCCTGATCCTCAGCTACAATTGACGGTTGCACCGCAAGGACCGCCCGATGGCCAATGATTTTATCCTTGCCAAGGTCCAGAGCGCCCTGTGGATGGTACTGATCCTCTCGGGGCCTGCCATCGTGGCGGCGCTGGTCGTCGGCCTGCTCATCGGCTTTGCCCAGGCGCTGACCCAGATCCAGGACCAGAGCCTGCCGCAGACCGTCAAGCTGGTCGTGGTCCTCGTCGTCATCCTGCTGGTCGGTCCGCTCCTCGGCTACCAGATCGCCAATGAGGCGTCCAAGGTCATGGACGAGTTTCCCGTCGTGACGCGCCAGTGATGGAAAACCTGTTTGCATCCCTCAAGGGGCTGGAAACCCTGGTTCTGGCCAGTGCCCTGGCCACGGCGCGCATCGTCGGCCTGGTCGCGCTGATGCCGCTGTTTTCCCGTACCCGGCTCGCAGGAATCCTGCGCACCGGCGTGGCTCTGGCGCTGGCGCTGCCGGTCATCCCGATGACCGTCGACATTGCCGGGCGCGGCCATGTCGACGCGCCCATGATGCTCATGCTGATGCTGAAGGAAGTGGTGATCGGCGCTTTGCTCGGCTTCGTGCTCGGCATACCGTTCTGGGCGGCGGAGGCTGCCGGCAACATCGTCGACTTGCAGCGCGGCTCGACCATGGGCACGCTGATCGATCCGATGATGACCCATGAGACGAGCGCCACCGGCACGCTTCTGATGATCGTCATGGTGGGTATCTATCTGGCCGCCGGCGGCCTCCATCACACCTTGAGTGCGCTCTATGACAGCTATGCGCTCTGGGCGATCGACAGCCTTTCGCCGATCTTCAGCCGCGATGCCGGCGCCATTCTTTTGACCCTGCTGACGAGAATCCTGGGCATGGCGTTGACGCTGATGGCGCCGCTGATCGTCAGCCTGCTGCTTTCGGACGTCGTGCTGGCCTTTCTCGCCCGCGCCTCGCCGCACCTCAATATTTTCGCCCTGTCGCTGGTGGTGAAGACCCTCGTCTTCAGCCTGGTCTCGGTGCTCTACGCCGCCTTCCTCATCCACTACATGACCGGCGACCTCGCCTTCCTGAACCAGGGGGTAAGCGACCTCAAGGCGCTTGTCGGTGGAGCGAGGTAGCGATGGTCGCAAAAGCCAAAACAAACTGCCCGGTCATAAGGAACATGTGCGAGCGCTCGGGCCGGCAGCCGAACAACAAAGAGCCGTTCCAACCATCGAAGAACCAAAAAAATATAATAATTCTAATAGCTTGCTCAGGATTTCTCTACTCCTGCGACAAGCTGGGGGCCACAGAAATCAATGGGACGTCCACATATCGCGACGAGGTACGAAGAATTCCGCATGGTCGGCGCGACCAGCCTGCGCGAGGCGATCAGGCTCGGCCATTATCGCGGCCACACCGCCGGCCTGGCGGATGGCAAGCTGCAGGCAGACGTCATCATCCTGCCGAACAGCCTTGCCGACGACTTCCTGGATTATTGCATGCGCAACCCCAAGTCGCTGCCCCTGGTGGGCGTCAATCGGGCCGGAGATCCCAGCCTACCGACTCTCGGCGAAATCGACGTGCGCACCGACCTGCCGCAATATGACGTTTTCCATGCCGGCCCGCAGACCTGGAGCAGGACTGACATCATCAGCCTGTGGCGCGACGATCTGGTCGCCTTCGCCCTCGGCGGCACGTTCAGCTTCGAGCACATGCTCCGGCAGAACCGGATCGAGGTCCGCCATGTCGCCATGAGCCAGAACGTGCCCCTCTATCGCTCTTCCATCCGTACCCAGAGCGTGGGCGTGTTCGGCGGCTACATGGTCGTCTCGATGCGGCCGATCCGGAAGGATCTCGTCGACAGGGCTCGCGCCATGACGGCGCGTTTTCCGCACGCCCATGGCTCGCCGGTGCATGTCGGCGATCCCGTGGAGATCGGCATTGACGACCTCGACAGCCCCGACTGGGGCGATGCCGTCGATATCCATCCCGACGAGATTCCCGTCTTCTGGGCTTCCGGCCTGACGGCGCAGAGCGTGCTGAAATGCTCGACGCCGGAGATGTTCATCACCAATACGCCGGGCCACATGCTGATAACCGACCTCGACGCCGATGCTGATGTCGGTCAGATCAGGCTGTTCTAGCTGCCCGGTGCCGGCATCAATCGCGCAGCAGCGGCAGCAATTGTTCGCCCTGGCGCTTGATCTCGGAGAGGTAAGGCGTATCGGAAAGCACGAAATGCCCGATGCCGAGCTCGCGGTATTTGCGCAGCGAATTGGCAACGTCGGCGGCTGAGCCGACCAGCCAGGTGGTACCGGCGCCGCCTCCGCCGAACTTGCCTGGGGCGGTATAGAGATTGTCGTCGAGCACGTCGCCGCGCGAGGAGAGATCCAACAGCCGGCGCTGGCCCTCGGCGACGGCCTGGCGATGGTCCTGCCAGCCGGCGCCATTGGTCCTGGCCATCTCGGCAACCTTCGCCTCGGCATCGGCCCAGGCCTGTTCCCTCGTGTCGCGGACCAGCGTAGTGATCCGCAGACCGAACTTCAGGGGCGGAAGATCCCGGTCCAGCGCCTTGCTCAAGGCCTTGAGGCGTTCGATCCGCTCGCGCACGCCGCCAAGCGGCTCGCCCCAGAAAAGCTGAACGTCGGCCTCGGTCGCGGACACGCGTTCCGCCGCCGCCGAGGCGCCGCCGAAATAGAGCCTGGGATGCCTCCGCCCGCCACGCGAGGAAAGACGCGGCGCCACAGTGGAGCCGGAAACCCGGAAATGCTCGCCTTCGAAGGTGACGTTCTCTTCAGTCCAGAGCCTGCGCACCAGGCGCATGAATTCCCGGGTACGGGCATAGCGATGCGCCTGTTCTCCCTCGGCATCGCCATAGGCGGCCAGATTGTCCAGGCCCGACACGACGTTCACGCGCACGCGGCCGCCGGTCAGCTGATCGAGCGTCGCAGCGGCGGAGGCGAACTGGGCCGGCTGCCAATAGCCGGGCCGGATGGCGATCAGCGGCTCGAAAGTAGAAGTCCGCACGGCAAGGGCCGTGGCGAGGGTGAAGGTATCGGGCCGGCCCCAGCCGGTACCGATCAGTGCGCCCTTCCAGCCATGGTCTTCCAGGGCGCGGGCATGGCGGGTCAGTGTCTCCAGGCTGTTGTGATCCGCGGTGGCCGCGTCGCCGCGATGGCCGGCCCTGACGTCATTGGGGATGTACCACAGATATTCGCTGGTCCCGCTCATGGCTTCGGCCCACCATTGCCCGCGGCTGCGAAGCCGCGATGGTCGCCGGCGTGGCGTGCGTTGATCCTCGACATGGTCGGTCTTTCCGTAAGCATTCCTGATGTCCTCACGGGCTGCCGCCGGTCGAGGACGTGGTTTCGGGCAGGCGAGCCACGATCAGCGCACCTGCCCCCAGCGGCGGATAGTGATCCTTTCCAGCGTCGCGAACACCACATTCTCCATGACGAGCCCGATCAGGATCACGAGAGCGAGACCGGCGAAGACACGGTCGGTGTAGAGCTCGTTGCGGTTTTGAAAGATGAACCAGCCGAGCCCGCCCTTGCCGGACGAGGCGCCGAACACCAGTTCGGCCGCGATCAGGGTCCGCCACGCAAAGGCCCAGCCGATCTTCAGCCCCGAGAGGATGGCCGGCAAGGCTGCTGGCACCAGGATCTGAAAGACGTAGCGCACGCCCCTGAGGCCGTAGTTACGGCCCGCCATGCGCAAGGTTTCGGGCACGGCCTGGAAACCGGCGAAGATATTGAGGGAAAGCGGCCACGACACCGAATGGATCAGCACGAACACCAGGCTGCCGGCACCGAGCCCGAACCATAGCAGCGCCAGAGGCAGCAGGGCGATGGCGGGCAGCGGGTTGAACATGGCCGTCAGCGTCGACAACAGGTCCCGGCCCAGTTGGGTGGCGACTGCGAGCGTGGTCAGGGCGAAGGCGAGCACGATGCCAGCCAGATATCCCTGGACGAGCACCAGGAGAGACAGCCTTACCCGCTCGGGCAGCTCGCCGCTGGCCATGTCGGCAATGAAGGCCCGTGCAGTCGCGGTGAAGGTCGGCAACAGCAGGTCATTGTCCTGGTAGCGGGCAAGAACTTCCCACAGGAGCGCGAGGGCAATGAGGATCAGGCTCTTGCGCAGCCAGCCCTGCCGCCACAGGCGGGTCGCCAGCGGCAGCCGGCGCTCGAGCGCCACTTCGACGAAGGGCTGGAGGTCGCGATCGAATTCCTCGCGGACCGGCGGAACGAGCGATCCGTTCACGGCCATGCTCATGCCTGTCCTCCCGAGCCGATCCTCGCCTCCCCCCTCTCCCGCACCTCTTCGCTCTCCTCCTCGAACAGCAGGCGGTGGATACGCTGGCTTGCGGCCTGGAAGGCAGTTCCGCCGATGCTGGCCAGGTCCCACTCATGGCTGTTGATCTCGGCGCGCACCCGGCCCGGCCGTGGCGAGAGCAGCGCCACGCGATTGCCGACGACCAGCGCTTCCTCGATGGAATGAGTGACGAACAGGAGAGTGAAGCGCACCTCCTCCCACAGACGCAGGAGTTCCTCCTGCATCCTGCGCCGGGTCAAGGCATCGAGCGCCGCGAAAGGCTCGTCCATCAAGAGAATTTCCGGCTGCATGGCGAGCGCCCTGGCAATCGCCACGCGCTGCTTCATGCCGCCCGAGAGCTGGTGCGGGAAAGCGTCCGCAAAGGCGACAAGCCCAACCTTGTCGAGATAATGCAGGGCCCGTTCCCGCGCCTGGTGGCGCGGCAGGCGTCCGGAGGCGACCAGCGGGAAGGCCACGTTCTGCAGCACCGTCTTCCAGGGCGGCAGCTGGTCGAATTCCTGGAAGACGACGATACGGTCCGGCCCCGGCGCATATATTGGCCTTCCCCTGAGCACGAAATCCCCTTCGACCGGCCGGATGAACCCCGCCGCGGCCTTCAGCAGCGTGGACTTGCCGCAGCCCGAAGGCCCCAGCAGGACGAAGCGATCGCCCTCGTAGACATCGAGATCCACCCTGTGGGTGGCCCGGACGACCCGATGGCGGGTCGCATACTCCAGGGTCACCGAACGCGCCTGCAGCAAAGGGGCCGGCAAGGCCCCTCCGGGATGCAGCGCATGTGGACCGTCATGCGGCTTGGAAAAAGCAGGCCCGGAAAAAGCAGGCTTGGGAAAACCATGCAGGAGGCTGTCCGTCATGCGGTCTACCGATCACCTATCTCGGAATTATGCTCGGAACGAAGCACTCAGCTGCCGCCGGATATGCGTGGTTCGTCGAAGAAATAGTCCGACAGGCTTTTCGGCTCGTTCCTGATGGCACCGACGCGGTGCAGGAACTGGCCAAGCCCCAGCGTGTTCTCGGGTGCGATCTTGAAGCTCACTTCCGGATTCTTGATGATCTTGAGGAGCAGATTGCGATCGGTCTTGGCGCCGGCCACCTCCAGATAGATATCGGCCGCCGCCTCGGGATTGTCGCGGACGAATTTGGCGGCTTCATCGAGACCGTCCAGGAAGGCTCTGTAGGTCTTGGGGCTCTCCTTGACGAATTTCTCCGTGGCGTACAGTACCGTCGAAGAAGCCGGCCCGCCCTGGACGTCATAGGATTTGAGCACGACATGCGCCTTGGGATTTTCGGCGAGTTCCTGTTCCTGGAAAGGCGGGTTGCCGAAATGGGCGGTGATCTCGGTACCTCCCTTGATCACAGCCGCGGCAGCCTCCGGATGTGGCAGCGCGACCGAAAACTTGTCGAGCCTGGCATAGTCCGCATCGCCCCATTGCTTGGCCGAGGCCCATTGCAGGATGCGCGACTGCACCGAAACGCCGACGGCCGGCAGTGCGATGCGGTCCTTGTCGGTAAAGTCGGCGATCGTCTTCACATTGGCGTTGTTGGTGACGAGGTAATAGGGGAAATTGCCAAGCGAAGCGACGCCCTTGACGTTCTGCTTGCCATGGGTGCGATCCCACAGCGTGAACAGTGGCCCGACCCCTGCCCCCGCAATGTCGATGCTGCCCGACAGCAGCGCATCGTTCACCGCTGCGCCGCCGGACAGCTTGACGAATTCGACATCGATGTCGACGCCCGCAGCCTTGCCGTGCTTTTCGAACAGTTTCTGCGCCTGCGCGACGTTGAGCGTGAGGTAGACGACCCCGAATTGCTGGGCAATGCGCAGCTTGCCCTCCTCAGCCTGTGCCGCCGAGGCAATCAGCAATCCTGCGCCGGCCAGAAGACCAGCAACCGCCCGGAAATGACGCTTCATCAAACACCTGCGTGTTGTGCAAATTCCTCATAACTATATAAAGTCTATTGAATTAGTCAATTATATGCTGAGCGAACCTGCGGACGCGCGGCGGTCTCGTCCGCTCCTGGAAACGCTGCGTCTGGTTTGCCGGAAGAGGCGAACGAGACGTCCGCGCACCGGGAACCCGCGCCTATTCGGGGGCGACACGCACCACGAGCTTGCCGAAATTGCGCCCTTCGAGCAGGCCGATGAAGGCTTCCGGCGCCCTGTCCAGGCCGTCCACGAAATCCTCCTTGTAGCGAAGGCGTCCCGAGGCGATCCATTCCGTGGCCTCGCGATAGAAGGCCGGGCGCTGGTCGGCGAATTCGCGCTGGATGAAGCCACGGATGAGAAGGCTCCTGCTCAGGACGTCCCGCATCACCGACGGCAGGCGGTCGGGCCCGGCAGGGGCATCGGGGCCGGCATTGTATTGCGCGATCAAGCCGCAGACGGGGATACGTGCAAAATCGTTGAGCAGCGGAAACACCGCATCCCATACGCGGCCGCCGACATTCTCGAAATAGATGTCGATCCCCTCCGGGCAGGCGGCAGCGAGTTGGGCGGCGAAATCGGGAGCGTGATGATCGACCACGGCGTCGAAGCCGAGCTCATCGCGCACGAAGGCACATTTGTCGGCGCCGCCGGCGATTCCCACGGCACGGGCGCCCTTGATCCGGGCGATCTGGCCGACGACCGAACCGACGGCACCCAACGCAGCGGCGACGACGACGGTCTCGCCGGGCTTGGGCCGGCCGATGGTCAGCAAGCCCGCATAGGCGGTGAAGCCAGGCATGCCGAGCACGCCGAGCGCGGTGCTCACCGGCGCGGCCCGGGGGTCGAGCTTGCGCAACCCCGCGCCATCGGAAAGCGCGAAGCTCTGCCAGCCGGAATGGGAGAGCACGATATCGCCCTCCCGGTAATCGGGATGGCGCGAGCGTATCACGCGGGCGACGGTGCCTCCCTCCATGACATCGCCGATCGCCACGGGCTTGGCATAGGATTTGGCCGCGCTCATGCGGCCGCGCATATAGGGATCGAGCGAGAGATAGAGGACCTGCAGGAGGAGCTGTCCGTCCGAAGGCTCGCCGACCGGCGCGTCCTCGAACCGGAAATCGTCAGGGGAAGGAGCGCCGACGGGCCGGGAGGCGAGCACTATTCGCCGATTGATGAGAGTTGACGTCGTCATGATCGAGCCGGCCTCCGTTCTGTCTGTTTCAAGAACGCCCGTTTTCCGGCCACCGAATCTTCGGCGCCGGGAACAGGACACCAGTTGCATTTAAGCGCGCCTGCGGAAATGCCATCGCCGGTCCCGCTCATATTTTTGCGCGATGGAGCACCGGCCCGGATGACGGATCACCCAAGCCGCGAGGCGACGGCCACAACGGCGACCTGCCGGGAGACGGCCCTTGCCTCCCGCGCATCATCTCTCCTTTGGCTGCCTGCTTCCCACCCTTTTCGGTGCATCACAGACGGAAGCCCCAGGAGGCTTCCGTCTCCCACCGAAGGCCGTCGATCACTTTCGGGCGTCGAGCTGATCGATGGCTTGCACGTTGCCGGCCGAGGGGCCTTCAGGATCGAAATTCGACGACAGCCAGGTATCGACGATGGCCTTGGCGAGTTCCGGGCCGACGACACGGGCGCCCATGGTGATGATCTGGGCGTTGTTCGACTTGGCGGCCCGTTCCGCCGAATAGGTGTCATGGGTGAGCGCTGCGCGGATACCCGGCACCTTGTTGGCGGAGATGCACACGCCGATGCCGGTGCCGCAGAACAGGATGGCGCGATCATGCTTGTGATCGACCACGTCCTGGCCCACCTTGGCGGCAAGATCGGCATAGTAGCCCGCCTGGCTGAGATCGGTGATCTCGAGGTCCGGGCGATTGGCCAGATGCGCGGCGATGACGTCGAGCAGGGGCTTGCCCGCGCTGTCGGCTCCAAGTGCGATTTTCATGATGGTCTTCCTTCCTTGTATAAGTGAGATCGGTTGCCCTGGCGGCTATGCCGACAGGGCCCGGGCCGTGCGATCGAGGATGTCGAGATAGCCTTCGGCCTGCCAGGCGGAGCGCCCAATGAAGAGCCCGTCGATATGGGGCTGGCCGATGAGGTCGGCGGCGTTGGCCGGATTGACGCTGCCGCCATAGAGAACTGAAGGGGACGTCCCGAGGCGGTTCGCCGCCATCTGCTTGATCAGGGCCTGCTGGCGATCGGCATAGTCGGCGCTGGCCGGAATGCCGTTTTCGCCGATGGCCCAGACCGGTTCATAGGCGAAGATGATCTCGACGGCAGGCTTGCCGTCGCCAAGCTGCGAGAGCGCCCCTGCGACCTGGGCCGCGAGCACCTCTTCGGCCTTGCCGCTCTCGCGCTCCGCCAGGGTTTCTCCGACGCAGACCAGCGGTATCAGGCCATGCTTGATCGCCGCCGCCGTCTTCAGGCCGACGGTACGATCCGTCTCGCCGAAATGCTCGCGCCGCTCGCTATGCCCGAGCTCGACCAGGTCGAGGCCGCAATCCTTCAGCATCGACGGCGAGATTTCGCCTGTCCAGGCGCCCGCATCGGCCCAGTGCATGTTCTGCGCGCCGACCTTCACGCGCGTCCCGACGAGCGCCCGCTTGACTTCGCGCACCAAAGTGAAGGGCGGGATGACGAAGGGCTGCAGGCGATCATCGACCGAAGCCAGCGCTTGGGCCAGGGTTTTCGTGAAAGCCAGACCCTCTTCCAGGGTCTTGTTCATCTTCCAGCTGGTGCCGACCCAATGACGTGTCATTTTCCATGTCTCTCCGTGCCGACCACGACCGGCCGGCTTGCAAATCCGTGTGTCTGAAGAGGCCTAGCCGAGCAGCGCCCGCGCCGTGGCCTCGTCGGTGATCAGCCCCCTGAGGCGGCCGCTGAGCAGTACGGCCCGGATCGCCTCGAGCTTGTGAGCCCCGCCTGCAATGCCGACGATGTGATCACCGGCCCGTCCGTTCAGGACGACGCCCAGGGTCCGCGCGGTCAGGGAATTTTCGAGCACCCGTCCCTGGGCGTCGAAGAAATAGCCGAGCATTTCGCCCACCCCGCCCTCGGCCCTGATGTCCCGGATCTCCTGCGGATGCATCATGCCGGACGAAACGAGCTGGGCGTCGGCATCGACCGAACCGATGCCCACCACCTTCAACTCCGCGCCATTGGCCATGGCGAGCACCTCGCTGATGCCGCGCTGGGCGAGCAGCACTGCCTTGTCCTCGGCGGAATTGGCGAAGAACGGCACCGGCATCACATAGGCCTGCGCGCCGGTCTTCTCCGCGATGGAGTGCATGACGTCATGCGGATTGACCGCATAATTGCGGGTGAGCACGCCGAGCAGCGAGACGAACCGCATCTGGCCGGCCGCGATGCGCGACATATGAGCCACGGCTGAAGTCAGGGTGCGCCCATGACTGAGGCCGATGGTGCCATGGTCGCCACGCTCGATCGCGCGCCGCAGGAACCCCGCCCCGGCCTGGCCGAGCGCGCGCAGCGGGATGCCCTCCTCGCCGAGATCGGGGGCGACCTCGCAATGATCGAGGTGAAAGCGCCGGCAGAGTTCTGCTTCCAGCTCAACGCATTCGATGATGTCGCCATCGATGGAGACCTTGACTACACCGCTCGCAACCGCGCGGGCGATGAGGCGATGGGTCTTCACCGAGGGCAGGCCGAGCCGCTTGGCCACCGCCGCCTGGGTGAGGCCGCCGACATAATGCAGCCAGGCCGCACGGCGGGCGAGGGATTCCTCCAGTTCGTTCTCGGTGACGGCGCGTCCCATCCCGCCTCCACGCCCCGTTCGCTCCGCGTCAGACATGGAGGTCCTCCGCGCCTGTCTCGATGAAGGGCGCCCAGAAGGCGATGCTCTCGGCGATCTGGGGAATGACCTGGCGGTCGTTGGGCTCGCGTTCCTTGAAGCTCAGCTCCAGGCAGATCTCGTTGTCTTCGGCGCCGCCCTCGGCAAGGGCGGCCAGCAACGGTTCGGGCTGGATCCGGCCCCTGGCATTGAATTCGGCCGTGAACGGGCGATGACCACCCTTGTCCATCAGGCTCTGCTTGATGTGGATGATCGGGGACACCCTCGGCACGGCACGCGCCCAGGCATAGGGGTCGTAGTCGTCGGGGTTGGACGAGGTGACATCGCCATGATCGATATCGGCCATCATCCACATCGGCACGGCCATGTCGGCCGCCGTCAGGCGCCGCTGCAGTGACAGGCAGGCCTCGATGGTCTCGCCGAATTCACGGCCAATGCTCATCGGCTCCCAGAAGACGGAAGTAAGGCCGGCAGCCTTGGCGTGCTCGGCGACTTCGGCCCAGCAGTCGATGGCGATCCGGATCAGCTCCTCACGCCGGGCGGCATCGTCGTAATCAGCAAAAGTGAAAATGGCGAACTGCGTGCCGACCGACGAACCGCCGAGATCGCCGACGATGTCGGCGAAGGTCTTGAACCAGTCGACATAATAGCGCCGCACTTCCGGATCGGGATGTCCAAAATGGTTGAGCCGGCCATAGGGTCCGGTCATGCCACTGGTCACGCGCACGCCGGTGCGGGCCAGGGCACCACTCATCTGGCGGACCAGGCGCCGTATGGTGGCCGCCGGCCAGCTCGGATTGATGAATTCATGCGTCAGCTGCAGGTCGCGCAGCCTGAGATCGCGCGCCACCGCGTCGATCAGATCGTCGGGATCGGCGAAGCGGTTCACCAGCGGATTGGTATTGAGGGACAACGTCAGAGGCATCGGACCCTCAGGCGGAAGCGTTGGAATAGGAAGTCGGCGCCATTGCACCTGCGGCAACGATCTCGCGCTCGAACCAGGCGGTGAAGGCCGCTTTTTCGGCATCGCTCAGGTGGAGATAGTGCTTGGTCCGACGTACCAGCACGTCCTCCGCGTTGCGGGCCCATTCACGCCCGGCGAGATAGCGCGCCTCGGCCTCGAAGAGGCAGCCACCGAAATGACGGCCGAGATCGGCGACGCTGCCTGCCGCGCCGACGAGCTGCGCCGTGCGTGCGCCATAGGCATGGCCATAATGCTGGAGCAGCCGGTTGGGCATCCAGGGATAGGCTGTGCGCAGGGTTTCGACGAAGCTCACATAATCGGCATTCTCGATCTCACCGCCCGGCAGCCGGGCCTCGCGCGTCCAGTCGCCGCCCATTTTGGGGAAGAACTTGCCGAGCCTGTGCATGGCGCGCTCGGAAAGCTCGCGGAAGGTGGTGATCTTGCCGCCGAAGACGTTGAGCAACGGCACCCCGTCGGTCTCGTCGAGATCGAAAACGTAATCGCGCGTGACGGCGGACGGGTTGCCCTTGCCGTCGTCGAAAAGCGGCCGGACGCCGGAGAAGGCATGCAGCACGTCCTGCCGGCGCAGCTTCTGCTTGAAATAGCGGTTCACCGCCGTGATCAAGTAGTCGATTTCCTTCTCCTCGGCAGCAACGTCCTCGGCCGCGCCCTGATAGGCGATATCGGTGGTGCCGATCAGCGCCATGTCACCCTCGTAGGGATTGATGAAGATCACGCGCTTGTCGTGGTTCTGCACCAGATAGGCCTGCTGCCCCTCCCAGAACTTCGGCACGATGATGTGACTGCCCTTGACCAGACGCACATTGCGCGTGGAGTTGGAGCCCGCCACCTGCGCGATGACGTCGGAGACCCAGGGTCCCGCCGCGTTGGCGATGCAGCGCGCCCGATGCGTGCGGGTTTGGCCTGTCACCGTATCGCGGGTGACGACCGTCCAGGCGCCCTCCTCCCGCCGCGCCGAGACCGCCGCCGTGCGGGTGAGGATCGTGGCGCCCTTTTCCGCCGCGCCGAGCGCGTTGAGCGCGACGAGGCGCGCATCATCGACCCAGCAGTCGGAATATTCGAAGCCCTTGGCATACTGGTCGAGGATGGGCGCGCCGACCGGATCGCGCCTGAGATCGAGCACGCGCGTGCCGGGAAGCTTCTTACGGCCGCCCAGATGGTCGTAGAGGAAGAGCCCGAGGCGCACCAGCCAGGCTGGCCTGTCCTGCGGGCTGTGCGGCAGCACGAACCGCATCGGCCAGATGATGTGGCACGCCGAGTTCAGGAGGACTTCGCGCTCGATCAGCGCTTCGCGAACCAGGCGGAACTCGTAATATTCCAGATAGCGCAGGCCGCCATGCACCAGCTTGCCCGAGCGCGAGGACGTGCCCTGGGCCAGATCGTCCTTTTCCACCAGCGTGACGGACAGGCCACGGCCTGCCGCGTCGCGGGCGATGCCGGCACCGTTGATGCCGCCACCGATCACCAGAAGGTCGATCATATCGCTCATACTGCAAGGCTCCTTCCCGCAGCCGACGAAGCGCCCGCTCCGCCGGCGGCGTCATGCCGGGCGGTCGCAAGCGCATTCCACGCTGGGGTCAATTCGAGGCGCGCGGCCCTGAAGGCGGGGAATAATTGATCGTAGAGGGCGGCCAGTGCCGCATCCGGAGGCTCGGGAGCCCCCAGCAGCGGCGTCACCCACTGGGCGACGCAGGCGTCCATGTCCTCGAAGGCACCGATGGCGACCGCCGCCATCATCGCCGCGCCGGCGGCCCCGGCCTCCTCGCGCGAGGAAACGCGCAGTGGGGCGTTGATCGCGGCTGACAGCACGCCGCGCAGAGCGCGCGAGCGCACCGCGCCGCCGGCCAGGCGCAGTTCGGCCGGCAGGTCGCCCATGGCGGCGTAGCAGTCGCGCATGGCCATGCCCAACCCCTCGACGACGGCGCGCACCAAATCGGCATAGCGATGCCTGGCGGACAGGCCGATGAAGCCGGCCCGCGCCTCGGCATCGACGAAGGGGCCGCGCTCGCCGGCGTCGGAAATATAGGGATGGTAGATCAGCGATCCCGGGCGGCTGTCGGCCAGCCAGCCGTCGATGCGCTTTACCAGGTCCTGATGCGTCACCTTCTGGCCCATCTGGGCGAGGATGTCGGCCGCGATCGTCAACACCCAGTCGATGTTGAGCGTCGCCGCCATGTTGGTCTGCACCTGGGTGACGACCCCGGGGACCGGCAGGGCGATGACATAGCCGGTGCCCTCCGGGTTGAGGTGGACGTCGGCCGCTTTCTTGGCGCGCATATGGACGCCGGTCGAGCCGATGGTCGAGCAGGCCGCGTCGCCGGAGCCGCCATAGACGCCCGCCCCCAGGGCGGCCATGACCATGTCGACGTAGCCAAGGCTCACCGGCGTGCCCGCCAGCAACCCCGTCTGCTCGGCCGCACGCGCCGTGAGGGCATGGGTGACCTGGCTGCCATCGATGATTTCGGGCAGCAATGTGCGCCGATGGCTCAGGCCGAGAGCCTCCACGACCCCATCGTCATAGCGGCGGGTACGAAAATTGCCGAAGGTGAAGCTGGCTTCGGACGGATCCGTGGCCCGTACGTCCGTCAGGTTCAGATAGAGCCAATCCTTGCAATGCAGGGCGACCTCGGCCTTGTCGAGCAGATCCGGGCTGTGAACGTCCATATGGGCCATTTGCGACCCTTGCTGGCAAGTATTGAGGCCCGTTCCCGTGGCTTCGAAGCGCGCCCGGTTCATCGGAGAGGCCGCCAGCCTCTGCACCGTGGACGCCGCCCGCGCATCCAGCCATAGCCAGGCGTCGGCCGCCGGCGCATTGCCCGCGCCGACCAGCCAGGTGCCATCGCCCTGGGCCGTGACGGCGAGTGCCGCCGTGCGGGCCGCGAGATTGTCGACCTTGCCGGCCAGCCCGCGCAGCGCCGCGACGCAATCGGCCCAGGTCGCCTGCAGCGATTGAGTCGCCGAACCGTCCTCTCCGCGCAGGTAACGATTGGGCACCGAGAATGCCCCGATCTGGCGGCCGCTGAAATCGAAGGCGACGGCCTTGATCACAGACGTCCCGGCATCCACCCCGATCAGCAGATCAGCGGGCATCACAACATCCTTCGCGAACGGACAGCTCGACAATTCCGCGCATGATCCATCTCCCAGGCAGGGCCAGGCCTCCCGCTCATCGCCGGCGATTTCCGCCGTGCGCGTCGATCTGTGATCTTCGTGATTTCATATATCATAAAGATATCATACGTCACGTAATTTATTGCTACGATAACACATTATTTCAGGAGACCCCGCCCGCCTGCAGAAAAAGGAAACATATCCAAAAGCCGAAACTCGCCCTCCGATCCTTCCGTCAGAGCGAAGCGGAAAATCCCCCTGCGTCACACTTGTTTTGGCCTGCGTCATGAATTTAACTATTTGATTTAATTGTTTAAAATTTCAAATTTCCGATTTTTCCCCGCAACAATACACTAGACCAGCAGCTCCGCAGCGGACCGCGCCACCCTGCCAGGGGTTCGCCGCATCTCCGAAGGACCAACAGTCGGAAACCACCCTTTTCGGAAAACTTTTTCGCCGAGCCGGCGAGTTGGGATTATAACTCTGTTGACGTTTTATAAAACACAGATATAACATATCTCAATGATCAGCGAGAGAGCCGTTCCGGCCCGTGAGAGCGGGCCGCATCAGCGGCAGAATGGGAGGAGCCATGCTGCGCATTCCGCGCACCGGGTCCGCGCTTGCGGCACAAGCCCGGGCAAGCCTCGGCCGGGCATTCCTCCATCCCCGCTTCCTGATCGCACGCAGCGAAAATGGTGGGCTTCGTCATGAGCAATAGTCATGGTGCATCCGCGAGGGCACCGGCCGCCGGCGGCTGGCGTCGGCTGATCGTGCCGGCGCTTGCCGTTCTCGTCGTCGCCGGAATCGCCTTCGATACCCGCATCGTGCAGATCGGTTCCAAGGACGATGTGCGCCAGGCCGCCTTTTCGCCCGATACCTATGGCGCCGAGCATTTTCCGCAGATCAAGGCGGCCATCGAGCAGCGCGCCGTCGAGGCCAAGACCCTGGCGCCGGCGATTCTCGCCGACAAGGCGGCAGCGGCCGCCAAATATGGAACGGCAGCCTCTACCGGCTCGATCATCCCCGTCCGTCTGACGGGCGTCGCCGGCGAGCAGAAGGCGGGCATCTACAAGCTCACGGTTGACGGACTGCCGGCCTCCATCGGCGTGCGCGTGCAGACCGGCCCCGCCATCAATGGAACCGACCTTCGCGACGCGCCGGGCGATATCGCTTTCGGCCAGTTCAAGAACCAGATCGAGTATCAGAACGCCGGCTCGGCCATCAATCGCGAGATGAAGAAGCAGGTGCTCACCGACATCGATACCGCCAATCTCACCGGCAAGACCCTGGAGATCGTTGGGGCCTTCCGTCTGGTGAACCCGGAAAACTGGCTGATCACGCCTGTGGCGGTAACGGTGAAATGAGCGAGGCGCTCTCTCCTTCCGGCGCACGGGCGCCCGAGGTCGTGCTGGCCGCGCGCAACGTGGCCAAGTCCTATGGCAATGTGCACGCTCTCAAAGGCGTGAACTTCGACATTCATCGCGGCCAGGTCACGACCCTGTTCGGCGAGAACGGCGCCGGCAAGTCGACCCTGATGAAAATCCTGTCGGGCATCGTGACCCCGACATCGGGAGAGATCCTCCTCGACGGTGAGCCCGTGGAGTTCTCCTCGGCGTCGGATGCCCGCGACCGGGGCATCTCGATCATCCACCAGGAACTCTCTCTCGCGCCCAATTTGTCGGTGCGCGACAACATCTTCATGGGCCGCGAGATCATGGGCCTCACCGGCGTCGACTTCGCCAAGGAGGAGGAAGAGACGCGCGCCTTGATGGCCGAGCTCGAGGAGGACATCGATCCCCTCACCCCGGTCGGCGAATTGCGGCTGGGACAGCAGCAGATCGTCGAGATCGCGCGCGCCCTCTCGGTCCGCAGCCGCATCCTGATCATGGACGAGCCGACCTCGGCCCTGTCGGCGACGGAGGTGGCGGTGCTGTTCAAGGTCATCGGCGACCTTACCAGCCGGGGCGTCTCGATCGTCTACATCTCGCACCATCTTGAAGAGGCGCTGGAGATCACCAATCACGCCGTCGTCCTGCGCGACGGCACCATGACGGCCTATGCCCCGCGTGCCGAGATCGACCTCAAATGGATCGTGCGCAACATGGTGGGCGAGAACTATGACCTCGGCTCTCCCCCAGAAGGCTACGAATTCGGCGCCACGGCGCTTTCGGTGCGCGAGCTCACGGTGCCGGATCCCGCCGGCGGCGGCTACAATGTGGTCGACAAGCTGTCGCTGGACGTGAAGGCCGGCGAGATCGTTTGCATCTACGGCCTGATGGGCGCCGGCAGGACCGAATTGCTGGAAACCCTGGCCGGGCGCCTCAAGGCCTCGTCCGGCCAGGTCCTCCTGGAGGATGACGAGGTCTCGGGCCTGACCATCGCCCGGCGCATCCAGGCCGGCCTGGCCCTGGTTCCCGAAGACCGGCAGCGCGACGGCCTGGTCCAGACCATGAGCGTGGGCCAGAACCTGTCCCTGGCTTCGATCGCCGATTTCACCCGCGGCCTGTTCACCTCGCTGAGGATCGAGCAGCAGCTGATCGACGACACCATCCGCAAGGTCACGGTCAAAACGGCAGGCGGCGGCGCGCCCATCGGCTCGCTGTCCGGCGGCAACCAGCAGAAGGTGGTGATCGGCAAGATGCTCGCCACCAACCCCAAGGTGATCCTGCTCGACGAGCCGAGCCGCGGCATCGATATCGGCGCCAAAGCCGAGGTGTTCCGGCTTCTCGCCGAGGGCGCACGCCGGGGCCTCGCCGTCATCTACTCCACCTCCGAAGTCGGCGAATGCCTCTCCGTCGCGCATCGCATCATCGTGATGCGCAAGGGCCGCATCGCCGCCGAATTCGGCGCAACCGCAAGCAAGGACGAGATCATGGCCGCCTCGGGCGAAGCCGTGGTCCATTGATCCCTCCAGAGCAAGGCGCCTTCGAATGAAACCGCGCCTTTGCTCTAACTCTTTGTTTCGACACGACTTTGCGACCCCTGCCAGTGCCGGCAGATCGCAAAACGCTCTAGGCTTTTAGGAGGCCTGCCCATGTCGCAAACCGCTGCAAGTACGAGCGCCAAGGGGCAGAAATCGAGCCCCGGCATCGGCCGGTTGCTGCTCGAAGGACGCGCCTTCTTCGCGCTGATCCTCATCGTTGCGGTCTTTTCATTCCTGTCGCCGAACTATTTCACGCTCGGCAATTTCCTGACGATGGCCTCGCACGTCGCCATCTACGGCATCCTGGCGCTCGGCATGCTGCTGGTGATCCTCAATGGCGGCATCGATCTGTCCGTCGGCTCAGTACTGGCCTTGTCCGGCTGCGTCGCCGGCTTCCTGATGGGCGGCGTGACCTTGCAAGTCGCCGGCGTCATCCTCTACCCGCCGGTCTGGGCCATTGTGATCCTGACCCTGGTGGTCGGCGGGCTGGTCGGAGCGCTGAACGGCGTGCTCATCGCCTGGTTTCGGGTGCCTGCCTTCGTGGCGACGCTGGGCGTGATGTATGTCGCTCGCGGCGTGGCGCTGCTGATGACCAACGGCCTCACCTACAACAGCCTCTCCGGCCATGCCGATCTCGGCAATACCGGCTTCGAGTGGCTCGGCTTCAACCGCCTGTTCGGCGTGCCGATCTCGGTGCTGATCCTGGCGGCGCTCGCCATCGTCACGGCCCTGGTACTCGGCCGCTCCGCTTTCGGCCGCTGGCTTTATGCCTCGGGCGGTAATGCCCGCGCCGCCGAATTGTCGGGCGTACCGGTCAAGCGTGTGCAGATCACCGTCTATACCGTCTCCGGCATCCTGTCGGCGATCGCCGGGCTGGTGCTGTCCTCACAGCTGACCTCGGCCGGCCCTACTGCGGGTACGACCTATGAACTCACGGCCATCGCGGCCGTGGTGATCGGCGGCGCCGCCCTCACCGGCGGGCGCGGCACGGTCCAGGGCACGATGCTCGGCGCCTTCGTGATCGGCTTCCTGTCGGACGGGCTGGTGATCATCGGCGTGTCCTCCTACTGGCAGACCGTCTTCACCGGCACGGTAATCGTGCTCGCCGTCCTGCTCAACTCGATCCAGTACAAGGCCCGCGGCCGGCAAGGCTAGGAGTCCGCGCAGAAACTTTCCCATTTCGGCAACAACAACAGATCTGCAGTGGGATCGTTGCCGTCTTGCGACGGCAGACAACTTCACCAATCAAGGGAGATGCCCAATGTTCAAAAAAGGCATGCGTTTACTGGTTGCGGCCGTCGCCGTGACCCCGTTGCTGATCGGCTCGGCCTCGGCGGCGGGCCTGATCTCGATCATCGTCACCGATCCGGCCAATCCTTACTGGTTCACCGAGGGCGAGGTCGCCAAGAAGACCGCCGAGCAGCTCGGTTACACCGCCTCGGTCGCCGCCCATAAGGGCGACACCAACACCGAGAGCACGCTGATCGATACCGCCATCACCAACAAGTCCGCCGCCATCATCCTCGATCCGGCCAATGCGGACGGATCGGTCGGCGCGGTGAAGAAGGCCGTCGATGCTGGCATTCCGGTGTTCCTCGTCAATGCCGAGATCAACAAGGAGGGTCTGGCCAAGGCCCAGCTGGTCTCGAACAATGCGCAGGGCGCTGCCGTCGGCGCAGAGCAGTGGGTGAATTCGGTCGCCAAGTCGGGCAAATATGTCGAATTGTTCGGCAACCCCGCCGACAACAACGCCGCCACCCGCTCCAACGGCTATGAAACCGTGCTGACGCAATATCCCGACCTGACCAAGTCGGCCCAGGAAGTCGCCAACTGGGATCGCGCCCAGGGCTACCAGAAGATGCAGTCGATGCTGCAGGCCCATCCCGACATCATCGGCGTGATCTCCGGCAATGACGAGATGGCCCTCGGTGCCGTCGCGGCGCTGAAGGAAGCCGGCAAGCTCAAGCAGGTCAAGGTCGGCGGCTTCGACGGCTCGCCGGACGCGGTTGCCGCGATCAAGGCTGGCGAACTGCAATACACCGTCCTGCAGCCGGTTGCCGTCTTCTCCAAGGAAGCCGTCGTCCAGGCCGACACCTTCATCAAGACCGGCAAGACCGGCGCGGCGACCGAAAAGCAGCTTTTCGACTGCGTCCTGATCACCAAGGACAATGTCGACAAGTATGTCTCGGCCTTTACGCTCGCCAAGTAATGACGAAGCCGGGATGGCTGTTGGCCATCCCGGCTCTCGCAGGGCGTGTCGCGTCCTTCCACAGCGGTGATTGCTGCAGGCAGGCATATTCCGGCACTTCGGGATATCCTGCCGTCGCTCAATCCGGAAACAGACCGACATGACATCGACGAGAGCCACGCAGGACGAAACGCTGGAACAGATCATCGCCGATCAGGTGCCGAGCGACAGCCGCCATGCCCGCCAATTGGCCCGCCGCCAGCTCATCATGCAGGCGGTGATGGCCGAGGGCACGATGCGCATCGAGGAACTGGCGGAACGCTTCGCCATCAGCCTGATGACCGTGCATCGCGATCTCGACGAGCTGATCAACCGCGGCCTGCTGCGCAAGTCGCGGGGCATCGTGTCGGCGACGCCCACCAGCCTGGTGGAATCGAGCGATGTCTACCGCTCCATGCGCCAGGCGGTGGAAAAGCGCGCCATCGCCCAGGTCGCCGCCCAGTTCCTGGAAGCCGGGCAGGCCGTCTTCTTCGACGATTCGACCACCGTGCTGCAGATGGCACCCCATATCGCCGCCCGCGTGCCGCTGACGGCGATCACCAACTCGATCCCCTTGATGAACGAGTTGAAGGAGATGAACGATGTCACCCTGCTCGGCCTGGGGGGACGCTACTACAATTGGTGCAACGCCTTCATGGGCCCGGCCACCACGGCCGAGATCCGCCGGCTCCGTGCCGATTGCGTCTTCCTGTCGATGTCCGCCATCACCGACGACATGGTGTTCCACCAGTCCGCGGAGATGGTCGAGACCAAGCGGGCGATGTTCGAGAGCGCGGCCAAGCGGATCCTGCTCGCCGACCATACCAAGTTCGAGCGCCGTGCCCTGCATGCCATGGGCAATCTGAGCGAATTCGATGCCATCATCGTCGATGACGGCATGGCCCCGCTCCAGGTCGAATTGCTGCGCTCGCGCGGCATCAACATCGTGATCGCGCCACTCAAGCAGCGCTCATCCCACACCGCGTGACATGACCAGGCGTTTCGTCCGGCGGTTTCGCACTGTTTGCAACAACCCTTCGCGACGGAGTGCCTGCCAATGCCGACCCTCATAGGAATCGACAATGGGTTGACGGTGACCAAGGCAGCCGTCTTCGATGAAAACGGCACGCTGCTGGCGGTTGCCCGCCGGCGCATTCCCCAGATCATCCCATATCCCCACCATGTCGAACGCGACATGGTGGGCCTCTGGCAGGCGACGGCCGAGGCCATCGCCGAAGCACTCGAAAAGGCGGGGCGCCCTGCCGGCGATGTGGCGGCGGTTGCCGCGACCGCCCATGGTGACGGCGTCTACCTTCTCGATGCGGAGCGCCGGCCGCTCGGCAACGGCATCCTTTCGCTCGACAGCCGGGCGGCCGCCATCGTCGCCGAATGGGACGGCGATGGCACCGCCGCCACGGCTCTCGCCCGCACCGGGCAGGTCGCGCATGCCTCCGCCCCCTCGGCACTGCTGGCCTGGATCAAACGGCACGAGCCGGAGCGCTTCGCCCGGATCGCCCACGTCCTGGCCTGTAAGGACTGGCTGCGCTTTTGCCTGACCGAGACGCTCGGCACCGATCTCACCGAGGCGAGCACATCGTTCACATCCGTGCAAAGCCAGGTCTATGAGCCGGACATCCTGTCGATCTTCGGCCTCGATGGCCTTGCCGGCGCCTTGCCGGCGGTTACGCGGCCGGACGAGATTATCGGCACTGTTTCGCAGTCCGCTGCCGCCGCGACCGGCCTGACGGCTGGAACCCCGGTGGTGGCCGGCGTGCACGATGTCGTCGCCTCTGCCCTCGGCATCGGCGGCCATCGCGAAGGCACCGTGGCGATCGTGGCCGGGACCTATTCCATCAACGAAACGATCGCCAGTACGCCGAAGACCGATGCACGCTGGTTCTGCCGAAACGGCATCAAGCCGGGCGAATGGAACCATATGAGCATATCGCCGGCCTCCGCCGCCAACTATGACTGGTTCCTGGATACGCTCTGCGCCATCGAACGACGCGCCGCCGAGGAGACAGGCGGCTCCATCCACGCCGCCATCGGCGCCGAGATCGAGGCAGCACTCGCCCGGCCCTCCACCGTGCTCTTTCACCCCTATCTCTACGGCTCTCCGCATGGTGCGACCGCCAGCGCCGGATTTCTCGGCCTGCGCGGCTGGCATGACCGCGGCGACATGCTGCGTGCCGTCATCGAAGGCATCGCCTTCAACCACCGGGTGCATGTCGACGCCTTGCGGGAAGGCTTTTCTCCAGGCGCCATCAGCCTTACGGGTGGCATTTCGAGAAATCCCCTCTACGCCCAGATCTTCGCCGATACGCTCGGCCTGCCTATCACCGTGAACGAAACGGAGGAGGCAGCCGCATGGGGCGCAGCGTTATGCGCTGGCGCCGGTGCCGGCCTCTATGCGTCGCCAACGGACGATCCGCGCGATCTCGCAGCTCTCGCCCGGCACTACCGGCCGGATCCCACGCGCAGCCGGCAGCTGCAGGAGCGCTATGCCCTGCATTGCGACATCTCCACCCAGCTGGCGCCCCTCTGGCCGCGCATCGAGGCCCTGGCCTCGCAGGCGCCCTAGCACCCTGGCTCGCTCGGCATAGTCCTATCGGTATTTGACATGACCAAAGACATTGACGTTCTCATTCTTGGCGCCGGCATCAACGGCGCGGGCCTGTTTCGCGATCTCTGCGAGCAGGGCCTGACCTGCCTGATCGCCGACAAGGCCGATTTTGGCTCGGGCACCAGCGCCGCCCCGTCGCGGCTGATCCATGGCGGCATCAAATATCTGGAGACGGGGGAATTGCGGCTCGTCGCGCAGTCGACGCTGGAACGCAACCTCCTGCTGCGCAATGCGCCGCATCTGGTCGAGCCCTTGCCCACCGTGATCCCGATCTTCTCCTGGCTGCAGGGCATCCCAGCAGCGTTGCGCACGCTGTTCGGCTCGACCACGGCGCCGCGCAACCGTGGCGCCGTGCTCATCAAGATCGGCTTGGCGCTCTATGATTTCTATGGCGCCCGCCATCGCGTCATGCCCAAACATGCCCTGTGGTCCCGTGGTCGCGCGCTGACCGAAATCGCGCCGATGACGCCGAAAATCGTCGCCGCCGGCACCTATTACGATGCCAAGGTCACCTGTCCGGAGCGGCTGGTGCTGGAACTGCTGCAGGACGGCATGGCGGCCAGCCCGGGCTCCGAAGCCCTGAACTATACGAACCTGGTGTCTGCCGAGAACGACGTCATAGGCCTGCGCGGACCAGACGGCACGGATCGGAACGTTCGCCCGCGGATCGTCGTCAATGCGGCCGGCCCCTGGATCGACCATGTCAACGGCGCCCTCGGGTCGCCCACCAAGCTGATCGGCGGCACCAAGGGCTCGCATATCCTGCTCGACCATCCAGATCTGCTCGCGGCACTCAAGGGACGGATGATCTATTTCGAGGCCAATGACGGGCGCATCTGCCTGGTCTACGACTATCTCGGCCGGGCCCTGGTCGGCTCGACCGACATCCGCGCCGATGATCCCGACACGGTTCGCTGCGACGACGAGGAAATCGACTACTTCCTCCAGAGCCTGCGCGACCTCCTGCCCGGCCTCGCCTTTTCGCGTGACCAGATCGTCTACGCCTATTCCGGCATCCGCCCTCTGCCCGCCTCCGGCAATACGGCCGCCGGGCTGATCAGCCGCGACCATTCGGCTCCCGTGCAGGAGCCCACGGATCGCCGACCCTATCCGATCGTTTCACTGGTGGGCGGCAAGTGGACGACCTTTCGCGGCTTTGCCGAAGAGGTCTGCGATCTCATCCTGCGCCGCCTCGGCCAGGCGCGCCGGCGCGGCACGCGGGACCTCGCCATCGGCGGCGGACGAGACTATCCGGCCGAAACAGCTGCCCAGGCGCGTTGGATCGAGCAGACAGCAAAAGCCACGGATACATCGACCGCGCGCACCGCCGAGCTGCTCGGGCGCTATGGCACGACGGCACGGGCCATCCTCGCCCATGAAGGAGCGCAGCCGGCCCGACTGGCGGATGCGAGCGACTACTCGCTGGCTGAAATCGACTGGCTGGTGCGCCACGAAAAGGTCGTGGCGCTCGAGGACATCGTGATGCGGCGCAGCACCCTGGCGATCACCGGCCGCCTCAGCGGCCGTGACGTGGCGGCGATTGCCGACATCGCGGCCCAAGCGCTTGGATGGAACGAAGCGCAACGCAACGAACAGCTGGCAAAAACGCGGGAGACACTCGCAGCGCGCCATCGCATTCGCTTCGAAAAATAGCCTGCTTCAGCTGGGGGACCACCAGTGTCGTGCTCCCTGGCTCCCTTTGCCTTCGACCGGCGCCGATCGCAAAGCGAACCTTACCAGAAGCGACGCCGGGATCTGCGATCTCACAGCGCGGCCAAAGCCGTCGCTTCGTTGGGGCTTCCCTCACAGATCCGCAAGACCGGACATTCCGCACTTGCATCAGTCCGTGGAGACGGTGGCAGGCCATGATCCCTCACGACGGATGGCATGGCTAGAGATACACGGGCTTCAGCAAAAACTTCTGCGATCGGCAAACGATTCGAAATCTCTCGCCGAGAGTATCAATTCAATATGCACACACTATTCAAAATCAATGATTCCAAGATAATTTATGATTTCATATAAACTTAATATTGTGAAATCATACACTTAAAAGTCTCATTAGAACATATAAATTTTGACTCATATTCTAGGTAATAATGAGGTATATCTCATATTCCCAACGTTCGGCGTGCCTGTTTCAAGAGCACCCGACAGGCCCCGTCAGGCGGTTGCGCAAGCCTGAACTGGCACGGCAACGTGGAAGGAGGAACCCCATGAGGTCGTCGATCGGAAACGCACGCGTTCGCTCCCGCCTGCCCAAGCGCTCGCTCCTGAGTTTCCTGTTGGCATCGAGCGCCGCCATGCTGTGCCAGTCGGCCTATGCCCAGGTCACGGCCAGCGGCGGACAGACGGTGCGCATCACGCCCGCCCAGGCCACCTGCAAGAACGAGATCTGCTTTCACGCCATCGACCAGGGTACGTTGCTCTATAGCAATGCCGACACAGCCATCGATGTCACGGTGCCGCCCGCTTTGAATGGCGATGACTACGATATCGGCATCTTTGCCGAGGATGGGGCGACCATCAATCTGAAGGGCGGAGGAATCGTTCGCGTTGGCGGGAGCTCGACGGGGCTGCAAGCCAATTGGGGAAACGTAGCGGGGGCCACGATCTATGCGACCAATCTGAGCCTCGACGTCGCGGACGTTGCCAGGGGTGCAATAGCTTCCCGGAGCAGCCGCATGACGTTCAGCGGCCAAACCACCCTGGTGGGCCATGGTGCCTGGTCGGACGGCCTTTCTGCGCAGTCCGACAGCACCATCACCGTGAATGGCCCGATCAATGCTAGTGGTGCCTGGCTCTACGTCGCAAACAGCAGCGATGGCAGCCGGGTCGATCTGAAAGGCGGCGGAACCATTTCACTGACCGGGGCAGGCCAGGGTGTTTTTTCGGCGGCCGCCGACGGAGTTCTGACGGCGACCGGCATGAAGATCCATGCCGATACCAACCAGAGCAGTGGCACCTCCTTGCTGAGCGGCGGCAGTATCAGCACCATCAAGGTCTCCAACAGCGAGCTGGATGGCGCCAATTCCGGAGGAGCGATCTGGGGCATCCACGTCTCGAACGCCGTGACGGAAAACGCCATCTTCGTCGTGGACAATAGCCGGCTTACGATGAACTCGGCCGGAGCGGCCATCTATGCCGATGGTGGGCGAGCCACGGTGCGCCTGACCGGTACGGACGTCACGGCCTTCAAAGGCAGTGGCGGCTTGCTCGCCAATGTCGGAACGGGCCGGATCTTCCATCTGCCCAGCGCGCTCAACCTGAGCGCAATCGATTCCACGCTCTCCGGAGACATGGCGGTGGACGCACCTGCCGCGGACGGAGCAAACACCCTGTCGGCCAGCCTGCGCGGCACCACGACATGGACCGGCAATCTGACTGTGAGCGGCGCCTCGCGAGGCAGTGTGACCCTGGCCGATTCTGCCCATTGGACCGGTTCAGCGAGCAATGCGACAACCGTCGTGCTGAGCTCCGCCACGGCGCTTTGGGCGATCCCGGGCGCGGGCAATTCCACCGTCTCCGGCACGGTGAAGAATGCCGGCAAGATCGCCTTCCAGGCCGGTGGCCCGACCACGCTGAC
>NZ_JAXOUF010000015.1:0-114046 GCF_034424805.1 Labrys sedimenti
TAATCCGCTTGGATCATCGGTAAGCAGACTTTCTAGCAGGTCGCGCCGTGCCTTTAATGACCGCAAGTAATGATTAAATCCTGCCCCCGCAACCAATTCTGTCATAAATCGCTCGCCATCTGGGTCTAACCGCCCAGATGGCGTTTTGAGTCGAGGGCTTCCACACAAGTGGATACAGTTTGACCTGGGGGAGCGCGCATCGTCGACTACCGGCTCCTCCGGGCTCGGGGCAACGAAACCGGCAGCAGACTTGGCTCGCTCTCCCTTGCCTGACCTGGGTAAGGCGAAGGCGCTGGCGGCCGACTACTGACCCTTATCCAAACTGCGTCCGACATTTCGCGCCAAGAAGGAATGAATCTGCGCGATGACGGCCGCGCCCTCACCGACCGCGGCGGCGACCCGCTTGGTGGAGCCGGCGCGTGCGTCTCCCACCGCAAAGATGCCAGGGCAGCTCGTTTCCAACTGCAGTCGTTCGCCATGATCGGTGTGGTCTCCTGTGAGAACGAAGCCCTTTCCATCGATCGCGACACAGCCATCTAACCAGCTGGTATTGGGATCGGCACCAATGAATAGAAAGAGATGGCGCGACGCACACTCTTCTGTCTCGCCGGTTCGAGTGTCACGGAAGGTGGCACCGGTCAGACCTGTCTCTCGGTCTCCATGCAGGCCCACAATCTCCTTGCCCACATGAAGTTCGACATTGGGCAATGCTGTGATCCGGTCGATCAGATACTGGGACATGGTCTGCTCGAGGGGGCGCCGGACCACGAGATGTAGGTGCCTGACCTGCGGTGATAGGTAGGCTACGGCTTGGCCGGCCGAGTTTCCGCCGCCGACGAGAGTGACTTCCTCTCCGGTGCAGAGGCGGGCCTCGATCGGCGATGCCCAGTAGGAGACGCCGGCCCCCTCCAGCTCTTCGACATTAGTGATATCCGGCCGACGGTAACGCGCTCCTGACGCGATCACGATGGAACGCGCCTGTGCAGTACATCCATTGCTGAGCTCGAGAGAGAACGGAGCCTTCGCCTCAGCTCCATGGCAGCATAGCTTTCCGACGGTCAGCGGGATCGCGAGCTTGGCACCGAACTTCGTCGCCTGGTTGAAGGCGCGGCCGGCAAGAGCCTGTCCAGAGATACCAGTTGGGAAGCCAAGATAATTTTCAATCCGGGCGGACGCGCCCGCTTGGCCACCAAAGGCCCGTGAATCAAGAACCAGAACGGACAGTCCCTCAGATGCCCCATAGACGGCGGTAGCCAGCCCAGCCGGTCCTGCTCCGACGATTGCAACGTCATAGACGCTCGTCGGATCGAGATCCGGTATGATGCCGAGACAGGATGCAGCATCCCCGTCGCTTGGATTTCTGAGTAATGTGCCGTTCGGGCAGATCATCAAGGGCAGATCTTCTGGTGCGATGCCGAGCCGTTTAACCAACTCGCGCCCCTCGGTCTCGCATTCCGCGATGATGGCGTGAGGATAGCCGTTGCGGGTGAGAAATCCGGACAACCTCACGATGTCCGGAGCATCCCGGCGTCCAACCAGAACCGACCCTGCGCCGCCGACCCGCCCTTCATCGATCAGCGAAACGCGACGGAGGATAAAGGCACGCATGATCGCTTCACCAACATCCGCCGACCCGATGACAAGCGCGCGAAGATGTGGTGCATCAAAGGGTATTGCCAGTACGCCGTTATCGCCCGCGACCACCGATGCCAGCGTTGCATGGCCAGACAACTGATTGGTCTCACCGGTGAACTGGCCGGGACCGTAGGTGGCGATCACGGATGACCTGCCAGCCGCACCGCGCTGGATTGCATCGGCCGAGCCCTCCAGGATAAGCCAGGCAGGGACGTTGCGGGTACCGATTTCATAAAGGATGTCGCCTGGGCCAAAGTGGCACGGCTCACCGCTCGCGAAGCGTCGAGCCGTGCCGATTTGGAAGGCTGAAAGTGTTGGGTATGTTTGCTCTCGCCGAGCGTCGCTGATCGTCATGGTATGAACTCCGTATCGGCCTATGCTCGTGCGGACTGCATCCGGATCAATTCGTTAGCTATGCTGCTCGCCACTAAAGCCAACTTCTTCCGCAGCCTCTTCCGCGGACATTTCTAGAGCATCGCGCTGAAAAGTGGGTGCCGGTTTTCGGCAAAAGAGATGTGACAACAGGAACTTACAGCATCGAGCCTGATTCACAAATCAGGCTCGATGCTGTAAGCGTCCATAGTGGGTCATGCAGACGCAAGCTGAGGTGCCTTCGGCAGGGTGAGAGCGAAGACGAGAAGACCCAGAAGGGTCAGTCCGAAGCCCGCCCACACGGCAGAGAAAAGGCCGTAGCCGGCTGCAATGGTCAGGCTGCCCGCCCAAGCGCCGATAGCGTTGGCGACATTGAGCGCCGCAAGGTTCATGGCGCCCATCAGCGTGGGCGCCTCTGGAGCGAGGCGCGTCAGGCGCACCTGGATCGTGGGGATGGCGACCATCATGGTCGTGCCGACGCCAAACAGTGCTGGCATTAGGATCCACACATTGCCGCCACCGGCCGCCAGCACTGCAAGCACGATCAGGGCGCAACCATAACCCATTACCAATCCTCGCGCGGGATAGGTATCCGCCAGCCGGCCGCCGACCAGGTTGCCCGCGGTCATGCCGAGGCCGAACAGCGCGAGCGCTACCGGAATCCATGCTTGATCGAGCGTTGCCGCATCGGTGACGAAGGGGCCGATGAAGGTATAGACGGCGAAGATGCTGGCCACGCCGAGCGCAGCGACGAGCATCATGGTCCAGACCGCCGGCCTGCGCAGGGAGGTTAGTTCTTGTATGACAGGTCCGCCATGAAGCGCTTCGGTTCGAGGCACCCAGGTCCACAAGGCCAGAAAGGCCAGGCCGGCCACCGCGGCAACGCTGAGATAGGTGTTTCGCCAGCCCAGAGTCTGGCCGAGGAAGGTTGCCAGAGGCGAGCCGATGATCGTCGCGATCGTCAGGCCAGTCATGACTAGTGCGAATGCCTTTCCGGCGTGGCCAGGGCCAACGATGTACGACGCCACCACAGCGCCGGCGCCGAAATAGGCCCCTTGTGGCATACCGCTGACGAAGCGGGCCAGGGCGAACATGCTGAGATTGGTGGCGACCGCCGACAGGACGTTTCCGAGGATGAACAGGCCCATTAGACACAGAAGAAGCGTTCGCCGATTCAGCCGCGCCGCCGCCAGCGTCACGAGAGGAGCGCCGATCACCACACCGAGGGCATAGGCCGCAATCGCATTCGTTGCCGTGGGGATATCGATGCCAAGGCCTGCGGAGAACAACTGGAGCATCCCCATGCTCGCAAACTCGGACGTCCCGACGCAGAAGCTGCCGAGCGCCAGGGCGAAAAGCGTGAGGCCCCGTTTTCGCTGCTCTCCTTCGTTCGTGCAATGCACCTTCACGGCGGCGCATTGACCGCGATAGGCTTTCTCCAGCATCCCTGTCCCCATTCGTGGTGGTTATGCGGCGCGCACCGACCCCCGCGCAGCGATCTTCACCCATCTTGTCCAAGGCGGTTACCGGGGCAGGAGAAGCATGTGTGCGTCCGACCGGGAGCCATGGATACGTGACGCTAGCCTGTCACCCGTCTTCAGTTGTGCCCAGAAGTGTCTCCGCTTCACTGCCCGATGCTCTCTTGCAGTCGAGGCAATAGCAGACTGCAAGAAAGTTGGGATCGATGTCGAACCCAAATCTCGCCGGGCCGGACGCGCAGCGGTCGGTATGTTTTTTGATCATCGCAATGTACCTCGACAATAAGACGGCGACCGCAACAACGCGCATGAGGCGGCTTGCTATCGCAGAGCGATCCGCGAAAGGTCAGTTCGCCGGACGATAGGGAGACTGCGGAGCATCGATGAGGTCTCCGATGAATCCTGTATCGGCATGGCGTCAGTGCCGATCACCAAAACAGCACAACCATCATGCCTCCTCAGCGCGGGCAGGGCTGTCCGGCCGCGCCCCAAAGGGCCATGTCTTTGACATGATCCTCGAAGGTCCCCGGCGGAGGCGCGCGGCCGGCGCCTGGCTCCCATGCCCTGGGAATAAATCCGTTTAGCGATGCATCGTGCCTCAAATGCTCAAGGAGGCCGACAGCGTCGCGACCGCCATTCCGCTTGGGATCCTTAAGCTGAGCACAGATCTCGGCACCGCTCTTGCCAAACCAGATGAATTCTACGGGTGCAAGTTGCCAGTCGATGCCTGCATGCAGGGGCGCCGGAGCGGGCGGATTCGGCAATGTTGAAGTGAGATGGCACGTCGAACATGGGACTGTCTCAGCTCCAATTCGACTTTCTCCGCCGCGGATGTTCATGCCGTGTACTCGGGATTTGTTTTCACCGGCCGGCGTCCAAATCGGCACGGCTTTTGCGTCGACATGACAATTGGCACAGCGTGGATGCGTCACCACTGCCTCAATTCTCTTCCAGGCCTCCAACCCCTCGGCCCGGCTGATGCTGCCCGACGGCAAGGCATCCGTCGACTTCTCCTTGGCCAAAACAAAGCCCGTCAGGGCGACAATTGATGAACTCGCAAAGGTGAGCGCGATCAGAGTTGTCCTTCTCATGGCCCGCCCTCACGCGAAATCGACGAACTTGTTGAAAGGCATTTCTCGGATGCGTTTGCCCGTTGCGGCGAAGATAGCATTGGCCAGCGCTGGCGCCGCAGGCGGTACGGGCGGCTCCCCGATGCCCCTGACCGTGTAATCATTCTCCAGACCGCGCACCTCTATCACCGGGCATTGATACATGCGCATGGCTTCATGGTGGTTGTAGTTCGTCTGCTGTACGGCCCCCTTGGCATAGGTGAGTTCGCAGTTCATGGCGTGGCCAAGGCCCCAGACGACGCCGCCTTGGACGAGATTCTCGAAGTTGACAGGATCCACAATCTTGCCGACATCGGCCGCCACCCAGACCTTGTCGATCTTGATGCCCGCGTCGGTCATAGTCACTTCGATGATCTCGGCGACAGCCGTTCCAAACGACTCGACAAACGCAACGCCGCGGCCTTTTCCGCGTCCGAGGGGCCCCTTCCAGTCCGCCATCTCGCCGACGGTCTCCAGGAGCTTCCGATAGATCGGAATCTTGCACATCTCGATGCGCGCCTTGAGCGGGTCTAGCCCCGCGGCGTGAATCAATTCGTCGATAAATCCCTCGATGAAGAATCCATTGGCGGACGCGCCTACGGACCGCCAAGTCGTGGACGGCGATAGTCCTTGCACTTCGAAGCTTGTCGCCCGGTAATTCGGAATGTCGTAGTAAACGTTCCAGATTCCAACCCCCAGCTGGCCATCGGGCTCCTTCGAGGGCGAGCCCATCCTTGTTAAGAGCTCCTTGAACGGCGCTGTTGCGGCCACCTGCATATCAACCGCGACAATCTTTCTATCCTTGACGCTTCCCCTGCCTCGGCCCATCGCAATCTGCCGGGGAATGTCCTGTAGGAAGTCCTCCTCCCGCGAAAACACGAGCTTCACCGGCGTCCCGCGCATCTGGTTGGCGATCTCGGCAAGCACTCTGACATTCTCGAATTCGAGCCGATGCCCGAAGCTCCCGCCCATCCACTCGTTATGAAAGATCACTTGTTCTGGCTTCATGCCGATCGCATTGGCCGCGATGTACTGCACGGATTGTGGCGTTTGATGCCCGACCCAGATTTCCATCCCCTTGTCGGTAACGATGCCTATGCCGTTGAGCGGTTCCAGCGGCTGATGTCCCACATAGGGTGCGCGATATTCCGCCTCGATCAGGGTACCGTCTTTTAATCCAGTGTCGATATTGCCGTCGTTGCGCCATTCTTTGGCGAGGAACTGTGGCGTGAAGGACGAGGCCACGGCTGTCCAGTGATCGGCCTGCTCAGCCGGATATGTGCTCGGCTCCCACACACAGTCGACAAGCTCGGCCGCCTGCATCGCGTACCAACTGTTCGTTGCAATGACTGCGATGCCATTCGATACTTTGAGGATCTTTTGGACCCCCGGCATCGCCTGAGCCTTGCTCGCGTCGTAGGACTTGATCGGTTGCCCCTTGTTGGGGTTGAGCTTGACGGCCGCGTACACCATGCCGTCCATCGTCCGGTCGATACCGAACTTCATCTCGCCCGTAACTTTCGAACGGATGTCAAGTCGCTCCATCGGCTTTCCGAGAATTCGCCATTGCGATGGATCACGGAGCTTGGTGACCGCAACCGGAGTGATCTTCGCAGCCTCGGCCGAAAGCGCGACGTAGGGGATTTTTGTCCCGTCAGGCAAGATCACGCTTCCGGCTTCCGTTCGAATGTCAGCGGCCGGGACGCCACTGCGCTTGGCTGCAGCCGCTTTGAGCGTTTCGCGCGCAATCGCCCCGGCCATGCGCAGCTTCTCGTAGGTATCGGGAATCGCGCTGGAGCCCCCGGTCATCTGCAGACCGGCCTTCCTCAGCCATTCCAGCGCGGCCGCGCGGGCCTTCTCAGCTTCCGGGCTTTGGTCTGGTGCCATGAAGGGCGCAAGTTCGTGGGCAAAGCCGGTATTGAAATAGGCGGGACTAGGTCCGGCGAACCGAATCTCAAATTGGCCCGGCTCGAGGTCCAACTCCTCGGCGATCATGAGGGGCTGGATAGAGCCGATGCCTTGGCCCTTATCGGCATGCTGGGCTATCAGCGTGATTTTTTCCGGACTGATCTCGACCCACGGATTGAACGTTACCGAACGCGGACCGAGGTCCGCGATCAGCGGATTCGTCGCGGCTGCGGAAGAAGGTACCTGTTGTGCCTGACCATACTGCCCGAAGGCCACACCGCCAGCGAACGCGACGGAGCCGAAAATGAAGTTGCGTCGCGAAAGATTTGGCATCTCGCCCATGTCATTTCCCTCCCATCTTCTCGGCGGCCGTGTGGATAGCAGCGCGAATGCGCTCATAGGTGCCGCATCGGCAGAGATTTCCCGACATGACGTCGTTGATGTCTTCATCGGTCGGCTTGGGAATCGCTTTGAGCAGAGAAATCGCCTGAATCATCTGGCCGATCTGACAATAGCCGCATTGCGGAACCTGATGCTCGATCCAGGCTTCCTGGACCGGGTGCAGCTTTCCGTTGCCAACCGCTTCAATGGTGGTTATCGCCTTGCCTGCGACATCAGCCATACGCGCCTGACACGAGCGCACTGCCGCCCCGTCAATTTGCACCGTACAGGCGCCACACTGAGCTATTCCGCACCCATATTTGGGGCTGGTGATGCCGAGCTCATCACGCAAAACCCAGAGCAAAGGCATCTCTGGGACGACATTTACTTGGTGTTTGGTTCCATTGACAGTTAGCTCGATCATCCCGGCGCCTTCCCTCAGTAGACGTTGCTGCTCTTGGCCGCGAACATGGCGTTTTAGGAGTCCATTCTCTGGCTGATGGCCGCGGCTGCCGCCTCGGCCACGGCAATGTCCTGTTCGATCGAACCTGCGCTGGTGCCCACCGCGCCGACGATCTGGTTGTCGATCTTCACCGGTAGGCCGCCTCCGAAGATCACGACCTTGCCGCCATTGCTCTGCCCGATGCCGAATAGTGGCGCGCCTGGTTGCGCCATTCTCGCGAGATCCGAGGTGCACTTATCGAAAAGCCGCGCCGTAATCGCCTTGCCGATGGCGAGATCGATACTCCCGATCAGGGCGCCGTCCTGTCGTGTAAACGCGACAAGCGCGCCGCCGGCATCGACGACAGCGATATTATAGGCAATGCCCATACTGGCGGCCTTGGCTTCACCCGCTTCAAGCATCCGCTTGGCATCTGACAGCGACAAAGTGGTGGAGGAACGCGGCATTGTCTTGCTCGCTTTTCTCGATCCAGATTCCAATCGTCTCGGACCAGGCACGCGCCTTTGATATGACGGACCGAGCGGCCACTTGTTCAAAATGAGGAGTTCTACCCCGGATACCTGCCGCCAGCGTGCCCGGACCTTCATTCTCGCTATCCTGGCTCAGAGCTTACGTATCATCAGAGGCAGCACGTGGGTGGTTAAACGAGGTAAAAAAGATCAAAACTGCCTGCAGCCCCTGAGTCCAGCCAAGGCCTCGTCTACCGTTTGTGGAGCAAAAGGAGCGGCACGCGATACGAAACAATTGCGAAGTCCGCGGCGGAGAGAGGGAGCGAGGAAGGATGGGCGTGGTTGTTCTGCCTATCGCCTACCCATCGAGCTGGTTTTCACCAAGCATTCAAAGCGCTCTGCGCCGCGAGCCCGCGCGAACCGCCATGCCCCGATCAAAAGCATTGGCGGTCTACTCGATCGCCTCATTCCGTCCGAATACGCCAACTTCTTCGAAGCTGCTGGATATCAACGTTCATTGTAAAAGTGCTCCAGCCGGTGAGCTCGCCGAGTGCAGCAATTGCGTTGCGGTACGAAGATCCTGCGTGTCAAAGCCTTCGCTGAATCCCCGATAAAGAGGGGCGAGTAATGCCATAGCCTCCCCAGAGCGGCACGTGTCGATATAGTGGGCCGCAAGGTCGCTTGCGGCGCGCAGCTCGAACGACTTTGCTCCGATCGCATGCGCTTCTTCCACGGCGTCCTTCCACATCCGTTCGGCCGCGGCATGATTTCCGGCCCGGTGCCGAATGGCTGCATCAATCCGTATCAATTCGCTGCGACACCATCGCTCGCCCTGCCGCTCCTGATACCGGAATGCGAGGCTGATCGTATCGGCTGCCTCGTTCAGCAAGCCCCGGTGCAAGAGGACCCGGGCAAGACCAGCGATATACATGCCGATGCGCAACAGATATCTACATTCGATCATGTGCTCGATCGCGTCTCTTACTTCGCGATAGGCCTCACCATCTCCCTTTAAGTAGCTAAGCGTGCCCTTGAAATAATGATGAACCGGGATCCAGCGGGGAATGATTTCCCGCTCCATATTGCGTTGCATCAATACAGAATAATGTTCGAGAAGGGCAATGTTCCCTGTCTCCAAGGCCAGCGGCAGCGCAGCCAGTCCCAACGCATTGGATTGTGACAGCCAATGTCCAGCGCGCCCAGCCTGCTCGACTGCGTCGCGCGTGACAACGTTGGCATAGTCGGCACGGCCGGTCATCCAGGCGATGAAGGTGAGATAGCATCGGACCGACACAAATCGGATGATGTCCTGCCCTGCCATGGCTGTGCGCTTACCGGCGAAGGAATGTTGCACCGCGAGCCGGTCGAGGACCTTCCCGCTTTCGACGAAGTCGCCTCGATGCGCTTTCGCCCAGGCCAGTGCGCGATCGCCCTCGGGGGCGGCCGACCAATCCCGATGCCGCGCCGACAATCTCTCGGACGCCTCTAGGCAACTGATCGCCTCATCGATCTTGCCGACCTCCATCTGATAATAAGCGAGCCCCTCCAGGCCGCGCTGCTCGTATTCGAGGCTATGTGCGCGCTGGGCAAAGCCAATGGCGCGGAGCCAGGCATCCTCGATCTCCTTGCGCATCTTTGAGTAATACAGGCTCCAGGCGCGCGAGCAGGCCAGCTTGGCCTTGAGAAGACCATCACAGGGAACGCTCTCCGCGAGCTTCAGCGCCACTTCCGTGCGTTCCTGCGCTTCGGAAAGGATCGAGGTCTCCGACCACAGTGGAATGGCCGCGACCGTCAGCCCTATGCCGAGCGCGATATCGCCGTCAGCACCGAAAGCCCAGGCAAGCGCGGCACGTAAATCGGCGAGCCGGCTCACATAGCGCGTGGTCCAATCGCCCTTTTCGAGCCAGTGCCATTCATCTTCCGATCTCTTGAAAAGATCGAGAACGCGTTGCGCATGATATTTGAGGATCAAGGCGTCGGCATTGTCGGTACGCCGTTTCTCGGCAGCGTAATGTCGGGTGCTGGCGAGTTGGCGGTAGCGCAGTCCCGGCCCATTGACTTCCGCGTTCAGTAGCGATTTTGCAACGAGGCCGCCAAGGCCGGCCACGACATCGATGGGATCCAGATCCACCGCTCTGGCGACGTGAACGGCATCCTCCAACTCAAAGAAGTCGGCAAAGACCGACACCAGGCGGAAGATGGCCGCCTCCCTTTGCGAAAGAAGTCTGTAGCTCCAGTCTATCGTAGCAAGCAGCGTTTCATGGCGCGGTGTTACCCCGTCAAGGCGAAGATTGGAGAAACTGGTGTGTCGATCGAACATCGCCAGCAGCTCCAAAGGGGAATAGTTCTCAAGCTGCGCCGCCATCAGTTCGATCGCGAGCGGCAATCCGTCGACCGAGCGGCAGATCGACACGACCGCGTCACAATCGGCATCGCTGATTTGATATCCTGCCCACTGCAGCGCCCGAGACGCGAACAACTCCACGGTCGGGAATGAGATAGCGCGTTGCAAGGGCAAACCCGGTTTGCCATCAGGAACGGCAAGCGGCCCGATCCTAATCAGAAACTCCACGTCAAAATTCAGTGGCTCTCGGCTTGTCGCCAGGATCTTCGACAATCCTTTTTTCGACGCCAAGCTGCGTGCAAAAATGGTTGCGGCGGGCAGCACATGCTCGCAATTGTCGAGAATGACGAGCATCCGGCGCGAAAGCAGATAGTCCAATATTGCGGCGAAGCTGTCGTCAGGATTGCCCCGAATACCGAGCGCGGTCACGAGCGCGACTGGAAGTAGAGTCGCGTCGTCTATTGTAGACAGATCCACGAGGCAAAGGCCGTCAAAACATACGTCGGCATAGGCGCGGGCCGCGGCAATGGCCACGGTTGTCTTGCCGATGCCGCCCGCGCCCACCAGCGTCACATGCCGTTCGCGGTGCAAGGCGCTCAGCACGTCGGCAAGCTCCGCCTCCCGGCCCACGATATGCTCCTGCGGCGGCAAATGACCCAGTCCGGAACTTTCCGCAAAGGCGTCGCCTTCCTCGAATGCCCCTATTCCGGCCTGCACCGGCGCAATGAACCGATATCCGCGGCCGACAACCGTAGCGAGATAGCTAGGGTTCAATTTGGTGTCGCCCAGCAGGCGACGCAGGTTGGACATGTTGACCTTGAGATTGCTCTCGTGAACAAAGATACCGGGCCAGGCGGCAGCCATCAGTTCCTCTTTGCTAACGAGTTCGCCACCGCGATGCACGAGTAGCCGCAGCAGTTCGAAGCCTCGACCCCCAAGCTTTACAGGATGGTCCTCAAGAAGAAGCAGTTGGCGGCTCGGTATTAGCCGGTACGGTCCGAACGAGAATACCAGCTCGGGTTTTAAGCGCTCCGCAGCTTCGTCCATGATGCAGCCCCCGCAACCAGATCAATGCCGCGATCAGCTTTGGCGGAACTTGATCGGTATCGCCAGAATATCAATCACCAGAGATTTGTTTAGTCCCAGTATGTCATCGATTGGCGGCCTAGCGAGCGGTTTGTGTTGCAGACTTTTCACTATGCAGTGTGCAGCACGAGAAGCATCCGACCGACGGAGTGCGCTTTATATTCAAGATCGCGTATTCAACCGCCCGGTAATCCTATTTTGCGCGTGCTGATACTTGGCCTAAGCCCTGAGTCTGTGCGGCTTAAAGGAGAAGGTGGTTCAATCGAGAACCCCAGTATCATTTCCAACCTCGTAGATAAAACCAAGACGGTGTATGGAAAAAACTACATAAGATCGAAATCGGCACGGGTGACCCAAGTCACGGGAGGAAATACCCAAGGCGGGCATCAGCAATGGCGCTCAGCGCTTTTGTTATGATGCACAATGTAGGTCAGCAGAATTGATTTCTGCAAGCTCAAAGGTTGGGCAATTCACTCTGAACTCCGTTGGGTCTTTGTAAATCAGCATTGATCACAGCTTTTCGCCATCATACGGCTTCTGCCGCTGGACGATTGAGTGGACTTTTGCATTCGTTCTACAGGCAGACAGGCACGACCCCAGCTCAATTTGTCGAGGCCGCTCGGATCGGACGCGCGAAGACGCTGATGGAGACGTCAGACTGGCCCTTGGCTCGTATTGCCGAGCGGGCAGGTTTGAAGCCTCCATGCCTTGCATAGGGGGTTTTCTAGAAGCGGCTCGGCACTACGCCGGTTTTCTATCGTCGTCGCTCTGGGATGGGATAGGGCACCAATTTAGAACTGTGGCGTGGCGCAGCCAATCGCCTTCATCGCAATCCGCCGAGGGAAATCGCGGTTTCGGACATTGTGGCGTGCTGCGGAGTAGACTTGGTTGCGGGCCCCCGCAACCATCTTTACTTGCGATTTGCCCGCCCCTTCGGCGGGCTTTTTTATGTGACAACACGCCTCGCTGACAGTTCCAGACAAAAACCAAGAATTCCCAATACGTTACCCGCATTCCGCCGCAAACTGGGCGTCAACCTTGTGACGGCATGAGTGTTCGCCTCATTCAGAGGATGACTTCATGTTTTCAGGCCGCCGTTTCGACCGCTCGGTGATCCTGCTGTGCGTGCGTTGGTATCTGGCCTATAGTTTAAGCCTGCGTGATCTGGAAGAAATGATGGTCGAGCGCGGCATCCGGGTCGACCATTCCACGATCCACCGCTGGGTCGTTCGCTTTTCACCGCCGTTGCTGGAGCGATTCAACCTGCGAAAGCGCGCAGTCACCGGGAAGTGGCATGTTGATGAGACGTACATCAAGGTTCGCGGCCGTTGGATGTATCTGTATCGCGCGATCGACAGCGTCGGCGACACTGTCGAATTCCACTTCAGCGAGCACCGCGATCTGATGGCCGCCAAGCGCTTGATCCGCACGGCATTGAAGCGTCACGGCAGACCCGAGTGCATCGTCATCGATGGAAGCCAGACCAACCCGCAGGCCATTATCGCCTGTGGTAGTGAAAGCCGACTGCGAAGCGAGGCACGGTTGGAGCTGAAGGCTATCGGCATTCGCAACAGCCAATATCTCAACAACCGCATCGAGCAAGATCACCGTCGCATCGAGCGACGGATCCGGTCGATGCTTGGCTTCAAATCAATGGCCTGTGCGGTGATGATCACGTCTGGCATCGAGATGGTTCATATGATGCGCAAACGACAAGCGAGGTATGTCTTCAATCCAGCACCGTCCCTTGCCGAGCAGGTCGAAATCCTCTCCCTCTGAACCGGATCAGGTCCGCCCAAGCCCGTCTACAATTCAACTTTGCGACAGAGCCGCCGAATGAGGCTAATACTCATGCCAGCACAACGTTGACGCCGGCTTGCCATAGAACCGGTTGTTTTGTTTGTGCCCCGATATCGCGGGTGCAGCCGGTCAAGCAGCGCGATTGGGTATGCGGACCTATCGGCTCACCCGAGCATGACGTTGATGGTCTTGGCCTCGGTGTAGGAGAGCATCTCCTCGATGCCTTCCTCACGGCCGACCCCCGAATTCTTCATGCCGCCGAAGGGAACGCCGAGGAAATGGTTGGAGCAGCCATTGATCCAGACATGGCCGGAACGGATCCTGCGGGCGACGTTGAGGGCATTGCGGATGTCGTTGGTCCACACAGCGCCGGTGAGGCCGTACTCGGTGCTGTTGGCGAGATCTACCGCTTCGTCCACCGTCTTCCAGCGCCCCACCGATAGGATGGGTCCGAAGACTTCCTCCTGCCACAGCCGCATGCCGGGCTTGATGTCGGCATAGACTGACGGCTCCACCCAGAATCCCTTGGCGAAGCGTTCCCCTGCAGGCTTTCGGCCGCCTGTCATCAAGCGCGAGCCGTCATTCCTGGCGCTGTCGAAAAAGGAAACGACCTTTTCCAATTGCAGGCGTGAATTGAGCGGACCCATATCGGTGGCGGGATCGAAGGGATCACCGAGCCTGAGGCTGGCAACCGTCGAGACCACGCGTTCGAGCACGGCATCATGGATGTCCTCATGCAGCAGCAGCCGGCTGGTGGAGCCGCAGGACTGGCCCTGCCAGGTGAAGTTCATACCGCGGACCGCGGCGGCCGCGATGACATCGGGATCGGTATCGGGAAAGGCGATCAGGGGGTTCTTGCCGCCCAGTTCCAGCGTCACATGCTTGACCGCCACCTCAGCGGCCGAGCGCTGGATGGCGCGGCCGGTCTGAGGCGAGCCGATGAAGGCGATGCGCTTGATGCCGGGATGCCGCACGATGGCATCGCCCACGATGGCGCCCGGGCCGGTGACGATGTTGAACACCCCCGGCGGCAGGGCCTCGCGCGCGACCTCGGCCAGCAGCAGCGCCGACAGGGGGCTGGTTTCCGGCGGCTTGACGATCACCGCATTGCCGGCCGCGAGCATGGCGGCGGTGCGGGCGACGGCGAACATCAACGGGTGGTTGAAGGGCGCGATGCGCGCCACCACGCCGTAGGGTTCCCGCACGGTGAGATGCAGGTTTTCGGCCGTGGCGGGGATGGTCTCGCCCTTCAGCTCGTGGATGAGCCCGGCATAGTAGCCGAGGCTGTCGACGGCATGGCCGACATCGCCGCGCATCGGCGTGATGGTGTTGCCGGTGTCGGCGACCTCGATCCTGAGGAACTCCTCGGCGCGGGCACGCAGGGCTTCGCCGAAGGCGCGCATGCGGGCGCCGCGTTCGGCCGGGGTGAGCGCGGCCCAGGCAGGCCAGGCGGCATCGGCGGCGGCAAAGGCGCGCTCGACGTCCTCGGCCGTGCCGCGCGGCGAGCGGCCGATCACCTCTTCCGTGGCGGGGTTGATCGAGAGGTCGAACTCGCCGCTCGAGGCATGCACCAGTTCGCCGCCGATCAGCATCCGGTCCTGTTCTATCGCGTAAGCCATGTCTGCGTACCTTTTGCGGCCGCCCCTTCGAGAGCGGCCTGACTTCAATGGGTGATCATGCCGCCATCGGCATTGAGGAGCTGCCCGGTGATCCAGCGGGCCCGGCGCGAGAGTAGGAAGGCGATCGCATCGGCGATGTCGTCGGGGCCGCCGGCGCGTTTGAGGCATTGCTGCTCGATCATCGCGGCCTTCTGTTCGGGCGTCACGGTTGCCCGCTCGACCTCGGTGAAGGTCGGGCCTGGTGTCAGCGTGTTGACCCGGATCGCCTGGCTGCCGAGTTCGCGCGCCATGGCCCGCGAAAGGCCCATCACGCCGGCCTTGGACGAGACGTAATGGGCATAATTGGGCCGCCCGAACAGGATGGTCGAGGAGGCCACGTTGACGACCGAGCCTTCGCCCGATGCTGCCAGCGCCTCGCGGGCGGCGCGCGTCATGTTGAAGACGCCCTTGAGGTTGACGGCCTGGACCTGGTCCCATTCGTCGGAGGGGATCTCCCAGAAGGGGCGCATCTTCAGGGTCGAGAAGATCGAGGCATTGTTGACCAGGCCGAAGGCACCGCCAAAGGCTTCGAGTGTGGCCGCGACGGCGGCCTGGCAACTGGCCTCGTCGGCGACATTGGTGCGCACGAACAGGCGCTGGCCGGTTCCCGGCGTGTCCTCTTCGGCCACCGAGCGGCCCTTGTCCTCGTTCCAGTCGGCGATGCAGACATCGACGCCTTCGCTGACCAGCGTAAGGGCGAGCCGGCGCCCGATGCCTTGCCCGGCGCCGGTGACGATGACGGCGCCGCGTGCGGGATAATTTTGCATGGTGAATTCCTTTCGTGCCGACAGTCTCAGGCGGCAGCGCCGAGCTGCAGCGTGACCAGGGACGGCTCGTCCTTGCGCACGACCTCGGCTTCAAGCAGGGTGCCGCAGGCGGTGCAGACATGTTCGCGCAGCTCGAGATCGGCATGGGTGCGGATATGCGGCCCGTAAGATTCCGGTTCCACGTGATAGCTGCGCACCTTCTCCTTCCAATTCGCCTCCACTGGGCCGAGGTCGCAGCCACAGCCGCAGGCAAAGCGCCCGTCTGCGATAGTGAGCTCGCTTTGGGCCGCTGCCCGCGTGGGCGCGGTGCCGGCCAAGCGCCGGACGCGGATCGCGGCCCGGGCTTCCTCGGTGGCGTGCCTGTCGATGGCGCCGTTCGCGATCACTACGCCATATTGGGCGGCCGCGGCAGCGGAGCTGACATGGCCGTTGACGATATCCCTAAGCACCGCGTCGGGATCGCGCAGCAGGGGGTCGCCATAACCGCCGCCGCCCTGGAAGGCATAGCCGAGCACGTCATGCGAAGTGAGGCGCATGCGGCCGGGCTTGGGGCCGAGCTCTTCGACACCGGCCGTCAGCAAATCGTCGAGATCACCGGCGAGACCGGCCAGGACCGCCGGATCGCCGGCGTCGCGGCGGATGACGTTCCGGCCGCAGGCGCCGGGCAGGCCGCCGAACTGGCCGATGGCATTGGGCACCTCCACGCCATGGCCCAGCATCATCGCCTGCAGGGCATCTGTGCCATAGGGCGCGATGGCGAGGGCGGCACCGGCACCGCCGCGCTGGCGGCCGGGCCCGCCGCTGTCGGGCACGAAGGCGCGGAAGAGATAGAGCAGGGGGCCGTTCGCCTCATTGGCCTCGACATTGGCGATGGCCGGCCGCGGCACGCAGAAATCACCGGAGCCGTCGAGGCCGTCATGGTCGGGGAAGGCACCGCCTCCGCCCGCCGTGGAGTCGAGCAGGAAGGTGCCGAAGGGCGCGCCGTCCCGGTCTCGGCCGGCCAGCGTCATCACCATCATGTGGCCCTTGGTGACGGCCTGGCTCTCGCAGGCATGCGCGGGCGAGCAGGCCACCATGCGCGACAGCGCAGAAACCACCACGTTCTGGACGATCCAGGCTGTGGAGATCGTGCCCGAGGAGATCGGGGCCGGCCAGGAGGCGTTGCACAGGATGCCTTCCGGAGCCACGAAATCGACGGCGCGGAGAATGCCCTCGTTCCAGCGGATGCGCGGCGCCAGGATGGGCAGCAGGCCGGTAAGCGCGGCGCCGCGCATGCCCGAGGCCGTACAATTGATGAAGCCGGGCGCCTGGGGCGAGGTGCCGGTCATGTCGAGGGTGAGGCGATCGCCCTTCTTGGTCGCGGTCACGCAGACGCGGTAGAGCACGTTCTCGTGGCCGTCATGCTCGATATAGTCGCGCGCCCGGAAGACGCCGTCGGGCAGGGCTGAGAGGACTTGGCGGATCTGGCGCTCGGAACTGGCGATCTCCTCGGCCATGATGGTCTCGACAGTGTCGCCGCCATAGCGGTCCATCAGTTCGACCAGCCGGCGGGCCGCTACGGTGTTGGCCGCGATCATCGCCTTGAGGTCGAGCCCCAGGACATGGGGCAGGCGGGTCATGCCCATGATCATCTGCCACAGATCCTGGCGCAGCACGCCGTTCTCGACCAGCTTGATGCCCGGCAGCAACATGGCTTCCTGCTGGATCTCGGTGGCGCCGATGGCCCAGGAGCCGAAGCTCATGCCGCCGACATCGAGCTGGTGGGCGCAGGAGCCGGCCCAGGCGACATGACGGCCGTGATGGAAGATCGGAGCCACGATCGAGACGTCGGGCTGATGGATGGCACCGCGATAGGGATCGTTGAGGATGAACATGTCACCTTCCCGGATGCCCGGATTTTCCGCGAACTCGGCATTGATCGAGCGGATCACCGAGGACATCGTGCCGGTGTGGAACAGCACCTGCGGGCCCATGGTGACGATGGAGCCGTCGGCGAGATAGAGGCCGTTGTTGAAGTCGGTCGCCTCGGTCACCACCGGTGAGCCGGAGACCGATTTGAGCGTGATCGCCTGTTCCTCGGTGATCGCCTGCAGCTTGTTGCGCACGACCTCGAAGGTGATGGGATCGATGGCGTTGTCAGTCGTAGACATGGTGGTCTTCCTAACGCTGCTCGATGGTGATGTTGCTGGTGGCGTCGAGCCGGGCGATCTGGCTGGCCGCGACGAAGACCGAGGTCTCGGGATGCTCGATGACGGCAGGGCCGGGGACCGTGAAATCCATCGGCAGCTCGCGCCAATTGTAGACGGCGCACTCCATCCATTCGGCGGCCACGGGCTCGAAGATGCGGCGCTTGCCGACCGTCGGCTCGGACGAGGGCGCCGTGAGGGCGATCTCCGGCCGGCGCGCCTTGCCGAAGGCCTCGACACGGATGTTGGTCAGCTCGATGCCGGCCTCCCTGAAGGCCGATCCCTTGCCATAGGTCTGCTCGTAGACGGCCTCGAAGCGTGCGACGAGGTCGTCCAGCGTTGCGTCGGCGATCTCGCCCGATGGCACGGGAATGATGAGGTCGTTGGTCTGGCGGCGATAGCGCAGGTCCGCCGTGCGCACGAGTTGGATGTCCTCTTCCGCGACGCCAGCCCGGCGCATGGCATCGAGGCATTCGGCTTCGAGGCTCGCAAAACCCGCCGCGATCTCGGAGGCGACCAGGCCGTCGGCCGGGGCGCGGGACCCGCCGCCTGCCCGCATCAACAGCGACTTCTCGACCGCGAATTGCAGGTCGGCGGCCAGAGCCCCATAGGCCGAATGCGCCATGGACGTGACCGGCACCACCATCTTGGGCACGCCGAGCTCGGCGCCATAGCCGGCGCAATGGACCGGACCGGCTCCGCCATAGGCGAAGATCACGAAATCGCGCGGATCGTGGCCGCGGCCGATGGTGACCTCGCGCAGCGTATCGGCCATCTGGGCATCGACAATGCGGCGTATGCCGGCGGCCGCCTCCTCGGTGGTCAGGCCGAGCGGCCTGGCGATCTGTTCCTCGATCGCGGCTGAGGCCGCCGCCTTGTCGAGTTTCATCTTGCCGCCGAGAAAGGTCTGGGGGTCGATGATGCCGAGCACGACATCGGCATCGGTGACGGTGGCGAGCGTGCCGCCCCGGGCGTAGCACACCGGTCCCGGCCGGGCGCCGGCACTGTCGGGCCCGACGCGCAGCTGCCCGTCGACGACGCGGGCGATGGAGCCGCCGCCGGCGCCGATGGCGCGGACCTCGATCATCGGAGTGGCGATATGGAAGCCGCCCGCCTCGTGATTGGTGGACATCAGCGGCTTGTCGTCGACCACGATGGCGACGTCGAAGGAGGTGCCGCCCATGTCGGTGGTGATGAGGTTGCGATAGCCCAGCTTCTTGGCCAGGTGTACCGAGCCCATCACGCCACCGGTTGGGCCGGAGGTGACCAGGGTCACCGGCCGGCGCGCGGCCTCCGCGACCGGCATGACGCCGCCGGCCGAATTGAGGATGGAAAAGGCGCCCTTGAAGCCGCGCTTCCTGAGCATCTGCTCGATGCCGTCGAGATAGGAGACCACCTTGGGGGCGAGGTAGGAATTGAGCGCGGCGGTGGCGGTGCGCTCATATTCGCCGATGACGGGTGCTACTTCGCTCGACAGGCTGACATAGGCGCCCGGCGCTTCCTCGCCGATGATGCGGGCGGCGATGCGCTCATGCTCGGGATTGCGGAACGACCACAGGAAGGCGACCGCGAAGGTCTGGACGCCCTCGCTCGCCAGGGAGCGAACGGCCGCCCGCACCTGGTCCTCGTCGAGCGCGACCAGCACCTTGCCGGCATGGTCGACGCGCTCGCGGATCTCCCGCACCAGATGGCGCGGCACGATCGGCTGCGGATAGCGCCGGCGCGAATACCAGCCGAGCCGGTCGACCGGCACCCCGGCGGTGAAGCCCATCAGGCGCTGGATCGCCAGCGTGTCGCCGAAGCCTCGCGTGGCGATGAGGCCGGTGCGGGCGCCGTCGCGCTCGATCACCGCATTGGTCGCCTGCGTCGTGCCATGGCCGAAGGCGACCACGCGGGCCAGCAACTCTTCGCCCGTCATGCCGCGCTGCGCGGCGGCATCCTGCACGGCGTTGAAGACGCCGACCTCCAATTCGCCCGGCGTGGACAGGGCCTTGGTGGTGACCAGGCCTCCCTCTTCGTCCAGGAGGACGAGGTCGGTGAACGTGCCGCCGATATCGACACCTAGAAACATGGACTTCCTCCCAGCTTGATACCGGGTGATCCATGGCCGAGCGCATGGGTTCGCCGCATTGGAAATGCGGCTGGAACTGCGCTCGAAATCGGATTCTTTCCCGGTGCGGGGCTTTCATTGCCCGCGAGCATGGATCGAGTTTTACGCCCGGGATTTGCAGCAATCCAATATATAATTCACGGTGATACATAGCCAAATGACTATGCATGGACGGCAGCGCCAGCCTGCATTCACGGCGCCATGGGAGCCTCGAAACTTGGCACCCGGCCATCCACGACGGCTCCGCGCACGAAATCCATCAGCCGCGACTGGAACCGCGAGAAACTCTTGCCCCGCTTGTGGATCAGGAAGACGGGCACGGGCAGGTCCAGGCCGGGTGTCGCGACCTGGCGCAGCAGGCCCCGGGCGAGTTCGTCGCGTACGCAGCTCTCCAGTACGAAGGCGATGCCGGCATGATGACGCACGGCCTGCTTCATGGCTTCGGGATGCCCGAATTCGAGCACGACCTCGCGATGCCGGATGCCATGGGCATAAAGCGCGTCCTCCTCGAGTTCGCGGCGGACCTGCTGGCGCGGCGAGGAAATGAAGGGCAGCTTCGCGATGGTCTGTGGATCGGCGCTGTCGCCGACCAGGGTGCTGTCGGCGGCAACCACCAAGACCAGCTGTTCGGTCCACAACTTCTCGACGCCGAGGCCATCGACATCGTGCCGGGGATCGAGAATGCACAGCCCAAAATCGCAGGAGCCGTCTCGCACGCTGGCGGTGACGAATTGCGGGTTGGAAACCTGGACGGTGATGCCCCCCTCGCGCACGGTCCGGCGAAAGGCAGCAAACATCGGCGGCAGCACATAGGAGGCGACGGTCATCGAAGCAGAGACCACGGCGCTGCCGGCTTCGCCGTCGCCAGAGAGCGCCAATTCGCGCTCCAGTTCGCGTGTCCGGGTGACGATGTCGCGAGCCCAGGCCTCGACCCGGATACCTTCCCGCGTCAGCACCAGGCGTCGTCCGCTGCGCTCGAACAGCTTGGCGCCGACCTTGTCCTCGAGGAAGCGCAGATGCGCGCTGACCACGGGCTGGGCGATGCGCAGCCGCTCGGCCACGCGGGTGACGCTCTGCAGGTCGCAGACCATGCAAAAGATCTCGAGTTTATGGAGCGTGGCCTGGGAGGCGAACAAGCGTTGAGCGCCATGTCCTTGGGCGGGTGGAATCGTATCGGTGCTCGGCATTGGAACTTTTCCCGCTCACGATCGGCTCTGGATGGCTATGAATTCAACCATGTATGAACCTGCTGGCACAGCTTAGCTCGCAGTCGACGCTAGCATTCCTCATCGAGACAGGCGCTCAATCTGGCGGCTTGCAGACCTTGATAATGAGAGCCATGAAGTCGTCTCGCTCTTCAGGTGACAGCGAGCCGAGAATGTCCGCCTGAATCTCGATTACCAGGGGTCGCACGTCGGCGAGCAGGGTCTTGCCGCCTGTGGTCAAAGTGAGCGTCCGGGCGCGCCGGTCGGTTTTCTTGACGACGCGGCGGATCAGATCGCGCGCCTCCAGCCGCGAAACGACATCCCCGATGGTCACCTTGTCCATGTCGACCAGCATGGCCAGCGTGGCCTGGTCGATCTCCGGGTTTTCTTCCAGCACGGACAGCACCGCGAATTGCAGCTGGGTCAGGTCGAAGCCGGCTTCCTGGGTCTTCTGCGTGAAGGTCGCGACGGAAAGCTGGTGCAGCCGCCGGATCAGGTGGCCGGGAAGGTGATGGATGAATGCCATGCCCGTTTCCTATCAGCGCGTGGCGGCGGCGACAATCATTGACAAAATCCAATTAGTAAGTATACGTACTATTTAATTGGGAGGAACGACAATGGCGAATGCGATGCAGCCCGAGGACACGCCGGCCCTGCGCAAGCTCTATGCCGACTTCAGGGACCAGCACCTCAATCCGCTCTGGACCCAGCTCGGCGACCTGATGCCGCGCCACCCGCGTCCGAAGGCGGTGCCGCATGTGTGGAGATGGGCGGATCTCTTCCCACTGGCCCAGGCATCGGGAGCCCTGGTCCCGGTTGGCCGGGGCGGGGAGCGCCGCGCCATCGGGCTCGCCAATCCCGGCCTCGGCGGCGAAGCCTATGTCTCGCCCACGCTGTGGTGCGCCATCCAATATCTCGGCCCCAAGGAGACGGCGCCCGAGCATCGCCATTCCCAGAATGCCTTTCGCTTCGTGGTGGAGGGCGAGGGGGTGTGGACGGTGGTCAATGGCGATCCCGTGCGCATGAGCCGGGGCGATTTCCTGCTGACGCCGGGCTGGAATTTCCATGGCCATCACAACGAGACGGACCAGCCGATGGCCTGGATCGATGGCCTCGACATTCCCTTCTCCTACCAGAACGATGTCGGTTTTTTCGAATTCGGGTCCGAGCGCGTGACCGACTACGCCACGCCGCGGTTCTCGCGCAGTGAGCGGTTGTGGTGCCACCCGGGCCTGCGCCCGCTGTCGGGGCTGCAGAACACTGTTTCCTCCCCGATCGGCGCCTATCGCTGGGAATATACCGACCGTGCGCTCACCGAGCAGCTGTTGCTCGAGGAGGAGGGGCAGCCGGCGACGGTGGAGCAGGGCCATGCGGCGATCCGCTACGTCAACCCGACCACGGGCGGCGACGTGATGCCGACCATCCGCGCCGAGTTCCACCGCCTGCGCCAGGGCGCCGAGACGGCGGTGCGGCGGGAGGTAGGTTCCTCGGTGTTCCAGGTCTTCGAGGGCCGCGGCGCCGTGGTGATGGGCGGCGTCACGCACAAGCTCGAAAAGGGAGATATCTTCGTGGTCCCCTCCTGGGTTGCCTGGTCACTCCAGGCCGAAAGCCCGTTTGACCTGTTCCGCTTCTCCGACGCCCCCATCATAGAGCGCCTGAATTTCGACCGCGTGCTGGTCGAGAGCGGCGACTGATGGGCGAGCTCGATGCTGCCCGCCGGGCCTTGCAGGAGCGGCAGGGGGCCGGCGCGCGCTATGATGCGCCGGAAGCGCCGGCGGATGCGCTGCGGCTGGCTAGGCTGGGCACGGCCTATTTCGCCCGCAGGCTCGGCGAACTGAACGATGCCGCGCTTTCCGCGCCCTGCCGGGTTCCAGGCTGGACCCGCGCGCATGTGATCTGCGATGTCGCCTATCAGGCGCGGGCGATCAGCCGGCAAGCCGAGGCGGCGACGGCAGGCGAGGCGATCCCGCCTTTCTATGACGACGAGACCGCGCGGATCGGGGAGATCGAGCTTGGCGCCACGCTGCCTGCCCGGGCGCTGCGTCATCTGTTCGAGCACGCAGCCGTTCATCTCAACGTGGTCTGGCGCGATTTGCCGGGTACGGCCTGGGATGCGCTCGCGCCCGACGCCGACGGCTTGCCGCGAGCATTGCGCGCCACGGCGATGGAGCGCGCGCGCCGTCTCTGGCGCGGCGCCCTCGAACTCGACAATGGAGCACGATTGCGCGACTTGCCGCCCGGATTGCAGGGCTGACGGTTGCCGATATCACAGCAAAGGATGATCCGATGACGACAGCAAACCTCTTTGCCTCTCCCGCCTGGCCGACGGTGCCGGTGAAAAGCGAGACCGCCCTCTACCCGGTTCACCGCATTTTCTGCGTGGGCCGCAACTATGCCGCCCATGCCGCCGAGATGGGCGTCGAGGTGGACCGCGAGACGCCGTTCTATTTCACCAAATCGGCGCTGACCACCGAGCGCAGCGGGGCGACGACGGCCTACCCGCCGGGCACCGCGAACTTCCATTATGAGATGGAGCTGGTGATCGCCATCGGTGCGCCGGTCTTCAAGGCCGATCGGGTCGCCGCGCAGAAGGCAATCTATGGCTATGCCTGCGGCCTGGACATGACGCGCCGCGACCTGCAGCTCGAAGCCCGCGCCAAGCAGCGCCCCTGGGATCTCGGCAAGGATGTCGAGCAGTCGGCCGTGTTCTCCGCCATCACCAAGGCCGCCGATTTCGCGGCCATCGGGCCGCAGCGCATCCATCTGGCGGTGAATGGCGAGGTGAAGCAGGAAGCCCGTCTTGACGACCTGATCTGGAAGGTGGACGAGATCGTCAGCCATCTTTCGCATTATTACCACCTGCAGCCGGGCGACTTGATCATGACGGGTACGCCGGCCGGCGTCGGCGCCGTGGTGGCCGGCGATGTCATCACCGGCGGCATCGATGGGCTCGATCCGATCGAGTTGACGATCGGGGCGGCGGAATGATCCGCTTTCATGGCTATTTCCGCTCCTCTTCGGCCTATCGCTGCCGCATCGCCTTCAACCTCAAGGGCGTGGCCTATGATTTTGCCTCGGTGCATCTGCGCAAGGATGGCGGCCAGCAGAAGGCGCCGGCCTTTCGCGCCCTGAACCCGCAGGCCCTGGTGCCGGCGCTGGAGGAGGGGGATTTCCGCCTGACCCAGTCGCTCGCCATCATCGAATGGCTGGACGAGACCCGGCCGGGACCGAAGCTGCTGCCCGGGGATGCGAATATGCGCGCCGAAATACGCGCCTTCGCCCAGATCATCGCCTGCGATGTCCACCCGCTGCAGAACCTTCGCGTCCTCGATTACCTGAAGGCCAATTTCGCCGCCGACCAGGCAGCGCTCGATGCCTGGTGCCAGCGCTGGATCGTCGACGGCCTGGCCGCCTGCGAAGCCCTGCTCGCCCGCCGTGCGCCCTCGACCTTCTGTTTCGGCGAGGCGCCGACCCTGGCCGATATCTGCCTGGCGCCGCAGGTGTTTTCAGCCCAGCGTTTTGGCGCAGATCTCTCGGCCATGCCAAGGTTGCGTGCTGTCCACACCGCCTGCGAGGCGCTGCCCGCTTTCGCAGACGCCCATCCCGCTAGGCAGCCCGACCGGGAGGCCTGACTTGCGTGAATGAGCAAGACGATTCAGGTTCTCAATAATGGACTGATCAATCAGGAAACGGCGATGCTGCGCAGCATCGCCGTTTTCGTTTCGTCATGCGGCCATGGTTTGGCCCTGCATGTCGTCGGCACGCGCCAAAGCGGGCCTGCCGAGCATCATGTCGGCTGCCTTCTCCGCGATCATCATCACGACAGCGTTGATGTTGCCGCCCACCAGATCCGGCATCACCGAGGCATCGACAACGCGAAGCCCCTCCACGCCGGCGACCCGCAACTGCCCGTCGACGACGCGCCGCGAGTCCTCAACCCCGCCCATCCGGCAGGTTCCGGCCGGGTGGTGCACGGTCACCGAGGTCGCGCGGATGAAGGCGTCGAGGGCTTCATCGTCCTGGGCGGCGAGGCCCGGCGCATTCTCCTCGATGATATGGGGTGCCATAGAAGGCTGGTTCATAGTCCTGCGCAGGATGCGCAGCCCCTCGCGCAGCGTATCGCGATCCTGTTCCGAGGTCAGGAAATTCGGCGTGATGCGCGGTTTCGCCGCCGGATCGGCCGAACTGAGCGTGATCGTGCCGGTGCTCTCAGGGCGCAGCAGGGCAACCCGGCAGCCGAAGCCATCCGGTACCGGGGCGCTGAACGGCGGAAGATAGGGCCGGGCGGGGAAGGGCGCGGCCAGGAACAGGAATTGGATGTCGGGCGCCGGCAGGTCCTGCCGGGTCTTCAGGAAGGCGGTCACCCCGATCGGCACGTCGGAAGCAAAGCCGTCCCGGCGCAGCAGGGATTTCAGCATGGCCAAAGCGAGCCGGTCATAGCGCATTTCCTGCTGGAACCAGCTCGGGCTCTTGCGCCGGTAGCTCGCCATCACCGAAAGATGGTCCTGCAGATTGCCGCCGACGCCGGGGCTGGCGATCTTCACCGCGATGCCGTGCCCGGCCAGCTGGGTGGGATCGCCGATGCCCGAAAGCATCAGCAGCTTGGGCGAATTGATCACGCCGGCGGCCAGCACGACCTCGCGGCGCGCCTGGGCCAGCTGGGTACGGCCGCCCTCTGTGAAACGAATGCCGGTTGCGCGGCCATCCGTCATCTCGATCCGGTCGGCACGGGCACCGACGACGACGCGCAGGCTCTTGCGACCGAGAGCCGGGCGCAGATAGGCGGTGGCGGCGCTGTTGCGCCTGCCGGCATGGATGGTTTCCTGGATGTAGTCGAAGCCTTCCTGCTGCGCGCCGTTATAGTCCGTCGTCACGGGATAGCCCGCCTGCCGTCCGGCTTCGATGAAATCGGCCAGGATGCCGTCGCGATAGCGGGTGCGCTGGACGCGCAGCGGGCCGGCGTCGCCGCGGAAGGCGTCGCTGCCGCCCTCCCAGGTTTCGGAGCGGCGGAAATAGGGCAGCACGTCGGCATAGGACCAACCGTCGAGGCCCGATTGCGCCCAGCGGTCGTAGTCGCTGCGGTGGCCGCGTACATAGGCCATCACATTGATGGAGGACGAACCGCCGATCACCCGGCCGCGGGCACATTCGATGCCGCGGCCGTCGATGCCGGGAGCGGGCTCCATGAAATAACCCCAGTCATGCAGGCGTTGCGGGAAGATCTTGCCGATGCCGACGGGGATGTGGATGAGGGGATCGCGGTCCCACTGCCCGGCTTCGAGCAGCAGCACACTGGCGCCGCCCTCCGTCAGGCGGTTCGCCAGCACGCAGCCGGCCGAACCGCCCCCAACCACGACGAAATCATAGGTGCCGGCATCCTGGATTTGGGTTTCGCCGGCCATCAGGATGCTGCCTTCAGTTCGGAAGCCGGCGGCGCCGGCCGGCGCGAGAGCCACATCTTGAACAGCAGGGCGAAGATGCCGCCGATGACGGCCGCTACCCCTGCGCTGACCATGATCTGCCCCGGCAAGGCGCCCACGGCAAGCATCTGGCCGGCAAAATAGGGCGTGCAGACCTGGCCGAACCGCCCGACCGCCATGCTCAGGCCGACGCCGGTGGCACGGATGGCGGTGGGGTAGATTTCGGCGGCCATGGCGATGGCGCCGGCCGTGCCGATGCCGAGGAACAGGCCGACGAGGCCGATGCACAAGGAGGCTGCGGGCACGGATGCCACGCTGTAGCCCAGGCCGACCGTGGCAGCGGCCCCGAGGATGAAGGCCGGCACCATGGTCGGGATGATGCCGAACCGCTCGATGCAGCGGCCGGCAACGGCTTGTCCGAAGAAGGCGCCGAGACCGTTGAAGGCGACGACGAAGGCGCCGTCCGCCGGCGAGATGCCGTTCATGCCCATCAGGGACGGCGTCCACAGCACGGTGAGGGTCAGGACGCCCATGCCTGTGAAGAAGGGACCCCAGAGAAGGAGCGTACCGAGCGCGAGTCCCCCACTGAAAACCGAGCCGAAGGAGGCGCGTTCGGTCTTGTCGCCATCGGCCGTCAGCACGGTGCCCTCGGGGAGGGAAGCCACGCCCATGCGCTGGAGAATGCGGCGTGCCCCAATCGTGTCGTTGCGCCGCGCGATCAGGAATTTCAGCGATTCCGGCAGCCAGATTGCCAGGATGACGGCAATCGCCAGCGGCAGCATGCCGCCGATATAGAAAATCATCTGCCAGCCGAAATGCTCGATCAGCCGCGAATTGATGAAGGCACCCGCCATCGCTCCGAGCGGGAAGGAGGACCACATCAAGGTCACGCAACTCGACCTGTGGCGCTCCGGCGTATATTCGGCGGTCAGCGCGATGAAGCAGGGCGTGGCGCCGCCCAGGCCGATGCCGGCGAGGAAACGGCAGAGCATCAGGCTGTCGAAGGATTGGGCGGAGGCGGTGAGCAGGGTGAAGACGCCGATGAGCACAGCGGCGATCACCAGCAGGCGCTTGCGGCCGACCCTGTCGGCGATGGCGCCGAAGCCGATGGCACCGAGGGCAGCGCCCAGCAGACCGGCCGAGAAGACGGGACCGAGTTGGGGGATGGTCAGGCCCAGCGATTTGGCGATGAACGGTGCCGCCACGCCGATCGATTGGGTATCCATGCCATCGAAGAAATTGATCAAGCCGCACAGGGCGATCACGGCGATCTGCAGCCTGCTGATCGGCTTTTCGTCGATCAGCCGCGAAACGTTGAGCGAGGGGCTCGCCATGTCTTGTTTCCTCCCCGAATGGCCGGCTGTCATCCGTGAAGAGATCCGGCCGGGATCCTTATTGGCTTCTTGTCGAAGTCGAGCGGGCGTGGCCCCGCGATTTGCCCTGGCCGCCTCTTCGGAGGGTAGCCAGGAGGGCGCGCCCGTTCGATTTTTCAATTTAGTACGTATACATATAATCTGTATACTGTCAATAAAATCGGCCGCCGATATGAAGGTCGATTGGGCGTTCGCCGGACGGTCGGATGCCGCGCTTCCTCACCGTCCGAACGCGCAGATCAGGGGGGCGTGTTCTCGTTGTGGAGGCTGACCAGCTCCGTGAGCAAGCGCATCATCGTCGCGCGGCTCTCCGGCGGCAGCGGCGCGAGCAGGCGCTCCTGCACGCGATGGACAGCCGGCTCGACATCGCCCAGGAGCTTTTCGCCGGCCGGCGCGAGATAAAGCAGCTTGGCGCGTTTGTCGGTCGGGCTGGCCCGCCGCTTTATCCATTTTTTTGCTTCGAGGCGCTCGAGCACGTCGCCGATGGTCGAGCGGTCGAAGGCGATCAGGCTCGACAGCCGCGTGGCATCGAGGCCGGGATTGGCGCGGATGGTGAACAGCGCCGCGAACTGCACCGATGTCAGATTGAAGCCATCGCACTCCTCGGCGAAGATGCTGCTCGAAATTTGCTGCGCGCGCCGGATCAGATGTCCCGGCATGCCATAGAGCTCTGTCATCGAATGCTACCCAGTTTTCGCGGGACGATAGTTAAATCATCGCCCGCGGCAAATCAAAGCAGCCCGCCGGCCGGACTCGGAACTCAGCCTCTGGTGCGGCGCGCTTTCGCCTGCTCGACCCAGAGGTCCCAGGGCCGATGCACCTGCGCCTCGATGTTCTGCGCAGCCGTCCGGCTCTCGCCCTCGCTGAGATAGGTGATCTCGCCGAGCCGGCTGGCTTCGAGCTGGTAGCGGGCATTGAGCTCGGCATAGACAGCCCGGTAGACCGCCTGCGGCAGCGACTGGGCGACGACCGTCGAGCCATGGCCGCGCATCAGCACGATGTCGCTGGCGTCGAACTGTTCGGCGAGGGCGCGGCCGAGCGCGTTGTTGGAGATGAGCAGATCGGTGCTGTCGCCGCCGGCTTCGCGAATCTCGAACACGGGGGCAGCCTGGCCTATGAAGCCGGCCATGTGGAACAGCGCGCGCAGCCTCGTGGACTTCGACACGCTCAGGGGCACGATCGCGTGCGAATGGCTGTGCACCACGGCGATCACGTCGGGGCGGCGGCGATAGATCTCGCCATGGATGAAGCGCTCGAGATAGACCCGGCGTCCCTCGGCGTTGACGGCATCGCCATCGAGCGTGAACTCGATGATGTCCTCGGCGGCTACCCGGCCCGGCGCCATGTTGCGCGCCAGCAGGAAGCGATCCGGACGGCGATCGTGACGCACGCTGACATGGCCGAAGGCATCGACGACGCCCTGGTCGAACAGGATGTGATTGGCGTTGACCAGGTCCTCGATAAGGGCAGGCGAGGGCGCTACGCCGGCTCCCGCCTGGTCGGCGACGACGACGCCTGCGGCATCTTCGGAAGCGTGGGATTTATCGACACACATGGGAAGGTCCTCGAAATACTCTTGAAAGGCTGGATCTGTGCAAGGCGGTCAGGCCGCCGAAATGGATTGGGGAGCCGAAGCTACGCCGAGGCCGTTGCTGCCATACAGCCACTGCAGAGCGTCGTACCATTGCTCCTGCGATTTGGCCGACATGATCTCGTTGCGCAATCGGGCGTGAACGCCCGCCGGATGGTAGATGTGATCGCCGACCGCACGCGACATCAATTGGATACGCGCGGTGCGGGTCACGCGGCGGTGCTGGTAGGAGGCGAGGGCGGTTTCGTGGTTGCCGGGATGGGCGGCGATCTCGTCGGCAAGGCAGACGGCATCTTCCAGGGCCATGCAGGCGCCCTGCGCCATATATTGCAGGGTGGGATGGGCGGCGTCGCCCAGCAGTGCGACCCGCCCCTTCGTCCAGGTATCGGTCGGGTCACGGTCGCACAGCACCCATAATTTCCAGTCCTTGCCATGGCGGATGATGTCCTGCGCGCGGGGATGGACGTGCTGGAAGCCGATGAGCACTTCCTCCTGGCTGACCGGCTTGCCGGCGACCGGTTCCGGGGCGTCGTTGTGGTAGGTGACGACCAGGTTGAAGCTCTTCCAGTCCGACAGCGGATAGTGGACGATATGGCATTTGGGGCCGGCCCACAGCGTCGCCGCGTTCCAACGCAGGTCTTCCGGCATCTGCTCGGTGGGAATGACGCTGCGATAGGTGGTATGCCCCGTCACCCGGGGGGCGCCATCGCCGACGAGCTGGGTGCGGATGTTGGACCATAGCCCGTCGGCGCCGATCAGGAGGCTGCCGGCAACGGGTTCGCCGCCCTGGAGCAGCGCGGTAATGCTGGTGCCCTCCTGCTCATAGCCGGTCACGGTGCAGCCGGTGCGCAGGTCGATGAGCGGATCGGCGCGGCAGGCGCTGACCAGGACGCGGTGCATGTCGCCGCGATGGATGACGGCATAGGGATTGCCGAAGCGCTTCTGGAACGGCTCGGTCAGGTCGATCGAGGCGATTTCCTCGGCCGTCAGAGCATCCATCATCCGCAGCCGGTCGACATAGACGGCCAGTTTGCGCATGGCATCGCCGACGCCGAGATAGTCGAAGGAGTGGAAGGCATTCGGGCCGAGCTGGATGCCGGCGCCGATCTCGCCGAGCACGGGCGCGCGTTCGAGCACGATGCTGGCATGACCCTTGCGGGCGAGACCGAGGGCGGCCGCCAAACCACCTATTCCAGCGCCGGCAATGACGGTCTTGTGCTGCATTTTCACTGTTTCCTCTCCTCTGGCCGGTCCTTGGGATCGGTGCGGCCTTCACGGCACGGCAGACCGTGCGGTGGCCGGGGCAGATGCCCTAGGCACGGCGATCCCGGCAGCGTTCGATCGGGTATTTGATAATTGACAGTTAACTGATAATCCGTATACTGTCAATTATCAAATAAACAAGTCGAGCTGCCTTGGTACGGTGCCTGCGACGCGGGCGGACGGAAGCCCGTCGAGGGGCGGGGCAAGCGGGCGATTGGAGAATCAGGCGAGCTTGCCAAGAGGCTTGCCGCAGGGGAGGAGCACTGTCCGATGAACTACGTCACCCAGGCGGATCGCATGCTGATCGGCGGCGAACTGGTGCATGCCGGCAATGGCGAATTCGACCTGTCGATCAATCCCGCGACGGAGGAGATCATCGGCCGGGTTCCGCGTGCGACGGTCGGGGATGTCGACCGTGCCGCTAAGGCGGCGGATGTCGCGTGGCCGGAATGGTTCGCGCTGACGCCGCTAGCTCGCGGCCGGGCGATGCGTGATTTCGGCAAGGCGCTGCTCGCCCGCTCGGAGGAAATCCTCAAGGTCGAGGTTGCCGACACCGGCAACACCATCACGCCCATGCGCGGCGATGTCGGCTTTGCGGTGGACAGCCTCGATTATTATGCCGGCCTCACCCATGAGCTGAAGGGCGAGACGATCCCCTCCACCCATGAGAACCTGCATATTACCCTGCGCGAGCCCTATGGCGTGGTGGCACGCATCGCCCCCTTCAACCACCCCTTGATGTTCGCGGTGGCGAGGACGGCGGCGGCGCTGGCGGCCGGCAATGCCATCGTGGTCAAGCCGCCGGAAACCAGCCCGCTCTCGGCGATGATCCTGGCGGAAATCGCGCGGGATGCACTGCCGCCTGGCGTTTTCAACCTGATCACCGGTGGTGGCCGCACCGTGGGCAATGCCCTCGTCCAGCATCCGCTTATCAAGCGCATCGCCTTCATCGGCTCGCCGCAGACGGGGCGGGCGATCCAGCGCGCGGCGGCGGAGGTCGGCGTCAAGCACATCAGCCTGGAACTGGGCGGCAAGAACCCTTTCATCGCCTTCCCGGACGTCGATCCGGGGCGGATCGCCGAAGCGGCCGTCCGCGGCATGAACTTCGCCTGGCAGGGCCAGTCCTGTGGTTCGACCAGCCGCCTCCTCCTCCATGCCGATATCCATGACGCCGTGCTGGCGCGCGTCGTCGCCAAGGTGAAGGCGATCCGGCTCGGCGATCCGCAGTCGCCCGAAACAGGCATGGGGCCGGTCAATTCGCGAGGGCAGCTGGAGAAGGTGCTGTCCTTCTTCGAGAGCGCCAGGACGGATGGCGCGCGCCTGATGACCGGCGGCAAGCGCCCTGATGGTCCGATGTTCGAGAGGGGGTACTGGGTCGAGCCGACCGTCTATGCCGATGTCGAGCCGGGCATGCGGCTATGGCAGGAGGAAGTGTTCGGGCCGATCCTGTCCGTCGGCAAATGGCGCAGCTTCGACGAGGCGGTGGAGATGGCCAACAGCACCGAATACGGCCTGACCGCCGCGGTGTGGACCAACGACATCAACGACGCCTTGCGGATGGTGCGCAAGATCCGCGCCGGCCATACCTGGATCAACGGTTCTTCGGCGCATTTCATCGGCGTTCCCTTTGGCGGCATGAAGAGTTCGGGGATCGAGCGGGAGGAAGGCATCGAGGAGATGATGGGCTATACCGAAACCAAGACAATCAACATCATGCTGTCGAAAAGCTGAGGGCGCCTGTCTGCGCGCAAAGCGTGCCGTTCAACATGAAGGCGTAACAATATTGACAGCATACTGAATATATGTATACTTATTAAAAACAAAGAACAATCCGCATTCTCTCTGCGGCGCGCAGGGCGGAGAGGACGAGAACCGGCATAAAAAGGTTCGGCAGCAGTTCGATTTCGCCACCGGTGATTTACGCAGACGGCGATCGTTTCGCACCTGCGCGGGGGCACTGCTGACCAGAACAACCATACGAGGGAGGATCCATGACCTATGTAATCGGCGTCGATACCGGCGGTACATTCACCGACGGCTTCCTGGCCAGCACGGAAGGCGTGCTGGTCTCGGCCAAGGCCCATTCGACACCGCCCGATTTTTCGCGCGGTTTCATCAATGTCCTGGGCGAACTGGCGAATACCGTCGGGAGCAGCGTGGAAGACCTGCTGTCGCAGACGGATTATATCGTCCACGGCACCACCTCCACGCTCAACGCCGTCGTCACCGGCGACGTGGCGCGGGTCGGTTTCCTGACCACACGCGGGCATGCCGATTCCATCCGGATCATGAATCTGGAAGGGCGCTATGCCGGGCTCGATCCGAGCGCAGTCCAGAACATCTCCCGCACCAACAAGCCGGCGCCCCTGGTGCCGCATCGAGACGTAATCGAGCTCGATGAGCGCATCGACCACAAGGGCGCCATCATCGTGCCTCTCGACGAGCAGGGCGTGCGCACGGCTGTAAGCAAGCTGCGCGACGACGGCGTGCGTGCGATCGCCGTCTCGTTGCTCTGGGCCTTCCGCAACCCGGTGCATGAACGGCGCATCCGCGAGATCATCCAGGAGGAAGCGCCGGAGCTCTATGTCGCGCTATCGCATGAAACCAGCCCGCGCATCCGCGAATATACCCGCAGCGCCACCACCATCATCAACACGCAGGTCGGCCCGGTGCTGAAGGGCTATCTCACGCCGCTCGAAGAGGAGTTGCGCGCCAAGAAATTCGAGGGCTCCCTCCTGATCATGCAGGGTTCCGGCGGCTGCGTTCAGGCAGCCGACGCGTCCAAGCATGCCGTCAGCACGCTGGGCTCGGTGCTCACCGGCGGCGTCATCGGCTGCCTGCGCCTGGCCGAACGCCTCGGGCACAAGAACATCATCTCCACCGATATGGGCGGTACCACCTTCCTGGTCGGCCTGGTACGCGACGGCAAGCCGAGCACGACGACGACCACCGTGCTGCACCAGCACCAGATCAACACGGCGATGGTCGATGTCCGCACGATCGGGGCCGGCGGCGGCGCGATCGCCTGGATCGACGGCGGCGGCAATCTACGGGTCGGGCCGCGCAGCGCCGGCGCCCGTCCCGGCCCGGTCTGCTATGGCGAGGGCGGCCAGGAGCCGACCGTCACCGATGCCGATCTCGTGCTCGGTATCGTCAACGGCGACAATTTCCTGGGCGGGCGCAAGAAACTGTCCAAGGAACTGGCGGCGGAAGCGATCCGCACCAGGATCGCCGAACCGCTCGGCCTGACGATGGAGCAGGGGGCGGCCGCGATCTATGCCATCCAGAATGCCCAGACGGCCGACCTCGTGCGTAGCGTCGTCGTCAATGGCGGCCATGATCCGCGCGATTTCGTGCTCTATTCCTTCGGTGGCGCCGGGCCGGTGCATGCCGTCAACTATTCGGCCGATCTCGGCGTGTCGGAAGTGGTGGTGCCGCTCGGTTCGACCGCGGCGGTGTTCTCAGCCTATGGGCTTGCTTCCTCCGACATCGTGCTGACCGCCGAAATGTCTGATCCGGGCAATTTCCCCATCGATCCCGCCACGCTCAACGGCAATTTCGAGAAGCTCGAAGCCGAGCTGGCCGAACGCCTGGTCCAGCAGAAGCTGCGCTTCGCCAAGGTCGTTTATGAGCGGGAAGCCGAACTGCGCTACACCATGCAGATGGCCGAAGTGACCACCCCGGTGCCGGGCGGCCCTCTTGGGGAAGCGGAGATCGCCGGCATCGGCGACAGCTTCGAGCAGCTCTATGAGCGCATCTATGGCAAGGGCGCCGGTTTCAGCGATGCCGGCCTGCAGATCATCACCTATCGGGTGCGCGCCATCGGCATCCTGCCGATCCGTGCCGATCTCGCCGCGCATGAAGCCGCGACGCTCGACCCCGCGCCGTCCTCGATCCGCAAAGTGCTCCTCGACACCCGCAAGGGCTGGCAGGACACCAAGATCTACGACTACCGCTCCCTCGGAGCGGGGTCGAAACTGTCGGGACCTGCGGTGGTGGAGACACCGACCACCACCGTCGCGCTGCCGGAAGGCTTCGCAGGCGTGGTGGATGCCTATGGCAATCTGGCCATTCGCGTCGCGGAACAGGGCTGAGGGAGGGAACCATGCCGCTCATTCAAATCGCAGGGTCGGAGCGTTTCGCCTATCAGCCGAAAGCTGCCGACGAGACCAGAAAGCTGGCATCCGGTACCAGGCTGCACCAGGTGACCGCGGGGGATATCGAGGCTGTCGATCCCCTGACCTATGAGGTCATCCGCCACCGCCTTGCCGCCATCGCCAAGGAGATGGGCGACGGCCTCAAGCGCATGTCGGGCTCCGTCGTGGTGACTGACTGCAACGATTTCGGCGCCACCATTCTCGACGAATGTGGCGATTCCGTCGTCGTCGGCCTCTACAACACCCAGCTTGCCGCTTCGGTCGACATGGCCGTGAAATGGACGCTGGAGAACCGCTCTCGGCAGCCAGGTTTCCAGGCCGGCGACATGTTCCTGTGCAACGATCCCTGGGTCGGCGGCGGGCTGCACCAGAACGACGTCACCGTCTTCGCGCCGCTGGTGCATGATGGCGAGGTCTTCGCCTGGACGGCCGTGGTCTGCCATCAGGTCGACCTCGGCGGCGTCTCGCCGGGAAGCTGGTCAGTGGAAGGGCGCGACGTCTTCTGGGAATCGACGCCGATCCCGCCGGTGAAGATCGTCGAGGGCGGCAGTATCCGCGCCGACATCGAGGACATGTATCTGCGCCGCTCCCGGGTGCCGCGCCTGATCGCGCTCGATCTGCGTGCCAAGATCGGTGCCAACAACATCGCCCAGGAGCGCCTCGCCGCCCTCATCGCCAAATATGGCGCGCTTACCGTCAAGGCGGTGATGAAGCGCATGATGAACGATGCCGAGGCGCGGCTGCGGGCCAAGCTGCAGGCACTGCCGGACGGCACCTGGAGCGGGGTCGCCCACCAGGACTCCTTCCGCCACAGCGACCGCAACCTCTACAAGATCCTGCTCACCATGACCAAGCGGGGTGACCGGTTGACCTTCGACTTCACCGGCACCGACAAGGAAACCGAAGGCTTTGCCAATTGCACCTTCGCCGGCCTGCGCGGCGGAATCATGCCCATCGTGCTGACCATGCTGTGCGGCGACATTCCCTGGTCGCCGGGCGGGCTCTATCGCTGCCTCGACATCATCAGCGAGCCCGGCACCATCAACAATTGCAACTTCCCCGCCGGCATCGGCAAGGCCTCCGTCGCATCGGCCTGGGCCACGCAGAACGTGGTGTCGGAATGCGTCGCCGGCATGCTCGACGTGCATCCCGAGCACCGCAAATCGCTGATGTGCGTATGCTGCGGCACCTGGGACCTTGCCGTCTTGGCCGGGCTCGACCAGCGCGGCAATCCCTTCGTGACCATGATCTGCGATTCCATGGCCGGCGGCCTCGGCGCGCGCGTCGATCAGGACGGAGTCGATACCGGTGGCCTCAACTGCATCCCGATGGGGCGCGTCGCCGATGTCGAGATCAACGAATTCAGCTTCCCCATGCTTTATCTCTGGCGGCGGGAGGAGACGGATTCCGGCGGGCCGGGGCGTTTTCGTGGCGGCATGGGCGGCTCGAGCTGCTTCATCCCGCATGATTCCCCGGTCGGCGGCGTGCATCTGGTGGTCTCCGCTACCGGCAAGGCGCTGCCGCAGGCAACCGGCATCAGCGGCGGCTATCCCGCCGGCACCCAATATGACGTTCTCAAGCGCAACGCCCGGGTCGCCGAGCTCTTCGCGGCCGGGCGCATTCCGGCGACCCTGGAGGAGGCCGGCGGCACCGCCGACATCCTGGAGGCGCATCTGGAGACCCATCTTGGCGAGCAGGATGTCTACTATACCCATTGGCAGGGCGGCGGCGGTTATGGCGATCCGCTCCTGCGTGATCCCATCCTAGTCGCCCGCGACGTCGAGGCCCGCAAGGTGTCCGCCCAGGCGGCCAACGACATCTATGGCGTGTTGCTGAATATCGACGGCAGCGCCGACGACCCGGCGACGCGCCGGCGCCGCACCCAGCTTCGATGCGAGCGTGTCGGCGAACCCGTCCCTAACCAGGCCGCGGAGTGAGAAGCCATGAAGATCGATGACAATGTCAGCCTTCGCGCGGACGGCACCATCGTCTGCAGCCATTGCGATCATGCCCTCGGGGCGAGCGTCGGCGATCCCTTCGCCAACGCCATCCGCCGCGAGCGGCCCTCCCAAGCAGCCGGACCCGGTGTACGCGCACCCGCTTCGCATTTCACCGACCGGCCCATCGGCCTGCGCCAGGTCTTCTGTCCGGGTTGCCACGTCTTGTTGGCCACCGAGATCGCGCCGATGGACGAACCCTTATACCGGCGCTGGGAACTGGGGTTGTGTTGCAAATTTTCTGGCGGGTGCAATTGACCAGTCCGCGGGCGGATTTCAGGCGACGATGGCCTCGAATTGCTGCTTGAGCGAAGGGTTTGGATTGAAGGCAAATCGGCCTTGCCGCTTTCGCATCATATGAACCATCTCGATGCCCCCCAATGTCGCGGCTGCGGCATTGAACGATTTGAAACTCTGTATCGGCCGCACCCGCCGCTTGATGCGCCGATGATCCTGCTCGATGCGGTTGTTGAGATACTGGCTCCGTCGGATCCGGATCGGAACCAATACTCGGGGTGACCGGTCGCCCAATCGGTTCTCGGCATCGCAAGTAACAATCGCCTCTTGGTTGGTCTGGCTGCCGTCGACGACGATGCGCTCGGGCCGGCCGTGAGCAGATCGCGGTTCTCACTGAACCAAAACTCGACTGTGTCGCCGATGCTGTCGATGGTCCGATACAGGTACATCCAGGTTCCGCGCACTTTCACATAAGTTTCATCCACGTGCCACTTGGCGGTCACGGCTCGTTTACGCCGGTTGAAGCGTTTCAGGAGCAACGGCGAGAAGTGAACGACCCAGCGATGGATCGTCGAGTGATCGACACCGATGCCACGTTCCGCCAGCATCTCTTTCAAATCGCGCAGGCTCAGGCCGTAAGCCAGGTACCAGCGCACGCAAAGGAGGATCACCGAGCTATCAAAATGGCGGCCCTTGAACATAAAACGTACTCCAGCGGTGGAGGCGCTCATGCCGCACATTGCTTACCGAAAAGTTTGCAACACAACCGGAATTGCCCTGCGTCATACGAGATCGAGATAATGATGGGGGAGGCGCATCGCCATCATGTCCTTGCGTCGTACGACATTGGTCGGGTAACGGCTGTCGAGATTGCTGGTGTCGATATCCGCACAGGCGAGCGAGGCGCCGGAACCCGCATGCGCTTCGCGTCGGGGGAATTCGAATGTGTCGGGGCCAAATACGCCGCTTCTGCCGGGGAAACCGTTGAGTTCGTCGGCAATGTTGGCAAAGGCGAAGAAAACATTGTTCTCGCCGGCCCTTACTCGGAAATGATGCCAGTGGTTGGGGTCTGCCCCGGTCGGAATCGGATAGTTTTGATGGAGCGCCGAGCCAGCGTGACCGGCATGGAAGCGCTCTCGTATTGCCGCGGGGCATGCGATGAGGTCGCAGCCGCGCAGTGACAGAATGCGGGCTGCTTCAGGGAACATCGCGTCGTGGCCGATCAGCAGCCCCAGGCGTCCGAGCCGCGTGTCGAAGACCCGCCAATCCTCTCCCGGCGCTGCCCAGCTACCGTCCTCGGAGGTCAGATGAATCTGGCGATAGCTGCCGATGAGCCCTTCGGGGCCGGCAAGCACCGCCGTGTTATGAAGGCGCCCGCCCGCGTTCTCCGCCAGGCCCGCTATGATATGGATGTTCTCCCGTGCCGCCATCGAGAGCAGCCGCTCCACAGCAGGCCCGGAGATGCTTTCGGCGAGGCCGTGTCCCAGCCCGGTGATCGAGCGCTCCGGAAAAACGATGAGGTCTGCACCGTTGTCGTGCCTGGCGGCGGCGACCATCTCCTCGATGCGTGCCAGATTATCTTCCACATCGTTGGAGGGAGCGAATTGTGCGACTGCAACGCGGGATTTGCGGCCGGGCGGGAGAGGGCGGTAGCCATAGAGGCCGAAGAAGTCCAGCGGGTTCCATGCATGGGTGGTAGTCGGCAGTTCCTTGTAGAGGTCGGGCCGGCGCTGTTCGAGCGCCTTGCGCCCCAGCACGCTGGGATCGCGCGCCAGCTCGAGGTCGATCGTCGCATATGCGATGCCGTCGCCCGCATCGATGACTGCGGCTATCGAGCCGTCGGGCTCGATCACGCAACTTCCTCCGCTGAACTGGACGGTGCGCTCCAGCCCCCAGCGGTTGGACTCGATCAGATAGCATCCGTTCTCGAAGGCGCGGCTGATCCAATAAGGTGCAGGCGTGCGTTCGGCCAGCCAGTTGGAGACATGACAGATGACGTCGGCCCCCTTCAGTGCGACGATGCGCGCGGTCTCGATGAAATGGATATCCATGCAGATCAGGAGCGCGATGCGTCCGATCGGCGTTTCGAAGACCTGATGCCCGAGATCGCCGGGCGCGGACCATTTGGGCTCCGCGATGTAGGGATGCGTCTTGCGGTGCTTGCCGATCACTCCGTCCGGTCCGATCAGCACCGCAGTGTTGTAGTAAAGCCCGTTCGAGGGGTCGACCTCGGGCATGCCGATCACGATATGGCAATCGTGAGCCCGGGCGACGGCCTCGAAACGCGCGGTGGTGGCGCCGGGAACGGTTTCGACGAAGGGGGCGACCTCGGCCCGGTCGAACCAGCAATATCCGGTGGTGCCCATTTCCGGCGTGACGATCAGGCGTGCCCCTGCCTCGGCCGCCTCGGTCACCAGGGCAATCAGGCCGGTGATATTGCGCTCCTTCTCGAACATCGTCGGTTCGAACTGGACGGTGGCAACCTTGTGGAGGATGGACATCTGGCACCTTCGGGTTCGGGCAAGACCATGGCGTTTTGCGTTTCGACGCAGCCGCTTCGAATCGCAAAGACACGCTGGAACAGGGAGTTAGAGCAAAAGGGTGTTCACCCTGGAACGCGCTTGACTCTAGGGCGCCCGGCGCGCGGAAGCGCGCCGGGCAACCGGTTGGGACCTGGGCAGGATGAGGAGGTCGTCAGCCAAGGAAGGACTTCTTGATGGAAGCACCCAGCGTATATTTGGGATCGACCATGTTGCCGAGACGGACGCGTCCAGCCTGGGTGAGCAGCATATAGGCATCGATATCTTCGAAGCCGTAGTCGGTCGCCATCCAGCGAACCAGTTCGCGGTAGGCGATGCGCGCGGCATCTTCCATGGGCCGGGAAGAGCCGATGGTCATGATGAAGTCCCGGGTTTCGAGGCGCGGCCACCTGATCGTCCAGTTCTTGATCAGGTCGACCTGCACGGTGGTGACGGTCGGATGCTCGATCGCGACGCCGCAGAGCTCGCCGTCGCCCTGCGCCGCATGGCAGTCGCCGAGATAAAGAAGGGCGCCCTTTGTGTTGACCGGCAGGTAGACCACCGCATCCACGCCGACATCGGGCAGGTCCATGTTGCCGCCGTAATAGTCGGGCTGCAGGGCCGAGATCGCTTCGATCTCCGGCGATGTACCGATCGTGCCGATGAAGGGCTCGTAGGGCAGGGTGATCTTGTCGTTCCATTTCGTGCCCGTCTCGGCATCGATATGGAGCTTCTTGACGCGCTCGGGCAGAGGCGGGTTGAGCAGCGCGGTGTCGCCCGTACCCACCAGACCGCCGAATTCGGGCATGATCAGCGTCGTGCCGCGCGGCTGGGGGCCTCGGGGGACGATGCTCTTGATGTAGACTGCGAGCGTATCGCCCTTTTCCGCGCCATTCACGAAGATCGGCCCATTCTGCGGATTGAGATAGGGGAAATTGAGGATCTGCGTCGGCTTGTCGGTCTCATGCCGGATGCGTCCCTCGAAGGCGTCATGTGTCTCGGCGGAAATGACGGCGCCGGGATCAACCGAGAGAACGGGATCGACATAGGGACCGTAGACATAGTGGTACTTGCCCTGGTCGGCTTCGGTGATGGTGTGGGAAGTTCCGGTCTTGCCTCCGGCGACGCCCTTGCGCGCCATGATGGATTGGTCGAGCCACGGCGTCTGGGTCGATGACATAGTCTTCTCCTTTTCGAGGTGTGGATCACACGGCGAGATGGCGGCGCATGGTCTCGCCGTCCGCGAGGGCTTCCCGATCGAGCGCCGCGACGATGCGGCCCTTGTCCATGACGTAGCAGCGCTGTGCCATGGCCCGGATCATGTCGATGTTCTGTTCGACCAGGACGATGGTGACGCCGGTCGCCCGGTTGAGTTCGACCATGATCCTGGCGATGTCCTGGACGATGTTGGGCTGGATGCCCTCGGAGGGTTCGTCCAGGAGGATCAGGGAAGGTTCCGCTATCAGCACGCGGCCGATGGCCAGTTGCTGTTGCTGGCCTCCCGACATGGTACCTGCGCGCTGGCTCCAGCGCTCGCGCAGGATCGGGAAATAGCTGAGCACGCGCTCGCTACCGGCATTGGCGGGATTGCGCATGGCACCCACAGCCATATTTTCGGCGACAGTCAGGCGGGGAAAGACATCACGCCCTTGGGGAACATAGCCAATGCCCAGCCGCGCTCTTCTATGGGCGGGCAAATCGTTGATGGGCGCACCGCGATAGACGATCGAGCCGCCCATGACGGGGACCAGGCCGATCAGGCTCTTCATCAGCGTGGACTTGCCCACGCCGTTGCGGCCGATAACGGCGACGATCTCGCCCTCGTGCACTTCCAGGTCGAGGCCTTGCAGGACGGGCTTACCGCCATAGCCAGCACGAAGTCCGAGAGTGGAGAGCAGGACTTCCTTACGCATGAGCTTGTCCCAGATAGATGGCCGCCACCCGCTCGTCCGCGACGATCGCGTCGATCGAACCCTGGGCAAAGACCTGCCCGAGATGCAGAACGGTGACCTTGTGGGCGACCTGGCGGACGAAAGCCATGTCGTGTTCGACCGCCAGAACGGTCATGCCTTCGGCATTCAGGCGCTTGACCATCTCGCCGGTGGCGTGGGTTTCCTCGGGCGACATGCCTGCCGTCGGTTCGTCGAGGAGCAGGAGCCGGGGCTTGAGGCTGATGGCCATGCCGATCTCGAGCCATTGCTTCTGGCCGTGGCTGAGATTGCCGGCGGCCTGGGCCGCTTCAGAGCCTAGATTGAGGAAATCGAGGAGACGGTCGATCTCACCGGCCAGGGTGGACGCATCGAAATGATGCTGCATGGCGATCTGGAGGTTCTGGCGGACGCTCAGCGCCTTGAAGATGCCGGGCACCTGGAATTTCACGCTCATGCCGCGGCGGATCCGCTGGAACGGCTTGAGAATCGTGATGTCCTCTCCCGCCAGCAGGATGTGCCCGTCGCTGGGGATATGCTCGCCGAGGATCAAACGGAACAATGTGCTCTTGCCGGCGCCGTTCGGGCCGATCAGGCAATGCACTTCCCCGGCTTCCAGGCGAAGGTCGACGTTGTTGGTGACGTGCAGGCCACCGAAATGCTTGTTCAGAGCGCGCGTTTCGAGCATCGGCATCAGGCCCCTCCTTCCTTGCGTCCGCGCAGGAGCCGCCCCACCAGATCGGCGCCGGACAGGACGAGACCTCGTGGTGCGATCAGGACGGTGAGGACGAGCAGCAAGCCCATGACGACCAGGGCATATTGGCTGCCGTAGATCGTGAGGGTCTGGAATGCCGACAGCACGACCAGGGTCCCCACGAGAGTGGAGGTCAGGTCGGAGCGACCGCCGACGGCTACCCAGATCACGGGCAGGGCGGCCGCCGTCATGCCCATGCTGGATGGCGTGATGTACTGGCCCCAGGTGGTATAGAGGACGCCGGAGAGCCCTGCGAGACCGGCCCCGATCACAAAGGCGCCGAGTTGATATTTGCGGATGTCGTAGCCGAGCATTTCTGCCCGCTCGGGATTCTCGCGGATCGCGACGAGCACGTTGCCGAAGCGCGAATTCACCAGGATGCGCAGACCCAGATAGGTCACGACGAGCAGACCAAGCACGACATAATAGAGCCCGATGTCGGGAAACAGCACGATATTGCCGCCAGGCCAGGGAATGGTCAGAGGAGGCATGTTGCTCATGCCGTTGAAGCCGTTGAGGCGGGCCTTGCCGATGTGCCACTCCGGGCCGGCCGTCTGGGCCATGAAGCGTTCGAGCACCAACGTTACCGAAAGCGTGACAATGCCCAGGAAGACCCCGGTGATGCGGCCGAAATAGAGGAAATAGCCGAGCAAGGCGGCAAAGAAGGCCGTGAATGCGACCGCCAGGACGACGGCAGCCAGGGTAAAACCGTAGTTCGCCCCGAAATTGATGGTGAGAATGCCGTAGCTGTAGCCGGCTATGCCGAAGAAGGCCGTCTGCCCGAAGCTCAATGCTCCGCCATAGCCCCAGATGAGGCTGAGGCCGAGGGCCATGAAGACCCAGGTGAAGAAATAGACCGTGTTGCCGACCGTGTAGCCGTCGCTGAAGGCAGGATAGGCGCACGCCGCACCCAGCACCACGAGGAAGCCGATCCAGAATGCCGGCCCCCTTCCCATCGTCTGCGGACCTTCGAGGCGGCCCAGGAAACGCAGGAAACTGCTCATAATGCTCGTCTCCCCGTCTCAGGCCCGTTCGCGAAGGATGAAGCCGGAAATGCCCTTGGGCAGGACCCGGATCACGATGATGACGGCGATCAGCAGCCCGATCTGCCCGAAGAGCTGTCCCTGCCAGGAGGTCATGCCCGACTTGACGACAGCAAGAATGGCCGCAGCCGGAGCCGTTCCGAGAAAGACGTCTGCGCCGCCGGCGACCACCGTGACGAAGGCTTCCATGATGAAGGTCGTGCCCATGGTCGGCACCAGCGTCATCGTCGGCGCATAGAGCCCGCCGGCCAGTCCGGCCAGGCCTGCACCTAAAGCGAAGGTGAGGCTGTAGACGAGACGCGTATCGATACCGAGCGCGGCCGCCATGTGCGGGACCTGGATCGTGGCGCGGGCCATCACCCCGAAACGTGTCCAGTTGAACAGGGCATAGAGGCCGGCAAGCACCGCGATCGCCATGCAGAAGAGCACGACGCGATAGAGCGAGTAGGAATAGTCGGCTACCTGAAAGCTGCCGAAAGGCGTCCCGACCCCCGCCATCGTCGAGCCGAGTACGATCAATGTACCTTGCGTGGCGATCAGGCTCAGCCCCCATGTCGCGACGATGGTGTCGAGCGGCCGGTGGTAGAGATGGCGGATGATGACGACTTCCACCAGTGCTCCCACGGCTGCCGATACCAGGGCGCCGACGCAGATGGCCAAGGCAAGGGGAAGGCCTGCATGAACCGCGGAAACGGTGACATAGGCGCCGCACATGATGAATTCGCCATGCGCGAGATTGATCACACCCATCATGCCGAAGATGACGGCAAGGCCGCAGGCGGAGAGAACCAGGAAAGCGAATGCATCGCCGAACTGGTAGAGCGAGGAAAAGACAAATGTGCCGACGTCCATCGGGAGGAACAATCCTGATTTTGAGATCGAGGCCGCCTGCAAGGCGGGCGAGGGACCTGGAATGGGCGCCGTCGCGGGGGCGGCGCCTCTTTCAGGCCAGGCTGTTGGTGCCTTGCTTCAGGATTTCGGCGGGGGATTGGACGGGGTGTACTGCGCCTGCGGATCGTTCTTGGTAAGATCGCAGCCGGCACTGCCCAGCCAGTAGGGCTTGATGTCCTGCCACACCTTGGGGAAGGTGATGGAATGGTCGGCGCCGACCTTTGCCAGATAGATCGTGTGGGACATGTGCTGGCTCTTGGGGTCGAGGCACACCTTGCCTTCCGGCGCATCCATGCACACGTCGCCCTGCGCGATGATCTTGCGCAAGTCTTCGCGCTTGGTCGACCCGTTGGCCCGCTCGACCATCTGCTTATAGAGATAGACGGCCAGGTAGGAGTTTTCCGCCTCTTGGTTCACATAAGGCTCGCTCGGGAACTTCGCCTTGAACTTGGCGATGAAGTCCTTGCTCGAGGGCGAGTCGATTTCCTCGATGTAGTTGGTGGTGACATACATGTCCTTCAGGCTCGGCGGCTTGAAGCGCTTGTGTTCATAGCCCTGGCCCACATTCACCGAGGAAGCCATCGGCAGGCCGACATTCGCCGCCGCGGCCTGCTCGTAGTAGGAGGCCTGGGCCGTGCCGACCAGAAGCGTCACCACGAAATCAGGCTTGGCTTTCTGGATATTCTGGATCGACTGGGAGAATTGCGAGACGCCGAGCGGAATGAACTCTTCGCCGACCATCTCGCCGCCATTCTCCTTGACGATGTTGCGCACCCATTCGGCGGAGATCTGGCCAAAGTTGTAGTCGGCGGCGAGGGTGTAGACCTTCTTGCCGTATTTCTCCATCATCCAGGGAATGAGAGTGGAGAACTGCTGTTCCGGGACTGCCCCGGTGACGATCATATGGGAGTCGCAGACCCCGCCTTCATACTGGTTGTTGTAGAAGGCGAACCCGTCCAACTGGTCGACGATCGGCCGATAGGCTTCGCGGGAGGCCGACGAGAAGCCGGCGAAGACAGCGTCGACCTTGTCCCGCTGCAGCACGCGGCGCATGAATTCCTGATAGCGGGTGTTGTCCGACTGCGTATCGTAGACGACCAGTTCCAGCGGGCGTCCGGCGATGCCGCCCTTGGCGTTGATCTCGTCGGCCGCCAGTTGGATCGCATGGACCTTGCCGATGGTGGCGACGGCAAAGTCGCCTGATTGATCCTCCAGCACACCGAGTTTTATCGGGTCGGCGGCGAGCGCCTGGGACACGCTGAGCAAAAGTGTTCCCGTGAGGGCTGCGGCTCGCAGCCCCCTTTTGGCCTTACCAGTCATGTGAGTTCTCCTCTGTCGACGCTTATTTTTTCTCGGCACGCCAGCCGGGAGGCTCTTCACGTGCCGTCACTTTGGGCATTGCCGCCCACCTGCCGAGGAACTCCTCGCAGTATTCTTCCAGGCTGACGCGCAGACGCATGCTTTCGCGTCGCAACCGGTTGTAGGCTTCGTCGTCATCGATGCCGACCTGTGTCGTCAACGCCAGCACGGCCTTGATCACCGACCGGCGGCCACGCCGCCGCCGCTCCATGTCGTCGAGGCGATTTTGCATGTCGTTGCGCAACAGGAACTGGTTCACGCCCAGGAACAGCGCCGTGTAGATGGCTGCGCTATGCACCGGCTTGCGCAGGAAGGCGGTCGCACCAAGGTTGACGAGGCGCTTGAGCCGGCTCGGTGCCTCCACGCCTACCAGTCCTATCACCGGCACCGGCGGTAGGCGCGGATCGCCCTCCGCTTCCAGGGGGAGGGCGCCTTCCAGGTCTCCATCCACGAAGAGGATATCCCGTTCCGCCTTCAAGCTCGCCATGTCGATGTCGATGCGGCCATCGGTGACGGCGAGGAACTCGCTGGTCACTCCCAATTTGACGAGCGTCGTCTCGAGGGCCTCGACGGCGGTGCGATTGGTGGTAACGATCAAGGCCCTGCTGCCGTTGAAGTTTTGAAGAAGGCGAGCAACCATCACTTTGCGATCCTCAAATTGGGCGTATGGGAGACGACGGCATATCGCGGCGAGGATTGAACGAGGTAGGGGTCGGGCTGAATGGGGCCGGCCTCCTCGACGATTGCATCAAAGCGCGCCTCGCGGTTCGAGCGGCCGATGCGCGGTGTGAGCCAGGCATGGAATGTCTGCGGATCGATCCACACCTCGCCCTGCGGTGCTGCAAGCCTCTGGCGGGCAACGGCGTTCTTGACGGCTGACACCTCGTCTGTACCTGCCGCAGACAGCGATCGGGCCAGCAACTGTACCGCGATATAGGAGGCCTCTGCATCGGCGGATACGGCCGGCCCATTTGGGAAGGCCCGTTCGTAGGCCGTGGTAAATGCCTTGTTCGTCGGCGACCGTAGCGAGGAGAAATAGACAGAGGAACTTAGATGGCCATCGACCATATCGTGGCCGATCTCCTCCAGCTCCGGCTCGGAGAGTGTACAGCTGGCAATGGGGATTTGCGTGGCCTGGTCGATACCGCGAGCCCGGCAAGCCGATCGGAACAAGCGGAAGAACGCATAGGCGCTCTCGCCGATGAGGTTGTTGAACACGAAGTCGGGGCGCTCAGACAGTATGGTGTCGATCACCTGATCGAACTCGGTATCGCCTATGGCGAAATAGCGTTCACCGAGAACCTTGCCACCCTGGGCGATCATCGCCTCGCGAAATATTCGGTTGTTTTCCCAAGCCCAGATGTAGTTTGAGCCGACGCAGAACGCGCTCGAGCCGATCTCGGCCAGCATGTATCGCACGAGCGGCAATACATGCTGGTTGGGGGAGGCGCCGGTATAGATGACGTTGTTTGAGGTCTCGAAGCCCTCATAATGGGAGGGGTACCAGAGCAGGGCGTCGTATTTTTCGAAGCAGGGGATCACTTCTTTGCGGCTGGAGGAGGTGTAGCATCCGATGACGTGACGGATACCCGAACTCGTCATCTGCAGGCTGTATTCGGCATAGCGCGCCAGATCGCCCCCTGGATTCACCACGATCGGTTCGAGGCCAATATCGGGAAAGGACCGGGATATTTCTTCAAAAGCCAACAGGGCCCCGTTCAGCATGGAACGGGCAACCACGCTATAGGAGCCGGTTGTGGAGAACATCACGCCGATGCGATGCCTGGACGTCACCATAAGCCCATTCCAAAACAAAAAACGCCCACCGGCTGATATGCCGTTGGGCGTTTGCGCCACCAACCACACGACTGCGAGCAGCATCCGTCTGTTGGAAATATAATCATGTCTGGCGCATAAATGGGCATCTTTGCCCTGCGCTCTAAATTTAGGCTCCTTCAGATTTGTGTATTTGTCAAGTCGTTAAATGTAGGCGCGGATTCTTATCTGGGCCTGGTGGACGAAGAGCACTCAGTGCAATGCCGAGACGAGGCTGACGAAACCGAGACAAGACACCAGGGTTTTGCCCCCGTCGCGCGACTGGCCAAGCGTCTCCGTCGTCCGAGGCTCTTTTCTACGCCGGCAGCCGCTCCCTCACTCCGGGCAGCGGTGCGATCAGTTGCCCTTCTTCACTCGAAAGGCCGATCCGTGCTCCCGAAACTGCCTTCAAAACGCGTCCCGGATCAAAGCCAATTCATGTCGTCAAGGGTTGCCCACGAAACCTAGAGAAAGTGCGATTTCTTTGAATCGGACTTTCTCTCTATGTCTTTGTTTTGACGCGTTTTCTTAATCGAAAAGTCTACCAGCTTTTCTGGAAAAAGCTTTAGTTCGCCATCAGATCGCGCAGCAATCCCTTGAGAGTCTCCGCCTTGCCACCCCGCAGGCGATCGATGATGTGGCGCTGTTGGTCACCGACGATCTGGTCGAGCTTGGCGTGCAGAGCCGTGCCTTTGCTTGCGAGATAAATGAGAACCTTGCGGCGGTCGTTCGGATCTGGCCCCCGATATACCAGCGCGTCGACCACCATTCGATCGATGATCTTCGTCAGCGTGGTCGCATCGACCAGCACCAGCTCGGCGAGATGGCCCATGGACAGGCCGCTTTGCGTCGCCAGCGCAGCGAGGATGCGGAACTGCTCGATCGGAATGCCCTCGGGCTTCAGCCTGTCCTCCAGATCCTCCTCAAGCTGGCGGTTCACGCTCGCAATGAGATAGGCCAGTTGGTCTTCCATCTTGTCGGAGCGTGTCAAGCCGAATTTCTCATCTTCAATATTCGCAATTTCAGATAATTACCCTACTCGGCCTGTACCCTTCAAGCATCCAAACCAAAATTGTCGCCATGACCGTTTGGTCATACCGCGCGTGGCCATCGGGGTTGTCCCTGCGCCGAGAAATCCGCCAATTGCCCAAGAATCCGGCGCTGGACCAGCGTGTTCGATGGCATCCCGCTTTCATACATCGCCGCTCTCGGCAGCATAGGGCGCGAAAACACGGCCCGCTACCGGTGGCATGGTTTGTGCATATGGATCCGGTGACTTGGATGGACCTCAGACGGCTATAATGTCCGAACGTCGACCGAGATGATCAAGATTGGCTTGCTCACGCCGCGGCAGGGTCCCGCCGGCATCTGGTCTGCGTCCGCCGAGGCGAGCGCAATTCTCGCGGTTGCCGAAATCAACGTCGCGGGAGGCCTGATCGGTCAGGAACTCGAGCTGGTTCTCGCCGATGCCGGCACGACCGGCCGCTCGGCCGCGCTGGCAGCGGCGGACATCGTCGATATCGACGAGGTCGATGCCGTCGTCGCCCTTGTGCCCAGCTATGCGCGCAGGGCCATTTCCCACGCCGTCGCCGGCCGGGTGCCCTATATCTACACGCCGCAATTCGAAGGCCATGAAAGTGACCGCGGCGTGGTCACGGTCGGTGAAACTTCGAAGGAACTGCTGCATCCAGGCATTGCATGGCTGGCAAACAATAAGGCCGTGCGCCGCTATTATCTGGTCGGCAACGACTATGTCTGGCCGCGTGCCACCTTCGACGAGGCACGGCACATCATCCAGTCGACAGGCGGCATCATCGTGGGTGAAACGATCTTGCCTTTCGGCTTCGACGACTATGAACCGCTGCTCGACAAGATACGTCGCGCGCAGCCGGACGTGGTCATGCCCTATCTGCTGGGCTATGAGGCGATCGGCTTCAATCGCGCCTTTGCGGAGGCCGGCCTGGCGAGGAAGATCCTACGCTTCTCCTCGGCGATCGACGAGACCATCCTTTATGGCCTGGGTGTCGACTGCACCGAGAACCTTTTCGTGACCTCGGCCTATTTCTCCGCTCTGCGCTCCCGCAACAACGATGCATTCCTCGAACGCTATCACAGCTGTTTCGGTGAGACGCCGCCGCCGATGAACGGGTTCGGGCAGTCCTGCTACGAAGGGATTCACTGTCTCGCCTGCCTAGTCGCGTCGGCGGGGGGGCTGCGTCCGGGAGATCTGCGCCGCGGGGTGGGCCACGCTGTGCAGGTGCGGACAGCACGCGGCTTCGAGGCGCGGATCGTTGCTGGAGGCAGCCAGCCCGTCCATTTCGCCGAGGTCGACGGCCAGGAGTTTCGTGTCAGGGACCCGTGGTGAAACCCTCCATATTGCGGTGCAAAAAGTTATTGCAATTTCATATATTGTAATTTCATATAACCTTCATGGGCGGCCGAACACGCCCTTGAGGGGACCAATCTATGCCGACGTCGCGCCGCAGCTTTCTCAAGACGACCCTTTCCGCATCCGTTGCCGCCATCGCGGCACCGGCCCTGATCTCCAGAAGTGCTTTCGGCGCGGAGGCGCCGATCCTGGTCGGCAGCCTGCACGACCAGTCGGGACCCATCGCCGCTTCGGGCGTTCCGATGGTCGACAGCCTCAACGTTGCCATCGACGAGGTGAACGCCTCCGGTGGACTGCTCGGCCGGCCGCTGAAGCTGGTGCATTACGACACCCAGTCGAATATCCAGATGTATTCACAATATGCCCAGGCTCTGGCGCTCAAGGACAAGGTTGCGGTCGTCCATGGCGGGATTACTTCCGCCTCGCGCGAGGCGGTCCGGCCGACCTTCGATCGCTTCAAGATCCTCTACTTCTACAACACGCTTTACGAGGGTGGCGTCTGCGATCGCAACACCTTCTGCACTGGCACGACGCCGGCACAAACGGTGGAGAAACTCGTCCCCTATGCGATGAAGAAATGGGGCAAGAAGGCCTACATCATCGCCGCCGACTATAATTACGGCCAGATCACCGCCAAGTGGATGACGAAATATGTCAAGGACAATGGCGGAGAAGTATTGTCGATCGACTTCTTCCCGCTCGACGTCACCAATTTCGGTCCGACCATCAGCAAGATCCAGGCCGCCAAGCCGGACATCGTGCTGTCGGCGCTCGTCGGCGGCAACCACACCTCCTTCTACCGGCAATGGACGTCGTCCGGCATGAAGGGGCAGATCCCGATCGCCTCCACCACTTTCGGGCTGGTCAACGAACCAACCACGCTTGATGCGACCGAAAGCGAGGGCGTGCTGGGAGCATATGGCTATTTCGAGGAGCTCACGACATCCGCCAGCACAAGCTACGTCAAGAAACTCAAGGATAAATATGCTGATATTCCCTATATCAGCGAGCTCGCTGCGGCGACCTATGAAGGCTTCTATTTGTGGGTTGCGGGGGTCAAGGCCGCCGGTTCGATCGATCGCATGAAGGTGATCGCTGCGCTCGAAAGCGGCGTGTCCTTCGACGGCCCGAGCGGCAAGGTCGTTCTCGACCACGCCACCCATCATGCGGTGCGCAACGCCTATCTGGCCGACGTGAAGGCCAAGAAATGGTCGGTACTCGAAACCTATGAGCAGCAAAAGCCGCTGGATACGGCCGGCGTCTGCGATCTGATCAAAACCCCGACCGACAACCAGCAATACATTATCAAGATCTGAAGACGGCACCATCGCTTCGGTGCCGCGACCCGATGCGGCACCGCCTTTCGTTTGGCGAACTTGGCGGAGCCTGCCCCATTCATGGAACTTGCAATCATTCTCGCGCTTGACGTGCTGAACGGCGCGGCATCCCTCGTCCTGCTCTGCCTCGGGCTGGCGATCATCTTCGGGATGATGAAGATCATCAACCTCGCTCATGGCGAGTTCGTGATGCTCGGTGCCTATGCCACCGTCATCTCCGCCAATGCCGGTGTGAACATCTGGATTGCCATGCTGGTCGTCGCGCCGGTCTTCGTCGGCCTGGTCGGTATCGTCGTCGAACGTTGTCTGATCCGCTTCCTCTACGGTCGCCTGGTCGACACCATGCTGGCGACCTGGGGATTGAGCCTGTTCATCGTCGGTCTGGTCACCACAATCTACGGCAATACCATCAAGGGTGTTCCAACCCCCCTCGGCGGTTTTTCGATCGGGGAATACAAGTCGAGCTACTACACGCTGTTCCTGGTCGCCGCGGCGCTGATCATGCTGGCGCTGATCTTCGGCATGCTGCGCTACACGCGTTTTGGCCTGGTTTCCCGCGCCACGATGCAGAATCCCGGCATGGCCGCGGCGCTTGGTGTCAATCCGAGCCGGATCTACATGACGACCTTCGGCATCGGCGCGGCCATCACGGGCCTGGCAGGCGGCGTCTTGGCTCCGGTCTCCGGCGTGGTACCGACCATGGGCGCGGCCTATGTCGCCAAGGCCTTCATCACGGTGGTCGGCGGGGGGAGTGCCATTCTGGCGGGAACTGCCTCAGCCTCGGGGCTCTTCGGGCTGATCAACCAGATGGGTTCCTACCTGACCACGCCGGTCTTCGGTGAAGTCATCCTGTTCGTATCGGCCATCATCCTTATCCGCCTGCTGCCCCAGGGCATCTCCGGCCGCTTCTTCAAGGGAAGGCTGTGATGTCGGCAAAAGCCAAGCTATTCCTCCAATTCATCGCCCTGGCCGCCGCGATTGCAGCAACGGCAATGGCGCCGCAAGTCTTCGAAGTCTTCGATCTCATGCAGCTGACGCTGTTCGCGGCGATGGGTGTCCTGGCACTCAGCCTCGGCTTCATCTGGGGCTTCGGCGGTATCCTGTCCTTCGGGCAGACCGCATTCTTCGGCCTCGGTGGTTATGCCTATGCGGTCGCCGCGATCAACTATGGCGATTCCACCGGTGCCATCCTGCTGGCCATGATCGTGCCGGCGATCTTTGCCACGGTCCTGGGCTATTTCGTTTTCTATGGACGCATCAGCGACGTCTATCTGGGCGTGATTACGCTGACCGTCACGCTGATACTGTTCAACGTCGTCAATTCGACGGCCGGTGACGAATACCGCATCGGCACGGCTCCACTCGGCGGCTTCAACGGCATGCCGTCGGTACCGACCTTCAACATGCCCTTCGATCCGCAGACGGTGCTCGATCCGGTCCAAGGCTGGTATGCCACGGGCGGGGCGCTCATCCTGGTCTATATGTTCCTGCGTCTGCTGCTGTGGAGCCCCTTCGGGCGTGTCGCCGTCGCTGTCCGGGAAAACGAGGTTCGCGCCTCGCTGCTGGGCTACGATCCGCGCCTGATCAAGCTCGCCGTCTTTGTCGTCGGCAGCGCCATTGCCGGCCTTGCCGGCGCTCTTTACGTCAATTGGGGCGCGTTCGTCAGCCCGACGATCTTCGCCCTGTCCCTTTCGGCCGAGATCATCATCTGGGTTACGGTCGGTGGCCTTGGCACGCTGATCGGGCCGGTGGTCGGCTGCTTCCTGATTCAGTATCTCGTGGCGCAGATCGGATCGCAGCAGACCTTCAACGCCAACCTCATTCTCGGCGTGATCCTGATCGTCTTCGTGCTGCTGCTGCCCAAGGGGCTGATCCCGGCGGTGCGCGATCTCCTCCTCCAGGCGCTGCGCGCCTTGCCGCGCCGTACGGCGTCTATCAGCGACGCCGATCAACCCGTGGAGGCCGAGTGATGGCAGATCTCGTTCCGCTACTGCGCACGCAAGGCCTGACCATGCGCTTCGGCGGCGTGGTGGCCGTCAATGCGGTCGACTTCACCCTCGGGGAGGTGGAGTTGCGCTGCCTGATCGGGCCCAACGGCGCCGGCAAGAGCACATTCTTCAAGATGCTGACCGGCCAGCTGACGCCCACGTCCGGCAGCATAGCGTTCCGCGGCAGTCCGATTGCCGGCGCGCCCTCGCATGAAATCGCGCGCCTCGGCGTCGGTATCAAGACACAGGTCCCGAACGTGTTCAACGGACTGTCCGTGCGCGAGAACATCTGGCTGGCGGCACGCCGGCGCAACCCGCCAATGCGCACCAAGGCGCTGGTGGAAGAAGTATTGGACAAGATAAATCTTGCCAGGCGCGCCGATGACCTTGTGGGCCAGCTCTCGCATGGCCAGCGGCAATGGGTTGAGATCGGCACGGTGCTGGCGGGTGAACCCGAGCTGATCCTGCTCGACGAGCCGGCAGCCGGCATGACGGACGAGGAAACGGTCCGTACCGCCGAGATCATACGCGAAATCAACCTCACGCGCGCGCTCATCGTGGTGGAGCACGACATGCAGTTCATCAAGATGATCGCCAAGACCGTCACGGTCTTTCACCAAGGCCAGATCCTGATGGAGGACACGATCGATGTCGTCATGCGCGACCCGCGTGTACGCGACGTCTATCTCGGCAAGAAGGTGGCCGCCTGATGCTCGTCGTCAAGAACCTGCACGCTGCTTATGGCCGCATTCCCATCCTGACAGGCGTCAGCTTCGCGCTCCAGCCCGGTGAATATCTCGGCATTCTCGGTCACAACGGCATGGGCAAGACGACCTTGATGCGCGCTCTCATGGGCTCTCTGCCGACCACCGCCGGCTCCGTCGCCTTCGACAACCGCGATGTAACGCGACTGGCGGCCCATGCCCGCTCGCGGCTCGGCATCGGCCTGGTACCGCAGGGGCGCGAGATCTTCCCCAGCCTCACGGTCATGGAAAACCTGCGAATGGGCCTGGCCAGCGCCAAGCGGGAAGATCCTGCGATCATCGACGACGTCCTGAGTGAATTTCCAAGGCTGGTACGTCTGCTCGACCGGCGCGGTGGTGCGCTGTCCGGGGGCGAGCAGCAATTGCTCGCCCTTGCCCGCTGCCTGTGCACGCGCCCGCGCCTTGTTCTGCTCGATGAACCGACCGAAGGCATTCAGCCCTCGATCATCGAGGAGATCATCGAGACGCTGCTCCGTCTCAAGCACAAGCACAGCATCGCCATGATCCTGGTCGAGCAGAATCTCGACTTCATCACGTCGCTTTCGCAGCGCGTCCTCACCATCCAGAAAGGGCGGATCACTGGAGAGATCAATCCCGATGATCTCAAGGACAGCGAGGCCGTCGCCACTTACGTCGGTATGACCATGAGCTAGCGACCGCGGTCTTGCGAGGCCATCGTCTGCGGCCTCTCCCCAATACGCTCCAAACTTCTTGATTTCCCTTGCTTGCGAGAAAGGAAAGACGATGGCTATTACCCGACCGACCGCCCTGCAGATTGTCGAGGTTGCTGCCGAGCTCGGCATGACCCTGTCGGCGGAGCAGGCGGCTGGCTATCTGGCGCTGATGCAGCCCAATTTCGACGCGTACGATATCGTCGACGCCATGCCCGACAACGTACCCGCTGTGAAATATCCGCGTACGCCCGGTTATCGCCCCGGCCCGGACGAAAACACCTATGGCGCCTGGTACTACAAGAGCGTGGTCAAGGGGGCCGCGCGCGGCAAGCTTGCCGGCAAGACCGTCGTGCTGAAGGACAATGTCAGCCTGGCCGGCGTGCCGATGATGAACGGCGCGTCCACGCTCGAAGGCTTCGTGCCGAGTGTCGATGCGACCATCGTGACCCGCATGCTCGATGCCGGCGCCACCATTCTCGGCAAGGCCACCTGCGAACATTTCTGCCTGTCCGGCGGCAGCCACACCTCGGATCCCGCCCCCGTCCACAACCCCCACAAGCCCGGCTATTCGGCCGGCGGCTCATCGTCGGGCAGTGCCGCGCTGGTTGCCGCCGGCGAAGTCGACATGGCGATCGGTGGGGATCAGGGTGGATCGATCCGTATCCCCGCATCCTATTGCGGCATCTATGGCATGAAGCCGACACACGGGCTGGTGCCCTACACCGGTGTCATGCCGATCGAGACCACAATCGATCACACCGGGCCAATGACGGCGAACGTCAAGGACAACGCCTTGCTGCTTGAAGTTCTGGCCGGGGCGGACGGGCTCGATCCGCGCCAATACGCACCCAAAAAGGCGCCCTATACCCGGGCTCTCGACAGGGGCGTAAAGGGCCTGAAGATCGCAGTCCTGAAGGAGGGCTTCTCCACCGCCGGCATGCAGGCCGATGTCGTTGACAAGGTCAAGTCGGGGGCGGAGCGGTTCCGCGGCCTCGGCGCAACGGTGGAAGAAATCTCCATTCCCGAGCATCCTCTCACGGCGGCGGTGTGGCAACCGATCGGCTTGGAGGGCCTGACAGCGCAGATGATGTTGGGCAATGGCATGGGCTTCAACTGGAAGGGCCTGTACGATGTCGGCCTGATCGACGCCCATTCAGCCTGGCGCGAACGCGCAGACGATTTGTCCCCGACCCTCAAACTGTCGATGATCGTCGGCCAGTATTTCCTTACGCATTATCGCGGCCGCTACTATGGCAAGGCCCAGAATATCGCCCGCCGCATGAAAGCGGCCTATGACGCCGCCTTTGCCTCCTACGACTTGCTGCTGATGCCCACGCTGCCGATGAAGGCTACCCCTCTTCCTGGATCCGATGCTCCGCTGGCCGAGATCGTCGCGCGTGCTTTCGAAATGATCGGGACGACCTCCCAGTTTGACGTGACCGGCCACCCGGCAATGTCGATTCCGTGCGGCTTGAGCGAAGGGCTGCCGGTCGGCCTGATGCTGGTTGCCAGGGACTATGGCGAGAGCACCATCTATCAGGCGGCGAGTGCCTTCGAATCGCTTGGCGACTGGAAGACGATGTGAGGTGCTGCCATGGTAACGATCACGGCGATCATTCGGGTCCGCAAGGGCTCGGAGGCGGCGATGCGGCAGGCGCTTCTGGAGGTTGCTGCGCATGTGGAGGCGCACGAGCCGCGAACCGTCGGCTTTTTCGTCTCGCAAGATAGCGGCGATTCCACCCTGTTCACGACCTATGAACGTTTCGTCGATCGGGCCGCGATGGACACCCACAATGGCTCCTCGGCCGTTGCCCGCTTCTTCGCCATTGCCAATCCCCTCCTGGAGGGAAAGGTCGTGCTCGTCACCGCAGACGAAATCTCGGCGAAGGCCGACGGTGATGCGAGCAGCGTCAATGGTGGTCGGGGCTTGCTCTAAGGCAGGTCCCCGACTTCAAGGACGCCCATTCCCGGCAGAGGAGATCGGCATTGAGCCAGGACAGGATCGGTCGCGTCGTCATTAGCGCCATCTTGGGCGATCGCGCCGAAGCCGCCATGGCAGCGCAGCTTCATGACATCAGTCATAACGGAGGTCTGGAAACCTTGGTGCTCGCCCCTGTCGACCTGCCGCGCCGCCGCTTCCATGCGGCGACGCAGTCCGGGACGCAGTGCTTCATTCAACTTCCGCGGGACAGCACGCTGTTCGATGGCGCGGTGATCTACCTGGAGAACAGGCGCGCAATCGTCGTGCATGTCGGCGAGCAGCGATGGCTGAGACTGCGCCCTGCCGCAGGTGCCGATCTGGAACTTGGCTATCTCGCCGGCAATCTGCATTGGCGCGTCCGGTTCGAAGGCGGGACCCTTTTGGTGGCTCTCGATGGCCCGATCGAGTCCTACCAGGCGCGGCTGCGGGACTTTTTGGATCGAGGCAAGGTGGCGATCCTTGAGTGAAATCGAAAGACTTCTGACGGCTCTCCAGTTCGGGGACGGGCAATTTCCCGCGGGCGCCTTTGCCTTTTCCTGGGGTCTCGAGTCCCTGATCGCCGACGGAGCGGTCGCCCGTGCCGATTTTCCTGCCTTTCTGCTGGCTCAGCTGACGTACCGATGGGCCTCGTTCGATCGTATCGTTGTCATCCATGCCCATGAGGCCGCCTGGGACATCGACCGATTGTGCGAGCTCGATGACTTCGTCGACGCGGCGACCACGGTGGACGCCGCCCGCCTCGGTTCGAAGCGCGCAGGCAGCGCCCTTCTGAGTACCCACCACCGGTTGGGCATCCCCAGTGCAGCTGCCTTCAGACAGGCGGTCACGACAGGCCGCGCTGCGGGTCATCTGGCGGTGGTTCAAGGTTGCGTGCTGGCTGGCCTCGGATTGGACTGCATGACGGCATTGACGGTCAGCGCCTACTCGACCGCGTCGGCCCTTTCCACCGCGGCCATCCGGCTCGGATTGATCGGCCATCTAGATGCTCAGCGAGCCCTGCTCGCGGCCCGCCCATATCTATCGGACGCCATTAACCGGGAAGACGCGGATCTCGACCGCGCCTCGAGCTTCGTACCAACCGCCGACATCGCCATGATGAGGCATGCCCTCCAGACCCAGCGGCTTTTTTCCAACTGACAAGGCAGCGCCATGAATCTGTCCCCGACCGAGATCGAGCGCCTGACCATTTTCACGGCGGCCGAATATGCCCGTAGGCTGCGCACCGCGGGGATAGCTTTATCGCATCCGGAGGCCGTGGCCCTGATCGCGGACGAGATGCTGTTTTCAGCACGACGAGGCCTGACTTACGAAGTCATCGTCGACATGGCGTCCCGGCTCCTCACCACCGACGACGTCGAACCCGGTGTCGCCTCCATGGTGGAATTCGTAGCGGTCGAAGCGAGCTTCTCCGAAGGTACCAAGATGGTGATCGTTTTTCGGCCGATCCAGCCGGGACACAAGCCGGTGGCCGATCCGCTCGAGCCCGGCGAACTCATCGTGCCGGACGGCGATATCGAACTCAATGAAGGCCGGGCCGCCATCACAATCGAGGTTCTCAACACGGGCGACCGCGATATCCAGGTCCGCAGCCACAGCCATTTTTTCGAAACCAACAGGGCCTTGGACTTCGACCGAGCGGCGGCCTTCGGTTACCGGCTCGACGTGCGATCGGGAGGCGGGGAGCGGTTCGAGCCCGGCCTGCGCAAGACCGTCACGCTCGTCCCCATGGCGGGTGCCCGCATTGTCAGGGGCGAAGCCGGCTTGACCAATGGCCCGCTGGACGATCCGGACGTTCGGCAGCGGGCTTTCGCAGCGGCAAGCAGTCTCGGCTATCGCGGCATCTAGAGCAAAACGCGTTCAAACGGACAAGCCGTTTTGCTCATCGTTCCTATCGTCTTTGCGACTTTCGCGAATCCGGCAAGGCGCAAGGTGCTTCAGGCTTCAACCCACCAGGCGGACCATCATGGCAAGAATTTCACGGCGTGACTATGCAGATGCCTACGGCCCCACCACAGGCGATATGGTTCGTCTCGGCGATACCTCCTTGCTGGCCGAGATCGAGCATGACTACACCGTCTATGGCGAGGAACTCACCACCGGCGCTGGCAAGGTCATGCGCGACGGCGAGGGCCTGCAGACCACCGGCACCGCTGCCTCCGGTGCACTCGATTCCGTCATTCACAATGCAACCATCATCGATGCCGTCCTCGGTATCGTGAAGGCGGATATCGGTATTCGCGACGGTCGTATCGCCGGTGTCGGCAAGGCGGGCAATCCGGACATCATGGCGGGCGTCGATCCTGCCTTGCGCACTGGCCCCAACACAACGATGTACCATGGCGAGCACGTGATCGTGACCGCCGGCGCCATCGAGGCCCATGCGCATTTCCTGTCGCCGCAGCAATGCGAGCATGCGCTGGCCGGCGGGACGACGACCATGATCGGCATGTCGCCGGGGCCGCATTTCGACACCAGTTGCGCGGGTCCCAATGTCCTAGGGCAGCTTATCCAGGCGGTCGATCATTCCTGCTTGAATTTCGGTTTCCTGGGACGGGGGGCTTCTGACCCTGGCGCAGTGGAGGAATCGGTGGCGGGCGGCGCTCTGGGCGTGAAGATCCATGAAGATCTGGGCGCCTCGGCCGCCGTGATCGACGGATCGCTGGTCGCGGCCGATCGACATGATTTCTCGGTCAACGTCCATACCGACACAATCAACGAATTCGGCTTTTGCGAGGACACCCTGCGCGCAATCGCCGGCCGCACGGTGCACATGTTCCATACCGAGGGCGCGGGTGGTGGCCATGCGCCCGATCTGCTCGTGGTCAACGGCCAGCCCAACGTGTTGCCGTCCTCCACCAATCCCACCAATCCTTTCACCGCCTATGCCCTCAACGAAGGCGTTCCCATGACCATGCTGGCCCACGCCATGAACTGGCGGCTGGCCGAAGATCTTGCTTTCGCCGAATCCCGTATCCGGCCGCAAAGCATGGCGGCTGAAGATTTCCTGCACGACATGGGTGCGATCTCGATCTTCGCGACCGACAGCCAAGGAATGGGAAGGCTTGCCGAGAACGTCGCAAAATGCTGGCAGCTCGCCTGCGTGATGAAGCGGCGGGCCGGGCGCTTGCCGGAGGAGACCACGGCGCGTGCCGACAATGAGCGGATCAAGCGCTACATCGCCAAGTTGACCATCAATCCGGCGATCGCCGCAGGCATAGACACCCATGTGGGTTCGATCGAACCGGGCAAGATGGCTGATCTCGTCTTCTGGTCTCGCGCTTCCTTCGGCATCAAGCCACGCTTGGTGATGAAGAGCGGCTTCGTGGCCTGGGCCGCGATGGGGGACGGCAATGCGAGCCAGATCGACAGCGAGCCGATCATACAGCGCCCCATGTGGGGGAACACCGGCGCGTCGCCTCGACATCTCGGGGTGACCTTCGTATCCCGCCTCGCTTTGGAGGCCGATGTCCATCGCAAGCTGGAGGTCGCCAAGGCATTCGTGCCGATCCGCTCGGTGCGGGCCCTCACAAAGCGCGACCTCGTGCGCAACGATGCGTTGCCTCGCATCGAAGTCGATCCAAATACATTCGAGGTCCGGGCGGACGGGAAACGCCTGACCTGCGAGCCGACCCCGATCGTGCCGCTCAACCGGAGATATATGCTGCGATGAGTACAAGGGGCGCCGCGAGAGTCGGCATCGGCGGGCCGGTCGGCTCGGGCAAGACGGCGCTGTTGGAGTGCCTGGTTCCGACACTGCTCCGCCGTGGGCTCGAAGTGGCCGTGATCACGAACGATCTCGTCACCCAGGAGGATGCCGAGCGCTTGCGTCGCACGGGCATTCTGGCACGGGAACGGATCCTGGCCGTGGAGGCCGGGGCCTGCCCGCACACCGTGATCCGCGAGGATCCGACGCTCAACATGGAAGCCGCCGATAGCCTGGATCGCGCCTTCCCGGGTCTCGATCTCATTCTGATCGAGAGTGGTGGCGACAACCTTGCCTCAACATTCTCGCTCGATCTCGTCGATTATTGGCTGTTTGTCATCGACGTCGCCGGGGGCGATGACATCCCGCGCAAACGCGGTCCCGGTGTGGTGCAGTCCGATCTTCTGATCGTCAACAAGGTCGATCTCCATCCCCATGTCGGGGTCGATCTGCCGTGCATGATCGCAGAAGCGCGCACTGTGCGTGGCGATCGCATGGTCCTGTGCACCAACTGCCGCACCGGGGAAGGCATAGATGCCGTTGCCGATGCGATCGGCAATGCCGTGCTGAGCCGCGAGCCTTGAACACCCCCGAACGCCGACCGGCTCAGCTCGATCTTGCCTTCGTCCGGGCGATCGATGGACGCACGGTCCTCGCATCCCGGGCGGTGTCCTATCCATATTGCGTTACAGCCCCGCTGCGCACTGCAGCGACGAAGACGGCGGCGCGCCTCATCCTGCAGTCGTCCTCCGGTGGTCTCTATGCCGGGGAAGGCCTGGCCCAGGCGATAACAGCCGGGCCACAGTCCCGCGTCGCCATCGAATGCCCGGCCGCGACCGTCGTACATGGGATGAAACCGACGCTGCAGGCCCGGCAGATTCTAGGCATTGCCGTTAGCCGTGGTGGCCAACTGCGCTATTTGTCTCGCCCACTGATCTTTTTTCCCGATGCCGCGCTGGAACAACGGGTTGTGTTGCGCGCGGCAGCCGATGCGACGATCCTCTATCGCGAGGGTTTTTACCTGCATGATGCCCGCGGGGGTGACCGGGCATTCCGCCAGTTCCAAAGCTCTACACAGGTGCTGGATGAGAATGGCGCCTTGCTGGCGCTCGACCGGACCGTGGTTGAAGGAGCCCAAATTATCGCCGGCATTCCAGGCATAGGTGGAGCTTTTCGTGCCTTCGGATCGATATACCTCATCCGATCCTTGGACGAGGCCGACATCCTGCAGGTCAAGGGCGCGCTCATGGCTCATTTCGCCGGTTCGTCCTCGATCTATGCCTCGGCCAGTGCGCTGCGGCGTGGGTGCGGGCTCCTGGTTCGTGTGGCGGCTCGTGACGGCGGCGCACTTGCCGATGCTCTGGAAGAGATCACGGCTCGTCTGGCGAATGTCTTTCTGGAACGCGATTGACCGGTCGCAGCGATCAAAACAGCGCTATCGTCAATCGAAGGTGAGCTGCTTTATCTGTTCGTCGACACTTTAACCATTAGAGCACCTGCACAACCGCCAGGAGGTACAAGCACGCAGGAGGCCGCGCTTGCCATGGCGTAGCGTAAAGCCGTCACCGCCGCTTGAAGATACGAGGAGGTGCACAATTCGTTCTCGGTGCACATCGACGGTAACGTGGCGACGTCTTGAAGGGGTATGACTCGGGGGATATTATTACATGAGTATGTTTCGGTGCGGTTTGATCGCGGCGGGGAGGTCATCATTTCCGACGAGTGCGAGCATTTCCCGTTCGATCGTCCGCTTCAAGGCATCCAGCGGCAACGCGTTCGGCTCCAGGCCGAACGGTTCCTCGAGTTGGTGGCCGAGAGCGTCAAGGCCGAAGAAGGTGTAGGCGACGAGCAGAACCGGAAGCAATGTCCACCAATCCAGCGTACCGGCGAGGGCGAATGGCAGTGTCACACAAAAGACGAGAGCCGTTCGGTGCAGCAGCAAGGAATACGCAAAAGGAACTGGTGTGTAGGCGATGCGCTCGCACTCGCCCTGCACCTCGGTCAGGGCGCTGATCTGCTGTTCGATGACCAAGTAGTGAATTGGATCTATCCGCCCCCTATGCATGAGCGTCAGACAATATTTGCCAATCTGGTCAAGGACGGCATTCGTCAGATTGGGATTGTTCGAGGCGGTGCGAAGATCGAACCAGCGCGTGATGGCCCTCAACTCATCTTGACCCCGCAGATGGGCGGCAAGCCCCGCGGAGAAAGCGCGTAGTCCCCGGAGCAGGAAGCGCCGGTCATCCGCCTCCAGTGTGGATGTCTGGCGCGCGAGCGATCGACAGGCGATGATCAGTTCACCCCAGAGCCTGCGTCCCTCCCACCAGCGGGCGTAGCAGGCATTGTTTCGAAAGCTCATGAACACAGACAGGGCGATGCCGATCAGGGTGAAGGGAATGGCACTGATCCGCGTAAAGATGCCCGGATGCTCCTGTGCCGCATAAATCGCCAGCACGCTGATGAGTGCGATTGCGAGGAGACGGGGCGCTATGCGTGGCGAGATGGAGCCGTTGACGGCAAATAGAATGTCCCGGAAGCCGGGCTTTGAGCGCAAGATCATGCAGCCGTCCCTGTCATCGCTATCCCCTCTTTGCGCAGGCGCCGACCTGCAGGCCTAGATGCCGTCGATCTCGGGCAGCGCGACGCTTTCGAGAAAATGGCCTCGGTCGAAATGGCCATTGCAGCGAACGAAGCCTGCGGCTCCCCGATCCTGGGCGGTTGTTCTGAAGGCATCATTTATGCCACTTCCCGGCCGGACGACACATCAATGACTTGGCGCCGAAGATCCCTGATTTCTTGGACATTTTGTTCGTTCTAAATGGACAAAATGTCTATATATTTCAAATAGATAGAGTGTTTTACTATGTGCTCGACAGTTTCTGCGGAGCGGTTTCGAGCATGGCCGACAACAAGCCTCAATATAAGACATACCATCATCCGGCAGGGGGCTGGGGCGCTGCTGCAGCGACTGCCAAGGTGCTGCTGGAGCAGAGCGTCATCACCAAGGGGTCGCGCGCGCTGCTCGCCATGAACCAGCCTGGCGGCTTCAAATGCCCCAGTTGCGCCTTTCCCGATCCCGACCACAAGAAGACTCTCGAATTCTGCGAGAACGGCGCCAAGGCGCTGGCCTTCGAGGCGACCAAGCGAAGGATCACGCGGGAGTTCTTCGAAAGGCACAGCGTGTCGGAACTCATGGAGCAGTCGGATTACTGGCTCGAAATGCAGGGCCGGCTGACCGAACCCATGCGCTACGATGCGGCATCCGACCGCTATGTCCCCTGTGACTGGGAGGCCGCCTTCACGCTGATCGGCGATCACCTCAAGGCGCTCGAAAGCCCCCATCAGGCGGAATTCTACACCTCGGGGCGCACGCCCAACGAGGCCGCCTTCCTGTATTCCATCTTTGTGCGGGAATTCGGCACCAACAATTTCCCCGACTGTTCGAACATGTGCCACGAGCCGACGAGCCGCGGGCTGCCTGCCTCCATCGGGGTCGGGAAGGGGACGGTGGTGATGGAGGACTTCGAGCACGCCGAAGCCATCTTTGTCATCGGCCAGAACACCGGCACCAACTCGCCGCGCATGATGACCAATCTGGTCGAGGCGCGAAAACGCGGCGTGCCGATCGTGGCCGTCAACCCGATGCCGGAACGGGCGCTGATACGCTTCACCGAGCCGCAGGATGTCGTGCAGATGGCGACATTCGGGTCGACTGCGATCGCGAGCGAATTCGTCCATATCCGCATCGGAGGGGATCTGGCGCTGCTCAAGGGCATGATGAAGGTGATCTTCGAGCGCGAGGCGCAGGGCGAGGCCGTCATCGATACCGATTTCGTCAGCCGGCACACCGTTGGCCTGGAGGCGATCCGCGCCGATGTCATGGCGCAGGAATGGCCGGACATCGTGGCGATCTCCGGACTGGCGGAAGACCAGATACGCCGTTGCGCCGAAATCTACATTCGTTCGCGCGCAACCATGATCTGCTACGGCATGGGCCTCACCCAGCATCAGGAAGGGTCGCGCCTGCTCCAGCAGGTCGTCAACCTGCTCCTTCTCCGCGGCAATTTCGGCAAGCCGGGGGCAGGGATCTCACCCATTCGCGGCCATTCGAACGTGCAGGGCGACCGCACCGTCGGCATCGATGAAAAACCCTCCCAGGACTATCTGGACCGGGTGCGCGACGTGTTCGGTTTCGAACCGCCCCGCCACCATGGCCATCACACGGTCGAATCCGTGGAAGCCATGGAAAAGGGCTCGGCCAAGGTCTTCATCGGGATGGGAGGCAATTTCGTTCGTGCCATTCCCGACACCGACAGATCCTATGCGGCGATGCGCAAGCTGGCCCTGACGGTCGGCATCGCCACCAAGCTCAATCGTGGCCATCTCGTTCACGGACGCGATGCGCTGATCCTGCCCGTCATTTCCCGGTCGGAGGTGATCCATACGGCGGCCGGCGAACAATTCGTGACGATCGAGGACTCCATGTCGAACGTCACAGCCTCGCGCGGCGTGCTGACGCCCGCCAGCGCCCATCTGCTGCCAGAAGTGGAGATCGTCTGCCGGATGGCCCTGGCAAGCCTGCCCAACAGCAAGGTCGCATGGGCGAGCTACATCCACGACTACAATCTCATCCGTGACAAGATTGCCGAAGTCTATCCGGACATCTACGCCGACTTTTCGGAAAAGGTGAAGAATCCCAAGGGCTTTCATCTCGATGTGCCGCCGCGGCGGCTTGTCTGGCCGACGCCGAACGGCAAGGCGAATTTTCTGCTTCTGCCCGGCCTCGACGTGAATATCCCGGTTGCCGACCCGTGGATGCTGCGGCTGGCTACGGTCCGCTCGCATGACCAGTTCAACACGACCATCTACAGCAACAATGACCGCTATCGCGGCGTCTACAACGACCGCATGATCCTGTTCATGAATGCCGAGGATCGTGCGGCGCGAGGCCTGGACGCGGGCTCTCGCATCGCCTTGGAAACGATCAGCGACGATGGCGTCATGCGTCGCGTGGAGAGCCTGACGGTGCTGGATTATCCGATGCCCCGCGGGGCCGTGGCGGGATATTACCCCGAGCTCAATCCGCTGCTGCCCCTGGAGTATTACGACAAGATCAGCGGAACTCCGGCCGCCAAATCGATACCGGTGCGCGTCGTAGGGACCTAGGGCAAAGGGCGATTTGTCCGGACCGGCTTTGTCTCCAGCTCTTTGTTTCGACGCGTTTTATCAAGCGAAAAGTCTATCGACTTTTCTGGAAGACGGTGCGGGCCGTCCCGCATCATCAGGAAAAGCATCCCTGGCGTCAGCCAACCCCGGGGATGGCATCTTTCGGCTTCTTTGAGGGGAGGGGACGTTGCTTGGGCAACTGGATGCGGTGATCTTGGCGCGTGCGCAGTTCGCCTTCACGGTGTCGTTCCACTTCATCTTTCCAGCGTTTTCCATCGGGCTGGCAAGCTATCTGATGGTGCTGGAGGGGCTGTGGCTCAAGACGGGCAAGGGCGTCTATGCCAATCTCTATCGCTACTGGCTGAAGATCTTCGCCGTCGTATTCGGCATGGGCGTCGTGTCGGGCCTGGTCATGTCCTACCAGTTCGGTACGAACTGGTCGGCCTTCTCGACCAAGGCGGGCCCGATCATCGGCCCGCTCATGGCCTATGAAGTGCTGACCGCCGTCTTCCTGGAGGCCGGCTTCCTCGGTGTGATGCTGTTCGGCATGAGCAAGGTCGGCCGAGGCCTGCACTTCTTCGCCACCTGCATGGTGGCGCTCGGCACGCTGATCTCGGCGACTTGGATCATCGCCGTGAACAGCTGGATGCAGACGCCGGCAGGGTTTGCCGTCAATGCCAGCGGCCAGTTCGTACCGGCAGGGTCCTGGCTGCCGATCATCTTCACGGCCAGCTTTCCCTTCCGTCTGGTTCATACCGTGATCGCCGCCTATCTCACCACCGCCTTCGTGGTGGGGGGCGTCGGCGCCTGGCACCTGCTCAAGGACCGTGGCAATGCCGGTGCGCGCAAGATGTTCTCGATGGCCATGTGGATGGCGGCGATCGTGGCGCCCATCCAGATTCTGGCCGGCGATGCCCATGGCTTGAACACGCTGGAGCATCAGCCTGCCAAGGTGCTGGCCATGGAGGGCGACTACCAGCCCAGCCCCAATGGTGCTCCCCTCGTGTTGTTCGGCCTGCCGGACAACGAGGAAGGGCGCGTGCGCTACGAGGTGTCGATACCGCATATCGGTTCGCTGATCCTCAAGCACGATCCCTATGCGCCGCTTCCGGGCCTCACCGATTTTCCGCGGGATCAATGGCCCCCCCACACCCATCATCTTCTGGTCGTTCCGGATCATGGTGGCGCTGGGCTTCGCCATGCTCGGCATCGGGCTGTGGAGCTTGCTCGCACGCATGCGAGGCAGGCTCTATGATTGGCGCTGGCTGCATCGCGCCGCCGTTGCCATGGGACCGGCAGGCTTCGTTGCGGTGATCGCGGGCTGGGTGACGACGGAAGTCGGGCGGCAACCCTTCACGGTCTACGGCCTGCTGCGAACGGCCGAATCCCATTCGCCGCTCGCTGCGCCGGCCGTTGCCGCCTCGCTGATTGCCTTCGCGCTGGTCTATTTCAGCGCTTTCGGGGCCGGCACCTATTATCTGTTGCGCCTGATGGCGAAGGCGCCTGGACGTGGCGAGAGCGAGCCACCGAACCTGCCGCAACGCGCGGCCGGTATCACGCCCGCAGCAAGCGTCGGCGTTCCCCTGCCGGCGAAGGAGTGATCGTGATGGGCAGCATCGATCTCGCCATATTCTGGGCGGCGGTCATCGGCTTTGCGGTGATGGCTTATGTCGTCATGGACGGCTTCGACCTCGGTATCGGCATCCTGTTCCCGACCTTTGCGGTGGGCGAGGAGCGCGACCAGGCGATGAACTCGATCGCGCCGGTGTGGGACGGCAACGAGACCTGGCTGGTGATGGGCGGCGGCGGTCTGCTTGCGGCCTTCCCGCTGGCCTATGCCATCATCCTTCCGGCCACCTATCCGCTGATCATCGCCATGTTGCTCGGGCTCGTCTTTCGCGGCGTCGCCTTCGAGTTTCGCTGGCGCGATCCGCGCCACCGTCCGTTGTGGGACACGGCATTCTGCCTTGGGTCGGTCGTCGCTGCGTCGGCGCAGGGCGTGACGCTTGGCGCGATCCTGCAAGGCGTCCATGTCGAGAACGAGGCCTATGCCGGCGGCTGGCTGGATTGGCTGAGCCCCTTCAGCGTGTTGACGGGGCTGGCCGTGGTGACCGGCTATGCCTTGCTGGGGGCGACCTGGCTGATCTGGAAGACGGAAGGGACGAGCCAGTTCCATGCCCGCCGCCTGGCGTTCTGGCTGGGCGTGGCCACGCTTCTCGCTCTCGGGGCCGTCAGCGCGGCCACGCCGTTCCTGCACTATGATTATTGGCGACGCTGGTTTGCCATGCCGGGCGTGCTGCTGACTGCCCAGGTGCCGCTGCTCGTGGCGATCTGCACGGCGACCTTCTTCTGGAGCCTGCGGCGCGAGCGGGAGCGGCTGCCCTTCCTGATGGCTCTGGCGCTGTTCCTGCTTGGCTTCATCGGGCTCGGGATCAGCATCTATCCCTATGTGGTGCCCCGCGCCGTGACGATCTGGGAGGCGGCGGCACCACCCGAGAGCCAGGCCTTCATGCTGGTCGGGGCCCTCGTCATCATCCCCCTCATCCTCGTCTATACCGGCTGGGCCTATTGGGTATTTCGCGGCAAGGCCGGCATCCATGGCTATCATTGATGGCGTCGAGAACACCCTTCTGGAAACGGCTCGCCTGGATGCTCGTGATCTGGGCCGCCAGCATCAGCGTGCTCGGGATGGCAGCGGCCGTGATCCGGCTATGCCTTCTGCGTTAGTCCGGAATGGATCTTCTCGAGCCGGATCGGCGTTGGACGATTAGGCATGGGCTCGCGCAGCCCACAAGTCTCTGCGTTCGGGGATTACAGCATAGCGGCATTCATCTGAAAGCATCCGACAGGGAGGCGAAATGACCAGAAGAGCCAAACCCGAGAACGACATTCATGGGGCACCGGAGCCGGCAAATGCGCCGGGGCCGACAGCGAAGGCGACGGAGCAGGCCGATCCATCTCCGGCCGGATCAGCCGACGATGCCGCTGCGATCATCGCCAGGCTCGAGGCTGACAATGCCGCGTTGAAGGATCGCTTGTTGCGGGCGCTGGCCGAAACAGAGAATGTGCGCCGCCGTGCCGAGCGTGAGCTGAATGATGCGCGCCAATATGCCGTCGCGAAATTTGCCGGCGACATGCTGGGAGTGGCTGACAATATCGAGCGCGCCATCGCCAACGTGCCGGCGCAAGTCCGCGAAGGCGACGAGGCGGTCAGGACGCTGATTGAAGGGGTAGAGCTCACGGAAAAGGAGCTGCTGCGTTCGCTGGAAAGACATGGCGTCAGGAAGCTCGATCCCCTGGGAGAGCGCTTCGATCCCAATTTCCATGAAGCGCTGTTCGAGGTGCCCGATCCTTCGGTGCCGAGCGGCACCGTCAGCAAGGTCATCGGCGCCGGGTATTCGATCGGAACGCGCTCCTTGCGCCCGGCCAGGGTCGGCGTTTCCAGCGGTGGGCCGAGGCAACCCGCGGAAGCCGGGGCCGGAAGGCAGCCCTGACGGCGCGGCTGGCAGCGATGGCCGGCCATCGAACCTGTCGGTTCCTGGCTCAGCCGGCCCTGCCTGCGGACACTTTGTCTACGGTTGCGCGGACATGTTGTCCTGATCGACCGGGGACTCTCCCATAAGTCATTGATATCGCTGTGTATCCAGTCTGGCACGTCTGTTGCTGTCACGTCGAGGCCAGCGCTCGGCGGCAGCGCCACAAACAGACGGGACATCATGGCATCGTACTTGACGATATCCGGCCGCCCGCATGGCCATCCGGAACAGCAAGGCCAGGGGCTGGCGCCGGACGAGCCAAAACACCCAATGCCGTCTCTCGGAAGAGAGGCGAATGGCCCGCTGCCGGGCAGCAAATCCTCCGCCTGAGACATCTCGACCGCGGCAATCACAACAAAAGCGGCAACACATATTCCAGCAATCAAATAACAGGGAGCATCTTCATGGCTACGATCATCGGAATTGACCTGGGAACGACCAATTCATGCGTTGCGGTCATGGACGGCAAGAATACGCGCATCATCGAGAATGCCGAGGGTGCGAGGACCACACCGTCGATCGTTGCGTTTACAGGCGATGGCGAGCGTCTCGTCGGGCAGCCTGCCAGGCGGCAGGCGGTGACCAACCCGACCAACACGATCTTTGCGGTCAAGCGGTTGATCGGCCGACGCTACGACGACCCCACCGTCGAGAAGGACAAGGCCCTCGTCCCCTACAAGATCGTCAAGGCGGCCAATGGCGACGCCTGGGTGGAAGCCCAGGGCAAAACCTATTCGCCCTCGCAGATCTCAGCCTTCATCCTGCAGAAGATGAAGGAAACCGCCGAAGCCAATCTCGGCGAGAAGGTCACCCAGGCCGTCGTCACGGTTCCCGCCTATTTCAACGATGCCCAGCGCCAGGCGACCAAGGACGCCGGCAAGATTGCGGGTCTCGAAGTCCTGCGCATTATCAACGAGCCGACGGCTGCGGCGCTGGCCTATGGACTCGACAAGAAGAAGCAGGCCAAGATCGCGGTCTATGATCTCGGCGGCGGCACGTTCGACATCTCCATCCTCGACATCGGCGATGGCGTCTTCGAGGTCAAGTCGACCAATGGCGACACGTTCCTCGGCGGCGAAGACTTCGACATGCGCCTGGTGAACTACCTGGCCGACGAGTTCCAGCGCGAGCAGGGCATCGACCTGAGAAAGGACAAGCTGGCCCTGCAGCGATTGAAGGAGGCGGCGGAGAAGGCCAAGATCGAGCTCTCCACCATCACCCAGACGGAAATCAACCTGCCCTACATCACCGCCGATGCCAGCGGTCCCAAGCATTTCCAGATCAAGCTGACACGGGCGAAATTCGAGTCCCTGGTCGAAGATCTCGTGCAGCGAACCATCGAGCCGTGCCTCAATGCGTTGAAGGATGCGGGACTGGCGGCCAAGGACATCGATGAGGTCGTGCTGGTTGGCGGCATGACCCGCATGCCGAAGATCCAGGAGATCGTGCGCAAGATCTTCGACAAGGAGCCGCATAAGGGCGTCAATCCCGACGAGGTCGTCGCGGTCGGGGCAGCAATCCAGGCCGGCGTGCTGCAGGGCGACGTCAAGGACGTCCTGCTTCTCGACGTCACGCCCCTCTCGCTGGGGCTGGAAACGCTGGGTGGCGTCTTCACGCGCCTCATCGAACGCAACACCACCGTTCCGGCCAAGAAGAGCCAGGTGTTCTCCACGGCCGAGGACAATCAGAACGCCGTCACCATCCGTGTCTTCCAGGGCGAACGCGAGATGGCGGCAGACAACAAATTGCTCGGCCAGTTCGACCTGATGGGCATCGCGCCGGCCCCGCGTGGCGTGCCCCAGATCGACGTGACCTTCGACATCGACGCCAACGGCATCGTCAATGTCTCGGCGAAGGACAAGGGGACCGGCAAGGAGCAGCGCATCCAGATCCAGGCGTCCGGCGGCCTCTCCGAAGCTGACATCGAGCGCATGGTCAAGGATGCCGAAGCCCATGCCGCCGAGGACAAGAAGCGCAGGGAGACCGTGGAAGCGAGGAATACCGCGGAAGCCCTGCTGCACGCGACCGAGAAGGCGGTTGCCGAGCATGGCGGCAAGGTGGCCGAGGCGGATCGGCGGACAATCGAGAATGCCATGGCCGACCTGCGCGAAGCGGCGAAAGGCGAGGATGCCGCCGCCATCGCCGCCAAGGCGAGCACTCTGCAGCAGCTCTCGCAGAAACTGGCGGAGGCGGCCTATGCACAGCCGGGCGCATCGTCCGACACGCCCTCTCACGCCGGCGGCGACGATGTGGTCGACGCCGAATTCAGCGAGGTGGATGACAATGATGCAAAGAAATCGGGCTGACCTGGCGACGGGGTTGCAGGCCGCCCCTGCCGCGAAAGGCATTTTGCTCGCGACGCGGAGCCTGCCTGCCTGACTGACCGCGAAAAATGCTCTAGCATCGCGGCCTGCGCCGGGCCGAGTCCTTGGCGTTTCCAACATCGACCGGAGGCGCGATGGAGCGCCTTCTTGAAGCTTATGAACCGTCAAATCGCAAAACGCCGTGGAAATGCTATCGGAGTAGGTTGTGAGAAATCCTTACGAGGTTCTGGGTGTTGCCCCGACGGCATCTTCGGCCGAGATCCAGAGCGCCTATCGCAAGCTTGCGAAGAAACTGCATCCGGATCTCAATCCCGGTGACAAGGGGGCCGAGGAGAAGTTCAAGGAAGTCGCGGGCGCCTACGACCTGCTCAGCGACGCCGACAAACGCAAGCGCTTCGACAATGGCGAGATCGATGCGAGTGGTGCGGAACGCCCGCCGCAGCATTTCTACCGTGAATATGCCGGCGCCGATCACGATCATCCCTATGTCGATGCCTCCGGTTTCGCCGACTTCATGGACGGGGAGGATGCGTTTGCCGAATTGCTGAGGCGCGGCCAGCGAGCGCGCGCGAACCGGCGTGGCCAGGATCTGCACTATCGGCTGCCGATCGAGTTCGTCGAGTCGGTCATGGGTGCGAACAAGCGCCTGACCCTGCCGGATGGCGGCACGCTCGACGTGAAGATTCCGCCGGGCTTGGTGGATGGCCAGACCCTGCGCCTGAAGGGCAAGGGTGCGCCGGGCGCCGGTACGGGCGGTGCCGGCGATGCCCTGATCGAAGTGGAGGTTTTGCCCGATCGTCGTTTCACGCGCGAGGGCGACGACATCACGCTGGAATTGCCGGTTTCGCTGTCGGAGGCCGTGCTCGGGGGGCGGGTGCGTGTTCCCACCCCGACCGGTGATGTGACGATGTCCGTGCCGAAAGGATCGAACACCGGCACGACCCTGCGCCTCAAGGGCAAGGGGGCGCCTCGCAAGGGCGGAGGGCAGGGTGACCAATTCGTCAAGCTCAAGATCGTCCTTCCCAGGGGGGCCGATCCGGACCTCGAAGCGTTCGTTTCGAACTGGGCCAAGGGCAAGGACTTCAATCCCCGCGAGGATAGAGCATCATGAGCATGAACAAGCAGGAATTTCTGGCGAGTTCCGGCATCCAGGTGCAGACACTCGAATTGTGGCTCGAGCAGCGCTGGCTCATTCCGCGTCTGACGCAAGCGGGGGTGCAATTCACCGAGATCGATATTGCGCGTGCGCGCCTGATTCAGGACCTGAAGAACGATATCGGGGCCAATGACGAGGGTATCGATGTCATCCTGCACCTGATGGACCAACTCCACGGGCTGCGCCAGGTCCTGGCGCAGTTGCGTGGGAACATGCAGGAACGTTCCTAGCTAGAGACTGGGAGGAGAGTGGCATGAACGAAAGCCCAATGGCGTCCGAACCGGGAATCGATGTCCTCATCCTGCAGGCCCTGATGCGCAAGCTGGTGGCCAAAGGGCTTCTTTCGCCGGATGACGTGCGCGCCTTGCTGTTCGAGGCGGCAACCCGCCTCGACATCGACGGCAGCCAGCAGACCCCCCAAGCAGCCCGGGAGATGGTGGAAGAGAGTCTGGCGCCTGCGTTTCTGGGAGGCTGACGGTTCCTCACGTCAGGCCAGGGTGCGGTTGGGAAGGAAGTGTTGATGTCCGAGGATCCCGCTCACGATACTGCCGGCCCTGCCGCAGATCCACAATTCGGGCCGTGGCTGGCCCAGGCCTCGATCCTGGTCGTCGACGACGAGCCGGGGATGCGCAATTTCCTGGTCAAGATCCTGGGGCCGCGCAGCAAGCTGATAGCCGAAGCCGCGGACACCAAACAGGCGTCCCAGAAACTCGACCAGCAGCACTTCGACGTGGTCATTCTCGACAATATCATGCCGAGACAGAACGGCCTGGATTGGCTTGCCGAACAGCGAGCCGTCGGGTTCTTCGCCGATGTCATCCTGATGACGGCCTATGCCGACCTGGACACCGCGATCGGTGCCTTGCGGGCGGGCGCCGTCGATTTCGTGCTCAAGCCGTTTCGCTCCAACCAGCTTCTCAATGCGGTTGCCCGTTGTCTTGACCGGATCAGGCTGCAGCGTGAGAACGACGTCCTGCACCATGAGCTGAAATCGCCAGGCCATCAGATCTTCCTGAGCAACAAGCTGCTGGGCGACTCCAGGGCGATCCGGAATGTGCGCCAGTCCATCGCACGCGTTGCACCCTTGCCGACCTTGGTCCTGTTGACTGGCAGGTCGGGAACCGGAAAGGAAGTCGCGGCACGTTCGCTTCACTCGCTTTCCGGCCATTCCGACAAGCTTTTCGTGCCGATCAATTGCGGTGCCATCCCGGCGGACATGATCGAAAGCGAATTGTTCGGCCATCTGAAAGGAGCCTTCACCGGGGCGGGCAGGGCGCGGGAGTGTCAGGCCGGTCGGCTCGGAACGCGAGGTTCCCTTCGACGCCCGCTTCATCTTTGCCACCAATGCCGATCTTCCCAAGCGCGTCGAGGCCGGCAGTTTTCGTGCCGATCTCTTCTTCCGTATCAATGTCGTGCAGATCCATTTGCCGCTGCTGAAGGATCGCGGCGACGATGTGCAGGAACTTGCGGCCCTGTTCATGCGCGAATTCGCCCAGCAGCTCGGCATGCCCCCTGTCACCATCGACGACAGGGTACGCGCTGCGCTCGCACGCTATGATTGGCCGGGAAACATCCGGGTACTTCGCAATCTCATCGAACGAACGGTGATCCTCGGCGGTTTTCCGGAGGATATCGAGCGCATTGCCAGTGACGGCGATGACGACAGGGGCGGCCAGAGCCTGGCCGAGGTGGAACGGCGCCACATTCTGTTGGTCCTGCGCGAGGTCAAGGGCGATCGAGAAGAGGCTGCCCGCCGCCTCGGGATCTCGCGCAAGACCATCGATCGCAAATGCCTGGCCGGCCAATATCCTGGCAGCTGGCGCGGTGATCTCGATCTTCAGCGTGACGCTGATCTCGCTCTACGGACAGACCAGAATCCTCTTCGCCATCTCGCGCGACGGGCTGCTGCCGCCGATTCTGCATCGGGTCGATCCGCGTTCGATGACACCCGTGGCCTGCACGATCCTTGTGTCGATCTTCGTCGCGCTGATCGCCGCCTTCGTGCCGTCCGACATGCTCTGGGACCTGACTAGCATGGGCACGCTTTCGGCGTTCATGGTCGTTTCGGCCGGTGTGATCATCCTGCGCTATAAGCACCCGGACATGCCGCGGGGTTTCACTGTTCCCTTCTTCCCGGTCCTGCCGATCCTGAGCATCGCGAGCTGCCTCTATCTGATCTTCCAGCTGCATTGGACGGTTTTCGCCGTGACGGGCGCCTGGCTGGTGCTCGCAGCATTGGTCTACTTTGGCTACTCCATGCGGCGCTCCAAGCTTGAAGCCATGGCGCCAGGGGCTGCGGAATGAGGTACATCGTGGGATTGTCGCCCGATCAGGGCGGTCGCGAAGCACTGGCGCTGGGTTCACTCCTGGCGCGCTCAAGCCGAGGCTCAATCACGGTGGTCACCGTGGTGCCCGAGACATGGGGGCCACCCTCCCTGGCGCGGGTCGACGCCGAATATGCGCAGTTTGTCCTGCAGAACGCGCAGAAGTCGCTCGCAAAGGCAAAGGCATCGATATCGAGCGATGTCGATGCCGATTTCATCGCGGTTCCCGCCAAGTCCGCGCGTGACGGGCTGTTGCGGGCCGCCCAGGACATGGGTGCCGATTGCATCGTCGTGGGCTCGTCCCGCTCGGCACCGCCCGGGCGCTTTGCTGAGGGGAGCGTGGCGACGGGGCTGCTGCATTCGGCCGATCTGCCGATTGCCATCGCGCCCCGCGGCTATCTACCCGATCCCAGGAGTGTCGTCAGGCGTATCAGTTGCGCCTTCTCGCCTTCTCCTGCCTCGGCGGTCGTGGTGCGAAAAAGCGCCGAGCTGTGCGGTATTTTCGAGGTGCCGCTCAGGCTCGTCACCCTGATTGCGCGCGACAAGCAGATGTACCCCACCGGGGCGGGATACGATGCCGAAAACATGGTCGCCAACACCATGCGCGAGCAGGCCCAGGTGACGCTCGACGAGATGACGGCGGATTGGGACGGCGCGATCCAGCTCACCAGCGAGATCGGTGACGGCAAGACCTGGAAGTCGGCGTTTGACTCCCTGCTCTGGGCCAGCGCCGAGATCCTGGTGATCGGTTCGAGCAGCCTCGGGCCGATTGCGCGGGTCTTTCTCGGCTCGAAATCCGGCAAGATCGCCCAGAACTCGCCGGTACCCTGCCTGATCATGCCGCGGCACGGCAGCTAGCCGTCGTCGCGAGTGCTTGCAGGGTACTTGTGGGGATGCAGAAGGCCAATCTCCTCTGCGTCCCCACGGCATACTCATTCAAACCGATCGTATCGCCTGCGCAGAAATGGCGGGTCCGATGTGTTCGACAGGAAGACTATCCCGGCCGGCTCGACTTCGGAGCCCAGTGCCTGTCGCCGCTACCAACTTGATAGGAAGGCCTGGAAAATGGGTTATATCGACACATTCTATAGGTAAACTCTCACTGAGGACCTGCCATTTCCTGCTCTGCGTGAGAGCGTCGAGTGCGATACCTGCATCGTTGGCGGAGGACTTGCCGGCCTGACCGTCGCGCTACAGTTGGCGCGCAGTGGGCAGTCCGTGTCCGTATTGGAGGCGCAACGCATCGCCTCGGCCGCCCCCATCCATGGAATAATGAGCGTTTCGCGCCATGAAAATGGCGATGAATTGAGGGCCCAGGCCGAACAGCTCCAACGGGAGTTCGACTATTCCGTCGAATATATGCAGCCGGATGAAGTGCGAAGTGCTCTTCGTTCGAATCGCTATTTTCAGGCTTTGCGCGACCCACGGGCCTTTCATATGCACCCGTTGAACTATCTGCGCGCGATCGCTCGAGAAATCGAGCGCCTAGGCGGGAAGGTGTTCGAACCCAGCAGTGCAATATCCGCCGACCTGTCTGGGCCAGAAAAAACACTTCGCACCGTCAACGGCCAGGTCAAGGCGCGGCATGTCGTGATCGCGACCGGGGGCTACACAACGGAACTGGTTCCACAGTTGAAGCGCGCCTATCTGCCGATTGCCACCTATGTGATGCTTTCCGAAGAGCAGCCGGACCTCATTGCTAACGCGATAACGACGACGGATGCAGTTCTCGATAGCAGGCGAGCCGGTGATTACTACCGCGTCGTGGACGGTGGAAAGCGCTTGTTATGGGGCGGCCGGATCACCACCAGGGTTGCTTCACCCGCTGCATTGGCGACCCAGTTGCGTCGTGAGATGACCAATACCTATCCGCAACTTGCCGATCTCGGAATTGAAACGTCCTGGTCGGGGCTGATGTCCTATGCGAGGCATCTCATGCCTCAGATCGGCCGATTGCAGGCGGGGGTCTGGTATTGCACCGCATTTGGCGGCCACGGCCTGAACACCACGGCAATTGGCGGCAAGGTCATCGCGGAAGCCATCCTCGGGCAATCCGATCGGTACATGCTGTTCGCGCCTTTCGGTCTGGTTTGGGCCGGCGGTCTGGCGGGCTTGTCGGTTGCGCAACTCACCTATTGGAAACTGCAGACGCAGGATTGGTGGCGCGAACGTTCGTCGTATCAGCAGCACTAAAAATAAGCGGCGCTTTTGGAAGACATCAAGACAATCAGAGTGTCATGAATGTAATAAATCCTCGTCGAGTAATGAAGCGAGAATATCGCCGGAATCCTGTGGCAAACGTAGAGCGTATTCATAACGAGAATCCTAAAGAATTACAACATCCGGGGGCGTTGATGTTCGCAAGAGAGACTAATCAGGGTGACGTCGCGAGCGCTACTCTCGTTTATCTTGTCGATGACGATGAGGATTTCCGCGAAGAAATAGTGTCGGGCCTGTCCAGACTGGGCTTGAACGCATATGGATTTGACAGCGCCGCGGCCCTGTACCGGGCCTATGCCGTCATGCCCCCTGAAATCGTTGTCCTCGACATTGGCCTGGAGGGCGAAGACGGCCTGTCCATAGCGGCCCATTTGCGGGCATCGCAGCCGATCGGGATCATCATGGCTACGGCCCGAGGGGCTGTCGACGACCGGGTTGCCGGCCTTGAGAAGGGTGCGGATGTCTATCTGGTGAAGCCCATCGATGTTCGGGAACTGGCCGCCACGATTGTGGCAGTCCACAATCGCGTCAACTGGTACCGCGAGGCGCCGGCTCCCCCTCAAGCCCCGCAATGGGCTCTGGTGGAAGGGGGCTGGGCAATCATTGACGGCCTGGGCAACCGCCTGCGCCTGACCGTCTCCGAGCAGCGCCTCTTGGGATGTTTGTTCAAGGAGCGCGGCAACACCGTCGAGCGCAGCGTGCTCGCCGCAATCATGGGCGAGGATGCCTACAACTTCAACTATGCCCACCTTGATACCATCGTAAGTCGCCTGCGCCGGAGGGCGAGAAAATCCAACATGCTTCTGCCCTTGCATGCTATTCGCGGGCTTGGGTTTACTTTTCCCGAGTAGAGAGCGTGTGTATCTCCATTATGTAAACTTTAATTTTAAAAAAATCGTATACATTTTAGAATGTAAATATATTTATCAATAAAAACGGAGAATAAGAATCTAAAATACATAGATATTGCGAGGATTTTTCAAATAAAATTGATTGTTTTTTAGATTTTCTGGGAATGTAAGACCTCATATGAGAGCGCCTTCATCTGAGAAGCGTATTTCACGAGGTTGAAAGGCCGTCATTTCGACCGACCGGTGCTCCTGCCTTGCGTACGTTGGTATCTGGCCTACGGGTTGAGTTTGCGGGATCTGAAGGAAATGATGGCCAAAAGGCCATCGACAAAGAGCGTCACCGCGCATGGGCGGGCGCTCTGCTTTCCCCTTGATGTTATCGGCCGTTGGGCCGGCGGACCGGTGGGACGAGGCGCCTGACAAGCGCAACGAGATCACTCTGTCGCGATACACCCATCTTGGCAAAGATGTGCTCGCGATGTGTCCGGGCTGTCGCCTCGCTGACTTGTAGCGCTGCCGCCGCCTTGCGGAGTGTCGCCCCCGCTATCAATTGCTCGAGCTGACGTATCTCGGCGGGCGTCAATCCGAACATGCGGGCGACAGCTCCGAGGTCGGTCGGCAGCGGGGTTGCGTCGAGTGCGACGAAGACGGCAGCCGTTGCCTGGGGCACGAGCCTTGTTCTGCGCTGGCCGCGGGCGAGTGGCAGGATATGAGCGATGGCTGCGACCCCGTCGGCCTTGCCGAGAGGCACACCCAACCCTGCCTCCGGAAGTTGCGTTTCGTCTTCCTGGGCCATCGCAATGGCCTTGCGCAGTTCTTCAGTTATGCGAGAGTCGACGGTGGCCAGACATCCGCCGGAAGACAGGATCGGCGATCCCGCATCGAGCATGCGCTGCGCCGTTTCATTAGCGTGCATGATGCGCCCTTCGCTCGCAACGATAACGATGCCGGCGGTCACGCTGTCGAGTGTTGCTCCGAGAGCCTGCTGCTCCACGGTTTTCATATCCAGAAGATCGCTGATCGTTACAGCGCGCCTGATATGCGGCACCAATATTCGTCCTATCGTTACCTCGCGGTCGGTATAGATGCCGGCATCCCTGTGGCGGTTGAGGCCGAGATGGGCTTGCCGGGTCGGGCTGTTGATCAATGTCAACCCAATCGAATCCACGATGCCCTGTGGCTCGCCCCATTCCTTAAGCATCGGTGATTGCGACTGGATCTCCGCGGTGAGATGGCGCGAAAACACCTGTGGTTCGTCGATGGGCATGTCGCGGAGGGCCGGTAGGCGCTCCCAGGATGCCATCTCTTCCCCATAGAGCTGAAAGCGCTCCAGCCAATAGGGGTCGATCCCGATCGTCTTGATGAGCGAGGCCCTGCCGCCGACCAGATCGATCATGGTCAGCGAGGCATTGTGGGCGCGCAACATTTCTTTGATGCCAGCCAGCATCGACTCCCAGAGGCCTGGGTCGAGAGCGCAATCGTAAATCGTGCCGATGAGCGCCGATATCTCGTCGATGGAGGGGAGGTCTTCTACTTCAGAGGCCCGAGCTTCAAAGGAGTCTGTGGAGTTCAGCATAGCATAGCAGTGAGAGAGAAGAATCGTTGTTGGCTAGGCGCCAGCTAAAACAACTGTTGCATCATTACAACGCTGCGACGGATTCTCAACCAAAAACGACGTCTATCGGATGAACATCCGATGCGCCAGTGCTTCGCCCCTGGGCATAACAGTGAAACGTGGAATTAAGCTCGTCCCGCGGTCGCGCTGATCGAATTCTGCAATCCCGCAATGGAAAATCCGTATGTCGCCCCCATTCAAAGACAACTGACAGACCGGCAGCTATTTCCGCAGGCCCCGACCGCAATCTGTTCGGGCGCAGCGAGAGGCGGGCCGCGGGCGGCCCTATTACCCAACCATCCCCAGACCGGCGGGCAGGGCGAGCGGGTGGTGTGAACTATCAAGGACGTGAAGAGCTTTCCTGCAAATTTGCCCGGTTTCTTTCAACTGCGTGCCGTTCGAACGGAGGCGTGGGGTGTCGTATGGAAGGTGGATAGATGTCCGTGGAGGAGACCAAGCGAGGCGATATTGCGAGCGCTCCTCTCGTTTATCTTGTTGATGACGATGAGGATTTTCGCGAAGAGATGGTATTCGGCCTATCCAGACTGGGCTTGAACGTACATGGATTTGGCAGCGCTGCGGCCCTGTACCGGGCCTATGCTGCCATGCCATCCGGAATTGTTGTCCTCGACATTGGTCTGAAGGGCGAAGACGGCCTGTCCGTAGCGGCCCATTTGCGAGCATCGCAACCGATCGGGATCGTCATGGCTACGGCGCGGGGGTCTATCGACGACCGAGTTGCCGGCCTGGAGAAGGGTGCAGATGCCTATCTCGTCAAGCCCGTCGATGTTCGGGAACTGGCCGCTACCGTGATGGCGGTCCACAATCGCGTCAACAGGCATCGCAAGGTGCCGCCTCCTCCTCAAATCCCGCAATGGGCGTTGGTGGAAGGAGGGTGGACAATCATTGACGGCCTGGGCCACCGCCTGCGCTTGACCGTCTCCGAGCAGTACCTCTTGGGGTGTCTGTTCAGGAAGCGCGGCAACACTGTCGAGCGGAGTGCACTTGTCGAAGCCATGGGTGCTGACGTCTATGATTTCAACTATGCCCATCTCGACACCATCGTAAGCCGCCTGCGGCGGAGAGCGAAAAAGTCCAACATGATCCTGCCCTTGCACGCAATCCGCGGGCAGGGTTTCACTTTCGCCGAATAGGAAAAAACAAGCCTGCTTTCTGTAATTAAAAAGTACCTCCGAATTGCAGGAAAGTTGATGGCAGGAGTGCCCGATGGGCACCTGCGGCTTCATTCTCAACTTTGCCCGTCTGCCAGAAGTCATTCCCTCCGATGATGCTGTGTGGAGCCAGATGTTTTCCAGGCTCGCTCACTGCGAGCGCGTCCAGCATCGCCGGCTTCACCAAGTGGCGCGTAATCGAACGCTCCTTCCCAACAAGCCACTCTGCATCATCTCAAAAATCCTCTCATCCGGCATGTGAGCGATACCAGTCGCCCTGTTTGGGGGCTCTCTTCAACAGCTCGGATCTGGCAGCCGGAATAGGGCGAAACTTCCAAGCCATCATCGCCCTCGCGGCCGCCTCCATCCTGGTAAATGCCGCCTAAAGCAAAAATAACTTCATGTCATATAGTGACATCATGTGTATGCGTGTGAAAGTAAACGTCAAAATAGAGATCTGTATAGTCAGTTCATACTAAATTTTACTGCAATGTTGCACATATATCACAGCAAAATTTCAGATAAATGCATAAGAGTAAAAGGCGATTTTTTGGGGGATTTCGATGCGTTCCGTGTATCATACCAGTGCAATCTTTGCCGTCTTGCTGGCGTCGACAGCCACTTCCGTTTTCGCTGCGGATCTTTCGCCCGCCCAGCCGTCTCCCCGTCCCCCCGTTATGGCCTATGATTGGTCCGGTCCTTACGTCGGTATTCATGCCGGCTATGGCTGGGGTAGCGAGAACGACAATCAAAGCCGTTATTTCGGCGGTGGGGCCCCCACCGGCGGTGGGGGGACCATCGGCGGCGGCGTCATAATAATCGGCGGCGTCAATGTGACCAACGTCGGGTCGATTATGGCCGACAAATTCAACGTTGACGGCTTCGTGGGCGGCGCTCATGCCGGTTACAACTATCAGATCAACCAATTTGTCCTCGGCATCGAGGGTGACGTTGATTATTCCGATATCAAGGGGCGCCATATATTCAACGGATCGGTAGGGACGGGAAGCCTCTCACTCGACAGCAAGTGGCAGGCCTCGGCCCGCCTTCGTGCGGGTTACGCATTCGATAATCTGCTTATCTATGCGACAGGCGGCATCGCCACCGGTTCTGCCGAACTTTCGACAACCGGCTATAAACTGCTTGTCATTGACAACAATTGGTATTTGCGGCGCATTCGCGGAAGCTCAAGCGAGATTCATATCGGTTGGACTGCCGGTGCGGGTGTCGAATACGCATTTGCCGAGAATTGGATCGGTCGCGCGGAAGTGCGCTACACCGATTTTGGTAAAAAAACATATGATACGCCGCTGGGATCTGTGAAGTCTGGATGGGATCAGACCACCGCGACCCTCGGCGTCAGCTATAAATTCTGATTTCTTGCTCTATGTCGAAATTAGGCAGCGAGTTCCTAAACGGATCAGACGCGCAGGAAACTCCAGCCATCTGCTCGGCCTTGATGCATTTGCGTCAAGGCGCGCAACCGCTTCTCTGTGCCGGTGATGTTCTCTCGGGTTGGGGTCAATCCTTCGGTGTCGTGACATCCCACGGGTCTTCTTCGCGCTCGCCCTGCTACAGCGCTTCGTACGAGGCGGAAGGCGGGTGGTTGAGATCGGATCATGGGTGCCGTTGCCGCTACCTATGACGATGGTATCCAGATGATCGGCAGCATATCCGTTTGCGTCCGCCGGCAGGGCGCGACGGAAAAAGGGGAATCGAGATCACTGTCTCGGTCGGTCCCGGGGCGATCTCACGAAGAAATCCACGCGGGTCGCGTCAGGTGGCCCTTCTGAGAGAGGGGCGCGATGGCCAATATTCCGCTCGGACCGGCGCCGCAGCGGCGCTGGCCGGGCTGGTCATCGCCTGCTCTCCCTCCAATGGATGGGCTGGAGTTCAGGGATACGCGTTCCGGCTCGTGCAGAGGGAGATCAAGCGGGCAACGCTGTCGGGATTCCGAAAGGTATCCTGCCTATTCCGCCGTGTCGAAGCAGGCACCTGATCCCTGGGACCTTGTCGCAGTTCAGTTCACGCAAACGAGGAGGCCGGTTCCCCTTCCTCGATGTCGGTTCATTGAGTGCGGCCAGGGTCACTGGAGGCGGCTTGGGTAGAATATTGTCCTCGATATGATTAGCCGCTCCTGATGCGAAGCTTAACTGGTACGTCATTTCTGCAATGGTTTGTTTTAATTTTAGTTTATTAATATATATTGATGTTATTGTATCCAGAATTAGAAAATATTATTTTCAATATCAATATTTCTACGTTAATTCTAAAATTAATTAGATTATATATTTCATTCGGGAATTTTCATTCGAAGATGGCCGCTAGGATAAAAATTATCGTCCAAGTTCCAGTGATTCACATATTAGGCAATCTTAGGATGACACATACTGTCACTAAATGACACTTAAATTCGCTTTTGCATAAAGAAATTGTTGCATGATTGCATCGTTTTCGAAAAAAATACAAACAATAGGGAAATTCATTTCACAAATGGCGTATTATAGTTAGGCAGTATGCTACCAATGAAAGCAGCGTAAGCGAGTATTTGAGTGTTCTTTTCTGTCTGACGTTCAGGAAATCCAAGGGGCAAGTGTAAACATGACAAGCAGGGCACGGGGGGGCGGATCGGCGCCGATGGTGGGACGCACATCGGTGCTTCGCCACTTGCTTCAAGGGTGTAGTCCCCGAGCGCTATCCATAGGGAGCGTGTTGTTCGCGACAGTATTGGCGGCGACCGCAATGCCATCCCAGGCCCAGGCGCAATGCGTACCGGCACCGGATGCGCCTGTGAGCATTTCCTCGGGTAGTTGCACGGATTCGGGCACGCCAGGCATTCCAACCCGAGTGAGCAATGACGCCACCGACGTAGTCAGCGCCTCGGGCACCGGTACCTATACGGGAAACGTCGTTGAATTAGACGCGAGCGGTACTGGCTCCGGCGCCCACGCGAGCGGCGGCGGAACGATCAATTTGAACGGCGCGCCGGATGGCAGCGGGGGGTACAACACCGCCATTGTCAATACGACTGAAGCGGGCAGTCACGGCCTCTATGCCGATGGCGGCGGCCATATCAACGGAAATGGGGTACTCGTCACCACATCGGGCGCCGGCAGCCACGCCATCTACGCAACCGGAACTGGCAGCGACGTGAATGTTGACTATAGCGGCGTGACGCTGCCACCGAATACCGGGCAACAAATCCTGGTCACAAACGGCGACAATGCATATGGCGCCTATGCTGCCAACGGCGGCAAGGTCGAGATAACCGGTATCGATCCCCAGAAATCCAGCATCTTGACCTATGGCACGGGCAGTTCCGCCTTCGTTGTCGAGTCGGGCGGCCAGATGACCCTCAACAATCTGAGTGGATTTTTGAACTACTACGACGTCGATGACACAGTGGGTGCCTCCGTTGCGGGCGTCGGCAGCAGCATCGTCACAAACAACACTTACATCAACACCTATGGCAACAACAGTACCGGGATGTTGGTTGCCGACGGGGGAACAGCCACCATCCATGGCGGCGCGGTCGTAACCGGCAAATTTCATAACACGCTCATCAGCAATTCCGTGGCTCTCCTCGCCCAGGGGACCGGCAGCCAGATCACGATTGACCAGGGCGGTAGCGTGACCACCTATGGCGCGGCCAGCGCCGGTGCAGTGGCTCAGGGCGGGGCTTTTATCGATTTCAAGGGCTATGGCATTTTCACCTATGAAACCGGCTCGACCGGCGCGGTTGCGGATGGGACGGACGGTAACGGAACGGCCAGCGAGGTAGCCATTAGCAATGCCATCGTCCGGACGACCGGCCCGTCCAGTGCCGGTGTCCGTGCCACGGGCGGCGGTGCGATGAGTGTAACCGGCGGCGAGATCACCACAGGGTATAAGCCAGGGTTCGACACCTCCGGCGGCCACTACTTGGCGAGTGAGATTGGCAGGGAAGCCAACGGCGCGGAGGCGATCGGGGCTGGCAGCACGCTCACGATCACAGACAATAAACTCACAACCACCGGTGACGGCGCCATCGGTGTCGCGGCGAGTGGCGGCGGCACCGCCACGGTTGCTGGCGGCACCATCACGACCAAAGGCGCCCCGACCGCCAATTTCACCGCCGATGGTGTCCGGGCGACCGGTCCCGGCAGCACGGTCACACTGACGAGCAGTGCGAACGGCGGCACGGCAGTCACCACTTCGGGTGTCAACGCCATGGGCCTGCACGCGATGCAGGGTGGTGTCGTCGACGCCACGAATGCCACAGTCAAGACCAGCGGAACCGGAGCCTTCGGCGCGCTATCGGAAGGAGCGGACAGCAATGTCAAGCTGACAGCCTCGACCGTTACCACGCAGGCCGCTTCGGGCCTTTCCGTCAACGGTGGCGGCCAGATCAACACAACCGGCACCGCCGTGACGGCCAACGGGACCGGCTCGTCGGGCATTCTGGGCACCGGCGATGGCACGGTGACGATGACGGGCGGCTCCCTGAGCGCGACCGGGGACCTGATCACCGGAACGGCCGGCAATGTCGTCGCCAATCTGACCGGCGTCGCCCCCACGACGGGCAGCGGCATCCTGGTGCATGCCGTCGGCGGCACCACCAGCGGCAATTTCACCAACATGGCGATGACCGGCAACGTCGTGGGAGAGGTCGGCGCCAGGGCCAATGCAACGCTGAAGTCCAGCGTCCTGACCGGCGTTGCCATCAATGCCGACAACATGACCGTCGATGCCAACAGCACCTGGAACATGACGGCCAGCTCCACGGTCAACAGCACCGCGACCAGCACCACCAACAATACCGGGTTGATCGTCTTCACGCCGCCTTCGGGGGGCGCCTACAAGACGTTGACGACTTCGAATTTCGTCGGAGGCACAGGGGGCGCAATCGGCACGGTTGTCCTGAATACCTATCTGGGCAGCGATGGCTCGCCGTCGGACCAGATCGTGATCGATGGCGGCACGGCGACGGGCTCGACGGCCCTGACCATCGTCAACAATGGCGGCCCCGGCGCGGCGACCATCCATGACGGCATCGAGGTCGTGCACGTGATAAATGGCGGAACGACGAGTACCGACGCCTTTCATCTCACCAGAGCCGTTGCCGCGGGCGCCTATGATTACAATCTGTTCAGAGGTGGCGTCGCCCCCAATGTCGAGACGGATCAGAACTGGTTCCTGCGCAATGTCGGCCTGAACGAGTCGACGCAGACCGTTTTGCCCTATGCGCAGATCCTGAGCGATTACAGCTTCGCAACGCTGGGTACGCTGCAGCAGCGCACCGGAAACCGGGTCTGGCCGAACGGCGCTCCTCCGGAAACAATCTGGTGCAAGGACCCGGCCCAGAACTTCAAATGCAAAGTCAGCGGCGAGCAGGCCGGCGTTTATGCCAATGGCGGCCCGGTGATCTATGGCCAGGGTGCCTGGGGGCGTATCGGCGGACAATATTCGTCTTTTGATCCGAAGGTCGGCTCATCCTACACGCAAAGCCTCGGCTTCATGCAAGCCGGTTATGAGGGCGCTGTTTACGAGTCCGCCACGGGAACGATGACGCTCGGTGCCTATGGCACCATCGGCACCGCGCGCGCCGACATCGACATCACCCGTGACCCCGCAACGCTCGCGGCGCGCGCCAAGGGCAAGATCACGACGACGGGCTACGGCATCGGCGCCAATCTGACCTGGCTCGGCAATAATGGCTTCTATGCCGATGCCATCGCCCAATTCACCTGGTACGATTCGAGCCTGTCCAACAAGCCGGGTGGCAATAACCAGGGATGGTCTGGCGCGGCCAGCATCGAGGCCGGCAAGCGCATGGATCTCGGTTCCGGCTGGGCGCTGGTGCCGCAGGCGCAGCTTGCCTATTCGAGCGTCGATTTCGAAAAATTCACCGACGTCAACGGTGCCAGGCAAGAATTGGGCGAGGGCAACTCGCTGCAGGGTCGTATCGGCGTCAGGATCGAGCATCTCTCGAGCTGGCAGAACGCCAACAATAAGACCGACCGCCTCCAGGTTTATGGTATCGGCAACCTTTCCTATCAGTTCTTGAATGGCACCAAGATCGACGTAGCCAACGTCTCGGTGAAACAGCAGAACAAGAGATTGTGGGGTGAGGTCGGGCTGGGCGGCACTTATGCCTGGAACGATGCCTGGAGCGCTTATGGAGAGGCCGACTATGCCACCGCCCTCTCCTCGGGCGCCGGCGACAACTATACCGTCAAGGGCACGCTCGGCATACGCTATAACTGGTAGGCAGGCCTTCCACCTGCCCCGGAAAAGATAAGTTCAGAGGCGCGAGTGAATTGCTTCACTGGCGCCTCATCCGCGATCGATCCATAGGCGGATCCCGATGCAGGTTTGAAAGAATATTCAGGAATCAAGTGCCGAAAGGGCGAGTGACCGTACGAGGCCGGGCACATAGCAGGCTTGCTGCGGCGTTCCGCATGCGTACGAAGTCACCCGCGAGTTGCATAACGCTCCGGCTTTCGTCGCGGTGGGCTGGACGTCTATTTCAACCCGCGCCGCTCCGGCTTTATTCGACGATCACCTTGGCGCCGATGCCGGTACGGGCGTAGAGATCAATGACGTCCTCATTGAACATCCGAATGCAGCCGGAAGAGGCCTTGGTGCCGATGGTCCAGGGTTCGCTGGTGCCGTGGATGCGGTAGAGCGTATCCTTGCCATTGGCATAGAGATACAGGGCTCGAGCGCCGAGCGGATTGTCGGGCCCTGGCGGGATGGTGCCGGGCATGCCGGGTGCCTGGGCGAGCATCTCGTCGGTAGGATACCAAAATGGCCATTCAGTTTTGCGCTGAATGCCGGCCACGCCCTTCCAGGCATAGCCCGCCTTGCCGACAGCGATGGCATAGCGCCGCGCCTTGCCATCGCCTTCGATCAGAAAGAGCTTGCTGGCCCTGGTATCGACAATGATGGTGCCGCGAGCTTCGCTGGAAGGATAGTTCACATCTGCGACGACGAAATCGGCCGGAAAGCGGGCGCGGTTGATGAGGCGCACCGGATAACGTTCACCTGAAAGATGCGATGCATCCGCGGATACGGGATGGCCGGTGCTCGCGCAGCCGCCCAGGCCGCCCGGAACGAGGCTGCAGACAAGGAGGGCAGTTATCGTCGTGATTTTCATGACGCTCTCTTGCCAGACAGTTGCTGGAAGTGAAATAAAAAAGGCTGATCTGCCGCAGTGGAGCGATACCGGATAACTGCTGGGTTTCCGGTGCCGCAAGGTCCGAAGCTGCCCGGTCAACGCGCCGACGATGATGATGGCTGAGAAAGCCGCGGCGATGATCCTGCGGGACAACACCTAGCGACCCCATCGATCGCCTTACATCGGCTGCTTCTCCAGAACTTGGGCCAGCACCTCCACGCCCTTGGCGATGGCCCGTTCGTCGATCGCGCTCACGCCGAGAACCAGCCCGCCCCGATCGTGCATCTGATTGATGCAGAACCGGCTGATGGGGGAGACCAGCAGGCCGACTGCATCGGCATCTGCCGCAACTTTCTCGTCCTGCATCGCCGGTGATGCAAATCGGCCAACCGCGTGAAATCCGGCAACGGAGCGGTTCGTCTGCAGCAGTCCCGCAAGATGCGTCGCGGTCGCTTCGTGGAAGACGGCATGGCGGCCGGCATAGATCTCGCGCATGCGGCGCAGATGGGTGGCGAAATGCCCTTCATCGATGAAGGCGGCCAGAACGGCCTGGATGCTGGAGGGCACGCCCTGGAGGAACGCGCCGCTGATGCGCTGGAAGACCGGCACCAAAGGTTTGGGTACGATGTAGAAGCCGAGCCGCAAGGCAGGGAACATCGTTTTGGAGAATGTGCCGACATAGATGACGCGTTCACCGGCATCACCGCTTTTCAAGGTCGGCAACGGCCGGCCATCGTAGCGAAATTCCCCGTCATAGTCGTCTTCGATGATCCAGGCGTCGTTCCGGTTGGCCACAGCGAGCAGTTCGGCTCGCCGCGCCAGGCTCATTTCCACCCCCGTCGGGTGCTGGTGTGAGGGTGTGACGAAGGCGAGGCGAAAGTCCGGAGCCAGATCGAGACCGGCCTCGACGGAGAGCCCCTCCCGGTCGACGGGTACGGGGACGATCGAGGCGCCGCATGCGACCAGGCTGTTGCGCGCACCAATGGCGCCGGGATTCTCGAACCATACCCGGTCGCCCGGATTGAGAAGGACACGGCCGATCAGGTCGAAGGCCTGCTGAGCACCGTTCACGATGAAGATCTGGTCGACATCGCATGAAAGGTCGCGATTGGCACGCAGGTGCTCCGCGATCGCCAGGCGCAGGCGCGGATGGCCGTTGGCGTCCGAATAGCCCATGATATCTTCACGCGGCTCGCGCCAGTGCTTCGCGGTCAGGCGCGCCCAGACCGCCATTGGGAACGAGGCATAGTCCGGCAGTCCGGTCACGAAGGCGCGTACGCGGTGCGGATGAGACAGCCGCTGAAAGAAACGCGGCGAGGCGTCGGCAATAATGTCGGCGAGCTTGGCGGAAACCGGGCCGGGAGGTTGAACCACCAGGGCCTGTTCCGGCTTCCTGGTTTCGGCAAGATCCGACACGTAGGAACCCGATCCGGTACGCGAGACGATCAGGCCTTCCGAGGTCAGGCGCTCGAACACCGTCATCGCGGTGGTGCGTGATATCGCCAGCTCCTTTGCCAGCGTCCGGCTCGACGGCAGGCGCTTGCCGGCAGGCAAGTGGCCCGATGTGATCAACTGGCGGATCGCATTATAGACTTGGGTGGTTATGGATTTGTCCAAGGCGCGATCGACGGTGATCGAAAACAACAATTCACCCGAGGACCTCTTCACCATTATCTGCGCTTCCCGACGGTTGAACAGCGAGTTCGCGGCATAGCGCGATGAATATACTCAATCGCGTTTGCTTCACGACTTCCCGGAAAGGCCGCAGGCGGTCTCGCCTCGGCCACCGTGAATCATTGGTCCGCCGATCCGCCATAACCGGCTTTCTGGTTTTTCGAAAGTGGACCTTATGACCTATGGACTGCTTTGGTAGGCCAAACTCGATTGCACTGCCTTGCATTTTCGGGAAGAGCGGACTTGAAGATCAAACGCATCGAGACATTCTCCACCCAATTCATCGGCTTCGTGCGCATCACGGCCGAGGACGGATCCCAGGGACTGGGCCAGGTTTCGACCTACAATTCCGACATCACCTCGACCGTGTTGCACCGGCAGGTTGCGCCCTATGTCCTCGGTGTCGAATTCGACGATATCGATGCGCTTACCGACAGGGTGATCGAGCGCGAACACAAATTTCCCGGTTCCTATATGAAGCGGGCGCTTGGCGGCCTGGACACCGCGATCTGGGACCTGCGTGGAAAGGTGGCCGGATTGCCCGTCTGCACCCTGTTGGGTGGGACACCGGGCAAGCTGCGCGCCTACGCCTCCTCCATGAAACGCGACATCACGCCGATGGCGGAAGCCGACCGCTTCAAGCGCCTGCAGGATCAGTTCGGCTTCGACGCCTTTAAATTCCGCATCGCCGCCGAATATGGCCATGATATCGACGAATGGCCGGGGCGTACGGAGGAGATCGTTCCTGCTATCCGCAAGGCGCTCGGCGACAAGGCGTCCCTGCTGGTCGATGCCAATAGTGGCTTCTCGCCCAGGCGGGCGATCGAGGTCGGAGCCTTGCTCAAGGACAATGGCATCGAGCATTTCGAAGAGCCCTGCCTCTATTGGGAGCTTGAGCAGACCAGGGAAGTGACCGAAGCGCTTGACATCGCCGTGACCGGTGGCGAGCAGGATTGCGAGATCCCGACCTGGCGGCACATGATCGAGATGCGGGCCGTCGACATCGTGCAGCCCGACATCCTCTATCTCGGTGGCATCAGCCGTACCCTGCGTGTCTGCGCCATGGCGAGAGCCGCAGGGCTGCCGGTGACGCCGCACAGCGCCAATCTCGGGCTCGTGACGCTGTTCACCATGCATTTGCTGCGCGCCATCGAGGGGGCGGGCAAATATCTGGAGTTCTCGATCGAGGGGGCGGACTATTATCCTTGGCAGGAAGGCCTCTTCGTCAAATCGCCCTATGCGGTCGAAGATGGCATGGTGACGGTTTCGAGCGAACCGGGCTGGGGGGTGGAAATCGACCCCGAATGGCTCGCCCGGTCGAGCTACCATGTCAGCGAGGTGGCGTGATGACCAAGACATCCACGATCGTTGCCGAGGATTGCGCACCGCTGCCCTCCAAGCATTTCATCCATGGCGGCTGGCGCCAGGCGGCATCGGGACAGGCGATGGAAAGCTTCGATCCCGGCTGCGCGGAGCCGCATGCGCGATTTGCGGCGGGAACGGCCGAGGATGTCGCCGACGCCGTCGCATCCGCCAAGCAGGCTCTGGCCGGCGAATGGGGCAGGGCGACGCCGGCCGAGCGTGGGCGTGTGCTGATGCGCGCGGCTAGCCTGATCCGGGAGAATATCGAGCGCCTCGCCGTCGCGGAGGTGCTGGACAGCGGCAAGACGCTGGCCGAGGCCCGCGGCGACGTACGCGGTTCCGCGCGCGCCTTTGAATATTATGCCGGCGCAGCCGACAAACATGAGGGCAGGGCCTATCCGCTGGGGCCGGACTACACCTCCTATTCGATCGAGGAGCCGGTCGGCGTCACCGCCCATATCGTGCCGTGGAACTATCCCTTGTCGACCACCTGCCGTTCGATTGCGCCGGCCCTGGCCGCCGGCTGCACCGCCGTGGTGAAGCCGGCGGAACAGACGCCGATGACGGCGCTGCTGCTGGCCGAGATCCTGGTCCAGGCCGGTCTGCCCCAAGGGGCCTGCAATGTCGTGACCGGCACCGGCATCGCGGCCGGCGCTCCGCTGGTTTCGCATCCCGATGTCAGGCACGTCACCTTCACGGGCTCGACCGTCACAGGCATCAACGTGATGAAGGCGGCGGCCCAGAACATTGCTTCCGTCACGCTCGAACTCGGCGGCAAATCGCCCAATATCATCCTGGCGGATGCCGATATCGAGCTGGCGCTCGACAATGTCGTCGGTGCGATCTTCGAAAATGCCGGACAGATCTGCTCGGCCGGTTCGCGGCTGGTGATCGAGCGCTCGATCCACGCCCAGTTCATCGAGAGGCTGGTCGAGCGTGCCCGCCGCCTCAAGATCGGCCATGGCCTGAGCGAAGGCGTCGATTTCGGCGCCATCAATTCGGCCGAGCACCTGGGCAAGATCGCGTCCTATCTCGAGGGAGCCAGGGCACGGGGCCTCGAGATCGTCACCGGCGGCAAGGTGACCGTGGATCCGGCGACCGGCAAGGGCTGGTTCTTCGAGCCGACCATCGTGGACGGCGCCGATTGGCACGATCCGATCATCCAGGAAGAGATCTTCGGCCCTGTCCTGGCCGTGCAGGTGGTCGACGGTGTCGAGGAGGCGATCGCGGCGGCCAATTGCACGGACTATGCCCTGGTCGCCGGCCTGTTCACCCGTGACCTTGCCAAGGCGCAGCGCATCGCCAGGGATGTCGATGCCGGCCAGGTCTTCGTGAACGAATATTTCGCAGGTGGCATTGAAACGCCCTTCGGCGGCAATCGCCGTTCCGGCATCGGCCGGGAAAAGGGGCTCCTTGCGCTTTCCGCCTATACCCGGACCAAAACCGTGACGCTGCGGGTCTGACCGTCGAGCCGCCAAGCGGCCTCATCATTGATTGAGAGTGGACCTTATCTGCCGTAGCCAGGCCTTTCATAGTCGTGCAGGGAGGCAGGCTGACAGCTCGATCGGCCGCCTATCTATTCTGAGAGGGAACCGTGATCTTGAAAAAACTGATCGGAATGCTGGTCGGCGCCACCGCGGCCATCGTCGTCTCGAATGCGGCGAATGCCGAAACGCTGCGGATACTGACATGGGGCGGCTATGCGCCCGACAATGTCATTCAGTTGTTCGAGAAGGAATATCCGGACATCGATGTCGAGGTGACGCTTTCCAACAATGAGGAAATCATCGCCAAGCTGCGGGCAACCGGCGGTGCGGGTTTCGATCTCGCCCAGCCCAGCCATGACCGCATCTTTGCGGCGCAGCAGGAATACAACATCTACAAGCCTCTCGATTTGTCGAAGATCGACACCGCCGCCATGCAGGACAACCTGCTCGAAGCGGTGAAGACCAATGCCACGATCGACGGCAAGGTCTATGCCGTTCCCCATCAGTGGGGCACCTCCGGCCTGGTGGTCGACGCCTCGAAGGCTCCCGGTATCAAGGGCTGGGGCGACCTGTGCGATCCGCAGTACAAGGGGCGGACCTCGATGCGGCTGAGGCGCACGATCCTGCTCGGCATGGCCTTTTCGCTCGGCAAGGATCCATTCGCTCTCTATGGCGACAAGGTTGCCTACCAGAAGATGCTGGATGAGGTGACCGAGAAGATGATCGCCTGCAAGGCCAATGTGAAGACCTACTGGAACGGCGGTGACGATCTGTCGACGCTGCTGCTGTCGGGTGAGGTCGTGGCTTCGGAAGCCTGGGATTCGACGGCCTTCAAGCTCTACGGCCAGAACAAGAACCTGGTCTATGTGCCGCCGCAGACCGGCGCTCTGGCCTGGATCGACACCTTCGCCATTCCGCGCAAGGGCAAGGCCGACGAAGCCGCCTACAAGTGGATCAACTTCGTCCTGCGTCCCGATATCGTCAAGCTGATGTCGGACTCGACCGGTGCGATCTCCGCGGTAAAGGGTGGCGTCGATCTCCTGCCGGATGACAAGAAGGCAGCCGTAAAAGTGGCCTTCGACGACAAGGCGCTGGCCAATCTGAAGTTCTTCGCCAATATCCCGGCGGGTCTGGAAGATCTGGAAGGCAAAGCGCTGGAACGCATCAAGGCGGCCGCCTCCAACTGACGTACTTTCCAGAAAAGTCGGTGGACTTTTCGAATGGAAAAATGCGTCAAGACAAAGAGCTGCGAGCAAGGTGCGATTGGAGGAAATCGCACCTTGCTCCAAGGCCTGTCTTCACGGCCCACGACAATGAACGGTTCGCGTGGGCTGGGATCCCTGCGGACCAGCCATTCAGCCTAATTTCACGAGCTTCCATGCACGATCTTGAATGCGAGAGCCTGACCAAGAAGTTCGGCCGGTATGTTGCGGTCAACGATGTTTCGTTTGAAGTGCCGCGGGGCTCGTTCTTTTCGATCCTGGGGCCGTCCGGCTGCGGCAAGACCACGCTCATGCGGATGATCGCCGGGTTCGAGGCGCCGTCCAGCGGCGACATTCGCATCAAGGGCAAGTCGGTCCTCTCGGCGCCGCCGAACAAGCGAAGCGTCAAGATGGTCTTTCAGCATCTGGCCCTGTTCCCGATGATGAATGTCGGCGAGAATATTGCCTATGGCTTGCGCTGCCGCGGCGAGAACAAGGCTGACATTGGCCGCAAGGTCGCCTCGGTGCTGGAGCGCATCGGCCTGCCGGGCGTTGCCGAAAAGCAGGTCTCGCAATTGTCCGGCGGCCAAAAACAGCGCATCGCGATTGCGCGCTGCATGGTGCTGGAGCCCGATGTGCTGCTGCTGGACGAACCGCTCGGTGCGCTCGACCTCAAGCTGCGTGAGCGGATGAAGATCGAACTGAAGCAGTTGCAACACCAGTTCAACACGACCTTCCTCTATATCACGCACGACCAGTCCGAAGCGCTGGTGATGTCGGACAATGTGGCCGTGATGAATGCAGGTCGGTTTGAGCAGATCGGCTCGCCGCAGGAGCTCTACAACAATCCCAGGAGCGGCTTCGTCGCCGGCTTCGTAGGCGATACCAATCGCTGGCCGGGCCGGGTGACCGCCTTCAGCAAGGGCCAGGCTCGCGTCGAGCTCGATGAAGGGGGCGAAATCTTTGCCGTCGCGCGAGACGGCAAGGTCGCCGCCGGCGCGAAGGTCGAGGTCTTCGTTCGTCCCGAGACCATCGCCTTGGGAGAGAATCAGGACGGCAACCGGCTGGGCGGCGTCGTCGACAGTCTGTTGTTCAATGGCGCCAACAGCCGTGTGCTGGTGCGCCTGGACGGGGGTGGTCTCGTCGAAGTCGGCCATGCCGTGATGGACGGCTCCTCGCCCGTCAAGCCGGGCGACAGGACCGACATTTCCTGGCGGAGGGATCACTGCCTCTGCTTCAGCCTGGCGGGGTAGGCGCGATGCCCCGTTCCGACGCCGGCAAATTGTCGCTGATCCTCTTGTTCACGCCGTTTGCGCTGTGGATGGTGTTGCTCATCGTCCTGCCGCAACTGGGCATCGGCTATCTGTCCCTGCGCGAAAAGCTGGGGCCGGGCGAATATGCCTTCGGCTTCGCCAATTACGTCGATTTCCTGCGCGAGCCTGTCTACTGGAACACCCTGTTGCGCACGGCCTGGATGTCGGTCCTGGTCACGGTCCTGGCCCTGATCGTCGGTTTCCCGGTCGCCTATTACATCGCCAAGATCGCCAGACAGCGTTCGCGCGCGGCCCTGTTCCTGATGTGCCTGATCCCGCTCTGGGTCAGCGACCTCGTGCGTGCCTTCGGCTGGATCGTGCTCCTGCGCGAGACCGGACTGATCTCCGCCCTGCTGCAATATATCGGCTTTGCCAGCGGCCCGATCGAATTGCTCTACAACGATGTCACCGTGGTGATCGGCCTTGTCTACACCGTCGTGCTGTTCATGATCGTCCCCCTGGTCTCGACCCTGGACGGCATGGACAATTCGCTGATCGAGGCCGGCTACAATCTGGGCGGCAGCCGTTTCACCGTGTTTCGCCGCATCGTCGTGCCCTATGCCATGCCCGGCATCGTCGCCGGCTGCATCATCGTCTTCATGCTGACGGCTGGAAGCTACCTGACACCGATCCTGCTTGGCGGCAAGAACAGCATGTGGTTCACCGAGCAGATCTACGAGCAGTTCGTGACCCGTTACAACTGGGAGTCCGGCGCCACATTCGGCGTGCTTCTCCTGGCGTTCACGTCCCTGGTCGTGTGGCTGGGGCTCCGGCTGACCGGCCAGAGCCTGGCCTCCACGGTGGCGAAGGATTGAGCCCATGAACGTTGCCGCTCCTCAGTCTCTTCTCCTGCGCTGGATCTATGGCGGCTACATGCTCGCCTTTTTCCTCTACCTCGCCGCGCCCCTGGCCGCCGCCGCCATCTTCGCCTTCAACGATTCGATCTTTCCGGCACTGCCCTGGAAAGGGTTCACGCTGGAATGGTTCTTCGGCACCAGCGGTCCGAAGCTCGGCATGTTTCATGATCGCCGGCTGATGGAAGGCCTGTGGAACTCGCTCTATATCGGCCTGGTCGTATCGGCCCTGTCGGTCGTGGTCGGCACCTGCAATGCCTTCCTGTTCGAACGCAAGCAGTTCCCGGGCAAGAGCCTGCTTTATGTGCTGATGATCGTGCCGCTGGTCATTCCGGGCGTGATCCTGGGCATCTCCATCCTGGTGTTTGCAAGCGCCATCGCCAATGGTTTGGAGGATGGGCTCGGCCTGGAATGGGATTTTCTGCGACCCGGCACTTTCCTCGTCGTGCTCGGCCAGTTCTCCTTCCTGGTCACCATCACCTCGCTGGTGATAGCGGCGCGCCTGCGCAAATTCGACGTGGCCCTGGAGGAGGCGGCGCTCAATCTGGGCGCATCGCGCCTGCGGGTGCTCCGTACCGTCACCTTGCCCTATCTGGCGCCGGCCTTGTTCTCCGCCTTCGTCGTGGCCTTTCTCGTCTCGTTCGAGAATTTCAACACCACCTTGATGCTGGTGGGGTCCGACGCGCCGCTGACGATCACCATGTATGATCGCATGGTCAAGGTGGGATCCACGCCGGTTCTGAATGCCGTCTCCGTCTTCCTGATGGTCGGGTCGGGCCTGCTGGCGCTGCTCAGTATTCTCGTGCAGCGCGGCAAGGAACAGAAAGTCTGAGCGAGGCGCGCCGCGGCGTTCCAAGGTGGATACCCAAACTTTCGGGAATGGCGCTGCCCGCTATCGCAGCCTTCTTCCTCGATGGTCTTCTCATCGGGGAGGGGAAAGATGTTCATGCACCGGATTTCAGAACTGGTGATGGCTACCCTGTTGGCGACGACCGTTGTGGTCGCCGGCGCCAAGGCGGAGAAGCTGCGCACATGGGAGGGCGGCTATGCCTCGGACGGGGTAATCTCGCTGTTCGAAAGAAAATATCCCGACATCGAAGTCGAGTGACCCTGCCCAATAATGAGGAAATGATCGCCAAGCTTCGCGCCACAGGTGGATCGGGCTCCGATAACGTCCGCACATGCTCTGGAGCCGGATCCAAGATGCGCTCTAGGTACCAGCGCACACGAAGTGGGATTACCGAACCGTCGAAATAGCTGGCTTTGCACATGAAACCCAGTTCATAGGACGGATGACACTCCAGTGTCGCACGCCGCTTACCGAGAGGTTCGCAACACCACCCCTCTATGCCGTCCCGGGCTGGTGACGCATTGCGCTCGCCACCGTGCGAGTATACTCCTATAGCCGGAGAAACAGTGGCGTTTCCCGCTCTCGCCTTTGTCGACCGGCCCGACAGGCGTATTCCTGTCTGTGCTCCGTTCTCAGGTGATAGTTGTGACCAATGACGATTGGAAAATCGGCGTTCTATTTTCCAAGAGCGGCGTAACAGCTGCCGCGGAAATAGCCGAAGCAAATGCGACGCTCCTGGCCACCGAAGAAATCAACGCTGCGGGAGGCGTGCTTGGGCGAAGAATTGCGCCGACATTCTACGATCCGGAATGTTCCGCGCGTCGATATCGCGAACTGGCCGTTCGGCTCCTGACCGAAGATCGCATCCAGGCCATCTTTGGTTGCTATATGTCGACGGCCCGAAAGGCCGTTCTTCCGGAGATCGAGGCCTATCGCGGATTGTTGTTCTATCCTACATTTTATGAAGGATTTGAATATTCCAACAATTGCTTCTACACGGGTTCATCGTCAAATCAGAATGCTGTCCAATTGGCGCAGTATCTGATCGAGAATTACGGCAAGAGATTTCTGCTGGTTGGCTCAAATTATGTTTTTCCATATGAATATAATCGCGTCGTAAGCGATCTGGTTACCTTGGCCGATGGAACAATTCTGGATGAGATTTATGTTCCGGTCGAAGCGGTTCGGAAGGACTTCGACAAAGTCATCAAACGTATAAGAGAGCTCAAGCCGGACGTGCTGGTGTCCAACGTCGTTGGCACGGGAGCGGTGCTCCTCTATCAGGCCTATCGTGAGGCGGGCTTCGACCCCAATTCGATGCCCATTGCCAGCTTGGCGACGACCGAGGCCGAGGTGGCCCTGATGCCGGCGGGATTGGCTGCAGGCCACCTGACGGCTGCCTCGTTTTTCGAGACCTTGGACACGCCTGCCGCCAGGCGTTTCGTCGCGGCTTTCAAACAGCGTTTCGGCGAGGGGGCGCCTGTGACAGCCAGCGCGGAAGCCGCGTATTTTCAGACATATCTCTACGCAGCGGCGCTTGAACGGGCAGGGACCGACAATCCCGACGCCCTTGTGCGCCACTTGGCGGGCTTGGAATTCGACGCACCGCAGGGGCGGATTCGTATTGACCCCGACAACCATCATACGGAGCTGTGGGCCCGTATCGGCAGGCTCAATCCGCAAGGCAAATTCGACGTCATCTGGGAGTCGGAGACACGGGTAAGGCCGGACCCTTATTTCGTCACGGCGGCGCATGACGGCTGGGCAAGCGGCCTGACTCGCGCGCGTCGCAAGGCCTGATGGGAGCAGGCGATGACAGCCCATCTGCTCAAGGATCTCAAAGGCCTGCGTGTGCAGGTCATACATCCGCCCGATGCCCAGGGCGTGGCGCTGGTCGAACATCTGCGCCGTATCGGCTGCAGCTGTGAAACGACATGGCCGCTGCCACAGGCCGTGAGTGCGACCGCCGTCGTGGTCCTGGTCTCCATCGAGCAGGAAAACCGGGACAAGATTCTGCGCCTTTTCAGGCCTGTCGAACCTTCGGACCCCGCCGTCCTGGCCGTCGTCTCGTTCGAGGATCCGAGCACGCTGCAAGTGGTGCTGGAGTGTGGGGCACTGGCCGTGATCGAGAGGCCCATTCGTCCCTTCGGATTGCTCACAAACCTGATCATCGCCCGTTCGCTCTGGATGGAGCGCCAAAGCGCGGCCAAGCGCATCCGCAAGCTCGAACGCAAACTCGCCGGCAACAACCGGATCTTGAGAGCCAAGACCATCCTCATGGAAACGCAGGGGCTCAGCGAGCCGGAAGCCTATGAAAGCATACGCAAACAGGCGATGGGCAAACGCGTGGCGATGGACGATGTCGCTACCGCAATTATCAATGCTTATGAGCTCTTGACGTTCAAGGAAAGTCGTGCCTAGTATGAAACTTAGTTGACGTCCGGTGAAACGGCGTCAATCTCGGCGATGGACAGTGTAGTCCGCGCCATTTGGCTGTGCAGCCCGCAAACTCCTGTTCGGAGTTGGCGGGTTTTTTGTTTTGATTGGGCCGACAAGGCTGTTGGCCTCCTATCCTGCAATATCGGCGACACTGAGCATGCGCGAGCCGGCGCATGCGAGGCAATGCTTTTACTCTCTATCCGAAAATCTTTGTCCAGACCTTGTCGCCTGGGGCTTGTGCGCGCCCAGGCGGCAGGACCCACATCGAAAAGAAGGAACCCAGTTCATCGTCTTTCGACGGCAGCCTCCCGCCGAGATTGGAGAGGCTGGACCGCAATGGTCAGGGCGTGCTCGGCGCGCCCGCGAGACTTCCGAATGATCCTGCACGGCCGCGAGGGGCGGCTCGAAGACAAGGACGCGCCCATCGAGGCGCCGAGGAGGGGTAATGAACGACAAGACAAGGCGTGCCTTTCTCAAGGCAAGCGGATCTGCGGCTATGGGACTGGCGGCACCGGCCATCCTGCGTCTGGGCGATCGCGCCTGGGCAGCCGAAGAAGTGCCGGTCGGCATCATGTATTCGCTCACCGGTACGACGGCGATCGTCGAGAAATCGATGAATCAATGTGCCCAGATGGCAATTGCGGAGATCAATGCCAAAGGAGGCGTGCTCGGCAAGCAATTGCGCCCGGTGATCGAAGATCCTGCTTCCGAGCCGCGCACCTACAGCGAAAAAGCACGCAAGCTGGTGATGGAAGACCAGGTGCCCGTCATCTTCGGTTGCTACACCACCGCCAGCCGCAAGGCGGTTCTGCCCGTGGTCGAGCGTCGCAAAAGCCTGCTGGTATGGCCGACCTGGTACGAGGGAGAGGAGTGCTCCAAGAACGTGCTCTATGCCGGATCCGCGGTCCCAAATCAGCAGCTCGAGAATTCGCTGCCATGGCTGAAGAAGACGCTCGGACGCAACAAGCTCTTCATCGTCGGTTCCGACTATGCCTTTCCTCGGGGCATGGCCAAGACTTCGAAAACCATATGCCAGAAGATCGGCATGGAAGTGGTCGGCGATGAATATCTTCCGCTCGGTCACACCGAATGGGCATCGATGGTGTCCAAGATCGGATCGAGCGGGGCGGACGTGATCTTTTCCAATGTCGTCGGAGATTCAATCGTCGCTTTCTATCGCGAGTTGCGCAACCAGGGCTATAGTTTCGACAAATTGCCTTTGTGCTCCTCGACCACGACCGAAGTCGAGATCAAGGCCATGGGGCCGGAATATGCCCTCGGCAGCTACGTATCACTGCCCTATTTCCAGACTGTCGAAACGCCGCAGAACCAGGTTTTCGTGAAGGCGTTCAAGGCCTATGCCGGCGCCGATGCCGTAACCCATGCCGCCATGGAGGCTGTCTATATCGGCGTTCACATGTGGGCGATGGCGGCTGAAAAAGCCGGTGAATTTTCGGCCAAAGGGGTGGTTTCGGCCGTCGGCGGGATGTCCTTCGACGCCCCGCAAGGCAAGGTCACGATCGACCCGCAAAACCTCCACAGCTACCTGACGCCCCGCATCGGCAAGACACGAGCCGATGGATTGCTCGACATCGTCGATCAATATCCCGAACCGCTGCTGCCGCTCCCCTATTCCAGCGTCGGGGAAAGCGCGGAGAAGCGTCTCTGCACCACGAGCGGCGCATCGCTCTAACGCGTTATCGGTCGGACTCCAGGCCGTTGCAGGCGCTGCACGGCCACCGGCCACTTGCGATCGGGTTTGAGATGGAAACCTTCGTCATCGGGCTGAGTATCGGGTCGATCCTGTTCATGGTCGCGCTCGGTCTTGCGATTATTTACGGAACCATGAAAGTCATCAATCTCGCCCATGGCGAAATGGTGATGATCGGTGCCTACGTTACCGTATTGGCGACCCGTCATCTGGGCTTGAATATCTATCTGTGCCTGCCCTTGGCGTTCTTCGTCACGGCGATGTTCGGCCTGGCGATCGAACGTTCGGTCGTCAGCCGTCTCTACGGACGTCTGCTTGATACTCTGCTGGCGACCTGGGGCATCGCCCTCATTCTTCAGCAACTCGTCCGCATCCATTTCGGGTTGGCCCTGTTCGGCATCAAGATCGATGGGCTCGGAGCGGACCTGCAAAATGTCCCGGTACCGGTCGAGCTGCAGCAGACTTGGCATCTGCTGGGAGCTAATATCCCCGTCTATCGGGCCTTTGTCTTCGGGGTTGCCGTCCTGCTTGGGGCCGCGACCTGGTGGCTCCTTTACCGCACGCGATTTGGTAGCCAGCTAAGAGCCGTATCGGTAGCCAGGAACACGGCTGCCGCCTGCGGCGTCAACGACAAGAAGGTCAATGCCCTCGCCTTCGCCTATGGCTGCGGCCTTGCGGGTGTAGCAGGCGTTCTCGTCTCCGGGTTCAAGACGGTGTCGCCGGACATGGGAACGTCCTATGTCGTCGACGCCTTCCTCGTGGTGGTCGCCGGAGGCGTGGGCCAGTTGCTGGGTACCTTCGCCGCGGCCGGAATACTCGGCGAGGTTCAGAGCTTCGTCGCCACCTGGCTCAATGATGTGTATGGCCGCACTGTTCTGTTTGCCGTGGTCATCCTCATCCTGCTGTTCAAGCCGCAAGGCCTGTTCGTGACCAAGAGCCGCTGACACTCCCAAAGACCATGGATGAGCGTATGACATATCGAAGCACTTCCATTGCCGCCTACATAGTGTTCTTTGCGGTGGTGTTCGCCCTCCCGTTCTTCCTCAACAGCTTCTGGACCAATCGGGTTGCGACATATCTCGTCTATGCAATCTGTGCCGTCGGGATAAGTCTGGCCTGGGGCTATACGGGAATACTTAGCCTCGGCCAGGGCCTGTTCTTTGGAATGGGCGCCTATATGCTTGCCATGTCGCTCACGCTGGCGGTGCCGGAAAACAACCCGGTGCCGGATCTGATGCTGCTCAACATGCAGCCGGATGCCGTGCGCGATCTTTGCTGCGTGACCCCGGGTTCCTTCCTGTGGATTCCTTTCAGATGGGTCGCGATCGGCATGGTGGCGGGATTGCTGGTGCCCTGTGGCCTGGCCGCGGGACTTGGCTATGTCATGTTCAAGCGGCGCACGACGGGTGTCTATGTCAGCATCATCACCCTGGCGTTCGCGCTGATCGGGCAACTGCTCGTGATCAACAATCAGCCCTTGACCGGCGGCTTCAACGGCCTTGCCAGCTTTGCCCCGCTGACGATTGCCGGTTTTGAATTCGACCCTTACGGGCCCAGCGTCTATTACGCCGTTGCCGGCATTCTGTTCCTCGTCGTGCTCGGACTTCGCCTGCTTCTTTCGGCCCGCATCGGACAGGTTCTCAAGGCGATCCGCGAGGACGAGGCCCGGGCCCGCTATCTGGGCTATGACGTCGAGAGCTACAAATTGTTCGTGTTCTGCCTCTCGGCCACCATAGCAGGGCTGGCAGGCATGTTGTTTACCCTGACGGCGGAGTTCGCCTCGCCCTCCCTGATGGCGACGTCCTTCAGCATCTCCATGGTGATCTGGGCCGCGACGGGCGGGCGAGCCTCCCTGCTGGGGGCCTGCATCGGCGCCCTGCTGGTGAATTTCGTCGGCTCCTATGCCAGCGAAAATGCCGTGCTCCAGCCGGTCTGGCCGATCATCCTGGGCGGGTTGTTCGTTTTCGTGGTGCTGGTGATGCCCAATGGCCTCGTGGGCCTCATCAAGGCGTGGTTCGAACGCACCCCGCGTGACAATTCCTCGCGACGGGAGGCTTACCCATGAACGCCGTGACCAGGATAGAGGTCGCACAGTCGAAGGCCGCGACCCCGCCCATTCTGACGACCCGCCAGCTCACCGTCCGCTTCGATGACTTTCCGGCCGTGAGCAATGTCGACCTGTCCATCGAGGATGGTGAACTGAGGGTCATCATCGGTGCGAACGGTGCCGGCAAATCGACGCTGCTCGACCTGCTGTGCGGCAAGGTGCTCCCGTCGGAAGGCGAAATCTGGCTGCGCGACCGCAACATCACCGGCATCGGCGAGGCGGCGATTGCACGCAGCGGCGTCGGCCGGAAATTCCAGACACCCGCCGTCTTCAAGGAGATGACGGTGCTCGAGAATTTGCAGATCGCAAGCAACCGGTATGTCAAGGTTCGCGACAATCTGTTCCGGCGCTTCTCGCGGGGGCCGAGCGACCGGGAATTGGCGGTCGCCGAACGGACGGGGCTGTCTTCCTTCATGAAGCGCAAGGCCGGGGAATTGTCTCACGGCCAGTTGCAATGGCTGGAGCTGGCCATGGTCCTCAGCCAGGATCCCAAGGTCATTCTTCTCGACGAACCAGCCGCCGGAATGACCGCCGCCGAAACCGACAAGACGGCCGAGCTCCTGCTGGCACTGGCCGGCGAACACACCGTGCTCGTCATCGAGCATGACATGGCGTTCGTGCGCAGGATCTGCCGCACCATAACCGTTCTCCACCAAGGTTCGGTCCTGGCGGAGGGAACGGCGGATGACATCGAGAAGAACCCCGCCGTCATCGAAGCCTATCTCGGTTCTGCGACGCTCAGCCATGCTTAAGATCAGCCATGTCAATGCCTTCTATGGCACCAGCCACATCATCCACGACCTCGACCTGGAGATACGCAAGGGCGAGACATTCTGCGTCCTCGGCCGCAATGGCGTGGGCAAGACCACATTGCTGCGCAGCCTTCTGGGCATTGGGGTGCGCACCACGGGGAGCATCGAGTTCCAGGGCCATGAGATCGGCAGGGCCCTGACCCATGATCGCGCCCGGCGCGGCATCGGCTATGTGCCCCAGGGGCGGGAAATCGTTCCAGGCATGAGCGTGCTCGACAACATCCTGCTTGGCTGCAATGCACGCGCCGATCGCAAGACCGACGTGCCACCGCTTGTCTGGAGCCTCTTTCCATTCCTGAAGGACCATCTTGGGCGGCGTGGAACAAACCTCTCGGGCGGCCAGCAGCAGCAATTGGCCATCGCCCGCGCTCTCGCCACCGATCCAAGCCTCCTCATCCTGGATGAGCCCACCGAGGGCATCCAGCCCAACATCGTGGAAGACATCGAAAGGGCGATCATCGCGCTCAACCGCGATCACGGCCTCACGATCATCCTGGTCGAACAGAAGATCCGCTTCGCTCGAACGGCGGCACATCGCTTCGCCATCCTTGAGAAAGGGCGCGTCGCGGCGGCCGGCCCAAGCAGCGAACTCACTCACGAACTCGTCCATCGGCACATGAGCCTGTAGCGCGTCGCAACGGCGGACGCCGCAACCGAACAATGGGAGGAACCCAGCATGCTTCGCATCGAAAGCCTTGTCGGCGCCAGCACGGATCCCGGACTGCACGAGCATCTTCATCATCTCGAACATCACGGTGATCTGGAAGTGGTCAAGATCGCCGTCGGGGACCTTGATCGTCGCCGCTTGCTCGCCCGGACTGAGCGTGGCGAGGAACTCGCCATCGCACTTCCGCGCGACCAGAAGCTGTTCGACGGGGCGGTGCTGCTCATGGAAGCCAGGCGGGCCATCGTCGTCAAAGCCGGGGAGCAGCGCTGGCTCAGGCTTTCGCCGCGCGGGGCCGAAGAAGCGCTGGAGCTGGGCTACCATGCCGGCAATCTGCATTGGCGCGTGCGTTTCGAGGGCAGGGACCTGCTGGTGTCGCTGGATGGCCCGGTCGCCGACTATATCGCGCGCATAGACCCGCTGGTCAGGAGTGGAGCCGTTCTCGCGGCCGAAGAGCACCAATGAGCACGCTCGATCCGAGCCCTCTGCTCGTGGCCCTGCAGCATGCCGACAGCCAGTTTCCATCCGGAGGCTTCGCGTTCTCCCAGGGGCTGGAAGCGTCCGCGCTCCTGAAGGACACGCTGGGTGGCTGGGACCTGGCCGATTTCATTCTCACGCAGCTCGGCCAGCGCTGGGCCGAGGCCGATCGCGTTGCCCTGATCAGGGCCCACCGCTGTGGAAGCGAACTGGCAGGAGTGGCGGAACTGGACCTTGAGGTCGAAGCGTCGACCTTCGTGGACGGGCTCAGGGCCGGTTCGCGCCGGAACGGCATGGCACTGCTGACGACCCACGCCCGCATCGGTACGCCGCAAGCGTCGCAGTACCGGGCATTGGTGCGTGAGGGCTCCGCCTGCGGGCATCTGGCCGTCATGCAAGGCCTGCTCTGGCGGGCGGTCGGGCTCGACGAAACCGCGGCCGCCTCGATCAGCGGCTACCAGGCCGCCGCATCGCTCGCCACCGCAGCGATCAGGCTGGGCCTGATCGGCGCCATCGAAGCGCAGGCCATCCTCACCACGGCCCTGCCGGTCATCGCCGGAATTTGTCGGGAGCCGGTAGCAGACGACGAACCGATCCGCTCGTTCAATCCGTTGACTGAAATCGCCGTCTCTTTTCATCGCGGCGGCGGCCAGCGGTTGTTTTCCAACTAGCCCGATCAAAGAGGGAAGCACATTCATGCTGCTGACGCCCACTGAACTGGAACGCCTTACCATCTTCACCGCAGCCGAGCTGGCCCGCAAGAGACGCGCGAAGGGCCTGAAGCTCAATTATCCCGAAGCCGTGGCCTTGATTTCCGACGAGATCCTCGAAGGCGCGCGCGAGGGGCGCTCGGTGGCGGAAATGATGGCGCTGGGATCGCAAATTCTTACGCAGGACGACGTCATGCCCGGTGTCGCCGCCATGCTTCCGATGTTGCAGGTGGAGGCAACATTCAAGGACGGCACCAAGCTGGTCACGGTTCACGACCCCCTGCGTCCCGCACCCGACGGCCCTCTCGACGGTTTCGAGCCGGGAGAAATCGTCAGCGAGGAAGGCGAGATCGAGCTCAATGCCGGCAGGGAGAAGCGGGCGCTCCGGGTGATCAATACCGGCGACCGTCCCGTGCAGATCGGCTCCCACTACCATTTCTTCGAGGTCAACCGGGCTCTGGAGTTCGATCGCGCCGCCGCCTTCGGCATGCGCCTCGACATCGCGGCCGGCACGGCGGTGCGCTTTGAGCCCGGACAGGAAAGGGAAGTGGAGCTCACCACTTTCGGGGGACAGCAGATGCTTTCGGGGCTGAATGCGTTGTCGGACGGCTTGGCCCGGGATCCCAACGCCAAGGCAGCGGCACTCGAGCGTGCTCGCGCCGCCGGCTTTCGCGGCGCTTGAAAAGGAGACGACAGATGGCCTTCCTCTCCCGCCGCGACTATGCCGCGATGTATGGACCAACCACGGGCGACGGCTTCCGGCTCGGCGACACCTCGCTCGTAGCGGTGGTCGAGAAGGACTACGCCACCTATGGCGACGAGTGTCTTCATGGCGGTGGAAAGACACTGCGCGATGGCGCAGGCCTGGCCGCCGGTGTGACCAGCGCCGAGGGGGCGCTGGACTTTCTCTTGTGCAATGTCACCGTGATCGATGCCGTGCTCGGGATCGTCAAGGGCGATCTCGGCATCAAGGAAGGGCGTATCGTCGGCATCGGCAAGGCCGGCAATCCGGCAGTCATGGACAATGTCGATCCTCGCCTGATCGTCTCGGCGGCGACGACCGTGCGGGATTGCGAGGGGCTCATCGCCACCGCCGGAGCCCTGGACGTCCACGTCCATTTCGACAGCGCCCAGCTTTGCGAGCACGCGATCGCCTCCGGCATCACCACCATGCTGGGCGGTTCGCTCGGACCCATCACCGTCGGCATCGATTGCGGCGGCGCCTTCAATGTCGGCAAGATGCTGCAGGCGGCCGAACAATGGCCGATCAATTTCGGTTTCCTCGGGCGAGGCAACTCGCACAAGCCAGCCTCGCTGGTCGAACAGATCGAAACGGGCTGCCTCGGCCTCAAATTGCACGAGGACTGGGGCACGATGCCCGCTTCCATCGACACCTGCCTTTCGGTTGCCGAAGATATGGACTTTCCAGTCCAGATTCATACCGACACGCTGAACGAGTCCGGTTTCCTGGAAGATACGCTGGCGGCCATCAAGGAACGCACCATCCACATGTACCACACCGAGGGTGCGGGAGGCGGTCATGCGCCCGACGTCATCCGCGTTGCCGGTGTCCCCTGGTGCCTGCCGTCGTCCACCAATCCCACCAATCCCTACACGGTGAACACCTTCGACGAACATCTCGACATGACGATGGTGTGCCATCACCTCAACCCCTCGATACCCGAGGACGTGGCCTTTGCCGAAAGCCGCATCCGGGCACAGACCATCGCCGCGGAAGATGTGCTGCACGATATCGGCGCGATCTCGATGCTGGGATCGGACAGCCAGGGCATGGGCCGCATCAACGAAGTCATCTGCAGGACCTGGCAACTCGCCGACAAGATGAAGAAGCAGCGGGGGCGCCTGCCGGAGGAGAAGACACGTCTCGGCGACAATGAGCGGATCAAGCGCTATGTCGCGAAATACACCATCAACGCCGCCCGCACTTTCGGGATCGCCGATCATGTCGGTTCGCTCGAGGACGGCAAGATCGCCGACATTGTGGTCTGGCGGCCGGCCTTCTTCGGCATCAAGCCGGAGCTGGTCATCAAGGGCGGCTTCATCGCCTGGGGTGCGATGGGGGATAGCGCGGCCTCGCTGATGACCTGCGAACCCCTCCTGTTGCGCCCGCAATGGGGAGCGTTCGGGAGGGCCAGGCAGGCGCTCTCTGCTTGTTTCGTCAATCCGGCCGCCATCGATCGCGGATTGGCCGACACGCTCGACCTGAAGAAGCCGTTATTGCCCTCCCGCGGATCGCGGACCTTGTCCAAGAAGGACATGCTGCACAACGATGCCTGTCCCCACATCCGCGTCGATCCCCAGACCTTCGATGTCTTCGTCGACGGTGAGCTTGCCACATGTGAGCCAGCCCACGAGCTGCCGTTGGCGCAGCGCTACATGTTGAGGTGAGGTCGTGGACACAATGCGTGAATTGACCGAGCGGGCACCATCCCGCGTGGGCGCGGCCCGTGTCGGCATCGGTGGACCAGTGGGGTCGGGCAAGACGGCGCTGATCGAGCAATTGATCCCGGCTTTCGCGGCACGGGGCGTCTCGCTGGCGGTCGTCACCAACGATCTGGTGACGGCGGAGGACGCAGAGCGGCTGCGGCGCTCCGGCCTGATCGATCCGGCGAGGGTTGCGGCAGTCGAGGCTGGCGCCTGTCCCCACACGGTCATTCGAGAGGATCCTACCCTCAACATCGCCGCTGCCGACGAATTGGAGCTGCGCTTTCCCGATGCCGAACTGATCCTGATCGAGAGCGGCGGCGACAATCTCGCCTCCACCTTCTCGCTGGATCTCGTCGATTGGTGGATGTTCGTCATCGATGTCGCTGGAGGGGACGACATTCCCCGCAAGAACGGCCCCGGCGTGCTCAAATGCGATCTGCTGGTGATCAACAAGGCCGATCTGGCGCCCTATGTCGGCGTTGATCTCGATCGCATGACGGACGAGGCCGGCGCCGCCCGCCGGGGGCGCCCGCTGGTGCTGACCAATTGCCGGAAGGCCGAGGGCATCGGCGCAATCGTGGACCGCATCCTGGCCGATGTGTTGTTCCGATGACGCAGCATTGGCAGCCACCATCGCTGCATGGCGATCCGGCCGTGCACCTCCTGGCCGAGCATCGGGGCCGTTTCGAACTGGACTTCATCCGGCACGGCGCGAGAACGACGCTCGCACGGCAGTTCGTCTCCTACCCATTTCATTTGACGCGGCCCTTCCGGCTGGATCCCGCCATTCCCTCCCTGCTCACGCTCTATCAGCAATCGTCGTCCGGAGGTCTCTATCGGGGGGAACGGCTCTCATGCCGATTTCGAGTCGGGGAGGGTGCTGCCGCTCACATAACCACCCAAGCCGCCACGATCGTTCATGACTGCCAGGGCAGGCCCGCTCATCAGGGGGCTGTCATCCAGGTCGACGCCGGCGCTTTTCTGGCCTATGCGCCCGATCCGCTGGTGCTCTTTCCAGGTGCGTCTTTTGCAGCCAGCCTTGAGGCGAAGCTGGAGGATGACGCGGTCGTGTTCCTTTGCGATGCATTCACCACGCATGATCCTCAGGCGGAAGGGCGTCGCTTCGACCGGCTCAGTTCGGATGTGGTGATCCGCAATTCGAGCGGAATGCTGGTCGTCCGTGACTGTTTCAAGCTCAACGGCGAGGCACTGTGCGAACGGACTTCGCCGATGGGACTCTGGCAGGTCATGGCGAGCTATCTCGTCCTCGGTCCTCCTTCCCGTCTTCCATCCCTAGCCGAGCTTCAGCGTTCGCATGTCGAGGGCCGTTCGATTCTTGGTGTGAGCGCCCTCCCCAACGCGGCCGGTTGGGGCATCCGCTGTCTTGCCGCAGATGCGATCGCAGCTCGGAAAACCTCCGACCGGCTGTTCTCACTGTGTTGCCAGGCTGCGTTCGGCCATTCCCCCATGCCCCGGAGAAAATGAAGCCTCAGGGGCCGCTGACTGATTTCGAAAGGAGATAGCCCATGAAATCCCGCTGCACCGTTCCATTGCTTGCTGCGATCCTTGTCGGCGCCATGACAGTCGCTGCCAATGCCCATACGGGCATCGGCGATACCAGCGGGCTCGCGCATGGTTTCCTGCACCCTGTCAGTGGACCGGACCATATCCTGGCCATGGTCGCCGTCGGATTGTTTGCCGCTCAACTGGGCGGGCGGGCGATCTGGCTCGTTCCCTTGAGCTTTGTGGCCGTCATGGCATTCGGCGGAGTATTGGGACTGGCCGGCGTAACGTTGCCGTTTGTCGAACTGGGCATCGGCCTTTCCGTCCTCGTGCTGGGTGCTGCCGTTGCCTTTCGGCTGCGCGCGGCAGTGCCTGTCGCCATGGGACTCGTCGGCTTTTTTGCAGTCTTCCATGGTTATGCGCATGGCGCCGAGATGCCTGAGAATATCGGCGGCTTCACCTATGGCGTGGGCTTCATGCTCGGGACCGCCATGCTGCATGCCATTGGCGTGGGAGCCGGCCTTGCCGTCGGCAGATCGCAAAACGGCCGCGGAGAACTCTTCGTCCGTTCGGCCGGAGCCCTTATTGCGATCACCGGTGCGGCTTTCCTCGGTGGGCTTGCCTGAAAGGGCCGCGCAGGCGTCCTGCTCCAGCGGCAGTGCAAACGTCGTGCGCTCGTGTCGATTATTGCGCAAGGACATAAGCGGGCGTCATCGATGGGGAGCCGGCCGGCGTGTCTACGTCCGCGTTCGAGCCGGCGCCTCCTTCCCGTTGGAGCGCATGCACGGCTCAAGCCAAAACAACGTCATTGAGCAATTTGGCCTGTGGGAGAGCTAGGTTGTCGGTAAGAATAAAGAAGGAACGCCTTCCGGTCGCGATCGGTCGAGAGTTACGGGTCTGCCGGGAACGCGAAGGAATCTCCGCTGTCGATCTTGCACGTGCGGCTCAAATTTCCGGCGGCACCTTGTCGAAGATTGAACGAGGCACCATCACCGCATCCCTGACGATCATACAGTCCTTGGCAAGAATTCTTGGCGTTTCATTGTCTACGTTGATAAAAAGGACGGAAAGGTGTCGTAAGATCATCTTTGTCAGGCATGCCGACGTGATAGGATCAGGTGTGTTCCCTGTCCAGAAGGGCGTCTACAACTTAGATCTCGGTTCAGTTGATTCTTATAAAGATTTTCTTCAAGCTACGCCTTCTTTGATGGTGATTTACGATGAGGACTATTCCAGTCCATCATCTCAAGGGAAGGGTTATGTTTTAATCTTCATGCTGGAGGGTGAAATGATATATCGCTATGGCTCGGATAATCATAGATTGAAATCAGGAGATAGTCTGTTCTTCGATGCTGAAATTTGGCATGGCCTTGCCAAAACTGTCAAAGCCCCTCTCAAGTTTCTACAAATCAATACATGTTCCAGATAATAAGTATTGTGTAGGGGTTTGTTTCGTTCGAATAGCATTGCCGCCTGTGTCCACTAAGTTATTGCCACACTATGTTGAATTCGCCGTGAAACGGGAAGGGAGGTGTCCGACCGTCGCCAGGAGCGGCCCGTCTCATGCGGCGGCTTTCTCGATTTGCGAATGAAGCATTGATGGATTTGGCACGAGCCCGCATTGGCTGGCCAGCGCAGCTGGCGGGTCGAGATGGCCCCTTATGTCTCTCTCGGTCATATGGGCATACGCAACCAGTTTGATCGTAAGTCACTAACCGTCCAGGTCTGGTCACCCGGGCGGTTTTTAATTCTGGATACTTTCCTAGTCGCAGCGGGGATGCCTCGATTTGGATAGAGCTGCGAGCCGCCGAGCGGCTGAAATATCGATGCAATATTTCTCCCGTCGAATCGAGATAGCACGGCCTGGGACCCGTCGCCGGACGGGCAGTTGGCGCGAAATGGCAAGACTGACGGTCTGCCTTTGCTCGAAAAGGTCCGAGCAAGTTCGTTTGCCGATCAGATCGTGATGGGTTGGACAGTGCTTGAGTTGTCCCGTGCCGCACTTTGTGGAATCGCTCCACGTCGCTACTCCGCGCGGCCTTGAATGGAGAGGTATGCTTATGTTCCGCTTGGTTGGGATCGGTCTCGCATTTGCTTCAATCGCACTGACCGGTGGAGCATTCGCCCAGGCGCCGAACAGCACAATGCCGGTCACGGTCGACAATTTCCTCCGCGCTGAAACCGACCATTATCTCGCGATGAATGCAAAGGTCATCGGTGGACTGGGCAAGTTTCAGCATTCCCGAGAGCCCGCGTCGATCGACAATCAAACCGTCATTCGCATGAACCGGGATACGCTCTATTCGTTTGCGGTGTTTGATCTCGCCGGCGGTCCGGTCACGCTCTCGCTGCCTGATGCCGGCAAACGCTACATGTCGATGATGGTCGTTGACCAGGACCACTACCTGCCGATCGTCGCCTACGGTACAGAGCCGGTGATCCTGACGCAGAAGTCGGTCGGCACCCGATATGCCTTCGTAGCCGTCCGGACATTGGTCGATCCCAACGATCCGAAAGATCTCGACGAAGTCCACAGGCTTCAGGATGCGATCAAGGTCGGCCAGAAGGAGGCGGGCGAACTCGATCTTCCGAACTGGGACGAAGCCAGTCTCACCGATATCCGTAATGCACTGCTCGCCTTGGCGAAACATCAGTCATCTTTCCGTGGCGCCTTTGGAGCTCGCGGCAAGGTCGATCCGATCCAGCACTTGATCGGCACAGCCGCCGGATGGGGCGGTATTCCGGAGAGGGACGCCACCTATGTGAGCTTCACTCCCGCGAAAAACGATGGCCAGACAGTGCACACCCTCAACGTGCCGGCGCATGTGCCGGTAAAGGATTTCTGGTCTGTCAGCGTCTACAACCCAAAGGGCTTCTTCGAGAAAAACGCCTACAACGCCTATTCGATCAACAGCATTACCGCCAAGAAGAATACGGACGGTTCGGTGACAATCCAGTTCGGCGGCTGTGACGGCAAGATCCCCAACTGCCTGCCGATCGTCGAGGGTTGGAACTACACCACGCGGCTCTATCGTCCAGAGCAATCCATTGTCAGCGGGACGTGGAAGGTTCCGGAAGCAAGCCCCTTGAACTGAGCCTCAAGGGAGAAGCAGGCCGATTTTGTTGCAGCGGCGACATGAAGTCACGACCACGCTAGCTGGGGGCAAACCGCCAAGCTCTCGAATTGTCCCGCAATGACAGTATCGGATCATCGGCCTGCCTCGCCGAGGCCATCATACGATTGGTCTTCCGCTTGCTTGAACACGCTATTCTTGCGTGCCCATGATCTCTCTGCGTCGGACGGGCGCGCAGAAGGGGCTCACCCGGCCGGAATTGCCCTATTGTTCGGACAAGGCGGTAGCCTCGGCTGCACAGTCGGTTGTAGGAGCGGCGTGCCTTGCCTTCGCTGCCTCTACTTCCGCTTTGGCCGCCTCGAGGTCGGCAAGGAAGGCTGGGTTGGTCTGCAGGCGTGCAACGGTGGCCGCGCCCATGATGCGTCCGGCATCGACATCGCTCTGCCAGTGCGCGTTGCAGATCACGCGGCTCTGCCCGAAGGCGATGCCGCGCTGGAACAGTTGGTTGGAACGTTCGGGATTGATCTGCGCGAAGATAAGGGCCCAGCCCCAGCCGGCCGCGGTATGGCCTGACGGATAGGACCCGTCCGTCCGTAGAATGGCTTCCTGATCCGCCCTGCATGTCGCCTCATTGTGAAGGACGAAGGGGCGAACCCGGTTGTACTTGTTCTTCACGCCATAGGTGGACAGTCCGAGATCGGACAACACTTTGCGCATCATCGCATAGAGCCGCGGGGTTTGCTTTTCATCGATCTTGATACCCATCGCGCAGGAAAAATTGTCGGCCGCTTGCGGGAAGGCGAGATCGGCGTCGGTATAGGCGAGGTTCCAGCGGGCGGTGCCACGCAGCGGGATCGTCGCTTTGCGTGCCTCCTCGTCCCTGGCCAGCGCTGCCGAATCCTTCTCGGGTGGCGGCCCGAGAAGGACCAGGCTGTCCGGCAGATCGGATTTCTCCAGATAGCCCGGCGCGATCTTGAAATGCGGATCGGTGACGTCGGGCTGGGCCGCCCCCGATTGCGCGAAGGCCTGCCCGCAGAGTGCGAGCAGTGCAAGTGCGGAAACACTTGCGGCCCGAACCGCATTCCCCGTCATGGACATTCCTATTCCTTTCAATATCGCGGAGATAATAGACTGCGCAGTCAAAATCGATATGTTACCGCCATGACCGGACCATGCTGCGTCACGTCGTACGAAAAGTCGCCCTTGCGATAATCGACATGGAGCGCCCGGTAGCCCGCTCTCAACGTCAAGCTCTCGCTCCAGGCGTAGTTGACGCTGCCCAGGGCCTGCCAAGTGAACTTTGAGCCGATATCAAAGCCGCCGACATCACCGGCCACCGTCAAGGTCCACGGGCCGCCAAGCTTGATCCCCAGCCGTGCGCCGACGATGGGATCCGCCCACATCTCGGAATCGCGGTGATCGATGCGAAGATTGGCCAGGCCCGGCTGGATCTCCAGTCTGTTGTTCAGGTTCCAGAACCGCACGCCGCCGCCGACATCCAGCGAAACGGTCGGGCCCTCATAGACGCGATGAAGGACCGAGCCCTGAACGGTCGCGGTCTGGGAACGTAGCTTCACCGAGGAAAAGAAGGGACCCGGCAGCGCGCCGGCAGAACTGACTTGGGAAAACTGCCCATCGACCAGAAAGCTCCAGCGGCCGACACGCATTTCCAGCGAGGCCATCATTGCGCCGTTGAGCTCCT
>NZ_JAXOUF010000016.1:0-106329 GCF_034424805.1 Labrys sedimenti
AAGCCTGACACTCAAACCCTTGCATCAAACACATGAAATAACCCCGCCAAAAAATGACGGGGTTTGTCAGCAGTCTGCGCAGGCGTCTTCGCCTGCATCTTCCTTTCTTCCACGCTCGCAGTTTCCAAGAGCAGGCGTCCCAAGAGCAGGTGAGGCCTGCAATCCCGGGAGGCATTCCCCTCCGACGTTTCATCTCCTGCTTGATAATTAAGCATAGTGCTTTAATAATTGAAGGATCTTACCGGCTCAAGATCCTTCATTCCTTGGAGCACGATGGCGATCATGTCCCAGCCGAACGCGCCCGCGAGCCGCAAGGGCAGCAATTCCGTCCAGGTGCGGCGCTACAATGAGCGTGTGGTGCTCGAGGCCCTGCAGCGCCTCGGCCAGGCTTCCAAGGCTGAGCTTGCCCGCTCGGCCAATCTCACGCCCCAGGCCGTCGCCGTCATCGTCGACCATCTCGAGGAAGTCGGGCTGGTCCGCCATGAGGGCAAGCGAGCCGGACAGGTCGGCCAGCCTTCCACTCTCTATGCGCCAGCGCCCGACGGCGCTTTTTCGATCGGCCTGCATGTCGGCCGGCGGGCCTTCGATGCCGTGCTGGTTGATTTCACCGGCCGGACCCTGCGCATGGAGACCAGCGAATACGAATACCCCGAGCCGCAGATGGTGGCGGAACTGGCGGCTGCCTATGTCCGCACCTTCCGGGCCGGCCTGGCGCCCGATCTGCGCGGCCGGGTGGTCGGTGTCGGGGTAGCGATGCCCTATTTCATGGACAGCTGGACCAAGGAACTGGGCATGCCGGCTTCGATCACCCAGGCCTGGGAGGATTTCGACTTCGCCAAGGCCCTGGGCGACAGCATCGACCTGCCGCTGTTCTTCGAAAACGATGCCTCCGGCGCGGCGACGGCCGAGCTTGTCTATGGTCGGGGCCGCGAGGTGCGGGACTTCATCTATCTGTTCATCTCCACCTTCATTGGCGGCGGGCTGATTATCAACGGCAATCTGGAAACCGGCCCGAACGGCAATTCGGCGGCCTTCGGTCCCTATCCGGTGACGCCTTCGCTGCTGTCGAGCGTGCCGGCGCCGAAAGGGCCTTTCGAGATCCTGCTGCGCCGGGCTTCGATCTATGTGCTCACCAACCATCTGCGCCAGAACGGCGTGCCGATCCGACGGGCTCTCGAGCTCGATGAAATCGGCGAGAAGGCCGAGCCCTTTCTCGGCGAGTGGATCGATGACTGCGCCGATGCCCTGGCTCAGGCGATCGTCGGTGCCATCGCCGTGGTCGATGTCTCGGCCATCGTGATCGACGGCATCCTGCCGGCCGCCATCCTGCAGCGTACGGTCGAGACGGTGTCGCGTCGCTTCGGGGAAATCGTGCCCGAAGGCCTGTTTGCACCCGCGATCGAGGTTGGCACCATGGGGCCGCGGGCGGCGGCCATCGGTGCGGCCATCTTGCCGCTCTACGCCATGTTCGCGCCTGACAGCGCCACGCTGGTGAAGGCCAAGGCGCCGGGTATCGGCCGAGCCAGCCTGAAGACCTATATCGGCGCGGGCTAGCGGGGCGGTCCCGCGCTTGACAGTTCGGGAGCATCGATATATCCATTTGCTTTAATAATTAAAGGTGAGGGGACGATGATGGTGGGCGTATCTCGGTCGCGTCATCGCTGGCGGGCAATGCCATGAAGAGCTGCCTGGCCGATGAGGATTTCGGAGCCTCGATCGCGTCTCCCGTCGCGGCTGCCGGCCTGGCGAATGCCTCCAAGCGTTTCGGGGGGACGATCGCCCTTTCCCATGCCAGTTTCGATCTCCTGCCCGGCGAGGTACTGGCCCTGCTGGGCGAGAACGGCGCGGGCAAGAGCACCTGCGTCAAGCTGCTCGCCGGCGTCTACAGGCCGGACGAGGGGGCGGTGATCATCGGTGGCCAGCCGGTGGAGCATTGGTCGCCGCTGGAGGCACAGCGCCGCGGCATTGCGGTGATGCACCAGCATCCCGGCCTGTTCGGCGACCTGACGGTGTTCGAGAACATCTTCGTTGGCCACATGCCGCGACGCTCGCTGGCCCGCATAGACTATGAGCGCATGCGCGAGGAGGCGCGCGCCCTGCTCGATGTCGTCGGGCTGCAATGCTCGCCCGAGGATCCCTTGAAGGAGCTGCGCACCTCCGAGCAGCAATTGGTCGAGATCGCCCGCGCCTTGTCGGTCAATGCCAAGGTGCTGATCATGGACGAGCCGACGGCGGCCCTGTCCCAGCGCGAGGTCGAGCGCCTCTTCGCCGTGGTCGCCGATCTCAAGGCGCGGCAGGTGGCGATGATGTTCGTCGGCCATCGCATGGAGGAGATCTACCGCATCGCCGACCGCATCGCCGTGCTGCGTGACGGGCATCTGATCGGCGTGAAGCGGGCTGTTGAACTCGACCGTGACCAGGCCGTGCAGATGATGATCGGGCGGCCGCTCAAGGCCATCTATCCGCAATGGGAGTCCAAGCCTGGCGCGGAGGTGCTCGCTGTCTCCGGCCTGTCGCGCGAAGGGGCGTTCGACGATGTCTCCTTCAATGTCCGGGCCGGCGAGATCCTCGGTCTCGGCGGGCTGGTCGGGGGCGGGCGCACCGAGATTGCCCGCGTGCTGTTCGGCATCGACCAGCCGACGGCCGGCAGCATCGAGATGGCGGGCAAGGCGGTGGCCTTCGCCGACCCGCCCGCCGCCATGGCCGCCGGCATCGCCTATGTCTCGGAAGACCGGCTCGGCCAGAGCCTGGTGATGGATTTTCCCATTCTCGACAATGCCTCCCTGCCGGTGATCGAGAAGGCGACGATGGCCGGGTTGGTGATGCGGCGGCAGGAACTCGCCTTGGTCGAACCGCATCTCAAGCGGCTGAAACTGAAATTCCGCAGCTTCGACCAGCCCGTAAAGACGCTCTCGGGCGGCAATCAGCAGAAGGTGGTGCTGTCGAAATGGCTCGCCACCCAGCCCAGGCTCCTCATCCTCGACGAGCCCACCCAGGGCATCGATGTCGAGAGCAAGTCCGAGGTCCATACCATGATCGCCGAACTGGCCCAGCAGGGCCTCGCGATCATCCTGATCTCCTCCGAACTGCCGGAACTGGTGAGCATGTGCGACCGCATCGTCGTGCTGCGCGAGGGCCGGATGGCCGGCTCCTTCACACGCGCAGAGGCTGATCAGGAAAAGGTGATCCGCGCGGCCACCGATGCCGGCGGCGCCTTGGCCATCGAGGCTCCGCAAATGCGGCGCGATGAGGCCGCCAAGACCGAGGAGGCCAAGGCTGGCTGGCTCAAGGCGCTGCTGCGCCGGCGCGAGGTCGGGCTGGTCGGCGCCATGGCGGCCGTGGTCCTGCCGGTGATGTTCCTTAATCCGCGCATGGTCAGCCCCGAGAACCTCACCGCCATCGCCATGGATGCGGCGCTCCTCATGATCGTCGCCGTGGCCCAGATGCTGGTCCTGCTCACACGCAACATCGACCTGTCGGTGGCCTCGGTGATCGGCCTGTCGGCCTATGGCGCCGCCAGCTTCATGCACGCCCATCCCGAAAGCTCTGTGCTGCTGGGCGTCGCCACGGCCTGCGCCATCGGCCTCGCCTGCGGCGCCCTCAACGGGCTGGTGGTGACCCTTGGCCGCGTGCCGGCGATCGTGGTCACGCTCGGCACGCTCTCGGTCTTCCGCGGCCTGAACAGCCTGTGGGCGGGCGGCCGGCAGATCAGCGCGGACCAGGTGCCACAGGCCTGGCTCGACATGACCAGCGCCCGTATCGCCGGCATTCCGGCCGTGATCCTCATTGCCCTTGCCTGCCTGGTTGCGATCGGCGCGATCCTGAAGCATTGGCCGGTTGGCCGGGAGCTCTATGCCATCGGTTCCAATCCGGATGGAGCCGCCCTGATCGGCATTCGCCGCACCGCGCTCGTCCTCGGCGCCTTCATGCTGGCGGGCCTGCTCGCCGGTTTCGACGGCGCCTTGTGGGCCTCGCGCTACGCCACCATCGATGCCCGCGTGGCGCTCGGCTTCGAGCTCACCGTGATCGCCTCGGTGGTGGTCGGCGGCGTCGCCATCAGGGGCGGTGCCGGAACGGTGCTGGGCGTCGCGCTTGGTGCGCTGACGCTCCTGGTGATCCAGAACGGCCTGACGCTGGTGCGCGTCGATCCGCTCTGGCTGCAGGGGGTCTATGGCCTCGTCATCCTGCTCGCCATCGGTGTCGACACCGTGATCGGGCGGCGGACCCAGCAGGGACGGAGGGCACGATGAAGACCAGCCTCGTCGAAAGGATCGCCAGCTGGGAGAATTTCCTGGCCCTGCTGACGCTGGCGGTGCTCGCCTATGCGGTCTTCGCGGTGCCGAACTTCGCCACGGTCTTCAACATCTCGCAGGCCATTGCCGGCGCATCCGAGCGCGCCCTCATCGTGCTGCCCATGGTGCTGCTGATCATCGCCCGCGAGATCGACCTGTCGGTTGCCAGCATCCTGGCCCTGTGCAGCGTAGTCTTCGGCCTGCTGATCCGCGAGGGCCTGCCGCTGGAGGGGGCGATCGCGCTGGCGCTGCTGGCGGGCATCCTGGCCGGCGCCTTCAACGGCGTGTTGGTCACCTATCTCGGCCTGCCGTCGCTGGTTGTCACCCTCGGCACCATGGCGATGTTCCGCGGCATCGGTTACATCCTGCTCGGCACCGGCTCGGTGAACGAGTTTCCCGAAAGCTTCACCGATTTCGGCATCGATACGCTGGGTGACACGCCGATTCCCTGGACGATCGTGCCCTTCCTCGTGCTGGCGCCGGTATTTGCCGTCCTCCTGCAGATGAGCGGCATCGGCAGGCGCATCTATGCCATCGGCGGCAGCCCCGATACGGCGCTCTACGCCGGCGTGCGGGTGGCGCGCATCCGCCTCGGCCTGTTCGTGCTCAGCGGCTTCATCTGCGCCATCGCTTCCATCGTTTTCACCGCCCGCCTCGCCAATGCGCGGGCCGACAATGCCATCGGCCTGGAACTCGACGTGATCACCATCGCGCTGCTCGGCGGCGTCAGCGTCTTCGGCGGCAAGGGCAAGCTCACCGGCGTGTTCCTGGCGCTGGTGCTGATCGCCACGCTGCGCAACGTGCTGGGCCTGAGCCAGATCGGCGGCGATGCGCAGGGCACCGTCATCGGGCTGTTGCTGATCTTCTCGCTGCTGCTCAGCACCACGGCCCAGCGCCTCTATGGCGGTCTCCAGGCAAAGTTCAAGACAGCCGGCCTGCCGAAAGGGCCGGAACGGACGACCTGACTGAAAGCGTAGACCAACAACGACCTCGAAAAGGCGTGAAGGAGGAGACGAGCCCATGAGAACAGCGATGAAAAGAGCGATGAGAACACACCTGATCCTGACCACGGCCATCCTGCTCGGCGCAGCGGTCCCGGCCCTCGCGGCCGAGAAATGCGCCAAGGAGCCGGTTACCGTCGGCTTCCTGCCCAAGCTCGACACCGACCCCTATTTCCAGGTCGCCAGGACCGGGGCGGAGGAGGCCCAGAAGGAGATCGGCGGCAAGGTGATCCAGCAGGCGCCGTCCCAGGCGACCGCCGAAGCCCAGATCGAGTTCATCAACAATCTCGTGTCCCAGAAGGTCGACGTCATCGCCATCTCCGGCAATGACGCCAATGCCGTGGCGCCCGCCCTCAAGCGCGCCGCCAAGCAGGGCGTCAAGATTGTCTCCTACGATTCCGACGTCTCGGAAGCGGCCCGCTCGCTCTTCTTCAACCAGGCCAAGGGCGACAGCCTGGCCGAGATGATGCTGGAAAGCATGGGTCAGATGATCGGCTATGAGGGGGATTTCGCCATCCTCTCCTCCACGCCGACGGCCACCAACCAGAATGCCTGGATCGACTTCATCAAGAACAAGATGAAGGAACCGAAATTCGCCAAGATGAAGCTGGTGCAGATCGCCTATGGGCAGGAGAGCGAGCAGGTCAACCAGCAGCAGGCCCTGGCCCTCGTCCAGGCCTTCCCGAACCTCAAGGGCATCATCATTCCCGCCGGCATCGGCCTGCCGGCCGCGGCGCGCGCCCTCGAACAGGCGGGTAGCCTCGGCAAGGTCAAGCTGACGGGCCTGGCGCCGGCCACGCTGATCAAGAAATACATCCAGAACGGCTCCGTCCAGGATATCTGGTGGAACGTCAAGGATCTCGGCTACCTGACCTATTACGGCGCCCAGCAACTGGCGCAGTGCAAGATCGAGGGCAAGCCGGGCGACAAGTTCAAGGCTGGGCGGCTCGGCGACTATACGGTGGGCGAAAAGGGTGAGGTGGTGCTCGGTCCCGCCAAGATCGTCACGCCGGCCAATGTCGAGGAATTCAAGTTCTAAAAACTGCAGACGGGGGTGCCTGCCCACGGGTCATCCCGGACGCATCGCAGCACATAGTGATGCGGTGCAAATCCGGGATCGTCCTCCGCATAAGGCGTCCTTGTGATTTGACGGTCCCGTGTCTGCGAAGCAGCATTGCATGCTGCATCGCGCACGGGATGACTGAAGCAGAGTGACGGTCTGTCGTTGCCGGCTCGCACCCCTTCCAACAATCGGACATATCCATATGCCGCAAACCTGGTCGCTCGACTGGTCGCATGGCCAGGTGACGGTACATGCCGGCGCCGCCGCCCTGGGCCGTACGCGCTTTCGCCTCGAGGATGGCCGCTTCGTCGAACCCTTCCACGAGGCGCCCTGGATCACGGCCGGCGAGGCGGTCGAGCCGGGCCTGGACAATCTGCGCGGCGATTGGCCCTGTCTGCCCTTCGGGCGGCTCTACGGCAGCGATGACGCCCTGGTCGGTGCCTGGCGGGGGCTGGTCGATGCTTCGTTGCCGGAGGCCGCCCATGCGCTGGGCCCGAGCGACCACCTGCTGCATGGCTACAGCGCGGCGTCCGAATGGAGCCTGGTGTCGCGCACGCAGGATGCGATCATCCTCGGCCTCGATTATCCCGGCGACTCGCCCATCGAACGCATCACCCGCACGATCCGGCCGATCGATGGCCAGGCGGGGCTGGAGGTCTGTGTCGAGATCCGAGCCCGGCGCCGCTGCATCAGACCTTTCGGCTTTCATCCCAATTTCGCCCTGCGCGGTGCGCCGGGATCCTTCCGCATCGAGCCCGGCCCCTATCGGTTCGGCCTGACCCATCCGGTCGCGGAGCCGGCGGCGCGGGCCGAACCGGACCGCCGGTTCGCGACACTTGCCGATGTCGCGGTGAAGGCGGGCGGCAGCGAGCGTTTCGACAGGCTGCCCTTCGCCGATGACCGCGAGGACATCCTGCAGCTCTGCGGCATCGAAGGCGGTGTGCATCTCGTCGATGAGCACGACCGCGTCGCCTGGGATATTTCCTGGGACACGGCGAAGCTGCCGTCCTGCCTGCTATGGATGAGCAATCGCGGGCGCAAGTTTCCGCCCTGGAACGGGCGGCATCTGTGCGTCGGCGTCGAACCGGTGGCCTCGGCCTTCGATTTCGGATCGGTGATCGCCGCCTCGGACAATCCCATTGCGCTTGCCGGCGTGCGCACGGCGCTCACGATCGAGCCCGAAACCCCGCTCACGCTCGGCTGGCGCATTCGCGGCCATACCCCGGCGCCAAGTTAAGTCGTTGTCCCCGGTGCCGGCTCGGTCTTCCGGCTCATGGTCGGCGGGGTGAGGGCGCGTTGATCGCAAATTGCGCGTCGAAAGCCCTTATATAGGCGGGCCGGGCTTCGCCGCGAGCGACATAGGCCGCCAGGTTTTGATATTCGTCCAGGAGGCCCGATGGTCTCAGGCGTAGCAGCACGGATACCATCAGGAGATCGCCCGCGCTGAACGCGCCGTCGAGCCAGTCGGCAGCGCCCAGGCGAGTCGAGAGTTGGTCGAGCCGGGCGCGAACACGGTCCTTGACCAGCGGCAGGCGCTCCTCGCTCCAAGGCTTGTCGGCTTCGAATATCCTGGCTGTCACCAGTTCGAGGATCGGCGGTTCGACGGTGTTGAGCGCGGCAAACATCCAGGTGATCGCCCGCGCCCGTGCATCGCGCCCCTTCGGGAGCAGGCCCTCATGCTGCTCGGCGAGATGAAATACTATCGAGCCGGTCTCGAACAGGCACAGAGAACCCTCCTCATAGGTGGGAATCTGGCCGAAGGGATGGAGGGCCAGATGGCCGGGCGCCTTCATGTCTGCGAACGAAACCAGGCGAACCTCATAAGGCTGGCCCACTTCCTCGAGCGCCCAGCGAACGCGCGTATCGCGCGCCAGTCCCTTGCCACCGTCGGGCGAACGCTCAAAGGCCGTGATGGTGATTGTCATCGCATCGGTTTCCTGCCTGGCCGACTTTCTCGGCCTCCTATCGTGACGACGAACGAGCCTGCCGGAGGGCGACATCGGCCTTGAATTATTTTCATTGCCGGGCGCAGATCGCACAGGCCCGATTCCGATTGAAGGCCGTTGGGGCAAGAGCGAGGTCGCATGAACTATCCTGCCGGAACAGCCTATATCGATGGCGCCTTCGTGCCGATGTCGGAAGCCAAGATTTCGGTGCTCGACTGGGGCTTCCTGCATTCGGATGCGACCTATGACGTCGTGCATGTCTGGAAGGGCCGCTTCTTCCGTCTCGACAGCCATATCGAGCGCTTCGCGCGCTCGGCCGACAGGCTGCGCCTCACTTTACCGGTCTCGCCCGGCGAGTTGGCCCGGATCCTCGCCGAATGCGTCGCCCGCTCCGGTCTGGAGGATGCCTATGTCGAGATGGTGCTGACGCGCGGCACCTCGCCGACCTTCTCGCGCGATCTTCGCGAGGCCTGTAATCAATTGATCTGCTTTGCCATTCCCTTCGGCTGGATCCTCAAGCCCGAACAGCGCGAGGCCGGGCTTTCGATCGTGCTGTCCGACATCCGCCGCATCCCGCCGGATTCGGTCGATCCCACCGTCAAGAACTATCACTGGCTGGATTTCGTCATGGGCCTCTACGACGCCTATGACCGTGGCGCCCAGAGTACCGTGCTGACGGATGCCGGGGGCAATCTTGCCGAAGGCCCCGGCTTCAACATCTTCACCGTCCGCCAGGGTCGGATCGCCACGCCGGACCGCGGCGTGCTGCGCGGCGTCACGCGCCAGACCGCCATCGACCTTGCCGCCGAGTTCGGCTTTCCGCTGGAGGAACGGGTCGTGCCGGCAGCCGAGGCGCTGGCTGCCGACGAAGTCTTCGTCACCTCGACCGCCGGCGGCATCATGCCGGTGACGCGGATCAATGCCGCCGCCGTCGGAGAGGGGCGCATGGGACCGGTCACGAGGGCGCTGCTCGAGGCCTATTGGGCCAGGCACGAGGATCCTGCCTGGTCGACGGCGGTCGCGGACGTGGCGTCGGCAGCCTCTGGTGCCGGCCGATGACGAAGCCTGGGATACTGCCGTGACGATCGAGCAGCAGGGGTGGGGCCCGATCACGGCTGGATATGGGGCTCCCTTGCGCAAGACCTTGCAGCACCGGGACGGGCAAGCCACCCTCGTCTGCATGGCCGACGGCCGCGAATTGCTCGTCTACGATATCGCCTGGTGCCGCGATGCGGGCGATTGGTGGGAACATGTCACCTGCAACACGTCACGCGAGTCGGTGCATCAGCAGCGGGAGGTTCACGTCTTCCACCTGTCCGATGTCGTATGCCTGCGCGACGCCGAAACGGGTGAGCTTCTCCAGTCCCAGACACCGGATTCGGGTGCGCGATGATCGCCTGTCCCGATCCCGCGGGGAGACGACAGGAGGGGAAGCACCCGCTCCGGACGTATCGCTTTTCGCTCCGCCTTGTCGAGGAACGCCACGGACAGGGGAACTTCGACGACGCTGGCGACGCCATGGTTACCGCTCTGTGGGATATCGCCGGGCGCGACGAGCGCCATGTGGTCGGCTTCGAATTCGACATCGGCCATGCCAATCCCTGGTTTCATGCCCTGGTTTTCTCGGTGGCCGGCCTGTCGGAGCAACTGCATCGGCGCCTTCTCGATCGCCTTGCCGCCATCGGCCTGCCGCCCGACGCCTGATGTCGCCGTGGCATTTTTTCTTGTCTCTTGGCAGGCGAGGCCCCTATGTGCATTCATGCTGTCATGCAGCATGACGATGCTGCGGGGCATTTCCCGCCTTTTCGACACTTCGTTCCAACCGCCTAGAGACTTCCCTCCATGTATGATTATGACATGCTCGTCATCGGCTCGGGCCCGTCCGGCCGGCGTGCCGCCGTACAATCGGCCAAGCTCGGCAAGTCGGTCCTGGTGGTGGAGAAGGGCCGGCGCGTCGGCGGCGTGTCGGTGCATACCGGGACGATTCCCTCCAAGACGCTGCGCGAGACGGTGCTCAACCTGTCGGGCTGGCGCGAGCGCGGCTTCTATGGCCGGGCCTATCGGGTCAAGCAGGATATCGGCGCCACCGACCTGATGGTGCGTCTGCAGAAGACGCTCGACCACGAGGTCGAGGTGCTGGAGCATCAGTTCAGCCGCAACACCGTACGCACGGCCCGCGGCGAGGCGCGCTTTCTCGGCCCGCACGAAATCGAGATCACCACCGAGACCGGAACCAAGAGCACGGTAACGGCGAACTACATCCTGATCGCCTGCGGCACGCGCCCCTTCCGCCCCGACTACGTGCCGTTCAATGCGGACAATGTCTTCGACAGCGACGAGATCATCGAGCTGCCCCGGTTGCCGCGCAGCCTCACCGTGATCGGCGCCGGGGTGATCGGCGTCGAATATGCCACCATCTTCAGCGCACTCGATGTCGCCGTCACGCTGATCGAACCGCGCTCGAGCTTCCTCGATTTCATCGACAAGGAACTGATCGAGGAGTTTATGCATGAGCTGCGGGACCGCAACGTCTCGCTGCGCCTGGGCTCTCCGGTGGTCTCGATCGAGCGCGAGGACAGCCGCGTCGTCACCAAGCTGGGGGACGGGCGCAGGGTATCCTCGGAGATGCTGATGTTCGCTGCCGGGCGCGTCGGCAATACGGACAGGCTGAACCTCGATGCGGCCGGCCTGAAGACCGATCACCGGGGACGCATCGGCGTCACGCCCGCCACCCTGCAGACCGAGGTGCCGCATATCTATGCGGCTGGCGACGTCATCGGCTTTCCCAGCCTCGCCTCCACCTCGATGGAGCAGGGGCGAGTGGCCGCCTGCCACGCCTTCGGCCTCGATCCGCCGCCGCCGCCGGAATATTTCCCCTATGGCATCTATTCGGTACCGGAGATCTCCACGACGGGGCTGACGGAAGAGGAGGTGCGCCAGAAGGGCATTCCCTACGAAGTCGGCATCGCCAGGCTGCGGGAGACTTCGCGCGGCCACATCATGGGGCTCGACAGCGGCATCATGAAGATGATCTTCTCGACCAAGACGCGCCGCCTGCTCGGCGTGCACATCCTGGGAGAGGGGGCGACCGAACTGATCCATATCGGCCAGGCCGTGCTCAACCTCAAAGGCACGATCGACTATTTCATCGAGAACACCTTCAACTATCCAACCCTCGCCGAGGCCTACAAGATCGCGGGCCTCGATGCCTGGAATCGGATGGGGCGATAGCGCAGTCCCGTCCGCACCCTGTCCCCATTTCGCGTAAAATCATAGGAGTTCGCCGTGTCCGCTGACCGCAAGCTCGTCGTCCTTCTCGACGTCGACAACACGCTGCTCGACAATGACCGCTTCGGCGAGGACCTCGGCGACCATATCGAGGAAGCTTTCGGGGCCGATCAGCGCGCGCGCTACTGGGCGATCTACGGCAAGATCCGCGACGAATACGGCTATGCCGACTACCTGGCGGCGCTCCAGCTCTTCCGCGCCGGGCTGGACGACGACCCCGACCTGCTGCAGATGTCGAAATTCCTCCTGGAATATCCCTTCGCCGAACGCGTCTTTCCGAAGGCGCTGGAAGCGATCGCCCATCTCAAGGGTTTCAGCGCCCCTGCCGTGCTTTCGGATGGCGACATCGTGTTCCAGCCGCGCAAGGTGCAGCGCGCCGGCCTGTGGGATGCGGTGGAAGGGCGGGTGATGATCTATCTGCACAAGGAGCAGATGCTAGGCTCCGTGCAGCGCCACTATCCGGCCGAGCATTACGCCATGGTGGACGACAAGCCCCGCCTGCTCGCCAAGATGAAGGCGGTGATGGGCGACAAGCTCACCACCATCTTCGTGCGCCAGGGCCACTACGCCCTGGAGGCGGATATGAGCACCATCGAGCCCAAGCCCGACGTCACCATCGAGCGCATCGGCGATCTCCTGACGCTGGATCGGGCGGCTTTCGAGGCGTAAGGGGGGGGGCGGGTGGCGCTTGCCGCGTCCCCGAGATCAGCTCCTGCGTGCGAAAAGCCGTTTCACCGAGCCGAGCAATCCCGCCGCCGCCAAGAAGATGAAAACAAAGAACTTCTTGCCGAAGGCCAGCAGTAGGGCGAGGAGACCGAGCTTCTTGGCCGCGGCAACGCCGAGCCCGGCGGCGACCACGCCGGCAAGACCATATTCGGCTTTGGCGTCGGAGGACGGCGAGAAATCTTCGTAGCGTGCACCGGACTTGTAGGTTGCGAGGCTGGCGAGGCTGGTCGCTGCCGCACTGACTTCGGGAAGGCTCGACATGGTCGAGATCATATTGAGGCTGAGGAGGCCGCGGCGACCCAAGATGCGCACATCATAGTTGAGCGTGTTGTCGGTCTGGTTGCCAAAGTGCAGGTTCTGGGCCCAGATCAGCGTATGGCGCACTGGATCATAGGAGGGCGGCTGTGCCCAGCCGACGATATGTATCGGCTCATAGCCCTGCTTCGCGCGATCGGCGTTTTCCTGGTCTTCACCCTCGCGTAATTGCTTGAGGACGGCATCATAGTCGGCCGTCTTGGAGTCTTCGTCGGAGACGTAGCCCTCCGGCTTATAGGTGACGACCGCGCCCCATTGTGCGTCGGCGAAATTGGTTCCGTCCTTGAAGATCATTCCCAGGACATTATTTGCAGAACTGGGCGGGTTCTTCCAGGCGTCGACGATCACTTTCCTGGAATCTTCCGAATTGAGGAAGTAGTAGTCTTTTCCGAGCTGAAGAGTTGCCTCAGCAAGTGGAATTTGGACTGTGTCATATTTAGGTTTGAGGGATTTTTGAATAGCGATGAGCTGCTGAACCCGAGCCTCTTGTCCAGATGGTAAATCTTCGGAAAAGGAACTACTTATACTTAGGGTGGTAATGATAAGACTAAAAACGAAGGCTGTTGCAATTTTCATGTCACTTCCCCAGCGCCATTTTTGAGGTGCTTAGCATGAAGATTGGCGGCTCGGAAGTCGTTGTTTGCGTTTTCACCAATGGATAGTCATGCCGATCTTTGGTGATGAATCGGCAAGACTTGTTGCGGTGCGGCGCATGTGTCGTGGCGGCGGCCTTGCCGCTCTGCCCGAGATGCTTGATTTGTCGCCTCAGCGCACCAGTTCGAGAATCTCGAGCGTGCTGCAGCAGGTCTGCGGCATTTCCAGCCTCAACTTGCGCGGGCCGGCCTTGAACAGATAGGCCACCGCATCGGATTTGGGCGAGGCGCCGTAGGCGACCGGCGGGTCGTCACCATTGGCGTTGCCGCCCAGGAAGACGAAGCGGGTGTTGCTGACGCGGTAGAGAAAGCCGCTGACGCGCTGGGAGCCGTTGATCTTGGCGAAGAACAGCTTGCCGCCGCGTTCGCTGATCGCGCATTTGAAATAGGGATAGGCATAGACGCTGCCCTTGCCGTCATTGGCCTTCGAGCCATCGTCGAGCTGGGCGCTGCGGCAGCGCCAGGTGCCGACGAGTTCGCGCGTATTGGCGATCGGCCTGGGCTCGCCGGCGAGGATCTCCTCCAGGGCCATGCCGTCCGCGGTATGGCGGGCATTGGAGCCGAGCACCGCATCGATGGCGCTGCGGCGCGTCGCTTCGAAATTCATCAGGCGGGTGCGGTCGGCGTCCTCGATCGACACGGGCAGCAATGGCGTGGGATCGAAGTCGGAGGCGGCCAGGGCCGTGCCGGTGGCGGCTGCGAACCAGGCGAGAGCGGCGACGGCCCAATGACATCTCGTCATGATGGAACTTCCAATTGGCGGGATGTCCTGTTTGCACCAGTCCACGCGATCCTGGCAAGGCAGGCACGGCGTCATGGGTCATTGCCCGCGAGCCAGCTGTCGGGAGATGAGAATCCAGGGGCGGAAGCACTTGCCGAGGAGCCCGGCTGCGGCGATAGAGAAAGCCGCGCTGGCAGTGGCGGGGCCTTGTTTGTGACCTTTCGGCTTTTTCTTGCGACGATCCTGCTTCTCGCGGCCTTCGCTTGCATGGCCGTGGCAGGCCGGGCGGAGGCCCGCCAGGAGAGCCTGGACGAGGCGATCTGCCGCCTGATCGAGACCTCGGCGCGCGCCAACGACATTCCGACCGAGCTCTTCACGCGCCTGATCTGGCGCGAGAGCAGTTTCCGGCCCGGCGTCACCTCGAGCGCCGGTGCCCAGGGCATCGCCCAGTTCATGCCGGGCACGGCAGCCGAATGGAAGCTCGACGATCCCTTCGATCCCGAAAAGGCGATACCGGCCTCCGCCGCCTATCTCACCGCCCTGAAGAACCAGTTCGGCAATTGGGGGCTGGCGCTCGCGGCCTACAATGCCGGACCCAAGCGCCTGTCGGACTGGTTCTCGCGGCAGCGCTATCTGCCGGCGGAAACCGAGGCCTATGTCCGCTTCATCACCCATCGCAGCGTCTATGACTGGGCCTCGGACGACGGTCTCAAGCGGAGGGAGGAACCAGCTAGGCCGGTCAATTGCCTCGCTGTGGTCACTGCCGTGCGCAAGGAAGCGCCACGCCTGATCGAGGGCCCCTATGCGCCCTTCGGCGTGCAGCTCTCCGGCAATTTCTCCAAGGCGATCGCCATCGCCTCCTATGAGCGGGCGGTCAAGCGCTTCCCGGCCATCCTGTCGGGCCGGGAGACGCTGATCATCGGCACGCGCATGGCCGGGCGCGGCCGGCGGGCCTTCTACCGTGTCCGGCTGCCGGCCCGCACCATGCGCGAGGCGGGCCTCATCTGCGACAAGCTGCACCGGGCCGGTGGCAGCTGCGCAGTGCTGCGCAATTGAGTCCGGTGCCGACCGGCCAAAGAAAAAGCCGGATGCGGGGGCACCCGGCAGTTGGGTCGTTGGGTCGGGCCACAAAGCCCGAAGAAACTACGAGTGCGTCAACAGCTCGAAGTCATGCGGGCGGGCCCGCTCGAATGCCAGGAACGGTCTCAAGGCATCCGACTGCGAATTGAACCGGCCGGCCGGGATTTGGTTCCGTGCTTCGAGTGAAAAATTTTTGAAGCTGCCGCGCGTGTGCTGCGCAGAACCTCGGGTGGGCGTCTCCGACGCTGTCGATATCGGAACATATCATGAACAAAATGCTCGACAGCCACGGGGCCCTCGCCTAATTTTCCGGTCTCGATTCCGAAGTCGTCCAGTGGTTTGCCGGCAGCGGCGGGAACCGGGCCGGGGCGGGCTCGTGCATCGTCACGGTGGAGCGAGATACCAGCCGATTTCAGTTTTCCGAACAGGGAGATCCGCCAATGACGTCGCAAGCCAGCAAAGCCGAACAGGCTTTCCCGGAGGATCTGGAGGCGGACGTGGAGCGCGTCATCGCCGATTGCGACGGCGATGCGCGCATGGCCGTGCGCGTCCTGCTGGTCGCCAACAGCCACGCCATGGCCGAGATCGCTGCGATCGAGGCCGAGATGACCAAGCTCCTGGCCGACGTCTCGCGCGGCTATGCCCGGGGCCACTGGGAGTGGCTGCTGGAACGAGCCGAGATCGGCATTCCCTATTCCCGGGGATAACCGAACGGAAGCTGGTGCAACCCGGTCCCCCGCTCAATCCTGGCAGGAAAAGAAAAAGCCCGCTTGCGCGGGCTGGGAGGTTAGACGAGAGAGAGACGAGCTGGAAAGACGCGAACAACACGGCAGGGAGGGGATCTGTTCGGAGATTGCCGCGCCGTTCGCAGAATCAACTTAGCCGCTACGCTATGTTCGCGCACACCGGCAAATTTGACGGACATTGGAAGAGACCCGCATGTCGCGGCCGCCGGGCTGCCCGGCGTTGCCCAACCCTGCAGGATCGCTTGCCTCGCTCCGGGCCGCTGGCTTATGACGACCGGCATATCCGGTTCGGAAGCAGCATCCGGAAGCCTACTCCCGGCACTTGGCCGGGATTTCTACAATGATGTGAAATGGATAATGAGCTACCTCGATAATTTCATCAATCGCATGACGGCCCAGCGCAACTGCCTCGACCTCGCCGTCGAGCTCGTCCGGGGCGTCGAGGGGCCGGTGCTCGAATTCGGCCTCGGCCACGGCCGGACCTATGACCATTTGCGCCAGAACTTCCCCGATCGAGACATCTATGCCTTCGACATCAGGGTGAGCCCCAATGTCTTCGTGCGCCCGGCGGACGAATTGCTCTTCCTCGGCGATATCGCCGACACCATCCGCACCGCCGCCGAGCGCCTGCCGCGCAAGGCTGCGCTGGCCCATTCCGACCTCGGCCTCAAGGACAGGCACGGCGCCGTGCCGATCGTGGCCGACATCATCGCCTATCTGCCCGGTTTGATGGCGAAGGGCGGCTTCTATATCTCCAATGTCGACATCGCCCTGGTGGACGGCGAGGTGCCGCCCGCCTTTCGGCGCCGGGACTTTCCGCAGGTGACGGGCGACCAATATCACATCTACGAGATCGTCTGAGATAGAGGCCGCCGGTGCATGCCGCCGTGACGAAGCCCTTGGGAGAGCGACCGTGAACGACAGAGTCGAGGAGATCCGGGGCGTCCGGGTGCTGGTCTGCGCCGAGGAGGGCGAGAAGCTGGCCGGCGAAGGCGATATCAACGATTTTCTCGGCAAGGCCTGGGAGCTGGAAGCGACGATGGTGGCGATCCCCGTCGCCCGGCTCGCCGACGATTTCTTCCGCCTCCGCACGCGGCTCGCCGGCGCCGTGGTGCAGAAATTCGTCAATTACCGCCTGCGTCTCGCCGTGCTCGGCGATATCTCGGCCTGGATCGCCGAGAGCGACGCCCTGCGCGACTTCGTGCGGGAAGCCAATCGCGGCCGGGACATCTGGTTCGCTGCCGACCTAGCGGAACTGCGCAGCCGGCTATAGCCCCCGGGAAGGGGCGGCGCGAGCGTTTCCCGCCGCTATGCTGGTTGGCGCGGGACCCCCAAGTGAAAGTTCCGGGCGGAGTCGCAGCAGGCGCCGCAGACAACGGTTACGCCCGCCTGCGCTTCGGCTTCATCGCCCCAGACATAGTTGGCCTTCGCCAGGCGAGCCTCGCAGGCATCGCACCAGGCATCGGATCTGGGATTCACCGGATCGTCGCCGAACCAGAAGCCGACACGATAGCCGTCTCGGGCACCGTGGACGATGTGCTGGCAGACGAAGGCCGCCGGCTGCCGGCCGTGGATGCGGCAGTGAATCGTTCTGTCTCGTGGATCCACGATCGGCCTCGGCGGCTCCTGGCGATAACCAACGATATGTTGGCCGTTCCGACGTGACAATCGCGTCGGGGCACCCGCCCGCCGCCTGATGTCACCGGCTTTGCAGTGAAGGTGCTTGATACCGCCGCAACCCTTTCCGGGAAGCCGGCGCAATCGGCTTGAAGGAGAATGGCCAGCCTGCCGAGACCGCGAGCGCCGACTTCGGGATGACGATTGCCTGGAAAGCGGAACACCCAATGTTCGAATTGCGGGAGACCTACATCGAAAGGTCAGTCGCACCGCGCAAACATTAGTGCGTCACCCCAAAGCAAAGGCATTATACGACAGTATGTGTAAGATAGTGACAGTATCTGGATATTACATTTTCTATTGGATCTGGATTCTAGAGAATTCCCGGTTTTTCTGGCGGAAATCTGTCAAATCATAGTAAAAATGTCTCGACTATCACCAAAATTCTAGGGCAAAATATAGTGATTAATAATCACTGTCGCAGTGAATAGTGGGGGGCGATCTTGAGACTTGTTTTGGCAGTTGCCTTGGCCGTTTTGTTTCCATCAGCCGCGTTGGCCGCCGATCTCGCGCCCGCCCCGGCGGAGCCGGCCGCTCCTGCGGCGCCCGGCTATAGCTGGACCGGCTTTTATGCGGGCCTCCATGCGGGATATGGATGGGGCGAGCAAAATGTGGACCAGAATGATCTGATTGCTCGAGACAGAGCAATTATGATGGGCGGAACGCCACTCGTATGCCCGCCTGGCCAGACTTTTCTTGTCATGACGGGGGTTTGCGAGATTACAGATGACAAATTCATGCCGAATAAATTCGACGTGAAGGGCGTTATTGGTGGCGTGCATGCTGGCTACAATTACCAGTTCGCCAATAGCGGGCTTGTGGTCGGTGTCGAGGGTGACGTGGATTATGCTGGCATTAAAGGCCATGCTAATGGACTAGCTGGCGTGCATGCTACACGCGAGGATGACCCTTTTGGTCTTGGTATGACGGGTTTCGTACAGCGCAGTCTTCATTTGAAGAGTGAATGGCAAGGTTCAGTTCGTCTGCGTGCCGGCTATGCAATTGATAATATCTTGCTCTACGCGACTGGCGGCATCGCTATCGCCGAAGCCAACTTGATCAATAACACCGGGCTGTTTGCTCAGGGTGGAATTCCCGTCTCCGGTTTGTCTGCCAGAACCTCTTCGAGTAAGGTCCATATTGGTTGGACAGCCGGTCTGGGCGCAGAGTATGCCATCACCGCAAACTGGTTGCTGCGAGCCGAGGTCCGCTATACCGCCTTCCAAGAAAAATCCTATGGAACCAGTTATATTGCGAATGCTAATACTTTGATCGACAAGCCCGTGAAGATTGGATGGGATCAAGTCACCAGCACGCTTGGTCTCAGCTATAAATTCTAATCTTTCGACAAATCACGGTACAAAAGACTCGGTTGCCAGCAGAGGAGCGACCGAGTCCGGTTTGCGGCGGCTGCGGGTCTAGATTGGCCTCATGACCGCAGGACGATCCGAATGGCTTCACCGCCGCCCGCCGCTTTGCTCTCAACGAGCATGCAATTTACGATCAGAAAGATCGAAACCTACTCAGTGAAGTTGAAGCCACGACCACGGATTGCATGCAGGGGTAAATGCATATTGGCCTTTTTGGCTCTTTGCCGCAGGCGGCCTACGATGGTGTCGAGGTTTGCATAGTCAAAGTCATAGACATCCGCGCCCATGGCTTCGACGAGCGCTTTCCGCTCAACGGTGTGGCCGCGTTCACGGAACAAGCGTCCCAGGAGGCGCTGCTCGGCGGTCGTCAGGCGCAGGCGGTGACCCCTGCCGTCGGTGAGCGTCCAGCCTCCTTCCTCCAAAGCCCATTGCGGGAATTGAGGGAAAGGCGGCGCCTGGTAATGTCTGTCGAGGCGGCTGTTGAGCGCCGCCACCGTGGCAGCAAGTTCCCGAACATCGATGGGTTTGGCCAGGCAGACATCTGCACCTTTCTGAAGGGCCACGATTCTGTCTTCTACGGCATCTCGTTCTGTCGCCAGGATGATGCCGATCGACTGGGAGACCCGCAAATGCGCCGCTATGGACAGACCGTCTTCATCCTCGAGGCCAACGTCGAGGACCACGATTTCCGATGGCCTGGCGGCATAAGCCCGGTACAGGGCTGCGGCACTGGGAAACCCATGTGCGTTCACGCCTAGCCTCGATAATCCTGCGACCATTTCTTCGCGAAAACCCGCGTCGTCGTCGACAAGATAGACGAGCGGGGCGCTTACAACATTGCCCCGTTCAGCCTCATTCCCGTACATCTCATAGCCCCAAAGCATTAGATCCAGCGCATCAAAGCTACCCCATTTGGCATATTGTCTGAAGATAGGGAAGTGCTGAAAGTTCCGGCTATCTGCCAGTTGCGCTGGCATGTCGCACATGTCTGTTTCATCTAGAATTCTATGAACGCTGAAGGCTTCGGGAAGTGGGGCCGTTGACCGCATTAAGGCCGAAACGCTGAAGGGTATTGGGATGGTGTCGTCATCTGCGCAATGTTGCGGGGGGAACGGCCATCGCAGTGATGCTGGCTGGCACTCCTCTGCGCGGTTGCGCAACCCCGACCAGCTACGCCGCGCTGCTTGCGGCAGGAAAGGCCACGTTGCGGCTGACTTGATGGGCACCCAAAGTGCCATTACCAACGAGTTCAAGCCACCAGCCATCATCCTCCGACATCATGAGTCCGGAGCAATGCACAAACACATCGCGATTATTGCAGCGCTCGACTATTTGCGTGATCGCCTGGGCCATCAATTCTTTCAACTGGCTGATCATTGGGAAGGGGATCATATGGCTATAGGTATCGCCTCTCCCAATGACGCGAGCCGGCTCGTCTACATTGCCTGCACCGACACGCTCTCGCCGGTTTACACTGCCATCCTGGAACGCGAGTCATCACCTGATGACGAGATTCCGTATGAGGAGTGTGGAAGCTTCGACGGGCTCGACATTGAGGGATTGACCGATGTTGTCTCCGCTCATCTGCAACACTGAAGGCGGGCAAACGGGCCTAATAGGTACGGCCACAGCGACATTTCTAACAGGCGCAAGCGGATTGCGGTGACAGTGCATTTGCTCACGTCACCAATCTCGTCTCAAGCAGGCCTCTCGAAAGATCGCCGGCTTTCAAACCAAGAATACCAACGATTTCAGGGATAAATGGCGGAGAGGGAGGGATTTGAACCCCCGATGGAGTTGCCCCCATGCCGCATTTCGAGTGCGGTGCATTCAACCACTCTGCCACCTCTCCGCAGCTGGTCGGGCGCTTCATATAGATATGCGCCGCGCGGGGCAAGACCGGAATGGCGGAAAAATTGGGAGAATGTCGCGTCGCCGCAGGCCTCGCCTTCGCTTTGATCGAACCTGTTGCCCGATTGCACTGGCGCGCCGCCCGGCTTCCTGCTAGCTGAGCCATCCTTCGAGGGATCTTCCCTCCCATGCGACGAAAGGGCCAGGCCATGACGATGCCTCTCCGCCCGGTCAGGGCTGCAAACTGACCACCCGATACCGCCCGGCGCAAAACGCCTGGGGCGGCTCCACAGGGTGACGTGCCTTCTCATTTCGAGGTCCTGCCGGTCCGCCGTCGCCTGAGGCGCGGGTTCCGTGCTGACGTGGCACGTCTTTCGTCAAAGATTGATCATGGGCAATTTTCCCGATGCGGACGCGCAGGCGCGTGTCCGCCTGTTTGCATCCGCCTCGTCCTGGATCGAGGGCGCGGCGCGCTTGCAATTGCAACAACTGGCCGGGCGGCCCGGTATGCTGGCGGTGGCCGGCATGCCCGACCTTCATCCCGGCCATCACGGTCCGGTGGGCTGCGCCGCTCTCGCGAGGGGCGTGGTGTTTCCCGAAATCATCGGCACCGATATCGGCTGCGGCATGCAGTTCTGGCCGCTCGACCTGCCGGAACGGCGGCTGAAGCGCGACAAGGCGGTCGAGCGCCTGGCTGCGCTGGAAGGAGTGTGGGACGGCGACGCCAGGGCGCTGCTGGCCGAACACGGTGTCGACGCCGGCGCCCATGCCGACCAGATCGGCACGGTGGGCGGCGGCAACCATTTCTGCGAGGTGCAGGCGGTGGAGACCCTCGTCGGCGCCGCAGCGGGGATGGCTGCCGGCCTGGCGCCGGGCGGCCTGGCGCTGCTGGTGCATTCCGGCTCGCGCGGCTTCGGCGCCGAGGTAAGGGCGCGCCACCATGTCGATGGCACGGCCGGCCTCGCCCTGGAAGGGGCGGGGGCCGACTATCTCGCCGATCACGATGCGGCACTGCGCTATGCGCGGCTGAACCGCCGCGTCATCGCCTGGCGCGCCTTGCAGGCCGTCAGGGCCGATGGCGAGGAGCGCATCGACAGCCCGCACAATCTGGCGGAGCGCCAGGGCGATCTGGTGCTCCATCGCAAGGGTGCGGCGCCGTCCGATCGCGGGCTGGTGCCCGTGCCGGGCTCGCGCGGCACGCTGACCTATCTGGTGGAGCCCCTGGCGCCGCCGTACGAGGCGCTTTCCTCCCTCGCCCATGGCGCGGGACGCAAGCATGACCGCGCCTCGATGAGCGGGCGGATGCGGGCAGCGGCCGGCAGCCTCGACCGCCTCATCCGCACGCCGCTCGGCGGTCAAGTCATCTGCACCGACCGCCAATTGCTGATGGAGGAGGCGCCCGATGCCTATAAGGACATCGACAAGGTGGTGGCCGATCTGGAGGCGAAGGGCCTGGCGCGCGTCGTCGCTGTGCTCAGGCCGGTGCTGACCTTCAAGACCGCTCGCATCCGGCGTGAGCGGGACAGGAGGGGCAGATGAGCACCGTCCTTCTCTGCATCACGGCCGGGCGCGGGCCGAAAGAATGCCGCCTGGCCGTGGCCGAGGTGGCGAAGGCCCTCGAAGACGAGGCCATGCGGCGCGGGCTCGATTGTGCGCTCGAAGCCAACCCGGCGGGCGACAAGCCGTCTCTGCTCGTCTCCATCGCGGGAGAGGCGGCGCTTGCTCTGGCGCGCGAATGGGAAGGCACCATCCAGGTCACGGCCGCGAGCCGGCTGCGGCCGCATCACCGGCGCAAGAACTGGTTCGTGGCCGTGCATCGCCGGCCCGAACCGCCGCCTCTGCCGGTGCTGGCCGAGAGCGACCTCGTCTTCGAGACCATGCGTGCCGGCGGCCCGGGTGGCCAGCACCAGAACCGCACCGAAAGCGCCGTGCGCGTGGTGCATCGGCCGACCGGGGCGAGCGCCATTGCGCGCGACGAGCGCTCGCAGCACCGCAACCGCACCCTGGCGGTGGCGCGCCTCAGGGCGGTGCTGGCGGCCATGCATGAGCGCGAACGCGATGCCGGCCGCTTCCGCGACTGGCTCGCCCGCATCCAGGTGGAACGCGGCAATCCGGTGCGAGTGATGTGACGAACATGCCGACAACGACGGAAGAAGGAGAGAGATGATGAGGAAATATCGAAACTTCAACGACATGCCGAGCTTTTGAGGTCTCCAGCAAACGCCGGAAATCCTATCCCTCGGAAACGCGCGTGAAACGGGGCAGGCGCCTCGTGCATGGCGATGTCGAGCTGCAGGAAAAGCTCGGGCGCAACGATCTTTGCCCCTGCGGTTCCACCCGCCGGTTTCAAAAAGTGCTGCATGAGAAGCGGCCATTTCGACGGAGCTGACCGGCATGACTATTTCCGGGACTGAAGGCCCCGGGATTGCAGGTGTCTGCCTGCACCCCTCTCCTGTAAGCCCGATGTTGCCAAGAGCAGGCGAGGTGCTTAAGTCGGGAGAGCGCCTGCGTCGGGCAAGCGCTCTCCTCGCAGCCTTTTCGGGATCCATGTCCGCCATCACTTCCGCCTATTCGGGATTTCGCCTGGCCTATGAGGCGTTGCGCGGGCATCGCGGCTGGGGGCCGGCCTGGCGCAAGGCGGCGCCCAAGCAGGCCTATGACGTGGTGATCGTCGGCGGCGGCGGGCATGGCCTGGCCACTGCCTATTATCTCGCCAAGAATCACGGCATCACCAATGTCGCGGTGCTGGAGCGCGGCGGCATCGGGCTCGGCAATGTCGGGCGCAACACCACCATCATCCGTTCCAATTATTTCTCGCCCGAGAACATCCGCTTCTACGATTTTTCGCTGCGATTGTGGGAAGGGCTGGAGGCCGAGCTCAACTACAACGCCATGGTCTCGCAGCGCGGCGCCCTCAATCTCGTCCATGCGGACGGCCAGCGCGATCTGCTCGCCCGGCGGGCCAACCAGATGTTGCTGGAAGGCGTCGATACCGAACTGCTCGACAAGGAGGGCGTCAAGCGCCTGGTGCCGCTGGTCGATGTCGACAATGGCCGCTTTCCCGTGCTCGGCGGCTTCCTGCAAAAGCGCGGCGGCACCGTGCGCCACGATGCGATCGCCTGGGGCTATGCCCGTGCCGCCGACCGGCGCGGCGTCGACATCGTCGAGAAGTGCGAGGTCACGGGCGTCACGCGCGAGGGCGGTGCCGTGACCGGCGTGGAGACCAGCCTCGGCAGCATCCGCGCCGGCAAGGTGCTGTTCGCCGTGGCCGGGCATTCCTCGCTGCTGGCGGCGATGGCAGGCTTCCGCCTGCCGCTGGAGACCCATGTGCTGCAGGCCTTCGTCTCCGAGGCGATCAAGCCGCTGATCGACTGCGTCGTCACCTATGGCGCCGGGCATTTCTATGTCAGCCAGTCGGACAAGGGCGGCCTCGTCTTCGGCGGCGCGCTCGATGGCTATAATTCCTATGCCCGACGCGGTGCCCTGCCGATGGTGGAAGACGTGCTGGCGGCCGGCCTCACGCTGATGCCGGCTCTCGGGCGCCTGCGCGTGCTGCGCCAATGGGGCGGGGCGATGGACATGACCGCCGACGGCAATCCCATCATCTCGACGACGCCGGTGCGCAACCTCTACCTCAATGGCGGCTGGTGCTATGGCGGCTTCAAGGCGATCCCCGCCGGCGGTTTCACCACGGCGCATCTGGTGGCGACAGGAGAGCCACACCCGCTGATCGCCCATTTCGGCCTGGAGCGCTTCCGGGAAGGGCGGGTGATCGACGAACGGGGCATCGGCCCCTATGCCTGGATGCATTGAGATGAGAAGCATCGCAATGACCGCAATTGTCATCCCCGGCCGAGCAGAGCGAGGGGAAGGGGCCATGGATCGTGCTCGTCAGCCCCTGGATCCCCTTCCCGCCACCTGCGGTGGCGCCGGGGATGACAGCCCTCTCGGTCCAGCGGATTTGCGAAGCGTCCTGACCGTCGAGGCTCGCCCATCATGCTGAGAATTGCCTGTCCCCATTGCGGCCTGCGCGACGAGGTCGAGTTCCGCTATCGCGGCGATGCCTCGGTGCGCCGGCCGGGCGAGGAGGCCGATATCGAGGCCTATTACGATTATGTCTATGAGCGGGCCAATCCGGCGGGCTGGCATCTGGAATGGTGGCAGCATGTGCATGGCTGCCGGCAGGTGCTGAAGGTGCTGCGCGATACCGTCAGCCACGAAATCCAGGCCGTGGTTGCCCGACATGACGAAATCGCCCTGCCGGAGCGTCCGGCATGAGCGGTCCCCATCGCCTCGCCGAGGGCGGACAGGTCGACCACGGCAAGCCGCTGTCCTTCCGTTTCGACGGCAAGATCCTGCACGGCTATCGCGGCGATACGCTCGCCTCTGCCCTCCTGGCCAATGGCGTGCGCATCGTCGGGCGCTCGTTCAAATATCACCGGCCGCGCGGCATCTTCACGGCCGGCCCGGAGGAGCCCTCGGCCCTGGTGGAACTGCGCGCCGGCGCCCGGCGCGAAGCCAATATCCCCGCCACCACCATCGAGCTCTTCGAGGGGCTGGAGGCGGTGAGCCAGAACCGCTGGCCCTCGCTCGGCTTCGATCTCGGCGCGGTGAATGGCTGGCTGTCGCCCTTTCTGCCGGCGGGCTTCTACTACAAGACCTTCATGTGGCCGGCGGCCTGGTGGGAGAAGGTCTATGAGCCGCTGATCCGCCGGGCGGCGGGGTTGGGGCGGGCGGCTCGCGAGCCCGATCCCGACAGCTACGACACCATGCATGCCCATTGCGACCTGCTGGTCGTCGGCTCCGGGCCATCGGGGCTCGACAGCGCCCTGGCGGCGGGGCGGGCCGGCAAACGCGTGATCGTGCTGGAACAGGACTTCGCCTTCGGCGGCTCGGCGCTGCTCGATCCGGCGACGCGCGATGGCCTGACAGACAAGCTCGCCGAACTTGCGGCGCTTCCCGAGGTGACGCTGCTCAACCGCACCGGCGCCTATGGCCTCTATGACGGGCTGGTGGTCGGCGCCGTCGAACGGGTGGCCGATCACCGGGCCGTGCCGAGGCCGCACGAAGTGCGCCAGCGCCAGTGGATCATCCGCCCGGGCCGGATCGTGCTCGCCACCGGTGCGCAGGAACGCCTGATCGCCTTCCCCGGCAATGACCGGCCGGGTGTGATGCTGGCTTCGGCTGCGGCGACTTATGTCGCGCGCTTCGGGGTGGCACCGGGGCGAAGGGCGGCCTTCTTCGTCAACAATGATCGCGCCTATGCTTCGGCCAAGCAGCTTGCCGATGCCGGCGTCGAGATCGCCGGCATCATCGACGTGAGGCCGGATTCGGCCGCCGGCCGCGAGGCGGAGCGATCCGGCATCCCCGTCTGGTTCGGCTCGCAGGTCTCGGCCACCGAGGGCGCGCCGCTGCATGTCCTGACCATCACGCCGATCGCGGCGAGGCTGCGGCCGCAAATGCTGCTGGCCGACCTGCTCTGCGTCTCCGGCGGGCACGATCCCCGGCTGCAGCTCGCCGGCCAGGCCCGCCTGCCCTTCGAGTGGGACGAAAAGGCCGTGGCCTTCCGCGCCAGGGGCAATGAGCGGATCGAGCTCGTCGGCGATGCCGCCGGGGTGAAGGGGGAGGGTACGCCGCCGCAGCCCTTCTGGGAGGCCAAGGTTTCGCGCGGCTCGAGCAAGGCCTTCGTCGGCAAGGTTTTCGTCGACTTGCAGCATGACGTCACCGCCGACGATTTGCGGCTCGCGGTGCGCGAGGGCTATGCCCATGTGGAACACGCCAAGCGCTATACCACGCTCGGCATGGCGACAGACCAGGGCAAGACCGGCGGCCTCGTCGGCAGCGCCATCCTCGCCGGCGAGAAAGGCGAGAGCATTGCCGAAACGGGCCTGCCGACCTTCCGCCCCTATGCCTCGCCGGTCTCCTTCGGCGCCCTTGCCGGTGCCGAGACGGGCGAGCATTTCCGGCCCAAGCGCCGGCTCGCTCTGCATGACTGGCATTCGCGGCACGGCGCCGTCTTCGTCAAGCTGGGCCTCTGGCTGCGGCCCCTGGTCTATTCCCCCTCGCGCGATACCAGCTGGGCGCCTGTGCTGGCCGAAGCGAAGGCGGTGCGCGCGGCCGTCGGCGTCACGGATGCCTCCTCGCTCGGCAAGATCGATGTCCAGGGCCGCGATGCCGGCGTCTTTCTAGACCGCATCTATGCCAATGGCTTCTCGTCCCTGCCGGTGGGACGGGCCCGCTACGGCCTGATGCTGCGCGAGGATGGCATCGTCCTCGACGACGGAACCACCTCCAGGCTGGTCGAGGATCATTATTTCGTCACCACCACCACGGCCAATGCCGGGCCGGTGCTTGAGCATCTCGAATTCCATCACCAGGCGGTGTGGCCGGATCTCGACGTCCAGATCACCAATGTCGCCGATCAATGGGCGACCTTCGCTGTCGCTGGGCCGAAGGCAAGGGCGGTGCTCGCCCGCATCACCGGCCACGACCTCGACGATGCGGCTTTCCCCTTCATGGCCGTTGCCGAGACCGTGATCGCCGGGGTTTCCGGCCGGCTGTTCCGCATCTCCTTTTCGGGCGAACTCGCCTATGAGGTCAGCGTGCCATCGGGTCATGCCGAGCCGGTGTGGGAAGCAATCCTTGCGGCCGGCAAGCCCTTCGGCATCAAGCCCTATGGGCTCGATGCCCTCAATCTTCTGCGGATCGAGAAGGGGCATGTCGCCGGCAGCGAGCTCAACGGCCAGACCACGGCCGCCGATCTCGGCCTCGGCCGCATGCTCAAGAAGAAGGGCGATTATGTCGGCCGCGTCCTGGCGGGCCGCCTTGGCCTTGCCGACCCCGGGCGCCTCGCTTTGGTCGGGGTGAAAGTCGTGGATGCCGGCCAGAAGCTGCGGGCCGGTGCCCATCTCACCGCCTCGGCCGAAGCAAAGGAGAGCCTCGGTTTCGTCACCGCCGCCTGTCCGAGCACGCAGGGGGAGGGCTTCATCGGCCTCGCTCTGCTGCGCGGCGGCAGGGAGCGGATCGGCCAGCGGCTGCATGCCGCCGATCCCGTGCGCGGGCAGGCCTGCGACGTTATCATCGTCTCCCCGCATTTCGTCGATCCGGACAATCTGAGGGTGAAGGATGCCTCACCGGTCGGGGCCGTCGAGCCGCTGGTCCTGCCGCGTTCGGTACCGGGCCATCACGCCCTGATCCCCGACCGGCCTTCCGATCGCGTCGCCGAAGTGCAGCTGGGCGAACGCAGCCCCGACATCGCGCAGATCAAGCTGCGGCGGGACGGGGAGGCAGGCCTGCGCCGTGCCCTCCAGGCGGAGTTCGGGCTCGATCTCCCGGAGCCCGGCCGGTCGGCGGTCTCGGGGGCGCTGAAGCTGCTCTCGCTCGGGCCTGGCGACTGGCTGGTGCTGGACAAACACGGACGTCCGGGCAGTCTTGCCGTCAGCCTCAAACATGCTCTCGGCGAGAGCGCCTCGGTGGTGGATCTTTCCTCTGCCTTCGGCGTGCTGCGCCTGTCGGGGCCTCAGGCGCGCATGGCGCTGATGAAACTATGCCGGATCGACCTGCATGCGTGTGTGTTCGGGCCGGGCCGTGTCGCGCGGACGGTAATGGCGCAGATCCCGGTCCTGCTGCACCAGGTCTCCGACGAGCCGGCCTATGATCTCTTCGCCCCCTCGACCCTGGCCCAGGCCTTCGCTGAGGTGCTGGTGGAGAGCGCAGCCGAATATGGCTTGAGGCTGGACTGATCTTGGGACCGCCAGCATCCTTGCTGGCTCTTTGACACGCTGCGTGTGCAGGAAGTGAGGGCCAGCAAGGATGCTGGCGGTCCCAGGAAAAGCGCTCCGCCGGAGAAGGCGGAACGCTCATTTGCGAACGATACTGCGAGCCTCAATGCTTGCTCGCCGCCGTGGCGCCGATGCCGGTCTGCGAGCGCACATATTGATCGTCGAAGCCGGCCCGGTCCTCGGCGGCGCGCTGGCTGTTGTCGAGCTTGGAGAACAGCCAGATGCCGGCGAAGGCCAGGGTCATCGAGAACAGTGCCGGGTTTTCATAGGGGAACGGCGCCGAGCCCTTGGCATGGCCGAGCACGGCTTCCCACACGCCAGGCGAGAAGATGACGCCGAGCAGAGCGGAGATCAGGCCGAGATAGCCGCCCATCACCGCGCCGCGCGTGGTCATGCCGCGCCACATCATCGACATCAGCAGCACCGGGAAGTTGCAGGAAGCCGCGATGGCGAAGGCCAGGCCCACCATGAAGGCGACGTTGACGTTCTCGAAGGTGATGCCGAGCCCCATGGCGATGACGCCGAGCACGACGGTGGTGATCTTGGAGACGCGGATTTCGTCCTGTTCCTTGGCCTTGCCGCCCTTGATCACCGTGGCATAGAGGTCGTGGCTGATGGCGGAGGCGCCGGCCAGCGTCAGGCCCGACACCACGGCCAGGATGGTGGCGAAGGCGACGGCGGCGATGAAGCCGAGGAAGATGTCGCCGCCCACCGCCGAGGCGAGATGGATGGCGGGCATGTTGATGCCGCCCCGGATCGCCTCCAGTCCCTTGGCCGGATCGGTCAGGAAGGCCGGGTTGGTCGACACCAAAGTGATGGCGCCGAAGCCGATGATGAAGGTGAGGATGTAGAAATAGCCGATGAAGCCGGTAGCGTAGAACACCGATTTGCGGGCTTCCTTGGCGTCGGCAACGGTGAAGAAGCGCATCAGGATATGGGGCAGGCCGGCCGTGCCGAACATCAAGGCGAGGCCGAGCGAGATGGCCGAGAGCGGATTGGCGAGCGTGCCCGGCTGCATGATCGCCGCCCCCTTGGGATGAACCTCCACCGCCTTGGCGAACAGGGCTTCGGGGCTGAAGTTGAAGGTGAGCAGCACCATCAGGGCCATGAAGGTGGCGCCGCCTAGTAGCAGGCAGGCCTTGATCAACTGCACCCAGGTGGTGGCGACCATGCCGCCGAAGGTGACGTAGAGCATCATCAGCACGCCGACGATGACGACGGCGTAGCTATATTGCAGCCCGAACAGCAGCTGGATCAGCTTGCCGGCGCCGACCATCTGCGCGATCAGGTAGAAGGCCACCGTCACCAGCGTTCCGAAGGCGGCGAGCACGCGGATCGGTGCCTGCTTGAAGCGGAAGGAGGCGACGTCCGCGAAGGTGAACTTGCCGAGATTGCGCAGCGGCTCGGCGATCAGGAAGGTGACGATCGGCCAGCCGACCAGCCAGCCGATCGAATAGATCAGGCCGTCATAACCCTTCATGTAGACCAGGCCGGAAATACCGAGGAAGGAGGCCGCCGACATGAAGTCACCGGCGATGGCAAGGCCGTTCTGGAAGCCGGTGATGCCGCCGCCGGCCGTGTAGAATTGCGAGGCCGACTTGGTGCGGTTGGCGGCCCAGGCCGTGATCCCCAGCGTGAGAAGGACGAACAGGCCGAACATGACGATGGCGTGCCAGTTGGTCGCCTGCTGCTGGACCGGTCCGGTGACGGCGTCGGCGAGGGCCTGGGTGGCCGTGAGGGCCGGCAGGAAGGCCGCGAGGATGAGGGTGCTGCGCTTCATCCGCGTGCCTCCTTGACGATTTCCTGGGTCAGCGTGTCGAATTCGGCGTTGGCCTTGCGGACATAGATGCCGGTGAGGATGAAGGCGGCGACGATGACGAGGATGCCGATCGGAATGCCGATGGTGGTGACGCCGGTGCCCAGATGCTGCCCGAGCACGCCGGGCAGATAGGCAACGACCAGGATGAAGCCGAAATAGATGACCATCATGATCGCCGAAAGCGTCAGGCTCAGCGTTCTTCGCCGCCGCACCAGTTCCTGATATTTCGGATTTGCCTCAATGGATTTGTAAGAAGACATGTCGTTTCCCCCGACGCCGCTTTACCGGCAAGGCAGCCCAGATGTTTTGTAGGTCCGCCGTCTGGTTCAACCTAGAATTAAGCCAACATGTCGCGCAATGGACAATTGCGTCTATGCCCAATCCATTGAGCGCCTCGCACTATTGCTGGACGCTATTCCGACGATGAGGTTTCGACAGAGCCGAATTCCTTAGGAGAGGCGCGATCGCAAGGCCGGGCTGCCCAGCCGGCTCCTTCGTTTGCTGCTTGGTGAAAACTCCGACTGGTCAACAATATCTTAACAGCCGCTTCCTAGCTTGGCCGCGTCACGAGTGGATAAGGCGGGCATGGAGACGATCTCGGTCATTCTATTGTTGTTGCTGGCGGTCGTTCTCAGCGGCGCGCTCGCGAGGATGCTGCCGATCGTCCTGCCGCTGCCTTTGGTCCAGATCGGCTTCGGCGCGCTCATCGCGTCCTTCGCCAGTTTCAGGGTGGAGCTCGACCCGCAGGTCTTCTTCCTGCTGTTCCTGCCGCCGCTCCTCTTCCTGGATGGCTGGCGCATCCCCAAGGACGGCCTGTTCCGCGACAAGGGCACGATCCTCGAGCTGGCCTTCGGCCTGGTGGTGTTCACCGTGGTCGGCGTCGGCTTCTTCATTCACTGGATCATCCCATCCATGCCGTTGGCGGTCGCCTTCGCGCTCGCGGCCGTGTTGTCGCCGACCGATCCGATCGCAGTGTCCGCCATCGCGGCCAGGGTGCCCATCCCCAAGCGGCTGATGCACGTATTGGAAGGCGAGTCGCTGCTGAACGACGCCTCGGGCCTGGTCTGCATGCGTTTTGCCGTCGCCGCGGCGCTGACCGGCACCTTCTCCTTCACCAGCGCCCTCGGCACCTTCCTCTGGGTGGCGATCGGCGGCATCGCCATCGGCATCGCCGTTACCTGGGGCGCCTCCCTCGCCAATCGCTGGGTCGCCCGCCGCTTCGGCGACGAGGCGGGTTCCCAGGTGCTGGTCAGCCTGCTGATCCCCTTCGCGGCCTATCTCCTGGCCGAAGAACTGCATTGCTCCGGCATCCTGGCCGCCGTCGCCGCCGGCATGACCATGAGCTATGTCGAGCGCCTGGGCCAATCGCTGGTCGCCGCCCGCATGCGCGGCGGCGCCGTGTGGGACATGGTGCAGTTCGCGGCCAACGGCATCATCTTCGTGCTGCTCGGCGAGCAGATTCCGCAGATCGTGGCAGCGGCGGCCAAGAGCCATGGCGCGATCTGGATGATCGTCTATGTCCTCGCCATCACGCTGGCGCTGGCGATCCTGCGCTTCCTGTGGGTGTGGACCTCGCTGCGCTTCACCCTGTTCCGCGCCGCCCGCAAGGGCAAGGCGATCATGCTGCCGAGCTGGCGGCTGATCGCCGCCGCCTCGCTCGCCGGCGTGCGCGGCGCCATCACTTTGGCCGGCGTGCTGACGCTGCCTTTGGCCCTGACCGACGGCACGCCCTTCCCGGCGCGCGATCTCGCCATCTTCCTGGCGGCCGGGGTGATCGTGATGTCCCTGGTGGCGGCAAGCGTGGGGCTTCCTCGCCTGCTCAAAGGCCTGGAGCTGCCACCCGAACCCTCGCACCAGGAGGAGGAGGACGATGCCCGTATCGCCGCGGCCGAAGCCGCCATCAAGGCGATCGAGCGCACCCAGCACGAATTGGGACTGGGGCGCAGCGATGCCGACCTCTATGCCGATGCGAGCGTGCGCATCATGGACCTCTATCGCCAGCGCATCGACGGGCGGCTGCAGACCGGCGAGGAAGCCGAACTGACGCGCCGCATCGACGAGATCGAGCGCCAGCTGCGCCTGGCAGGCCTCAGGGCCGAGCGCGACCAGATCTTTCAGTTTGCGCGCACGAGGCGGTTGTCTGACGAGGTGGCCCGCAGATTGGTGCGCGAGCTCGATCTGCTCGAAGCCCGCTTCGCGACGGGGTGAAGCCTGGGACTGCGCAGGCCCCTGCCGGTAGGCGCAAACTTTGCGAGCGGAGGCGCGGGAATCCTTCCCCGGTTTCGGGGAAGGTGTCGCTACGCAGCAGCGACGGATGGGGTAGAGTGGCATCGGACTGCGTTAAAATGGCAGCTACCCCGCCACTCTACCCCACCCGACCTCGCCTTGCTCGGCCCAGCGCACACAAACTGTGTGCGCGACCTCCCCGAAACCGGGGGAGGGATTGTCGCTCCTTTATCCGCAAAGTTAGCGCATATGGGCTTCCAATCTGCATCTTTGCCTGCTCCAGATGTAGCGTTTCCAAGATGGAGGCCCGAAGCCTGCGATCCCAAGATCAATACGTTTCTATTTCCATCAATTGTTTAGGATTCAAACTTTTCGCCTGGAAAGGCAGATAAGTTGACTCTCATCATGTTTGTTTTGTCATCAGGACGTTTTCCCCGCCATCGTCGCGAAGCGGGCTGATGTCGTGTATCAGGGACTCCTGCTTTGAAAGGGTCCCGAGAATGAAGAGCGAAGTGCGAGCCGTGGTGATCGGCGGTGGCGTGGTGGGATGTTCCATCCTCTATCACCTGGCCAAGATCGGCTGGACGGACGTCGCCCTCATCGAGAAGAACGAACTGACCTCGGGCTCGACTTGGCATGCCGCCGGTGGCATGCACACCTTCAACGGCGATGCCAACGTCTCCAAGCTGCAGAAATACACCATCGACCTCTATCGCGAGCTGGAGGCGTTGACGGGCCAGTCCTGCGGCATCCACGCCAATGGCGGCCTGATGCTCGCCGCCAATGAGGGCGAGATGGACTATCTGCGCCTGGTCGCCAGCCGGGCCCGTTATCTCAACATGGAAACCGAGATCATCCCGGTGGCCGAGGCCAAGCGCCGCAATGTGCTGATCGAGGAGAAATATTTCACCGGCGCGCTCTGGCGCTCGGATGGCGGCCATGTCGATCCCTGGGGCACCACCCATGCCTATGCCGCCGCGGCCCGCAAGCTCGGGGCCGAGATCCACCGCTTCACCCGGGTCACCGGCCTCAGCCAGCGTCCCGACGGTTCCTGGGACGTTGCCACCGACAAAGGCTCCATCCATGCCGAGCATGTCGTCAACGCCGGCGGCCTGTGGGCCCGCGAGATCGGGCGCATGGTCGGCATCGAGCTGCCGGTGCTAGCGATGGAGCATCATTACATCGTCACCGAGGCCATCCCCGAGTTGGACGGGCTGGACAAGGAGATCATCAACACCACCGACTTTTCCGGCGAGATCTATGTGCGCCAGGAGGGCAAGGGCGCGCTGCTCGGCACCTATGAGCACAACTGCACGCCCTGGTCGGTCGACAAGACCCCGGACGATTTCGCCACCCAGCTGCTGCCCGACAATTTCGATCGCATTGCCCCTGAGCTCGAAGTCGGTTTCGAGCATTTCCCGGCCGTCGGGCGCGCCGGCATCAAGAAGTCGATCAACGGCCCCTTCACCTTTGCCCCCGACGGCAATCCGCTGGTCGGCCCGGTCAAGGGCCTGCCGAATTTCTGGGTTGCCTGCGCCGTGATGGCGGGCTTCAGCCAGGGCGGCGGCATCGGCCTGACCCTGTCGCGCTGGATGGCCGAGGGCGATCCGGGCGCCGACATCATGGCCATGGACGTCGCCCGTTTCGGCGTGTTCGCCACCCCCCGCTATACCAAGGCCAAGGTGATCGAGAATTATCGCCGCCGCTTCCGGCTGGCCTTCCCCAACGAAGAGCTGCCGGATGCGCGCCCGCTGCGCCGCACGCCTGTCTATGGCCGTCTGAGACAAGCCGGCGCCGTGTTCGGCGCCAATTTCGGCCTGGAGCATGCGCTCTGGTTCGCGCCTCCGGGCGTCGAACCTGCCGAGAACCCGACCTACCGGCGCTCCAATGCCTTCCCCCATGTCAAGGCCGAGTGCCTGGCGGTGCGCGAGGCCGTCGGCATCTACGAGACCTCCAACTACGGCAAATACGAGATCACCGGTGCCGGCGCGCGCGCCTGGCTCGACAAGCTCCTGGCCTGCAAGCTGCCGCGCCCGGGTCGCATGGCGATCGCGCCGATGCTCAACCCGCAGGGGCGCATCGTCGGCGACCTCTCCATCGCCTGCCTTGCCTTGGATCGCTATCTCCTGATCGGCTCGGGCTTCGCCGAGGCCTATCACATGCGCTGGTTCTGGCAGCAAAAGCCGCCCGAGAACGTGCATGTGCGCTCGGCCGCCTCGACCCTGACGGGCTTTTCCATCGCCGGGCCCAATGCCCGCACGCTGATGCAGCGCCTGGTGCGCGAAGATCTCTCGCCCGACGCCTTCAAGCTCTTCGCCGTCAAGGAGACGGCCGTCGGCATGTCTCCGGTGATCTTCTCGCGCGCCGGCTTCACCGGCGAGCTCGGCTATGAGGTGTGGACCACGCCCGATTTCCAGGCCACGCTCTATGACGAGATCTTCGAGGCGGGCGCCGACCTCGGACTCAAACTGTTCGGGGGCAGGGCGCTCTCTTCCTTGCGCCTCGAAAAGGGCTATGGCTCCTTCAACAAGGATTTCCGGCCCGACTATACGCCGGCCGAAACCGGGCTCGACCTCTTCATCGACTTCAAGAAGGAGGGTTTCACCGGCCGTGACGCTGCGCTGGCCGAACGCGAATGCGGGCCCAAGCGCCGCCTCGCCGTCCTGGAGGTCGACACGGATACGGAAGTGATCGGCTATGAGCCGATCCTGAAGGACGGCAAGATCGTCGGCCACGTCACTTCGGGCGGCTATGGCCATTATGTCGGCAAGAGCCTGGCCATCGGCTACGTCAAGAGCGAGTATCACGAGGACGGTGCCGCTTTTGCCATCGACATTTTTGGTGAGGACCGTCCCGCCATCCTGCGGGCGGCACCCCTGCACGATCCCAATGGCGGGAGGTTGCGCGGATGAGCCGGGAAAACACTGGGTCTGAGCACGGCCGTGCCGGCCGCCGCGAGCGCGGCGCCCGCAACACTGGAGCGTCGACGGCGCAGCTGCCCCGGCTGACCAATCGCTTCGCGCCGGTCGACATCCTCTCGCCCGAGCAGGTCGAGCGCATCCTCGACGCCGCCTATACGCTGCTCGAAACCGACGGCATGAAGATCCTCAGCCCGCGGGCGCGCCAGGCTTATGCCACCCATGGCGCCCTGGTCGACGAGGCGACGCAGATGGTGCGCCTCGGCCGCGACATCATCGAGGCCATGCTGGCCAAGGCGCCCAGCAGTTTCGTGCTGCATGCGCGCAATCCCGTGCGGGACCTGCATGTCGGCGGCAATGTCGTCAATTTCGGCCCGGTCAACGGCGCGCCCAACATCCGCGACCTCGAGCGGGGCCGGCGCTATGGCGATCTCGAGGCTTTTCGCGACATTCTGAAGATCACCAACGGCCTCGGCCTGCTGCATTGGCAGGGCGGCGTGGTGGTGGAGCCGGTCGATATTGCCGTCCCCGTGCGGCATCTGGAAATGTACCGCGCCCATATCGAACTCTCGGATCTCGTCTGGGCGGCGCGCGGCGTCGGCGGCGTGCAGGCCCGCGACGCGCTGGCGCTTTCGGCGATCGAGCATGGCTGCAGCATCGAGGCCCTGGCCGAACGCCCGACCCTGATGACGGTGACCAACGTCAATTCGCCCCGCGTGGTCGACGAGGACATCCTCGACAGCATCATGATCATGGCCGAGCACGGCCAATGCGTGGTGATCACCCCCTTCACTTTGATGGGCGCGATGGCGCCGGTGACGCTCGCCGGTGCCCTGGTGCAGCAGACGGCCGAGGCCCTGTCGATCATCGCGCTCTGCCAGATGCTGAGGCCCGGCGCGCCCTGCGTGATGGGCGGCTTCACCTCCAATGTCGACATGAAGACGGGCTCGCCGGCCTTCGGCACGCCGGAATATGTCAATGCGGCCCTGGCGACCGCCCAGCTCGGCCGGCGCCTCGGCGTGCCGGTGCGCACCAGCGCCGTCAATGCCAGCCCGGCCCCGGATGCCCAGGCGACCTGGGAGACCAGCTTTTCGCTCTGGGCGGCGATCATGAGCCACAGCCACCTCATCAACCATGCGGCCGGCTGGCTCGAAGGCGGCCTGTCGGCCAGCCTGGAAAAGATCGTGATCGATGCCGAATTGCTGCGCGGCTGGGCCGAGATCCTCAAGCCTGTCGAATTCGGCGACGACGAGATCGCCCTCGATGCGATCAGGGGCGTGGCGCCGGGCGGCCATTTCTTCGGCTCCCCCCACACGCTTGCCCGCTACGAGAACGCCTTCTACCGCCCGGTGCTCTCCGACTGGTCCAATTTCGAGAACTGGCGCGATGCCGGCGAACGCACCGCGACCGACCGTGCGCTGGCGGTGTGGAAGAAGACGCGCGACGCCTATGTCCCGCCGCCGCTCGATCCCGCCGTGGGCGAGGCGGTGGACGCCTATATCATCAGGCGCAAGGAGGAGATCGGGGGGTAGGGCGCTTTTCCTGGCTTCAACTGGTGCGTACTCGCATCATGCGTTTCCAGAATTGGGTACGGGCGATCCTTCCCCGACTTCGGGGAAGGTGTCGCTGCGTAGCTGCGACGGAAGGGGGAGAGTGGCGTTTTCCGATCAAGTACAACAGCGCTCGCGCCACTCACCCCCACCCGACCCGGCTTTGCCGGGCCACCCTCCCCGAAGTCGGGAGGGATTGTCGCCCCTTATTCGGTCCGGTAGATGGGCACATTGGTTCTCGATGGAAGAATAAGCCGGTCATCGTGTCCAAAGGAGCGTGTAGCCTCTACAGATCCCAGGCCCGATAGAGTTTTTTGAGCTCCTTCGCCGTATGGCATTCGATGGCGGGCAGGCCGGATTTGCCGATGATTTCGGCATATTTGATCCTGCTGTCACGAGTCTTGACCAGGATCCAGTGGACCATCTCCCATTTGAGACTGTCCTTGGCGCCCTCCAGATGGCCGGCGCGGCTGGAGCGGTTGACCAGCGTGCGCTTGAGATAGCGATAGAAGCGCAGCCAGTGATGGGAGGTGATCAGGATCGCGCCGGTGGCCCGGGCGAAGCGCTGCGGCATCAGGCGCGTGTAATTGCCCTCCATCACCCAGCGCTCTTCCATGATGGCGGCATCATGCAGGGCCTTGAACTCGGCCTCAGGCCGGGGCTGCCAGTCGGTATGGGGCCGATGGCTGAATTGGTCGAGATGCACGGCGGGTACGCCAAGCTTTCTGGAGAGGGCGACGGCGAGCGTCGACTTGCCGGCATTGGAAGGGCCGAGGACGACGATACGCTTGCCGAGGCAGGCCAAGTCTTTCACGGTCGTGGGCAGCATGGTGGCACCGATCATGAAAATTGGGGCGTGCCCAATGCGCCAGGCAGGCTGGCTTGTCAATGCCGGATCGATCAAGGCCGCCTGCCGTCGACTCAATCACCCCTCTCCATCGCCGTCCCGCAAATAGCCTCGTGCGATCGCCTGCATGGCGGTGCGGTCCATGCTGGCGCCGTGGCCGCCATGGGCCACGGCGACGTCGAGCCGGGCGAGGCGCTCCATCGTCTGGCGATAGACTGTCCTGTCGGCGCCCGGCACGTCGTCGACGAGGCCGCCGCGATAGATCGCATCGCCGCTGAAGAACAGGCCGTCGTGCTCGTCCAGCAGGCCGATCGATCCGGGGGAATGGCCGGGCAGATGCAGCACGCGCAGCCGGGGATTGCCGAGATCGAGGCTGTCGCCTTCGGCCAGGAGCGTCGTCAGGGGAGCGGGAGTGAGGCTGTACTCGGCGGCGCGCCAGGCCGGGGTCGGCGGCTGGGCGACGGCTTCTTCGATACCCCGGAACAACGCAGCAAGCGTCTCGCCGTCGCGCATCTCGGCGAAGGCAGTCTGTTCGGCGGCGTGACCGAAACGCTGCTCGAATTCGTGGAAGGAGCCGACATGGTCGACATGGCCGTGGCTCGCCACCGCCAGGACGGGCTTGCCTGGGGTAAGATCGAGGGCGCCGCGCAGCGAGGACAGTCCCATGCCGAAATCGAGCACCAGGTCGGCGTCGCGGCCCCTGAGATGGAAGATGTTGGCCTGGAAGAAGGAATGGACGAAAGGCTCCCACAGCCGGGTCAGGTCGGGCGTGAGGCGTTCCCTGGCAAACCAGGCGGTGGGAAGGGCCACGATCATGCCGTTCCTCCAGGATCAGGGCGCGATGTCTTCGTACGGGTCGGCGCGATGGTGGCGGAAGGCAGGGCCATCAGCGCCGGCCTCTTGCGAAGAGTGCCTCGGTCCGCATCTGGATGGCGGTCAGGATCGAGACCATGACGAGGTAATAGACCAGCGCCGCGCCATACCATTCCATGAAGCGGAAGCTGGTGGCGATCGCATATTGGGTAACGGTCATCAGTTCCTTGAGCGAGATCACCGTGGCGAGCGAGGTGGTCTTCAGGAGCGTGATGAACTCGCTCATCAGGGCGGGCAGGGCGATGCGCATGGCTTGGGGCAGCGTGATCAGGACGAAGATCTGGCCGCGATGCAGGCCGAGCGCCGCGCCGGCTTCGCGCTGCCCCGGCCCGACCGCCGCGAAGGCGCTACGCAGGATCTCGGTGAGATAGGCCACCTGGATCAGGGTGAGTGCGAAGAAGGCGGCCAGGAAGGGGGAGAACCAACTGGCCCGGAATAGCGGCGAGAGCTGGGGTAGGCCGTTCCAGATGAAAAGCAGCACCAGCAAAGCCGGCGTGCCGCGTAGCAGCCAGACATAGCCGACGACGCTCCAGCGCAGCAGGCGGCGCGGCGAGGTGGCCAGGGAGGCCGTGCCCATGGCCGTCACCATCGACACGGCCATCACGGCAAGCGACAGGGCGATGGTCAGAAGCGCGCCTTCGGCCAGGGGCCAGCCGAAGACGGCGTCGAGGAAGAGTTGGAAGTCGAACATTGCGCCGCTTCATCGAGCCGCGATGCCGTCGACCTCGACGGCCTCGGGCGACAGGTTCCACTTCTTCAGGATGTCCTGCATGCGGCCTTCGGTTCGCAAGGCTTCGAGGCTGGCCCGGACGGCGTTGCGGTCGCCGGCATCCTTGCGCAGATAGATCGCGTAATATTCCTTGTCCGGATAGGTGTAGGGCACCTGCAGCCGCCCGGGCGTCTGCGCCATGCGATAGGCTGCCGTGGTGTCCAGCGTGATGGTGCCGGCGGCCCGGCCGACAAGGATCTGCTGGATGACGGCCGAGGCCGAAGGGTAGGGCTGCAGCACGGCCTCGGGCCGGCCGGCCTTGGCCAAGGTGGCATTGAGCGCGGCAAGCGTCGGTTCGAAGGTTGTGCCCGCCTCGACGGCGACGGTCTTGCCGCTGAAATCCTCGGGCACCTTGGTCCCGCTGTCGCCGGCAGCCGTCACCATCACGGTGGAGGTCTTGAAATAACCGATGCCGTCATATTTCTGCAGCCGCTCGGGCCTGAGCGTGATGCCGCTGATGACGGCATCGCAACGCTGGGAATCGAGCGAAGGCAGCAGGCCCTTGAAGTCGCCGACGACATAGTCGGTCTTGGCGCCCCATTGCTGGGCGAGTGCCTCGGCCACATCGATCTCGAAACCGACAAGGGCCTTGTCGCCGGGCTTTTCGTAGAATTCCATCGGCGGGAACTCGCCGGCGGTACAGACCTTGAAGGTGCCGTTCCTGGCAAAGGAGGGCACATCCGCCGCCCAGGCCGCCCCCGTGGAAACGCCGAGGAGGGCAACAAACCCGCAGAGAGCGGTGCGTGCAAAATGGGTCTTCGTCGAGCGCATGGATGCGTTCCCTTCGTGCCGTGGTTTTGGCTGTTCTGCTCTGGATGACCCGACTGTCCGGCACGCGATGCATGGAAACAAGCTAAATGTTCTGCTAGTTTTAGCGTGATTGAAACTAAACAATTAGGGGCGCATGCTTCCGCCGCTTCATGCTTTCAAGGTCTTCGAGGTCGTGGCACGGCTCGGTCATGTCGGGGCCGCTGCCGCCGAGTTGCATGTCACGCCGGGTGCCGTGAGCCAGCAGTTGCGCTCGCTGCAACTCCATCTCGGCATGGATCTCTTCGCGAAGGTGGGGCGCCGGCTCGTGTTGACGGAGGCCGGCCTGATGCTGCAGCAATCCGTCGGGGTCGCCATGGCCGAGATCGGCGAGGGTGTGCGCAGTCTTTCGGCGCAGCGGATCGACCGCCGGGCCGAGGTCGTGGTGAATCTCTGCATTCCGTCCGTGCTGGGGACGACCTGGCTCGCGCCCCGTCTGTTCGCCTTCATGGCCGACCACCGCCACCTCAGGCTGAATGTCGCCACCGGCGTCGAATTCCATGCCATCGACTGGCGCAGGACCGATGTTGCCATCGTCTATGGCAACCCGCCCTGGCCGGGCTTCTGGTGGCGCATGCTGCACGGCGTCTATCTGATGCCGGTCTGCAGCCCGCAATTGCTGCGTGGGCCGCATGCCATCCGCCACCCCGCCGACGTGCTGCATCACCGGCTGCTGCACGAGGACGATGGATCGGAGTGGCGCCGCTGGCTGGCGCAGGCCCGGGTGAAATATCCGGGCGCGGCCGACATCTATTTCGGCGACTTCGCCCTCATTCTCCAGGCGGCCCGGGATGGTCAGGGCGTGGCCTTGGTCGATGATGTGATCTCGGCACGCGATCTCGACGAAGGTCGGCTGGTTCAGCCGCTGACGCAGCGCGTGCCGGCGGCCAAGAACTATCACTGCATCTGCAGCGAGGAGACCCTCGCCAGGCCCGAGATCGGCGCTTTGGTCGACTGGTTGATCGATCAGGCCTCGCGCACGCCGGTGCCGCGGATCGGCCTGGGTTGAGGCGGTACCGATAGCCGTTCACCCCGTTGTGATCGGCCTATCATCGGGAATACGAATAAAATCCAGCACGGTGTGTTTTCCAACCGAACCTTCCTGCGTGACGGATCGAGACGGAACGGAGCCATGACCACCGCAAGACTGCCCCCCGCAAGATTGAAGAGGCTCTCGCTGGGAGCCATATCCCTGATCGCCTGCCTGCTCGGCGCCAGCCATGCCGGCTCGGCCGAAGCCCGCAACTGGCGCATCAATCCGGCCAGGACATCGGTCGGCTTCGTCGTCGACGGTATCGGCTGGCCGCGCACCAAGGGGCGCTTCCACGATTTCGACGGCAAGATCTCGATCAATTTCGACAATCCGGCCGCCAGTCGCGTCAGCTTCAAGGTAGCGGCGAAATCCGTCGATGTCGGCTCGCCCTCCTTCAACGACTATCTGCGCACCGATGCCTTCTTCGACGTGGCGCAATATCCGACCATTACCTTCACCTCGACCAAGGTCGAGAAGCTCGATGGCAGCCATGCCCGGGTCACGGGCGAGCTGACCATACGTGGCATCACTCGTCCGCTCACCATCGACGTTGCCCTGGACAAGCCGGCCGACAAGGCGAATGCACAGATCGGCTTCCGGGCGACCGGCGTGATCAAGCGGCTCGCCTTCAACATGAGCGCTGGTTTTCCGGCGATCAGCAACGATGTCGACCTGATCGTCACCACCGAAGCCCAGGCTCAATGAAAGACTTGGTTCGATGAGAAGATTGGGCCCAGTGACGGGGGCGTGGTGATGAAGGGGACGGCTTCCCGCGCCCATCGCTGGAGCGCGACCGGGCAATTCCTGCACTGGTCCTGCGCTGCCCTTATCCTGTTCATGCTGGGGCTCGGCCTTGCCATGGTGGAATGGGTGGCGGACCAGGGCCAGCGCTTCGATCTCTATCAGCTGCACAAGAGCTTGGGCGCCCTCGTCTTCCTGCTGATGGCGCTACGCGCTGCCTGGCGCCTCCTGGCCCGGGCACCGGTATTGCCGGAGAGCATGCCGCGTCACGAGCGCGTGCTGAGCAAGGCGGTGCATGTCGCCCTCTATGGCCTGATCTTCGCCATGCTGGTCACCGGTTATGTGATGATCTCGGCCTCGCCGCTGCCGCTGCCGATCCAGTTGCCCGGGGGAGGGCATGTTCCCAACCTGGTTGCGCCCGATTTCGAGCTTTCCGAACAGATGAAGGCGTTGCATCACCGTCTCGCCTTCGTGCTGATCGGCCTGGTCCTCCTGCATGTGGCTGCCGCCTTCAAACACTGGCTGTGGGATCGCGACGGCGTGCTGCAGAGCATGCTGCCGGGGCGGGGCTGAGGCTTCATTGCTTTTGCCAAGCAGGACCGACTCCGCGTAAGACAGGCTATTGGCCTTGCCTTGCTCGGAGTTTGGCATGAACGGTGCGCAGGACCTCGGCGGCATGATGGGCTTCGGGCCGATCGCGCCGGAAAAGGACGAACCTTTCTTCCATGCCGCCTGGGAGAAGCGGGCGATGGCGGTGACGCTCGCCATGGGCGCCACCGGCTCCTGGCCGCTCGATGCCGGACGTTATGCGCGCGAGAGCCTGCCGCCGGCGGATTATCTTTCCTCCTCCTATTACGAGATCTGGATCAAGGCCCTGATCAAGCTGATGCTGGCCAAGGCGATGGTCAGCGAGGCCGAGCTTGCCGAGGGGCAGGCGATCGAGCCGGCCAAACCAGTGAAGCGCGTGATCAAAGCCTCCGAGGTGCCGGCTGCGCTGGCCGCCGGTACGCGCTGCGACCGTCCGGTCAGCCAACCCGCGCGTTTTGCTGTCGGCGAGGGTGTCAGGGCGCGCAACGAGCACAAGATCACCCATACGAGGCTGCCGCGCTATGCGCGCGGGCATCTCGGCACCGTCGTGGAGGCGCATGGCATGTTCGTGCTGCCCGACACCAACGCCCATGGCGAAGGCGAGAACCCCGAATGGCTCTATACGGTCCGCTTCACCGGCACCGAGCTCTGGGGACCGCAGGCCGATCCGACGCTGACAGTGATGCTCGATCTGTGGGAGAGCTATCTTGACCCCGCTTGACGCCATTCCTTCCATTCCGCGCGATCGCGGCGAACCCGTGTTCCGCGAGCCCTGGGAGGCCCGTGCCTTCGCGCTCGCCGTCTCCCTCCATGAAAAAGGCGTGTTCACCTGGCCCGAATGGGCCGAGGCGCTGGGCCGTGAGATCGCGGCCGATGCCCCCGACGATGGCTCGCACTATTACGAGCACTGGCTGTCGGCGCTGGAGAAACTGGTGGCAAGCAAGGGCTTGGTATGAATGAAATAACGCGTCGCAGGGTTCTGCAGCTTGGTCTTCTTGCCCTGGCTGGGGGACCCGCCGATGCCGCGCTGGCGCAGGCATCCAGTGCGGGGCCGGACTGGCGCAGAGCCCTGGTGGATGCGGCGCGCAGCCAGATCGGCGTCACCACCCTCTATGATCCTGCCTACAGGCGTATCGCCTATCCCGGCGGGGATGTGGCGCCCGAGCGGGGTGTGTGCACCGACGTGGTGGTGCGTGCCTATCGCAAGGCCTTCGCCCTCGATCTCCAGCGTCTCGTGCACGAGGACATGAAGGCCGGCTTTGCCGCCTATCCCAGGAATTGGGGCATGCGGGCGCCCGATCCCAATATCGACCACCGCCGCGTGCCCAACCTGATCGCCTTCTTCAAGCGCAAGGGTGCGGCGCTGGCGGTGACCGCTGATCCGGCGGACTACCTGCCGGGCGACCTGGTCACCCAGATGCTGCCCGGCAATCTGCCGCATATCGTGGTCGTCTCGTCGCAGGTCTCGGCCGAGACGCCCGTACGCCGGCTGGCGATCCACAATATCGGCCAGGGCGCGCGGGAAGAGGATACGCTGTTCGCCTTCCCGCAGACCGGGCATTTTCGCTTCGCGCCGGTGTAGGCCTATTTCCTTCTCCCGCAAGGGGAGAAGGCTTTTCGTCACCGCACCAGGATGTTGCGGAACTGCCAGGGATCGGCGGTGTCGAGATCCTCGGCGAAAAAGCCCGGGCGGCCATCGAGCGGGGTCCAGTCGGTGTAGTAGCCCTTGACCGGGCCGAGATAGGGCTTCTGCACTTCGAGGCAGCGGCGGAAGTCCATTTCGTCGGCTTCGACGATGCCGGCTTCCGGATTCTCCAGCGCCCAGACCATGCCGGCCAGCACGGCCGAGGTGACCTGCATGCCGGTGGCGTTCTGGTAGGGCGCGAGCTTGCGGGTCTCCTCGACCGTGAGCTGGGAGCCGTACCAATAGGCATTCTTGCCATGGCCATAGAGCAGCACGCCGAGCTCGTCCGCGCCGTCCTCGATTTCCTTCTCGTCGAGGATGACGAACTTGTCCTGCGCCTTGCCGGCGGCACCGAACATCTCGTGCAGCGAGAGCACGGCATCGTTGGCCGGGTGATAGGCGTAGTGGCAGGTCGGGCGGTAGACCGCCTCGCCATTCTCGCGCACCGTCAGATAGTCGGCGATCGAGATCGCCTCGTTATGGGTGACGAGGAAACCATATTGCGGACCCGGCGTCGGGCACCAGCTCAGCACGCGGGTGTTGGCGCCGGGCTGCAGCAAATAGATCGCCGCGCCGCAGCCTTCCTTGTGGGTGCGCCCGGTCTCGGGCATCCAGGTCTCGTGCGTGCCCCAGCCCAGCTCCGCCGGCTGCAGGCCTTCGGAGATGAAACCTTCGACCGACCAGGTGTTGACGAAGACGCCGCGGGGCTTGGGATGCCTGGCGCGCTGGGTGTCGCGCTCGGCGATGTGGATGCCCTTGACGCCGACCTTGCGGGCGAGCGCCGCCCATTCCTCGCGGGTCTTGGGATCGGCCGAGCTATGGCCCGTCGCCTCGGCGACGTCGAGCAGGGCCTGCTTGACGAACCAGGAGACCATGCCGGGATTGGCGCCGCAGCAGGAAACGGCTGTCGGACCGCCGGGCGTGCGGCGCTTGGCGGCCAGCATGCTCTCGCGCAGGGCATAGTTGGTGCGCGCTTCCGGGCCGGCATTCTTGTCGAAATAGAAGCCGAGCCAGGGCTCGACCACCGTATCGATGTAGAGAGCCCCGAGGCTGCGGGCGAATTCCATCAGGTCGACGGAACCGGTGTCGACCGAGAGATTGACGCAGAAGCCCTGGCCGCCGCCGGCGGTGAGCAAGGGCTGCAGCAGGCTCTTGTAATTGTCCTTGGTAACGGCCTCCTGCACGAAACGAATACCGTGCTCTTCGATGATCTTGCGGTCGGCATCGAGCGGATGCGGGTCGATGATGACCATGCGCTCCTTGTCATATTCGAAATGACGCTCGATCAGCGGCAGCACGCCACGACCGATCGAACCGAAACCAATGATCACGACGGGGCCGGAAATCTTACCGTAGACAGGCCATTGAGCCATTCAATCCTCCAAAATGTGCAAGCCCCAGCGTTTAGGCGCTGGGACCCGCGGGTGCAAGTTTTGTCGCGTGAATGTGAAGCAGGGATGACATCCTGGGAGCGCGGACGTCCTCGTCCGCTCTTGGAAACAAGGCATTCACAGGAAGGAAAGAGGCGGACGAGGACGTCCACGCTCCCAGGTTACGCCGCGAAGCGGAAGGCGGTGTCGTTGGCCGCTTGGGCGACGAGCGCCGCGAAGTCGGGCGCGGTTTCAAGTTCGCCGGTCGCGTTCACCAGGCCGGCCGCTCCCACCAACCCGTCGGGCACCAGTTCCAGGCCGAGGAAGCGGTTGCGCTCCACCGGCCCGGGCAGCCAGAGACGCTCGGTGAGGTCGGTCGAAAAGCCGAAGCGGCTATAGTAGGGGGCATCACCTACCAGGAGGATGGCCTTGTGGCCATATTCCTGGGCATAGCCGATACCATGCCACATCAGGCGTGCGCCGAGTCCTTCGCTGCGATAGCTGATATCGACGGCGAGCGGTCCCAGCAGCAGGGCGGGCCGGCCGGGGCCGGCGGAGATGTTCCACAGGCGCAGCGTGCCGATCAGCCGGTTGTCATCGACGGCGGTGAAGGCCAGGCCCTTGGCCGGCAGGCGGCCTTCGCGCAGGCGCTCGCTGGTCTTGGCGAAACGGGACGGACCGAAGCAGCCGTCGAGCAGGGCCTCGCGAGCTTCGAGATGGGAGGAGGTTTCTTGGACAATACGGATCATGGCCGTGGCTCCTTCGAAAGGATAGAGCGACAGCCCTCGCACCGATGAAACGGCCGTACGGGACGATGGGAGGTCATCCCGTGCGCGATGCAGCGCAAACCGATGCGTCGCAGACACGGGACCGGGTTCAGGATGAGACGCCAGAGCGGTCCCGGATCTGCATCGCATCATTGCATGCTGCGATGCATCCGGGACGACACCCTTGTCAGATCACCACGGAGGCCAGCGGCGGGAAGCCGTTGAAGCCGATGGTGGAATAGGTGGTGGTGTAGGCCCCGCAGGCCTCGATCAGCACCTTGTCGCCGATCGACAGGCTCACGGGAAGATCATAGGGGGTCTTCTCATAGAGCACGTCGACGCTGTCGCAGGTCGGTCCGGCCAGGACGCAGGGCGCCTTGGCGTCGCCGTCCCGCTCGGTGCGGATCGGGTAGCGGATGGCCTCGTCCATGGTCTCGGCGAGGCCATGGAACTTGCCGATGTCGAGATAGACCCAGCGGATCTCGTCCGTTTCGGCCTTCTTGGACACTAGCACCACCTCGGCCTCGATCATGCCGGCATCGCCGACCATGCCGCGGCCCGGCTCGATGATGGTCTCGGGCAGCTGGTTGCCGAAATGGGTGCGCAGCGAATTGAAGATCGCTTCGCCATAGGCCGGCACGCCGGGCATGGCGCGCAGATACTTGGCCGGGAAGCCGCCACCCATGTTCACCATCGACAGCGTGATGCCACGCTCGGCCATCTCGCGGAAGATGCTGGCAGCGGTGGCCAGGGCGCTGTCCCAGGCCTGCACATTGCCCTGCTGCGAGCCGACATGGAACGACACGCCATAGGCGGCGAGGCCGAGGACCTGGGCCTGCTCGAGCACGTCGGGCGCCATGGAAGGCGCGCAGCCGAACTTCTTCGACAGCGGCCATTCGGCGCCGGCGCCGTCGCACAGGATGCGGCAGAACACGCGCGAACCGGGAGCGACGCGGGCGATCTTCTCGACCTCGGCCACGCAGTCGACGGCGAACAAGCGCACGCCGAGCTCGAAGGCGCGGGCGATGTCACGCTCCTTCTTGATGGTGTTGCCGAAGGAGATGCGATCGGCATCGGCGCCGGTGGCGAGCACCTGCTCGATCTCGACGACGGAAGCGCAGTCGAAGCTGGAGCCAAGGCCGGCCAGCAGGTTGAGGATCTCGGGGGCCGGGTTGGCCTTCACGGCGTAGAAGACGCGGGTGTCGGGGAGCGCATGCGCGAACGCCGAATAATTCCGCTCCACCACGTCGAGATCGACGACGAGCCGGGGGCCGTCGGCGGGGGTACGTCGGAGATAGTCGAGGATGCGGTCGGTCATGGCGGGTCTCCCCAAAATCCAAAGGGTGTCACAGATCGGTGCGACCTCACCGCCGCCGCGGGGTGGAGCCGCGGACGTTCGATGCTGACGCGCCGCCCACCGCCGGAAAGGCCGGATGCCTCGCCGCGACGGGATGCAAATCGCCACACAACGGATCAAGCCGCTGCATGGTTCGAAACTGCCTTGGATTGGATCGGGATACCCGGTCCGCACGCCTGGCAAAGAGAAACAAGCCTCTTCAGTCGCTGGATATGGAAACCAGCCGAGACCAAAAAAGCCCGCTTCGTCGTTGCTTCAAGCTGCGTCCCCCGCGGAGTACGGGGTTCACCGGTCGCCTCCGGCTGCCGATCGTTGTTCGGGATTCGATGACTTCGGCACTCTGTGCCTGATCACCTCAAGGGACCACTGCCGCGATCCCTAGTCCATCCCTGGCGACCGTCCAGCCTCTTGTCTGGATGTCCACCGACCGACACGCGGCCACAGGCACGTGCGAAATTGGGCAAGCCGGGAAATAGGAAGAATGGGCGTCATATGCAAGAAAAATTTTCGCCCGGGGCGAAAATTTTCTGCGTTGCAAAAAGTGAAAATTCACGTGGCCGGCAAAGGAGTTATGCTGGCGGCCCGCTCGCGCGCCCCTTGAGGGCGCCGGAGCGGGTTCATGGGCCGGTTTCAGGCGCGAAGCCCGCCTGTCGCGGACTGATAACGGAGCTGCCCGTTGCCGCCTCCCTCGGCCGCCGTCGCGGTGGTGGTGAAGGCGGCTTCCGCCAGCTTGTGCGCATGCCTGCTGACGTCACCGGGCCAGTCGGCGATCATGGCAGCGAATTTTTCGTCGTCGCCGGCGAACAGGGCGCGAATCGCTTCCTCGTAATGCGGCTCGTTGCCGGCCATGGCGCTCATGAAGCGATAGGCAGCCTCGCGGGCCTCGCGCAGCCGGTCCGTCCCCTCGGAGGCATGGCGGGCGTCGTCCACCAAGCGGCGCAGCGCCACGGAGGCGCCACCCGGCTGGGAGGCCAGCCAATCCCAATGGCGCGGCAGCAGGGTGATTTCGCGGGCGACGACGCCGAGCTTGGGGCGTCCCGGCCCACGCGGCGGCGGCTCGATCAGGGCATAACGGGCGCGGATGTCCTCCGGCGTGCCGCGCAGGTCGAGATCGACAGGCCGGCCGGTGGCATCTTCGAACACCTGTACGGGCGAAGCCTCGCCCGCATCCTGGGCCTGGCGGATGGCCAGGGCAACGGTAATGGCATCGCCCTCGGCCAGGCGCCTGCGCCCGGCAAAGGCGATGAGGGCAAGATGGGTCATGATCCCTGATCCTGTTGGACCCGCAAAATAGGCCCGGGTGGAATGGATGTCAATATTATCCGGGTGAATATAGGGGCTCAACCGCCGGAAACGGGACCGCAGAGAAAAAATGCCCCAGGCGGTGGAATAAACGCCGGCCCCGGTTGTCCACCCAGATGAACTCGCTCCAACCACCGGGACCGCAAACATGACCGTTCAGCGCCGCGCCGCCTTCATCGGGCTGGCCTGGATCCTGGCAGCCGGCTTCTTGCCGGCTGCCGCCCATGATGCCGCGCATCACGGGCACGAGGCCATGCCGGCCTCCGCCGAGGCGCCGTTCCTCCAGGAAAACGATGCGGCCATGTCGAAGATGATGAGCGCGATGGCGGTCAAGCCGACCGGCAATGTCGATCGTGATTTCACCGAGATGATGATCCCCCATCACCAGGGGGCGATCGACATGGCGCAGACCTATCTGCGCTATGGCCGCAACGAGCAACTCAGGCGCATTGCCCAGGAAATCATCGTCGAGCAGCAGCAGGAAATCGCCGCCATGCGCCTGGCAGTCGGGGACCCGCCGCCGGCTCCGGCCGCCGCTCCCACGCAGGTCGACCCCTCCGTTGACCTCTCCCTCGATCCACCCGCCAACGGCAGTGTCCCGCCTCCCGCCATGTCGATGACGGGAACGGGCAAATGAAGGACTCATTCATGCATCGCACTTTCTTCGCTTTCGGCCTTCTCGCGAGCACCATGCTGGCGCCCGCTGTCGCTGCTGCCGGACAGATACCCGGCCCTGCATCGGCGGCGGATATCGCGATCAGCCACCGGGATCGCCTCTATGCGGCCGAGCAGTTCTCGAATACCGTCTCGGTGAGCGATCCCGTCGACAACCGGCTGCTGGGCGTCATCCGGCTCGGCGATCCGCAGCCGGGCAATCTCAGCCCGCTCTACAAGGGCCAGGTGCTGGTCCACGGCATGGGGTTCTCTCCCGACCACAAGACGCTGGCCGTGGTTTCCATCGGCTCCAACTCCGTGACCTTCATCGATACCGCGACCAATGCGGTCAAGCACACCACCTATGTCGGGCGTTCCCCGCATGAAGCCTTCTTCACGCCCGATGGCCGCGAGGTCTGGGTAACGGTGCGCGGCGAGGACTATGTCTCCGTCATCGATACCGGCAGCTTCGAGGAAAAGCTCCGGATCAAGGTCCCGGGCGGGCCGGGCATGCAGATCTTCTCGCCGGACGGCAAATACGGCTATGTCTGCTCGTCGTTCAACCCGCAGACCGTCGTCGTTTCCCTCGCCGACCATAAGATCGTCGGGAGCGTGAAGCAGGCGAGCCCCTTCTGCCCGAACATCGCCGCTTCGGCCGATGGCAAGCAGGTATGGTTCACCCTCAAGGACATCGGCAAGACGCAGGTCTTCAAGGCCGAACCTCCCTTTGATCTCGTCAAGACGCTCGATACCGGCCCGATTACCAATCACGTGAATCTCGTGGCCAACAAGAAGGGCAGCTTCGCCTATGTGACCGTCGGCGGATTGAACGAGGTGAAGGTGTTCCGCACCGACGATTTCGCGCAGGTGGCTACCATTCCGGTCGGCAATTTGCCGCACGGCATCTGGCCCTCGGGCGATGGCAGCCGGGTCTATGTCGGGCTCGAAAATGCCGACCAGTTTGCCGTCATCGACACCTTGACCAACAAGGTGATCGCCACCATTCCGATCGGGCAGGCGCCGCAGGCCGTGGCCTATGTTCCCAATGCGGTGCCTGAAGGCGATGGCCTGCAGAACCTGATGCCGCTCGGTACGGCCGGCGAGGCTGCCCATCTGAGGCTCGCGCCCAGGGGAGCGAATGACGGGGGAAAGGGTAACAAGGCCGCGCCGACCAGCATATCCTTGTTCGATCAGGGCCTGACCCAGATTCTCCAGGCCGCCGTCAGTGGCCTTGAACCGAAGAAATCCTATGTCCTTGCGCTTTCGGGCCGGCCGGACGGAGGAGGGCCGCTGCAGCCGCTCTCGGCCTTCACCACGAACCCGGCCGGCTCCGCCATCGTCAACGCGGTCGGACCGATACGCCAGATCGTCGAATCCAGGCATAAGGACGAAAGGCGTTTTCTGGTGGTTGCAACCTCCACCGAAGGAAAACCCGGTGACGTGGTCCAAGTGCAGGTTCAATGAGTAGCGGGCGCGCTCGTCTCGGCCATTCCGGCGAGTGCGCCATCGGGCGGAAGCTGTGTCAAAGCCATGAGTGACCCCAAGCCATGAGTAACCCAGACCGTGAGTGACCTGCAGAGGCTTGTCGAGCCGATGATCCCCGCCTTGCGACGGTATGCCCGCGCCTTGCTGAGGGACACCGCCGCTGCCGACGACCTGGTTCAGGATTGCCTGGAGCGGGTGATCGCGCATTGGCAACAGCGGCGCGGCAAGGATCCGCGCACCTGGGTCTTTGCCATCCTGCACAATCTCGCCGTCAACCGGCTCCGTCAGAAGGCGCGGCGCGGCGATCATCTGCCGTTCGAGGATGTCGAGGAAGGCGTCCTCGCCCGCCGGCCGGCTCAGGAAGACGCCCTGGTGCAGGCCGATCTCGTCTCGGCGCTGGCGCAGCTTCCGGATGATCAGCGCAGCCTGCTCCTCCTGGTCGGCGTCGAGGATCTTTCCTATGCCCAGGTTTCCGAGATATTGGCGATCCCGATCGGAACCGTGATGTCGAGGCTGTCGCGCGCCCGTGAACGCCTGCGGCAAATGCTTGAAGACTCTGACCAATCTGCCCCCAGGCGCGGCGGCCATCTGCGGAGCGTGAAATGACCGACAAGCCGATTTCCGAAGATGATCTCCATGCCTATGTCGACGGCGCTCTCGACGAGGCCCGCCGGGCGGAGATCGCCTCCTATCTCGAGGCGCATCCCGAGATTGCCAGCCGTTTTGGATCCTACGCCGATCATCGTTCCGGTTTGCGGTCTGCTTTCGCTGCAGTCGCAGACGAGCCCATTCCAACCAGGCTCAACCTGGCCCATATGATCGGCACGCCGCGGCGGCCACGCGTCTCCGGATGGCGAGCCGCGGCAGCCGCCATCCTGCTTCTTGCTGCCGGCGGTTCCGGGGGATGGCTTCTACGCGAGAAGACGTCCGCGCCCTCGGAAGGGGTAGGCGCCTTGGCCCGTGAAGCATCGGCGAATTTCAGCGCCTATGCCTCCGATACCATCAGGCCCGTCGAAATCCGTGCCGACAAGGCTATGGAACTCATCGATTGGGCGAGTGCACGGATGGGGCGCAGGCCAGTCTTGCCGGATCTGTCGAAGGCAGGCTACCGGCTGATGGGAGGGCGGGTGGTATCCACGCCCCATGGCCCGGCGCTCATGCTGATGTATGACGACGACCGTGGTGGCCGCCTCGTGATGCTGACCAGGCCGATGGCCGTCGACCAGGACAAGGCGATGGCTGCCCATTCCGAAGGCAAGGTCGACGGCTGGACCTGGGCAAGCCGCGGCATGGGTTACAGCCTGGTGGGATCGATGCCGGCCGACGCGCTGCATCCGCTGGCCGACGATATCCGCAGGCAGGTTTCGGGAAGCATATAGGTGATGCGCCCAACCCCGTCCGGGCGCGCGGCAGGTCAGCATGGCCGGAGGGCCAGGCAGCAGGTGTCATTTCCTGCATGGCAGCCCTGTGTGCGGTGCGGCAGAGATTTCTTGCAATTCATGCTGCAGTGCACAATATTTCGCGCATAGGGAGGTGACGACTCGGGGGTAAGCCACGAGGACTGCGAGATGGACCAGATCACCACCATGGCCCCCAGGGGCATTATCCGGCAGTTGAGACCGTCCGATCTGCCGAAGTTTCGCGATCACCTGCTGCGGTTGGACCGCGAAAGTCGGCATGACCGTTTCAACGGCGGCATCAGCACCAGTTTCGTCGCCGACTATGCCGAGCGTAGCTTCCGCGATGGTGCAACCGTCATCGGCTATGTCGAGGATGGCCAGGTTCTCGGCGCGGCTGAATTGCACGAACTGCCCGAATTGGCGGAGCCGACGGCCCAGATCGCCTTCAGCGTCGAACGTCACCGCCAACATCAGGGCATTGGCGGGCGCCTGTTCGCGCGCCTGCTGCTGCACGCGCTCGGCCTCGGCTATACCCGCCTCGAGGTCTCCACCCATGCCGACAACGCCAGCATGAAAGCGCTGGCCCGGCGCTTCAACGCCAAGCTCAGCTTCGCGCAGGGCGAGACCATGGGCGTGATCGAACTCGATCCGGCGGTGACGCTTGAGCATCCCGCCTTCGAGGCGATCGGCGAAATGCTGCCGGGACCGCTGACCCTGACGATCGTGGGCGACGGTATCGCCAGAGCGGCGGCCTGAGCGGCTGAAGTCTCGAGGTCAGCTATTCTCGAGACTTGATCCTACTTGTAGCGCCGCTGGTTCTTCGGCTTCCAGCTGTCGAGCCAGCGCCGGATCCGGGCCATGAAGCCAGTGGCGCTGCTCGATACGGCCACCGCCCTTTCGTCGACAGCGTCGGCGGCGGCACTGACGTGATCTTCGATGCGCATGAGCATCGGATCGATTCGCTCGCGCTTGAAGCGCCGCAGCCGGAAATAGAGCCAGATCAGTCCGATCGCCAGACCGCCGAACACGAAGATCCGCATCCATGGAATGACATATTCGTCCGGCCCGGTCGCGGCCCGGATCGAGAGCGCGTTGGGGAACATGGTCAGATAGGTGACCCGCCAGCCATAGCTCTTGATCACCACCCATTTCGGACTTTCCGAACTGGACTGGAAGGACTGGGCGGCCGCCATCAGGTTGCCGGAGTCGAACTTGTAGTACCAGGGAAAGCCCCAGTCGGTATCCTCGTTGCGGTAGACCCTGAGGGTGCCGCCGGGATAGACGGTGTTGATGAAGCGCACGTCGCGCGTGTTGGTCGCCTGCACATTGGGCGCTTCGCTGTCGAAGAAGCCGGAGCTGTCGAGGCGCTTGGTGTCGGTGCCGACGATGCGTACCACGTCGTAGCGCGGCAGCACCTGATCGAGCCAGCAATAGCCGACCACCAGCACCAGGACGATCAGGAACCATTTGAACAGGCGCAGCATGAACTCTCCCGGGTGCGCGGGCGTCTCGCCCGCTTCTTCCTATCCGACAGGTGGGGTGTTTCCAAGAGGCGGGCAAGATGCCCGCGCACCCGGAATCACCCCCTCGGTATCGCTCCCCAGGGTCCCGCCTGCGGTTCGGGCTCTTCCTCCGGTGTGCCGTCGCCGAACAGGTCCTCCCAGGCATCGTCGTTCTTGAGCGCTTCATCCCGGGACAGGAACTCCACCACATAGTCCTGCTGGCGCTCGGTCCAGCCCTGATAGGCCTTGTAGAAGGCGGGCTTGTTGCACAGGAAGAGCTGGCGGATGTCGAGGGGCGTGAACTCGCTCAGGAGCTGGTTGACGAGGTCGCGGTCCGGCAATTGGGCGGCCCGATAGAGATAGAAGCAGCCGGGCTCCGTCGGGCCGGGCAGGCGGGGCTTGAGTCCCTGCTCGGCGGCGCGCAAGGCAGCCTCGACGACCTCGAATTCCGGCGGCAGGTCATCGGCGTGGCGCATGGCGAAGCGGCGCAGGTCCTGCCGGTTGAGGCGGGCCAGTTCCGCCGGCGCGTCGGCCTTGCCGGCAAGGACATTGGCCAGCATGAAGTCGAGCCGCTGGCGCAGCAGTGCCTTGGCATTGAGGTCGGCAGCCTCGAAGACCGAGGTGATCAGGCCGTTGAGCTGCAGGAAGTGCCAGACATCCACGGCGCTTTCGAGATTCTTGGTTTCCACGGCGCCGATCTTGGGAAAGCCCGGTGCCACGCCGCGATAGAGCATGGCGGGGTAGGACATGTCCCTGAAGAGATAGAGCCCGTCGAAATAGTTGGTGTAGAAATTGCCCTGGCTGTAGTCGGTCTTGCGGAAACGCACCGGGTTGCGGGCGATGTCGCCAACCCGGCCGGCAAGCTTGATCATGGTGTCGATATAGGCGTCGTCCTGCCACAGATCATCCTTGGCGCGGAAATCCTCGACCAGGCGCGACAACTGCTCGGCCTCGCCGAGCCGGTCCGTCGGCGTATTGGCCTCGACGGTGACGGAGCGCAGCTCCAGCAGGTCGGCCGGGCTCTTGATGCGCCACATCGAATGCACGAGCTCGCCCATCACGGCCTCGCGCACGCTCAGCGCCATCAGCTCCTTGGCATTGTCCTGCATGAAGTTGCGCAGCACCGAGCGCATGGTCGAGAACTGCGCGTTCAGGAGCGGTGCCTTGAGCTGGTCGAGGCTGAGCAGGATGAACATCCGGTTGCAGCCCTCGGGATTGAGGTAGCGGATGTCGTCGAGCTCGTCGCCGACCTCCGGCGAGAAGCCGGAGAGGTCGATATGGAACTCGGTGAGCGCGGTACGCTTGCCGATGAGTTTCTCCAGCGCCGCGTTGTAGCGCGCCACCATGGTGGGGGAGGAGACCTCGATGAGGTTCCCGAACATCAGCCCCGCTTCGATCAGGCGCTCCATCATGTCCCGCGCTGCTCCAGATAGCGTTTCTTGGCTTCCTCCATGCGGCCCATCTCGCGCACCGCATTGTCGATGGCAGCCTCGTCCGACTTGTCGGCATAGCGGAATTCACTGTCGGCGTAGCGGTTGATCTCCTGGATCACCATCTCGACCGTGATGGGCCTGGCAAGCTCGGCGATCATCGCAAGCTTGGTGGCATAGTCCTTGGTCAGGAACAGCTCGGGCTTTTCCATCCATTCGTCCGGCAGCTCGAAATCCATCGCCCTGACCTTGATGGCATCGGTGATGTTCTTGATGGCACGGCCGGTGAAGCGCTCGTCGGCCTCCTGGATCGCCTTGAGATAGGCCCCGAGCCTGGCGACGGTGTCGAGCGCACCGATCTTGCCCTGCACGCTGTCGAACACCTTTTTCAGGGCCTCTTCCTGCGGGCGCGAATGCGCGTCATAGGAGGCGGCCACCGCCTTCTTGATCTCCTGGGCGGCGAAGAGGTCGTGCTCGCCGAGCGGGATCTGGTGGCGCTTGCCGAGCAGCAGGGAGAGCAGGTCGATATAGTCCTCCTTGCTCTGCGGGCCGTCGACCAGGAAGCGGGCGCCGGCGCGCTGGCGCAGCGCGTCGTCGACATTCTCCGGGAAGTTGGAGAACATGCCGAAGGTGCAATTGCCGCGCACTACGGTGTTGGCGCCGGCAAAGCTCTCCATCAGCACGGCCGTGATCTCGAGCTGGCCGGAGGAGGATTGCCGGTCGCCGCGCTTGCCGGCGAGCTGGTCGATGTCGTCGATGGTGCCGAAGCCGATCACGGCGGGGTCGATGATCTCGCGGATGAAGGCCTTGGCGTTCTGGGCCGACTTGCCCTGGTAGCTGTCGATGCTTTCGGTGGAGAGGTTGGCATAGCGGAAGGGGTAGCCGGCATTGGCGCAATAATCGTTGAGCAGGCCGGCCATCATCTGGATCAGCGTGGTCTTGCCGGTGCCGGGCTTGCCGTCGCCCATGAAGGTGAAGATGAAGCCGCCGAGTTCGGCGAAGGGATTGAGGCGCCTGTCGAAATCATAGGCCATCAGCATCTTGGCCAGCTTCATCGACTGGTATTTGGCGATGTGGTTGCCGACGACCTCGGTCGGCTTCTTGAAGGCCATGGTCAGCGCCGTGGAGCGCTTGTGGGTGGCGGGGGTGAAGCCGTTGATCTGGAAGTCGTCGGCCTCGACGCGATAGGCGGCGCTGGTGAAGGCTTCCAGCCGCGGCGCCGTGCCGGCCCGCATGGCGACCGCCTCCATCAGGCGCTCGCACCAGGCCGTGAGGGTGGGCACCAGCTTGAGGCTGCCCTCCATGCGACTCAGGATGGCGTCGAGTTCCCACAAGGCACCCTGCAAGGCGAGGGCGGGATTGTCGGTGAGGATCTCCTCAAGCTCGCCGACCTCGGCCTGGCCCTCGCTCGCCTGGGCGGCGAGCAGGAAGGAGAGCATGTTGGCGGTGACATGCAGGCCGATCAGCGAGGCGGCGGCGAGGAGCTCGGCGAATTCGGTACGCCGGGCAGGGTCGAGGCGGCCCTCGCGGTTGTCGCGCTTGAGCTGGCCGAGGGCGGTGCGTTCCTCATAGAGTTCGCCGACGGCCATGGCGGTGGCCAAGGACCGGCGCAGCGCCTGCAGCACGCTGGCCTGGGCCGGGCTCATCAAGGCTTCGCCGGGGTCGGCCTGGCTGATGCGCGCGATCAGGTGGACGCCGTCCTGCGCGGCGCTGGAGCGTGCGGTCAGGCCCGGCGTGGTGGTGCGAAACAGCCGGCCGGTGGCGGTGGGAATACCGGGCGAGCGTTCAGCCGGCGCGGCGCCGGTTTGGGCGGGCCTCACCTTGGCAATGCGCGGCGCATGCTCGAAGCCCTCCATCAGGGCCAGGGCCTGGGGATAGTGCGCGCGGATCGCGGCTTCGCGGATTTCCATCAGATTGAGGGAAGCGGTCATAGGGTCCTCACGGTCATTCTATGCTCCCCGCAAGGGGAGAAGGTTTTTCGCGCGGCGCTACCCATCACAGCCCCGTCAGCAGCGACCCGTCCTCGCCCACCACATATTTGCGCACGTCCCGGAAACCGGGCGGATCGCGGTCGACGAGAACCTGATAGGGCAGCACCGGCAGGACGAGCGAGCGCTCGAGCCGGGTCACGCCGGCTTCGGCGGCGGCGGGCTGATACTGGTCGAGGTCGAAGATCTCGCGCTCCACCGTGGACAGCAGGCCCGCGGGCACTCTTTCACTGCGGGCCGAAACCAGCGTCTCGATGGTCCAGGCCAATGCCCAGTCGCTCTCCTCGGTGCGCGAGACCTCGGCCAGGATCTCGCGCAGAGGACCGGTCTGCTCGGTGAAGGCGTGCGAATACATCGGCCCGACATGGATGCGGCGGAGCAGCTTGGGATGCAGATTGTCGAAATCGACGTCGAAGCCGCGGGCGATGGTGAGGAGCTTGAGGCTGGAGAGAGACTGCGCCATCAGGTGGGATTGCACCTGCGGCCAGCGCATCTGGTCCTCGTTGAGGATGACATGGCCGGTATCCTCGACCACCAGGAGATAGATCACCGGCAGGCTGAGGGCACTGTCATAGACGGCCCAGTGCAGGAGATAGCGCCGGCGCTGTGCCTTGGGGTCGGACAGCAGCACGAATTGCGGGTGGTTCTGGGCGAAGAACAGGCCACGCGACTTCAGCGTCTCGTAATAGATGCGCTGGCTCATCGCATATTGCAGGTTGGTCGGCCTCGCCCGTTCGGAGAGGATGGCCGCGATCATCGCCTCCTTCAGCCTGATCTGGTCGGGCTGGTTGGCGAGGTGGCGGTCGACCTGTGCCAGGTCGTTCGCCATCGTCATGATCTCCTGGAACACCGGAAAGCCGCTCTCCGAGCGGTCGATCGCCAAGGTCAGGGGCAGCGAGGAGACGCGGCCCGACATCAGGTGCTTGAGGCTGAGGGCAGTGAAGGTCTTGGCCAGGCGCTGGAGATAGTTCTCGATCAGGTCGAGCTGGATCCTGGCGAACTCGCCGCCGCCATATTTGGCGTCATCGGCCAGGCTCGCCTGGTTTCCCTGGCCGGTCTGGCCGGCGATCTCGCGCAGATGGCGGATGATGCGGGAGAACTTGCCGAAATAGCGCCGCATCGCCTGGGGGTCCGGCAGGGTGACATGGTCGTTACCGGGAGGGGTCAAGGGCGGCCTCGAAGAAGGTCATCCCGGACGCGATGCAGCACGCAGTGATGCTTCGCAGATCCGGGATCGCGGGTGGAGAGGGGCGTCGACGAGCGGTCCCGTGTCTGCATCGCATCATTTGATGCTGCAATGCGCACGGGATGACCCACTACGCCCCGCCATAAAGGTTCTTGTCGTGCTTCTCGACGATCTTGGCGAAACGGCGGGCGAAGCGCTCGTCGGATTTGGCCTTTTCTTCCAGGATCTTGCGGGCGAAGACCATGTGGTCCTCGTGCTTTTCCATCATCTCGGCCATGCGCTGGTTGGTGGCCGAGCCGATGGCGGCCATGGCGGCCTGGGCTTCCTGGTCGGTCTTGACGCCGATCTCGTTGATGCGGTGGGCGACGTCCTGCTGCTGGGCCGTCTTCAGCGACTTGGTGAGCGCATCATAGAGCACCACACGCTGCTTGGTGTCGGTCTGCAGCTTGTTGATCAGCACCATCTGGGTGGCGGCCTGGTTCTGCAGGCTGTCGACCCAGCTCTTGCCCTGCTCGATATAGCGCTCCAGCGTCTGCGACTGCGCGAGCTTGACCTGCTCTTCCTGCACGAGATTGTTGTAGGCCGCATTGGTCTGGGCGAGCTCGGTCTCGAGCCGCGTGCGGGCGGCGGCATCCTGCTCCATCGAGATCTTGTTCTCGAGATCGATGATCCGGGGATCCATGGCCAGGACCTGGGCGCGGATCTTCTCCAAGTCCGCCACGGTGCTTTCGCGATCGGACAGAGTGCCGGACAGGTTCTTCTCGACCCGGCTCTTGTGGTCGTTGAGCACGCCGAGCTGGCTCTGCAGCAGATTGACGATGATGTCGGACTTGGAGATCAGGTCCTGCAGCTTGTCGTCGATGGAGGCGGCGCGCAGGCGCTCCTCGCGCATGGAGTCCGACTTGGCGGAGGAGAAGATGCCCACGAAGCTCTCCCAGCCGGACTTCTCGCGCATGGCGTCGAATTCCTTGGAGAAGCCGGCGGTGACGTCGTCGAGGCCCATGATGAGCTCGGCGATGTTGGCGTTCATCGCGTTGGAATGGGCGTGAACGTCGTCGAGCGTCGCGTTCTGGATGTCGATGGAGATGTCCTCGCCCTTCTCCATCTTGGAATGGGCGAGCTCGATCTTCGAGCTGACCTCGGAAATCTTGGCCTGGGCCGCCTTGATTTCAGCTTCGGCGGACTTGATCGCGGCGTCGAACTCGGCCATGCGGCTCTCCCCTCGGTTTGGCATCCCCGGAGCAAGGCGCGTTCATGCCGAACGCTTGTCTGCTCCAGGCTCGTTGCTTCCTGGCCGATCCAGCGGATTGGCCAGAGCTTCTTTGCGTTTCTTGGCAATTGCGCCAATTCGCAAGACGCTTTGACTATTGAGCAACCAGATAGGGGAAATCGAGGCAAGTTTAAAGGGCGAGGTCAGGCCGCCGCAACTGGCGTGTGACGTAGGGCACACGGGGATCGGGGGAGGGGAAGAGGGAGGCGGACCCGCTTGATGGGGCCATGCGAGGCCGGGAAAGGAGAAATGTGCGGGCGTTGGCATATCGGATCTCGGAAACAGATCGATAGCCTTCGGGATCCCCATCGCGCATATCCGCAAGCTTGATCGTTCACGCGAATTTCAGACGCACGGATGACCTCATTTCGTGTTTCCGGCGTGGAGGAATGCTATCAAGTCAACTCGATATCGAAAGAGGGGCCTCAAGCGTGCGTCATCACTAACGTGCGTCATCATGAATTTGCCGCCGTCGCCTGTGGCGCGGGATGCGACGAGTATTGGTCGCCATGTCTGCTTGACTTGCTTCCATCCTCGGATGAAGAATAAGAAATTCTTCGGTAGTTGAGGAAGAAATTATCTTTTCTTTTTATCGTGTCGGAATTCGGCTTAAGGAGTTGTGATGTCATCAGGTCCGGCGCCCTCCTATTCTACCTGGTTATCTTTTGCGATTATTGGGGTGGTCGTCGCAGGTGGAGGCGCTGCTTTTGCCTACACTGCCGGGTGGCTTTCACCCCAGGCCCTCACGCCGCAAAAACTCGTCGATGCCTTGGCACCAGCGTCCGGGCCGGCACTCGGCCACCGGCGCAATCATGCGAAAGGCATCTGTTTTGCCGGTCGGTTCGAAGCGAATGGTTCCGGCGCCAGCCTCTCGAAGGCAAGCATGTTGGCTGCCGGCAGCTATGCGGTCGTCGGGCGCCTCAATCTCGGCACGCCGGACCCGAAGGCCAACGATGCCACGGTCCGGGTGAGGGGACTTGGGATCCAGATCACCGGAGCCGACGGCCAGCAATGGCGCAGCGCCATGATCGACCCGCCCTTCTTCCCGGTTTCCACGCCGCAGGCCTTCTACGAGCTCCTCATCGCCTCGGCGAGCAAGGATCCGGAGGCGATGAAGCGTTTCGCCGGCGCCCATCCCGAAATCGCGGCGTTCGGCGGCTGGGCCAAGGCTGCGCCTTGGACGGCAAGTTATGCCGAGGACCGCTTCAACAGCCTGAACAGCTTCATCTTCACGAATGCAACGGGCGCGGAGCAGGCGGTGCGCTGGTCATTGGTTCCCACGGTCGCCGCCAGTGCCCTTGCGCCGGACGATTTGGCCAAGCGCAACGCCGATTTCCTCGAGCAAGAAATCGCGGAACGGTTGAAGGCGGGACCCGTGCAATGGAAGATGGTCGTCACCCTGGCCAATCCGGGCGATCCTACCGCGGATCCGAGCAAGGCCTGGCCGGATGATCGAAAGACCGTGGAGGTGGGAACGCTATCCGCCACGCAGATCCTCGCCGAGGATCATGGGCCGTGCCGGGATATCAACTTCGATCCGACCGTGCTTCCCGACGGCATTCGCACCTCGGACGATCCCTTCCCGGCCGCCCGGTCGGCGGCCTACGCCGTCTCGTTCGACAGGCGAACGGCCGAATCCGGTAGCTATCCCACCCAGCAGGGAGCACAGCAATGACAGCGGCTAGCGGCTCCTTCTCGCTCCTGCAGCGACTGTTGCACTGGGTGATGGCGATCTGCATTCTCGCCATGCTGTTCATCGGCGTGGCAATGGTGCGGACGATCGGGCCGGACTATCTATCCCTGATTTCAATTCACAAGAGTCTCGGCATCGCCATCCTGGTGCTGGCGCTCCTCAGGCTGGCGGTCCGGTTGAGAAAAGGCGCGCCTGCCTTGCCCTATGATCTGCCGGCGCCCGTGAAGCTGGCGGCCTATCTGTCGCATCTGGCCTTCTATCTGCTGATGATCGGGATGCCGCTGATCGGATGGGCGATGATGTCCGCGGCGGGCTACCCGATCGTCCTGGCGGGCGGCCTGCGCCTGCCTGCGATCCTGCCGGCCAGCCGCGAAATGCATGCCCTGCTCTGGGATGCTCATTTCTATCTGGCAATGGCCTTCTTTGCGCTGGTCCTGGTTCACATCGCGGCGGCTCTCTTCCACCTGCTGGTGAGGCGGGATGAGGTCTTCAAGCAAATGACGGTTGGGACCGAGTAAGGCGTATGGATCAGGCTCAGTGACGAGGCGGATGCGTCTCGGGTACCACTCTCACCCCTCCGGCGTCTCCGCCACGATCGGGGTGATCCTCAGCGATGCGATGCGGTTCTTCTGCTTCCTCAGCACCTGGAAGCGGTAGCCATGGAAGGTGAAGGTCTGGCCGGCCTCCGGGATGGTGCGGGCCTCGTGGATGACGAGGCCGGCGATGGTGGTGGCTTCCTCGTCCGGCAGGGTCCAGTCCATGGCGCGGTTGAGGTCGCGGATCGGCACCGAGCCGTCGACATTGACGGCGCCGTCCGCCTGAGGGCGCACGCCCGTCACCACCAGATCGTGCTCGTCGGAGATGTCGCCGACGATCTCCTCGATGATGTCCTCCAGCGTGACGATGCCGAGCACCGAGCCATATTCGTCGACCACGAAGGCGAAATGCTGCTTCCTGCGGCGGAAGGAGCGCAACTGGTCGACCAGCGAGGTGGTGTCGGGCACGAACCAGGCCGGCAGGGCGATCTCCTCGATGTCGAGCTTGAGGGGATCGTTGCCGGCGGCATCGAGGGCGCGCAAGAGGTCCTTGGCGTGCAGCACGCCGATGATGTTCTCGGGGCTCTCCTTCCACACCGGGATGCGGGTATAGGGCGCGGCGAGCACGCTCTGCACGATCTGGGCAGCGCCCTCGTCGAGGTCGACGGAGAACATCTTGGTGCGGTGGACCATGACGTCGTCGACCGTGAGTTCCTGCAGGTCGAGCAGGCCGCCGAACATGTCGCGATCGGTCTTCTCCACCGAGCCTTCCCTGTGCAGGAGGTCGACGGTGCCGCGCAACTCGTCGGTAGCCGAGAGCAAAGAGGGATGCTTGCCGACCTCCAGGCCGACGAGGCGCAGGATAGCGCGCACCAGCCAGCCCAGCACCCCCGTCACCGGCGAGAAGACCAGCACCACCAGCCGGACCGGCCAGCCGACCGCCAGGGAAAAGCTCTCAGGATAGTTGATGGCAATGGTCTTGGGCAGGATCTCGACGAAGATGATGGTCAGGACCGAGATGACGATGGTGGCGTAGAAGATGCCGACATCGCCGAAGATGTCGAGCAGGATGCCGGTGGTCAATGCCGCCGCGGCGGTGTTGACGATGCTGGTGCCGACCAGGAGCGAGCCGATCATCGCCTCGCGGATGTCGAGCAGCTTGTTGACGACCTTGGCGCGCTGGCTGCCGTTCTTCTCCAGCGACAGCAGCCGCGCTCGCGAGGCGGCGGTGAGGGCGGTTTCCGAGCCCGCGAAGAAGAAGCCCGCCAGCAGGAGCAGGAAGACGATGAAGAGCGAGTACCAGGCCTCGGGATGCATGGGTTACTTCCGGCTAGGCCCAAGGAAAGAGATCGTCATTGCGAGCGCAGCGAAGCAATCCAGATTTGGCCCGTCATGAAGATCCGGATTGCTTCGCTGCGCTCGCAATGACGGTTTAGACATCGTCACGCTCCCGGCTTGCCGGCATCGGCGAGCTTCTCTTCCAGGAAGCCCGTCACGGCATGGGGATCGACATCGTTGGCGATGAAGCTCTCGCCGATGCCGCGGGTGAGAATGAAGGTGAGCTTGCCGCGCTTGACCTTCTTGTCCTGCAGGATGGCGTTCATCAACTCGTCCGCGGTGCCGGCACCACCCGGCACCTGGTCGATGCGGGTCGGCAGTCCGGCGGCGGCAAGATGGGCGGCGACGCGCGAGGGCGTTTCCTGGGAGCACAGGCCGAGCCGGGCCGAGAACTCATGGGCCAGCACCATGCCGATCGAGACACCCTCGCCATGCACCAGGCGGGCGGAATTGTAGCCGGTGACCGCTTCCAGGGCATGGCCGAAGGTGTGGCCGAGATTGAGGAGCGCCCGCTCGCCGGTCTCGGTCTCGTCGCGGGCGACGATGCCGGCCTTGGAGCGGCAGGAGGTGGCGATGGCCTCGACGCGCGACGGCCCGCCCGCCATCACGTCCTGCCAATTCGTCTCGAGCCAATGGAAGAAGGGAGCATCGTTGATCAGGCCGTATTTGGCGACCTCGGCATAGCCGGCGCGGAATTCGCGCCTGGAGAGGGTGTCGAGCACCTGCGTATCGGCCAGCACGAGGCTGGGCTGATGGAAGGCGCCCACCAGGTTCTTGCCGTGGCGGGAATTGATGCCGGTCTTGCCGCCCACCGAGGAATCGACCTGCGCCAGCAGGCTGGTGGGGATCTGGACGAAGCGCATGCCGCGCCGGACCGCCGCTGCCGCAAAGCCGGCGAGGTCCCCGATCACGCCGCCGCCGAAGGCGACGACGAGATCGCCGCGCTCGACCCGGGTGGCGATCAGGCCCTCGCAGACCTCGGCGAAGGTGGCGAAACTCTTGGAGGCCTCGCCGGGCGCGACCGTGATGGTCTGGTGCTCGATACCGGCCGTATCGAGGCTCGCCGTCAATGTCGCCAGGTGCAGGGCCGCGACATTGGCATCGGTGACGATGGCCAGGCGTGCCTTGGGCGCGAGGGCGGCGATGCGTTGGCCGGCCTCAGGAAGGAGGCCCGGACCGATGGCGATCTCGTAGGAGCGCGCGCCCAGCGCGACGGGAACGACGATGGGCTGGCTCATGCCGGTCTGTCCGATCTTTCGGTCGATAGATGATGTTCGAGGGCGGTGACGACATCCTCCAGCACCGTCTCCTGGGCGACGTCGCGCGACAGCACGGTGACATCGGCGCCGGCATAGACGGGATAGCGGACTTCGATCAGCTTGCGCAGCGTACCTTCCGGATCGGGCGTCTGCAGGAGCGGGCGGGTCGGCTTGCGGCGAACGCGCCGCATCAGCACGTCGAGTTCCGCCTTCAGCCAGATCGAGATACCACAATTGGCGATGAGGGCGCGGGTCTCCTCGTTCATATAGGCGCCGCCGCCGGTCGCCAGCACGATCGGCTTGTCGCAGGCGAGCAGCCTGGCGATGACGCGGCGTTCCTTGTCACGGAAAAAGGCTTCGCCATCCGAGGCGAAGATCTCCGAAATGGTCTTCTGGGCGGCTTCCTCGATCTCGGTATCGGCATCGCGGAATTCGAGGCCGAGCCGGCCTGCCAAGCGCCGGCCGACGGCGCTCTTGCCCGCACCCATCATGCCCACCAGTACGACCGACCGCCCCGCGAGGGCTTCCGCCACTTTCTTCTCGCGCTCGGCCGGGACAGGGGGTGTCGCAAAGCCGCTCATATCGTCCTGCATCAACAAGTCCATCGTTCTAATGAACCGGAGAGGGGCCTCGATGCAAGAGCCTCAGGGGCAAGCGGCGGGCACAACGCCATGGTGCTGCCCTCAATCGCACATTATCCTGGCACCGTTGCGTTCCGAGTCCTCATGCCCAGCTTCCTCATGCCCAGCCTCTTCCGCTTCCTTCTCATTCTCCTGCTGCTGGGGCTCACCGGGTTCGGCCTCGTCTATGCGCTGGGCACCTATGTGAAGCCGGCGACCCGGCCGATGAGCCAGGACGTCCCGCTCAAGAACCTGGAGCCGCCAAAGGAGCCCGCCAAGCCCTGACCTGTCCGCCTGCCGGCGGTCCAGGTATCCGGCGGCCCAGGTATCCGGCGGCCCCGTTTTCCCGTTCAGGGTTCCGGCAACTGCATTTTCGCCCAAGACATGCCGGATGATGCCGTTGCCGCATGGGGACAATGGCCATGATCGTCAAGCTGGTCCTGCAAAATCTCGTGTTCGTCGCCATCATGGCCCTGGTGCTGTTCCTTTCCGCCGGCACGCTGGCCTGGGCCGCGGCTTGGGTCTATCTGGCCGTTTCCCTGGCTGTCGGCCTCGCCTCCGGCTTGTGGCTCGCCCGGACCGACCCGGGCCTGCTCGCCGAACGCATGAGGTTGAGAGCGCCGGAGCAGCCCAGAGCGGACAAATGGTTCATGCTGGTCTTCCTCGTGGTCGCCGTGGTCTGGTTCGTGGTGATCGGGCTCGACCGGCGCCTGCAGGCTTCCGCCATGCCCCTCCCGCTCGAGGCCGTGGGGCTCGTGCTCTATCTGGCTTCCATGCTCTTCATCATGTGGGTGTTTCGCGAAAACTCCTTCGCCGCACCGGTGGTCAAGGTGCAGGCCGAGCGTCACCATCACGTGGTCTCGACAGGTCCCTATGCCTTCGTCCGCCATCCCATGTATGCGGGCGTCATGCTCTATTTCATCGGTACGCCGCTGTTGATCGGCTCCTGGTGGGGGCTCGCGATGATGCCGGTGTTCTTCCTGGCCTTTGCGATCCGCTCGCGCATCGAGGAACGCACCCTGATGACAGGCCTGCCGGGCTATGCCGACTACGCCCGGGGCGTGCGCTATCGCATGCTGCCCGGGATCTGGTGAGGCTGGGATAGGTTCGGAAACGATCGTTTCCTATTCTTGCGATTGCGGCATGGGCCTCTCGGCGGCAGTACGCCCTTCATCATCTCGCGGCATGATCCGGTACCAAATCAGCGACAAACCCTGTATGGCCGGTGTGATGCCTCGCCCGAGTTTCCTTCCCGCCCGTCCGTCGTTCAACCTGCCGCATCTGGCCATGCCGCCGCGGGCCGACTGGATCTTCGCATTCCGCACCACCGTCATCGGGCTCGTTGCCCTGGCGATCGCCTACGCGCTCGGGCTCGAGCAGCCGCAATGGGCGATGATGACCGTCTATATCGTCAGCCAGCCCGTCGCCGGCATGGTGCTCGCCAAGGGCTTGTTCCGGCTGGCCGGCACGCTGATCGGTGCCCTCGCCTCGGTGGCGATGGTCAAGCTGACGGGGAGCGAGCATCTGCTCTTCCTGGCGCTGCTGGCCGCCTGGATCGGCCTGTGCACCTTCGTGGCCTCGACCCTGCGCAACCCCGAAGCCTATGGGGCGGTGCTGGCCGGCTATACGGCCGCCATCATCGGCCTGCCCGCTTTCGACAATCCCCATCTCGTCAATGAGCTGGCGGTGGCGCGCTGCATCGAGATCATGCTCGGCATCGTCTGTGCGGGCCTGGCCAGCCGCTTCCTGCTGCCGCAACTCGCCCGCGACGTGCTGGTGGAGCGGGCTGGCGCCAGCCTCAGGGACATTGCCCGCTATGGGGCGGGCGCGATCGGCGGCACGGCGAAGGCCGAGCTCGACACCCGCTATCAGCGCCTGATCGTCGATATCGAGGCGCTGGCGGGCATGCGCGCCTATGCCCGGCTGGAAGCACCCAGCCTGGTCACGCATGGGCGCATGGCCCGGCACACGATCGGTCACATGCTCTCGGCCATCTCGGCCGTGCACACCCTGCTTGCCCATGCCAGCGCGCCCGACTCGAGTTGGCGCCCGCTGCTCAACCGCATCAGGACCATGCTGGACGGAATTGCCCAGGGCGATTGGCTCACCCAGGACGTCCGCCCCTGGCTGCGGCAGATCGAGGAATTCTGCCGCGAGGCCGAGGCGATGCGCAGCGCGCCGCTGCAGCCGCACGAGGACCGAGCCGCGGCGGCGGCCCGCATCACTTTGCTGATCGAGTTCCTCACCGCCATCCGCCAGGTGCTGGAGGGACTGGCCGCCCTGCGGCTGCGTGCGCCCGACCCGCCCGGCCAATGGAAGCTGCCGGCCCTCACCATCGATCGCGACTACGAGGTGGCGGCCGTCAACGCCATCAGGGCGGCGATCGCCACCACCATCGTCACCGCCTATTGGATCGCCACGCGCTGGGCCGATCTCGCCGGAGCGGCGGTGATGGTGGCGGTGATGTCGAGCCTGTTCGCCACCATGCCCAATCCGCTGCGGTCGGCCTGGGACTTCCTCAAGGGCACGGCCTATTCGGTGCCGGTCGCCTTCCTGGTCGGCCAGCTCATGCTGCCGCATCTGCCGGGGCTCCCCTGGCTGCTGGCGCTGATCGGGCTGGTGCTGCTGCCGGCGGCGCTGGGCATGGCCAATCCGCGCTTCACGCCGATCGCCACCGCCTTCGCCATCAATTTCCTGCTCTTTCTCAATCCGCGCCAGCCCATGGTGGCCGAGCCCTGGCTGTTCATGAACGCGGCGATCGCGGTGCTCGGCGGCGGGCTGCTCAGCCTTGCCGTGTTCGCGGTGGTCCTGCCCCGGCGGCCGCAAAGCGTGGTCGAGCGGGTGGTGGAGGCTTTCCGGGCCGACCTGACCCGGCTTTGCCTGCATGAGCGCCTGCCCAAGCCCTCCGCCTTCGAGAGCCTGGCCTATGACCGCATCAACCAGCTGATGGCGCCGCTGGAACGTGTCGGCAGCAAGGGCCAATATGTGCTGGACGGGAGCCTTGCAGCGGTGACAATGGGGCTCGAGATCCTGCGCCTGCGCCGCTTCCTGCGCGAGGGCATGATCGAGCCCGACCATGCCGCTGCCGTCTCGGAGATGCTGGTGCGTGTCGCCGGTCTCCTCGCCATCCGCATCCCGCATGCCAAGCTGCTGCGCGACATGATCGTGTCGCTGCGGGAATTGGCGGCCGAGATCGTCAAGGAAACCAGCCCGAACGCGCATCTGCAGGCGGCCGCCTCCCTCAGGGTGATCGCCTTGGCCCTGGAGGATCATCCGCTCTATTTCTGAGGCTGGCAGGGAGGCGGCATGGCGGATGATTTTCCGGCTGTTAACCTCGGCGGGCTTAGTCTGGTGCCATGTCCAAGCCCGCCAGCGACAGCCGCCTGATCAATGCCTTTCTCGACATGGTGTCCGCCGAGCGCGGCGGCGCCGACAATACGCTGCAGGCCTATCGGCGCGATCTCACCGACTACAGCGATTTTCTGAAGGGGCGGGGGGGCGCGATCGCCTCGGCGGGTGCCGATGAGGCCCGTGCGCATCTCGCCGCCCTCAGTGATCTCGGTTTCAAGGCGACCACCCTGGCGCGCCATCTGTCGGCGATCCGGCAGCTGCACAAATTCCTCTACGCCGAAGGCTTCCGCACCGACGACCCGACCACTGTGCTCGACGGGCCGAAACGCGGGCGTGCCCTTCCCAAGGTGCTGGATGTGGCCGAGGTCGATCGCCTGCTGGCGGCGGTGGCCGAGGGGATCGAGGACGCTGCCCGTCCCTTGTCGGAACGCCTGAGGGCGGCACGGATGAGCGCCCTGCTCGAGACGCTCTATGCCTCGGGGCTGCGCGTGTCGGAACTCGTCAGCCTCAAGCGTACCGCGGCGCGGCCCGGGCTTGCCATGCTGAATGTGGTCGGCAAGGGCGCCAAGGAAAGGCTGGTGCCGCTCACAGAGGCCGCTCGGCGAGCCATGCAGGCCTATCTCGGCTTGCTCGCTCAGGCGGGCAGGGACGGCGCCTCTCCTTGGCTGTTCCCGTCCTTCGGCGAGAGCGGCCATCTTACGCGGCAGCATTTTGCGCGGGAGTTGAAGATGCTGGCGGTGAGCGCCGGCATGCGTGCCGATCGCATCAGCCCGCATGTGCTGCGCCATGCCTTTGCCAGCCATCTCCTGCAGAACGGTGCGGATCTGCGTTCCGTGCAGATGATGCTGGGCCATGCCGACATCGCCACGACGCAGATCTATACGCATGTGCTGGATGAGCGCGTGAAGGCGATGGTACGCGACCTGCATCCTCTGGCGGATTGATGCAGGGCCCCCAAGGGGCTGCCGCTCTTCATCGATGGGGAAACCCGGATAGTCGGCCTTTCTGCCTGGGTTCCTCACCCCATCCTTGATCTTTGCTGCCATCTCCCGGGCTGGGCTGTCGCATCGCATGCCGTTGTTCCCGCGATTGTGTCTGGCAAGTGCTCGGGTTCGGCGGCAGAAGCATGAGGACGTTTCTATTTTGATTGTTTTGAACGTCCGGCCACGCATCCGCTTACGATCAGGTAAACTATTCAATCGGCATGAGAATTTGCAAAACACCCGGATAAATCAATAAACTTGAGCAATTGGTGAAATTTTATTGTGCATCTCATAGCATAATAACAATTTATAATTGTGTGATCTATCTTTATAGGGAATTGTATTGGATTGATATTGTTGTGCGCGCTTCAATATTTATATAATTTAGATCAAATTTATTTACAGACTTTCTCGATATTTCTGAAATTAAGCTGAGGTTGGCATATTATTTCGCGGCACGAATAAACTTACTTGCGCCGTTGCTGTAGCGGCACAATAGGTTTGTTATAAAAACCCCCCGGTATTGCCAGGATAATTTTAGTTTTTATTTGTATATTTTTCATTTGGAAGCAGTATTTTACCTCTAAAAGACTTCTGTTTTATGCAATATATACTAAAATTCGATGTAAATTGTACTTGATTTCAATTCTTATTGTCTTGTCCGTGACGTAGATTATCGAGAATTGAGTTTTATACTATATTGTTCATTTTGATGTAAAATATAGACTTGACATGAATGTCTTGTATCAAATACATCATTTAAAGTTCTGGTGAGTGCTAGTATGATGATTGTCGAGCGCCTAGCCATCCCCGAAGTCGTGCGAGTTCGCCCTCGACGTTTTGGTGATGCCCGTGGCTACTTCTCGGAAGTGTTTAGTGCGCGCGGGTTTTGCCAGCATGTTGCCGAAGTAGAATTCGTTCAGGACAACGAGGCCCTGTCCGGCGCCGCCGGCACGCTGCGAGGCTTGCATTTCCAGCGTTCGCCGATGGCACAGGGCAAGCTGATCCGCGTCATTCGCGGTGCGATATTCGACGTGGCCGTCGATATCCGCCAGGGCTCGCCGACCTATGGCAGACATGTCTCGGCGCGTCTCGACGGGGTCGACGGCGATCAGCTGTGGGTGCCCGTCGGTTTCGCCCATGGCTATTGCACGTTGGAGCCGGATACGCTGGTGGCCTACAAGGTCACCAATTACTACAGCCCCGACGACGATGGCGGTATTCTGTGGAATGACCCCGCGATCGGCATCGAATGGCCCGTGCCGGCACAGGAGCCCGTGCTTTCTGTCAAGGATCAGGGGTTGCCGCTCCTGAAAGACTTGCCGGCTCAATTTCATTACAGCTCCGAACAGGAAGGTGTCGCATGATGCGTGTTCTGGTGACAGGCGGTGCAGGCTTCATCGGTTCGGCCGTGGTGCGCCTGCTGGTGGGCGAGGGGGATGTCGAGGTGCTCAACTTCGACAAGCTGACCTATGCAGGCAATCCCCATTCCCTGCGCTCGATAGCCGGCTCACGAAATTATCGTTTCATGCGGGGCGACATCACCGACAGGCTGAAGCTGGACGCGGTCATGATGACTTTTCGCCCGAATGCGGTGATGCATCTGGCCGCCGAGAGCCATGTCGACCGCTCGATCGTCGGAGCCGACGATTTCATCCAGACCAATATCGTGGGGACCTATACCTTGCTGGAGGCGGCGCGCGCCTATTGGCGTACGCTTTCGGGTCGGGAGCGCGACGCGTTCCGCTTCCTGCACGTCTCCACCGACGAGGTCTATGGCTCGCTCGGCAGTGACGGTCTCTTCACTGAGACCACCCGCTACGATCCGAGCTCGCCCTATTCGGCCAGCAAGGCGGCGTCCGACCACCTGGCCCGGGCCTGGATGCGCACCTATGGCCTGCCGGTGCTGATCTCCAACTGCTCGAACAATTACGGTCCGTATCATTTTCCTGAAAAGCTCATCCCGCTCGTCATCCTGAACGCGCTGGAGGGGCGCACTCTGCCGGTCTATGGCGATGGCAGCAATGTGCGGGACTGGCTTTTCGTGGAAGACCACGCCCGTGCCCTGTGGTCGATCGTGCGGACGGGCCGGCCGGGAGAGACCTATAATGTCGGTGGGCGCAGCGAGCGCAGCAATCTGAGCGTCGTCGAGACCATCTGCGACGTCCTGGACGGGCTCGTCGGTGGTTCGCGTCCGCGGCGGGATCTGATCGCCTTCGTGCCGGACCGTCCGGGGCATGACCAGCGCTATGCGATCGACGCCGGCAAACTCGAGACGGAGCTGGGCTGGCGTGCCCTCGAGACCTTCGAATCCGGCATCCGGCATACGGTGCAGTGGTATCTCGACAATGATTGGTGGTGGCGCCCGATCCGCTCGGGGGTCTATGCCGGCGAACGGCTGGGGCTCGTCAGCGCCTGAGCCTGCCGGTCATCCGGATCCAGGAGGTTTCGCGATGCGTATTGTGGTGACGGGCAGGGAAGGGCAACTGGCTCGCTCCCTGCAGGCCGTTGGCGCGTCCTTGGGCGTGGATATCGTCTGTCTCGGCCGGCCTGAGCTCGATCTGGTCGTGCCGGCGAGCATTCCGGCGGCGCTCCTCGCCTCCGAGGCGGATGCAATCATCAATGCCGCCGCCTATACGGCGGTCGACCGGGCCGAGAGCGAACCGGAGAAGGCCCATGCGGTCAACGCCGTCGGCGCGGGGCTCGTCGCGGAGGCCGCGCAACGGCTCGGCGTGCCGATCGTGCATGTCTCGACCGATTATGTCTTCGACGGCACCGCACGCCATCCCTATCGTGAGGAGGATCGGGTCTGTCCGCTCGGCGCCTACGGTGCGTCCAAGCATGAAGGCGAAGTGCGCGTTGCCGCCGCCAATCCCCGCCATGTGATCTGCCGCACCTCATGGGTCTATTCGCCCCATGGCCAGAATTTCGTGAAGACGATGTTGCGGCTCGCCGGCGAACGCGACGAGGTCGGCGTCGTCTCCGACCAGTTCGGCTGCCCGACCTATGCCCTCGATCTCGCCGAGACGCTGTTGCGGATCGCCCGAAAGGTGGTCGAGGAAAAGGCGGCCGCCTCGCCCTTGTTCGGCGTATTTCATGTTGCCGGCGGCGGTGAGGCGAGCTGGGCCGATCTCGCCGAGGCGGTGTTTGCGGCGTCTGCCTCTTCAGGTGGTCCTTCGGCCCGCGTCAGGCGGATCGAGACCAAGGACTATCCCACGCCGGCTCGCCGTCCTGCCGATTCAAGGCTGGACACGGCCAGGCTGCGGGAACGCTACGGTATTGCCTTGCCCGATTGGCGCGCCTCGATCGGCGACTGCGTATCGCGCCTGCAGGCGGGGCGTGCCGGCGCTGGCTCATCCTCTCTCGTTTCTCCTCTTGCTTCGTCCTAACGGCCTTCGCAATCGGCCGCCCGTGGTGTTGTTTTTTGATCAAGGAAGTTATTGAGAATGCGCGGTATCATACTGGCCGGCGGCAGTGGCACCCGGCTCTATCCGATGACCAGCATCACCTCCAAGCAGTTGCTGCCGATCTACGACAAGCCGATGATCTATTACCCGCTGAGCACCTTCATGCAGGCGGGCATTCGCGAAATCCTGCTGATCTCCACCCCGCATGACCTGCCGCTGTTCCGCAAGATGCTCGGCGACGGCACGCAATGGGGCCTGAAGCTCAGCTATGCCGAGCAGCCGCGCCCGGACGGCCTGGCCCAGGCCTTCGTCATCGGGGCCGATTTCGTGGCGGGCGAGCCTTCGGCGCTCATCCTGGGCGACAATCTGTTCTATGGCGCCGGCCTGCCCGGCCTGATGCGCTCGGCCGTCTCCCGGCGGGAGGGGGCCACCGTGTTCGCCTATCACGTCACCGATCCCGAACGCTATGGCGTGGTCGGTTTCGACGAGAACGCGGTGGCGACCTCGATCGAGGAGAAGCCCAGGCAGCCCAAATCCAATTGGGCGGTGACGGGGCTGTATTTCTACGATGCCGAAGTGGTCGACATCGCCCGGACCATCAAGCCCTCGGCGCGCGGCGAATATGAGATCACCGACGTCAACCGCATTTATATGGAGCGGGGCGGCCTGCATGTGGAGCGCATGCGGCGGGGCTATGCCTGGCTCGACACCGGCACGCCCGACAGCCTGCTGCAGGCCGCCGAATTCGTGCGCGTGCTCGAGCACCGACAGGGCGTGCGCCTGGCCTGCCCGGAAGAGATCGCCTTTTCCAGCGGCTGGATCGACGCCGATCAACTGCGCCACCTCGCCAGGAAGGTCGAGAACAGCAGCTACGGCAAATATCTCCTGCGCGTATTGGAGGAAGAGTCGCTCCTTTGGTGAGGCCCGAGCGGCCTAGAGATCAGGTTGGGAATCGGGCGAGGCCATGCTGTTCAACATCGAATCCGACGAGGGCGGTGAGATCACCGGCTATGTCGTCCCGGACGACTTCGAGAAGACGCCGATCCTGCATGTCCTCGTTGACGGACAGGTAGCCGCCCGCATCCGCTGCAGCGAGCCGCGCCCGGCCCTGGTCGCGGCGGGGCGCCACCTCAACGGCCTGTGCGGCTTCCTGCTCAACGATGCCAATGTCCCCGGCCTCGGCGCCATGCGCTATGTCGAGGTGGTGGACGAGGAAAGCGGCATCCTGATCTATCGCCGCAATCTGGACGCTCCCGGCTTGCCCAACCGCTTGTTCCGGCTGGAGACGCATCTATTCCCGCTTTGGGGGCTCGATGCGGCGCTCAAGCAACATTTCAACTATTTCCACCGGGGTATCGAGCGGCTGGGAAGCGAGACGGCGACCCAGATCTTTCATTTGTTGAACACCACCTCGCTCTATGTCAGCGGGCGGCTCACGCTGAGGCAATATGATGCCTTGATTCATGAGCGCTTTACCTGGGTAACCCTGCTGCACGATCCCTATTACGAACTGGCCGAGCGGCTGATGGCCCTCAAGCTGGTGCCCAAATATGGTGACGCCCTGCTGGGCCAGCGCGATCTTTCCGTCTTCAAGCCCGCGATCGATTTCGTTGCCGATCTCGAGACGGACGAGGAGGGACTGACCAAGGCCTTCGCCGAGATGCCGGGCCCGGTGATTTCAATCCTGTCCAATCCGCTTGCGCGCCAGCTCGCCGCCGAAAGCTTCGACGCCCTGTTGCCGCGCGGCGCCGTGGCGACGGCGCTTGCCAATCTTGCCACGGCCGGGGTCCTCGGCATACGCGAACGGCCGCATGTCTTCGCCGAAGACCTCGAACAGATCATGCGCATGCCCCAGGGCGCCGTACAGATCGCGCCCCTGTTGCCGCCCGTGCAGGCCCTGGCCGAGCGGCTGCGCAGATTACCCGAGACCGAGGTGCTGCTCGAGGCCGACCTCGACATCTACTCGCAGGTCAAGGCGGCGGTTGCAGGCGGTGGCTGACAGGGCCGAAGAAACACGGTTTGCGCATCGTCACGCGATATGTCGGCATTGCCGAATTTATGTTTGCAGAAAACAAACTTTTTATGCTATTTCAAAAGGCGTACGCGATACCTCATCGGAAGTACGGGTGGCTGTGGGGGACAGGCCGGAATTCCGACGGATGCAGGAGGAATGAATGCCTACAACCTACGGGCCAAATAGTGGCAATGTCAGCTATACGGTAAGCGATCCCTTTTTGGGAACGTCGAACATAAGTATTTCGGGTGGCGCAAGCGGAAGTTCTACCGTAAACGGTGTACCGACTGGTAATATTGTTACGACCAACGGTGGCACGACCAGTATTGTTAATGCGCTTCTTGGTGGTACCTATGCGGTGGTCCCCGGCGTAACGGGGCAGGTTAACATCGTCGTCAGCCTGGCGACCTTGACGCCCAACACGATCTATGTTGGCGGAACGGCCACGATCAATTCGGGCGCCAATGCACTCAGCGGTCTTGTGGTTAATGTCGATGGTGGCAGCGCTACGATGGCCAACGGTATTGTGGCCAATGCGTTGAGCGGTACGACGGTCAATCTGACGGATGGCGGCAGCTTCAGCAATGGCAACAACCTTGCCAATGTGCTGACGAGTTCCACTATCAATTATGGTCCTGGTGGCGGTACCTTTACCGTCAACGGCGGCGGCGCGCTGATCGATCTGTCCAGCACCACCATCAACGGCTTTGCGACGAATAACGGCCTGAACCATCTGTCGTTCCAGAACACCTCGGCTGCGGCAGCCACCTATCAGATTTCAAATACAGGCAATGGGCAGAGCATCGTGGTCCGCGATGCCAACGGCAACATCATCGCGCAAGCCAATATCGCCGGCCAGACGCTCAACACCGGCACCTATACGCCTGGCGATCCGGGGCCGCTGACCGTTGGCAGCAATGGCACCACCCTGACCATCACCGACCAGGCCGTGGTCTGCTTCCTCGCCGGCACGCTCATCCGCACGGCCACCGGTGAAGTCGCCATCGAGAAGATCCAGGTCGGCGATGAGATCTTCGTTTCCATCGATGGTAAGGATGAACTGCGTCCCGTGACCTGGATCGGCTCGGGCCATGTCTTGAGCAACCCGGTGTATCCCATGGACATGGGCGGCTACCCCGTCCGCATCCTCAAGGATGCGATCGCCGAAGGCGTGCCCTATCAGGATCTGCTGGTCACGGCCGAGCACAGCTTCTTCTTCGAAGGCAAGCTGGTGCCGATCCGCATGCTGGTCAATGGCCGGAGCATCTTCTATGACCGCTCCTTCCAGACCTACACCTACTACCATGTCGAGCTGGCCCAGCATGGCATCATCCATGCCAACGGCATGCTCTCCGAGAGCTATCTCGACACGGGCAATCGCAAGAACTTCGTGGCCCAGCACGGCGTGGTGCCGTTCCCCGGCAAGGCCAAGGACTGGTCGGTCGATGCCGCGGCGCCGCTCTGCGTCGAGCGCGCCTTCGTGGAGCCGATCTTCCGCGCCATCGAGGCCCGGGCGGCCCTGCGCAACGATCCGGTGCAGTCGCAGCCGGTCGAACTGACCCGCGAAGCCGATCTGCACCTGGTCACCGAGAGCGGCCGGGTCATCCGCCAGGCTCGCGAAGCCGATGGCATGGCCCTGTTCATGATCCCCTCGAATGTGCGGTCGGTGCGCATCGTCTCGCGCGCCAGCCGTCCGGCCGACACGATCGGGCCCTATGTCGATGACCGCCGTTTCCTCGGCGTGCTGGTCGGTGCCGTCACGCTGCAGGACGGCAATGTCCGCCGCGAGATCGACACCCATCTGACCTCCCGCACGCTGCGCGGCTGGTCGGTACCGGAAGGAGCTCGCCGCTGGACGGATGGCGATGCCGTGCTGCCGCTCGGCGAGCGCGCGCCCAATGCGATCGCCATGCTGGGGCTGCAGATCGTGGCTGCCGGACCCTATGTGGTCGAGGCTGACGCCGCCGCGGATGCTGCGCTGAACGGCTGACAATATCGACGACAAGAATCAGCCAGCCCTTGAACAGGGCTGGCCGACATGCTTTTCAGGGGCATGCGCTACGCCACGATCCTGCAGCCTGGCCAGGTTTGGATGTCTTCCGGTCGCGGGGATTCCCAGCGAATCGTCGTCGACGTCTTCAAGGGCAAGGTGCTCTATCGCCTGGCGTCGCAATCGGCCGATGATGTGCCGCAGGAGGCCTCCCGCAGTGCGTTCCGGCGCTGGATTGCCGACAACAGCGCCGAATTGACCGATCAGGATGCCGAGGCCGGGCAGAAGGTTTCGCCCAGCGCCGAACTCGGAAAGCGGATCCGGGCCTTGCGGCAGGCCGCCGGCATGACCCAGCAGCAGCTTGCCGATGCGGTCGAGGTTTCGCGGGCGGCGGTCGCCTTCTGGGAAACCGGGCGAGAGGGCAGCATCAACAAACATCTGACAGCGCTCTGTCAGGCCCTGGGGGTCGGCGAAGACACGTTGCTGAACGGACTCGCCGAGGAGCGTATCGAGACCACCCTGTCGCCCGACGAGGCCGATCTCATCGCGCTCTATCGCATGCTCAGCCCGAGCCGGAAGCTGAGCGCGCAGAAATGGCTGGAACGCCAGACGAATCAGCGCGAACCGGATGATGGATGAGGCGTCCGCGCCTGGGCGAGATGCAATCTCCTCGTCTCGATCCTGGTGCCGGGCTTCTTGTTCCGGGCTTCTTGTTTTTGAATGGTTTCTTGGCTGAAAATCTGCCGGCCCCTGCGGAGAATGCTGCAGCCTTGCAATGGCGACCGGGCAGAGCGTCCCCCGGGCGTCGCGCCACCATTCCGGAAATGGACTGGATTAGCCAAAAGTAGAATTATATAGAGTCAAAATAGGTATTCTTGCCGCTGCGTCGACGCCGCCTGCGGGCGACGGGTTGGCTCCTAACCTTGGAAGGGATTGCCTGGTGTCGGTCAGTTTCGCGAAGCCGTCATATTCGCCCCGGCCCTCTGGCCTGTCTCCCGTCACTTCCGGGGCATGAAGGGTAAGGACATGCTGGATTCCTTGCCTCCGGCCGAAACGGCGGATCACAGGATGGTGGGTGATCCGGCCCTGCGCCTCTGGTTCGATCAACGTGAATGCCGGCCGGTCTCGATCGAAGGCGCCATTCATACCTTTGTCGTGCCGCCGGACTTCAGGCAGGCGCGGCTCGTCTCGCGATCCGGCCAGGTCGAACCTGTGGAGGAGGATGAGCGTGTGCTCGGCGTGGCGGTCGGGCGCATCTGCCTGCGCGGCAAGCATGGCCTTCGCGAGATCGCGCTCGACCACCCCAGGCTGGAACACGGATTTTACGCCTGCGAACGCGAGGGGGAGGTGATGTGGCGCTGGTCGAACGGCGACGCTCAGCTTCCTGCCGATCTGCTGGATTACGATGGCTCTGCGCCGGATCTGATCGAGATCCACCTTCACACGAAACTGTCAGCCTATCGGGTCGATCCAGGCGAGGGCGGCAGTACCGCTGATGGTTTGGCGGGCGGAAACGCGGCGGCGTAGCGGAGCGTTCGTGGCTGGCAAAAGTTTTCGAAAGACAAGGTGGAATTACCGGAATAATGCGTTCATTGCTGTATTCATGACGGGCAGCGTTCCTCACCAGCAGATTCTTCCGGACGATCTGGTTCGTGAAATTGCGCGATATTTACTGCTGGACCGATGAAGATCACCAGCCGGAAGGGGACAACAGGCAGGAAACGAATCGCCTGCAGTCTTTTTCCGCCCGCGTGATGTCCCGTGGCACTATATCCACAAAATGCATGTCGTGCTGGACCAAGATGTAATTGTCATGGCGACGTCGATCGTCAACAGATAGTAATGTGTTCGACGTATCGATGAAGGTACCTATCAGGAGCTTGAAGCCCAGGGATGATTGTTTTGCCGTTTGGCTAAGCCTCCCCGTTGGGTGGGGCGTCTCGACCGCCCGAGGCGTGGATGCAGGACCGATACTGACCTGCCGCCGCGATCGGAACCAAAAGCGTGTTTGAATACCGGTGTAGTATGGGCAAGAGCTCTCGTTTCTGGACAAAATTGGCACCGATCAAGAAGATGCCTTCTTTCGCGTCGTCAGGGCATCAGGCCAATCCGGACCTCAATCTACCGAGCGATTTCGACTGGCAGGTCTACGTCAGCTCGCACACCGATCTGCAATCCTTCTCGCAGGCCAGGGCCGAAAAACACTATGCAAGCCATGGGGCGGCGGAAGGTCGTCTCTATAGCGAGAGGGGCATCGGCCACTACATTGCCGAGCTCGAAGCCGAGCATGGCAAGTTGCCGGAGCTGTTCGACTGGAAGGAATATATCGAGCGCTATTCCGACCTCTCCTCCCTCGGTTCGTCCTATGCGGCCGCCAGGCATTTCCTGCTGCATGGCCGCAAGGAAGGGCGGGTTCCCTACCAGTTCGATGCCGATCTCTACCGCGCCCTCTATTTCAAGGGCATTCAGATCCCGAACGACGCCCTGCTGGAACACTACCAATCCGTCGGCAAGCCGGCCGGTGCGGTCGGAACGCTGGACCAGCTCGCGCAGAGCGAGGGACTGCAGGACGGATATTGGCTACGTTTCCTCAATCTAGAGGAGTTCAACCTCCTGAACTCGCGCTGGGTCGGGGAGGCCGCCAACAAGCAGGAGGCCTTGCAGGCGATGATCCGCGAAGGCTTCGAGCGCCTGGCGCCGATCTCCTTCGTGCACGCCTTCGATCCGGTTTACTTTGCCGATGCCAATCCGGCGCAGGCCGGCAAGACGCCGGCCGAACTCTATCAATATTGGCTGTTTACCGGCCTGAAAGCCAAGGTGCCCGGCAATGCCGCCGAACATCTCAAGCTGCACGGCCTTGCCTTGCTCGAATATCCGGCCGGGTTCGACTGGCGGGCCTATGGCAACCGCCCTGGTGTGACGCCCAAGCATCGCTGGGACCTGCTCTATCATCTCACCGTCAATGACGCGATCCCGGCCCACGAGATTCCGCTCGGGCCGAGCGGCGGCCGGGACTTCCTGCTGGCCCTGGCAGGCGCCCTGAAGGTGCGCAATCCCGACCGCGCGGCCAGCCTCTATGCCTTCCTCGACAGCAAGAGCCCGCTTGGGCCGGTGGAACGGGAGCGCTGGGCCGATTGCCTGGCCGCGCGGGAAAAGTGGGAGGAGGCGCTGCCTCTCTATCGCCAGGCCATCGACGCAGGCTCGATCCAGGTCCAGACCGCCGTCAAGGCGATCGAGGCTGCCTTGAAGCTGCGCGAGCCCGAACAGGCGGTGGAGGTCCTTCTCCAGACCAGGACGGCTTCCGGCGGCGACATTCGGTGGCGCGAGGCGCTGCGCCAGACCATCGATGCCGCATTCCGGGAAGCCTGGATCGCGGCCGAGGAACTCTATGCCAAGGAGCGCCGCCAGGAAGCGGACGATGTCATGACCAAGGTGGTCGCCGACATCGCAAGCTGGTGGAATACCTTTGATCCACCCGGCCCACCGCTGCCGGCAACGCCCGATCAGCGCGTCGTCATGCTGGCCAATGTCGATCTGCGGCAATGCACGCAATATCGCGTGACCCAGAAGATCGAGATCGCCAAGGTGGCCGGCCTCAAGCTGGAAGTCTACACCCAGGCGGAGGTGGATGACTTCATCACGGCCATGCCGGGGGCCAGCGCCGCCATCTTCTATCGCCTGCCGGCCTTGCCGTCGAACATCCGGGCGATCTCGATCTGCCGGGCGCTCGGCATCCCCAGCTATTACGACATCGACGACCTGATCTTCGACGGCACCCACTATCCCGAGCCGATCGAGACCTATGGCGCCTCGGTCAGCAAGAGCTTCTATCATTCGCTGCAGATGGGAGTACCGCTGTTCCGGGCGGCGCTTGCGATGTGCGACTATGGCATCGCCTCCACGACCCTGCTCGCCGGCTATATGGAAAAGCTGGTGCGAACCGGCCGCTGCTTCGTGCTGCCCAACGGCATCGACAGCCATGACGCCGACCATTTCCAGCAGCGCATTCCGCGGGTGCGGCGCAACGACGACGTCGTGCTGTTCTACGGCTCGGGCACCAAGGCGCATAACAGCGACTTCCTCGAGCTCGTCGGCGGACCGTTGCTGAACCTGATGGAACGCCACCCGAATGTGCGCCTGATGGTGGTGGGCTATCTGTCCCTCGATGAACGTTTCGATGCGGTGCGCGAGCGCATCACCCAGCTCGAATGGACCAAGGATGTGCAGTCCTATTGGTCCTTGCTGGCCGAAGCCGACATCAACATGGCGGTGCTCGTGCCGGCGCCGACCACCAACGGCAAGAGCGAGATCAAGTGGCTGGAGGCTGCCGCCTTCAGCGTGCCTTCGGTGGTCAGCGCCACCCATCGCTATGAGGAAGTGCTCGAAGACGGTGTCGACGCCTTTCTCGCGCGTACGCCCGAGGAGTGGGAAACCGCGCTCGAGGCCCTGATCCGCTCGCCCGAACGCCGCCAGGCCATGGCCGAGGCGGCGCGCGCCAAGGCCGTGAGCTTCTACAGCCTGGAGCGCAATGCCGAACGTTTCAAGGAGTTGCTGGCGCCGGCCTTCAATCGCAGCGACACCCGGCTGCAGCTTTCCCGGCGCAAGAAGCGCATCCTGTTCTTCAACATCTTCTTTCCGCCCCAGACCATCGGTGGCTCGACCCGCGTCATCAGGGACAATATCGACAGCTTCATCGGCTCGAACTTCGCCACCGAATGCGATTTTGCGGTGATGACGTCGGACAACGACAACCGCAAACCCTACCAGCTGCGGGTCGAGAACTATAAGGGCATCCCGGTCTTCCGGGCCAATTCCCCGATCGAGGACATCCAGGAATGGCGCCCCTTCAACGAGCGCTATGGCTAGCTCTTTGCCCGCGTGCTGGAGTTCTGGCGGCCGGACCTGGTGCATATCCACTCTCCGCAGCGGGGGAGTGCCTCACTGATGACCGCCTGCATCCGGGCAGGCGTGCCCTATATCAACACCGTCCATGACGGCTGGTGGGTGTCGGACTATAATTTCCTCACCGATATCACCGGGGCGCCGGTCGAGCCGGAGGAGGCGCTGCCTTCCAGGCCTCCTTTCGGCAAATCGATCGGGCGCTCGCTCGAACGTCGCCGTCGCCTGCGCATCCTGCTCGAACGTTCGGCCGCCATCCTGGGGGTCTCGGATGCATTCACCCAGATCATGCATCGCGCCGGCTACCCCGTAGCGCGCTCGGTGCCCAATGGCGTGCCGGCGATGGAACGCGTGAGGAAGACCCGCTCCCCCAATGGCAAGGTGCGCCTGGTCCAGGTCAGCGGCGAAACCCATCACAAGGGCTTCCACCTCGTGCAGGCCGCCTTCAAGCAGGGGCGCTTTGCCAATCTCGAACTGACGATCGTCGATCATCAGCGCTTCGGCGGGCCGGCCCTGGAAACGCGCTGGGGCGAGACGCTGGTCCGCTTCGTCGGCAAGACCAAGCAGGAAGACATGCACACGCTATACGCGCAGCAGGACGTCCTGCTGGTGCCCTCGGTCTGGCCCGAAAGCTTCGGCCTGGTCTCGCGCGAAGCCACGTCCGCCGGCCTTTGGGTGATCGCCTCCGACCGCGGGGCGATCGGAGAAGGCATCGAGCATGGCGTCAATGGCTGGGTGCTCGACGTCGCCACGATCGAACCTTTGTTGAGTACGCTCGAAGAGATCAATGCTTCCCCCGAGCGCTATCTCGCTTCGCCGCCGGCCCTGGCCGTCAAGCCCCGCACCGCCGCGGACCAGGCGCGCGACCTGATCGCGATCTATCGCGACATTCTCAAGCGCCCGCCCGAACAGGAGCCCTGGCCCTACTTCATGACCGGCGACTTCGTCGAAGACGAGGATGCCAGCCAGGAGGATCGCGACTGGTTGAGGGGCAAGCGCAAGACCTTCTTTGCCGATTTCGGCAACACCAAGGGAAGTGGCACCAGATGAAGCTTGATCTTTGCGCCCGATGACATCGCTCGAAGCCACAAAGATAAGCCGAAACAAAGAGTTGTAGAAGAAGGTCGTTTTTCCGGGATGCGTTTCTCAGGCGCTGTCGGATTTTTGGGGAGTGGCAGGCGTTGGAAGGGGTGGTTCTGGACACGCTCACGGGTTCGGCCGGCGGAGGCGGGCCGCTATGGGGCCGGTTCGACCCGGACTGGTATCGGCGAACCTATCCCATTGCCGCCGACGAGGCGGATCCCCTGGAGTTCTATCTCACCCAGGGCATGAAGCTCGGGCACTCGCCCAATCGTTATTTCGACGAGGCTTTCTACGTTTCCGAGCATGAGCAGGTTGCGCAGGCGATCGCCGAGGGGCGGATCACCTGCGGTTTCGAGCATTATTGCCAGAGCGGGCGCAACGAGCGCTCCGCACACTGGCTGTTCGAACCGGGTTTCTATCGCCAGCTCTACGCGGATTTGACCGATGCCGCCCTGATTAAGGGCGGCTTTGCCAATCTCTATGACCATTACCTGAAAAGAGGCGCCCAGGAGGGACGGCAAGCCCATCTGCTGTTCTCGCCGCAAATCTATCGTCGGCACATGGCCGACATTGTCGGCCAGCCCGTTCCGAACGGCATGGGCGCGTTTCAGCACTATCTGGCCTGGATCGACGAGGGCAGGGGCGATGTCCCCACCTCGCCCTATTTCGATGCCGCATGGTATTTTCTGCATTATCCCGAGGTCGAGCAGGCCGTCGCGGAGCAGCAGTTCAAAGGGGCTCTGCATCACTATCTGTCGAACCCGGATCCGTCGGACTTCGATCCGCTCGAATATTTCCGCGAGCGCTTCTATATCGAACGCTATAGCGACATTGAAAAGGTCATCGGCCGGGGCAAGTGGTTCCGCAACGCCTATCTGCATTTCCTGCGCTATGGCCAACACGAGCTGCGCAACCCGACCAACTACATCAATCTGCAATATTACTGGGCCCGCCGTTCCAGCGTGGTGGTCAATGCCGAACTGGCCAAGGTCGTCGATCCTTTCGCCCATCTCCTCACCGTCGGTCTCCTGAAGGGGCTGCCCTTCGCACCGACCGGCGCCCCGATCGACGTGCCGGAGAAGCAGGCCCGCGCCCTGTTTCTCAGCCATGCCGAGAACATGGCTCCCCAGCATGCGCGCCGGCCGATCGATTTCACCGTCGACGGCCGCGCCGATGTCAGCGTCATCGTGGTGGTGCACAACCACCTGGCCATGACCCTGATGACACTGGCGTCGCTACGGGACAACTACGCCGGCGGGATCCAGCTCATCCTGGTCGACTCGGGCTCGACCGACGAGGTCAAGCAGATCCAGCGCTATGTCAGGGGCATGGTCCATCTGCGCTTCGAGACCAATGTCGGTTTCATCCATGCCTGCAACAGCGCATTGCTGCATGCGAATGCTCCCGCCATCCTGTTCCTGAACAATGATGTGAGGCTGTCCACCGGGGCGATCGCCGCCGCCATGGCGCGTCTGGAGGCTGATGCGCAGATCGGCGTGGTCGGCGCGAAGGTGATCCGTACCAATGAAAAGCTGCAGGAGGCCGGCTGCATCATCTGGCGGGACGGCAAGACCAACGGCTATATGCGGGATTGGGCGCCGCTCAGCCCGGAAGCGAATTTCGTGCGCGACGTCGATTTCGTCTCCGGGGTCTTCCTGATGGCGCGCGCCGATCTGATTGCGCAGATCGGTGGCTTCGATCCGCAATTCGCCCCGGCCTATTATGAAGACGCAGACCTTTGCCTGCAGGTGTGGAAGGAAGGCTACCGCGTCGTCTATGACCCCAATGTGGTGGTCTACCACTACGAATATGGCAGTTCGCGCGACTCCGGCGCGGCGTTCGGACTGATGCACAAGAACCAGAAGGCCTTCCACGCCAAACATTTGCAGGCGTTGAAGCATCGTTTTCCGAACACGCCGGAAGCCCTGCTGGAGGCGCGTTTTGCCGGCAAGACCCAACCGAAGATCCTCTATGTCGAGGACTATATTCCGCTGCGCAGCCTGGGAGCCGGTGCGGTCCGCAGCAACGATCTCATCCGGGTGATGGCGGGGATGGGCTATCAGGTGACGGTATTCCCGGTTCATGGGACTGCAGCGCCGATTGCCGAAATCTATGCGGATTTTCCTGATAGCATCGAGATCGTTCACGACCTCAATCATCATGATTTCAATAAATTTATCAATGATCGAAAGAATTATTTCGATTGTATCTGGATTTGTCGTGCTCACAATCTGAATTTTCTTTATAGATATCTTGAAGATCTCAATCTTAACCCGAACAAGACGAGCGTTGTCCTTGATACGGAGGCGGTCTTCTCGCTGCGGGAGGAGCTGCAGGCAAAGCGTGAAAACAGGCCCTTCGATCTTGGCGAGGCCATGGCCCGGGAATTCGAGCACGGCCATTTCTGCCAGGAGATCGTCACGGTCAGCCCGTCCGAAGCAGCCGTGCTGCACAAGTTCGGTTTCCCCCATGCCAGGGTGGTGGGAACCTACCGGCCCGTCACCCCGACCCCTCGCAGCTTCCAGGATCGGGCCGGCCTCGTCTTCGTCGGCAGCCTCTATGCCGAGAATACGCCCAACTACGATTCATTGAACTGGTTCATCGAGGAAATCCTGCCGCGCGTCGAGGCGGAGCTCGGCTGGGAAACCCGGCTCAACCTGGTGGGGCATGTCGCCCCGGGCCTGGCTCTCGACCGTTTCCTGTCGCATAGCCGGGTCACCTGGCACGGGCCCGTGGCCGATCTCGCTCCGATCTACGATGCCTGCCGCATTGCCATCGCACCGACGCGCTTTGCTGCCGGGACACCCTACAAGGTCTATGAAGCGGCCTCGTTCGGTGTTCCCACCGTGATCACCGACCTGCTTCTTGGACAGCTTGGCTGGAGCAACGAGCGGGAAGTGCTGGCCGTACCCGTGGATGACACGGAGGGCTTCGCCGCTGCGATCGTCCGGCTCTATCGTTCCGAAGAGTTGTGGCAGCATCTCCGGCAAGGCTGCTGCGACAGGCTCCAATCAGAGCACAATGAGGACAGGTATAGGGAAGCTTTGTCACATGTCCTGCCTGCCCTCCATCGGTCACGGTGATGCCGATGTCCGGCCATTTGAATAGTGAATTGGGCGTGAACCTGATATGGTGGCGTCGTCCGCGAGGGATGGGGCGTCAATCCTGGATGGCAGTTCTTCGGTCGACATGATTCAACTCAGCAATGTGACCAAGTACTACAAGGTCGAGAAACATCGAAAGATGATTCTCGACCGCGTTTCGATGATCTTCGACACCTCCTACGCCTACGGCCTCATGGGCGTGAACGGGGCAGGAAAATCCACCCTGTTGCGGCTCATTGCCGGGACGGAGATGCCCAATGGCGGCAAGATCCGCCGATCCGTCCGCATATCCTGGCCGATCGGCTTTGGAGGCGGCTTTCATCCCGCCATGTCGGGCCGCGAGAACGTGCATTTCGTCGCCAGGGCCTATGGCGCCGACATCGCCAAGGCAGCCCGCTTCGTCGAGGATTTCTCCGAACTCGGCGACTATCTCGACGTGCCCATCAAGACCTATTCTTCCGGCATGGCAGCCCGTCTTGCCTTCGCCCTGTCGATGGCGATCGAGTTCGACGTCTATCTCATCGACGAGATCATCGCCGTTGGCGATGCCAAGTTCCAGCTGCGCTGCCGCCAGGCCTTCGACGAGCGGCGCAAGAATGCCGGCCTCATCGTGGTCTCTCATTCGATGGGGACGATCTCGACCTTTTGCGACCGAGGCGGCGTCCTGGCGGATGGCCGGCTGACCATGTACCCGAACGTGCCCGATGCCATTGCCATGTATAACCGCTTGAACCGCTGACGGATCGATGAACGATATCCAGACTGAAATCGACGATCGGCAAAGCAGGTCGATCGAACGCGCGCGGTCCGTTTCCAAGGCGCTGTCCGATGCCTCGCGTCGTGCCCGTTTCTCCAGCCGGTCGAAACAGGCCTTCTACGGGGCGCAGGGTCTGCGCCGCCGGGCGCGCGAGCGCATCATTCGCCTCGTTCTGCTCGTCCTTGTCGTGGTTCTGCCGAATATCGCTTCGATAGCCTATTTCGGCTTCATCGCCTCCGACCAGTATGAATCGATCGCCAAATTCACGGTCTCCAGCGGTGCCCTGCCCAAGATGGACGATCTCGGCTCGGCCACCGGCCTGCCGCCGATGGCGATCGTGCAGGATACGATGATCGTGGTGTCCTATGCAGAGAGCCAGGCCCTGGTGGCCAAGCTGCAGGACTCCATCGATCTGCGTAAATATTACAGCTCGGACAAGATCGACCGTTTCTCCCGCTTCAATCCGGCGTTGCCGATCGAGAAATTCACCGCTTATTGGACGCGGCGCTCCTCGGCGGCGGTCTCCATGCCGGCTGGTATCGTCACGCTCCGCGTGCGCGCGTTCAGTGCCGCGGATGCAAAGACGATCGCGACCGCGGTGATCCAGCAGTGCGAGGCGATGATCAACCAGCTCAACGAGCGCATGTTCAAGGACACCGTCTCGGCCTCGGAGCGGGATCTGCAACTGGCCGGGGAAGCTCTCAAGACCACGCGCGTCGCCTATGAGAAGGCCCGCAACGCACAAGGGGTCTTCGACATCAAGGAAGAGAGCAAGAATCTGGGCATGCTCCTGACCCAGCTCGAGGGCCAATTGCTGATGATGCAGTCGGAATATGCGACCCGTTCGGCCTATGTCGCCGCCGATGCACCCCAGATGCGCCTGGCCGCCCAGCGGATCGCCTCGCTCAAGGAGCAGGTGAAGGGCGTGCAGAACCGCATCACCACGATGCAGCAGCAGGACGACAACGGTGCCCTGTCCCAGAAGCTCAGCCTCTTCGCCAATCTCGATCTCGAGCAGAAGATCGCGGAAAAACGCTATGCCCAGGCTTCGATCAGCCTGAACATGGCGCGCATCTACAGCGAACGGAAGATGCTGTATCTGCATACCGTGGAGATGCCGGCCGAGGCCGAGGAACCCCGCTATCCGCGCCGCTGGCTCAGTATCGGCCTGGTCTTGCTGGGTTCGATCCTGGCCTGGTTCATCTGTATCGGCCTGGTGGGAGTCATTCGTCGCCGACTGGCTTGAGACGGGCCGTTGGGCTGCGTTCAGCGCGCCGCAATGGCACGATAGAGATCCGCCAGTTCACGGCCCTGGTCGGCCGCCCTGCGCAGCAGGCCTTGCGGTGGAAGGGAGCCGGCCCGCCATGCCTCGGGATTGGCGTTCATCGCACCCAGGATCTCGGCGAGCGCCGCATCGCTGGAGACGTCGATGACCGCGCCTTGCTCGGGCAGGCGGATGCATTCGCCGATCGCTCCCCTGTCGGAGGCCACCACGCGCAGGCCCAGCGAGGCCGCTTCCCGGGCCACCAGGCCGAAGCTCTCCGGCCAGACCGATGGCGCCAGCACCGCGTCGAGCTCGGCATAGAGCGCCTCCACCTTTGACGGAGGGCAGGGGCCGCGCAGGAGAACCGGCGTGGCGCCCCAGCAAGTGGACAGATGTTCATCCGGCGCGAGTGCATGATCGATCATGGTCAGGGCCAGCCGCTCGAAGCGGCCTTTGCGCAGGGCGGCCTCGACAAGGATGGCACCTTTCTGGATCGAGCGGCCGCCCAGATGCCCGAGGGCGAGACGGCCGTCCGTTCTGGGGCGGTGCGGATGGAGTTCCAGCGCGGGCACGCCATTTTCGAGCACGTCCGCCGCGGCGATGCCGGCACCGCGATGAAGAGCGGCGAAGGGTTGCGAGACGGCGAGGACCGCTGCAGCCTTGCCCAGCAGCGCGGCCAGCGCCTGGCGGCGCGCGACCGATTGGGACAGGCTGACTCCCTCGACCGGGCAGATATTGAACGGGTTCTGATCCGGCAGCCGCAGGATACCATCGCGATCGATGAAGAACTGGGAATCGCTGATCCACCATCCATCGTGGAGGGTGACGAGATAGGGAATTCCGGCCTGCTCCGTGGCTTCGACGATGGAGGCGCCCAGGCGCTGGATGCAATGGAAATGCACGATGTCCGGCCGGACGCGATCGAGCACTCGGCGGAATAGCCTGCCGTGGTTGGGGTTGAAGGGCTGCCAGTCCCTCAGAGGGTTGGGCCGGGCGGAAATCCGGAAGACCGGGCGGTCTCTATAGCTGTCACAGCTCAAGGTCTCGTAAGGCTGGCGCCTCTCGTCGCTGGCAAAGACGCTGACCTCGATATCCGGGCAATGATCGATGAAGTGGTCGACATTGTCCTCGACCACGCGGGTAGCGCCGCCATGGCTTTGCGGTGCGAAGAAGACGTTGCAGACCAGTATTTTGAGCGGCGATGACGACGAAGATGACGGGGAGATGCTCTCGCATTCGGCAGGGGCGAAGGTCTCGGCCAGAATTGCGGCGCCCCTGCCGAGAGCGTAGCGCTGCCAGGCTTTCTCACGGGCCTGGTTCCCCATGTCCAGCCGCAACTCGGGGGAGTCGATCAGAGCCTTCAGGCAATCGCGCCAGTCCTCTCCAGTCTCGGCCAGAAAGCCGTCGACGCCGTGCGAGAGCGCCTCGCGATAGGTGGCGGTGGCGCTGACCACTGAGGGAATGGCGCAGGCCGCAGCCTCCAGCCATTTGATTTCGCTCTTGCAGTCGGCGCTCTCCCCGGGCGAAAGCACGGCGAGATTGATGTCGCAGGCCTGCAATACGCTCCAATATTCGCCGATATCCTCGACGAAGCCGACCCGGGTGATCCGGCCGGCATGAATAGCGAATTCCGGCCCGAGCCGCAGATGGCCGGCGACGACAAGGCGCAACTGCGGATAGTCGCGCAGGAGGTCGAGGAGGACAGGAGCAAGCTCCCGGGTGAAGTCGAGATTATGCGCCTTGGTGCCCGAGCCGTAGAACAAGGTCACCGGCTTATCGGCCGGCTGCAATTGGCGCCCGCGCGCGAGGAAGGCATCGTTGCGCGCGTCGAGCCCATTGGGCAGCACCACTGACCTGCCCAGGCGAACCAGCGGTCGCATGTGCCGGGCGAGCGCGGAGGTGGAGGCGATTGCCGTGTCGCACAGCCTCATGGCGAAGCGATGGAGCGGTACGTCGAGCTGGAGGTGAAGGTGCTCGTGCGGTGTGATCTGCCCCTCATAGGTCGCGAGATCCGGTGGGAAATAGCGGCCGTCGAACAGGAGATCATCGATCTCATAGTAGGTCGGAAGGCCAAGGGCGCGGGCATGAAGAATGGCCCGTTGCACGGCAGGCGTGGCGGTCACCCGATAGAAGAGCGCGGCCTTGGCGCCGGCAAGAGCGGCAATGAACGCCTCGGCTTGTGTCTCCTCGAAGGCCTCGGCCTGCAGGCCGGCCTGCTCGAACTGGCGCAGTTTCTGCTCCACCCGGTAGTGCCGGCATTGGCGCAGTTCCTGGTTGGCCAGGATGACGACGGCGCCCTCGGCCGGGAGCGGCAGCGCGGGCGGCAGGCGGTCGAGCACGACCAGTGCCGCCTCAATGCCGGCTAGGGCGGCCTCGATCAGGCTGTCGGCTTCCTTGCGCCTGCCGAGGGCGTAGAGTTCGAGCGCACTGGCCCTGGCATGATCGAACCAGGCCTGGAGGGTGCGATGGACGCAGGCGAGGAAGTCGGCCCGCTCGTTCCAGCGTTCCCGTTGTTCGCGCAGGACCCGCAGGGCCTCCTCGAAGGTTTTCTCGTCGATCAACAAGGCGATCGCCGCCTGCACGGCATCCCAGGGATGGTCGTCTCGTGCGATTGCCTGGCGGAAGTCGGACAGGGCTTCGCCGGCAGATCGAGCCTGCCGGGCCTTGCCGCGCCGGTAGAGCAGTGAGCCGTCGAACCTCGCCGCATCGTATGCCTCGGCCTGGTCATAGGCTCGGGCCGCCAGCCCGAGGCGGCCTCGCCGGAGTTGAAAGTCGCCGATCGCCGCCAGGAGGTCGAAACCGGCGATGTTGCCGACGCCCCGGTTTGTCTCGAAACCGCGTTCGAACAAATGCGCCAAGGCCCCGGCGCGATTGGCTATCCCGGCGCTTTCAGCCGGTGGCAGTCCCGCCCTATAGGCCTGCCAGGCGAAATCCGCGGGATAACGGCGCCCTCCGAGATAGGGCTCCAGGAATGCGGTTTCATTGGGCGCGCGGCCGGCCGAAACGCCTTCGGTGAGCCAGGTCCGGTAAAGCTCAGCTGCGTCGGTTGCCTCGGTGAGTTCGTAGGTCTGGCGATAGAACTGCGGATCGAAGCCATGCTTGAAGCTGATCGGGGCCAGGCGCTCGATGCCTTGCTCCACGAAGATGCGCAGCGCCTCGGTGCGTGACGGGGCGCCCGAGGGCAGCCAATCCTGGGCCATGGCCGTGAATTCGGGCGTGCGGAACAGAGCCGGCCAGGGGCCGCCGGGAACGCCGTTCGTTCCGCCGATCGGCATGTCGACGAGGAAGGGCCGCCCTTCCTGCCTGCCATGTTCGAGGAAATGCCGGATGAACTGGTGGTCGTGCACGTATGCGCGCGCGAGGTCCTCATTGAGGAGGCGATAGGCCGTGACGTCAAAGGCAGGCGGCAACGGCCCGAAGCGCCGCTCCCACTCCGCGATTGCCTCGCCGAGATTGGGTGGCCGCCCTTCGCGCCGGCCATGCTCGACATAGTGGGCCCACAGGCGCTCGGCACTGCGCAGCTCCTGCAGATCGGGATGATGGGCGGCGTAGAAGACAGGATCGAAATCCGCCGCGATCGTCGGACGCTCACGAAACGATTTCAGCAAGGATCTGAGCCGTTTCACCGGCCGTGGCCTCCCACCCGCATGGCCGAACTGGAGTGCCGGTCGCCGTTGCTCACAGCCGATGGTCTTCCACGGACGCATAGGTGAGGGCGCCGATCGCCCAGATGATCAGCAGGGATAGGAAGAACATCAAGGGATAGACGAGGCGGTAGGGATATTTGGCGAATTCGGGCAGGCTCGGCGGCACGAACATGCTCAGATAGACGGCCTGCCTCTGCGCCCTGATCTCGGCGCGATCCAGCGCTGCCTGTGCCCGGGCATATTTGCGTTCGTTGAGCAGGCGGTCCACGTCGAGCTCCTCATACTTGGCAAGCGAGTTTGCCAGGGTCTGGGAGTCGCTGCCGGTCAATTGTCCGCGCAACGCCGCGATCTGCTCGTCCAGCGAGGCGATGCGGTTGCGCAGGACGCGCAGGCTGGGAGCGTCGGACTGAAGCTCGGCCGCCATCACTGCCTCGTCATTCTTCAGCTTCAGCCGTTCCGTCATCAGGGGCATCAGCAAGGTGGCGATCTGGGTACCCGATTGGCTCGGATCGATCAGCGCGTCCTTGTTGCGGAAGTCCTGCAACGCCTTGAGGCTGTCTTGCAACTGCTTGAAGACCTGGCGTGTTTCGGTCTCGGCGGCCTGGGTCGCGTCCCGCCGTGCCCGCTCCGACATGCGGTTGATCAGCTTCTCGCTTTCGGCCAGCACCGCCTGGTTCAGCCGCAGGGCATCCTCGGCGCGAAAGGCGGTGACATCCACCGTGACGATGTTGGAGACCGGGTCGACATAGGCGTCCACCTTGCGCTGCCAATAGTCGGTGAGCTCGTCGATCGAGGCGTTACTGGACAGGCGGGCGATGCGGTCCACTTCCGGACGCTGGAAGATCTCGCGGATGTTCAGCTGGGCGCCGATGTCGTCGATGATGGCACGGCTGCGGATGTAGTTGGCAACGATATGCGCGTTCTGGGCGGTAGCTATCGGTATCATCGAGCTGCTCGTCGGGGTGGCCGTGGTTTCCGATTCGCCGCCCTTCTCCGACATTTCCGGCTCCATGGCCCGCACGGTAAAACGGGCTTCGGACTGGAACTGATCCGATGCGATGACGAAGAAATAGACGAACGCGGCGATGCTCGGGATGAGCACCAGCAGAACGAAACTCCACAGATAAGGTCTGGACTGGCGCGAACCGAGGTCGGGAACGGCTTCAGGCGAACGGGTATCGTCGACGACGGTGACATCTGTGCTCCGCCCGCGGAACACCTTGGTGGCATTGGCGAACTGGCGCAAGGCAAGTCCGGTCCGCCTGGGCCGTTCCTCCGGGCCGGGGGGCGGCAGGAGCTCCTTGGCTTCGCCGTCCTTTTGCTGCTTCAGATCCGTTCTCATATCCAGATCGCGCTCATCAGCACCGCTATTCCTGTCTGATCGAGCCTGCCGCGGGCGCCGGCCTGCTCGAGGATCTCGGGATCGACCGTTCTATTTTCGCGCATAGATCGACATCGCCGGCCCGTAGCGATGGCCGGGATCCTCGTCCTCCAAGGTGATGTGGGCAAAGCCGACCGCCCGGAGCGCGGCCAGCAAATCGTCGCGATTGAGCCAGCGATGCCGATCCATGGGACCACCGCAGAATTCGGCATGTTTGGCGGCACCGCGATAGGTTCGCGGATAGGTTCGCACGGCGATGCCATGAAAATCCTGGATCTGCGGCGTGCGAGCGAAGACGGCCCGTCTCGGATCCGATGGCGGCATGAGCGCGTCGTCCACGAAATGGGTCCAGAAATAGACTGCGTCGGTTCGCTTGGCGATCTGTTCGATCAGGTGCAGGGGATCGTCGGCATGGTAGAGCACGCCGGAAGCGACGATGAGATCGTAGGTTTTCTCGGTGTTCTCCAGCCATTTGACGAAATCGCCGAGCCAGATGCGCGAGCGTGACAGGCCGAAGATCTCCTTGGTGATCAAACAGCGCAGAAAAGCCGACTGATTGGCCTCGATGGCATCGACGATGGCACCGGCGCGTTCGAGCATGACGGTATGGCCGGCCTCCAGCGGCCCCAACTCCAGGACAACCTTGCCCTCGAGCGGGCCGTGCTGGTTCATCATCCAGGCGATCCGCGGGTCCAGATAGGTTGCCAGCGGCCCGGCGCTAATACCCAGCTCCGGCGGAAAGCCACTGTTCCAACCTGGGATGACATCGACGGCGTTCTGATGGCTGGGCATCGAAACTACATAGCGATCAAATATTTTTAGCGATTTCTGCTCGGATAAGAATGCGGGAACCGATTGGCGCCGCAGCTTGCCAAGCCATCTCGATAGCATTTACTTTTCCAGTCAGAAGTGTTTCTCGATATGCCACTATGATGGCCCAGCCTCCGTCTCTTCATAGCGCAATTCAGCATGGATGAGATCTTAAAATCGCTGCGCCGCAATATGTAGCCCGAAATTTATGTCCAAATAATCTACCTTGAGACAAAATCTCAAAAAACTGCACTCAACCGAGTGCTGCCCTATACCACTCCAGTGAGAGCGCGGGATGGAAGTAGGGGTCGTTCCTAAGCAGGTGGAGCCATTTCGAGCGAAAATATCCTATCTCTTTTCTGTAAAGGACCTCGGACGGCGTCTTGTTGCTGCGTGAGGCGGACTCGTGATGGTGCAGTACCACGCACGGATCCAGCAAGGTTCGCCAGCCGCGCTCGTTGAGGCGCAGGCACAGATCGATGTCATTCAGGTCGATCGGAAGGTTTTGCTGGTCGAAGCCACCGATATCGCGAAATTTCTCGCGCGAAACCGCCAGGCAGGCGGCCGTGACCGCCGACAATTCATGCGGCAGGGAGAGCCGTCCGAAGAAGCCGGTATCGGAGCGTGGCAGGCGTCGCTCGAAATGGGCGGCCCGCCCGCCCATGCCGAGCACCACGCCGCCATGTTGCAGCGTATCGTCCTTGTAGAGAAGTTTCGCGCCGACGGCCCCGATGTCCGGTTGCCGGGCCCAGCCTGTCAGCCGGGACAGCCAATCATCGGACAGGATCTCGGTGTCGTTGTTCAGGAAGACCAGGCTGTCGCCGCGGGCTCGCCCGGCCGCCTCGTTGCAGATGGCCGCAAAGTTGAAGGATCCGGGGCTGCGCAGGATGGAAAAGCGAGGGTCCCTCGTCACGTTCTCCAGATAGGCCAGGGTCCCCGGATCCCTGCTGCCATTGTCGATGATGACGACCTCGAAATGGTCCTGTGGGGTACGGTCGAGCAGGCTGCGGATGCAGGCCGACAGCAGGTCGGCCCGATCCCGGGTCGGAATGATGATCGTCGACATCGGCGGCTGCCCGCCGGCGGGCATGACGGCCGGGCTGAGCGGAGGAAGAGGAACGACCGGGCTGGCATGCGAAGCGGTGAGCAGAATGCGGCGGACATGCACGGCCCGGACGAGGGCGTCAACGGGGGGGCGAAACAGCAGGTCCTCGACCGTGGCACCGGCAGGCATGGCCTGGCGCAGCCAATGGGCACGCGCGAACCAGGCCTGCCCGACCAACGCGGCATGGCGGGCAAGGACGGGACTCCAATCCGGTTTGAAGCGGGGCGTCCCGTTATATTCCTCATCGCCATAATAGAGGGCTGCGGGGTCTGCGACGGCTCGCTGGGCGACAGCAGCCAGGGCAAAATCGTTCAGGCGGTCCTCTGCCCGCAGGCCGATCACCAGATCGTCCTCTCCGATCCCGTCCAGGAGGGGGGCGAGCGGCGTTCGGGAGGAAGCCCATGACAGGGCGATGCTCTCGAGCGGCTGGGAGGCGAGGAAGCCGTGCCATGTCGCCGCCTGCTTCGACGGATCCCCGACGATGACAAGGTGGAAGCGTATGCCGAGGGCCGCCGGCGATGGCATGTCGAGGCCCGTCCATTCGATGGCGCGGCTGCGTTCGCGGCGCCAGGCTTGGTACATGCTGAGAGGAGTGGCTCCCAGGGCACGCCTGACCCGAGCCTGTTCCACCTGTCGATTGCCACGCATGCCGGCCCACAGAGCGCTCATCACCGCCTTGGGATGGCGCTGCGCGCCTCTCGCCAACCGCCGGAGCGCGCCGACACGGTCAAGGCTCACCAGCCGGAACGCGAACGGGCCGGTCCAATCGGCAGGCGACAGCTGCAGTTCGGTCGCGTCGGATGGCAGGAAACCGATCCAGCTCCCGCGGCCAAAGGACGGCGCAGGCAGCATCACATCTTCCTCGCCGCCTGGACGGACGATGCGCAGGATCGGCCGGGTCAGGGGATCGAGCAGGCTGGCCTCGAAGACGAGGCGAACCCACGATCCGGCCCATTGCCGTGCCGGCGCTTCGATCCTGAGCCAGGGCAGGTCACTCTGCGACACGGTCCGGCCGTCCTGCAGGACGACATCGACGAGCGGTGTGAGCTTCATGCGGGCGGCCGTGCCATGCGGGATTGACGCCCGGTGATGACGATCATGCTTGGTCGGCCTTGAACAGGAGGGACGTGTCGGTTTCGCCGGAGCCGGTCGGGTTTATCGGCCAGGAGCGCGGCGATGGCAGGTTTGGCGGCAGAATTTCGCGCGGTGTGGCCAGGTGCCTGGAGTACCAGGGGCTGTAGGCTGGATCCTCGAAGACATCCGTGCGGTATTTTTGGCGCAAGGCCTCCTTTTCGCGCTGAAAGCGTTCCTTGTTCGCCTTGGTCTCGTCGCTGCCGCGTGAGGCGGATTCATGATGGGTGAGGGTGGCGAAGGGCGTCCACACGGTCCGCAGGCCGGCGGCTGCAGCACGCAGGCAGTAATCGACGTCGTTGTAAGCGATGGCGAAAGCCGTCTCGTCGAATTCACCGACCTTTGCGTAGCATTGGCGCGAGATCAGCATGCAGGCACCTGTAACGGCACTCAGGGTCTGGCGCACCTTGAGACGATTCATTGGTCCCGACGAATCCTGCGCTGCATTGGCGTACCAATGGCCGGCCAGGCCGCCGAGCCCGACGATGACGCCTGCATGCTGCAGCCGGCCGGAGGGGTAGAGCAGCCGGGCACCGACGATGCCGGTTTCCGGATAGTCGAGGCAGCTCACCATTTCCTTGAGCCATTCGGCTGCGATGACTTCAATGTCGTTGTTGAGCAGGAGGATCGCCTGCCCCTTGGCTTCCCGCATGCCCCGGTTGACCTGGCGCGAGAAGTTGAAGGGTTCGGTTGTCATCATCGTCCGGAAGTTGCCGTGCCGCCCGCGCATGGTCTCGTAGAGCGACAGGGTCCGCGAATTCGTGCTGCCATTGTCGACGATGATGATTTCGAAATCGGCATAGTCGGTGCGTTCATAGAGATCGGCCAGCAGGCGGTCGATCAGGGCCGGGCTGTCACGATTGGGAATGACGATGCTTACGCGAGGCCACTGGCGGCGATCGGGCGAAAGCTCGACGCGGTGCAGGTCCGGTACCAGCGCCGGACCGACCGGGGCAGCGATGCCGTCGTTGGCATAATGGGCCGCCAGGGCCCGGCGGGCATGGTCGACCGCCGTGGCCAAGTTGGCGGCGGAAAAGGACGTCCGGTGCCGCCGCCACAGATAGGCCGGGTAGGGCAGATGGACGATGGTTTCGGCGGGAAGGCCCGAGAGATAGCGCAGCAGGAGTTCATAATCCTGCGAACCGTCGAAACCGGTGCTCAGGCCGCCCAGCGCCTGCAGGCGCTGGCGGCGATAGAGCGAAAGGTGATTGATGTAATTGACCCCCGACAGCAGCACCGGATCATAGGCCGGCTTGAAGAAATACCCCGTCGGCTTCAGCTTGGCGTCGGTAATGGTTTCATCGGTATAGATGAACTGCGCGTCGGGATGACGCCGGATGGTCTCATTGAGGTAGTCGAGGGCCAGCGGCGCGAGGGCGTCGTCATGGTCGATGAGGCCGACCCATTCCCCCTGCGCCGCTGCGAGGCCGAGATTGGTCGTATCGGCAATGCCCAGGTTGCGCGGATTGCGCAGGATGCGGATCTGGGGCTGCCCCTCCAAGCGTTCGAGCCAGGCAAGGGTGGCCCTGTTGCCGGACGCGTCGTCGCATAGGAGTAGTTCCCAGTTGCCGGCGCTCTGGCTGCGCAGCGAATTCAGGAGGGTATCGAGAAAGGCGGTCGGCGTATCGCGCAGCGGAACGACGAAGGACAGCAGCGGCGCCGGCGGTCTTTCGGAGGATGGCGCCGTGTGGCGAAGGCCTGCCTCGGCCAGTTGCAGGACGGCACGGAAATGCTCTTCCGGCGGAAGCTGGCGTGGCGGTGGCGGAGCCTTGGCCAATTCGTCGAGTTCGAGCAGATGGAGGCGGTCGGCGGCGGCGCCGAGCTGCCGGCGCAGGGATGCCAGGGAGCGGGCCGTGCGGATGTTCAGGGTGAAGCTGCCTTGCTCCTCGTTCGGTCCTGGATAGTCCTCGCAAGGGTCGAAGCGCACGCGGCGGAATCCCTTGATGCCGCCGGACCGGAAGGCATAGACGCCGTGGCGTGCCGGCGGCAGCGACAGCACTTGTTCAGGCCGAAACCCATAGCCGGTATCGATATAGAGATGCGGTTCGAGTTCGGGACCGTTCGTAATGACTTCGATGGCGATATATCTGGCGGGCCAGGGGCCGAGCTTGAAGACGAAGTGAGGATCGGCCTCGCGCACGCTCCACTGCGATGCCCCGACGAGAACTAGCCCCCTATGGCCTTTCATCAAGGGCGCAAACACGATGCCGCTTCCTCACATGGCCAGTCATTCATCACGAACCGGGGAGACATGTCGTCGTTGATCTTTGGCCTTTGCGGTTGTCCGCGACTAAACCAGGAGATTACAGTAGAGTAAAAAATGCGATAATATTGAACGATAGACTGTAGTGTCCCTTTGGGCAAGGAGGCGGAGACGTGAACTTGGCGGACAGGTAAACAATGCTTTCATCGATGGTATAGCGTCCAAGAGTTCCCCGCTGATCCTATAGCTGATTCTACAATAAAAGCGATCGTCCTGCCATTGATCCGACATTTGACGTTTTCTCAGCGCCGGTGCCATAATCGGCGCGCGATGTCTTGCTGCAGGCATGTGTTGCGTCAATGCAGCGTCCGACATCGGCATAAAAACACAAAAACGACATTAGGGAGGGACGAATGGCTTCGAAAGGCGGAGTTGTTGGCGCCGCGTTGATGGCTGCGGCGCTCGCGGGAGTGGCGCTGCCGGCCAAGGCGGGCGAATTCGATGGCGTCACCGTCAACATCATGACGCAGACGGGCGCCATCCAGGAGCCGCTGCAGCGGCGTGCGCCGGAGTTCGAAAAGCTGACCGGCGCCAAGATCAACGTGATCGCGGTACCCTTTTCCGATCTCTACCAGAAGGTGCTGACCGATTGGGCGAGCGGCACCAATTCCGTGGATGCAGCCGTGTTCGCGCCGCAATGGATGGTGGACTATGTCGCCGGCGGCTATCTCGAGGACATCGGCGGCCGGGTCGCCAAGGACAAGGCGATTGCCTGGGACGATATCGCCCCTTTCTTCCGCGACTTCTCGTCGAGCTATGGCGGCAAGACCTATCTGGTGCCGTTCGACGGCGATTTTCACATGCTCTATTATCGCACCGATATCTTCGAGAAGGCGGGGCTGAAGCCGCCGACGACCTGGGACGAATATCTGGAAGCGGCCAAGAAGCTGAACGGCATGGAGGTCGACGGCCAGAAGGTCTATGGCTCCTGCATCGCCAAGAAGCGCAACGCCCAGAGCTACTGGTTCGTCACCGACGTGGTCGGCTCGATGACCCAGTCGAAGGGCACGTCTCAGGGCACCTTCTTCAACACCAAGGACATGGCGCCGCTCGTCGATAACGAGGCCTTCCGCAAGGCGCTGACCTTCCTCAAGGAGTCCGGCAAGTATGGACCGCCGGACGAATTGAACATGGACGTGTCCGATACCCGCCCGCTGTTCACCTCCGGCAAATGCGCGCTCAATCTCGATTGGGGCGATGTCGGGGTGCTCGCCATCGATCCCGCGACCTCCAAGGTGATCGACAAGACCGGCGCCACCATCATGCCGGGCTCCAAGCAGGTGCTGAACTGGGACACCGGCAAGCTCGAGGCCTGCTCGAAGGAAACCTGCCCGAATGCCATCGACGGCGTGAACCACGCACCCTATGCCGCCTTCGGCGGCTGGAGCGGCGGCATCAATGTCAAGGCGCAGGACAAGGTGAAGGACGCGGCCTACGCCTTCTTCTCCTATATGAGCGCTCCGGCCCAGTCGAATGTCGACGTCACCATCGGCAAGACCGGCTTCAACGCCTATCGCACGTCCCAGCTCAGCTACAACGAAGGCTGGAAGAAGGCCGGCATGAGCGAGAAGGCGGCGGCCTCCTATCTCGGTGCCATCAAGGACAGCCTCAACAGCCCGAACATGATCCTGGACCTGCGCATTCCGCAGAACCAGAAATATCAGCAGGTGGTGCTTGACGAGGCGATCGCCCGCTTCCTGGCCGGCGAGATCGACGAGGAAGCCACCGTCAAGGCGGTCGCCGATGGCTGGAAGGACCTCAACGACCAGATCGGCACCGAGGACCAGCTGAAGTTCTACAAGAACACGCTGGGCGCGAAGTAGAACGTAGGAAGCAAGGCTTCGGCCATAGCTATGCCGGAGCCTTTTTCGCCCCTGGGAGCGCGGACGTCCTCGTCCGCTCTTGGAAACATTGCGCTTACGATAGGGGAAGAGCGGACGAGGACGTCCGCGCTCCCAGGCGGATTATGCTATGGCCGTCAACCTCTCCATCCCCGATGAAACGGACCGGCGGGAGCGTCTCTCCCAATGGGTCGATCGCCATTCCGGCCGCATCATGGTGCTGCCGGCCGTGCTCATCCTTCTGGCCTTCGCCATCTTTCCGCTGGTCGCCTCGGCCTATCTGTCGCTGTCGCGCTTCAAGCTCGCCGGCGGCAGCTTCACGCTCACCTTCATCGGCTTCTACAATTATCTGCGTCTCTTCCTCGGCGCCCAGCAATATCATTTCCTCGGCACGCTCAAGGCCTTCGGCTGGCTGGAATGGCTGCTGTTCGCAGGCCTTCTCGCCTTGCTGGGGTTCTGGCTGGTCCGCTTTGCGGCCAGGGGCTTCGCGATCCTCGGCTTCCTCGGGCGGCTGATCACCGCCAGCCTGATCGCCGGCATCGTCTATGTCGTACTCGCCACCACGGTGGCGGGCGGCATTCCCGGCACGCTCCTGAACACGCTGCTCTATGTCGTGGTGGGGGTCTCAGTCCAGTTCCTGCTCGGGCTCGGCCTCGCTTTGCTCTGCGCCCAGCCGATCCGGGCCCGCAGCTGGTTCCGCGTGGTCTTCTTCATCCCGGTGATGGTGACGCCGGTGGGCGTCGCCTACATTTTCCGCATGCTGGCCGACATGCAGAAGGGGCCCTTCGCTCCGCTCAGCCAGCTCCTCGGCGTCAGCCAATGGTCCTGGGCGACGGAAGCCTGGTCGGCGCGGCTGATGGTGCTGGTCGGCGATACCTGGCAGTGGACGCCCTTCATGTTCATCGTGCTGTTGGCCGCGATCGAGAACCAGCCGCGCGACCAGCTCGAGGCGGCCCATCTCGATGGCGCCGGCCCCTGGCAGATCTTCAAGGATATTACCTGGCCGGCGATCGCGCCGGTGGCGGCCACGGTGGTGCTGATCCGCCTGATCGAGGCTTTCAAGATCATCGACATGCCGAACGTGCTCACGGCCGGCGGCCCGGGCTTGGCAACGGAGTCGCTGACCCTGCATTCCTTCATCGCCTGGCGGACCCAGGATTTCGGCGGCTCGGCGGCGGTCGGCTACCTGCTCCTGTTCGTGTCGACAATCACCTGCGTCTCCTTCTTCAACTTCGTGGTGAGGCCCAGCCGGAGGTATCAGGGATGAGCATGAGCCAGGATGATCGGCCCCTGCTGCGCCGCCTGTTCGAGCGCCGCAGCCTCGAGGAACTGGCGCCGATCCCGAAGGCGCTGACCTATGCCGCGCTGCTGGGCTGGACCTTCGTGGTGCTCTTCCCGCTCTATTGGGTGCTGGTCACCTCGCTGAAGGTGCAGATCCAGGTCGATGCCGGCCCTTATTATTTGCCCTTCATCGACTTCCAGCCCACGCTGGACGCCTGGAATTTCATGCTGTTCCAGAACAACACGCTTTGGCCCTATGTGAACTCGATCATCGTGGCGCTGGTGAGCACGATCCTGGCCCTGATCATCGGTTCGCTCGCCGCCTATGCCCTGGTGCGCATACGCTTCCAGGTCAAGCTCGCGGCGATCATTGCCTTCATCGTGCTGGCCGCTGGCGTCATCGTCGCGGTGGCCGCGTTCGCTGTGCCCTGGCCGGCGGCGGTGGCGGCGGGCCTGGTGCTGTTCTTCATGATTCTCGGCACCATCGGCCGGCGCTTCAAGGCGGCGCTCGGCAACAACGACATCGAATTCTGGATGATCTCCAACCGCATCATGCCGCCGATCGTGGCCGTGCTGCCGATCTATGTGATGTTCCAGAACCTGAAGTTGCTCGACACCCAGGTCGCGCTGATCTCGACCTACACCGCGGTCAACCTGCCGATCGTGGTCTGGCTTACACGCGACTTCTTCGCCGGTATCCCGCTGGATCTGGAGGAAAGCGCCGAGATCGACGGTGCTTCCAAGCTGCGCGTGTTTTTCACCATCGCCTTGCCGCTGGTGCGCTCGGGCCTGGCTGCCACCTTCATGCTGGTGCTGATCCTGGCCTGGAACGAATATCTTCTCGCCCTGTTCCTCTCCAATGCCAATGCGCAGACCATGCCGGTGCTGGTCTCGGCCCAGAACACCACGCGCGGCCCGCAATGGTGGTACATGTCGGTGCTGATCGTCATCATGATCGTGCCCGTCATCGTGATCGCCGCATTCCTGCAAAAGCACATCGCGCGAGGCCTGATGGTCGGCGCCGTCAAGGGTTGAAGATGCAAGTCACGCTCAACAACGTCCACAAATCCTTCGGTGCGGTCGACGTGGTCAAGGGGCTCGACCTCGAGGTCAAGGACGGCGAGTTCCTGGTGCTGCTGGGCGCCTCCGGTTCGGGCAAGACCACGGCCCTGCGCATGATCGCGGGGCTGGAGACGGTGACCTCCGGCTCGGTGCGGATCGGCGAGCGCGACGTCACCCATGTCCTGCCGAAATATCGCGACATCGCCATGGTGTTCCAGTCCTATGCGCTCTATCCGCACAAGACGGTGTTCGCCAACATCGCCTACCCGCTGACGGTGCGCAAACGCCCCAAGGCCGAAATCGAGGCGGCGGTGAAGGACGTGGCCCGGCAGGTGCAGCTCGATCATCTGCTCGGCCGCCTGCCTCGCCAGCTCTCCGGCGGCCAGCGCCAGCGCGTGGCGCTCGCAAGGGCCATCATCCGCCGCCCCGCTGCCTTCCTGATGGACGAGCCCCTGTCCAATCTCGATGCCAAACTGCGCGGCCATATGCGCGCCGAACTCAAGCACATGCAGCACGAACTCGGCATCACCACCATCTATGTCACCCATGACCAGGTGGAGGCGATGACGCTGGCTCATCGCGTGGCGCTGCTCGACAAGGGCGTGCTGCAGCAATTGGATACGCCGGCCAATATCTACAACCGGCCCGCCAATCTGTTCGTCGCCGGCTTCATCGGCTCGCCGCCGATGAACTTCCTGGAAGGCGAGCTGAAGGAAGGGCGCTTTTCCTCCGAAGCGGGCGGCTTCGGCACCACCAATACCAGCTCGGCGCCACGCGCGGTTGCCGGCATCCGGCCCGAGGATTGCCGGGTGACCGAGCCCGATCTCGGCAAGTTTGCCGGCGAGGTCTTCGCCATCGAGCTGATCGGCGACCATTCGCTGGTCACCTGCCGCTGCGGGGCCGCCAGCGTGACGGTGAAGGTCGACAAGGAGTTCCAGCGCGAGATCGGGGAAAAGGTCGGCATCGGCTTCGACGACAGGGCCTTGCATCTTTTCGACGGCGAAAATGGGGAGCGGCTGGGGTAGAGGTCATCGTTATCCTCCTTTGGAGGACGGACCTGGGCATATTCATATCTCACCCGCGCTGAAGAAAATGCGAGAATCCCTCCCCGGTTTCGGGGAGGGTGGCCTCGCGAAGCGAGGTCGGGTGGGGGCGAGTGGCGCTGCCCAATGCCATTTTAGAGCGGATTGCGCCACGCTCCCCTTCCGTCGCCTCTGCGCGGCGACACCTTCCCCGAAGTCGGGGAAGGATTCTCGGAACCCACGCAGGAGACATCATGGCTACCGTAAGACTTCTCAGCGACGACGAGGTCGCGGCCAATCCGGCCGCGAAGGCGGTGTTCGACGATATCAGGGCGACGCGCAAATCCGATTTCGTCAATAATTTCTGGCGGGGCCTCGCCAATGATCCGGTGCTGCTGAAACGCACCTGGGAGGAGGTCAAGGCGGTGATGGTCGGCGAGGGCGCCCTCGACCCGCTCACGCGCGAACTGATCTATATCGCGGTCTCCACGGCCAATTCCTGCCAATATTGCGTGCATTCCCATACGGCCGCCGCACGGGCCAAGGGCATGGATGATGCCCAATATGGCGAACTGCTTGCCATCATCGGCCTGGCCGGCAAGACCAATCACCTGGTCACGGCCATGCAGATTCCCGCCGATCCGGAATTCCTGGTGACGGGCTGAAATCGCTTTTTCAGCCGTCGTTTTCCGCATTCAGCTCGTCCGGCCGAAGCCCGGGCTAAAGCGTTTTGCGATTTGACCGAGTCACCTGGAATCGCAAAGACGCGTCGAACCAAAGAGTTAGAGTAAAAAAGCGTTTTCGTGAAAACGCGTTTTGCTCTAGTGATCGACGCCGGAGGCTTCCCGCAGGATCGCATTGATGCGGTCTTGCCAGCCGGGCCCATCGCCCTGGAAGTGCTCCAGCACGTCGCGGTCGATCCGCAGAGAAACCAATTCCTTGGCATTGGGCAGCGCCGGCCGCGACGTGGCAGCTGCCGGCGCCTTGGGCGCCGCGGGCTTGAAGACCGCCTCGGCATTCTTCCAAGGATCGCCCGGGCGGCGTGTTCTGTTGTTGCTCATGGGCTGAAACTGTCTCTGTTGCCGAAGGATCGGATCTGTCTATCTGCCGCCAATTCGAAGGTCGAGTCCAGAGCCGACCTCGATGTGACAAGCGCGCGTGCGACGGCAGGTCTTCCCTCCCGTCTCCCGTCATGCCAAGAATGAGCCGAATCCATATGTCGGACTTATTCTCAGGAGCGAATCGCTATGGCCAAGACCCGCTGGGGCATCCTGTCGACGGCGAAGATCGGCACCGGCAAGGTCATTCCCGGCATCCAGCGGGCAAAGGGCGCGGAAGCGGTCGCCATCGCCTCGCGCGACCTTGGCCGCGCCGAAGCCGTCGCCAAGGAGCTCGGCATTCCCAAGGCCTATGGTTCCTATGAGGCCTTGCTGGCCGACCCGGATATCGATGCCATCTACAATCCGTTGCCCAATCACCTCCACGTGCCGCTCACTTTGCAGGCCGTGGCGGCGGGCAAGCATGTACTGTGCGAAAAGCCGATCGGCCTGACGGCCCAGGATGCGGCGCAGCTCCTGGTGCTGCCGCGCGACCGGCTGGTGATGGAAGCCTTCATGGTGCGCTTCCATCCGCAATGGCTGCGGGCGCGGGAGGCCGCGCGCTCGGGCGAACTCGGGGAAGTCAGGGCCGTGCAGGCCTTCTTCTCCTACTACAATGTCGATCCCGCCAATGTCCGCAACCAGCTCGACATTGGCGGCGGCGGCATCCTCGACATTGGTTGCTATCCGATTGTCGCTGGCCGCTTCATCTTCGAGGCCGAGCCGCGGCGGGTGATCGCCCTCGTCGACCGCGATCCGGCGACGGGCGTCGATCGTCTCGCCTCGGCCATCCTCGATTTCGGCGAGGGGCGCCGCACCGAATTCACAGTCTCGACGCAGCTCACGCCGTTGCAGCGGGTCGATATCGTCGGCACCAAGAAGCGCTTCGAGATCGCCATCCCCTTCAACGCGCCCCAGGCCGAGGCCGTCACCGTCTATACGGACGATGGCTCCAGGCTCGGCGACGCCTCGGCGCTGGCCGAGACCATCGCCCCGGTCGACCAATATGCCGAGGAGGTCGATGCCTTCTCCGCCGCCATCCGTGGCGAGATCACGCTGCCCTACGGGCCGGCCGACGCCGTGCAGAACATGAAGATCATCGACGCGCTGTTCCGCTCGGAAAAGAGCGGCGCGTGGGAGACGGTATAGGGTTTCTTCTAGTGTGCCGGTCTTCAGACCGGCAGGGAAATACCGTACTCCGGAAGAGGCTGGCCGGTCTGAAGACCGGCCCACCAGTTAGTCGTTCGTGAAGAACTCGCAAGCCGCTGATTCAGCGAGAATTTTTTAGCTTGGCAAGTATTCGCGTTTGCCGGAT
>NZ_JAXOUF010000017.1:0-106203 GCF_034424805.1 Labrys sedimenti
CATGGCCGCGCTCGTCGGCTCGCTATCGCGCACCGCCAATGGCAAAGCCTCCTGAACGCGACTACTTCACGGGAGACTTTGTATCGGCCTGCAAAATAGCCATCAACGCGCTCGGCGCTTCATTCGGCCATTCGGTGGCATCATTGGTTCGGCCATAAGCCATGCCAAACAAAATGTCGGTCACGGTTGTTTCGAGCTTGGCCGAGAGCCTTAAGGCCATTTCACATGGTATCGGCTCGCTCCCTTGAACTCAGGCTCCAAGGCTACCGGATCGACGCCAACCGCTTGGCGAGCCATGATGGATCCATGCATGCCCCCCTTCATTGCAAGGAGTGAGCCGAAAGATGTCACGAAAGCTGAGCGGGCTTCACCAGTGAGGGGGCTTTCGCTGGATCGCTGCGCTTAGCAGTATTTTCACGCTGTTTCGGACGTGGGAGAAGTCCTTCGCGCTGGGCTTGCTTGCGCGCGAGTTTGCGGGCACGGCGCACCGCTTCAGCCTTTTCCCGGGTTTTTCTTTCGGAAGGCTTCTCATAGGCCTTGCGGCGCTTCATCTCGCGGAACACGCCCTCTCTCTGCAGCTTCTTCTTGAGTACGCGTAAGGCCTGTTCGACATTGTTGTCCCGCACCAGCACCTGCAATGAGTTATCTCCTTTTTGGTTGGGTCGATATAGGAGCAATCTCGAACATCGTTCATTGCTCCAAAAGCTCGATCTATTCGGCGTTGTGTCGATCGGATTTGACGCGTTCGGTGCAAGCCGTCAGACGTGCGCTATCTCATGCTCTTTGACGGCACGCAGATGCTGCTCATCCTTGCTTTTGATACGATAGGCCGGCTCGACATTTTCAACGGGAAGCATCTCGACGATCTCGTAATATCCACGCCGCCCCACAAGGCCGGGACGCAAATAGACGACGGTGTCGCCAATGCCGAACTTGCGGCATGCTGCGCGGGGCTCTCGAGTCGCCGGGCATGAGGTGTTTTTGGCACCATCTTGAACGGCATGTGTTCCCTTCAGCGGATAATGCTCATTCTGATAGAGAGAGCGAATGGTGTCGCCTGTGTATTCGCCCATATCTGTGTGAATGGAGACTCCATTGAGATTGGCTCCATACTCGTCCATCGCAAATTTTACGGCAGAGGCGAGGCTGTCAAATCGACGATATTTTACAGAATTTCGAGTCCATCCAGCGGATTTTGATTTTACGAAAAGCTCAGAAGGAACAAAGAAATCTAATTTAGACATATATCAAATTATCATTAAATCTCAGATTTGTCATTATATATCTGAAATAATGATGGGATGTCCGACTGCTGAATTTAAAGCTTTTTCCAGATATTGAGCGCCTGCATCTTCATCATGCCAATTGCAGCCACCCTCAATGAACGAGCGCGAGCGCTAACCCCAGCGGCGATGGGCCCACATCCATTGTTGGGGATATTCACGCACCCATTTTTCGAAGAGCCGGTGAGTCTGGTGCGTTGCCGCGTCGATATCGGCATTTCGATCGTCGGTGCGTGGGACATCGAGGAGTTCGGCCTCGATCCGAAAGTGTACGCCATGCGTGCGGATGACGCGGGCCGCGACCAGCAGCGCATCGCTTCCCCTGGCAAGCAGGGCAGGAAAGGTGGTCGAAGGGGCCGGACGGTCGAAAAACGGCACGGAGAGCCCATTGCGGTCGCGCAGATCGGCCAGCAATGCAATGGCGCCTCCACCACGCACGATGCGCAGCAGCTTTTTGCCAACATCCGCGCCCTTGACGAAAAGCCCGCGCGGATAGCGGTCGCGGCGCACGAGCGCGACATAGTCGTCGACTTTCGGATTCTTCATGCGTTGATAGACACCGGCGACCTTGATGCCGTTCGTCACCGTCGGGATGACGACGAGTTCCCAATTGCCCGTATGGAGCGAGACGAAAACCACGCCCTTGCCGCTGGCCTTCACGGCCTCGATCAACGGGCCGCTCGCATCCTCCACCCGTCCGGCCTTGACGATGCGATTCACCATCAGGCTTTCGGCGAATGTTCGTCCCAGATCCATCCACATGGCCCGCGCCAGTGCGTCGATCTCGGCGGCACTCTTTGTCGGATAAGCCGCGGCGAGATGCTGCAACGCACGCTCGTGGCGGCGCAATCGCGGCGCGACCAGGCGCCATAGGGAACCCATGGCCCAGGAACCGAAATCGAGCGGCAAGAGGTGAAGCAGGCCCACAAGGCCGCGCAGCAGGATATATTCGGCAGCGTGTTTGGTGTTGCGCCAGCTGCGCCCTGTTTCCGACGGGATCACGTTGATATATCTGAAAAATTTACCATTATCGTAACCGAAATCGCCCGTTCGACCGAATGTCGCGGCGATACATCAAGGTCGTGGGCCTGAATCTCGGCTGCACCGGATTGTGAGGCCGCCGACCTTGCCTATACCGGCATCTGCGTCCGATGCCTGCTCTTTCGGGGACTCGGCACAGCCCCCGCGCCCAGACCACAAACGACCAGCCTCCACCCGGGAGACTATCGAGATTTGCACCCCTTCCCGGCCTACCTCATGGTGACCGTCGCGTCGGTCTGGTCCGCGTGGGTCTCAAGGAACTTTGACCCGGTTCCATCATCGAGCCCGCGCCTTGCCTGGAAGCCCGCAGTTCGTGTTCCCGAGCCACTCTTTCGCGGGAATCCGCCACGCCCTTGAGTCTATAAGCGGGCTCGGGGCCGTCCGAGGGCATTTGCCGGGTTACCTGATAGGGGCCTTCTTCGTGCCTTGAGATGGACGAATGAAGGGTGACGATATCGCCGACCTCAAACGCATGCTTCATCACTCACTCCTCCTTGGATGTTCTGGAGGTGTCGGGAGGCGCTCGCCGTGCCGCCAATATCGTGATCTGCGACGCGTCGAACCGGCGACAATCAGGTCCTGGTGACGGTCGGGGGTGCGCTCCTGGGCGGGCCACCCCGTCCCCGCGACTGAGCCTTGGGCTTGGGTGCGGGCAGAAGCCCCTCGCGCTGCGCCTGCTTGCGTGCGAGCTTGCGAGCGCGGCGAACGGCTTCCGCCTTCTCGCGCACCTTGCGCTCGGACGGCTTCTCATAGGCTCTGCGCAGCTTCAGCTCACGAAGGACGCCTTCACGCGCCAGCTTGCGCTTGAGGGCCTTGAGTGCCTGTTCAATATTGTTCTCACGAACGAGTATCAGCATATGAACTCCAAATACCAAAAACAAAAGGGCCGAACGCATCGCCGGCCCAAGGATGAATCGTAACCGTCTTGCACCAATCAACCATTCTGATCGGTCGGAGCGGAAGGCGGCAGGCACCTTTCCCTATTGCCAGCCACAGACTTACCCATCCCTCGGCGCGCTAAGAGCAAACCGGGAGAAGAGTTGCAGTTTCCTGGAAAAATCGCAGCCTGCAGGCACGGTGCCGCAAGAGCTTCGGTCAATCCGCCGATCGTAGAGCGCATCTCGATTAGGCCAGCGTCTCATGCACTGACCCTGCTCCAGTTTTTGGAGTTGTACACCATTCCCCCTGGGATAGCTAGGATCGGATGACCGCATGGTTCGATGCGGCTTGCCCGTCGATCGCCCAGGATCGATCCGTCCTTCTCGGGCCGTCCCTGAACGGCAAGCGTGGCGCCGGAAAGGATAGGGGCTGGAACGCTCCGAATCCCGCCATGCTTGTAACTCACGCCGTTCGCCGGGCCTTCCTACAATCCCGTCATCGAACCAAGCAACGGGAGACAGCCATGACGGACTGCAGCTACACCACCAGTTTCACGGTCGAGCAGACACCAGAGTGGGCCTTCGCCGCCATCAACAATGTGCGCGGCTGGTGGTCGCAGAACGTCGAAGGCGGGACCACCCGGGTCGGCGAGAAATTCAAATATCGCTACGAGGATCTGCATCGCTGCGAGATCCAGGTGTGCGAATTGATCCCGAACCGAAGGGTCGTCTGGCGCATCCTCGACAATTATTTCAGCTTCACACGGGACAGGTCCGAGTGGAAAGGCACCGAGATCGTTTTCGAGATCGCCAGGAAGGGCGAGCAGACCGAGGTCACCTTCACCCATCAGGGCCTCGTGCCCGACTATGAATGCTATGACGCCTGTTCGGAGGGCTGGCACACCTATGTCAATGGCAGCTTGCGGGACCTGATCGCCACCGGCGCGGGCCGTCCCAATGTCGGCGAGGCGATCACCCAAAGCGAGCAGCAGCTGACGCGCTCCGACGCGGTCTGATCGGTCCTGGAGCCGGGTGCGTTCCCATTGCAACGCCTAAAGCGTTTTGCGATTTGATAGAAACACTTCGAATCGCAAAGACGCGTTGGAACAAAGAGTTAGAGAAAATAAGCGTTCACATTTGAACGCGTCTTGCTTAGATGCGGCCGAGAAAATCGAGCACCCGGCGGGTGAGCAGCCGCGTTGCCTCCGCGTCGAAGGACGGCAGCGAACTGTCGGCGAAGTAGTGCTGATCCCCCGCATAGAGGAACAATTCTGCGTCTTCGGCTTTCTCGACGATTTCGCGCGCCGCTTGGATGTCGCCTTCGCCGACGAAGATGGGATCTCGGTCCATGCCGTGGATCTGCACAGGAACGCTTGGCGGCCAGGGCCCGAAGGCCCATTCGCCGCGGGTCGGCAGGCAGGAATAGAAGAACAGGGCTCCACGCGCGCCCAAGCGGGTCTGTGCGAGCTTCTGGGCCGGCACCACGCCGAAGGAGAAGCCGGCATAGACCAGGTCCGCGGGCAGGCCGTCGGCACAACGTCGGTGAATGCGGAACCAACGACGGCAACTCCAGCATGTTCCTTTCATTAGTTCAATTCACAGGGTCAGCATCCGAACGGGTGGCATTCTCGCCAGCTTCTGCAAGATTGGGGCAAAGTTTGATTCATCCGAATCGCATTTTTCTCTGACTTATTGTCTCGATGCATTTTCTCAGCCGAAAGTTCGGCCTGCTTTTCTGGAAAATGCTTTGGGGCCTCGCATTCGTTGCCCGGAGTGTTGCTCGATGAAATTGTTCTTTTCCGACAGGCAGATGGCCCATCGGCCGACCCAGTACATGATCAACGGTCGTATCGGCAGCGCCCTCGAAAATCCCGAACGCGCGCAAACCCTGGTCGGGTCGCTCACGGCGCTTGGCCTGACGGTCGAGGAGCCGAAGGATGCGGGCCGGGCCGCGATCGAGGCCGTGCATGCCGGCCACTATATCGACTTCCTGGAGACGGCCTATCGGCGCTTCCAGGAACTGCCCAATGCCGGGCCCGAAGTCCTGCCGGCCGTCAGTCCCTATCAGGGCGCGGACGCCGCCTTTCGCCCGCGTCCCGCCCCGCGCCCGAAGGGCATTCTCGGGCAGACCGGCTGGTACATCAACGGCCTGTCCAATGCGATGACGGAGCACACCTTCGCCTCGGCCTATCTCTCCGCCCAAAGTGCTGTGGCGGCAGCCGACGATCTCATCGCCGGCGCCTTCGACAGTTTCGCACTTTGCCGCCCGCCGGGGCATCACGCCTATGTCGATCGTGCGGCCGGCTTCTGTTTCTTCAACAATGCCGCCATCGTCGCCGAGCGGTTGCGCATGCGCTTTCAGCGGGTGGCGATCATCGATTTCGATACCCATCATGGTGACGGCACGCAGGCGATCTTCTACAGCCGCGGCGACGTCTTCTTCGGCTCGACCCATACGGACCCATCGAGCTACTACCCCCATTACACCGGCTATGCCGACGAGACGGGCGAGGGAGCGGGCGAGGGGGCCAACCTCAACCTGCCCTTGGCCGAAGGCAGCGGCGACGAGGCCTTCATCCAAGCCAATCGGGCGCTGGCCACTGCCGTGACGGCGTTCGGGGCCGAGGCTCTGGTGGTGTCCGCCGGCTGGGATGCCCATCGCGAGGATCCTCTGTCCAAGCTCGCCGTGACCACCGCCGCCTATGAGGCGATCGGTTCCGTCTGGGGTGCGCTGCCCCTTCCCGTCGTGATCGTACAGGAGGGCGGCTACTCGCTCAGCGCGGTGTCGGAAGCCGCGCCGCGCTTTGTCTCGGCCTTCCGCGCGGCCCGGCCATCGCGCTGACCCAAGGCGTTTTGCGATTTGGCGGAACCGCCAGGAATCGCGAAGACGCGTCCTACACGAGGACCATGATGACACAGACCGTCACAGCCGACGCCCAACAGGCACCCGAGCGTCAGCCGATCCGTGCCGCACTCGGCGCCTTCGTCGGCACCATGATCGAATGGTACGATTTCTACGTCTATGGCACGGCCGCGGCGCTGGTCTTCGGCGATGTCTTCTTCAAGTCCGAAGATCGCTTCATGGGCATCATTGCCTCGCTCGGCACCTTCGCCATCGGCTTCGTGGCCCGTCCTGTCGGCGCCCTGCTGTTCGGCCATTTCGGCGACAAGGTCGGACGCAAGAACTCGCTGATCATCACGCTCTTGCTGATGGGCGGCGCAACCGTGCTGATCGGCCTCTTGCCGGGCTACAGTTCGATCGGCATCAGCGCCGCCATCCTGCTCATCGCGCTGCGCCTGATCCAGGGCGTTGCGGTCGGCGGCGAATGGGGCGGTGCGGTGCTGATCGCTGCCGAGCATGCCCCGCCGAAGTGGAAGACCTTCCTGGCTTCGGCCCCGCAATATGGCAGCCCGATCGGCCTGATGCTGGCCGCGCTCGCCTTTCGCACGGTCTCGGATCTGCCGCGTGAGGATTTTCTCGCCTGGGGCTGGCGTATTCCCTTTCTGGCCAGCGCCGTGCTGATCATCGTGGCCTTCGTCATCCGCGCCGGCATCAAGGAGAGCCCGGAACTGATCAAGCGGCTGCAGGAAGCGCCGCAGGACGACGTCGTGCCGGCCAAGGAGATCTTCCGCACGCGCGGCTATACGCTCCTGCTCGGCATGGGCCTGTGCCTGCTCGGGGTCGCGGGCTTCTACTTCCTGACCACGCTGATGACGACCTTCACCACCGAGTCGCTCGGCATCTCCAAATCCGACATCCTGAACGTGATCTTCTGGGTCGGCGTGCTCGAACTGGTCGCCTTTCCGTTTGGCTCCTGGATCGCCACCCAGTTCAACGAACGCTTGCTGCTGGTGGCGATGTCGGCGGCCGCCTTCGTCTTCGCCATCCCGATGATGATGCTGATCGTCACCGGCGATCTCGGCAACATCCGCATCGGCATCCTGGTCGGCACCTTCTTCGTTGCCGCCCATTATGCCGTGATGGCGCCTTTCCTGACGCGCGCCTTCCCGGTGCATCTGCGCTATACCGGCATTTCGCTGAGCTCGTCGCTGAGCGGGGCCATCTTCAGCGGCTTGACGCCCGTGGTCGGGGTCTGGCTGGTCAAGACCTATGGCGTGCAATGGCTGCCGCTGTCGCTGCTCTTCATGGTGATCGCCGGGCTCACCTTGCTGTCCAGCCTCTTCCTGCCCATCGAGGAAGAACAGGTACGGTCCTGAAGCTTCGGAGGCGGGCCTTCTGACCCGCCTTTCCGGAAACCGCAATGTTTCGGGGCGGGTCCGACGATCCGCCCCGGAGGCCTACGCCGCCTTGGTGATGGCGTCGATCACCTCGTCCACGGCGGTCTCGACGCTGACGCGGTCGTCGCCTTCGGCCATCACGCGGATGACCGGCTCGGTGCCGGAGGGACGAATGACCAGGCGGCCGCCATCGCCGAGCTGCTTGCGCGCGCCTTCGATCGCCTTGGCGACCTTGGGATCGTCCAGGACCTTGCCGCCACCCGTGCGTACATTCTTGAGGATCTGCGGCAGCGGGTCGAAGCGGTGGCAGACCTCGCTGACGGGGCGATCTGCCTTCTTGAGCACCGCCAGCACTTGCAGGGCGGCGACCAGACCATCACCGGTGGTGGCGAAATCCGACAGGATGATGTGGCCCGACTGCTCGCCACCGACATTGTAGCCCCGCGCCCGCATGCGCTCGAGCACGTAGCGATCGCCCACCGCGGTGCGTTCTAGTTGCAGGCCGAGCCCACCGAGATAGCGCTCCAGGCCGAGATTGGACATCACCGTGGCGACGATGCCGGGCTGGGTGAGCTTGCCCTCGTCCTTCCAGTCCGAGGCCACCACCGCCATCAGCTGGTCGCCGTCGATGACATGGCCCTTTTCGTCGACGATCACCACGCGGTCGGCGTCGCCGTCGAGGGCGATGCCGATGTCGGCGCGCAATTCGCGAACCTTGCGTGCCAGCGCATCGGGGGCAGTGGAACCGACATCCTTGTTGATGTTGTACCCGTCGGGCTCCACGCCGATCGGAATGACGTCCGCCCCAAGTTCCCACAGGGCTTCGGGAGCGACCTTGTAGGCAGCGCCATTGGCGCAGTCGACCACGACCCTGAGGCCGTCGAGGCGGAGCTGGCGCGGCAAAGTGCGCTTGGCGAACTCGATGTAACGGGCGCGCACGTCGTCGATGCGGCGGGCCCGGCCGAGATCGCGCGAGCCGGCCAGCCGCGACGACAGATTGGTGTCGATCAGCGCCTCGATGGAGCGCTCGGTCTCGTCGGAGAGCTTGAAGCCGTCGGGGCCGAACAGCTTGATGCCGTTGTCGTCATAGGGATTATGCGAGGCCGAGATCATCACGCCGATGTCGCAGCGCAGCGAATTGGTGAGCATGGCTACGGCAGGCGTGGGCATCGGGCCCAGCAGCATCACGTCCACGCCGACGGCGGTAAAGCCCGCCACCAGGGCATTCTCGATCATATAGCCCGACAGGCGGGTATCCTTGCCGATCACCACGCGATGGCGGTGTTCACCGCGCTGGAAGGCGAGGCCGGCCGCCATGCCGACCTTCATCGCCAGTTCCGGCGTAATGACACTATTGGCCCGGCCGCGAATGCCATCGGTGCCGAAATATTTGCGACTCATGCGACAACCCCAAGATTTTCTGGTGCGATTATGCCCGAATCCCTGAGCAATTTGCTTCAAAAAATGTTTTCAACCGTAACAGGCCGCTGCCTTTTCAGCGGCGCCATTCATAGTCGAAGGTCGGCAGGCCGGAAGCGGGGTTGACGCCGCTGCCGATGCGCTCGAAGTCCTCGCGCTCGTAGAAGCGGATTGCCTTTTCGTTGAAGGCATTGACCGTGAGGCGCAGGGCCGAGCCGGCTTTCTGCTTGGCAAACAGCATCAGCAGATGCGCCAAACCGTTGCCCTGCTCGGTCGGCGGCAGCGCGATCTGCTCCAGCAGCAAGGCGTCGTCGTCCTGCGGCGCCAGCACCAGCATGCCGACGATCGAGTCGGCGGTGGCATCCTCGCGCAGCGCCACGAAGATTTCCGCCTCCAGCAGGTGCCATCGGCCCCACTGCCCCGGCCAGCGGGCTTGATAGTCGAAGGCTGGATAGGTCGCTTGCCAGGCCCCGCACCACAAGGATTTCAGGGCCGGCTCGTCGGCAGCCTCCGCCAGCCGGAGCGTGACTGCGGCAATGCTCATCGCTCGGTCAGCTTCAGCTCGATGCGGCGGTTCTTCTTGCGCGCCTCATCGGTGCCGGCGGTATCGATGGGCTGGAATTCGGCAAAACCGGCCGCGACGAGGCGCTGTGCCGGGATCCCCTTCGACATCAGATATTGCACCACGGAGATGGCGCGGCTGGACGACAATTCCCAGTTGCTCGGGAATTGCGGCGAGTTGATCGGCCGGTCGTCGGTGTGGCCGTCGACGCGCAGCACCCAGGGGATGTCGGTGGGAATCTTGTCCTGCAGGTCGAGGAGAGCGGCGGCGAGCTTGTCCATCTCGGCCTTGCCTTCGGGCTGCAGCGTGGCCTGCCCCGCCTGGAAGAATACCTCCGACTGGAAGACGAAACGGTCACCGACGATGCGGACATCCGGACGGTTGCCGAGCACTTCGCGCAGGCGCCCGAAGAAGTCGGACCGGAAGCGGGAGAGTTCCTGCACGCGCTGGGCCAGCGCCGCATTCAGGCGCGAGCCGAGATCGGCGATCTTGGTCTGGCTCTCGCGGTCCTTGGATTCGGAGGCGTCGAGGGCCTGTTCCAGCGCGGCGATCTGGCGGCGCAGGGCCGAGATCTGCTGGTTGAGCAGCTCGACCTGCGCCATCGCCTGGTCGGAAATACGCTTCTGGCTGTCGAGTTCACCCTGGATCTGCGCGACCTGCCCGCCCTGGGCGCTGGCGGCTGCGGCATCTTTCTGGGCGTCGTCGAGCAGGCCCTGCAAACGCGTTTTGTCGGCATTGGCCTTGTCGAGGCCGCTGGTGAGCACCGAAAGCTGCTCCTGGGCGTTGCGGCCATTGGTGCGCTCCAGAGCCAGCAACTGCGACAATTCCGCGATCTGGGCATTGAGCCGGTTGAGCGCCTCGTCCTTGCCGGTGACTTCCTGGGACAGGAAGAACTGGCCGAGCACGAAGATCGACAGGATCATGATGATGGACAGGAGCAGGGTCGACAGGGCGTCGACGAAGCCCGGCCAGTAATTAATGCCCTCGCCGCGACGGCGGCTGCGCCCGAGCGGCATCAGTTCTTCTCGCGTTCTTGCATCAGGCGCTCGAGCACGCTCTTGATGTCGCGCTGCTGTTCGGCCTGGCTTTCGACCCAGTCGCGGATCATCTGCTGCTCGGAGCGCATATGCTGCACCAGACCCTGGATGCCCTCGGCGAGCTGGGCCATGGCGGCGGTGGCATTGCGGCCGGAACCGGCCTCTCGCGAGCCGTCGGCCATGCGCTCGATCGCCGATTTGATCGCTGCCATCTCGCCGTCCGAGCCGCCGCGGGCCAGGCCCTCGGCTTCGATGTCTGTCACGGTGGCGGCGAGCCAGTCCTCGAGCTCGGTATAGAAGCGGTTCTGGGCCTGCCCGGCCTGCAGGTCGAGGAAACCGAGGATCAGCGAACCGGCAAGGCCGAACAGCGAGGACGAGAACGACACGCCCATGCCCTTGAGCGGGGCAGCGAGGCCGCTTTTCAGGCTCTCGAACACGGTGCTGGCGTCGCCGCCGCCCACCGACATGGAATTGATGACGTTGCCGACCGAACCCACCGTCTCGATCAGGCCCCAGAACGTGCCGAGAAGGCCGAGGAAGACCAGGAGACCCGTGAGATAGCGCGAAACCTCGCGCTGCTCGTCGAGGCGCATGCCGATCGATTCGAGGATGGAGCGCAAAGTGGAGAGCGAGATCGAGCGACGGCCGACCTTGTCGCCCAGCAATGTCGCCATCGGTGCCAGCATGACCGGCTGGTCTCGCAGCTCCAGGCCGGGATCGCGCAGGCGATAGGCGTTGACCCAGCGCACTTCCGGCAGCAGGCGGATCACCTGGCGGAAGCCGAAGACGATGCCGAGCAGCAGCGTGAAGATGATCAGGCCGTTGAGGCCGGGATTGGCCATGAAGGCGATATAGAGCTGGCGATAGAGCACGGCGGTGACGCAGGCCGCCAGCACCAGGAAGATCAGCATGCGGATGAAGAAGATCCGGGGGGAAGACAGCTTGTAGGGATCAAGGTCTCTGGCCATCGCACCACGCCGTTTCAGCAATCTGTAGCATTTTCCAGAAAAGTTGCTCGACTTTTCGGTCAAGAAAATGCGTCAAAACAAACACGTGGAGCAAGAATGCGATTTTTCGGAAATCGCATTTTTCTCCACACGCGAACCCTCGACAGGAGGGTCCTCCTTTTCGGCCAGAGCTTGACGCAATGCAAGGACCGAAAGCACGCGCTCAATGGCGCGCCGGGCCGGATCAGGCTGCAGCGGTCTGGCCGCCATAGGCGAAGACGGTCTGCGGCCGCGCGCCGCGAATGAAGCCGCCGCCGAGCACGCGGGCCTGGCCATCGGCGTGGTCGTAGAACACGGCAGCCTGTCCGGGCGAAACGCCGTCCTCGGCCTCGGCGAGCTCGATCGCGGGGCCATCGGCCCCGAAATGCAGCAAAGCCGGCTTGGGCGCGCGGGTGGAGCGCACGCGCACGGCGATTTCCAAGCCCTCCGAAGGCAGGTCTTCAAGCGCACCGTCGCCGATCCAGTTCACATCGCGCAGAGCGACATGGCGCGTCGCCAGCGCTTCGCGCGGGCCGACGATCACGCGCGCCGCCTCGGCATCGAGACGGATGACGTGCAACGGCTCGCCGGTGGCGACGCCCAGGCCCTTGCGCTGGCCGATGGTGTAGTGGATGACGCCCTGGTGCTGGCCGAGCACGCGGCCGTCCAGATGCACGATCTCGCCGGGAATGGCGGCGCCGGGCTTGAGCTTCTCGATCACCTGGGCGTAGCGGCCGGAGGGCACGAAGCAGATGTCCTGGCTGTCGGGCTTGGCCGCCACCGACAGGCCGAAGCGCTCGGCGGCCTGGCGTGTTTCCGGCTTGGTCATCTCGCCGAGCGGGAAGCGCAGGATATCGAGCTGCTCCCTGGTGGTGGCGAACATGAAATAGCTCTGGTCGCGCTCGGCGTCGCGCGGGCGGAACAGGCCGCGCCCGCCTGATACCGCACGGCTCGCAACGTAATGGCCGGTGGCCAGCACGTCGGCGCCGAGGTCGCGCGCCGTGCCGAGCAGATCGCGGAACTTGACGCGCTGGTTGCACTCGACACAGGGAATCGGCGTCTCGCCGGCCACATAGGAATCGGCGAAACGGTCGATCACCGCTTCCTTGAAGCGGCTTTCATAGTCGAGCACGTAATGGGGAATGCCGATGCGGTCGGCGACCTCCCGCGCATCGTGAATGTCCTGGCCGGCGCAGCAGGCGCCCTTGCGATGGACCGCGGCGCCATGGTCGTAGAGCTGAAGCGTCACCCCGATCACGTCATAGCCCTGCTCCTTGAGAAGAGCGGCACAAACGGAAGAGTCGACGCCGCCCGACATGGCAACAACGACACGGGTATCCTGCGGCCGGCGCGGCAGGTCGAGCGAGTTCAACATGGCTTCCTTCCGTCCATCAGAGGGTCAAGGTCTCTGCGACGGCGCTCCTTTACGCGATTTTGACCGCGAGGGGAACGCCGATGTTCGGGGAGGCAAGGGCGGGCGACGTTGCCGCGCCGGTCTATTCCGATATTACTTTAGGGAATACAGAGTAGCGATTTTCAACATTAACTATATTTATTAAGTATATCCTGGCACTTTGGCTTAATAAAAACCGAAGTGTTGCATTTATGTCATAGGATTTCGTGTAAAGCCGGTGCTATCAGGCGTTCATGCGCTATAAGCGCCAAGTGCTGGGGTATTAAAATGCAGTTTTTCAGGAATGCTGTGCTTGCCGGCGTCGTGGTTCTCCTGCCGGCAGCGGCATTCGCCGCCGATCTGGCGCCGACGCCCGTCGAGCCGGTTGCGCCGGAAGTCACGCCGTCCTTCACCTGGACGGGCTTCTATGCCGGTTTGAGCGCGGGCTATGGCCGCGGCAATCTCGACACCGATCTGAAGGCGGTTCCGACCGCGACGGCACCGACGCTTGAGAGGGCTCTCGGTTTCGGGCTGAACGGCGGGGTCGCAAAGGTCAAGGGCAGCGCCAACGGCGTCGTCGCCGGTGGCCAGGTCGGCTACAATTATCAGATCGATCCCAATTGGGTGATTGGCGCCGAAGCCGACCTGCAATATGCCGGCCTGGACACCAAGAAGACCTTCATCGGTGCTCAGGACATTCCGGTCACGGTGAAGAATGAGCTCAACTGGTTCGGCACGGCCCGGGTGCGCGCCGGCTATGCCTTCGACAATGTCCTGATTTACGGCACCGGCGGTCTTGCCTATGGCCAGGTGAAGACCAAGGTCAGCACCGGCGGCACCAACCTGTCCGGATCGGAGACCAAGTTCGGCTGGGCTCTCGGTGCGGGCGCCGAATATGCGCTGACCCAGAACTGGACCGTGCGGGCCGAATATCTCTATGTCGATCTCGGCAAGGCCGAGACGATCAAGGCCAACAGCGAGATCGCTCAGATCACCGCCAAGACCGATGTCTCGGTGCACACGGTGCGTGCCGGCGTGAACTACAAGTTCTGATCGGTCGCGACAGCATTTATCCTGTCTTCGAGGGCTCCGCATTGCGGGGCCCTTTTACTTTGGCCGGTCAGCCTTGCGCCGGCCAGCCCGTCGTTCTAGTCAGGGGTCCTTTCCAGGAGACCTCGAACCATGCCGGCCACGCCTGACGACCTGTTCGCTTTCTTCGCCAAGCTTGGCATCACCGTGACGACCGTCGAGCATCCGCCGCTGTTCACGGTAGAGGATTCGAAGGCTCTGCGCGGCCAGATCGCCGGCGGTCACACCAAAAATCTCTTCCTGAAGGACCGCAAGGGCAGGCTGTTCCTGGTGGTGCTGGAGGAGGATGCCAGCGTCGATCTCAAGCGCATCCACGAGATCATCGGCGCCCAGGGCAAGGTGTCCTTCGGCTCGGCCGAACTGCTGACGCAGGTCTGGGGGGTATTGCCGGGAGCCGTCACGCCCTTCGGCGCCATCAACGATACCGAAGCGCAGGTGACCGTGGTGCTCGATCAGGCGCTGCTCGAGAACGACCAACTCAACCATCACCCGCTGGTCAATACGCAGACCACCACGATCGCCCGCGAAGACCTCATTGCCTTCCTGCGTGCTACCGGGCACGAGCCCAGGATCCTTGCCGTTTCGCTGCCACAGCAGGCGGATGCCTGAGGCCAGGCGCGGTTCCATCGATGCGCGCCCGGTCCTGATTCAGAGTCTCGATGACGCCGTTGCATCCGGGCATTGAGCGCTGGATCGAGGATTTGGCGAAAACCGTCAGAAGGAACCAAGAGTCATCGACCATGACTCTTGGCATAAGCCCGACTTCCTGTGCCAGCGTGGTTCGGAAAGCCCGTCGGGTCGTCGACGGGCATGATCCCGTTCAGTCGAGGCAGCCGCGGAATATATCGTACTTCATGCATTTGCGGCGAGGTGCATAGGCGGCTGGGGCAACCGTGGCACCGCGGGCATAGCGCTGGGCCGGTTGCTGCACGCCGGCTACGCCGGCCGATGATGCGGCCCTGGGGCCAACCTGGCAGCGAATGCCTTCCGTTGCCAGGGCGCCGGCGACATCGGCGTCGTAGCACAGCATCTGGGTGGCAGCCCTGCGATAGCCCATGGATTGCAGCGTGCGGGCAAAAAGGCGAATGTTGCAGCCCTGGTCGAGCTTGGTGGTACCGAAGCTGAAGCCGAAGCCGGCTCCCGAGCCGCCGACGCTGACGCTGCCGAGGCAGGCTTCGATGCCGGCCGCCGCGAGGCCCGGGGCAAACGCCGCGGGAGCCTGGCGTCGATCGCGATTGTTCAGCGTGGCGCCGCCGACATTGCCGGTGATGTTGCCATTGCCATTGCCATTGCCGGATCCGTCGCCGGAATTATTGCCGTTGTTAGTTCCGTTCTGGGCCTGTGCCAGCGAGGCAGCGGTAAGGAAGATGACGATGGTGAAGAAATAGACAATACCCTTCGCAAGCGATTTCATATGCGTTCCCCCAAACACAAACACGCCCACAAACTTTTGGAAAGTCTATGAGGTGTACAGGAGGCTACGCTACAAATGTGATTTTCGCAATGAATACAATATTTTATCGCTAAGGAACCTGACGGGGAGTAATGCCGCAGCGTTGAAGTTCTTTCATGAGACGCTTGTAGTCCCAGCTATACGTTGCCTCGTTGTGATTTTCGTTATTGTCACTTGTGAAGCAGTTTCCGTTTCCGTTACCAGAATTGAAATTACCGTTATTGTTTCCTTGATTGAAATTTCCATTAAAGTTGCCGGTATTGCCGTTGCCGTTGTTGTTTCCTTGCCCAACACTGTATTGAACAAGGATAACATCATCTCTCCGCAGTATCCGGATTTGAGATGCCCCGTGCTGCGGGCCTGGGACATGGCAGCGGGAAAGCGCCGGAACCTGCGGGGTAGCGGGAGTCTGCCAACAGCCGATATCGAGGTCTGCGATCATGGTTGCATTCCTGTGATCAGGGACGGCGTGGTTCAGTATAAACCATAAAGGCCGGACCGACCCAGCAGTCGATCCGGCCGAAGCTGCCTCGGCAGCCTCCTATGGGTTGCCGTTTCCGTTTCCGTTGAACGAACCGACGTTTCCGTTGCCGTTGAACATGCCACCATTGTTGTTGCCGTTCAGCGCGCCGATATTGTTGTTGCCGCTGGTGGAACTGGAGTTGCCGCGGCCGTTATAGGCGCCGATATTGCCGGTGCCGCCATTGCCGTAGCCGATATTGCCGTTGGCGTCCGGCGCGCCATTGCCATTGGCGTTGCCGTTCAAGGTGCCGGTATTGGCATTGCCGTTGTAATTGCCGTTGCCGAGCCCGTAATTGCCGTTGCCGTTGCCGTTGCCATTGGCGAGGCCGCTATTGGCGTTGCCGTTCCTATTGCCGCTGAAGCCGCCCCAGTTGCCATTGCCGTTGCCGTTGCCGTTGCCGATGCCGGTATTCATGTTGCCGTTGGCATTGCCGTTGCCGACGCCGACATTGCCGTTTCCGTTTCCGTTTCCGTTTCCGTAACTGAAAGCGTGAGCTGCGGAGATCGAGGTGCAGACGAGCGCGGCGTACAACGCCGCATGGAGCAGGGTTATTCTCATGGTTCTACCTTTCCTGGACTGGGTTCGGGAAAGGCCGAGCCTTCCCTTGATTGTGTTCCGATCCCTTGAGGTGGCAGGAGGCAGGCGCGCATGCGACATACCTCGCTTCCCAGGTGTCACGCGCCACGCGAGCGGTGTTGGCAATTGCCGGATGATCGTTGCCCTCAATGGGGTTAGTTGCGCCTCCTGGTTTTGGGAGGCGCGTGGTGGTTTTCACCTCAATGCGAGGTGCAGCCGTTGTTCATGATGTTACAACTGGCTCGATCGGCAATGGTCTTTACCTTGTTGCTGGTTGCCGTGACCGTCACGCCGGCGGGCGGATTCGGGTCATTGGGATCACCCATGCCGTAATTGCCGTTGCCGTTCATGTTGCCGTTGCCGACGCCAGTGTTGAAATTGCCGTTGTAATTGCCGTTCAACATGCCGGTATTGAAGTTACCGTTCATGTTGCCGTTACCGATGCCGGTATTGCCATTGCCGTTATAGTTGCCATTGTCGGTTCCGGTGTTGCCGTTTCCGTTCATATTGCCGTTGCCGGTTCCGGTGTTGCCGTTGCCGTTCATATTGCCGTTTCCGGTTCCGGTGTTGCCGTTGCCGTTCATGTTGCCATTGCCGGTTCCGGTATTGCCGTTGCCGTTGTTATTGCCGTTATTGGTGCCGGAATTGCCGTTGCCATTGCCGTTACCATTGCCGGTTCCGGTGTTGCCGTTGCCGTTGCCGTTGCCGTTGCCGAATCCCGCATAGGCGCTGAGGACCGGGGTGCAGACCAGTGCCGCACTCAGCAGCAGCCGCGTGAGGAGGGTGCGCATGATACTGTCCTTTCTTGCGACTAGAAAAACAGCCTGGCCGCCGATGTCGGGAGGCGTGTTCGATGATCGGGCGGTGCGGTCTGTCGCTGCCGCGGCCCGTCCATGATGCAATCTGACTGGACCTGCACGGAGCGTTCGGAGCGGTTCGTCTGTCGGGTCGAACCGCCTGGCGCCCGGCCGGAAAGGCCTGGATGCGGGATCCTCGTCCGTCGGCCGTCCGCGGGACGCTACGCCGGAGCAGGGAGGGAGGAGAACTGCCGCATCCAGATTTCAGAGCTCGAGCAGTGAACGCTGAACGCCAGGGAAGGCGGGAGCTGACCGAGGGCCGGGAGGAAAGCCGGGCCAGCTCCCTGAGAGCAAGCAAGGCTTATTGGTTGCCGTTGCCGTTGCCGTTGCCGCTGAAGGCACCCCAGTTGTGGTTGCCGTTCACGTTGCCGTTGCCGATGCCATAGTTGGCATTGCCGTTCACGTTGCCGTTGCCGAAGCCGAAGTTGTGGTTGCCGTTGGCGTTGCCGTTGCCGAGACCGACGTTGCCGTTGCCGTTGGCGTTGCCGTTGCCGATGCCGGCGTTTCCGTTTCCGTTTCCGTTTCCGTTGACGGCGCCGGCATTCCCGTTGCCGTTCAGGTTGCCGTTGAGGGCGCCCCAGTTGCCGTTGCCGTTGCCGTTGCCGTTGAAGGCGCCGGTATTGGCGTTGCCGTTGCCGTTGCCGTTGCCGAAGCCGACATTGCCGTTGCCGTTGCCATTGCCACTGCCGATGCTGAAGGCCATCGCGGCGCTGGAGACGCTCAGGATCAGGGCGGATGCGATGAGAAGCGATTTCATAATGGTTTCTCCACTCAGTCTGTCTTGTGAGGTGCTTAAGGCTGTAATCAGCAGAAGCATTTGCTTTAAGCCCGCGGTGATTACAGTTTTAAGCTTATTGATTTTTCAGTGTAGAGAAACTTGTCTATTGGAATTAGTACAAAGGAGTATTAAATCAAGGGCGATATACTAAAAATCGATTTAAGCATGGCAAATATTGCCGCGCAGCGACGCAAATGCGCGCCATGCAGCTCAAAAGCCCCGGATTGTTCGAGAGGAAAATTTTCAAGGCGTGGAACGGCTGGATCAGAGTTCCCCAACACACCCAGCTCGGTCCATCGGACGTCTTTTGTGGCCGTCGTCAGTAGGCGATGGCAGGAACGGCCATTTGGCTGTCTTCGCAATCGGGCCCGATCATCATGGTGGTGCCGGGCGCGCGCATCTGGCTGCCGCACATCAGGGCGACTTCGGTCCGGTTGCGTAGATGGAATTTGCGCATGATGTTGCGGATATGGACCTTCGCGGTGCTCTCGGAAATATTGAGGGCATGCGCAATGATCTTGTTCTGCTTGCCCTTCTGGAGCAGACTCAAGACATCCATCTCGCGGTCGGTCAGGCTGAGATGGATGTCGGAACGCAAGTGACGTTCGGGCGGCGGTTTGGGCGCGCTCGACGGTGGTTCCTTAAACAGGGGAGGTGCGCTCGCATAGGAGATGGGCTGAGCAGCCGTTTCCTCACGCGCTGGCAGCGACAGGCCCTGCCGGATCGCACTCACCATGGCATTGAAGCCCATCGAGGCTGTGATCCAGCTATGAACGCCGGCCTCATCCATCAGTCGTCCGATCGCAGGATCGCTGTTGTCGGTAACCACCAGCAGGGGCAGCTTGCCGATACGGGTTTGCAATTGCTGAATGACGAAGGCGATGAAGAGCGGATCCGTGCTGCGCTGTACCAGGCTCAGTATGGCGAGCGAGGCCTGTGTGCCGCCTTCTCCGGGAGCGCCCATGATGCGGACATCGATATCGTCCGCGGCCTCCTTGAGCGCATGGGAAAAGATCTCGCCCAGCAGGGGACGGCTCTCGATCAGCAAGACGACTTTGCGGTCCACAACAGGCAACGTGCCTGGCTCGGCTTGTCTATGATCATGGCAATCCAGCATGTCATTGCAGGTGACGTGATGACTCATGATTTGGCCTCTTGAAAGTTCTGGCGTTACTTCCTCTACAAGTCTTCTTGTGGGTTGGGCTTTCACCCTAATATGTCGTTAGGGTGTGAGCCATTACACTTGTGCGGCTATTCTGCGTTGCCGACCTGAACGGCCGGTTGTCGCGCGCAGCCACCTTCATCGGCCACCACGAAATTCTTTGTCGCGGGGCTCGAAAAGTAAAACGATTCACGAATAATAGGATGCCAGAATATTGATTATCGCGATGTGTCATTTATCTCACAGAAACGACTATTCGCGAAAGTCTTTTGGGATTAATCCGAAAGGAGCCTTCCCTATCGTCAACACCAAAAGGTATCATATTGAGGCAAAAGGCGATTTTCAGCCTTCCCGGTTCGTGTATGTAGGTTATATTGAGGGCGGCGTGAATTCGCCGTGATTTGAGTGAAGTTTCCGAATACGATTAAAAAACTTTAATCATCAAAAATATCCAGATGGTCGCCTGCGTATAGGCAGCAATCTTTTCTTTCTATACGCGGCAGTCTGTGGTGCTCTTCAATATGTTACGGGGGCGTTTTGCTGGTGGTTGACTGCCGCCATTACCCCTTTCGGGGGTTGTTGACGAAAAATAGGTATGGAGTTCCATCTGTTCCATTCTCGCAACAAGCAAGATGAAATCTATTGTTTCGTACGGTGTGGCGCGCTCGACGGTTGCCTTCGCGGCGATTTGCCCCCATCTAACCGCGGACGAAGCTTTCCAAGCGGGTAGGAATGATGAGCAACGATGCTGCCGGAACCAACGGTCTGATCAAGGATACCACCACCCAGACCTTCATGGCCGACGTGATCCAGGAGTCGATGAAGCAGCCGGTGCTGGTCGATTTCTGGGCCGAATGGTGTGGCCCTTGCAAGCAATTGGGGCCGATCCTGGAGAAGGCCGTGCTTGCAGCCAAGGGCAAGGTCAAGCTGGTGAAGATGGATATCGACAAACATCCGCAGATCGCCGGGCAATTGGGGGTTCAATCGATTCCGGCCGTCTTCGCCTTCTCCAAGGGGCAGCCTGTCGACGGCTTCATGGGGGCCATTCCTGAAAGCCAGATCAAGGAGTTCATCACCAGGATCGCCGGTCCCGGTGGCGATCCGGACACGGAGGCCTTGCTGGCCGAGGCCGAAGCCTTGCTCAACGAAGGCGATGGAGTGGCGGCAGCTCAGCTCTTTGCACAGATCTTCGAGCAGGACGCCGAGAACCTGAAGGCGATCGCCGGCCTGGCGCGCTGTGCGCTTGCCGCAGGAGAGCTCGATCAGGCCAAGGCCACGCTTTCGCTTACGCCCAAGGGCAAGGAGAACGATCCCCTCATCGCCAGCGCCCGGGCCGCACTGGAACTGGCCGAACAAGCCAGCGATGTCGGCGACCTCCAGGGGTTGGCACGCCAGGTCGAGGCTGATCCGAAGAACTTTCAGGCCAAGTTCGACTACGCCCTGGCCCTCGCCGCTGCCAATAAGCGCGAGGAGGCGGTCGACCAACTGCTCGACATCGCCCGGCACGACCGCAAATGGGACGATGATGGCGCGCGCAAGCAGCTCGTGCAGTTCTTCGAGGCCTGGGGCCCGATGGATGAGAACACCATCTATGGTCGCCGCCGACTGTCGTCGATCCTGTTTTCATAAATAGTGACGCGGCCCGCCAGCTGGCCGTAAGATAACGCCTGGAGGTCGCGGCCGCGACCTCGAGAAACTGTCATGTCCCATGCTTGGGCCATGACGGCCTCCAGGCCCGTTTGAGGAATGGCAGCCGATGCATCCCTTGTTCAAGACGGAGGCCGATCTGCCTCCTGTCGTTCCGGTCTTCCCCCTGGCCGGCGCCCTGCTGCTGCCGCGTGGCCAGCTGCCGTTGAACATCTTCGAGCCGCGTTACCTGGCCATGATCGACGACGTGTTGAAGGGACCGCGTCTGATCGGTATGATTCAGCCCGAGGACGAGGAAAACGAGACGGTGCCGCGCCTGTTCCAGGTCGGCTGCGTCGGGCGTCTCACCCAATTCGCCGAGACGGGCGATGGGCGCTACCTCATCCAGCTCACCGGAATTTCGCGCTTCAAGGTCTTGTCGGAAGAAACCGTCTCTACGGCCTACCGCCAATGCCGTATCACGGCCGAGCCCTTCGCCATCGATTTCACCCCGCGTGCGGGTGAGGAGGAGGTCGACCGCAAGAGCCTGATCGATACGCTACGGGCCTATCTTGCCGTCAATCGCTTCCAGGTCGACTGGAACGACATCCACGAAGCCTCCAACGAGGCGCTGGTCAATGCGCTGTCGATGATGAGCCCGTTCGGGCGTCGCGAGAAACAGGCGTTGCTCGAAGCTTCGTGCCTGCGCGAGCGTGCCGAGATCCTGGTCGCTATCACGCAGATCGAATTGGCCAAGAGCGGCGACGGCTCCGATACGCCGCTGCAGTGAGGATGAGTGCCGATGCCCACGCCGCCGCCGCATCGCCCACCGCCGCTGACCGATCCCAAGCTCCTGGAATTGCTGGTGTGCCCTCTCACCAAGACGACGCTGGAATATGATGCGGAAAAGCAGGAGCTGATCTCGCGCGCCGCCAAGCTGGCCTATCCCATCCGGGATGGTTTCCCTATCATGTTGCCCGAGGAGGCAAGGATCATCGAATAGGACGGGCGATCGAACAGATCGGATCGTTCCGTTCATTTGCCCCGAAGTCGAAAGGAAGACGCAAAGAATGTATGACAGCCCGCCGGAGCTCCAAGGATCGACACAGGAACCGACCGTTCTCGGCGCCGCTTCCATCCCGCGCGAGGACTGGGACCGGGCACCATGGAACCGCTGGTCGTTCCAGCATGTGCGGGAACTGGTGCCGACGGCGCAGGTCTGGCGTGGACCGGGGCCAGCCACGGCGTTACCGGTCGCGCTGCAGGACATAGACGGGGTTGCCTTCGAAAGCGACGGTCAGCCGGCAACGGTCGGTAGCTTCTTCGAGGCGAACTACGCCGACGGCTTTCTGGTGCTACACCGCGGCAAGGTGGTGGCCGAGCGCTATTTCAACGGCATGACGAGCCACAGCCAGCATCTGTCGCAGTCAGTCGCCAAATCTGTGGTGGGCACGGTTGCCGGCATCCTGATCGGGCGCGGCGTGCTCGATCCGGCCGCGCCGGTTACCTTCTATCTGCCGGAACTGGAGGCCACCGCCTATCGTGGCGCCACCGTGCAGCAGGTGCTCGACATGACGACCGGCGTGGTGTTCGACGAAACCTACACCGCGCTCGATTCGCACATCGCCAAGATGGACGTGGCCAGCGGCTGGAAGGCCCGCAAGGACCCCAGCTGGCCGACCCATGTCTTCGAGCTGATCCTGCAGCTCCAGGCCAGCCAAAGTGTCCATGGCGCCATCTTCAACTACCGTTCCGTCGAGACCGACGTGCTGGCCTTCGTGCTGCAGAGCGCCACGGGCCTGCTGCTCCCCGAATTGGTGAGCCGAGAGCTGTGGGCACCGATGGGTGCCGAGGAAGATGCCTATTTCACCGTCGATCCCGCCGGCTATGGCCTGGCCGACGGCGGTTTCAATGCCACGCTGCGGGACTATGCCCGCTTCGCCCTACTGCATCTCGGCGGCGGGGAGATCGGGGGCCGGCGGCTCCTTCCGTCCTCCTGGCTGGAAGACACGCGTTTTGCCGCTCGGCCAGATCTCTTCCAGGGCGTCTATCGCGACATTCTCCCTCGGGGCGCCTATCGCAACCAGTTCTGGATCGAGGATGTCGAGCGCGGGGCCTATATGGCGCGCGGCGTGTTCGGGCAGCTCATTTATATCGATCCCGTCGGCGAGTTTGCCGCCGTGGTGTTGTCGAGCTGGCCGGAATTCCTGCACGCACCGCGGACGCGCGCCAGCCTGGCGGCGGTCCGGGCGATCCGCGACGCCTTGGCGTAACGGGGGGGGGGGCAGCGCCGGCGGCGCTTCGATGTCACGCCGGCAATGCTGTCTCCGTCTGGCAGCCTGCCAGGAGCCAGGCTCGGAACGCCAGCATGGCGGGCGAAGGCTGGCGCGATTTGAGTTGAGTCAGCCAGTATGAACCGGCGTGCACCTCGGTCTCGAAGGGACGCACCAGCCGGCCGCTGGCCAGGGGACTCGAGAACATCGCCGCCGGCAACAGGCCGACGCCGATGCCCTGGGCGATCGCCTCGGCCATGGTGACCGAGGAATCGAAGACGACGGCATGGGTTGCGGGACCGGTTGCCCCCGCTGCGGCAAACCACAATTGCCATTCGTCCTCGCGATAGGACCGCAACAGCAATTCACCGGCGAGGTCCGCCGGCCGACGCAGCCGTTCGGCCGTAGCCGGCGCGCAGATGGGCGAGAGCGGGGCAGGCGTCAGCAGCGTCGCCTCGGTGCCATGCCACAAACCGTCGCCGAAGCGGATGGCATAGTCGAGGCCGTCGCCTGCCAGATTGATGCGGTTGTTGTTGGTGAGGATGCGCAGGTCGATGAAAGGGTGCGTCTCGCCAAAGGACCGCAGGCGCGGCAGCAGCCAGCCGGCGGCGAAGGTCCCGACCACGCCGACTGTCACCACGTCGCGGAAATGGCCCTTTTCGAAGCGGTCGAGCGTGGCACCGATGCGCCCGAAAGCTTCGTTGAGGACTGGGACGAGCGCCTGGCCTTCCTCGGTGAGGGCGAGGCCGCGCGGCAGGCGGCGGAACAGGTGCACGCCCAAGATCTCTTCCAGATTTTTCACCTGGTGGCTCACAGCGGTCTGGGTCACCCGTAATTCCAGCCCGGCGCCCGTAAAGCTGAGATGACGCGCCGCCGCCTCGAAGGCGCGCAAGGCATTGAGAGGCAGATGCGAACGGATCATGGACCCCCAAATTTTTCTCAGGTCTGAGGCGATTTATCATCGTTTGTCCCCTGCTCAAACTGCGGCCATCCTGACATCGAACGATGTAAGGAGTTGGCATGACCAGACGTAATTTCATGGTTGGAGCGGGTGCAGCCCTGTTACTGATGCCTTTCGGCGTCGCGTTTCCTGCGGCCGAATCGCGTGCTTCGACGGATTTCGCAGGGGCAATCAGGCGGATCGAAGGCGAGGTGGGCGGACGCTTGGGCGTTGCCTCTCTCGATCTCAAATCGAGGATGCGGCTGGTTTATCGACCGGACGAGCTCTTCCCGCTCTGCAGCACCTTCAAGCTGCTGGTTGCCGCCGCGGTGCTTGCCCGGGTCGACCAGCGGCAAGAACGACTGTCCCGCCAGGTCCCGATCGAGGCTGCCAGGCTGCTGCCCAATTCGCCGATAACGGCCAGGCATGCCGGCGGGCATCTGACCTTGGCGGAGCTTTGTGAGGCGGCGATCACCGTGAGCGACAATCTGGCCGGCAATCTCCTGCTGGAAGCCGTGGACGGGCCGGCCGGATTGACCCGTTATCTGCGTTCGATCGGCGATTCGGTCAGCCGTCTCGACCGTTGGGAAGTGGAGCTCAACGAATCGCTGCCGGGCGATCCGCGCGATACCACCTGCCCCGCCGCGATGCTGGCGGACCTCCAGCGCCTGCTGGTCGGAGAGGCGCTGTCGCCATACTCGCGCAGCCAGCTTACGGCCTGGCTGAAGGCCAGCAGAACCGGCGATACCCGCCTGCGCGCCGGACTGCCCGCGGAATGGGCCTTCGGCGACAAGACGGGAACCGGCGAGCGCGGTTCGACCAATGATGTCGCCATCGCCTGGCCGCCTGGCAGTCCGCCCCTTCTCATCGCCGCCTATCTGACCGGTACGACCGCGGCGGCCGACCGCCGCAATGCCGCCCTTGCCGCCGTGGCCAAGGCCGTGGTGGAGCATTTGCCGGCGTGAGTGCAGGAAGGGCGCCGTGGGTCCTTGCACGATTTCTGCACGCGGTACGCATCACGCCGCCACGAGTGCTGTATCGCGGCTGAACATCGGCGCGGCAGGATGGCGGCCATGGAGGAACCCATGCCGATCGCATCCGCTTCGCCGGACCAGACCCTGCCGGCCCGCAACCACTCGCCGCTTCGACTGAGCTTCGTTTTCAAGGTGCTGGCCATCATCGTGCTGGCCATCCTCGCCGATTTCGTGCTGTCGGCGGGGCAGGCCCTGCCTCAGGTAGGCAGCATCATCGGCTTTCTGGCTTTTGCCTGGCTCGGCGCGCTGCTGGCCTGCGATAGCCTGATGCGCCGCAACCGGGCCAGCCGCTTCGCGGTGATCGGCGCCAGCCTTGCGGGCTTCGCCCTGATCGTCGAGCCGAGCCTGCTTGCCGGCCTGCTTTTCCTGACAGGCTTGGCGCTGGCGCTGCTGCTGCCGCGCCATGGCGAATTCGGCAATGCGCTGGCCTGGGCCGTGCGCCTGCCCCTCTACGGTGCTCTCAGTCCGATGGCGGCCCTGCTCGATGCAGGTCGCTTCGCTCGGATCATGCGGCGACGAGGAGGCCTCGCTCTCGGTGGGATCGCCGGGGGATTGCTCGTGGCCGGTCTCGGCTCGGTTCTTTTCCTGCTCTTGTTCTCCGACGCCAATCCCCTGATCGGCCTTGGATTCGCCGCCTTATGGGATGCGCTCGCCCTGCGGAGCGGAAGCACAGGCCTGTTCTGGCATGGTCTATTCGTCCTGGCGAGCGTGGTCGCGCTATGGGCGAGCTTCAGGCCGCTGCGCCTGCCCCCCTTTGCCGGTGTCTCCACGCGTGCATCGCTGCCGATCCTGCCTTCCTGGCCCGGAATGGCGCCAGTGGCGATCGCGCTTGCTGCCTTCAACCTGGTGTTCGCTCTCCAGAATGCCTCGGACATCGCGTTTCTGTGGAGTGGCGCCAAGCTTCCCGAAGGCGTGACCTTTTCCCAATATGCCCATCGCGGCACGCAGGCCCTGGTTCTTGCGGCGCTGCTGGCGGCGGGCTTCGTGCTGGTCTGCCTGCGGACCGGCTCGCCTTTGGCGGGCAAGGCGAGCGTTCGCCTGCTGGTCTATCTGTGGATCGGCCAGACCATGCTACTGGTGGCCTCCACCATGCTGCGCGTCGTCGCCTATATCGAGGCCTATTCGCTGACCTATCTGCGCATCACGGCCTTGATCTTCCTCTTCCTGGTGATGACGGGATTGGCGCTGATTTCATGGCGTATCGCCCGTCGGCGCGATGGCGTGTGGCTGATCAATGCCAACGCCCTGTGCCTGGCCATCGTGCTCGGGGTCTGCTGTTTCATCAACTTCGAGGGGGTGATTGCGCGCTGGAACCTCGAACGACAGGGATCGCCGCAAACCTTGGAGGGGCGGCGAGACATGTCCTATGTGGGAAGCCTCGGCGGCACCGGCGCCCTGCTGCCTCTCAAGGACGCCGGCGCTGCGGCCGACGCGGCGCAGAGCCGCGATCTTGCCGAACTGCGCGAGCTGAGGCGGGCAGTGCAGGCCAGGCTGGAGGCGCAGCAGGTCGATTGGCGTCAATGGACGCTGGCTGGCGCCTGGCGGCTGCAGCAGGCGGGGCCGCTGTCCGATCCGGCGCTGCCGAACCCCGCTTTGACACCTTCCCCCTGAAATGACATTCATCGCTCATGTCCCGCACTATTCTCATCGTCGATGACGATCCGCATATCCGCGAATTGCTGGCCTTCGCCCTTGCCAAGGCCGGCATGACCACGCACCAGGCCGGTGATGGCGAGGAGGGGCTGGCGAAAGCCCTGTCTCTCAAGCCGGATCTTGCCATTCTCGACATCAACATGCCGCGCATGGATGGCCTCGAAGTCTGCCGCAGGCTCCGGGCGCAGAGCGAACTGCCGGTGCTGTTCCTGTCCTCCCGCGATGACGAGATCGACCGGGTGCTCGGCTTGGAAATGGGTGCCGACGACTATGTGGTGAAACCCTTCTCGCCGCGCGAGGTGGTGGCGCGGGTCGGTGCCATCCTCAAGCGGACGGCTGCCAGGCCGGCCCAGGCAGCGCCGGCATCGGTGCTGGCGCGGGGCCTGCTCCACCTCGATCCCGAAGGCTGGCAGACCCAATGGGCCGGGGAATCGGTGGGGCTCACCGCCAAGGAGTTCCAACTCCTGCAGATCCTGGCAGCGACGCCGTCCAAGGTCTTTTCCCGCGACGAGATCATCGATCGCCTGCACGGGCCCGGCTTTGCGATCACCGACCGCACCATCGACAGCCATATCCGCCATATCCGCCAGAAGTTCTCGGTCGTGGGGGCCGAGGACGTGATCGAGACCCGGGCGGGCATCGGCTATCGCATCGGCGCCTGTGCGGGCAAGGCGGCGTGACCCTGTTCAGCCGGCTGAAGGATGCCGTCAAGGCGCGCTGGCCGGCGCTACGCCTGCGTTCGATCCTGATCGGGGTGCTGTTGTTCACCGCCCTGATGCCGGGCATCGGCGCCATCTTCCTCAGGGTCTATGAAAATGTCCTGGTGCGCCAGACCGAGGCGGAACTGATCGCCCAGTCCGCCGTCTACGACTCGGCCTTCGATCTCGCCTGGCCCGGCCCGAAGCCGCCGCCGGTGCTGCCCCCGACGGAGAACGATCCGAACGAATCCTACCGGCGGGACGATTCGGCGACCGAGCCCTATTTCACGCCTGAGGCCCTGACGATCGACCTCAACACGATGCCGATCCTGTCCCAGCGCCCGCTGCCCGTCGCCTCGTCGCAGGCGCCGGATGCCGAGGCGCTGGCAGCGGCTCGGGCGATCGCGCCGCTGGTCGAGCAGAGCCGGCGCACCACGCTGGCGAGCGCGTTGATCCTCGATGCCAGGGGCACGATACTCTCGGACGGGCCGCTCCAGGGCCAGAGCTATGCCTTCCTGCCGGAGGTCCAGTCGGCCATCGGCGGGCATTCGCAATCGGTCCTGCGGCGGCGCGGAGATTACGTGCCGCGCTATGCCTTCGAAGTCTTCAGCCGCGCATCCGCCATCCGCGTGCACTATGCCCGGCCGATCAGGCTGGGTGATCGCACCGTCGGTGTCCTCCTGCTGTCGCGCTCGCCCCGCGCCCTGTTCCGAGGCATCTATGACGATCTCGGCAAGATCGCGCTCGGTTTCGGCATCATCCTCGCCGTGATCATCGGTCTCGCCGGCCTGCTGTCGCGGGCCATCGCCAAGCCGATCGAGCAGCTGACCGAAGCCAGCGCCCGGGTCGGCCGGCATCTCGGCCGCGGCGGCAGCGAGGTGCCGCCGACCCCGGCCACCGCCACCATCGAGATCCGGGCCCTGTTCGACAATTTCCGGCGCATGGCTGATGCCATCGACCTGCGCTCGCGCTATCTGCGCGATTTCGCCGCCGCGATGAGCCATGAGTTCAAGACGCCGCTCACCGGCATACGCGGTGTGCTCGAACTGCTCGACGAACATGGCGACACCATGAGCGCCGGGGAGCGCCGGCGCTTCATCGCCAATGCGGAGGGCGATGCCGAGCGCTTGTCGCGCCTGGTGGCCCGCCTGCTCGAACTCGCCCGCGCCGACATGGCGGATGAGAACGAGGGTGTGTCGACAGCGCTGGTGGATCCCGTGCGGCGCATCGCCGATGCCGGTTCCGACGACCACTTCAAGGTCGAGGTCGATCTCGATGCCGGCCTGCCTACCGTGCGCATTCCGGCGGACGTCCTGGAGACGGTCTTGACGACCCTGGTGGAAAACAGCCGCCAGGCCGGAGCATCCAGGGTGACGATTTCGGCAGCGGTCGGCGACGACCATCTCGACCTTCGGGTGGCTGATGATGGGCCGGGCATTCCGCCTCACGACCGAAGCCGCCTGTTCGAGCCCTTCTTCACCACCAAGCGCGCCAACGGCGGCACCGGCCTCGGCCTGCCGATCGCCCGCTCCCTGCTCGCCAACAGCGGCGCCAGTATCGACTATGTCGATGACGGGCCTGGTGCCCGCTTCCAGTTGCGGCTGAAGCGGAATGGGGTCGGGTGATCCAGGTGGAATTTATCTACAGCTGCCGGCCGATATCCATGCGCTGATGCAATATGCGGATAATGTCGATGGTTTGCCCCGCTTGGCGATAGAATACGATATGCGAGCCGATATTGTATTTTAGATAACCTTCTCAGATCTCAACGAGGCGGCCGGTTTTTGTGCCGGCGGCCAGCCCCTCGAAGGCTGCCACAAGTGTGTGAAAATAGCTGTCGGCCTGCTCGCGAGACCACGTTCGGAGCGTATAAAGCCAGATTTCCTCGAGATCGCTTTCGGCCAGAGGCGTGAGGCGATAGCGGCTGACTCTATCCGGCATGCTTGTCATGCAACCGTTTGAGGAAGGCCTCACCGTCGAATGGTTTGGGAGGTCCGGACTCCTCGCCGGCGATCAGAGCGTCGCGCAGGGCTTGAAGTCGCATTTCCTGCTCTTCGAGCAGACGCAGCCCGGCACGTACGACATCACTCGCAGACCCGTAACGGCCCGAGCCGACCTGTTTGTCTATGAAGGTCACGAAGTGATCTCCCAAGGAGACCGAGGTGTTGCGCTGCATGTTCGTTCCTCAAGTTAGTACCAATATATACCATTTATTGGTACTATGCCACGTCAATCACAGTTCCCTGGCTGACACCGAGGCGCAAGACCGAGCCAGCGGCAGGGTAAGGTTTATTCGGCACGGGACTGTGCAAGAGGTTTTGCTCCTCTATGTCCTGACCGTACCTGCCACGGCTGGAACGCCATGACCCTCGAACAAGCGTTTCTCGGCGGCCAGGCCATTGCCGACGAGATCGAAGAAGGCACGGATGCGGGCCGTGTTCTTGAGGTCGCCATGGGTGACGATCCACAATTCGCCCGTCAGTTCAGGCATCGGTTCGGCGAGGGCTCGGATGAGGCCCGGATCGCTGTCGCCGAGATAGCAGGGTAGCAGGGCAAGGCCGAGGCCGGCCTTGGCGGCGACTGCCTGGTTGACCAGGCTGTTCGAACGATAGGCGACGGCGTCAGCCGGCAGGTGTCGCGCCAGCCAATCGGCGGCCCGGATGCCAGCCGTGGCCTCCTGCCAGCCGACGAAGGTCTGGCCGTCGAGGTCCGCGACGGCGGACGCCGGCCCACCATTGGCTGCCACGAGCGCCGGGACGCCATAGAAGGTCCAGGCCATGCCGGCGAGCTTCCTGCCCCATAGATCGCCTTCCCTCGGCCGCACCGGCCGGAAGGCGATGTCGGCCTCGCGGCGCGACAGGCTGAGCACGCGGTTGTCGATGGCCAGCTCGACGACGATGCCCGGATGGGCCTGGCGGAAGCCGGCGAGGTGTTGGGTCAGCCGGCTATAGGCGAGGGTTTCCGAGGAGGTGACGCGCAGCCGGCCGGAAAGGCGGTGGTCACGGCCGGTGATGTCGCGGTCGAGGGCCAGCGCCTCGTCCTCCATGCGCTCGGCGGCAACGGCCATGCGCTCGCCTGCGGCCGTCGCCTGGTAGAGGCCTCCGGGCAGCCGCTCGAACAGGCGCAGATCCAGGCGCGCTTCCAGGGCGTTGAGGCGTCTGAAGGCCGTCGAGTGATCGATCGTCAGGGCCTTCGCCGCTGCCGTGAGGCTGCCGGCGCGCTGGATCGCCAGCACCAGGCGCAATTCGTTCCAGTCGTCCATGCCGCCTGCATAGCATCTCAGGTGCTTGCAGTCACGCAAGTGCGACTGGTGAAAAGCCAATTAGTCATGCGCCGTTGCATTGTCCTAACCTTCCAGTCGATCCGCCGTTCGGCTCAGCCGATGGACGATTGCTTCGACTGAAAGGAAATGGAACATGAAACTCTATTATGCCACCGGTACCTGCTCGCTCGCCCCTCATATTGTGGCGAAGGAGGCCGGGATTGCGCTCGAGCTCGAACGCGTCGACCTGCGCAAGACGCCGCATGTGACCGAGCAGGGCGTGGACTATACCAGCGTCAATCCCAACCATTACGTGCCGGCGTTGCGGCTCGACGACGGATCGGTGCTGACCGAGGGCGCGGCGATCAGCCAATATCTCGCCGATCTCGAGCCTCAGAGCGGCCTCGCCCCGGCCGCAGGCACGGTCGAACGTGCCCGCTTGCAGTCCTGGCTCAACTTCATCGCCTCGGAACTGCACAAGATGTACAGCCCGTGGCTGTTCCATCCCGAATATGGCACGCAGGCCCAGGACGTCGCCCGCATCAAGATCGCCGAGCGCCTCGCGACCGTCGAGCATCATCTGGGCGAAGGTGGTCCTTTCCTGCTGGGCGGGACCTTCACCGCCGCCGATGCCTATCTCTTCACCATCGTCGGCTGGTCGCCCTACACCAAGGTGGACCTCGCACCGTTCCCGGCGATCCGTGCCTTCATGGCTCGCGTCGGGGCTCGTCCCGCCGTGCAGGCCGCCATGCAGGCGGAAGGCATGAAGGTGGCGGCATGAGCACCCAGTCCCACCCCGCCGGGCTGACGCTCGTCAGCCACCACCTCTGCCCCTATGTGCAGCGCGCGGCGATCGCGCTGATGGAGAAGGGAGCGCCGTTCGAACGGCGCTTCATCGATCTTGTGGCCAAGCCCGACTGGTTCACGGCTCTATCCCCGCTCGGCAAGGTGCCTTTGCTGCTGGTGGAGCGGATGGAGCAGCCACAGGCCGTGCTGTTCGAGAGCAACGTCATCTGCGAATTCGTCGAGGAAACCGTGGAAGGCCCCAAGCTGCATCCCGCCGATCCGCTGGAGCGAGCCCGGCATCGGGGATGGATGGAGTTCGGGTCTGCCATCCTCGCCGATCTCTGGGGCCTGGAGACGGCCACCGATGCGACGGGTTACGAGCGTGCACGTGCCAGGATTGCAGACAAGTTTGCCCGGGTGGAGGAGGTGCTGGGCAACGGTCCTTATTTCGCCGGCGAAGCCTTCGGCCTGGTCGACGCCGTCCATGCGCCGATCTTCCGCTATTTCGACCTGTTCGATACCCTCGCCGATATCGCTGTTTTCGCAGGGTTGCCGCGTGTGCGAGCCTGGCGACAGGCCCTGTCGGTCCGCCCCAGCGTGCGCGCGGCTGTTACGCCCGACTATCCCGATCGCCTGCGCGCCTTCCTCGTCCGCCACGATGCCTTCCTGCTGAAACTGGCGGCGTGAAGCGAGCGATGGGAGGTGAGTCTGTCATCTCCGGCGAGGCCGAAGGCCGAGGGAAGGGGATCCAGGGGCTCTGAACGCGATCTACGGCCCCTGGAGCCCCTTCCCCTCGCCATGCTCGGCCGGGGATGACAGAGCCATCAGCATGGCGAAATTGGAAAACACCGCTGCGCCCCGCTTGCTCACACCAGCCGGCGCGGGATCACCTCGTGGAAGCTGCGATCGGCGATTTCGACCCAGTCCTGCAGGGCGCGGACCCGGGCGCTGATCTCGAAATTCTCGTCATCGGCGATCATGCGGGCCTCGGCCTCGATGCGGAACTCGATGCCGTCGCAGGTGAGCGTGCAATGATGCGTCACCGTCTGGCAGGCGCTATGCGGTTCGCCGTCACGGATCGAGAATTCCCGGCGCAGTCTATGGGCGAAATCGGTGGCGATTTCCTCAAAACGCATCGGCGCGGAGCCGAAGGCGTCGCCGTCGACCACGAGACGGGCCGTGCCTTCGATGAGATCGAGGCTGAAACTGCGCTCGGCCTGGGCCGGGCGGCTCGAACGGACCGGGCCGGTTTCGGCCATGCTGACGGGCGGGAAGGCGAGGGCGGCATCCTCGCGCCGCGGCCGGCGCACCGGCAGGATCAGGGCGGCCTCGCCGGTACGGACCGTCAGGGCCGCCTGGTTGCGCGCGGGCCAGGCCATGGGCCAGGCCGAGGTTGCAATCGACAGGCGAATGCGGTTGCCGGCGACGAAGGCATGGGCGCAGTCGTTGAGCCTGATCCGGACCGTCTCGAACTCGCCGGGCGTCAGGGGCCTGGGTTCGGCGTGGCCATCCCGATGGGTGAGGTTGAGGATGGCGTAGGAGACGCGCTCCGAGGAGCCGTCCGGCGCGACGTCGCACAGCCGCGCATGGATCTGCGCCGTGGGCTGGTCCGAAGCGATTTCCAGCACCAGCTCTGGCGCGCCGAGGATTTCGGTACGGTCGGCGAGCTCCTTGGAATCGAAGACGAGGGACAGGCCGTCATCGAGGCGCTGATCGGCGGGCGCTTCGCCCGGCAGGCCGGAACTCATCCATTCGCCGCCGCCGGCGCCGCACCACAGCGGCGAGCGGATGGCAAGCTCCGCGGCGGGTGCCGGCCGCCACCAGAGCTGGCCGGGCGAGAGGAACATCGGCCGCCGGGTGATCAGGCGCGAGGGCCAGGATGCCTCGCCGATCCAGCGGCCGTTGCGGCCCTCGTCCGAGGTGCCGCGTTCCTGCATATAGGCCCGCAGCATCGGTTCGTTCATGATGCCGTTGTCCTGCCCCTTGAGCCAGTGATCCCACCAGCGCAGTGCCTCCTCCAGGAAGCCGATTGCGGGGCCAGGCAGGCCCTGATGCGGGTAATGATGGGCCCAGGGCCCAATCAGGCCGAGCCGCGGGCCCGGCAAATGCTCGAGCAGGCGCGGGATCGCATTGGAATAGGCATCCGCCCAGCCGCCGACAGCGAAGACCGGTACCGCGATGGCGGACCAGTCCTCGCAGACCGAGCCCTGGCGCCAATATGCGTTGCGATGCTGTTCGCTGGCCCAGATCGCCGGAAAGAAAGGCAGGTGGTCGAGGCGCTGCTCCCACGCTTCGCGCCAGCCCTCGCCATGGAGCGAGGGCGTCGGCGGCAAGGCCTGCCAGGCCATCATCGCCGAGCCCCACCACAGATTGTCCGCCAGCAGGGCGCCGCCCATGAAATGCACGTCGTCGGCATAGCGGTCGTCGGTGGAGCACACGCTGATCACCGCCTTCAGGGCCGGCGGCCGGCGCGCGGCGACCTGCAGGGCGTTGAAGCCGCCCCAGCTCTTGCCGATCATGCCGACCTTGCCGTCGCACCAGGATTGCTGCGCGATCCAGGCGATCACGGCGCAGGCATCCTCCTGTTCCAGGGGCAGGTATTCGTCGTCGAGCAGGCCTTCGCTGTCGCCCGACCCGCGCATGTCGACGCGGATGGCGGCGTAGCCATGCGCCGCGAACCAGCCATGCATGGCTTCGTCGCGCGAACGCGTGCCGTCCCGCTTGCGGTAGGGGATATATTCCAGGATGGCGGGAACGGGATTCGTCTCCGCTCCTTCCGGCAGCCACAGGCGAACCGCCAGCCTGACGCCGTCGGGCATCGCGATCGTCAGATGTTCGATGGTGCGGACGGGATTGGGCATGGTTCACTCTGAATTGGCTGGACCGTTTCTCATAGCACGGTCGGGGAATGCAGGGCGATCAGGGGTATTTTGTGTCTTTCGTGATTACTAAAGCCATAATGCTCCCGAGATGTTTCTATACCAGACTTGCATTCTGGAGATGGCGGCGCATCAGTGCGGCGGCGACCTCGAAATCGCCTGCCACCAGCCTCTCCAGGATCTCCATATGCTCGCGGCAGGAGATTTCGACGCGGTCCCTGCCATAGGTCCAGTCATAGTTCGACAGGCGTCGCAGCCGTGACTGGCGCCGAACCGCATGAGCGAGATAGCGGTTGCCGGATGCGGCGCCGATGCCTTCGTGGAAGGCGGCGTTGGTTTCGAAAAAGGCGATGCTGGCCGAGGCGCTCCACTGGCCTGCCCGGGCGGTGGCCAGGGCCGTGGCATGGCGTTCGCGCATGTCTCCAGCCCATCCCGGCCTCAGCTTGAAGCCGGGCTCGAGAATGGCGGCCGGCTCCACCAGCATGCGGAAACGATAGCTTTCCTGATTGGCGCCGTCGTCCTGTAGAAGATCGGCGAAATGCCAGCCATAGCCGGCCTTGCGCTCGACGATGTCGAGCTCTTCGAGCCGGGCGAGGGCGTCCCGCACGCGCTGGCGGCTGACGCCGTAGCGCTTCATCAGCTCGGCTTCCGAAATGTCGAGAGGCAGGCTCTGACGCTCATGGTCGTGGGCGATGCGCACCAGCAATTCGTCGTCGAGGTCGGTGCTGCGCGAGGGGGGCGGCGCGGGCGGTGGCGGCAGGGCGATGAGCTCGACGCCCCGGTTGGGCCGGCGCCCGACGAAGCCTCCCGCCGCGAGCTGGTCGAGGGCGGCCCGGATCGGTGTGCGGGAGACACCGAGCTCCTGGGCGAGGCGATTCTCGTTCAGCCGCGCGCCCGGCTGCATCGCCTCGTCGTGGATCAGGCGGACGATGCGGTCGAGCAGATCCTGCCGCAAGCGGGTCGACGGCTCCTTGACATCCAGCTCAGATTGTTTCATGTAATCACAAAATACAATTCATAGTGCGTGAACCTGTTCAATTCTGATGTATCAGGTCCCGCGTCGACAATGAAGGCTCGGCCTTCATCGCACAGACATACAAAGTGGGAGATGGTGGAAATGAGTTCGCGAAACGGTGATGGCCCGGTCTCCTATCAGCCGCGAGTCCTGCCGCTTCCCCTGATCGAGGTTGCCGGTACTCCGCGGGAAAGGGGCCGGCAATATGGCGAGCAGGCTGCCGCGCGCATCCGGCACGGCATCGAGCATTACTCGGCGCAGCTGGAGGCGGCCAAACTGCCCTGGAACGAGGTGGAGGGGCTGGTCTCGCGCTTCGAGCCGACCATCCGCGAATTCGCCCCGGCCTATATCGATGAAATGCACGGCATCGCCGAAGGCGCGGAGCTGCCCTATGCGGCCATCGTGCTGCTGAATGCCCGCACCGAAATTCTCAAGCTCGCCGAAATGCGGGAGAACGGCATCGTCGCGCCGCTCGAAGCCGATGGCTGCACCGGCGCCGTCGTGCTGCCGCAGGCGACCGCCTCGGGCCGCCTTCTCCACGCCCAGAACTGGGACTGGAAGGCCGAATGCGCCGAAACCGCCATCGTCCTGAAGATCCGCAGCGAGGACGGCCCGGACATCCTTACCTTCACCGAGGCAGGTGGGCTTGCGCGCAGCGGCTTCAATTCGGCCGGCATCTCCATCACCGCCAATTATCTGGAAACGGATCGCGATTATCGCCGGCTCGGCGTGCCGCTGGCCCTGATCCGGCGCAAGGTCCTGGAGCAGAAGCGCCTGGCCCTGGCCATGCACGCCGTCTACGCCACGCCGAAATCGGCTGCCAACAACATGATCGTGGCCCAGGCCAACGGCATTGCCATCGACTTCGAATGCGCCCCCGACGAGACCTTCCAGGTGCTGCCGCAAGCCGGGTTGATCGTGCATGCCAACCATTTCCAGAGCCCGGTCGCCTTGTCCAAACTGGTCGATCGTGGCATTGCCGATACGCCGGACTCGCTCTATCGGGACCTGCGGGTGCGGGCGCTGATCGAGCCCCATCTCGGCGCCGTCACCATGGATCATGTCAAGGCGGCCCTGTTCGACGATTTTGAAACGCCTTGGGCCGTCTGCCGCCCGCCGCACCGGGAGGGCTCCACCAATCTTTCGGCGACCGTCGCCATGATCGCCATGGAGCCTGCTCTCGGCGTGATGGAAGTGGCGATGCTGCCGGCGCTCAACCGCAGTTTCGAAACCTATCGCCTCGACATGAACATCCACGTGCCGGGCAGCGGCGTCCTGCCCCGGCATGCCGCCTGATACGCCGAGGCGGCGCAGACCGTCCGGTTCATCCCACCATCCCGACGACAAATCGCATAGGGAACTGACATGACGAACTTTTGGACCCTCGCCTGCGGCGCGGCTGCTTTCGGGCTGCTGGCCGTAGCGCCGGCTGTGGCCCAGCCGCGGGATGTGCTGCGCATCCAGCTCAATGCCGATATCCGTTCGACCGATCCCGGCATCAATCGCGACGCCAATTCCGACGCGGTGGTGATGAATGTGCTGGAGGGCCTGGTCGCCTTCCGCGAGGATGCCACGGTGGGGCCGATGCTGGCGGAGAGCGTGGAGACGTCGGCGGATGGGCGCAGTTACACCTTCAAGCTGCGCAAGGGCATCACCTTTCATGACGGTACGCCGCTGACCGCGGCGGATGTGGTGTTCGACTGGCAGCGCTACATGGCGCCGCAGAACAATTGGCGCTGCCTGCCGGAATTCGACGGCAGCGGGCGCATGAAGGTCACCGGCGTCGAAGCGCCCGATCCGCTCACCGTGCGCTTCACTTTGGCCGAACCCTCGGCCCTGTTCCTGACCACGCTGGCGCGGGTCGATTGCGGCGGCACCGGCATCTATGCGCGTAGCTCCGTCGGTGCGGACGGCAAATGGATCAAGCCTGTCGGCACCGGCCCGTTCAAGTTCGGGGCCTGGGTGCCCGGCCAATATATCGACCTTTCCCGCAACGATGCCTATGCACCCTTGCCCGGCAAACCCGACGGCTATGCCGGCAACAAGACGCCCAAGGTCGCCGGCGTGCGCTTCATGATCATTCCCGATCCCTCCGCGGCCAAGGCGGCCCTGCTCTCGGGCGGCATCGACGTCATTCCCGACATCGCCGTCTCCGACATGGCCGAGCTGCGCGCGAACGCGGATGTGAAGGTGCAAAGCAAGCCCACCATGGAGCTCAACGCCATCCTGTTCCAGACCAAGGACCCGCTGCTGTCGGATCCGCGCATCCGGCAGGCGCTCGCTTTGTCGCTCGACGTGCCGCAGCTCGTCCAGGCGGTCACCGAAGGCGAGGGCAAGCCGAACCGGTCGCTAATCCCGGTCAGCTCGGCCTATTACGGCGAGCCCGAGGCGAAGATGCCGGAGCGCGACCTCGCCGCCGCCCGGAAATTGCTGGCCGAGGCAGGCTACAAGGGCCAGCCGATCCGGATGCTGACCTCCAAGCACTATCAATATCTCTATGACATGGCCGTGCTGGTGCAGGCGATGGCCGAGGAAGCCGACATCAAGATCGAGCTCGAAGTGCTCGATTGGGCCACCCTCCTCGACCACTACACCAAGGGGGACTACCAGGCCGCGGCCTTCTCCTATTCGGCCCGGCTCGATCCGTCCCTGTCCTTCGATATGGTCAGCGGCGACAAGGCCAAGGCGCCGCGCAAGGTCTGGGACAATCCTGCCGCGCTCGCTTTGCTCAAGCAGAGCACGCAGATCGCCGACAAGGCCCCGAGGCAGGCGCTGATCGACCAGATGGAGAACATGTTCCGCACCGACGTGCCGATGATCGCGGTCTACAACCCCGCGGCCAAGGGCGCGACACGCGCCAATGTCGAGGGCTTCGAGGTCTGGTCTCTCAGCCAGCCCAGGGGATGGGGCGTGACGCTGAAATAGCATCTGCTCCGACACCCCCGCCTGGCGAGGTAGCTCAGCAATGAAAGCACTGGCTCTCTATGTCGTGCGCCGGATCCTGTGGGCGATACCGACGCTCCTGCTCGTTGCCATCATGGTTTTCGTGCTCGTCCGGTTGATCCCGGGCGATCCGGCCCAGGTCGCGCTCGGCGACAATGCCAGCGAGGCCCAGCTTGAGGCGCTGCGTATCGCCATGGGGCTCGACAAGCCGATCGTCGTGCAGTTCTGGTACTGGCTCCAGCACATGCTGCAGGGCGATCTCGGCCAGTCCATCACCAATGGCCAGGCGGTGCTGCCCTTGATCGTCGATCGCTTCAAGGTCTCGGCCATCATCGTGCTGGCCGCCGTCTTCCTGGCCGCCCTGCTGGCGGTGCCGGGTGGATTGCTGGCGGCCTGGAAGCAAAATCGGGTGGCCGATCTCGCCATCGTCTCCAGCGCCACGCTGCTCTTGTCGATCCCGAGCTTCTGGCTGGGCATGATCTTCCTGCTCGTCTTCGGCGCCAAGCTGCAGTGGCTGCCGGTGGTAGGCTATGTGCCCTTCTCGCAGGATGCCGGCCAGGCCATGTTCTATGTGATCCTGCCGATCGCCACGCTCGCTTTGATCGAGACGGGCGTGCTGACCCGGATGTCGCGCGCCAGCGCCATCGAGGTGCTCAGGCTCGAATATGTCATGCATGCCCGGGCGAAGGGACTGAAGGAAAGCCGGGTGCTGCTGCGGCATGTCCTGCCCAATGCCTTCGCGCCGACCTGGACCGTGATCGGCCTCACACTCGGCAATCTGCTCGGCGGCATTGCCGTGCTCGAGACGGTGTTCACCCTGCCGGGACTCGGCCGGCTCATGGTGGATTCAATCTTCTCGCGCGACTACCCCGTCATCCAGGGCTGTCTGCTGATGACGGCGCTGATCTATGTGCTGGTCAATCTGGTGGTGGACCTGTGCTACCCGCTGTTCGATCCGAGGGTCTCGGCGACATGAGCTTCCTTCGCATCCCCCGTTTTCGCTTCAATGCTGCGCTGGGCAGCGTCTTCGTCGGCGTCGTGGTGGCGATGGCGTTGCTGTCGCTGGTCTGGACGCCCTATCCGCCGATGAAGGTGCATTTCGCCGCGCTGCTCAAGCCACCCTCGGCCACGCATTGGCTCGGTACCGACAAATATGGCCACGACGTCCTCTCCGGCGTGATGGCCGGGGCGGCGATCAGCCTGGGCATCGCCTGCCTGTCTGTCGGCTTTGCCGTGGTGGTCGGTACCACGCTCGGTCTCCTCGCCGGCTATCTCAAGGGAACGGCCGACCGTATCCTGATGGTCGTCAGCGACGCCCTGCTGGCCTTTCCCGGCCTGCTGTTGGCACTCGGCGTCATCGTCATCGTCGGGCGCGACCACAGCGTCGGGGCGATCGTGCTGGCTCTCGGCCTCGCCTATACACCCTCCGTGCTGAGGGTAGTGCGCGGCACGGTGATGTCGGTGCGCGAGCGCGAATACATCGAGGCCTCGCGCGTGATCGGCAATTCCGAATGGAAGACAATGGTCAAGCATGTGCTGCCCAACTGCCTGGCGCCGATCATCGTGCTGGCGACCTCGATGCTGGGCTGGGTGATCCTGTCCGAAAGCTCCCTCAGCTTCCTCGGCCTCGGAGCGCCGCCGGAGATGGCGAGCTGGGGCAACATGCTGGCGGCGGCCCGGCCCTATATCGAGCGGGCGGCCTGGCTCGGCATCGCGCCCGGCCTGTGCCTCGCTTTCACGCTGCTCGGCATCAATCTGATGGGCGATGCCATCCGCGACCGCTTCGATCCGCGCATGGAGGGACAGCGATGAACGAGACGATCGCAAACCCGCTGCTCAGTGTGCGCGGCCTCACCATGGAGGGGCCTGGCGGCCTGCGCATCCTCAACGACGTCGGCTTCGATGTCGGGGCTGGAGAAATCGTGGCGCTGGTCGGCGAATCCGGCAGCGGCAAGACCATGGCGGCGCGCTCCGCCTTGCGGCTGATACCCCCGCAGGTGCGTCGCATCGCTGGCGAGGTCTTGTTCGAGGGACGGGATGTCGATGGCTTGAGCGCGGAGGCGATGCGCCGGTTGCGCGGCGGCTCGATCGGCATGATCTTCCAGGAGCCGATGGTCTCGCTCAATCCGGCCATGACCATCGGAGCCCAGCTTGCCGAAGGCCTGATGCTGCATCGCAAGGTCACGGCGGCCGAGGCGGATCGTCTGGCCTGCGAGATGCTGGCGCGGGTGCAGATCAAGGATCCCAAGGGCTGCCTGACCGCCTATCCGCACCAGTTTTCCGGCGGCATGCGCCAGCGTATCATGCTGGCCTCGGTGATGCTGTTGAAGCCGAAATTGCTGATTGCCGACGAACCGACCACGGCGCTCGACACGCTGTCGCAGCGCGAAGTGCTCCGGCTGATGGTGGAACTCACCCAGACCGAGGGTACGGCGGTGCTGCTGATCACCCACAATCTCGGCCTGGTGGCGCAATATGCCGATAAGGTCGTGGTGCTGCAGCGCGGACAGCTGGTCGAACGGGGCGGCGTGGCCGAGGTGCTGACCCGTCCGCGTCAGGCCTATACGCGAGCCCTGCTCGATGCCTTGCCCAGGCTCGAGGACAACCGCGCGCCGGTTCCCGAAGCGCCCGCCCTGATCGAGGCGCGCGAGGTCAGCGTGCGTTTTCCGGGCTCTGGCGGGATGTTCTCGTCGACCCCTCCCAAACTGGCCGTCGACGGCGTGTCTCTGGCCGTGCGTCCCGGCGAAGCGGTAGCGGTGGTCGGCGGCTCCGGTTCCGGCAAGACCACGCTGGGGCGGGCGATGATCGGCCTACTGCCTTTGGCCGGCGGCGAGGTCGCCTTTCGTGGCGAGCCGATGGCCGGGGCCGAGCGGGCGCGCCAGCGCGATTTCCGCCTCAATTGCCAGCTCGTCTTCCAGGATCCCTATTCCTCGCTCGATCCGCGCCAGCGCATCGGCGATATCGTCGCCGAACCCCTGGCCCATGGACCCAGGCTCAGCCGGGCGGAGCGGCGCGAGCGGGTGGACGCCATCCTCGCCGAGGTGGGACTCGCCGGTTTCGCCCAGCGCCTTCCCCATGCCCTGTCGGGCGGCCAGCGCCAGCGCGTCGCCATTGCCCGGGCGGTGGTGCGCAACCCTGCCTTCGTGGTCGCCGATGAGCCGGTGTCGGCGCTTGACATGACCATCCAGAAACAGGTGCTCGAGCTGTTTCGGCGCCTGCAGGACAAGCACGGCTTTGCCTGCCTTTTCATCTCGCACGACATGGCGGCCGTCTCGCAAGTCGCCGACCGCATCGTGGTGATGAAGGACGGCCGGATCGTCGAGCAGGGCAGCGTCGCCGAGATCTTCGACCGGCCGCAGCACGCCTATACGCGCGCCTTGCTTGAAGCGACGCCGTCCCTGGCCGTCCCGCAGGCGATGTCGGCCTGAGGCGCTGTCGCCCCGGGTCTGCCAGGCTGCCGCCGCCATACGTCTCATCGTCAGCAACTGCGATGGGACGGATGGCGCAAATATTTGACCTCCGCGTCGGCCATCTCCGCCTGGTCGCCGCCCGTTGACCAGGCCAGCGGCGAGGCCGGCGGCTCGACGTCGAAAAAAGGTTGGCCAAGCAGAGCATTGGCGATTACCGCGCTGCGCCACGCCATCAAGCTGAGCTGGGGTTCGGCGATGCCATGGCTGATCAGCCCGGCATTCAACGCGAAGATTCGGTTGTCGGCCGGGCCGTCCCATTTCACGGAGAAGTCGGCATCCAGCCGCAGCCGGCCCGTTCCGTCGATCGCGATGCGGTCCTGGATCGGCGCGAGGCAGTCGGGCAGGCGATAGCTATAGCCCGTGGCCAGCACGATCACGTCGGCCTGGCTGAATTCGATGCCGCCGTCGAAGCCATTGCGCATCACCAGCCGGAAGCCGCCGGCGTTCTGCTCGACATCCAGCACTTCGCGATGCGGCATCAGCCGGGCCTGGGGGCCGCCGCGCTCGATATGGCGCAGCGTGTAGAGGCGGCGATAGATCTCCGACAGCGTGGAAGCCGAAACGCCGTCGCTCGCCAGTTTCTCGCGCTCCACGGTGGACAGGCGCCGCCCTTCGGCGAGGTTGTGGAAGTTGCGCACATAGTGCGGCGTGAACAATTCGTTGGTGAAGGGTGTGGCATCGAGCGGCTGGAAGTTCGGGCGCAGGCTGATCCAGTCGACCGATGCAGCCGCAGCTTCGCCCGCTCCCAGCAGATGAAGCAGGATCTCAGCGCCGCTCTGCCCGCCGCCGATCACCGCCACGCGCTTGCCCGCGGCACGAGCGAGTTCGAAGGCGGCGCGCGAGGAGTGGAAATGGTTCTGGCCGGTCAGCTTGCGTACGAAGTCGGGCTGGTAGGGCTGCAGGCCGATGCCGAGTGCGACATTGCGGGCTTCGACCGTGCCGTTGTCCGTCTGCAGGATGAAATTGCGGCCATCGAAATCGAGGGCCTGCACGTCCTCGCCAAAGCGCAGGCTGTCCAGGCCCTTGGCGACCCAGGCCAGGTAATTGGCGAATTCCTGGCGCGGCACGTCGGCGAACTCGGCATTGATGAAGTCATAGAAGCGCCGATGCGCGACGAGATAGGCGATGAAGCTCCATGGGCTGGTCGGATTGGTGGCCGTGACCAGGTCCTTCAGGAACGAGGTCTGCAGCGTCACGTCGGGGAGCATCATGCCCGGATGCCAGTTGAAGCGTTCGCGCTTCTCGAAGAAGGCGGCTTCGACGCCGTCGATGGCATCGAGCTGGGCGGCGAGGCTGAGGTTGAACGGGCCGATGCCGATGCCGGCGAGGTCGAGCGGATTGCGCTGTGTCATGCCTGGACTCCTGCGGATTTGTCGGCGAAACCGCGGTCCCGGAAGGGGCGGGATTCGCGTTCGGCGAGATGAAGGGGATTGTCGAGTTCGCTGCCCAGGCTCGGCACCGGGCGGCGATTGGCATCGCCATAGCCGATAGCGAGCCGGACGCGGTTGATGCAGATGCGCGGCACCTTCGGGGTGAAGAGGTCGAATAGCTCGAAGCGTTCCGCGAGATCGGGATGGCGTGCCTGATAGAGGCGCAGGCACCGCGCCAGTACGCCGTAGAACTCGATTTCCGGGAAACGATCGTGGCTTGCGAGCGCATCGGAAAGAAAGCGCAGCACGCTGGCGAAATGCCCGGTCTGCAGGTGCTGCAGGAGATGGGCCGCCGGCCGCTTCAGCAGGGCTTCACGGATGGTGGGCGCGAGGTCGGCCGCTTCTGGGAATGCCTGGTCGACGAGGTCGACGTCGCCCTGAAGGTCCTTCAGCGCGACGCCGCAGGGAACGGCGCCGTCGAGCAGCACGGTGATGTTCTGGCCATGGGCGATGAAGCCCACGCCATAGCGGCAGAGGAAGTGGTAGAGCGGCAGGACGACGGCATCGAACAGGCGCGCCAGCCAGGCCTCATGCGTTAGGCCCGAAGACGCGATCAGAGTGCTCGCGAGCGGCACGCCGGCAAAGTCGCTCTTGACGAGGGCGCCGAGCATCAGGGGGCGGCGCCCCGCGGCGAGGCCGGCTTCCGGGCTTTCGCGCCAGATCACGCCCAGCATTTCGCGGAACTGGTAGGGCGCGTCGGGAATGCGCTCGTAGAGGGGATGGGGATAGAAGGCGCCCGCGCATTCGCGCAGCACCAGCGCGTTGGAGAGCTCGGGATCCTGCCTGGTCTTGTCGGCGAGCCAGTTCGAGAAGGCCGGGCCAACCGCCATGTATTTGCCGGGTACGCCGCGCCAGGCCGAAGTGTTGAGGATGGTGAGCGAGAGCTTGAGGTGGAGCTTGGCCGGCGAGGACGCATTGGCGAGGGTGCGCAGCGACTGCAGGGGACGGTAGGCATCGCCGAAGAGCCCGAGCGGCACGATGCGTCTGGCCGCGATCTCGCCGGCGAACTGCGCCACGATCATGTTGTCCCACTGCCAGGGATGCACCGGCAGGAGCATGAAGCGCGCCGGATCGAGGCCCGCCGCCTGGCAGGCGGCCTGCAGTCTCTCGCGCTCGTTCTCGCCGAGGGAGGCGACGAGCAGCGCCTCCTCGTCGATGTCCCCGGCCAGGCTGAGGCGGCAGCGACTGCGGTCCGCGGCCAGCCAGAACAGCTGGAAGGTCGGCTGGAACTCGGGCGCGTAACGGGAGAAGTCGCCGAGGCCCCAGCCGATCCGGCCCTTGCTGGCCGGCGCCTTGGGATGGCCGTCGAGATAGGCCTGGACCTGGTCATCCGGCAGGGCCAGCAGATGTTCGCTTTCACCGGAGCCGGCCATGGTCGCGATGCGGGCATCCGCCAGCAAGGTGCTGAACAGCTCCTTGGCGTAGATGCACAGCGTGTCCGGCTCGATATCCAGGGTTTCGCGGGCATCGAGCATGAAGCCGGCGGCATCGTCGGCCGGGCGCAAGGCGGCGCCGTCCTGCCGCATCAGGCTGGCCGTATCGATCGACAGATTGCCCCAGATGCGGCGCACGGCCTTGAAGCGATAGGCGAGCCCTCCCGCAAAGCGCAGGATCCACTGGGTGCCCTCGGCATTGGTGGGCTCGGGTGCGAGGCCTTCCTCGAAGGCGAGTTCGCTGATCGCCTTGGCGATGACGGCCCGGTTCAACGAGAGCCAGAGCCCGGCGTCGATCGGGCTGCCGTCGGGCAGGGGTCCAAGGGTTGGCGTGCCTTGGGTCATAGCACCACCTCCCGGAAGAAGCGCTCACGCTGGCAGCACACCAGCGCCGCACGCTTATGCGGGAAGTCGAATTCCTTCACCTTGTCATAGGCGGTCTGGGCGCAATAGCTCAGCATCTTCTGGTGGGAGGCGCGGGGCTCGCCGACCACCCGGCGCGTGCGCGGCTCGTCGAGGAACAGGCTGTGGGTCACCGAGCGGAACCATGTGCCGGTCCTGGCGCGGCCGAGGTGGCGGGAATTGCCGATCAGGCCGTGCCAGCCGCGGTCGTAGTCCTCCGCGTCGTAGAAGGGGCCGAGCCGGTCTTCCTTGGCCCAGTAGAATTCGAAATAGCCGGAGGGCTCGTCGCCCAGGCTGCCGATCACGCCGAAGATGTGCGGATCGGCTTCCTGCTCGGCGAGATAGCGGTCGAGCTCGGCCTCACTCTGGGCCAGCTCCCAGAAGAAGGCGACGCGGGGCTGGTTCATCCAGCCATGGAAAAGCTTGAGATCGCGGCGGCGGTCGATGGCGCGTATCGAAAGCGTGGTCCCCAGTTCGGGGATCCAGCGATGGTAGAAGGTGCCGGTCGGCTGCGGCGGCCGCAGGGGCGGCAGGCGGTCCTGCGGTCCGATGGCGGAGCGGATCTCGGGAAAGGCACGCAGCCCCTCGGGCCGGTGCCAGAGCAAGGGTAGCTGGTAGAAATGCTCGCGCGCGATGCGCACGGCGCTGGCGCCCGTCTCCTCATCCGTCACCGTCTGTACGGCAAGAGGGAGCAGGGCCGGCCTGAAGGCGACATCGGGCAGGAGCAGGGCGGCCATGGCGGGGAAGAGCTGGAAGGCGGCTTCCACCAGGATGGCAATGGCATGGACATCGCCGGGATGGGTCGCATCGGGCTGGCGGATGGCAAGGATGCCCGGCCCGTCCCCCTCGGGGGGGCGGAGCCCGGCCCGCCCGATCGTCGCCGAGCCGGCCTGGGCGACCAGCTCCAGGCTCCCGTCCGCCTGCAAACGGCTCTCGATGACAGCCTCGCCGCCAAAACCGAGAGGCCAGTGCCGGCTCGGCGCCGGGGAAACGGCAACATCGGTGGGATCGATCTTCATCTGCAGGGTCATGCCGCGACCTCCGCAATGGGGTTGCGCAGGGGCACGTAGCCGGCGAGAGGATCGGTCACTTCGGTGTTTTCATTGATGTTGCGGAAGCAGATCATGAAGTTTCCTTTGCTGCCGAGCGTCGGCGCGTTGAGGAGATAGGTGAGGCAGGTCTTGTCGGCGAGCGGCAGGGCGGCAAGCTCTTCGAGGAAGGCACGCAGATCACCGATCAGGATGTCCTCGGCGACGAGACGTGAGGTACCGAGCGCGCCGATCACCGCGAAGACCGAATTGACGAGGAGGTAATAGCCCACGAGCTGGGCCGCTTCGGCCGAGTTGAAGACATGGCCTGCCTTCATCGGGCTGTCGGGCGCCTTCGCGGCGAGCTCGGGCAGGAATTCGCGGATATAGCCGGTGCCCTGGCAGTCGCGGAAATGCACGGCCACCGGCCAGCCTTCGGCGAGTTCGACCACGATATTCTGCTGATGCGCGCCGAAGAGCAGGCCGATATCGGCCTGGATCTGCAGGAAGGGCGCCACGACCTTGTCGAGGAACTGGCGGAACCAGCGACGGGCTACTGCGCCGGGATCGGCCGGCTCCTGCCCGGCAATGCGCCGGATGAGGGCGGCGAGGGCGCTGTCATGCCCGTCAGGATAGATCTCGCAAAGAGCGGCCAGCACGGCGGCAGGCGGCTGGCTCGCTCCCTTGAACGGATTTTCGCGCAGGATCACCGTGGTCTGCGGCAAGGCCTTGCCATCGGCATCCTGCAGCAGGAGAAAAGCGGGTTCGCCCATCACCTTGAAGCTCGGGAAACGACGGGCGATGGCCTGGCCGACTTCGCCGGCCAGGAGGCGGTCGATCTCGATGCCGCGCTCGCATTCGCGGGTTTCGATGACCCGGCGCGAATTGGTGAGGCGCAGGCTGAGCGAGAATTTCAGCATCCAGCCGGCATGGGGGGCATGGATGGCGCGCAGCGAGGAGGTGGCCTGCCAGGGGGAGCCGGCATGGCCGAGATCCTTCAGAAGGCCGCGGCGGAACAGCCCGTCAATCGCCGGGTCAAGCGCCAGCTGGGCTGCCTGCCAGGGATGCATCGGCAGCAGGATACGGTCCTTCGCGGCCTTCACGACCTCCGGATCCATCGCAGGATCCCCGGCGGCCAGGCTCTGGCAGAGCTCGGCAGCGGTGTCGGTACGCGAACTGTCCTGGAGCACCAGAGCGGGATCGGCGGTCCACCAGCGCAAGGCGAATCCGCTCCGATACTCGGGAGCGAAGCGCCGGGAATCCTCCAGGGTGAACTGGTCCCGGCTGCGCGGCGTGGGATGCACGGCATGGCCGAAGCGCAGCGAGCCTTCCGCTTCGGCGAAGCTGGGGTCGCGCTGGGCGAAATAGGCGTCGGGGGACGGGACACGCGCCGCCACGTCCTCGATGTTCCTGATGCTGTCCAACACCCGTGACAGGAAAGTCAGGCTCCTGTCCTTGTCGGCGCTGCCGACGATGTCCGGCTCGCTGGCGAGCAGGAAGACGAAGTCCTGGAAGCTGATCGGGCGCGGTGGTGCCATGCCCGAGAATTCCAGGAAGGGCGGGCGGAAGCCGTGATAGGCCGCCCGCGATCGATGCGTCACTTCGATGGCGACATGACCGCCCCGGCGCGGCAGGGGAAAGCGGGCGAGAAGCCGGCCGTTTCCGGCGCTGCCGTCTTCATGTTCCATCGTCCAACCCTGCCATTCGCGCATCAGGCTGTTCAGGAAAGCGCGCATGGAGACGTCGTGGGCGGTGTCGATGGATCGTCTGATCAGGTCGATGGCGTTCATGGTGTTCCTTTTCAGCAGAACTCCAAATTGCAAAGTAGATATGGAAATTGCTACTTGTACAATTTATAATACTTCTACATTTTTTCTAAAACTACTATTGAATTCCCTAGAGTTTGTTTCTAGTTGAATCAAGAAAATTGTTTGGAGAAAAGCATGGCTGGAGACAGCGCCTCTGTTTCGCGTGCGGACAGTCTTCGCCTGGCGCTGATCGCCGCCTCGTCGGGCTTCGGGCAGTCGGCCCTGCTGGCGTTGGTGCCGATCGTCACGGAAAGGACGGGGCTGGCGTCGCCGCAGATCGGCGCCGTCGCCTTCCTGGGCGCGCTGGTCTTCCTGGTTGCGGCTCCGCTCTGGGGGCATCACGGCACGGCATGGCGGATCAAGCCGTTCTTCGCCGGGCTTGCCTGCCTGATGGTTGTAGGCCAGGGGCTGTTTGCGGGGGCGCTCCATGTCGGAGTGCCCGCGGCCGCGCTCGGACTCCTGCTGGTCTCGCGCCTGCTCTACAGCGTCGGTGCTGCCGGCGTGATGCCGCACGCCCAGGCCGCCATCGTGCAGCGCAGCGCCACCGAGCGTCGGCCGGCCGCACTGGCCAATCTCAGCGCCGGCTTGAATGTCGGTCGCATCGCCGGCTCCCTGGTGACGCTGGGCGCGGGAGCCGGCGTCATCGTGCCCGTCATCATGATGGTCGCCAGCCCGCTGCTGCTGCTCTGCGCTCCGAACCTGCCGGCTGCTCCCCCAATCGCCAAGAAGGCTGAAAGCTCGAGCAGGCGTGCCAATATCCGGCGTGTCCTGCCTCTGCTCGCTGTCGGTTTTGCACTGACCTTCGGCTTCGGCCAGATCCAGCTCGTGCTCGGCCTGTTCCTGCAGCACCGCTTCGGCCTTGATGCCGTCGCCGCCGCGGGGCTTGGAGGCGCCACCTATGCCGCGGTGGCGGTCGCCATGATCGCGACGCAGATCCTGCTCGTGCCGCGCCTTGCCTTCCAGCTCGGGCGCAATATGCGCTGGGGCATTGCCGGCTTCGCGCTGGGGTGCCTCGCCATCATCCTGGCACCCGTGCCCTGGCTGGTGCCGGCCGGTGCGGTCTGGGCCGGCATCGGGCTTGCCGTGGCGACGCCCGCCTATACGGCCTGCCTCGCCCAGCGTGTCGCGGCGCATCGCCAGGCGGGAGCCGCCGGCTGGCTCGCCAGCACCCACGCCGCCGGACAGGGGCTGGGCGCACTCTGCGGCGGCGCCGCCTTCGCCTTGTCGCCGGAGCTGCCCTTCATCACGGCCGTCGGCATCGCGATCGTAACCTGCCTCGCTTTGCTGCGTCTGGACGACCGCGCCCAGGATGAGGAGGTGTCCCGGGATCATGGCGTCGCCCCCTGAGGGCGGGCGACATTCGCCAGCAACCGCACGGTGGCAAGGACGGCAATGGCCGAGAGGGCGGTGGCGAGGCCGAAGAGCGCGCCATAGCCCATGAGGTCGGCGAGCTTGCCCGAGATCAGCGAGCCCACGAGATAGACCACCATCTGGGCGCAGGCCAGGATGGTGAAGTCGGTGCCGGGCTGGTCCGACGAGGTCACCGTCATGAACAGGCTGTAGAGCGCGACGATCTCCATGTAGCGGATGAAGGTCTGGAAGCCGGCGGCGCCGAACAGGGGCCAGGCGCCTGTGACGATGCCGAGGGCATGCGCGGCGAAGAGGGCAAAGCACAAAGTGCGCAGGCCGCCGAGCAGGCCGAGCGTGGCTGCGGTGCCATAGCGCTTGACCAGGAGAGCAGCAATCGCCGATCCAGCAAGTCCCGCCGTCGCCGCCGAAATGCCGGAAAGATAGCCGATGCGGTCGAGCGGCACGCCGGCATCGACGAGATAGGGGCCCTCCATTGCCTTCACCAGGCCTTCGCTCATCCGGTAGATCAGCGCAATCCACAACACCGTGCGGATTTCGGGGCGCCGGAGGAAGGCCATGATGGAGGGCCGCGTCAGCCGGTCGGAGGGTGCGGCGGGCGCCTCCCACATCGCGAAGGCGGCGATCAGCGGCAGGGCCGAGAAGGCGGCGATGACCAGGAGCATGCCGACCCAGCCGACATGGTGGTAGAGCACCAGGCCGAGCGTGCCGCCGATCACCACGCCGAAGGCCACTGAGCCGCCCTGGATGGCATTGCCGATGGGGCGGTCTTCCGGAGCCAGATATTTGGCGGCATAGCCGTCGGTGGCGATGTCCTGGGTTGAGACCAGCAGCGCGGTGACGAGGCCGATGCCCAGGATGCCGCCGACATGCGTCGGGCCGAGCGGCAGCAGCGCCAGGATGGAGGCGATCACGCCGAGCTGGGTGAGGATCACCCACCCCGCCCGATGGGCCCGGGCGAAGGGCCTGACGCGGTCGACCAGCGGCGCCCACAGGAATTTCAGCACCAGCGGCAGGAAGAGCAGGCTGAGATAGCCGATCGCCGTGCGCGAGACGCCTGCCTCGCGCATGATGGGAGGCAGGGCGGCCGCGATCAGATAGGAGGGAATGGCCTGGGCCAGGTAAAGGCCGCCCAGCACCGCGAACAGGCGCAGGCGGCCGGGCCTCGAAGCAGGAATGTCCTGGGCGAGCGCCGTCATGCCGTCTCCATATGCTGTGCGATGAAGCGCCTGGCGGCCTGCTCGTCGGACGTCGCGGTCAGCGGCATCGACCACAGGCGCTGGAAGGTTTCGATCATGCGCGGATTGGCGTCCGGCCGGACGATGGCGAGCGCACGGCAGTGGCGCTCGAAGCGTTCGCGCGTCGCCTTGAACCAGAGCGCCTGCTCGCGCTCGCCGGCCTGGGAGAGCCCGCCGCCGCCGGCGAAAACAGCCAGCAGGGCAAAGGCGCTCTCGTTGCGGCCGATTTCGATCAGCGCGTCGAGATAGGCCCGCTCGTCCCGGTCCCCATAGGGCGGCAGGTAGCGCAGGATCACGAGCGGGCCGTGCTTGTCGAGTTCCACCATGTTCAGAACGTCTTGCGATAGCCGAGCGTCACCGTGCGGCCCCAGGAATAGACCGGGAGGTTGCGCACGGAGGTCGCCGTGGGGTTCTGGAAGCGGGTGTCGAACAGATTGTCGACGGACACATAGGCTTCGCCGCCCTTCACTGGTGCCGACAGGGCGACGTTCATGGTGGCGCCCGGCTTGATCTTGTAGCGGGTGCCCTTGAGGTCGATCGCCTTGTCGCGTCCCGAGAAGCCTTCACCCTCCACGCGCACCGACACGCCGTTGTCGAAGACGTAGCTGGCATAGAGCGTGCCGCGGAAGGGGGTGGCGATGCGGTTGTTGGGCAGCCAGCTGTCGAGCTTGCCGTCCTTGTTGGAATCGTAGCGCCCCTCGCGATAGCCGAGCACGGTGCCGATGGTCAGCTGGTCCGTCGCCGCATATTCGCCGGTGAACTCGCCGCCATAGATGAATTCCTTCTGCTGCGAGATGGTGTTGGTGACGGGGTCGAAGGTCACGCCCTGGCTGGAGGTGGAGATGAAGCCCGTCAGGCTGCCCTTGAAGCGGTCATGGCTGCCGCGGATGCCGAGTTCGTAATTGTTGACGATCTGGGCTTCGGGGCTGATGGAGGCATAGGAGACACTCGCGCCGGCGGGAAGGCAGTTCGGCCGAGCGATCGGGCACGCATAGGCCGTCGACAGGCCGGCGCGGCGGGTATAGGCGCCGACGTCGGGCAGGGCGAAGCCCTGCGAGAAGCCGCCGAAGATCTCGCTGGTTTCGGTGAGCTTGAAAGTGCCGCCGATGTTGAAGGTCGGCTTGGAATAAGTGAAGCTCCCGCCGGTGACGCGCAGCGCCGGCAGCACATATTGCCTGGAGGCGACCACGGTGTAGGCGGCCGGGCGGGTGAAATCGTCGACGTCGAGGGCGAAATGCTCGAAGCGCACGCCGCCGCGCACGGTGAGGCGGTCGGTCAGCGGCACCTGCAACTGGCCGAAGGCGGCGGTGGTGACCTGCTGCAGCGGCGTGAAGACATCCTGGCCGTTGGTCAGCGTCTGGTGGGTCTTTTCAAAGATGAGATCGCTGCCCCAGGTGAGCTTGGCGCCCTGCCAGATGGTATCGAGGGGGGTGTCGATGGTCAGGTTGACGCCACCGCGGTCCGAATAGAGCGTGGTCTGGTTATAGGGGCTCGTCGGGTCGGCTGGATTGAAGGAATAGTAGACCGGATTGTTGTAGATCGGATCGAAAGTTGAATAATTGAAGCGCTTCTTGATGTTGTTGTAGAAGCCAACGATGTTGAGGCTGCCAAGCGCAAAATCCTTGTCGCTATAGCGCAGCGACAGGGACTTGGTGTCTTCGAGAACGCTCTCTCCCGTATAGGGCCGCGCAAAGTCCGGGCGAGCATAGGGCGGGGAATAGGCGGTCAGATAGCGCGGCGTCTGGTTGAAGTAGTACCAGCCTGCCGAGAATTCGAGCCGCTTGCCGGCGTCGAAGTCATAGCCGAGCTTGGCGAGGAGGTTGACCCGGCCGAAGCGGTCGCCGCCGCCCTGGCCCAGCATGGCATCGGATGGCAGTTCCCGCCCGGAGCCGTCATAGGTGCGACGCCCGAGATAGCCGCTGCCGCTCAGGACATAATCGAGCCCATTCTCGGCCTTGCCGGAGATGCTGGCGGACAGTTCCGGCGCCACCGAATCCACGGCATTCGCCGTGAAGGCGCGCAGGGCCGTGTTCACGGTGATGCGAGGCTTGCCGGGTTCGGCCTTCTTGGTGATGAAATTGACGGTGCCGCCGGTGGCGCCGGCCCCATAGAGGCTGGAGGCGCCCGCCACCATCTCGATGCGCTCGATCGAGTTGAGGTCGATCAGGGACAGGATGCGGGAAACGTCCCGCAGGGGCGTACTGAGGGGAACGCCGTCGACCAGCACGAGCAGGTCACGGCCGCGATAGCTTTCGGAAGCGCCCGAGACCGTTTGGTTGGAAACCGAAAAGCCCGGCACCAGCTTGGCCAGGGCCGCCGATGCGCTCGCGCTCTGCTGAAGCTGCTTATCGATTTCCTGCCTATCGATCACCTGGACCGATTGCGGAATATCGGAGACGGATCTTTCGGCGCGAGAGGCGGTAACGGTAACCGGATCGAGCTCAATCGGCTGCTCCTGCGACTGCTGTGCCAGTGCAGGCGAAACAACCGATAGAAACATGACCGCCGATACGGATATCTTGCCCATGATGAATTTTTAGACCTCCAGCCACTCTCGATACGAAACTAAGTTATATTTGGCGATTTCAAGCGGATATCTGTTGTATATTCATAGTATATTCCCAGTTTGTAACGATTATAATCTGGGATAAGATGTCATATACTTCTGGATATCGGCCCTTTCTCGCTCTATATTGACGAGAGGTCTTACTTGTCGAGTTGTTTGAATTCTTGGACTTGGGCGCATTGATTGATGGACTGAAGCGAACTGGAGGCGCGGATCACGCCGTTTTGACACCGCGAGAGCCTTTTGCGGGAAGGCTGCGGCCTGTCTGGTTGCTTGGGCACGGGCTGACGAGCGAAGAACTGGCGCTGGTCGAGTTGCGGGCGAGCGGGCGCATGGCCACACATCGCAGGCTCGACCCGTCGGACCAGGTCTTGCTCGGCGCCCGGGCATTGCTACGGCTTGAGCCCGATATCGGTCCGATCTCCTGCTTTTCTCCGCTCCAGGATCGAGAACTCCGCCTGGATGCCGCCGAACTCGGGGCGGGCGGTGTGCTGCTGCGGCCCTCCAATGGCCGGATGGAGGTCGAGCGTGACGGGCAGCGCACCGTCGTCTCCGCCAGGGAGGCCATTTTCCTGGCCGCCGGCCGGCCGGCCGGTCTGTGGCTACGGCATGTCGACCGTGTCGATTGCCTCGTCCTGGCGAACGAACGCATCACCGAGAATATGCTCGAATGCTCGGCCATGCTGCGGGTCTTCCCGCAAAACAACGACACGCTGGTGCTGCTCGGCAATTATGGCGCGGCGCTGATGCGGGGCCTGCTGCCGATGAGCGGACCGGTGCTGCTGCAGCATGCCTGCGCCTATATGGGCGATCTCGTCGACATCCTGTGCGGCGAGGCCGAGGCCCAGGTGCCCCATACCGTGCAGGATCGCGCGGCCGCGCGCTTGAACGCCATCAAGTCGGATATCGAAGCCCATCTCGACGACCAGGCGCTCAATGCCAGCCAGATCGCCCTGCGGCACGGTATCAGCACACGCTATCTCCAGAAACTGTTCGAGGGGGAAGGCGAGACCTTTTCGGAATTCGTACTGCAGCGCCGGCTGGACAGGGCGATGCGTCGCCTGCAGTCACCCGACGAGCGCAAGCGTTCGATCAGCGAGATCGCCTTCGATGTCGGTTTCGGCGACCTGTCCTATTTCAACCGCACCTTCCGCAGGCGCTTCGATACGTCGCCGCGCCTGGTGCGCGCCAAGCACCGCTCCGTATCCGCTGGCCCTGCGGGGAACGAATTGCCGGATGCGGGCAGCGCTTGAGCGTAGGCTGCCCCGGTTCGCGGCCATCCGCATCGACGGCCTCGAATCATCGGCCAGAATCGGCCGTCTCGCCGATACCCGGCTTCAGTGGGCGGTGGCCGAGGGCGGCTTCATCCGCGTCATGGTATCCAGGGCGCACGGGCTGACGGGGGCGATGAACAGCCCGACCCTTGCGAGGGCCTTGGCCAGGGCGGTGGTGGCATCGAGCGCCCGGTGCAGCCCGTCGCTCTTCAACAGGTAGGAGGCAGCGTGGAGCAACTGGACCCTGTCGTCGCGCTGCGCTGCATCGACCATGGCCAGCACCAGGCACTCGTCGCGGCACAGGGCCCGGCAGGCGGCCGGACGCCAGCCGATCTCGTTGTCGGCCGTCGCCCGCAGCGTGCGCACGAAATGATGGAACTCGCCGAACAGCGGCTTGGCGTTTTCTTCCGGCATTTCGCGCGCCAGCCCTTCCCAGGCGATGTCCCAGCAGGCGGCATCGCCGGTGGCATAACCCGCCATCCAGCAGCGAAAGACGGAAAAGAGCAGGTTCTCGGCCGGAGCGTCGATATGATAGCCGACGGGGCGAGCGACATCGGGGCTTGGCAGGGTCATCATGGTGTCCTTCAATCCGCGGGGTTCAAGGTCCCGGCATTGGCAACGGCACGCATAGGACCACACCGAACTGATTTGTTCAAGAAAATCTCTTTTTATTTCAATAGTTTGTAGGAATTCCAGGGTGCGCGGCCGGTCGCTTGCCCGCGGGGTTCGAGCGGCAGCGGTCAGCCGTGCCGGGCTGCTCCGCCTGCCGGAAGTTCGCGCTTCTCGCGGCTGCGGACCTCGGCCGTCTGCGCCAGGATCCAGTCCCGGAAGACCTTGATCTTGGGCGTCGTGCGCCGCGCCTCGGCGTGCACCAGCCAGTAGCCATCGCCATCGGAGCCGGTGATGTCGAAGGGCTGGATCAACTGGCCCTTGTCGAGGAAGGCCGTGTAGAGGTTGTGCGTGAGCATCGCCGCGCCTTGGTCGGTGATCGCCGCAGTCGCCTCATAGGCCTGGGTGCCGAAGGTCGGGCCGGGGATCACGCGGTCCGGCTCGAATCTGGTGCCCGCCGCCCTGAACCAGACTTCCCACCAGGGATCCTGCGGGCAGCACAGGGGAACCTTGTAGAGGTCCTCGGGCACGCGGATGCCGCCGACCTTCTCCGCCAATGCGGGGCTCAGCATCGGCGCATAATCGGCCTTGAACAGGTAATGGGCCACCAGCCCGGGCCATTTTCCGGCGCCCACACGGATGCCGACATCCACATTTTCGCGGGCGATGTCGAGGGAGCGCGATGCGATGTCCATCTTCACGGCCAGGCCGGGATACATCAACTGGAATGTTCCAAGGCGGACGGCAAGCCAGTTCGATGCGAAGGTATCGATGGTCGTGACCGAGAGCACGCCGGATGCGCCGCCCTTGGTTGCGAACCAGGCGTCCGACAGGGTTGAAAACGCATTCGAGACCAGAGGGGCAAGCTGTTCACCGGCCTCGGTCAGCCTGATCTGCCTTGCTTTTCTTATGAAAAGCGGTGTTCCGGCGCGTTCTTCGAGAACCTTGATCTGATAGCTGGCGGCCGATTGCGTCATGCCGAGCTCCTCGGCGGCCTTGGTGAAGCTGCCAAGCCGCGCGGCGGCCTCAAAGACCCTGATGGCGCCCAGCGGGGGCAAATCCCAATGCATGATGCATCAATCCAGTTGATGCATCCTACGCGACGTTCGATTGGAATCCAAGGCTTGGCGGCGGCAGGATGTCTCCATCGCTCCAGGCCGAAAGGACCACGAACATGACGAAACATATCAAGCGCTACAGGCTTTCGCTCCTCGACTTGTTCGCCGCGCCGTTCCGGCCGCGCGCCTCTCGTCAACTCGATCCCCGCGATCTCGGCGACCACCTGAAGCGCGACCTGGGCCTGATCGATGGAAACCGGGCCGTCGGCGGCGTCCGCTGGCGGTGACTCGCATCGGCAAGGGCAGGGGACCCGATGGGAAAGACCCGATCGGGGAGAGATCGGAGATCGCCACCATGAAGAAAACGCCCGAGGCGCTCGAACAGTGCCGCCAGACCATCCAATCCTATGAGGGCTGCGCGGATCGCTACTACGCCCGCATTCCCGAAATGCCGAATCTGCGCGACCAGGCGGCATTGCGGCGTATCGCCGAAATGGCGGGAGATGGCGGATTGATCCTGGAGGTCGGGTCGGGGCCTGGCCGCGAGGCGGATTTCCTGGAGACGCTCGGCGTCACGGTGCGCCGCACCGATGCGACCCGCCGCTTTCTCGAATTGCAGGCCGCTCGCGGCAAGCATGGCGAACTGCTCAACATCGTCACCGACGATCTCGGCGGTCCTTACGATGCCGTCGTCGGCCTATGTGTGTTGATTCACGTTCCCCGCGATCGGATCGATCACGTGCTGGCCAAGGTTGCCGCGTCGCTGCGTCCCGGTGCGCCTTTCCTCGTCTCCATGCGCGAGGGCGACGGGGAGACCGCCGGAAAGTTCCACACGGTCTATTGGCGACGCGATGCGTTTGCCGTGCGGCTCGAACAAGCCGGGCTGACCGTGCTGTGGGATGAGTTTTCCATCGACCCGGATGGCGACCCCTGGAACACCTTCCTGGCCGTCAGGCCATGATACCGGCTTTGCCGAGGCGCATTGCGGCTTCGCGGCGTTGACTTTCCCCACCACCGGGCGCAGACGCAAAGGTTCCCGCCTTTTTTTCCCGGTTTGCCTTACGATGCCCAGCCATAAAGTCATCTATGATACCGATCCCGGCGTCGACGACGCCATGGCGCTGTTCTTCCTGCACTATCATCCGGACATCGAACTGATCGGCATCACCACCTGCCACGGCAATGCGCCGGTCGAGATCACCACGCGCAACGCGCTCTATCTGAAGGAACGCTTCGGCATCGATGCGCCGGTGGTGCGCGGGGCGGCGGGCCCGGTGACGGGGGACGACGCCCATCACGCCGCCGTCGTCCACGGCCATAACGGCCTCGGCGAGATCGAGATCCCCACCGAGATCGAGGCGCAGGCGATCGACATGCCCGCCCATCGCTTCATCATCGAGACCGTGCGCAAGCATCCCGGCGAGATCACGCTGCTGGCGGTGGGGCGCATGACCAACCTGGCCCTGGCCCTGCGCGAGGATCCCGAGATCGCCGGCCTGGTCCGCCGGGTGGTGGTGATGGGCGGTGCCTTCGGCTATCGCGGACATCTGGGCAACGTCACCCCAGCCGCGGAAGCCAACATCCATGGCGATCCGCATGCCGCCGACGAGATGTTCGCCGCAGCCTGGCCCGTTACCGTCATCGGCCTCGACGTTACCCACGAAGTGCTGATGCCGCAGGATTATCTGCGCCGGCTGGGCGAGGAGGCCGGCGAGGTCGGCCGCTTCATCTGGGACATCACCCGCTTCTACGAGAATTTCTATCTCAAGAAAGGGCTGGCCGGCATTTCCGTGCATGATGCCTCGGCGGCGATCTATCTGGTGGCGCCGGACTTGTTCGAAACCCGCTCCGGCCCGATTCGGGTGGTGTGCAAGGGCCTCGCCTTCGGCCAGACCATCCAGCGCCCGGCAGCGGTCGGTTTTCCGCCCAACGAATGGGATGGCCGGCCGGATCATGCGGTCTGCATCGACGTCAAGGCCCAGCCCTTGCTCGATCTCTACCGGGAAACCCTGCTGAGATCGGCTTAAAGAGCGGACGGGACGTCCGCGGTCCCAGCCCTACCGCTTCCAGCGCGAATCTTGCAGGCCTTGTCCGGGAAACGCCGCGGCTGGGACCGCGGACATCTTGTCCGCCCCTACCTGGCGGCCAGCCAGGTTTCGATGCCCCTCGCCGCCGCCACCCCGGTGGCGAAGCAGGCCTGCAGCAGGTAGCCCCCGGTCGGCGCCTCCCAGTCCAGCATCTCGCCGGCGACGAAGACACCGGGAAGCTTTCGCAGCATGAAATGGCCGTCGACCTCGTCGAGCGCGATGCCGCCGGCGCTGGAGATCGCGCGTTCGAGGCCGCGCTGCGCCGTCACCTTCAAGGGAACATGCTTGATCAGGCGGGCCAAGGGGACGGGATCTCGTGGCAGCATGTTGCCGGTGGCCTCGCGCAGCAGGCCGATGGCCGCCGGCGCCAGCTTGGCGGCTTTGCGCAGATAGGTGGAAAGGGACTGGCTGCCCTGCGGCCGGTCGAGCAGGCGAGGCAGCGCCGTCTCATCGAGATCGGGACGCAGGTCGATCTCGATCTCGGCATGGCCGTGCGTGGCGATCGCCGTGCGGATGAGGGGAGAGAGGGCATAGATCGCGCCGCCCTCGAGCCCCTGTTCGGTGACGACGGCCTCGCCGCGACGCGTGGTGCCGGCGATGGAAACGGCAATGCGCTTCAGCGGTTCGCCAGCCGATTTCTCCGCATAGGCCGGGCTCCAGGCGATTTCGGCGCCGCTGTTCGACGGTGCAAGCTCGGCGATGGTGACGCCGCGGTCGCGCAGCAGCGGGACCCAGCCGCCATCCGAACCCAGGCGCGGCCAGGAGGCGCCACCGAGGGCGAGCAGCGTCGCAGCGGCTTTGCGATGAAGAGGCTTGTTGTCCGGACCCAGGAAGACGGGCTTTCCCCCATCGTCCCATCCTGTCCAGCAATGGCGGGTGTGCAGGGTCACACCCAGGCGAGTGAGCCGGGCCAGCCAGGCCCGCAACAAAGGCGAAGCCTTGAAGCTCTCGGGAAAGATGCGGCCGCTCGAACCGACAAAGGTCTTCTCGCCCAGCCCTTCGGCCCAGGCGACCAGATCGCTCGGCGCGAAGGCGCGCAAGGCGGGTTCGAGAAAGGCCTGGGCCGGACCGTAGCGGGTGAGGAAGCGCTCGAAATCCTCGCCATGTGTGAGGTTGAGCCCGCCGCGCCCGGCCATCAGGAATTTGCGGGCGGGCGAGGGCATGCGCTCATAAATCGCGACGCTTCGGCCGGCCTGCGCCAATTTCTCGGCGGCGATCAGCCCGGCCGGGCCGGCGCCGATGATGACGATGTCGCTCAAGTCCGCCACGTCCGTCTTTATTTCCAATTCGCATTGTGCTCACTGCCCTCATGGCATTCTCCTTCCGGCAAATCCAATATTTCGTGGCGGTGGCCGAGAACGGAGCGGTGTCGCGCGCCTCGCACGAGCTCTCCATCTCGCAATCGACGGTGACGGAGGCCATACGCGAGCTCGAAGGCGATCTCGGCTTTTCCCTGTTCGACCGGCGCGCCCATGGCGTCGAGCTCACGCTGAAGGGGCACCAGTTCCTGCGCCATGCCCGCAAGATCCTCTCGGAGATCGCCGACGCCCGCCGCGCCTTGCGCTCGGAGACGGCACCGATGGAGGGGCGGCTTGCGGTCGGGGTGACGCCTCTGGTGGCCGCCTATGTGCTTCCGGACCTGCTCGCCCGCTTCCGACGGGCCTTTCCCCATGTCGCGGTCGAGATCATCGAGGATACCAGGGACTATCTCGACCATCTGCTGGTGGGCGGCGAGCTCGATGTCGCCGTGATGGTAGCAGGCACCGAGAAGAGTTCGGCGGCCCTGCATGTGGAGACGATGGAAGCCTCCCCCTATCGCCTCTGGCTGCCGATCGGCCATCGCCTGGCCGAGGCCGAGAGCATCGGCATCGTGGACCTCGCCGAGGAACCGTTCGTGCTCTTGATGCTCGACGAGATCGCCGAGGCCGCCGAATATGCTTGGCGGCGGGCCGGCGTGCGGCCGCCGGTAGCCATCCGCACCCGTTCGGTGGAGGCGGCCCGCAGCTTGGTCGCAACCGGGGCGGGCGTCGCCATCCTGCCCGACCTCACCTATCGCCCCTGGTCGCTCGAAGGCGACAAGATCGAGGCGCGCGACCTTGCCGAGGCGCTTGCGCCGGTGGAAGTGGTGATCGGCTGGCGGCGCGGCTCGCCGCTCGATGCCATCGCCACGCAGTTCGTTGCGGTGGCGCGAACGCATCGGACTGGTAAGGGGCGGTGAGGTTTCGATGAAATGAGTTACGCGGATTGGTGCGTGTCTGTTTCAAAAATCGTTTGCAGAAGTCGACTTTCCAGATGGTCTTTTGCGACAACAAGAAGCCAGCAGCTTCAACGGTTGTGATCTTACCAAACCTACTCTTCAAGGAAGTGCTTTCACCAGAAATTCATAGATGTAGCAACGCTCCTTGAATCCATCCGACCAGGTGTATTTCTCTCGATAAAAATTATCGAATATTATCCTATATTGCGACGAGCGAATAAGAAATTGCTTTTCCTCTCAAAATAATTCAAATCTAACATTCGCAAATTTATCATCAGAATTATCAAGTGTAGATCCATAGATTTTCCATTCTTTATCTTTTGCTTCGCTGTCATTGAGAAAAATCTCGAGGCGTGGCTTTTCAATATCTTCAAAGGTGTAGGACAGTTTGAATACCAGGTCGAAAAGCTCGACGTAGTATGGGTTGTACGCTTCATGAATAATGCTGATTCTCTTGGCGGTATCGGCAATCTTCATGAGTGTGCCCGAACTATTCTACGTCGTAGTTTTGAGGGATTTGTACGACATGGAAGGCCGTCATCGCATCGCACCTAACTGCGGTGCATTGCCTGCGCAGACAGCCGAGATGACTTCCTCCAACACGCTCGCAATGCTTGCACGATGGCGGATGAGCCCTGAGCTAGGCAAAAATTCCCAAACCTCTCCGATCATTGCATGGATACACAATTCATAAGCATCCCACGATGCGAATGGAATCAATTCCGGCACCCAATATCCTGGGTCCTCCCCACCCGAAGGAGGGAAGGTCGGCGGTGGATCAAAGGCAACATAGTAATTCTCTGCATGTATCTTATGGTTCTCAATGACCTCGGCAGGGCTGTGCAGCCGATGTTTTCCAAATAAGCCAGTGATGCCGGGCGGGATGTACTCCTGACCGCCGTGGACGGCATACACCGCGCGCAGTTCTTCCGGGATAGGTAGGGACAATTCCAAGGCAATTCGCTCGATCGCGTCTTTGCCAGTAGGCGGCAGCAATCCGTGACCGCAGTTCAAACCAGCGGCTGCATAAACTTCCTGTGCTTTGGCGATGAGCGATTTCATTGACCGGCCTTCACGTGATTATCTAATTTTTCGACGTCGCGCTTTGCGGCGTTTCGTATAAGGAGGCTGGCAATCAAAAAAATTGAGGCCCTTTGAGTGTGCCACCTTCCAAAGAGGCACCTGTGCCGAGAGCATTGCTGATCGTAGCAAGAAGGCCACTCCTTTCCGCGACGTTCTTCATTATGTGTCGTGGGCCGTTATGGAAAACATGCTGGGAAATGACGATTGCAGCACCAAAAATCGGCTCCCGATCGAAGTCGAATGATTGCCAATCCCCCATTGCGTCTTTTGCATAAAAACAAGTCGGCAGCTTCACGCCTGACGCTGCCTTGAGATGGGAAATAAGTATCAATCCGAATGCCTCTGGAATGACATCGGCAAGTCTACGCATGGTCATCTCGTCCGCGACGAGAGCTAGAATTTTCCCTTCAACATCCATTCTTTATCAAGTTGATGTTCTTGCGCTCCGATAATCTCCACAGCGGCGTAGATTGTGTCCAGGGCTACGGCTTCTATTTTCACCTCCTCTCATTTAAATTGTCGCGAAACTCCCAATTAAGGTGAGGCTTTAGCGTCGGACTTTAGTGAGTAACCTGCGATCCTGTTATCCACGATGGATCCGCAAACGTAGCATACAAGGTCTGTCCCGGTTGTACGGCCAATCATAAAAGCAATTTTGGTGCCATAGGTTGGCGCGACGTGCAGCATTCGTCGTTATGCGCCGTGGACGGCGCACTGTTTAACACACGCCTGAATGGTAGGTGTGGTTTCCATGTAATGGGTTGCAGCAAAGCGATCTCTCATCGATGATATCGGAAAAACCGATATCATCGATCTCCGGAATGGTGTGGCGCCTGTGGCTTTTCCAAGGCATGCTCGCCGCAATCAAGAATTCGCCCTGTATTCGAACGGACGGCAACCAGAGGAAAACCATCATGTCCAGGCTTGGATGGGTCGTAGCGTTGGCGGGTATTACGGCAGTGGCCGTACCGGCGCTCGCCAAGGAGATCGGCAAGGGAGAGGGCCAGCTCAACATCGTGGCTTGGCCCGGCTATATCGAGCGGGGCGACACCGACAAGAGCTATGACTGGGTTACCGATTTCGAGAAGAAGACCAGCTGCAAGGTCAATGTGAAGACCGCCAGCACCTCCGACGAGATGGTCGCCCTGATGAATGAGGGGGGCTACGACCTCGTCACCGCTTCCGGTGACTCCTCTTTGCGCCTGGTCGCCGGCAAGCGCGTGCAGGAGATCGATACCTCGTTGATCCCGAGCTGGAAGACCGTCGACGAGCGCCTGCAGAACGCGCCCTGGCATACGGTCGACGGCAAGCATTATGGCGTGCCCTATCAATGGGGCCCCAATGTGCTGATGTACAACAGCGACGTGTTCAAGGAAGCGCCGAAGAGCTGGAGCGTGGTGTTCGAGCCGCAGAACCTGCCGGACGGCAAGCCCAACAAGGGGCGCATCCAGGCCTATGACGGTGCCATCTACCTCGCCGACGCCGCCCTCTATTTGATGAGCAAGAAGCCCGAGCTGGGCATCAAGGATCCCTATGAGCTCAACGAGGATCAGTACAAGGCGGTGCTCGAACTGGTGCGCCAGCAGCATGCCCTGATCCAGCGCTATTGGCACGACGCCAATATCCAGGTCGACGACTTCAAGAACGAAGGCGTGGTCGCTTCCGGTTCCTGGCCCTTCCAGGTCAATCTGATGCGGGCCGACAAGAAGCCGATCGCCTCCACCGTACCGGAGGAAGGAGCGACGGGCTGGGCCGATACCACCATGATGGCCGCCGATGCCGCCAATCCCAATTGCGCCTATATGTGGCTCGAACATTCGATCCAGCCCAAGGTTCAGGGCGATGTCGCCGCCTGGTTCGGCTCGCTTCCCTCGGTTCCGGCGGCCTGCAAGGGCAATGCGCTGCTGGGCGATAGCGGTTGCGCCACCAACGGTTTCGACAATTTCCCCAAGATCAAGTTCTGGCGCACTCCGGTGGCCAAATGCACCACGCAGAGCGCCTGCGTGCCCTATTATCGCTGGGTTACCGACTATATCGCCGTGATCGGCGGGCGTTGATGCGGGCATCCAGCGGTCCCCAGCCACAACGCTCGGTAGGGGCTAGATTGCCGGGGCAAGCCCGGCAATCACAAAGGTCGAGCCAATTCGATCGTTCTCTGGAGGGCTCAGGGCGTTTTGTGATTTCACGCAGTCACCAGGAAGCGCAAAGACGCGTCGAAACAAGGAGCTAGAGCAAACAAGCGTTCAATCCTGAACGCACTTTGCTCTAGGGCGCGCTGACTGAAAATCGGCACGCCAGAGCATTGCCTTTGTGCCCGTGCGGGTCATGAAATTTTTGTCCAGATAGAGGCGGCTGAGCCAGCTCACGTCCTCGAGGTATCCTCATGGCTGTAACCAGCACCACTCCTGCCGTCTCGTTCCGCGGCGTCCAGCGCCATTTCGGCAGCGTGAAGGCGGTCGACGGCGTCGACCTCGACATCGCGCCCGGCGAATTCTTCGCCATGCTGGGGCCGTCCGGCTCGGGCAAGACCACCTGTCTGCGCCTGGTCGCAGGCTTCGAACAGCCGACTGGGGGCCATATCGAGATCTTTGGTGAGGCGGTCGAGGGCATGCCGGCCTATCGGCGCCCGGTCAACACCGTCTTCCAGGACTATGCCCTCTTCCCGCATTTCAACATTCTCGACAATGTCTGCTACGGCCTGATGATCCGCGGCGTCGCCAGGCAGGAGCGCTATCGCCAGGGACGCGAGGCGCTGGCCATGGTCAAGCTCGCCGGCAAGGAAGACCGCCGGCCCGGACAGCTCTCGGGCGGCCAGCGCCAGCGCGTGGCGCTCGCCCGCGCTTTGGTGGTCAGGCCCAAGGTGCTCCTGCTCGACGAGCCGCTCGGTGCTCTCGACCTCAAGCTGCGCGAGGAGATGCAAGGCGAGCTCAAATCGCTGCAGCGTTCCCTCGGCCTCAGCTTCGTGTTCGTCACGCATGACCAGGGCGAAGCCCTGTCCATGGCCGATCGCGTCGCCGTGTTCAACGAAGGCCGCATCGCCCAGGTCGGCAGCCCGCAGGACATCTATGAGCGGCCACGCACCCGCTTCGTCGCCGATTTCGTCGGGTCTTCCAATGTGATCGAGCCGGACCGGACACAGAGCTGGATCGGCATGAGCAGCGCGGCCAGCCTGCGGCCGGAAAAGATCACCCTGCTGCCGCAAGGGGTGGGCGCCGCCGGCGATGCCGTGGTGGTGCCGGGCACCGTGACCCAGGTGCTCTACCATGGCGCCGTCAATCGCCTGGAACTGCGCACCGATGACGGCGCCCGCCTCAGCGCCGCCATTCCCGCCGCCATCGGCACGCCGCCCGAACAGGGCGCGGCCGTGCGCGTCAGCTTTCCCCGCCAGGCCCTGCACCTGATGGAGGACGCGTGATGAGCCTCGCCACCCTCCAGGCCCCGCGGGACGGTCTTCTTCGGCGTATCTCGGATGTGCTGGTCGCCCGGCGCGGGCTCTATCTCCTGCTCCTGCTGGTGCCGCCGCTGCTTTGGCTCGGCGTCGTCTATCTCGGCTCGCTCTTTGCCCTGCTGGCGCAGAGCTTCTTCTCGATCGACGAGTTCTCCGGCACCATCGTGCGCGAGCCTTCGCTGAAGACCTATGGCGAATTGCTGTCGCCCTCCAATCTCGACATCATCATCCGCACGGTGAGTCTTTCGGCGGTGGTGACGCTGCTCTCCGCCGTCATTGCCTTCCCGATCGCCTATTATGCCGCCCGCTATGCCCGCGGACGCGTCAAAGCGCTGTTCTATATCGCGGTGATGATGCCGCTGTGGTCGAGCTATCTGGTCAAGGTCTATGCCTGGAAGCTGCTGCTGGCCAAGGAAGGCGTGATCGGCTGGATCATGGCCAAGCTCGGTTTGGCCTGGCTGCTGGAGGCCTGGCTGTCGCTGCCGATCCTCGGCGGCCCCTCCCTCTCGGTGAGCTATACCGGCATGGTGCTGGTGTTCCTCTATCTGTGGACGCCCTTCATGATCCTGCCGGTGCAGGCGGCGCTGGAGCGCGTGCCCGGCTCGCTGATCGAGGCTTCCGGCGATCTCGGCGCCACCCCGGGCCAGACCTTTCGCAAGGTCATTCTGCCGCTGGCCTTTCCCGGCCTGGTGGCCGGGGCGATCTTCACCTTCTCGCTCACCCTCGGCGACTACATCGTGCCGCAGATCGTCGGACCGTCCTCGCTGATCCTCGGCCAGGTCGTCTACACCCAGCAGGGCACCGCCGGAAATATCCCGCTGGCGGCCGCCTTCTCGGTGGTGCCGGTGCTGATCATGGGCATCTTCCTCACCGTTGCCAAACGATTGGGGGCTTTCGATGCGCTGTGATCGACACGCCTGGTTTCCTGCGCTCGCGGGGAGGGCATCATGACCGAGAACCGCTCACCGCTGGGCCTGCGTCTTGCCGCCGCCGCCGGCCTGCTCTTCCTGCACCTGCCGCTTCTCTTCATCATCCTCTATGCCTTCACCACCGAGGAGCGCAGCTTCGAGTTCCCGCCGCCGGGTTACACGCTGAAATGGTTCGGTGTGGCCTGGAACAGGCCCGATGTCTGGGCCGCGCTGGGGCTTTCGGTGAAGGTCGCGCTGGTCTCGACCTTCCTCGCCATCATTCTCGGCACGCTGGCGGCGGCAGCCTTGTCGCGCACCCGCTTCTTCGGCCGGGAAGCCATCTCGCTGTTGCTGATCCTGCCGATCGCCCTGCCGGGCATCATCACCGGCATTGCGCTGCGGGCCGCGTTCAACCTGGCCGATATCCCGTTCTCCTATTGGACGATCGTGCTCGGCCACGCCACCTTCTGCATCGTGGTCGTCTATAATAATGCCGTGGCGCGTTTCCGCCGCTTGTCGCCTTCGCTGATGGAGGCCTCGATGGATCTTGGAGCCGACGGCTTCCAGACCTTCCGCCATGTCGTGCTGCCTTCGATCGGCACGGCTCTGCTGGCGGGTGGCATGCTGGCCTTCGCCCTGTCCTTCGACGAGGTGATCGTCACCACCTTCACCGCCGGCCAGCAACAGACTCTGCCGATCTGGATGCTGTCGGAGCTGATCCGCCCGCGCCAGCGCCCGGTCACCAATGTGGTGGCGGTGATCGTCATCCTGGTCACTGCCTTGCCGATCCTGGCTGCCTATTACCTCACCCGTGAAGGCGAGAACGTCGCCGGTTCCGGCAAATAGTCAACTTCCGGAGCGCTTCGCGACGAGACCAAGATGTCTCGGATCGCAACGGTCCCCGGAAGCAAAGAGCAAGATCAAACCAGCGTTCGCCCTTCAACGCGTTGTGCTTTGGAATGCCCAAGGAGATTGCCATGCTCGATACCAAGATGCTGATCGGGTCGAAATTCGTGCCCGGCACCGAAGCGCCGGAAAAGGTGCTCAATCCCAAGACCGAGGAGACGCTGGTCGATCTCCCCGAGGCTTCCGTCGAGCAGGTCGACGAGGCCGTGGAGGCGGCGGCGGCGGCTTTCGTCGGCTGGTCGCGCACCACGCCGGCCGAGCGCTCGGCCCTGTTGCTCAAGCTCGCCGACGCGATCGAGAAGGACGCCGAGGCCTATGCCACGCTGGAGGCGCTCAATTGCGGCAAGCCGCGCATCCGAGTGCTGCAGGACGAGATTCCCGGCATCGTCGATTGCTTCCGCTTCTTCGCCGGCGCCGTGCGCAACATGCATGGGCTGGTGGCCGGGGAATATCTGGCCGGCCACACCTCGATGATCCGGCGCGATGCCATCGGCGTGGTCGGCTCGATCGCGCCGTGGAACTATCCACTGATGATGGCGGCCTGGAAATTGGCGCCGGCGCTGGCGGGCGGCAACACCATCGTGATCAAGCCGTCCGAGCAGACGCCGCTGACGCTGCTCAAGCTCGCCACCACCATCGCCGAGATTTTTCCGGAAGGCGTGGTCAATGTCGTGGTGGGGCGCGGCGAGAGCGTCGGCAATGCCCTGATCCACCATCCCAAGGTCGCGATGGTCTCGCTGACGGGCGACATCGCCACCGGCAAGAAGGTGCTGCAGGCGGCCGCCAAGACGGTCAAGCGCACCCATCTCGAGCTCGGCGGCAAGGCGCCGGTAATCGTGTTCGACGATGCCGATCTCGAGGCCGTGGTCGAGGGCGTCAAGCTGTTCGGCTATTACAACGCCGGCCAGGATTGCACCGCGGCCTGCCGCATCTATGCCGGCAGCAAGATCTACGACAATCTGGTGTCCGAGCTCGCCGGTGCGGTGAAAGGGCTGAAATACAACCAGCCCAATGACGACGAGAACGATATCGGCCCGCTGATCTCGGCCCGCCAGCGCTCCCGCGTCGCCTCCTTCGTCGAACGGGCCACCGAGCACAAACATATCGAGATCGCCACGGGCGGCCATCAGGCGGCTGGCAAGGGCTTCTTCTACGAGCCCACCGTGGTCGCCGGAGCCCTGCAGAGCGACGAGATCGTGCGGCGCGAGGTGTTCGGGCCGGTGGTCTCGGTAACCCGCTTCGGCGATGTCGAGGAAGCGTTGACCTGGGCCAATGATTCCGACTACGGCCTGGCGTCGTCAGTATGGACGCGCGACATTTCCAGGGGCATGCAGATGGCCTCGCGCCTGCAATATGGCTGCACCTGGGTGAATTGCCATTTCATGCTGGTGAGCGAGATGCCGCATGGCGGCGTCAAGTCCTCCGGCTACGGCAAGGACCTGTCGATGTATGCCCTGGAAGACTACACCGTGGCGCGCCACGTCATGGTGAAGATGGGCTGACCCGCGAGTTTGCAAGCCGAGCAGGGATGGGGCTGCCTTCGGGCAAGGCCCATCCCTTCCTTTTGGACAGCGATGCCGAGTTCGGGCATGGTCTGGTGTTGTGCATGGAACAGCCTGCGCAAGCCATTGATTTCATCATGCCTTTTTCATGAACGAGGTGATTGCCATGGAGCTCGGGAAACGGCTGATCCCGGCAGCGATGCTGGCCGGCGCCTTGCTGGCAATGCCGACGATCGCGCCAGCCAGGACGGCACCGGCCACCGTCGAGGCGCTCTGGCAGACCTGCCGGGCCATCGAGAAGGACCCGGCTGACAGCGTCAAAGCCTGCACGCGGTTTCTAGATCTGCCCGAGGGGCGGCGACAGCAGTTTCGTACCTATGCCTTCTCCAATCGTGGCAACGCCTATGTCAGCCTGCAGCGCTATGACGAGGCGCTGGTCGATTTCGCCGAGGCGCTGCGCCTCGACGCGGGGAACGAGACCGCCTATGTCGGCCGCGGCAACGTGCATTTCTGGCGCGGCGAAAACGATCTTGCCCTCAAGGATTTCGGGCAGGCGCTCAAGCTCGATCCGCGCGATGCCAATCCCCAACATGGCCGCGGCAACGTCTATTTCAACCAGGGCCGCTACGAGGAGGCGATCAAGAGCTATAGCGAGGCGATCCGCATCAATCCGAAATTCTTCAACGCCTATAGCGGCCGCTCCAACGTTTATGCCGAGCTCAAACAGACCGACCGGGCGATCTCGGATCTCTCGCAAGCGCTCAAGCTCAATCCGACCTATGTCAATGCACTCGTCAATCGCGGCAACAACTACGTGCTCGCCAAGCGCTTCGACGAAGCGATCGCCGACTACGACAAGGCCCTGGTGCTCAAGCCGGACACCGTCCTTGCCTTGAGCGGGCGGGCTGGCGCCTACGGCTTGAAGAAGGATTATGCGCACGCGGTCGCCGATTTCACCAAGGCGCTGGAACTCGATCCGTCCTATCTCAACGCGCGCTATGGCCGGGGGCAGGCCTATAAGGAACTGGGCAAGCTCGATCTGGCCGCCGCGGATTTTCGCAATATCCTCGCCCAGAAATCCGACTTCCTGAACACGCGTGACCTGTTGGCCGATGTCGAGAAATCCGGCGCGGCGGCAGTCGTTCCGCCGTCCGGCGCCAATCTGGCACCCATGGCCGGCGCGCTCGCGGCCATCAAGGCGCAGCGCCGCGTCGCCCTGGTGATCGGCAACGCCGCCTATCCGCAGGCTCCCCTTGCCAATCCCCACAACGATGCCGCCGATGTCAGCGCCCGCCTGGGCCAGCTCGGCTTCGACGTGGTGACCGGCTACGACCTCACTCTGGCGGGCTTTTCCGACACGGTGGAGCGCTTCGTCGCCAAGGCGCAGGGCGCCGATGTCGCCGTGTTCTACTATTCCGGCCATGCCATGCAGGTGGATGGCGAGAACTGGCTGCTGCCCGTCGATACCAGGGTGCGCAGCCTGTTCGACGTCCAGCAGTTCAACGTGTCGTTGCAGCGCCTGCTGCAGACCGTGGATACGCAGGCCAAGACCACGCTGGTCTTCCTGGACGGCTGCCGCAACAATCCGTTCGCCGATGCCCTCAAGGCCCAGCTCAAGGCGCAGAACCGGGCCTATGCGGAGACGCGTGGGCTTGCCCGCATCACGGTGGATTCGCCCGATACGCTGGTGGTGTTCGCCACCCAACCCAATGACGTGGCGGCGGATGGCACCGGCCGCAACTCCCCCTTCACCCGTGCCTTCCTCGACAATGTCGGTGCGCCGGGCGTGGAGGTCGAGACCCTGATGAAAAGGGTGACGGCCGAGGTGAAGGCGGCGACAGGAGACAAGCAGCGTCCCGAGCGCCTGTCGGGCCTGACCACGGAATTCTACTTCGTTCCCCCGAATTAATGTGCGTCCGTTTCGAGCCAGCTTGCCCGGCGCGACAATTCCGTCATGATATCGTCAACCATAAACGGATTGGGAGGAATCATGACGGCGGTTTCGTCTGAGCAAAGGCCATGGTTGGCGGCCTATGACGGAGACATGAAACCGCATGTCGGGGAGGTGCCCTACAGATTGCTGGGCGACATGATCGTCCAGAGTGCGCGCGAGACCCCACGCAAGACGGCCTACACCTGCGTCATGCCCAACGGTATGCATGGGTCGCTGAGCTTTGCCGAGGCCGATCGACTGTCCGATCAGTTCGCCGCCTATCTGCACGCCGAGCTGAAACTGCCGCCGGGATCGCGCGTGGCCATCCAGGCCCCCAACGGGCTTGCCTATCCGGTGGTTGCCTTCGGCGTGTTCAAGGCAGGCTGCGTGCTGGTCAATGTGAACCCGCTCTACCTGGCCGAGGAGGCGGGCGCTGTCTTCGCCGACGGCGGCATTTCGGTGCTGGTGGTGATCGACATGTTCGCCGACCGCACCGCCAAGACCCTTGCAACGGTTAAGGTGCCGCATGTCGTCCTGATCAGCGCGGCCGAGTTCTTCCCGGGCTGGCCGCGTACCGTGATCGGCCTGGTGCAGAAACATGTGCGCAAGGAGATTCCCGCCGCGACTTTCCCGCATATCCGCCTCAGGCAAGCCCTGGCACTCGGCCAGGCCAAGCTCGCGCGTGGCTTGAGGGTCGCGGACATCACCGCCGGCATGGATGCCTCGGCCACGGCCTGCCTGCAATATACCGGCGGCACCACCGGCGTGAGCAAGGGGGCCATGCTTACCCACCGCAACCTGGTCATGAATGTCCTGCAGGTGCTGGCCTTCGGGGGCAGTGCCTTCACGCCGGACGATGTGATCATGACGGCGCTGCCGCTCTATCATATCTTCGCCTTCACCGTTAATTTCCTTACCTTCACGGCGCGCGGTGCCCATGTATTGATGGTGCCCAATCCGCGTCCCCTGAGCAATCTGCGCAAGGCTTTCGAGAAATATCCGGTCAGCTACATCACCGGCGTCAACACGCTCTATAATGGCCTGTTGAACGAGGCCTGGTTCATCTCCATGCCCAAGCCCCATCTCAGGGTCTGCATTGCCGGCGGCACGGCCCTGCAGGCTGCGGTAGCCGAGCGCTGGCACAAGAGCGTCGGCGTGCCGGTGGGGGAGGGCTACGGCCTGACCGAGACGTCACCCGTCGTCTGTTTCAACCCGTTCGGTTCGGGACATAACGGGGCGGTCGGCGTTCCCTTGCCGGACACCGACGTCAAATGTGTCGATGACGATTTCAATGAGGTGGCGCTGGGCATGCCGGGCGAACTTGCCGTGCGCGGCCCGCAGGTGATGGCGGGCTATTGGCGCCGGCCGGACGAAACGGCCAAGGTGATGCGCGGCGAGTGGATCCTCACAGGCGACATCGCCGTGATGGATCATGCCGGCTATTTCCGCATCGTCGACCGGCGCAAGGATATGATCCTGGTGTCGGGCTTCAACGTCTTTCCCAACGAGGTGGAGGACGTGCTGGCCAAGATGCCGGGGGTCAAGGAAGCGGCGGTGATCGGTGTGCCCGACGGCGCGGCCGGCGAAGCACCCAAGGCCTTCGTGGTCAGGAGCGATCCTGCTTTGACCGTCGAGGCGGTGCGCGCCTATGCCAAGCAGCACTTGACCGGTTACAAGGTGCCGAAATTCGTGGAATTCAGGGACGATCTGCCGAAATCCAATGTCGGCAAGATCCTGCGCAAGGATCTGCGGGGCTAGCAAACAAGCGTTTCGGTCCAAATGCGCTTTGCTCCAGCTGGGAAACTCGATTGCTTCCCGCTTTGCAGCCCGGCGACATCATTATCCTCGACGAATGATCTCCGGCCTCGTCGTACGGAATGTCGGGCGACCGCGCTTCCAGCCTCGTATCACGCGGCTGTTCTCGCGTATCGCCTGTTCGGGCGTCACGCAGTCGATCAGTACGATGTCGGCTGCCGCTCCGACCGATAGGCCGGATGCGCGCCGCATTCCGCGGGCTGCAAGAGGACCGATCATGTCGAAGACGACCCGCAGATGCTCGGTGCGCGAAAGTTGAACGACATTGGCATAGAGGTTCGCCATGCGGAGGAGTGAGGCGTCGCCAAATGGTGTGAAGGGGTTGAGAATATTGTTGGTGGCGATCGAGGCATTCACCCCCATCAAAGCCAGAATATGGGTCGGAGCGACCCCGCGCGGCACCAGTCGCTCATACTCGCGGCCACTTAGAAACAGGTCGGTGGCCGGCAGGGTGACCACTGCAATGCCGGCCTCCCGGAGCCCTGCCGCGATCGCTTCAACCTCATGTGACGGCCGCGCCGAAAGGCTCGTCATGTGTCCGAGCGAAACGCGCCCCTGCCAACCGCGTCGTATCGTTTCTTTCAGGACGACGGGCAGATTGCTCTTTTCGGGTGCGAGATCGAAATCGAGATGGAAGTCGACAGCGACGCCGTGCGCTTGCGCGAGGTCGAAGATCTGGCTGATTTGTCCAGCCGGATCGGGATCGGTGTAGGGAGCACCACCCACCAGGTCCGCTCCGCCCGCCAGGGCCTCGTTCAACAAACCCAGCGTTTCCGGCTCGTTGGTAAGCCCTTCCTGCACGAAAGCGCAGATCTCGATATCGATGGCGAACGCGTAATCCCGGCGAACGCGTTTGACGGCTTCGAAGGAGCGCAACCCGGCCCGCGGATCGACCTCGACGAAGCTGCGCATCGCCATGGTGCCTTGTATGATGGCCTGCTCGACGACGCGAGCGGCCCGTGCATAGACATCCGCCTCGGTGAAGGACGCCTTGGCTCTTGCCGTCTCGCGCACCGCCTCCGCCAAGGTACCTTCGCAGATGCGGCAGCGATCGAGGATACAGGCTTTGTCCAGATGGATGTGGCTGTCGACAAAGCCGGCGCAAGCCAGTGCGCCTTCGGCTTCTACGATTTCAACCGCTTCACAACGAAGCTCTCGACCGATCGCGGCGATCGACCTGTCGCGTATCGCCAAGTCGACCGGTTCCTCACTGGTTGGCAGGCGAGCGTTGCGGATAAGCAGGTCGGCTGGAGGAATGTCCATCGTCAAAGACCGATCGCCCCACCATCGCTGCGCGGATCATGCGCAGCTATGATCGTCCCGTCAGGTCGGAGGCGAATGATGCCGGCATGTCCGCCGAGTTGGCTGAAGGGTTCGATCAGGCCCACCTGATGTCCCCTGTCCGCAAGCTCGGCAATGAGCGAGCCTCCGGCATGGGCCTCTATCTTCAGGCTGTCGCGACTGTCCGAGAAGGTACGCCCCAGAAGGAAACGCGGCCGGGATAGAGCCGCAAGCGGATCGAGCCCGTGGTCGATCAGCAGCGACAGCAGCAGAGCGAGGGTCTGCGGCTGCCCGTCGGCGCCTTGAGTGCCGTAAAGCAGGCAGGGATGCCCGTCTTTCAGGGCGATGCCGGGGTTCAACGTGTAGAAGGGACGTTTGCCGGCCCTGATGCAGTTCGGGCTTGCTGGATCGAGGCTGAAGGCCGCGCCGCGGTTCTGCCATAGGATACCGGTGTCACCGGCGACGACGCCGCTGCCCCAGTCGAAATAGAGGCTCTGCAGCATGGCAACGCTCCTGCCCGCGCTGTCCGTCGCCGCCAGGAAGGCCGTGTCGGCGGCCTGGAAGGGTTGCGGCCAAGGCAACGCCCTGTCGAGCGCGATCGAGCGTGCCTTCGCAGCCAGTCGGCGCCCATCGAGCAACCGCGCGACATTCACGTCTGTGAAGGCGGGGTCGGCGATCGACGGGCGATCGAGGAAGGCCTGTTTCACGGCTTCCACGAGGAGGTGATAGAATTCGGCCGAGGCAGGGTCGAGCCGGCCCAGATCGAAGGAAGACAAGACGCCCATGATGGCAAGCGTCGTCGCGCCCTGCGTCGGCGGTGGTGGCGCAAGAAGGGTCACATCGCGATAGCGTTGCATAAGCGGCTGCTCACGGAGTGTGCGGGTGCTGGCGAGATCCGCGGCAGTCAGGGGTGAACCGGCAGCTCGGAGGCTCGACGCGATGCGCGCGCCCAGCTCGCCTTCGTAAAACTCGCGCACGCCGTGATCGGCTATGGCGCGCAACGAACTCGCCAAAGCCGGCTGGCGCTGTATGCCGTTCCGGAAGAAGATCCCTTGGAAGCTAGGCCATTGCGTGACCTCGCTTTCGCGGAAACGATACCAAAATTCTTGAGAAGGACTGACGTCGAAGCCGTTTTGTGCCAGCGCGACGGCGTCGTCGAGCAAGCCGGCGATGGACGACCGGCCCTGCCAGTGGCTGTGGGAGTAGTCGAGGACTTGTCCCCAACTGTCGACGAGGCATGCCGTCGTCATGGCCGAAAGCGGCCCGCGAAGCGGGATGACAGACAGATCGGGGATGAACCTCGCCGCCTGGCCAATGCCCAGGAAGGCGGTGGCAGAACCCGTGCGATCGGCAACAAGCCAAACCGCGTCTCCACCAAGACCACAAAAATGTGGATAGAGGACCGAGAGTGCCGCGCTCGCGGCAACCAGCGCCTCGATGGCATTGCCCCCCCGTTTGAGGACCTTCGCTCCGGTCTCTGTGGCGAGCCAGTGTGGCGCGACGACCATGCCCTCGCTCGACGTCGCATTCTCGCTGGGCCCTTGCCGTGGGACGGTCTTCATGCAATCGCCGCGATTGTGTGAACAGACCTCCAGTCAAGCAAGTTCCGGGCCATTTCCGGCTCAGGCGCGTTCGACCTCTTCGAGGCCCCGGCGTCGGTGCACCCAGCGGAAATCCCGGCGATGGGCAGACGGCAACGAAGCGTGCGTTTCCAGGAAGGTCGTGCTTGGACCGGTCGGCATCTTCGAGACTTGGTATGACGCCAAGAGGCCTTATGCGGGATGCATGAACCCGATCTCGCAGACCGACAGGCTATTGAAGGCCGCGGATGTGTGGCTCGCCGTCCGACAAAAAGAGAGCAGATTGCGACTTTTGATCATCGCAACCTGCTCTTGGACTGTCGTATCCGCTGCAAGCGGAAAGAGCAGGCCGGAAGGCCTGATCTCTAGTCTACTGCCGATAATGCTGGATGCGCGTGGTGCGCAGGCCCGCCAGGCCATGGCGGTCGATCGAGGCCTGCCAGGACAGGAATTCCTCGGTGGTCAGCACATAGCGGTTGCAGGCTTCCTCGAGGCTCAGAAGTCCACCGCGTACGGCGGCGACCACTTCTGCCTTGCGCCGGATCACCCAGCGCTGGGTACCGGGAGGCGGCAGGTCCGCAACGGTCAGGGGGCTGCCGTCGGGGCCAATGACATATTTCACCCGAGGGCGAAGAGTTTCGGTCATGGGTACGCTCACACAATTCGAATGACCATGTGAGCTGCAGGCTAGGAGGGCTCGCTTAAAAATTGTTGAAGGAAATTCAGAAAAGTCATTGATCTCGCTTCGATGATTACAATTCGGCAACAAGCTGAATCAGGCCTTAACTTCGTCGCCATCTGTCCGGTTGCCAGGCGCCAGGAAGGGTTTGGCCAAGGCGTGGTAGAGCTTTTCCCGGCAGATGAGGGCCGAGATGCCGTCCGCAATGATGGCGGTGGCGAGCAGAGGCAGCACCATGGCACGGCTGTCCGACATTTCCGAAATGATGATGACGGCGGTGAGCGGCGCCCTGACCACGCCGACGAAATAGCCGATCATGCCGAGAAGCACGATGGCGCCGAGCGGCTGGTCGGGAAAGGCGAGGGCGAGCAGATTGCCAACCCCGGCGCCGGTGGCGAGCGAGGGCGCAAAAATCCCGCCCGGCACGCCGGACAGCACGGTGATCAAGCTCGAAAGAAACTTGGCCGGCCCGAACCAGACGGGCTCGGCATGGGATTCCACCAGCCGGCGGGCGACCTCGTAGCCGGTGCCCCAGGTTGCGCCCTGGCTGAGAACGCCGAGGATCGCCACCAGGAAGCCGCAGACTAGGGCGAGGCGGATGGGACGGCGACGCATGGCCGCGATCGGGGCGAAGGCGGTGGCGCCGAAAGCCAGGATCAGCCGCGAGAACAGGCCGCCGGTGATGCCGCCGATCACACCGGCCAGCGGCGCGATGAGCAGGGCGGCGCCGAGCGGCAGCGCTTCGTGCACGGAGCCGAAATAGATATAGTCGCCGGCAATGCCCAGGCTGACGAGGCCGGAGATCATCACGGCCGCCATGGCCAGTAGGGCGAGGCGCTGGTGGTAGGAGGCCGCGAGTTCCTCGATGGCGAAGGCGATGCCGGCGAGCGGCGTGTTGAAGGCGGCTGAGACCCCCGCCGCTCCGCCGGCAATGATCACGGCGGGCGACAGGTCGATCTTCAGCAGGCGATGCATGAAGGCCATGATTGCGGCGCTGATCTGCACCGTTGGTCCCTCGCGACCGACCGAAGCGCCGACCAGGATGGCGCCGACCGTCGCCGCGAATTTGAAGACGGCGACCTTCATGGAGATCAGGCCGGTTGCAACGGCATGACGGGGATCGCGGGCGCCGGCACTTATCTGGGGAATGCCGGAGCCCCGTGCCGCGGGCGCGAAACGACGTGTGAGCCACGCCAGGAGAGCGAGCCCCAGGGGCGTCACCACCAGTGGCGCATAGGGGGCTTTGGCGACCATCAGCTCGAACAGCTTCGCGGCCTGGTCGGCTGTCCAGGTGAAGGCGAGGGCGACGAGGCCCAGAATGACGGCGCCGATGGTCGTGGCGGTGCGGCGACGCAGCAATATTGGAAGATCGTCAGGAATCATCGGGCAAGCAAAGTCCTTTGCTTCCCTTCTACACCGCCCGGGCCTCGCGGCGGCAAGCAAGAATGGTTCAAGAAGACCTGGCTGGCACCGACTGGGGGCAAACTATCCGCCCCCTGTCATCTCCACCTAGTCCCTCGCCCGTTCGGCGCTGATGATCCAGGCGCGTGACTCAAAAAGCACGCCGTCGGCCGTCATATGGGCGTCCAGCAGATCGCGCAGCCGCTGCAGGGACCGATCCGGTGGTTCGTCCGTGCGAGCGAGCGTGTCCTTCACCAGATAGAGGCCGGTGATGGCATCGAAGGCAGCGTCGACATTCGGCCCGTAGAAGACCGGCTCGTTCACTTCGGCGAAGTCGATCGAGGTAAAGCCGGCTATGCTGAGAAGCGCCGTGGCCGTGGCGGGATCGCCGAGTGAAAACGGCTTGCCGGCATCGACGGAAATCGCCCCTCCCGGAGCCAGGGCCTGCCTGATGGCGCTGGACCAGGTGTTACGCGCCTGGCTCTGCCACACCATCCATGCAAGACGCGCGCCGGGACGCAGCGCCCGTGCGATATTGGCAAAGGCGGCGGCCGGATCGGCAAAGAACATCACGCCGAAGCGGCTGATGCACAAATCGAAGCCGGCAGCCGGAAAGGCGTGGTGCTGCGCGTCGCCCTGTTCGAATGCGACGTTTCCCAAGCCTGCTTGCAGGCAGCGCTGCCGCGCAATTGCGAGCATCTCGGCAGAAGTATCGACGCCGACGACGCCCGCTTCCACCGCGATACTGGCGGCTTCGCGTGTGGTCTGGCCTGCGCCGCAACCGATGTCGAGTACCCGGTCGCGTGGCCCAACCCTGGCAGCGGCCCGTAAATGACGATTATGCCGGGACAATTCCGCGTCGTAAAAGTCGGCACAGTCCAACGCCATGAGGTCCATCCAGTTCTGTCGTGGCTATGAAAAACGCGTCCCTTTGCCGAGTTTCCTGCTCGCCGGCGGCAGGGCTGCGTCCCTTCTTTGGTGGCGTATCCGATCCCTCCCATAAACTGATTGCATAATAGGATCAGATGTGCAATGTCGAATCCAGTTGCAACATGCAAGCAGAAGGATCGTGTTCATGGAACGGGCTGGATCATCCCGCGTCACCGAGAAATCCGTCGAAGTCAAAGGCGCGAAGCTTCAGACTCAGGCATTCGGTGCTCCGCCCAGCCCGCCCATCGTGCTGATCATGGGGATGATGGCCTCGATGCTGTGGTGGCCGGAGAGGTTGTGCAGGGAACTGGCCGCTCGCGGACGCCATGTGATCCGGTACGACCAGCGCGACACCGGCCTTGCCACCCACTATCCGCAAGGCGAGCCTGGCTACTCCTCCAGTGATCTGGCCGACGATGCCATGGCGCTTCTCGACGGTTACGGCCTGGAAACGGCGCATCTGGTCGGCATGTCGATGGGTGGCTTCGTCGCGCAGGAGGCCGCATTGCGCCATTCCCGGCGCGTGCTTACGCTCACGCTGATCAGCACCTCGCCGCTCGCGGTCAAGGGACTACCGCCCTCGACCGAAGCCTATCGGGAGCACGCCGCGACGGGCGAGGCAGTTGACTGGTCTGATCTTGGGGCCATCGCCGATTTCCTGCGCCGCGATGCTGCCATGCTCGCCGGCACCAGGCATCCGCATGATGCCGAGGCCGTGAGCGCGCTGATCGCGCGCGACATGGCCCGGACGCCGGCATTTGCCAGCGCAACCAACCATTTCGCGCTGGTGAGCGGGGAGGAGGCCACGAAGTTGCGAGCCTCCGATCTCACGATGCCGGTTCTTGCGATCCACGGCACGGCCGATCCGCTGTTTCCCATTGCGCATGGAGAGGCCTTCACCAGGGCCGTGCCGAATGCGCGGCTGCACCGGATCGAAGGCGGCGGGCACGAAATCCACGACCGGGACATTGACGAGATGGTGCAGGCCATCGCCCATCATGCGACATAACGCGTGTCCGGCAAGGCAGTCGCACCCATCTTTCACGCGTTGAATTCGTAGTAAATTTCGTACAGCGAGCCGTGCTGATCGAATACAGCTTGGCGCGCTATTTCACGCTGGCAAAAATAAACTGAAAGAGGCAGGGTGCTCGGCGTCTTTCTCATGTCATCGGAAGAATTCGGCGATGTCTATATGTCACCAGGGGAGTAAAGTTGGCTCTCGGTTGCGGCATTCGCTGATGACGGCTGTCATCGCCGGTTCGATGATGCTGTCATCCATGGCGGTCGCGCAGTCGCTCAAGCCGGAAATCGGGCCGTCGCCGCCGGAGGATGCCATGCCGCTCTACAAGGGCGGTGTCGAGAAGGCGATCAGCAGTTTGCCTGAGATCGTTCGTGACGTCAGGGCTCAGTCAGATGTCCCCGGTATCGCCGTGGCGGTCGTGCACGGCGGCAAGACCGTGTTCGCAAAGGGATACGGCGAACGCGTCAAGGACGACAAGACCCAGCCGGTCGATGAATTCACGGTGTTTCAGGTCGCCTCGGTCTCCAAGTCGATTACCGCCACGGTCGCCGCGATCGCGATGACCAAGGGCGCCATGGCCGGCAAGGCCATCAGTTGGGACGATCGCGTCCGCACTTATCTGCCCGGCTTCCTGCTTGGGAACGACTATGTCTCGAACCAGGCCACCATCGGGGATTTCTTCGCCCATCGTTCGGGTCTGCCGGAAGCGGCCGGGGACGATCTGGAGGATCTCGGCTTTGAGCGCAGGGACATCATCCAGCGACTCCGGCTGATGCCGCTCGACCCCTTCCGGACATCTTATCATTACGCCAATTTCGGCACGACGATCGGGGCCGAAGCGGTCGCCGCCGCCATGGGCGAGCGCTGGGAGGTCCTGGCCGATCGGCTGCTTTTCAAGCCTCTGGGCATGCGGTCGACCAGCTATCTTCACAAGGATTTCCTGGCACAGCAGAACCGCGCCGTTCTGCATGCTTTCGAGGGGGGTGAGTTCAAGCCCCGATATGACCGGGATCCCGACCAGCAGGCGCCGGCGGGCGGGGTTTCCTCCAATGTCACGGAACTGGCGAAGTGGCTGCAATTGCTGCTCGCGGGCGGCAAGTATGGCGGCGAAACGCTGATAGCGCCCCAGGTTATCCTGCCTGCGTTGACCCCCCAGGCGGTAGGCGGACGCGCCGAGGCGCTCGACGCGCGCACCGGCTTCTACGGCTATGGCTTCAACGTGAACGTCAATGCCAATGGCCGGACCTCCATGGGTCATTCGGGCGCCTTCCTGCTCGGTGCCGGCACCACCTTCCAGATCCTGCCTTCAGCCGATGTCGGCATCGTGATTCTGACCAATGGCGCGCCGGTCGGCGCCGCCGAGGCCATCGCCGCGCGCTTCATGGACATCGTGCAATATGGCGGGGAAACGAGGGATTGGTATACCCTTGCGCATCAGCACATGACGGGCTTTTTCAAGCCGGTCGGCGATCTCGTGGGCAAGACGCCGCCTGCCCATCCCAAGCCTGCCAGGCCGCTTGCCAGGTATGCCGGCGCCTATGTGAGCCCTTATTTCGAGGTCGGCACGGTGCGGGTCGAGGATGATCATCTGGTCCTGCTGCTCGGGCCGCACCTGATGAAATTCCCGCTCCGCCACTGGGACGGCGATGTCTTTGCCTTGAGTCCCGACGGCGAGAACGCCCCCGAAGGCTCCCTGTCTTCGGTCAAATTCTCGGGGGAGCAGCCAAATCCTGGAGCGATGACGGTCAACTATCTGAATGCCGAGGGGCAGGGCAGTTTCAGGCGATGATCGCCTCTCCGCCCTCGCTCTGATCGTCCGAAAAGAAAAATCCACGGTCGAAGCGGGCCAAGGTCCGGACATCCTGTTTTCGATACCGCGCGGCATCGCTGCTGACAGGACGCGGTCAGTTGCCTCGTCTTATGTCAAGATGACCTCCCCTCTGCCGCATCGGATGCCCAAGCCATGAAAATCATCGAAGCCGGCGTTCTCGACATCGCCTATATCGAAAAGGGCCCCGCTGACGGGGTGCCGGTCCTATTGCTGCACGGCTTTCCCTATGACGTCCGTGCCTTCGACGTCGTCGCCGAGCGGGTGGCGGCGAAGGGCATGCGCTGCATCATCCCCTATCTGCGCGGCTATGGCCCGACGCGGTTTCGCTCGGCCGAGACGCCGCGATCCGGCGAACAGGCGGCGCTCGGCGCCGATCTCCTCGCACTGATGGATGCTCTCGCCATCCCCGAGGCCGTGCTTGGCGGCTATGATTGGGGCGGGCGTGCCGCCTCGATCGTGGCGGCGCTCTGGCCGCGACGTGTGAGGGGACTGGTGAGTTGCGGCACGGGCTACAACATTCAAGACATTGCCCGCGCCACGATTCCGGCCGAACCGGAAGAGGAAATGCGCTTCTGGTATCAGTATTATTTCCATACGGAGCGCGGCCGGGCGGGCCTGACGGAAAGACGCCGGGAGCTCTGCCGCTTCATCTGGAAGCTCTGGTCGCCGCGCTGGGCCTTTGACGAAGAAACCTTCCAGGCCAGCGCCGCAGCCTTCGACAATCCGGATTTCGTCGAAGTCGTCATCCATTCCTACCGCCACCGCTATGGTGGCATCGTCGGCGACCCGGCATTGGCTGCGATCGAGACACGTCTTGCCGCCCAGCCCGCGATCGATGTACCGGCCGTCGTGCTGCAGGGCGATGCCGACGGCGTCGATCCGCCCCGCCGCGAAGATCGCGACGCTCCTCATTTCACCGCGCGTTATGAGCGCCGTATTCTCCCCGGCATCGGCCACAACCTCCCACAGGAGGCACCGGAGGCTTTCGCCGAGGCCGTCGCCTCGCTGGTGTAGATCCCATGAGTACCGTGGTTACTTTCGATGCCATGGCTACCCCGTGGCGGTACTGGGTGCGCGCAAACAAAGAAGGCCCGCTCGATAGCGGGCCCGAGGTGCGGAAATCACGCTTTCCGGGGGCGCTCCGCCGCAGGGGAAGCGGCGGGAACCGGTTGGCTGGACAGGCGGATCAGGCATAGCGCTTGGCGCCGGCGACGCAGATCACCACGCCGGCTGCGACGGCCCACACCGTCAGGCCGACCTGTTCGTGCAGCAGCAGCGCGGCGAGAGCCAGAGACATGAAAGGCTGTAGCAATTGCAGCTGGCCGACGGCGGCGATGCCGCCTTGGGCAAGGCCGCGATACCAGAACACGAAGCCGATCAGCATGGAGAACAGCGAGACATAGACGAGGGCCGAAAGGGCCGGCCAGCCGATGGCGCCGAGATCGGCGGGCAGCCACCAGATCGCCAGCGGCAGCATCACCGGCAGCGACAGGATGAGGGCATAGGAGATCACCTGCCAGCCGCCGAGATCGCGCGACAGCCGGGCGCCTTCGGCGTAGCCGAGGCCGCACACCAGGATGGAGGCCACCATCAGCCCGTCGCCCCAGGCATTGCCGGCGGCACCCTGGCTCAGGGCATAGGCGGCCACCATGGCGGCCCCGGCGATCGAGAACACCCAGAAGCCAAGGCGCGGACGCTCGCCGCCCCTGAGCACTCCGAAAATGGCGGTCGCGAGCGGCAGGAGCCCGATGAAGACGGTGGCGCGCGAGGAGGTGATGCTCTGCAGGGCAAGCGCCGTCAGCAGGGGGAAGCCGACCACGCAACCGATGGCAACCAGGCCCAGGGAGCCCAGCTGCGAAGCGCGCGGCCATCTCTGCCTGAGGATGACCAGGAGGACGATGCCGAGCAGGCCGGCGATGGCGGCGCGCGCCGTGGTCAGGAAGAGCGGCGTCAGGTCATGCACCGCGACGCGGGTGGCCGGCAGCGATCCGGAGAAGATCGCCACACCCAGGAAACCGTTGAGCCAGCCTGCCGACTTGTCGTCCATTCTTGTATCTTTCGTATCTCGTTTCGTCAGCCGGCAATGCCGCGGACATAGAATTTCGTGTCGACCGCCATGACTGGGAAGCTGGCGGGCAGATCGGGCCGGGCGATCTCGGCAAAGCCGTTCTTCTCGTAGAATCGGTGGGCGGCCAGGAATTTGGCCGTGGTTCCCAAGAAAATTTCCTCGACGCCGCGTTCGCGGGCTTCGGCCAAGAGATGGCCGAGCAGGCGCGAAGCCACGCCGTAAGGCCGGCCGCGATAAGGGGCGGCCACGAACATCTTGCGCAAAGCGGCCTGCGCTTTCGCGGTGCGGCCGGGGGCAATATCCTTCAGTCCGATCGTACCGACGATGGCGCCGTCATGTTCCGCTACCCAGAATCCACCCCGGCCGCTCTGATAGAAATCACCGATCGCGTTCAGGTCCGGCTGGTCGCCTGCCGTGATCTCGATGCCGAATTCCTCGCGCTGAATGGGGAGGATGACGTCGAGCACGCCATCCCGGTCGGCCGGTACGAATTGTCTGATCCTGATGGCAGTCGTCATGGGGAAACCTTCGAATAATCGAGCTTGTTGTCCCAGAATTGCGCTGGCATCGACAGGGACAGACCGGTACAATCTATCTGAACTGTACTGGCTCATGGAGAGGTACGGATGCTGGATCAAGTTGGCGGTTCCACGCTGATCGAGGCGACGATGGCGGAGATCCGCCGCCTGATCGCGACGGCGCCCGGTGCGCGCCTGCCCTCCATCCGCCGGCTGGCCGAACGGCAGGGCGTATCGAAATCGACCGTCGTGGAGGCCTATGAACGGCTGGTCGCGCAGGGCGCCGTGACGGCGCGGCCCGGCTCGGGCTTCTTTGCGGCCGGCCGTATCCGTCCCTTCGCCTTGGCGGAGAGCGGTCCGAGCCTTGATCGCGCCATCGATCCGCTCTGGATCTATCGGCAGTCGCTGACCCAGCAGACGAGTGCGCTGCACCCCGGCTGCGGCTGGCTGCCCGATTCCTGGCTGCCCGAGGACATGGTCCGGCGCGGGCTTCGCGCGGTGGCGCGCGACGAGACCACCAATATCTCGACCTACAGCGTACCCCAGGGGCTGCGGTCCCTGCGCGAGCACCTGGCCCGCCGCTTCACGGAGCGGGGCCTGGAAGTGGAGCCGGCCGCTATTCTGCTGACCGATTCAGGCTCGCGCGCCATCGACCTGGTCTGCCGCTTCCTGATCCAGCCGGGCGACGTCGTGCTGGTGGACGATCCCTGCTATTTCAACTTCCAGTCCCTGCTGCAGGCGCAGCGGGCCCGCATTATCGGCGTGCCCTATACGCGCCAGGGGCCGGACCTCGAGCGTTTCGCCAACCTGTGCGCCGAGCATCGTCCCAAGCTCTATCTGACCAATGCCGTCCTCCATAACCCCACCGGGGCGACGGTGAGCGTGGGCACCGCCCATCGCCTCTTAAAACTGGCCGAGCAGCATGATTTCATCTTGGTCGAGGACAACATCTTCGCCGATTTCGAAGCACGACCCTCGCCGAGCCTGGCGGCGCTCGATGGTTTCGAGCGTGTCATTCATCTCGGCAGTTTTTCCAAGACGCTGACGGCGGCCTTGCGCTGCGGCTATATCGTGGCGCGCGCCGACTGGATCGAAGGACTGACGGATCTGGCGCTCGCCACCGGCATCGGCTGCAGCGATGTCGCGGCCCAGACCACGCTGCGCCTGCTCACCGATGGCAGCTATCGGCGCCATCTCGACGGCCTGCGCCCGCGCCTGGCCAGAGCGATGGCCGCGACGACGGAAAAGCTGGAGGCCTGTGGCCTGCGCCTGTGGCTGGAGCCGCAGGCCGGCATGTTCCTGTGGGCGGAGCTTCCGGAGGGACTGGATTCGGCGGCGATCGCCCGCAAGGCCCTGGAGCGGGACGTGGTGATGGCGCCGGGCAACGTCTTCAGCGTCTCGCGCAACGCCGCCCGCTTCCTGCGCTTCAATGTGGCGCAATCGGCCGACAAGCGCATTTTCGATGTTCTCGCCGAGGTGATGGAGAAGACGGCGACATCCCGCGAGGGTATGTGACTTGCGGTCAGTGCCCGCGCTTGCGCGCCATCAGGCCCGCAGCGACATAGGCGAGCGCTCCCAGGGCCGTAATCCAGAAGCTGGTCGGCCAATCGGTATAGAAGGCCAGGATCAGGCCGATCCAGGCGATGGCCACCGCCAGGACGATGGAGATGATCAGCCCCTGATGGACGCGGTGGCTGATCCGCAATGCCGCCGCCGCGGGGGCGACCATCAGCGCGAAGACCAGGAGCACGCCGACGATCTGCATCGCCTCGGCCGTGGCCAGGGCGACGACCACCATGAAGAGGGCGGAAATCAGGGATGTCGACACGCCCTTGGCCTCGGCGAGTTCCGGCTGCAGGCTGGCGAACAGGAGGGGCCGCCCGATGACCGCAAGACCGATCAGGCAGAGGAGGCCGAGGCCCGCCAGCACGAAGACCGTGCCGAGGCTGACGCCGAGCACATTGCCGAACAGGAGATTGGTCACCGCCCCGGCATAGGCCTTGTAGAAATAGAGAAAGAGCAGGCCGATGCCGAGCGAGAGGGTGAGCACGATGCCGATGGCGACGTCGCGATGGGCGCGCTCGCCCAGCAGGCCGATGCCGACGCCGGCCAGAACGGTGAAGATGGTGAAGCCTACAAAGGGCGAGAGGCCGAGCAGCGCGGCGCCGGTCGCGCCGGGAAAGCCGACATGCGCCAGGGCATGGCCGGCGAAGGTCTCGCCGCGCAGCACCAGGAAATAGCCCACGGCCCCGGCGACGATCCCCACGATCGTGCAGGCCATGAAGGCGTTGCGCATGAACTCATACTCGAACATTGCGGGACTTTCCTGGACAATCCTGGGAGCGCGGACGTCCTCGTCCGCCTCTTCCTATCCGCGCGAACCGCGTTTCCAAGAGCGGACGAGGACGTCCGCGCTCCCAGGCCTTACGCATCATGCACATGGCTTTCCAGCTCGCCTTCCTCGGCCATCACGAAGATGCGGCCATTGACGCGGGCGACATGAATGGGCGTGCGGTAGAGATCGGACAGGACATGGCGGTTGACGACCTCGTCGACAGTGCCGATCGCGGCGCGGCCATGGCCGAGATAGAGCACCTGGTCGACGGCGTTGAGCAGCGGGTTGATCTCGTGGGCGCAGAACAGCACGGCGATGCCGCGTTCCGAGGCGACCTCCTTGATCAGTTCGACGATGCCGCGCTGATGGGCCGGGTCGAGGCTGGCGAGCGGCTCGTCCATCAAGAGGAGCCTGGGGTTGCCGATCAAAGCCTGTGCGATCAGCAGGCGCTGGCGCTCGCCGCCTGAAAGCTGGGAAATCGGCCGGTGGGCAAGATCGGCAGCGCCGACGCGCTCGATCGCGGCCCAGGCCGCTTCCTTGTCGGCCGCGGACGCGAAGGGCCAGCCCCAGCGCGTGCCTTCGATGGCGCCGAGCACGAGTTCGTAGCCGCTGAGGCCTGATAGCGCTGCGCTACGCCGCATCTGCGGCATGTAGCCGATCTTGGGGTTGCCGCGCCGCGGCGCTTCGCCGAGCACGCTGATCCGCCCGGCCTGCGGCGTAACTAGGCCGAGCACGGCGCGCATCAGTGTGGTCTTGCCGGCGCCGTTGGGACCGAGCAGGCCGACAAAGCGACCTTCGGCAATGGAAAAGGAGACGCTGGACAGGATCCGGCGCCTCCCGAGGGTCAGGCTGACTTTCTCGAAACCGACAGCACTCACTGCGTCAAACCGGATAAGGCCAGATCCACCTGGCCGAGCTGTCCGTCGAACCAGGCCTGGATCGCGGTGCCGGCCGGCATGGTTTCGGTGACGCCTACCACCGCGACCTTGTGATCCCTGGCGATCTGCAGGAGCCGCTTCGTGGTCTCGTCGGTGACCTGATTGTTGTAGAACAGGATCTTGGCCGAGCCGTCCTTGAGACTGTTCTCGAAGGCGGCGACCTGGCTGGGGCTCGGCTCGCTGTCATTCATGATCGCGGTCTGGAAATCCTGGTTGAGCATCTTGAGGCCGAGGGCATCCGCCATATAGCCGAAAACCGGCTCCGTGGCAGTCACCTTGACGTCCTTGTACTTGGTCTTGATCGCATCGACCTGTTTCGTCAACTCGGAGAAAGACGCTTCGAACTTGGCGAGATTGGCCTTGTAGTCGGCGGCATGGGCAGTATCGCGCTTTTCGAGCTCGGCGGCCAGCGCCGTGGCCACGGCCGGAAACGTCTTCAAATCATACCACAGATGGGGATTGTCGCCCGCTTTGTGCCCGGTGAGCTCGGCGGCGACGATCGCCTTGCGATCGGGCTGGGCGGAAGCGGAAAGCAGCTTGTCCATCCACGGATCATAGTCGGCGCCATTATAGACCACGATCGCGGCGGTCGAGAGCGCGCGCGCCGTGGACGGGCTCGATTCGAACAGATGCGGGTCATCCTCTGGATTGGAAAGAATGGAGGTGACCTCGACATGCTCGCCCCCGATCTGGCTGGCGAGGTCGCCATAGAAATTCTCCGCGGCGATCACCTTGATCTTGTCGGCGGCGCTGGCGGAATGAGGCATGACCGCTGTAGCTGCCAGAAGGAGGGCGGCAAATATCGTCGAACGCATCATGGGCTCCGTGGCATTGAAGAGGCGAGCGCTTCGCTCGCCTTCGGTCTGAAATGTTATAATATAACAATCGTTGATTAGAGGGCGGCGCAGGCGATGTCAATCGCGTCGCGGCAGGATTCGCGAGGAGAGGGCCTTCCGGGTGCACGGGCATCCTGCCCGTTCTTTCTGCCCAACCAATGACTGTTTCCAAGAACGGGCAGGATGCCCCCGTGCACCCGGAACGCGCCACTCGGAGCAGGCGTTAACCTTGTCATGACGCGTCCATCGGTTGCGCTTACCTGTAACCGCCGATACACCTCGAATGAGCCACAAAGCCGATACAGACAGCACCGAGACCTGTCGCCGAGCTCCCGAGGTTTTCATGCGTTCCCCCACACTTCTCGTCCTGATGGCCACCACCATGCTCACCGGTACCGCTGAAGCCGCCGAACTCGTCCTCAAGCGTGCCGTGCTCGGCACCGGGGGCGTCGGCTATTTCGAATATACTGCCGAGGTCACGGGCAAGGAGACGCTCACCCTGCGCGCCCGGCTCGACCAGGTCGACGACATCCTCAAGAGCGTGCTGATTCTCGACCCGGCCGGTACCGGCTCCGCCACGCTGCCGGGCAAGGCCGGTGCGGACGAGACCTTTGCCTCCCTGCCATTCGCGAAATCCGATCTCGACAGCATGCCTGCCCTGATCGCGGCGCTGAAGGGGGCCGAGATCAGGCTCTCCGGCCCGCGCAAGCTCGAAGGACGGATCGCCAGCGTGCAGACGGAGACGGTGACGAGCAAGGACGGCGGCACCATGACGCGGACCCGCGTCTCCGTCTTCTCCGGCGCCGCGATCGAGCAGTTCATCCTGGAAGAGGCCGAAGGGCTGGAATTCAAGGACGCCAGGCTCGGCGAGCAGGTAGAGACGGCGCTCAAGGCCCTGCGCACGGCGCAGGACCGTTCCGGCCGCGACATTTCCATCCAGCTTGCCGAGGGCGGCAAGCGCACCGTGCGCATCGGCTATGTGGCGGAAGCGCCGGTCTGGAAGGCGGCCTACCGCCTGACCTTGCCCAAGGCCGACGAGGACAAGGCGCGCCTGCAGGGCTGGGTCGTCCTGGAAAACATGACGGGCAATCCCTGGAAGGACGTCGAGGTGACCTTGTCCTCGGCCTCGCCGGTGACCTTCCGCCAGGCGCTCTACGATCCCTATTACGTCCAGCGCCAGACCATTGCGCCGCCGGTAAGCCGCACGGCCTTGCCGCGCACCGATGCCGGGCAACAGGGCGTGGCCGGTGCCGCTGCTGGCGAGGCCAGGGCCGAGCCCATGTACGATTTGGCGGCGCCGGCCCCAGCGGCCGCCCCTGCCCCGATCGCGCCGTCGGCGCGGCTCCGCAAGAACCAAGTTTTTTATGACGCGAGAGCCGGAGCGCAGAATTTCGGTATGGCCGAGCCGCAGGAGGCCGGCAGTGCCGCCGAGGAGAACGCCGCCGGCGCCAGCTTCACCCTGTCGAAGCTGGTTAGCGTCGGCTCGGGCGAGAGCCTCACCATTCCCTTCGTCGATCTCAAAATGCCCTCGCAGGCCGTGGCCTGGTATCAGGGCGGCAGTCGCAATCCCTGGCAGGCGCTGACCTTGAAGAATGACGGCGCCACCTCGCTGCCGGCAGGCTCGGCCACCATCTATGAAGGCACCGAGGCTGGACCGCTCTTCTCGGGCGAAGCCCAGTTCCCGCTGCTGCCGACAGGCGATTTCCGCCTGATCGGTTTCGGCGCCGACCAGAAGGTGCTGGTTGACTCAGAATCGAGCTCGGCCAAGGCGATTACCAAGATCAAGGTGGTCGACGGTACGCTCCAGGTCGAAAGCCGTCTGCGCCAGACCACGACCTATCGGGTCAAGAACGGCGCCGGCGAGCTGCGCCATATGGTGGTCGAGCAGCCGCGCGTTGCCGACTGGACTTTGGTGGAACCCAAGGCCGAGGAGGCGACAATCGCCGGGCAGGTCTATCGTATCCGCTTCGATGTCGAGGCGGGCAAGTCCAAGCAATACAAGGTCACGCTGGAGCGGCCCGTGGTCGAGGCGATGGCCGTCGCCGATGTCACCGGCGAACGCATCCAGGCATTGATGGCCGCCCCCGATCTCGATGCCGAGACCAAGGCCCGGCTTGCCACGGTTGCCGAGGCGGCCAAGGCGAGCGACGAGGCGCAGGCAGCGACGAGCCGCCTCGAGGAACAGCGCGACGGCATCACCCAGGATCAGGAACGTATCCGCGAGAATCTGAAGTCGGCGCCGCAGGGTTCCGATCTCGCCCGGCTCTATTCCCAGAAGATGCTGGAGCAGGAAAAGGCGCTCGACAAGCTCGATGGGGCGATCAAGGAGGCGCGCGCCAAATATGAGGCGGCCCGTAAGATCCTCGGCGATCGCGTGAGAGCGCTGTAGCGGCAGGAGACAAGATCGGTCCCGCACCGGGGCCGGTATGCCGCTTTTTTAACAGCCGCCGAAGGGTTGCAATGCTGGCTCAATGCAGCCCGGCACAATGGTCGTGCCTGCGGCGAAGATTGAGTCGCGTTCCGCCTCTCAACGTGGTGGCGGCAGGTCCGACGGTGCAGGCGCGATCGAGGCTGCATCCGTTTCGGCGGATGCATGGAGCGGGTCTCGGCCGCGCTTCTCCATGCGGTCTCGATTGCGAGCGGACGATGGCATGACCATGCGCGACGTATTGCCCTTCTTGCGGGCCTTGAATTCAGATCCTCTCAGCGTGGGCGCCATCGCGCCCTCGGGTCCGGCCCTCGCCGAGTTGATCACCCGTGAGATCACGCCGTCCTCGGGACCCGTCGTCGAGTTGGGGCCGGGAACGGGTGTCTTCACCCGGGCCCTGCTGGCACGTGGCATACGGGAGGACGAGCTCACGCTGCTGGAGCGTGGCACCGAATTCGTCGAATTGTTGCGTGGGCGCTTTCCCCTGGCGCGCGTGCTTCACGAGGATGCCGCCGGCCTGGGGGCACTCGGCCTCTTCGACGGGCCGATGGCAGGGGCGGTGATCAGCGGACTGCCGCTCCTCAATCTGCCCCGGGACAAGGTTCGGGCCATATTGGCCGGCGCCTTCGAGACCCTCCGTCCGGGCGGTGCCTTTTATCAATTTACTTATGGCGCGCGCTGTCCCGTGCCGGGACCGATGCTCGAGGAGCTCGGCTTGCGAGCGGTCCGGATCGGCCGGGCCTTCGCCAACATACCACCGGCGACGGTATATCGGATCGGCCGGCGTGGCGCCTCCGTGCCGCGCTGATCCCCAGGCCGGCCATCGTCAGGCGGGCCATCGTCAGGCGGGCCTGGCGTCCAGGCCGGCCTTGCCTCAGCGGCCCACCAGCTTCTTGACCTGGCGGACGCAGCCGATCGTGGCCGCCTTCGAGCGGTCGACGATGGCTGACTGGCCGGGCGACCGGGGTTTCAGGCCCATGCGGCGCAGATAATAGTTGGCCCGGTAGACGTCCTTGTACTTCCAGTTCGGAAATTCGAGATTGAGCGACAGGCTGATCGAAATATTGTCGTGGTTCTGCAGCCAATGCGCGCCATGCGTCGGAATATGCACTGCGTCGCCGGGCTCAAGCGTGATCTTGCGGGCCTTCCGCTCGGCTTCCGGCTTGAAGGTACCCGCCGTGGTCGTCACCGCGTAATAGCGCTCGAGTTCATCCTCGGTGGTGATGCTGCGATCCATCGGATCGCAGACCCAGATATCCTTGGTGCCGTGAATCTGGGTGAGGACGTTGACCTCGGCATCGAAGTGATAGGGCGTCTTGCGGCGGGGTGAGGTGATGAAGATCAGCATTTCGGTATTGCTGAGCTGCTTGGAGCCTTCGGGGCCGGCAATCTGGCGAATGAAGTCGTCGAACTCGTCCAGCAGCTTCTTGTAGCGCGGATCGATTTCGATGTGCTTCAAAACCATCCAGGCACCGGCCGTCTCGATGCGGTCGATGACTTGGCGCACCGTCATGTCCGGTTTGGGGACGGAGCCCCATTTGTCGGTGATCGAGAGATCCCCGGCATCCCAATAGAGGTCGCCCGGGCGCTTGGCCGCTTCCTCCGCCACGCTCGCCAGCGCATCGATCGAAAACAGGGGGTGGCTGGCCAGAGGGTGCTGCATCGAGAAAGCGGCCTTGTGAAGCAGGCGGCGACATTCCTCGAACGGTTCCACCGTCGACCATTGATCCGAATGCTGAACAATAGATGGCTTCGTCAGCATGCCATGTTTCCTCTGGATTGAGCAGGACGTATCAGTAGTTGAGTTATGATTTATTGATTTATCGCAGATTTTTACTTTATGGGCGAGGCGAGTGGAGGAGTCTTTCGGGGGCGTACAAATCAATCTTTAGTAGAAGGGACGACGTTCCCTCGCTCGCTCGTAAGCCGTATCACTTAAGGGAAGTCGACGGGTCGCTGATGGCAAGAAGAACGCTACGGCCAGGCGCTCGTGCCCGACGTGAGCGGGATCGTGCAAGGCGATCGGAGTGCGCAAAGGCACGGTCCGGACAGCAAAAGTCGTGCCTTCTGCCGCCGGGCGAACTATACAAGCGGACTATAAAGGCGCAGCCGGCGACGCCTGACTGTTCTTGCCGGTTTCGAGGGTATCATGCGGCGTGCGGCACGCTTCTTCACCGGTCTGGTTCTATCGCTGGCGCTCGGCCTGTGCGCAGCCGAAGCTGCCCTGGCGCGCAATCTCGCGCTGGTCATCGGCAATGATTCCTATGCCAATGTCACCTCTCTCCAGAAGGCGGTCTCCGACGCCCGCGCCATTGCCGACCAGCTCGAAAAGCTCGGCTATGTGGTGAGGCGGGTCGAGAATGCCGATCAGCGCGGCATGAGCCGGGCCCTGGTGGCTTTCAACGCCGATATCCAGCCTGGTGACCGGGCGCTGTTCTACTATGCCGGCCATGGCTTCGAGATCGGCGGTACCAACTACCTGCTGCCCACCGACGTGCCTTCGGTCCAGACCAATCAGCAGGACCTCATCCGCGATGCATCCTTTTCGGTGGAGCGCGTCATCGACGGGATCCGGGACAAGGGAGCCGGCGTTGCCGTGCTGGTGCTGGATGCCTGCCGCAACAATCCCTTCGCCAATGACAGGTCGCGCTCGGTGGCGGCGACCCGCGGCCTGGCCCGCGTCGACGCGCCCGAGGGCGTTTTCGTCCTGATGTCGGCGGGCGCGAAGCAGGAAGCGCTCGACCGGCTCTCCGATCAGGACGGCAATCCCAATTCCGTGTTCACCCGCAGCTTCCTCGGCGAATTGTCGAAGCCCGGCCAGACCCTGGTCGAGATCGCCAAGAAAACGCAGGTCGACGTGCGTGCCTTGGCCGCGAGTGTCGGTCACGACCAGACGCCGGCCTATTACGACCAAGTCATCGGCGACGTCGTGCTGTCGGATGCGGTGGACACCACCCCTCAGGCGAGGCAGCAGGTCGCCTTGGCGAGCCCGCCGGGCAATACCGGTCCGAACATCCGCACCGAGATCAACACCGTCGGACGGACCGAGGCCGGCAAGGGTGTCTCGATCGGGCCCGGCGTGAAGCTCGGGCCGGGGGTCACGATCGGTGGCAAGGACTCCCGTATCGCCCTTCAGAATCCGGCCAATCCGCCCACGATGGATCCGGCCAAGGCCTTGAATCTCCAGCAGGGCGGTGCGGCGACCGGCCAGCAGCTCGCTCTGGTCCGGCCGGATACCAAGCCCGGCCAGCTTACGCAGCCCATCGGCCGTGCTCCGATCGCCAGCTTCTCGCGCTCCAATGCCGGCTGGACGGTGACATTGTCCCTGCCCGAACCGGCGACGGCCCTGTCGTACCGGGTCGGCGAGGCCGGCGAGTTCAAGGAAACCGGCCTGCTCGACGTCCTCGACCAGCGCACCGGCGGGCGCATGCCCAATCCGTCCTTCTCGATGTCGCCCCGCGCCCAGGCGGGCATCATCCAGGTACGCTATCGCAGCATCGATGGCGCCGATGTCGGCCCCTTCTCGATTCGCTTCGACCCGGACATCGCCCTTTACGAGGACCAGCGCCGCAATCTCACCTCGATCCAGGGCAGCTGGGTGGAGTTTCGCGATTTCAACGGCGTGCTGGTCTATTTCACCACGCTGGTGAGCTATCGCTGTGCCGTCACCGAGGTGCGCTATGGCCTCAACGGCGCACCGCCGTTGACCCGCTTCGACCTGCCTGTCTGCAACATGAAGGATCCCTATTCGATCCCCAACAATGCCAAGACCTATCTGAAGTTACCGGGCAGTACCAAGTCGATCAGTGTGCAGGTCACCTGGCGCGACGGCTCGCAGTCCGAGATCAACACGGTGGAGAAGGATTGAGGCCGGGAGATCGGGTGAGGCAAGGTGGCACTCTTTGCTTCGGTGCGTCTTTGTGATTTGAAGTGGTTCATTCAGATCATAAAATCCTTCTGCATCGTTCGGTTCCATGACCTCCTCCGCTCCCGTTCTTTCCGCTGGCTATTCCAACGTGCCGCCCGGCATGCTCGCCAATGTGGTCACCTGTCTCGAAATGCTGCAAAGGCCCAAGCCGAAGCCGGCAAAGCCGCTCGAACGGCCACTGACGCTGGAGCGGATCGAGAAACCCGATTTGAGCGACTACCGCGCCCTCTATCGAGCCGTCGGCGAGGACTGGCTGTGGTTTTCGCGGCTGATCATGCCGGACGCCGAACTCGCGGCGATTCTGGAGCATCCCGATGTCGAGGTCCATGTCCTCATGGCAGGCAAGCGGCGGCTTGGCCTGCTGGAGCTCGATTTTCGCCAGCAGGGGCAATGCGAGCTCGCCTTTTTCGGTCTGGTGGCGGAGGCGATCGGGCAAGGCGCCGGCCGCTTCCTGATGGACCAGGCCCTGGCCAAGGCCTGGGCCAGGCCGATCGAGCGGCTATGGGTGCATACCTGCACGTTCGACCACCCTGGCGCGCTTGCCTTCTACCGCCGCTCCGGCTTCGAGCCGTTCGCCTTCGAAGTGGAAGTCTGCGCCGATCCGCGCCTGAGCGGATGCCTGCCGCGCCAGGCCGCGGCCCACATACCGCTGGCGGACTTCAGCGCCTGAGCATTCGCTATTTCGCCGGCGTCAGGCGCAGCAGGCGCCCGTCCGAGGCGTCCTCGATCAGCCAGATTGCCCCGTCGCCATCGACGGCGACGTCGCGGATGCGGGCGCCCATCTCCCAGCGATCGGCCTGGCGCGCACCGTCCTTGCTATCGAAGGCGATGCGCACCAGGGCTTCCCCTCCGAGAGCGCCGATGAAGGCCGAGCCTCGCCATTGCGGAAACAGCTTGCCCGAATAGAAGGCCAGGCCGGCAGGGGCGATGATCGGGGTCCAGTAGATCACCGGGGCTTCGAATTCCGGGCGGGTCCGGTGACGAGGGATCGGCACACCGCTGTAATTGTCGCCGTTGGAGACGATGGGCCAGCCATAATTCGCGCCCCGGCGGATCAGATTGAGTTCGTCGCCGCCGCGCGGGCCCATCTCGTTTTCCCACAAACCGCCGTCGGGGGCGAAAGCCAGGCCATAGGGATTGCGATGGCCCAGGCTCCAGATCTCGGCCTGCACGCCGCCCTTGGCCGCCATCGGATTGTCGGCGGGCGCCGTACCGTCGAGATTGAGCCTGAGGATCTTGCCGCGGTTGGTGTCAGTGTTCTGGGCGGTCTCCGGCTCCATGCGATCGCCGGAGCTGAGGAAGAGGTGGCGCCCATCGGGGGCGAAGGCGATGATACCGCCCGGCTGGCCGCCGCCACCCTTTGGCGACGCGCGCCAGATCACGGCAACATCGCCGAGACCTGCTTTGCCGCCCGCCTCTTTCAGCCTGGCTCGTGCCAGGGCGAGTGTTCCGCCGCCGAAGCTTGGTTCGACATAGCTGAAATAGACCAGCCCGTCCCCGGCAAAACCCGGCGAGGCTGCAATGTCGAGCAGGCCGTTCTGGCCGCCGGCCTGCACGCGCGGAACGCCGCTAACTGCAGACTTGGCACCGGCCGGGGTCACCAGGAACAGCTGCCCGCCCTTTTCGGTGACCAGCATGCGCCCGTCGGGCAGGAAGGCGATTGCCCAGGGCGTGTCGAAACGCGCGACGGTGGCGGCCCTGAAAGGGTGGGTCGTCGAGGCAGGGCTGTTCGCCGCGTTCACTTCGGCGCGGGCCAGGCCGGGAGGGGCCGCTGCGCTCCCGATGATTGCGGCAGTCAGAGCGATTCGGACGGCATTTCGCATCGATGAGTCCCCCACCGGCCCGCGCAACCCACCGGCCCGGACCCGGATGCATCAATCTCAGCCGATTGCGTCCTTCCAATGGCCGGACGAGGTTGGCCGTCCGCGGCGCTGAGGACAGATGTTGCCCTTGCGCAGGATGGCCTCGGCGCAGCGCAGATTGATCCAGGTTGCGGTCAGGAAGATCACGGCGAAGATCAGGCTCTGGGGCGACAGATCGATCATGGCCATGCCGCGCCGTGCCAGCTGGATGACGAAGGTCGCCGCAACCAGGGCCGAAAAGCCGGCGCCGATCGCGCTGAAGGCGAGACGCGGCAATGGCCAGACAGTCGACGAACGCCGGCGTTCCCAAAGGAGAAGCCCGAAATTGGCCAGTGGCCCCACCAGAAACACCGCCACGATCGGGCCGAAGAGGAGCAGGATCCACTCGAAATTGCACAGGAGCTCGCGGCAGGGCAGGCTGTCGATATAGAGATAGACACCCCAGTAGAGCAAGGCGAGCGTGCCGCTCGCCAGCGCATAGGCCAGCAATCCGTTGGAGAAAGCCTTGGTCTGTGACGGCGTAGGAGAGGTCATGGTCCTGTCCTGCTGGCTTGCTCGAGATCATTTAAGTTAGTGAACGAACGCTAACTTAAATGATCTGACGGTTGGCGTCAACCGCATTCGCATCTTATCGAAGGCGATGTGGGAGGGGCGTGCGATCGGACACCGGGCATCGCGGGAGGAGAGGCCGTCATCGAGCAGGTTGCGCCCGCCGCGGCAGGGTGGGGAAGCGGCAATTCTACTCGGGTACCGTGAAAATCCCGCCATTGGCCCAGGCGCTGCGGCGGATGTCTTCTTCACGGGCCGGCTCGGCGTCGTCGCCGTCCAGCAGCGTAAGAAAGCCGTCCCCGGCTGCCAGCCTGTCCGGCGACAGATAGCCCCATTCGCATTCCTCGCAATGGCCATAGACAATGCCTGTTTTGACACTTCGATAGAGGAGGAGCCGGCCCTGGCGGCAATTGGAGCAGAGGCCGACATGAAAGTGGCCGGTCATATCTGCGGGCTCGGCCGGGTCAACTGCAGCAGGTCCCAGAGATTGCCGTACAGGTCCTCGAACACCGCCACCGTGCCATAGGCCTCTACCCGCGGCTCCTCGTGAAATTGCACGCCGCGCGCAAGATAGAGGCGATGGTCGCGCCAGAAATCGTCTGTGTTGAGGAACAGGAAGACGCGCCCGCCCGTCTGATTGCCGATTGCCGCCGCCTGGGCGGGGGAAGCGGCCTTGGCGAGAAGCAGGCGGGTTGGGCCGGTGCCGGGTGGCGCAACCAGCAGCCAGCGCTTGCCATCGCCGAGGTCGCTGTCCTCCACCACGTCGAAACCTAGCTTGCCGACATACCAGTCTTTGGCCTCGTCATAGTCGCGGACGACCAGTGTGATTGCACCCAGATGCTGCGGCATCGTTTCTCCCTGTTTCGAAGTGCCGGCCGGGGCGGTCGCAAGCCCAGCCACCCGAGCGCGACAATACGGCATCCAGATAGGGCCGCGAGAAAATTCACGCCGCCTTCGCGGTGTGGCACAAGCGGGCCTGCGTGCCACATGCCACCCCAAGCCCCAACCGGATCCCGCTTTTATGATTGTTCGCAAAAACCCGCAGGCATGGGAGCTCTTTTTCATCATGCGCGGCTCCATCGTACCGCAGATCTGGCCGCAAATGCTGGTGGTGGTACTGATCTCGGTTGCGGTGACGCTGCTGGAGACACGCGGCTTCATCCATGTGCCGCCGATCGCCGCCTTGCCCTTCTCCCTGATCGGCGTGGCGCTGTCGATCTTCTCGGCCTTTCGGAATACGGCGAGCTATGACCGCTGGTGGGAGGCGCGCAAGATCCTGGGGGCTCTGGTGATCGATGCCAGGGGATTGTCGCGTCAGGCCCTTGCCTATCTTGCCGCCGAGCCGGAGGTAGCGCGGCGGCTGGCGCTTCTTGGCATCGCCTTTTGCGATCTGGTCCGCTGCCATCTGCGAGACGAGGAGCCGGACGAGGCAGCGCTACGCCATCTCGATGCGGCCGATCGCGCTGCCGTCACCGCAAGCCGGCACGGGCCGAATCGCCTGCTGCTGCAGATGAGCCGCCTGGTCGCCGAAGCCCTCGACAAGGCACGGATCTCGGCGCAGATGGCGCAGATTCTCGAGGAAAGAATCTCGGGGCTTTCGGCCGATCTCACCGCCGCCGAGCGCATCAAGCAGACCCCATTGCCCTTTGCTTATTCGCTGCTGCTGCACCGCACGGTCTATCTGTTCTGCTTCCTGCTGCCCTTCGGGCTTGCCGACAGCATGGGCCTGTGGACGCCGGTGATCGCGGCCATCGTAACCTATACCTTCTTCGGTCTCGACGTGCTCGGCGACGAATTGGTGGCGCCCTTTGGTGCGACTCCGAACAGCTTGCCTGTCATGGCGATCTGCCGGACCATCGAGATCAATATTCTGGAGAATCTCGGCGAGACCGACCTGCCCAAGGCACCCACGCCCGTCGATTTCGTGCTGAGCTGAAGATCGGGGCCGGCCGGGCTTACGAATGCTGCGGCGGGTCCTGGCGCACGGTTTCGAGCTTGATCGCCGGCTGGGCGTCCTTGCCTTCGACTGGCTTGCCACCGACGACGGAGCCGAGCAGGCCTCCAAGGGACTGGCGCTCGGTGTAGAGCACGATGACGCAGGAAATCGCCAGCGGGATGAGCAGATAGAGCAGGCGGAACATCAGGAGAGCCGCGATGATCTCGGCCTTGGACTGAATCACCGCAGGATCGCTCGGATTGGCGCCGGCCGGCAGCATGATCAGCAGGAAGACAGCTTCGAACACGCCGACGCCACCTGGGGCGTTGGAAATCAGGCCGGCGCAGAAGGACGCCAGGAACATGCCCAGCACCACGAAGAAACCCGGGTTGAGGGCGTCGGGCAGGGCGAAATAGATGATGCCGGCGGCGCCGACGATTTCGATCGGAGCGGCGAAGAGCTGCCGGAAGGCGATGGTCGGCTTGGGATAGGCAATCTGCAGCGAACGGATGCGCAGGGGCTTGAGATGCAGGATCGCACCGGCCTGGTAGAGCAGCACGAAGGCGAGCATGGCCAGGCCCAGCATGAAGGCGGCGCTGGGCGGGAAATGGAACAGGCGCGAGAGCAGCTCCGGCTCACCCACCAGCACGATGCCGCCGAGGAACACGGCGCCATAGGCGAAGGTGAAGGCGCAGAAGGCCGTGACGACGGCGACCTCGGCTGCATTCAGCCCCATCCTGGAATAGGCCCGGTAACGCACCAGGCCGGAGGAGAGCACGGAGACGCCGATATTGTGGCCGAGCGCATAGGCCACGAAGGAGACGACCGAGACCACGGGCCAGGACAGCTTCTTGCCGACATGCATCAAGGCGATGCGGTCGTACCAGGCCAGGGCGGCATAGGCGAGCGTGGTGGAGGCGAACGCCAGCAGGATCATCAGGGGGCCGCGATCGACCACGGCCTGCCAGACCTGGCCGACTTCGACGCCCTTGAGCTCCTTGGACAGGAGATAGACCGAGAATACGACGGCGGCGAGCCCGATGACCGGCCAAACATATTCGAGCTTGTTCTTCATCATGTCCGTCTGGGTAAGGGTTCGAACCGGTTGCCGAAACATGTCGCCACACCGTGTCCAGGTAAAACCATAAACAACGGGATCGTGTCGAACACAAGACAACCGGATGATGAGCGTCGCAGAACGGTCACGCCGGAGACAGTCCTACTTTTAACGCAACTAACATGTATTTCCTTTTGAGGCGCGTTAACTCGCTGTAATTCATGCGTTGTCGGCACGGCGCTGCGAAGCTAGCATCCGATCAAATCGTTTTCCGCGCGGACTGTTCCATGCTTGCACCACCGCCTTTCATGCTGACGACCGGGCCGGTGACGGCCTATCCGGCCGTGCTCAACGCCATGGCCCGGCCTGCCGTCTATGATGGACACCCTGATTTCCAGCAGTTCTACCGGGCGGTGGTGGGCAAGCTGCAGGCCGCCTTGCGCCTTTCGAACCTGCCCCTGATCCTGCAAGGGGATGCACTGCTGGGGCTCGAAGCCGCTGCCGCCTCGCTGATCGGCCGCAAGGACGTCGTGCTCAATCTCGTCTCAGGCGTCTATGGCAAGGGCTATGCCGGCTGGGCCCGCCGTTATGCCGGTGAGGTGATCGAACTCACCGTACCGTTCGACGAAGCGATCGATCCGGAAAGAGTGCGCGAGGCGCTGGCGGCGCGCCCCGATATTTCGATCATCACTGTCTGCCATCACGATACGCCCTCGGGTACGCTCAATCCCCTGGCCGAGATCGGACGCCTTGGCCGCGCACACGGCGCCCATGTCATCGCCGATGCCGTTTCCTCCTTCGGCAGCCTGGACGTGCACCCGCAAGAGGCCGCGATCGACATCTTCGTGACCTCCGCCGCCAAATGCCTGGGGGCCACGCCGGGCCTGAGCCTCCTTGCCGTCAGCGACAGGGCCTGGGAAAGAATCAAGGCCAACCCGGATGCGCCGCGGGCCTCCTTCCTGTCGCTGCTCGACTGGGAGCTGGCGGCCGAGGCCGGGCGGGCGTTTCCGGTCACGCCTTCGCTCGCGGAGATCAGTGGCCTCGATGCGGCGCTCGACCTCTATCTCCAGGAAGGGCCCGAACGGATCTGGGCCCGCCATGCCCGCACGGCGGCAGCCGCGCGGGCGGGGCTGAAGGCGCTGGGCCTGAAGCTATGGCCGGCACGCGAGGCAATCGCCGCACCCTCGGCCACGGTTTTCCGCCTGCCGGAGGACATTACGGATATCCGCCTGCGCGATACGCTGCTGGAACGCTATGGCGTGATGCTCTCGCTCGGCCGCGGCGAGACGGCGGGCAGAGTGCTGCGCATCGGCCATATGGGGCCGGCAGCCGAACCGATGCTGGCCGTGACGGCGGTGGCGGCGTTGGGCGGAGCGCTCAACCAGCTCGGTCGGCAGGTCGATGCGGGCACCGGGGTCAATGCCGCGCTTGCCATTCTCAGCCAAGCGTCATCCAATCACGCTGATTCGAAAGGCTCCTCCCGGGAGGTTGCACATGCCGATCCTGCCAATTCTGTCGACCCTGCTTGATCGCCGCTCGTTCCTGCTCGCCAGTGCCGGGACGGCCTTGGTGCTCGGGCTGCCGCACCGCGTCCGGGCCAGCGAGGTTCCGGCCGGCCGCCTGACCGTTGCCGCCGATTCCGAGCCGACCAATCTCAATCCCGCCATCGTTGCCTCGAACGGCGTGTTCTTCGTCGCCAGCAAGGTGATCGAGCCTTTGGCCGAGGCCGATTACAACGGCCCGGACGGATTGGTGCCGAAGCTTGCCTTGTCCTGGGAAGGAGCGGCAGACGGCAAGGCCGTCACCTTCAAGCTGCGTCCCGACGTGAAATGGCATGACGGCAAGCCGTTCACCTCGGCCGATGTCGCCTTCTCGGCCCTGGAAGTGTGGAAGAAGCTGCAGAATCTCGGCCGCGTCGTGTTCAAGGACCTCGAAAGCGTCGATACGCCCGATCCCCTGACGGCGATATTGCGTTTCTCGGCGCCGACACCGTTCCAGCTCATCCGCAACTGCCTGCCGGCCCTGACCTCGGTGCTGCCAAAGCACGTATTTGCCGGCACCGACATCATGAAGAACCCGGCGAATGAGAAGCTCATCGGTACCGGGCCGTTCAAATTCGTCGAGCACAAGCCGGGCGAATATTATCTGCTCAAGCGCAACGAAAACTATTGGAGCCAGGGTCAGCCGCATTTCAACGAGATCCTGTTCAAGGTGCTGTCCGATCGCCAGTCAGCCGGTGCGGCGCTCGAGGCGGGCGAGATCCAGCTTGCCGCTTTCTCGGCCGTGCCGCTGGCCGATCTCGACCGCATCTCGAAGGTGCCGGGCCTCAAGGTCTATTCCACGGGCTATGAGGCACTCACCTATCAGATGATCATCGAGATCAACCATACCCGCAAGGAACTGGCGGATCTGCGCGTGCGCCAGGCCATTGCCCATGCCATCGACAAGGGCTTCGTGGTGCAGGCGATCTTTCGCGGCTATGCGACGGCAGCCACCGGTCCCGTGCCGCAGACCGACAAGACCTTCTACAATCCGGATGTCGAGCGTTACGAATTCGACCCGGCCAAGGCCGAGACCCTGCTCGACGAAGCCGGCTACAAGAAGGGCGCGGATGGCATCCGCTTCCATATTAAGCTGTTGCCGGCGCCCTTCTTCAACGAAACCGTGCAGTTCGGCGCCTATCTCCGGCAAGCCTTGGCCAAGATCGGCATCGATGCGGAGATCGTCTCCAACGACTCGCCGGCGCATCTGAAGGCCGTCTACACCGATCATGCTTTCGACCTGGCCGTGGGCACGCCGGTCTACCGGTCCGATCCGGCGATTTCCACCACCATCCTGTTCCAGAGCGGCATACCGGCGGGCGTGCCGTTCTCGAACCAGTATGGCTACGCCAACCCCAAGACCGATGCGCTGATCGCGGCGGCCGCGATCGAGATCGATCCCGAAAAACGGGCCGAGCTCTACAAGCAGTTCCAGAAGCTGGTGGTGGACGACCTCGCGCTCATCAACGTGGCCGAGTTCTCCTTCATCACTGTGGCCAGCGAGAATTTGCAGAACGTCTCCAACAATCCGCGTTGGGCGGTGTCGTCCTGGGCGGATACCGCCCTGCCGGAGATGGCGCCGTGATATCGTTTCCGGGTGTGCGGACGTCTCGTCCGCTCTTGGAAGCGCCACGTTCCCGGGAGACCAAGAGGCGGACGAGACGTCCGCGCATCCTGGAATAATCGCCCGTGATCCCGCGCTTCCTCCGGCGCATGGGCGGGGCCCTGGTGGTTCTGCTCCTGGTCGTCATCGGCGCCTTCTTCATGCTCGAATCGGCGTCGGGCGATGCCGTCGATGCCTATGTCGCCGGTATCGGCGGGGCGGATGCAGCGCGGATCGCCGAGCTGAGAAGCGAGTGGGGGCTGGATCAGGGGCCTGCCTTTCGGCTCAAGGCCTATCTATCGGCCTTGGCTCACGGCGATTTCGGCTGGTCGACCGCCTTTCAGCGGCCCGTACTCACCATTTTGCTGGAGCGCCTGCCGGTGACCCTGATCACCATGGGCTCGGCGCTGGCGCTGGCATTCCTGCTCGGCATCGCGCTCGGCTTCCTGGCGGGCTGGCGACCGAATGGCTGGCTTGACCGCGTTTTGTCGCTGGGCTCGCTTGCCCTCTACGCCATGCCCGGCTTCTGGCTCAGCCTGGTGCTGATCATGGTCTTTTCCGTCATGCTGCGCTGGTTGCCGGCCAGCGGCTTCGAGACGATGGCGTCCGGCAAGACAGGCCTGGAACGGGCAAGAGACATCGCCTGGCATCTGGTGCTGCCGGTCGGCGCGCTCGGACTGCTCTATATGACCCTGTTCCTGCGCCTGTTGCGTGACGGCATGGAGGAGGTCTGGCATGCCGATTTCGTCCGGGCTGCGCGCGCCCGCGGCGTGACGGGCTGGCGCCTAGCGCTGAACCATGTCGCCCGCAATGCACTGGCACCGGTGATCACCATGCTCGGCCTGCAGTCGGCTTCCCTGCTGGGTGGCAGCGTGGTGGTGGAGAGCGTGTTTGCCATACCCGGATTCGGCCGCCTGGCCGCCGAGGCGGTCGCCCGCCGCGATACGCCGCTGCTGCTCGGCGTGGTGCTGTTCAGCGCCGTCGTCGTCATCGTCATGAATCTGCTGGCCGACCTGGTGCAGGCTTGGCTCGATCCGCGCATCGGTGCCAGCGAGCGTTTGGCATGACCATGCTGGCGGCCATGTTGCGCAGCGGGGAGGGCCGTGTCGGCCTGGTGTTGCTCGCTCTGTTTGCCGTGCTTGCGCTTACGGCGCCATTCGTCTTTCCGGGCGATCCGCTAGCCATTAGCGCGCCACCGCTGCTCGCGCCTTTCACCGATTCTGCCCATCCCCTGGGAGCCGACCGGCTGGGGCGCGACATCGCTGCCGAGCTGGCCTGGGGCAGCCGCACCACGCTTCTCGTGGCCGTCGCTTCGGCGCTGGCTTCCCTGTTGCTCGGCTGCCTGGTCGGCACGCTGGCAGGCTTCCTGGGTGGCTGGACCGACGACGTGCTGATGCGCCTCTCCGATGCGTTCCAGACCGTGCCGGCCTTTCTCCTCGCCATGGCGCTGATCAGCGTGACCGGACCGAGCCTGCCGGCCATCGTGCTGGCCATCGCCGCCGGTGCCTGGCCGCAACCCGCCCGCATCGCGCGTGCCGAAATTCGCTCCTTGCGCGAACGCGATTTCGTCGCTTCGGCCCGGGTTGCCGGCATGCATCCGCTCGTCATCGGCTTTCGGGAGATCCTCCCCAATGCCCTGCCGCCGGTGATTTCGCTCGCCGCGATCATTGCCGCGGCGGCCGTATTGATCGAGGCCGCGCTGTCGTTCCTCGGCTTCGGCGATCCCAACAGGCCGAGCTGGGGCAGCATGGTGGCCGAGGGGCGCGCGCTGCTGCGCAGCGCACCCTCCCTGTCACTGGTGCCGGGACTCGCGCTCGTTGCAATGGTGCTGGCGATCCATCTCACCGGGCGGGGCTATGCCAGGGCGCTGCGCGTGAAGGAGCCGGCGGCATGAAGCTTTTCTCCTTGCGCGGCTTCGGCGTCTCCTATCGCGATCGTGCCGGCATGCATCCGGCCTTGCAGGGCGTCGACCTCGATATCGAGGCTGGCCGGCATCTGGCTCTGCTGGGGGAAAGCGGATCGGGCAAATCGACCCTGGCCGCAGCCCTGGCGGGATTGCTGCCGGCCAATGCGGCGAGTGCCGGCAGGTTGACCCGGCCGGGCTTTGCGTCGCAGCCTCGGCCTGGGCGCGATATCGGCATGGTCTTCCAGGATCCGGGCGGCAGCCTCGACCCGCTGATCCCTGTGGGCGACCAGATCGCCGAGGCGCGCCGGGCCTGCCGGGGTGGGAGCCGCGCGGACGCGCTGGCCCTGGCGCAGGATTGGCTCGGCCGCATGGCCTTGCCCGACCCGCATGCCGCGTCGCGCAAATATCCGCACCAGTTTTCCGGCGGCCAGAAGCAGCGCATCGCCCTCGCCGCAGCACTGGTCAGCGAGCCCAGCGTACTGATCGCGGACGAGCCGACCAGCGCCCTCGATTCGATTACCCAGCACGCCATCGTCGAATTGCTTCGGGCGCTGACGGCGGGAAGCGGGCTCACCTTGATCTTCGTCACCCACGACATCGCCTTGGCCTCGCAATTGGCAGACGATGTCGCGGTGCTCTACCAGGGGCGCCTGGTCGAGGCTGGCCCGGCGGAGCGCCTGTTCCGGACACCGTCCCATCCCTATCTCAAGGCCTTGCTGGCGACACGCCAGGAACTGAAGGATCAGGAACTGAAGGGTCTGGACTTCGGGAATCAGGCGCTCGGACATCCCCGCTCGCGCCGCTTTGCCGAGATCGATCCCAGGGATTTTTCCGTCAAGGTTCCCGCCGTAGGGGAGGGGGCCGGTCATGGCTGATGCCCTGCTTGAAATCGAGGCGCTGTGCGGCAGCGTGCGGGGGCCGGCGGGGCGGCATGCCATCCTGGATGGTATAGACCTTGCCATCGCACCGGGCGAGATCGTCGGTCTGGCGGGGGGATCCGGGGCGGGCAAGACCAGTCTTGCCCGTGCGATTCTGCGGCTCCATCCGGTCGATGCCGGTTCCATCCGTTTCGAAGGGCGCGAGATCACCCATCTTGCCGGCAAGGCTCTGCGCCGTATCCGGCCGCGGCTGCAGATGGTGTTCCAGGATCCCTTGGCGGCCTTCAATCCGCGTGCCCGGGTCGAGCGCGTCATCGGCGATCCCCTGCGGATCTGGCATTCTCTGTCTCGGATACAGGAGAGGCAACGGATCCTCGCATTGATGGAGCGCGTCGGCCTGCCGGAGCAGCTGCTCGGCCGTTTCCCCCATGAGCTCTCCGGCGGCCAGCGCCAGCGTGTCGCCATCGCCCGGGCCCTGGCGACGGATCCGGCCCTGATCATCCTGGATGAACCGGTTTCGGCGCTCGACGTGGCCGTCAGGGCGCAGATCCTCAACCTCCTGCTCGACATCCGTGAGAAGGCCGGCACGGCGCTTTTGTTCATCGCCCATGATCTGGCCGTGATGGCGGCCTTGTGCGACCGGCTCTGCGTGATGGATGCCGGGCGTATCGTCGAGTCCGGCCCTCCCGACCGGCTTGTTGCAGTGCCGCAAAGCGAAATGACGCGTTTGCTGGTCGCCGCGGCACCGAAAATGAGATTCTGAAAATTCTTTCGCGAGTCTCAGGGCGATTTCGACTCGGATTCGGCGCAAGCAGGTCGGTCTCGACTGGAATTTATCCACAGGGCGCAGGAAATCTTTGATGCGCCGCAACATGGTAAATTATTCCTGATGGGGCCTGAAAACGGCCCAAAACGGGCATTTTTGATGAGTTTCGATCTGGATGGAGGGGAGCCGTTCCCGTGGGCCCGGCATGGTCCCATGACGATTTTGCAAAAATCCGCAAAAGGGGGCGTTGACAGTGCGGGCGGGGGTCCCCTATACAGCGGCCATCGACGGACGGCGTTGCCGCGGATTGAGCGGCGGCGCTG
>NZ_JAXOUF010000018.1:0-102970 GCF_034424805.1 Labrys sedimenti
TCGCCCAAAACTGCCTCCAAAAAGCAGCCTTGAATCAATCCCGAGCCTTGCCGTCAAGCTTTGTCCACGAGGCCTAGGTCGCAGCCATGGATGCGTGGCGCGGTGCCATCGCTCCACTCATTCAAATTGCGGGCTGCGGTAGCTTTTTGCCAACCTGAGCGGGCAAGGTGAAATACCCCCGCCGCGGGCTGTTGCCTCCCCCGTCCAGGCCTGCTAGTCCTTTCGCAAGGGGATACGACATCTTTCGCTGAACTGGATGGCTCAATGCACCAGAGTCGTGGCCTTATGCTTACCATTACTTGGATTATCTTTGCGATAATCGGTCTGGCCCTCGGCGGCGGGGGAATTTGGCTGCTGCTCCTGGGCGGCTCTCCCTACTATGTCGTCGCCGGCCTTTTGATGCTGGTGACGGCCTTCCTGCTCGCCAGGCGACGTTCCTCCGCCCTTGTGGTCTATGCCGTGCTCCTGCTCGGCACGCTGGTCTGGGCGGTGTGGGAATCCGGCTTCGATTTCTGGCTGCTGGCACCGCGGGGCGACATCCTCGCACCGCTTGGCCTGTGGCTGCTGCTGCCCTTCGTCACCCGTCCCTTGCGTTCGCCCGTGACGGGCGAATTGAGCTTCGCAGCCCGAGCCCCGCTCGTCGTCGCGCTTCTGGCCTGTGCCGGTGTCCTCGGCTATTCGCTCACGCAGGATCCGCAGAGCTTTGCCGGCAACCTGCCGCCGGCCGCATCGCCCGCCCCCGTCGCGGCCGATGCGGCAAACCTGCCCGATGGCGACTGGCCGGCCTATGGCCGCACCCAGTTCGGCAACCGTTATTCGCCGCTTGCCCAGATCACGCCCCAGAACGTTTCCCAGCTGAAAGTGGCCTGGACCTTTCGGACCGGCGATCTCAAGGGTCCGAACGATCCGGGCGAGCTGACCAACCAGGTCACGCCGATCAAGATCAAGGACACGCTCTATCTGTGCTCGCCCCATCAGATCCTGTTCGCGCTCGACGCGACCACGGGCAAGCAGAAATGGAAGTTCGATCCCAAGATCGCCTATGACAAGACCTACCAGCACATGACCTGCCGCGGGGTCTCCTATTTCGAGACCAAGGCGGATGCCCGCACCTCCGACGGCAATCCAGCGCCGGCGGAATGTCCGACACGCATCTTCCTGCCGACCAATGATGGAAGGCTGTTCGCGGTCGACGCCCAGACGGGCGCGCCTTGTGCGCAATTCGGCAAGGACGGCTCGATCGACCTGATGGAGGGCATGGGCGTCACCCAGCGCGGCTTCTACTACGTGACGTCCCCGCCGGTGGTGACCGACAAGATCGTGATGGTCACCGGCTCGGTGATCGACAATTATTCGGCCACCGTCCCTTCAGGTGTGTTCCGCGGCTTCGACGTGCATACCGGCAAGCTGGTCTGGGCTTTCGACGCCGGCAATGACGATCCCAACCAGATGCCGTCGGCGACGCATAAATTCGTGGATGCCTCGCCCAATTCCTGGATCGTCTCGTCCTATGACCCGAAGCTGAACCTGGTTTATATCCCGACCGGCGTGGAGACGCCCGACATCTGGGGTGGCAACCGCACGCCCGCGAGCGAGCGCTACGCCTCCTCCATCGTCGCCCTCAACGCCGATACCGGCAAGCTGGCCTGGTCCTACCAGACCGTCCATCACGACCTCTGGGACATGGACGTGCCGGCCCAGCCCAGCCTCGTCGACCTCGCCAGGCCCGACGGCAGCGTGGTGCCCGCCCTCTATGCGCCGACCAAGACCGGCAACATCTTCGTGCTCGACAGGCGGGACGGCAAACCGATCGTACCCGCCCCCGAAAAGCCGGTGCCGCAGGGCGCCGCCCCGGGCGACCGGGTATCGCCCACGCAGCCTTTCTCCGAGCTCACCTTCCGGCCTGAAAAGAAGCTGACCGATGCGGACATGTGGGGCGCGACCATGTTCGATCAGCTCGCCTGCCGGATCATCTTCAAGCGCCTGCGCTACGAGGGGACCTTCACGCCGCCTTCGCTGCAGGGAACGCTGGTCTTCCCTGGCAATCTGGGCACCTTCGAATGGGGTGGCATCGCAGTCGATCCGGTACGCCAGGTCGCGATCGCCAACCCGATCTACCTGCCCTTCGTGTCCAAGCTGATCCCGCGCGGCCCCAACAACCCGGCGACGCCGGATGCCAGCCTGCCCTCAGGGACGGAGCAGGGCGTACAGCCTCAGTTCGGGGTGCCCTTCGGCGTGACAATCAATCCGTTGCTGTCGCCGGTCGGCTTTCCCTGCAAGCAGCCGTCCTGGGGCTTCATTGCCGGTATCGACCTGAAGACCAACAAGATCGTCTGGATGCATCGCAACGGCACCATCCGCGATGTCTCGCCGATTCCGTTGCCCTTGAAAATCGGCATGCCCGGGCTCGGCGGCCCCATCGTCACGGGCGGCGGCGTCGCCTTCATGACCTATACGATGGACAATTATATCCGTGCCTATGACGTGACCACCGGCAGCCAGCTCTGGGAGGACCGCCTGCCGGCCGGCGGGCAGTCCACGCCGATGAGTTACGAGATCGGCGGCAAGCAATATGTCGTCACCATGGCCGGCGGCCATGGTTCGTTCGGCACCACGATGGGGGATTACCTGGTCGCCTACAGCCTGCCGTAGCGCCGATCGGATCCTGAAGCTGCCAGGCTCTCAGGCGATCTGCGCAATGGCGTCGAACAGGGCGAGATTGAGATCCTTGGCGTCGTCGACCACGGCCTCGGGCTGGGACGAGACCTTGGCGACGACCATTTCGGCTTGCGGGTCGACATAGAGCCACTGGCCGTGAATACCGAGGGCGAAGAAGGCGCCGTTGCCGGTGCCGGTCTGGTACCATTTGTTGCGATAGCGCCCTTGTGGCAGCCATGCCGCGGAGGTGCCTTCGGCCCAGGCCCTGGAGGAGCCGCCGGTAGTGGTGTCGGTGACCCATTCCTGCGAGACGATCCGGCGCCCGTTGGCCATGCCACCCTGGCGCATCATCTCGCCGATGCGGGCCAGATCGCGCGGTGACATGTTGATGCCGCCGCCGGTGCGCGGCGTACCGGCCCTGTCGACCGTCACATAGGCGTCCTGCCGGGCCCCGAGCGGCTGGAACAGGCGCTCTGACGCGAGGTCCGGAAAGCGCTGTCCCGAGGCGCCCTGGATGATCAGGCCGAGGACGTCGGAATTGGGCGAGGCATAGTGATAGGGGCCACCGTGGGGAGCCTTGCCCTTCTTCAATCCGGCAATGAACTCAACTACCGTTTCGATCTTGTCGTCGGGGTCTGGCGGATCCAGGAGACCGGCACGCCGATAGCGGGCATAGGGACCGCGCGGGTCGTGGTAGACCTCCTCGAAATCCAGGCTCACCCTCATGTCAAGGACGTCCCTGACGCGCGCATCGCCATAGGCCGAGGCTTTGAGGGCCGGCACATAGCGCGATACCAGCTCGTCGAAATCGAGCAGCCCGTCGTCGCGGAGGATCCCCGCGATGATCGAGGTGACGGATTTGCTGGTCGAGAACAGGATATGCCGGCTCTGCAGCGTAAAATTCGGGGCGTGGAAGTCTGCAATGATGCGGCCGGACTTCATGACGACCATGGCGTCGGCGCAAGTCTTGCGGAGGAGTTCGGCCACCGTGACAGGCCGCCCTTCGAGCCTCACTGTCTCGCCGAGCAGATCGCTCGCATCGACGACCGGCTCCTCCGCCAGGCCGGGCGTGGCTGCGATTCGAGCTGTCGGAATGAGTTCGCAGACATGGCGAAACGCCCAGACGTTCCAGGGCGCCGCGCGCCAATTGCCGAGCCGGACCGCGTCCCTGGCGAAGCCCCATGCCGCCTCGAACGCCGATGGTTTTGTCGTCACGGGATACTCCATCAGTCGATATGCTTGAGGAAGTCGGCAAAGCGCTCGCTTGGCGGATCCGACAGCAGGTCCGCGGGCTTGCCGTCGTGGACGAGTTGGCCGCCATCCATGAAGAGCAGACGTGAGCCGACACGCTTGGCAAATCCCATCTCGTGGGTCACGACGACCATGGTCATGCCTTCGAGCGCCAATGTCTGCATGACCTTCAGAACCTCCTGGCGCAGTTCCGGATCGAGCGCGGATGTCGGTTCGTCGAAGAGCATCAGCTTGGGCCCGACGGCCAGGGACCGGGCGATGGCGACGCGCTGCTGCTGGCCGCCGGAAAGCTGCGAGGGGTAGTGGTCCATGCGTTCGCCGAGGCCCACCTTCTGCAACAGGGCGGCGGCGATGTCGCGCGCCTCCGCCTTGCTCTTGCCGCGCGCCCGAATCGGGCCGAACATCACGTTCTGAAGGGCGGTGAGATGCGGGAACAGGTTGAACTGCTGGAAGACCATGCCGGCCTCGAGCCGGATGCGCCGCACATCGCGTGACGTGCCCAGGACGCTGATGCCATCGACCAGGAGGGTGCCTTCGCTCACCTTTTCCAGCACGTTGATGCAGCGGAGCATGGTCGACTTGCCGGACCCGGATGGGCCGATCACGACGGCAACCTCGCCGGGATCGATGGCAAGATCGATCGATTTCAGAACGCGATGGCTGCCGAACTGCTTCGAGACCTTGGAGAATTCGATCATGCTCATGGCAAGCGCGCCGCCCGTTCGACGAACCGCAGGCTGACGGCGAGAATGCTGATGACGATCAGATAGATCACGGCCACTGCCGTCCAGATCTCCACCGCGCGGAAATTGCCGGACATGATCTCCTGTCCGCGCCTGGTCAATTCTCCGACGCCGATGACGAGAAATATCGAGGTGTCCTTGACCACCGAGACGAGCTGATTGCCCATGGCGGGAAGAGCGCGCCTGACCGCCAGGGGAGCGATGACATAGATGAGCACCTTGCGAAAACTCAACCCCATGGCGAGGCCGGCTTCGCGGAGGCCTGTTGGAACGCTTTCGAGGGCACCACGAACGATCTCGGCATTGTAGGCACCGGAATTGATGATCAAGGTGAGGATCCCCGCACTGGTGGCGCTGATGCGGACATCGATGAGGATGGGGAGTGCGAAATAGATGAACATCACCTGCACGGTGATCGGCGTGCCGCGGATCAGCGCGACATAGACCTGCGCCGGGGCCTGTGCCAGCCAGCCCCCATAGGTGAGCAGGGCGCCGGTGCAAGCCCCGACAATCACGCCGCCGGCCAGGCCGGCGAAAGCAATCAGCATGGTTACCTCGAGGCCCTGCAGAAGGTCTGGCAGAGCCTCGAGGATGGCTGTCCAATCAAAAGTCATCCGGGGTCCAGTCGAACGTTCGCCACGCGAAAAATCGGCTATGAGAGCCTCGGCTGTGATTGCGCCTCGGCTCTCGATGGCTTGCCGCCGAGCTCACGCCGGGTCCTGTCCAAACCATTTTTCGCGAATGGCCTTGAGCCGCCCGTCGGCCTTCATCGCCGCCAGCGCCGCATTCGCCGGCATCACGAGCGGGCTGCCCTTCCTGAAGCCGATACCGACATCACGGCCTTCGAGGGTCGGGCGTATGACCCGGACTTTGCCCTTGCCCGTGTTGTTGGCGTAGTACATCAGGGCCGGCGTATCATAGATGACCGCGTCGGTACGCCCGGCCTGAAGCGCCAGCAAGGCGTTGTTGATGCTCGGCAACTGGTCGAGCGTCGCGCCCTTGATGTGGCCCTTGATGTAGTCGACGGCGATGGTTCCGGTCTCGGTGCCGATCGTCTTGCCGGCCAGGTCGTCGGGCGTGTTGATGGTGGTGTTGCTGGCGTTCGTCACGGCCACCAGTCCGCTCTGGTAATAGGGGGCCGAGAAATCGATGACTTTCTGCCGCTCGGGTTTGATGAACAGCTGCGAGACGATCGCATCGATGTTGCCCGTCTGCAGGGCAGGGATGAGGGCGCCGAAGTCCATCGGCTGCACGCGCCATTTGCGGTTCAGGGCCTTGGCGACTTCGGCGAACATCTCCATGTCGAAGCCGGAATAGTGATCGCCATCCTTGTATGCGAAGGGTGGGCTGCCGACATTGGAGCCGACGATGAGCTCGGCTTCGTCGGCCCTTGCCGGGCCAGCGAGAATTGTGGCGGGCACCGCCAGAAGGCCGAGCTGGAGAATCTGTCTGCGATCCATTTTTTTCCCCTTTGTTATGGCAGGCATCAGGGCGCTGCTGCCTGTAGTGATCGGGCCTGTTGCCGATCAGGACCTGGCTCGTTCACGCCCTTCCAGGCGGACGGCCCCTCCCAGCCAGCAGCCGGCAGGGCGCCCATGCTCGAGTTGAAAACGCACCCAGATTTCCGAGGGGCGCCGCATTGCCCGTCCCTGACGGACGGTTATCGGGCGCTCGGATGCTTCCACCATGGCGTTCGCGAGCAAGCCAAAGGACAGGGCCGATGCGGCAATGCCGGTGGCTGCGTCCTCGGGATAACCCGATGCCTTGGGGAACTGGCGTGCCTCGACGATCTGCGCGTCCCCATCGAGTACCGCATAGGGATAAAGGCCGGTCGAGCCGATCCGGTCGCATAGGGCCTCGATCCTGGTGAAGTCGGGGCTCAACCCGTTCAGGGTCTCGACGCTCTTCACGGGAACGAGGGTCTTGACCCGGCTGGTTGATGCGTTCTGGATCGGTCTTGGTGCAAGATCGCCGACCTTCACCCCCAGGACATCGAGGATGTGGGTGGTGTCGCCATCGCCGAGCATTTCGACCGTGCCGACCGGCTGCGAGATTTCGACAGTCGCTCCGCGTTCAGTTCGTTCCCGAATTCTCGCCGCAACGCGGCCGCTCTTGGTCCAGATGGCAAGCTCGTCGCCCGGCAGCCGTCCCAGCCGATCGAGCAGCCACAAGGCGCCGACGGTCACATGCCCGCACATCGACATTTCGTGGTTGGGCACCCAGAAGCGAAGCTCGAAATCGCAATTCGAAGCGGGCGGCGGCGGAAGAACGAAACCGCTTTCATAGCCGGAGGAACGTGCAACTTGCTGCATGTCCGCATCGGACATTCCAGCGGCATCGATCACGATCGGCGCCGGATTGCCTCCATTGGGACCCGCCGCAAACACACTGACTATTTCAACGTCCGAACCCATTCCCAACCTGCCTATCGCGCAGAATTCACTGCGTGCAGGCTATCGCGGCGGGTCTGGCTCCGCGCGTCCGAACGGGCCTTGGATTTTGATCGGGCGGGCCATGCTGTTGCGGATGTCGGAAGGGGATCGGCCCTCCGCGCGCCGCATGGCATGGGCAAGCGCCGCTCCGCTCTCGAAACCCACCCGGAAGGCGATCTCGCCGACCGGCAGGTCGGTTCCGGTGAGGAGTTCGCATGCCGTCTGCAGACGGATCCTCAGTTGGAACTCGCCCACCGAGAAGCCGGTGCCCTCCCGGAACAGGCGCGTGACGTGGCGCCTCGATACGCCGAAGCGATCCGCCAGGGCGTCGAGCGGAACCTGCTCGTCGGCATGAAGCGCTAGATAGTGCTTGAGATCCTCGACCAGCGCCATGCCGTGTTCGTAGCGCGAGGCAGCGGGCGCGATCTCCCCTGCCATGACTTCGGCGATGCATTGCACGAGCAGGGCGGATGTCAGAGCTTGCCGGACCTTGCCATCGCCGTAGGCACTCTGGCCATTTCGAAGCGATAACGCCTGCAAGGCCTTCACGGTGGAGGTGCGATGGACCAGGATCGTGGTGCGCGTGCGCCGGTGAAACTCGCTGAGCGAGCCGGCTTCCCGGTCGAGCCGGCTGAGCGTGGCACCCGTCACATAGATGGCAAGGTGACGATGGGCGCCGATGGCCGCCCTCGTTTCATGCGCCTGGTTCGGGGGCACCACGGCAAACCGGTCCTGCGACAGCCAGCTGCCCTCACGGCGGCCTTCGTGCTTGAGTTCGACAGTTCCCTGGCTGGGCAGGATAAACATCAGACAATCGTGCCAATGCCAGGGCATGGCATAGCTGCCGCTGCCTGCCACGGCCGCATGCTCGTCGTCGGCGGCTATGAGCAGATCGGACCTTGCCGTATCGCGCAATTGCTCGAATGACCGCAGCATTCTTGATCTCTGATCCCTTCCTTCGCACAGATTAACAGCGATAGGTGGGAACCGGCAATGCAACTCTGTGCGCCCGTAGCCAGTCAGTCCACGCCGGGGCTGTACATCAGTGTCTTAGCGCCAAGCGTGGCCGCTACTGTCGCCCGCCAGGCGCCAATGCTGCAGGCGCTGGGGGAGGGCGGACCTTTTTCGGATCCGCCCCCTCGGCGCCTGCTTGCCCGACAGGCGCGGGAACGCACGATCCCTGTCAGCCTTCGCGATAGTAATAGCTGTAGCCGTTCAAGGCGGGCGCACCGCCGAGATGGGCGTAGAGGACGCGCGAGCCTTCGGGGAAGAAGCCCTTGCGCGTCAGGTCGATCAGTCCCTGCATCGACTTGCCCTCATAGACCGGGTCCGTGATCATCGCCTCGGTGCGCGCGGCGAGCCGGATCGCGTCATTGGTCTCGTCCGACGGCACGCCATAGGCCGGGTAGGCGTAGTCCGGGTTGATGACGATCTCGTGCTCGCCGATCTCGCGGCCGAGGCCGACCAGTTCCGCGGTATTGTCGACGATGGAGCGAACCTGTGCCCGCGTTTGCTCGAGAGTGCCCGAGGCATCGATGCCGATGACGCGGTCCGCGCGCCCCTGCGCGGCAAAACCGACGATCATGCCGCCCTGGGTCGAGCCGGTGACGACGCAGACCACGACATAGTCGAAGGTGAAGCCAAGCTCCGCCTCCTGCTTGGCGACCTCCTCGGCAAAGCCGACATAGCCGAGGGCGCCGAACTTGTGCACCGACGCGCCGGCCGGAATCGGATAGGGCTTGCCGCCGGCCGCCTCGACCGACTGGATCGCATCCTCCCAGCTCTTGCGGATGCCGATATCGAAACCATCGTCGACGAGCCGGGAATCCGCGCCCATCAGCCGGGTCATCAGGATGTTGCCGACCCGGTCATAGACGGCGTCGTAATGCGGCACCCATTTCTCCTGGATGACTACGCATTTCATGCCGATCTTGGCGGCGGTCGCCGCCACCATGCGGGTGTGGTTGGACTGAACGCCGCCGATCGACACCAGCGTGTCGGCACCCGAGGCGATGGCATCCGGCACGATATATTCGAGCTTCCTGAGCTTGTTGCCACCCATGGCAAGGCCGGAGTTGCAGTCATCGCGCTTGGCATAGATCTGGACCTTGCCGCCAAGGGCCTGGGTGAGACGCGGCAGGTGCTCGATCGGGGTGGGGCCGAAGGTGAGCGGATAACGCTCGAACTTTTCGAGTAGGGACATTGGACGGGCTCCATGAGACGGAACGGAGCCTAGTCGAAAAGCCCTGGTGGGTGCTTTCGAATTTGGCCTCTATCTTTTACAAGAATGCAAGATAATCTGCTTTTTAAGTATAATATATTTCATCAAGAAGGGTCTAAATGAAAGAACCTTCCATCTCCGATCTCGATCGCATCGACATCAACATCTTGCGGGCCCTCCATGCCGATGGCCGGCTGAGCAATGCCGAGCTCGCCGCGCGCGTGAATGTCAGCCCGGCCACCTGCCACAGGCGCACGCAGCGCCTGTTCGATGAAGGTTTCATCACCGGTGTTCGTGCCGAGGTCTCTCCCACTTCCGTCGGCCTCGATGCCCTCGTGATGGTCGGCGTGGTACTCGACCGTTCGACGCCCGAGAGTTTTGCAGCCTTCGAGGGCGCGGTGCTCAAGCTCAAGGAGGTTCTGGATTGCAACCTCGTGGCGGGCGATTTCGACTATCTGCTGAAAATCCGCGTCCGCGACATGGCGGATTTCAACAAGCTGCATGGGCAAAAACTGATCGCATTGCCGGGCGTCAGGCAGACCCGCACCTTCTTCGTCATGAAGCAGGTCAAGGACAATGCACACCTGCCATTCTGACGGCTGGGCTCCCGGTACCGCGGGAGGGTAGCGCCATGCCGGCTCGGGGGGCGTGGCTCCAGGGGATAGGTGCTGTGCGGCAGTTTGGGGATTGCCGATTAGGCGTATGGGTGCTTTAAGGTTGCATTCAGACTTTTTCCAACAATCGATCCGGCAAGATTGCCCGATAATGTTGTTTATCGAAGAAGATGAAACAGGAAGGAGCGCCGATGGCGCGCTGTCTCGTCCTCGACCTCGGAGCCGGCAGCGGCCGCGCGATGCTGGCCACGTTTGAGAATCGCCGTTTGCGGCTCGATGAGATTCACCGCTTCGAGGGCTATGTGGTCGAGCGGGACGACGGCCCGCATTGGTGCCTCCCGAGCCTGTTCGACGAGGTGGAGGAGAGCCTGCGCCGGTGCAGCGCCGAGGTGGGAGCGCTCGATTCCATCGGCGTGGACAGCTGGGGCCTGGATTACGCGCTGCTGGATCATGCCGGCGGCATCGTGGAAGAGCCCTGCCACTATCGCCATCCGCGCTCGCAGCGCGGGCGGGACGCCTTGCCGCTCGCCCCCGAAGAGCTCTATGCGATCTCGGGCGCGCAGGATCTGCCGGTCAACACGGTCTGCCAGCTTTTCGACCAGTCGCGGCATGCCCCCGAGACATTGGCGAGAAGCAGCGGCCTTTTGATGATGGCCGATGTCGTCAACCACCATCTGACCGGCAAGCTACGATCCGAACTGACCCTGGCCCGCACCTCCGGGCTCGTCGATGCCCGCACGGAGGATTGGAGCGTCGAGCTCTGCCAAAGGCTCGGCCTGCCGCGGCGGATGCTGCAGCCCATCATCCGCCCTGCCGAGGTCTATGGCACGCTGCGCAGCGACCTTGCGGGAAGGCTGGGGCTGGGCCCCGTTCCGGTGATCTCGGTGGCGGCCCATGACACGGCGAGCGCGGTGGCGGCGCTGGATCTTGCGGATGGCGGCGGCTTCGTGATCTGTGGATCCTGGTCCCTGATCGGCCTGGAGCGGCGCGCGCCCGATCTCGACGATGCCGTGCGGGCCGCGGGATTCGGGAATGAGGGCGGCCTCGGTGGCCGCACCTTCATGATCAAGAGCCTGAATGGCCTGCATCTCATCCAGAAATTGCGGGCGACCTGGCAGCAGCGCGACGGCCGGCCCGTGACGTTTGCCGGGATCGCGGATCAGGTGATGAAAGCCGCCCGTCTGGACGACACGCCGGCCATCGACCCGTCCGATCCGCTGTTCTTCAATCCTCCTGATATCATCGAGGCGATCCGCCGGTCCTGCGCGCGCAATGGCGCCTTTCCTCCCTATGATCTCGGGGGCCTGGCGCTGGCGGTCTATAATGGCCTGGCCTCCGAGATCGGTTCTGCGGTCAGGACGATCGAGCAGCTGACGGGCCGCTCGCTGCTGAGCCTCACCTTGTGCGGTGGCGGCGCCCGGGATGCGGTTCTGTGCGACAGGATCGCCGTCCAGGCAGGAAAGACCGTGCGTATCGGCCCAATCGAGGCGAGTTCCTGGGGCAATGCCCTGGTGCAGCTCCTCGGCCTCGGCCAGATAAAATCCTTGGAAGAAGGGCGGGCCCTGGTTGAACAGTCCGCAGACATTCGCAATCTTGTCTGAAATGGCCCGATATTTGGCAGGTGATGCGGTGATGCATGTTGGCGGTTGAGCGAAAAACCAGGATACTCGACCTTGTCGCCCGTGACCGCAGTGTCGTGGTGGCCGAGCTCAGCCAGGAATTGGGGGTCACCGAAGAGACCATAAGGCGCGATCTCAACAAGCTCGAGAAGGAGGGCCTTCTGAGCCGGACGCATGGGGGCGCGGTCGCGCTTCAGGGCGAAGCCGAAGACCTGCCCTACCGGACACGGCATCTCATCAACATCGAGGCCAAGCGCCTGATCGCCCAGAAAGCATCGGCGCTGGTCAAGGATGGCGATGCGGTGATGATGGATTCGTCCTCGACGGCCTATGAAACCTTGAAGGGCCTCGGCAGCCGGCGGGATCTGACGCTCATCACCAATTCCGTCCGCGTGCTGTCGGATCCCAGCCTGCCCGCCTATACGATCATGTCGGTCGGCGGAGAATTGCGCCGCCGCTCGATGACCTTCGTCGGCCCGCTGGCCGGCCGGACCATCGCCCAGTTCAATGCGGATGTCGCCCTGATCAGCTGCAAGGCCATCTCGCTGGCCGGTGGCCTCATGGAGGCGAACATGGCCGACGCGGAGGTGAAGCGAGCCTTCATCGCCAGCGCGCAACGGGTTTGCCTTCTCGTCGACAGTGAGAAATTCGACAGGACGGCCCTGATCAGCATCTGCGGCTTCGAACCCATCGATTTCGTGGTCACGGACCGGGAACCATCGCCGGAATGGCGTGAACTGTTCGAAAGGCACAAGGTGAAGCTCATCGTGTAGCGGGCATAATCGGGCATATACAAAAATTATAAGTCCGAATAGTTGACTTTATGTCCGGATTTGCGATAGCTCGGGCGACCCCAGCGAGGTGCCCGGCATGCAAGACGATCTCCGATTGCGCGAATATATCTGTGAAATCGGGCGGCGCGCCTATGCGCGCGAAATGGGCGCCGCCAATGACGGCAATTTTTCGGTTCTGCTGGATGACGGCACCTTGCTGTGCACGCCGACCAGCGTATCCAAGGGCTTCATGACACCGGAGATGATCTGCAGGATCGACCGGCAGGGCGCCCTCGTCGAGGACAAGGGCTTTCGTCCCTCGACCGAGATCAAGATGCATCTATGTGTCTACGATCATCGCCCCGATGTCCGGGCGGTTGTGCACGCCCACCCCCTCTATGCCACGGTTCATGCCATCTGCGGCAAGCCGATCACGCAGCAGATCATGCCCGAATCCACCATGTTCCTCGGCGAGGTGCCGCTGACGCCCTATGCGCTGCCCTCGACGAGCGAATTGTCCGACGCGATCGCGCCCTATCTCGACCGATATGACGCGCTGCTGTTGGAAAACCATGGGGCGCTGTCCTATGGGCACGACCTCACCAGCGCCTATTTCAAGATGGAAGCGCTCGATTACTACGCCAAGGTCGTCTACCTCGCGGCCCATTATGGCGGCGCCAAGGAATTCAACGCCGAGCAGGTCGAGAGGCTTCTCGATATCCGTCGCACCAAGTTCGCCCAGCCCGGGCGCCATCCCTTCCTCGATCGCGCTGCAGAATAACACCGGCTTCGGCCTGAACTATCCGGAAACGGGAGGATCCCATGTATGCACGCAAGTTCCGTCTTGACGGCCGGGTTGCCGTCGTCACCGGCGGTGGACGCGGCATCGGCCTGAGCTGTGCCGAAGCCCTGTTGGAAAATGGCGCAAAAGTCGTCATTGCCGACATCGACCTGTCGATCGCGGGCGAAGGGCAGGCCGAGCTGGCGCGCAAGGGCTATGAGGTCGATGTGCGCCAGGTCGACGTGACCAAGCCGGCCGAGGTCGAGGCGCTGGCGGAGGACGTCGTACGGGATCATGGCCGGGTGGACATCCTCGTTGCCAATGCCGGCATCGCCCGTTCGGGAACGGCGGCCGAGGACGTGACCGACGAGCACTGGCTGCATGTGAACGACGTCAACTACAATGGCGTTTTCTGGTGCAATCGCGCGTTCGGCCGCCATATGCTCAAGGCGGGGCGAGGAGCCATCGTGAATATCGGCTCGATGTCAGGCCTGATTTCGAACCGCCCGCAAAAGCAGACCTACTACAATGCCGCCAAGGCCGCGGTACACCAGATGACCTCGTCGCTGGCAGCCGAGTGGGCCGATCGTGGCGTGCGGGTCAACGCGGTGGCGCCGACCTATATCGAGACCGCCATGACCATGTATCGCCACGACAATGACGGCATGATCGACGTCTGGCTGCGCGACACGCCGATGCATCGTCTCGGCAAGCCGGACGAGATCGCATCGGTCGTGCATTTCCTGGCCTGCGATGCCTCCAGCCTGATGACCGGCACCACGGTGGTGGCGGACGGCGGCTTTACCTGCTGGTGACGGCGGCCCGCGGAAGGGCCTTCAGCCTTCTCACCGGCCGGTCCTTGTCGAGATTTTCTTCGCTCCCCCACGGCGCCTCGGCAGGACACCGAGGCGCGGGGCGCAGTCGCTCGCGGCTGCCTTCCACCCTGCGATCGGGCCTGTATACTAAAACGATTCAGTAAGGTGTTGACAAATGAAGCTTGCTGGTGAATCGTTTTATTAAATCGTTTAAGTAAGAATTACAGGGAACGGAAACGTTGGGCTGCCATGCGCAAACCTAAGCGTATTTCCATCAGGAATGTTGCGGCGCGGGCCGGCGTTTCGCCGGCGACGGTGTCGAACGTTCTCAACGGCCGCCAGGGGGCGGCGACCCCGGAGGTCGCCGAGCGCGTGCAGGCCATTGCGCGCGAGTTGGGCTACGAGGTCGACCGGGTCGCCTCGCAACTCAGGACGGGGAAGGCGCGCGTCGTCACCGTCCTGGTGCCAAGTCTGGACAATCCCTATTTCAGCGCCGTGATCGCCAGCCTGGAACGTTGCGTCCAGGACGAAGGCTACGACATCATCGTGGCGAGCTCGAACGAGAATGAAGAGGTCGAGCGCTCGCGCCTGTCGGCCCTGCTGTCCTGGCGGCCGTCGGGCGTCGTGATCGTTCCGAACGATGATCGCTTCGCGACCCGGACGCTTCTCGACGATGTCGGCGTGCCCTATGTCGTCGTCGACCGCATCACCGAGGGCTTCGAGGGCGATACCATCGGCAGCGACAATTTTTCCGCCGGGCGACGCGCTGCCGAACATCTCCTGGAATATGGGCACAGCAATGCCCTGGTGGTTGCGACCACCACGCGCATCGCCAATATCCGTGAACGCTGCGCCGGCATTGTGCAGGTCTTCGAGGAAGCGGGCCTGCCCGCCCCGCCCATTGTCGAGGTCGGCCAGACATTCGAAACGGTCGCGGAGGGCCTGCAACGCTGGTTCACGGCCCATGAGCGGCCCACCGCCGTCATCGCTCTCACCAATTTCGGGACGCTCGGCGTTCTCGCCGACATGGCCCAGCGCAATATCCGGATTCCCGAGGACATCTCGCTGGTCGGCTTCGACGACTATGCCTGGATGCGCGCGACGGCGCCGCCCATCACCGCCATGCGGCAGGATGTGGAGCGGATCGCTGCGGAGGCATGGGCGACCATACGCGCCAGGATGGACAATCCGGCGGCAATTGCCCGGCATGTCCGCCTGCCTTGCGAACTCATCCTGAGAAACTCGACCAAGAGAATTGGCCTGCCGATCCGTCGCATCGCCACCGGCGAAGAGCCGGCCAAGGCGAGGCCGCGACGAAAATCCTCGGCCAGGCAGCCCAAGGCCTAACCCGCCAGCATTTTCGGGACCTTGAAACGACGCGCCGTCACCGGCACCGGCGCGCCCATAAGAACGGCCGGAATGGAGGATGAATATGGAACGCCCCGCATTCAAGCAGATCATGATCGGCACGGCATCCGCGCTGGCCTGCCTCGTCGGCCTGGCCGCTCATGCCCAGGACATCGACTGGAAAGGCAAGCTTGCCGACCAGGCCGGCAAGACGCTGAAGCTGATCAGCATCAGCGATCCCTTCATCGAGGCGATCAAGGCGACCAAGGATGAATACACCAAGCTCACCGGCGCCAAGGTGGAAGTCGACGGCAACGGCTATGACGCCCTGCACGACAAGGAGCTGTTGAACTGCTCGCAGAACGACAGCAGCTATGACGTGCTGCTCATCGACGGCATCTGGATCGGCGAGTTCGTCGAGGCAGGTTGCATCGATGCTCTCGACGACCGCATCGCCAAGGAAGATCCCAAGGTGATCGCCTGGGACGACTACACATCCTCGGGGGCCGGCCAGGCGAGCTGGGACAACAAGAAGTACTGCCTGCCCGTCGCGATCTACTACGAGCTGATGTATTACCGCACGGACCTGTTCGACAAGGCGAAGATGCAGCCGCCCAAGACCTTCGAGGAATTGCAGAAGACGGCCAAGTTCTTCACCAACAATCCGGATTTTCCGGGTGTCTATGGCTATGCCATGAACAACCAGCGTGGTGCAGCGGCCGGCCAGCAATATTTCGAGTGGATCTTCAATGCCGGTGGCTCGCCCTGGAAGAGCAATGTCATCGGGGCCGCCGATCCCTATGCCGACATGACGCCGACTCTCAACTCGCCCGAGTCCCTCGATCTCGTGCAGTTCTTCAAGGATATGGTGAAATTCGGCCCCCCCGGTGTCGAGAGCTACGCCTGGGACGAGCGCGCCAGCGCCTTTGCCAGCGGCAAGCTCGCCATGATGAACGACTGGTCGGTGCGCGCACAGATCGCGAACGATCCCAAGACCAGCCAGATCGCCGGCAAGTTCGGCAGCGTTCTGATGCCGTCCAAGGCGGGCAAGCCGGTTCCGCCGGTCGGCGGCTGGGTCATGTGCCTCAACGCCCATGGCACCCAGAAGGACGCGGCCTGGGATTTCATGAAGTGGTATGCGAGCCCGGCCGAGCACAAGCGCTATGCCCTGGCTGGCGGAACGCCGAGCCGCCTGAGCGCCATCAACGATGCCGAGGTCCAGGCCAAATTCCCCTGGACCAAGACTATTGCCGAGGCCCAGAAGACGGCCTGGACCGAGGTGCGCCCGCGCATTCCCGCCACCTTCCAGCTGATCGACACCATCGGCGTCAACGTCAACAAGGCGATCATCGGCGAGATGTCGGTGAAGGATGCCATGGACGATGCCAACGCCAAGGCCACGCAGCTCCTGAAGTCTTCCGGCGCCCTGAAGTAAGCTCGGCGGGCGCAGCCCGCTCCATGTCCTGACAGGACGACCCCTCCTCCGGCCTTGGGGGAGGGGTCTCGGCAGCCAACCAGAGGCGGAACGCCATGCAGCCCGCGGCCATCGCATCTTCCCACGACCTGCCCCGGCGGCGGCTTGCCTTTCTGCGCAACGACCGCCTGCAGCAGACGGCCTTCATCCTGCCGACCTGTCTCTTCCTGCTGTTCCTGACCATCTATCCCTTCGTCTATTCGGTCTATCTCAGCCTGCACCAGGTCAAGCTCACCACGCTGCAGCGCGCCGTGTTCACCGGCTTCGACAATTATCTCTTCCTGCTGCATGACGGGCTGTTCTTGCGCGCCCTCCTCAACACGGCCATCCTCGGCGTGAGCTCGATCTCGCTGGAGATCGTCATCGGCTTCACCGCCGCGAAAGTGTTCTACGAGCTGTCGCATCTGCGCTGGGTCGGGGCGCTGCGCTCGCTCTATCTGATGCCGATGATGGTGACGCCGCTGATCGTCGGCATGATCTTCGCCTATCTGTTCAATCCGACATTGGGGGTGGTGAACTACGTCATCCAGCTCGTCGGACTAACGCCGGTTTCCTGGTTCGGCGAGCCCGTCACGGCCATGGTTTCCATGGTGCTGATCAATGTGTGGCAGTGGTCACCCTTCATGATGCTGCTGTGCCTGGCGGCCCTGACCTCGATCCGCACCGATCTCTACGAGGCCGCCCGGGTCGATGGCGCGCGCTGGCATCACATCCTCTGGTCGCTGGAGGTGCCCTCGATCCTCAACGTCGTGCTGCTCGGCGTCATCCTGCGCATCATCGATGTGCTGCGCTTCTTCGATGTCATCTATGTCACCACGCGCGGCGGACCGGGCGATGCCACCATGGTGGTGACGCTCTATGCCTATCAGCAGGATTTCCAGTATTTCCAGATCGGCATCGGCTCGGCCGCCGCCGTTCTCATCCTCGTTATCAGCATCGTCATCACCACCTTCGCGGTGCGCCTGCTGAGGAGAGTGGAAAATGCATAGCATCCGCGGCAAGGACATCGGGCTCGTCGTCGCGGCTCTCGCCTTCACGGCCTTCGCCGTCGGCCCGTTGCTGTGGATCGGCCTGAGCTCGTTCAAGAGCACCAGCGAGATCATCGCCATTCCGCCGGTCTGGATCCCCGACTTCACTTATCTCGACAATTACGTCCATATCTTCACCGATTACTGGCCCTTCATCCTGAACTCTGTGGTGGTGACGCTCGGCGCCACGGCCCTGGCGCTGCTGTTCGCCATTCCCACTGCCTTCGGCCTGGTGAACTTCCAGATGCGCTCCTCCAACGCGATCGCCGACTGGATCCTGTCGACCCGCATGATGCCGCCGATCGCCGCCGCGGTGCCGCTGTTCGTGATCTTCAGGGGGCTCGGCCTTCTCGACAGCGTGTGGGCGCTGATCATCGCCTATGCCGGCTTCAATTTGCCCTTCGCGGTCTGGGTCTCGATGTCCTTCCTGCGCCGGGTCCCGCGCGAGGTGATCGAGGCGGCGCGGCTGGAAGGCTGCAGCTGGGTCCAGGTGCTCGTGCGGATCGCCCTGCCCATGAGCCTGAGCGGCGTGATGACGGTGGCGACCTTCGTCTTCATCTTCTGCTGGAACGAGTTCCTGCTCTCGCTGTTCCTGACCACGCGCTCGGCCCGCACGCTGCCGGTGGTGATCTCCTCCTTCATCGGTACGGGCAAGGTCTATTGGGACCTGATCGCCGCCGCGTCGATCATCCAATGCGTGCCACCGGTAATCTTCACCCTCTTCATGCAGCGTCATATCGTCTCGGGAATGACGATGGGAGCTGTCAAGGACTGACCCCGTGAACATGACCCTGGAGATCCCACATGTCTGAACTAGCCCAGCGCGGCCGGAATCGCGCAGCCGTCGTCACCGGCGCGAGCCGTGGCATAGGGCGCGCCATCGTCAAGAGGCTGGCGGCCGAGGGCTACCATGTCGTCGCCAACGACATCGAACGCCAGCGCGCAGAAATGGAGACGCTGCGGGCCGAGGTCGAGGCCGGCGGAGGACGGTGCGATATCGCCTATGCGGATGTCAGCAACCCCGACGACGTCGCCTCGCTCGCGGAATACGCCCTTGCCCGCAGCGGCACCATCGACGTCCTGGTCAACAATGCGGGTGTCCTGTCCGTCCACAAGGTCGAGGATATCGAGCCCGACGAATGGGATCGCATGTATGACGTCAACACCAAGGGCACCTTCATGGTGACCAAGGCGCTGCTCGGCCATTTCCGGCAGCGCAAGGCCGGCCGCATCATCAACATCGCCTCGATCGGCGGCAAGCGCGGCGGCGTCGGCCAGGCCCATTACTGCTCCTCCAAGGCCGCGGTGATCAGCTTCACCCACATCCTGGCCATGGAAGTCGGCCTCGACGGTATCACCGTCAATGCGGTCTGCCCCGGCATCATCGACACCGACATGGGCCGCAACAATTATCGCGACGAGGAGTCCTTGAGAAAGGTGATCGAGAAGACCACGCTCGGGCGCCTCGGATATCCTGAGGATGTCGTCGGATCCGTCGCCTTTTTCGCATCCGATGATGCATCCTTTATCACCGGGCAGGCGCTCAACGTCTGCGGCGGCATCATCTTCCACTGAAACCATCACCCCTTGCTGAAAGAAAGACCGGCATCGTGAACAATAAACTGGGACTGCACGCCTTTGTCTGGACGCCCGGCTGGAGCCACGAGCAATGCGCTCGGGCCATCGGGAAGACGGCGGAACTGGGCTATGACATCATCGAGGCGCCGGCCCTGGATCCGAGCGTGTTCGACGTGGATTTCACGCGTCGGGAGCTCGAGAAGGCCAATGTCGGCATCACCTTCTCGCTCGGCCTGGATGCCACCACCGATATTTCGAACGGCGATCCCGAGATGGCCAAGCGCGGGGAGCGGCGCCTTCTCGACATCGTCTCCATCGCCCGCGACCTGAACGGCACGCACATCTGCGGGATCATCTATTCGGCGTTCCAGAAATATGCCGTGCCGCCCACCAAGGACGGCGTCGCCCGCGCCGTCGAGGTTCTGCAGCGCGTCGCCGAGCAGGCGGCCAAGAGCGACATCACCCTCGGGCTGGAAGTGGTCAACCGCTATGAGAGCAACGTGCTCAACACGGCGGCGCAAGCGGTCGAGATGTGCAAGCGCATCGGCGCGCCCAACGTCAAGGTCCACCTCGACTGCTACCACATGAATATCGAGGAGGCCGACGTCGCCGCCGCCATCGTCGAGACCGGACCGCTGCTCGGCTATTTCCATACCGGCGATTCAAACCGGGGCTATCTCGGCACCGGGTCGATCGATTTCAAGATGATCTTCCGCGCCCTCGCCAAGGCCAATTATCAGGGGCCGATCACCTTCGAATCCTTCTCCTCCCGGGTCGTCGGCCAGCCGCTCGAAGGCATTCTCGGCATCTGGCGTGACCTGTGGGACGACGGGGACGACCTTGCCGCGCACGCCAAGATCTTCACCCAGGCCCATCTCAAGGCCGCCTATGAGACCGAAAAGCGCGGCCGCAGCGGCCTCGTCTAGATCTCAGCCATCAGGAGGTGACCATGGGAAGCATTCAGTTCGATCGTGTCAGCAAGAAATATGGATCCCAGCAGGTCATCTCCGATGTCAGCCTGGAAGTGAAGGACGGCGAATTCGTGGTGTTCGTCGGCCCGTCGGGCTGCGGAAAGTCGTCGCTGCTCCGACTCATCACCGGCCTGGAGCAGCTGTCGGACGGCCGCGTGCTGATCGACGGCACGGATGTCTCCCGGCTCGCGCCGGCGGACCGTCGCATCGCCATGGTCTTTCAGTCCTATGCGCTCTATCCGCATATGAGCGTACGCGACAATATTGGCTTTGGCTTGAAGATTGCCGGCATGCCCAGGCAGGAAATCGCCAGCAAGGTGGCGGAGGCCTCGCGCATCCTGGCCCTGGAGGACTATCTGGACCGCAAGCCCCGCCAGCTATCCGGCGGCCAGCGCCAGCGCGTGGCGATCGGGCGGGCCATCGTGCGCTCGCCCACCGCCTTCCTGTTCGACGAACCCCTGTCCAATCTCGATGCGGCCCTGCGCGTGCAGATGCGCATCGAGCTGATCCGGCTGCATCGCAGCCTTCGCACCACGATGATCTATGTCACCCACGACCAGGTCGAGGCCATGACGATGGCCGATCGCATCGTGGTGCTGCGGGCAGGGAACGTCGAGCAGTTCAGCACACCGCTCGAACTCTATGACCACCCCGCCAATCTCTTCGTCGCGAGCTTCATCGGCTCGCCCAAGATGAACTTCCTGGCAGCGGTGCCGGGCGGCGACAGGGAGGTCGAGCTGCCCGGTGGCTCGAAAGTAGCTCTGCCGGCTGGCCGAAGTGCTCGGCTGGACCGGCAGATGACCTTCGGCATCCGCCCCGAGCACGTTTTCTATTCGCCCGACGACGGCCTGTGGCAGGGCACGGTGTCGCTGGAGGAGCAGCTCGGCAGCGATGCGCTCCTCTATGTCGACGTGCCGTCCCTGGGCGCCGTCACCGTGCGCGCGGTAGGAGAAAGGCGTTTCAAGACCGGCGACCGGATCTTCCTCACGCCGGATGCCGCCCGTCTCCATCTCTTCGACGCGGGTGGAACAGCGATCGCCGCTTGAGGGAGGCTTGCTTCCTCGCCGGTTTCTGTTCCAGAATTACTTGAAACATACTTCACGATCACTTTCCCCGTGATGCTGAAAGAACGAGGTGCAGGACAAGTCTATAATATTACATCTGTTATACGCGCTGTTGGCGATGGAGATGCCGGCATGCGTTGTAAAATCGCCGCTTTCGCGGGCGCCCGGATCACAATGAGGCGCGATTTGAAAAACCATAGGGATGGAATGCCATGAGTAGACCGGACGCAAAGGGCCAGCTTTCAAGGTGGCTGGATCGCTTTGCTCACGCCGCGGCGGCGGCCGACAAACCTGCACTTCTCGCTCTGTTCGACGCGGATTGCTACTGGCGCGATCTGCTGGCTTTCACCTGGAACCTTCATACCGCCGAGGGCAGGCAGGGTGTTGGCGACCTGCTCGACGCGACCTTGGTGCGTGCCCGGCCCGGGACCTTTGCTGTGCAGGACGAGGTATCGGAAACCGACGGTGTCACCGAGGGATTTTTCACGTTCGAAACCGGCGAGGCGCGCTGTCGCGGCCATATCCGCCTCAAGGGCGATCTTTGCTGGACGTTGCTGACCTCGATGGAAGAGCTGAAGGGCTTCGAGGAAAAGAAGGGACGGCGGCGCGTCATGGGCGCGCAACATGGCGTTCACCGCGATCGCCAGACCTGGTTGGAGCGACGGCAGGAGGAGGAGGCTTCCCTCGGCTCCGAGACCCAGCCCTATTGCCTGATCGTCGGGGCGGGGCAGGGCGGCCTGGCGCTCGGAGCGCGGCTGAAGCGCCTCGGCGTGCCGACGCTCATCGTCGAGGCCCATGAAAGGCCGGGGGATTCATGGCGCAAGCGCTACAAGTCCCTCTGCCTGCATGACCCGGTCTGGTACGACCACATGCCCTATCTGCCTTTCCCCGATGACTGGCCCGTCTACACGCCCAAGGACAAGATGGCGGACTGGCTCGAAGCCTATGCCAAGGTCATGGAGCTCAATGTCTGGAGTTCCTCACCCTGCCGCAAGGCTTCCTTCGATGCCGCGCGAGGGCAATGGACCGTGGAGGTCCTCCGCGAGGGCAAGCCGGTGACGCTCACGCCCAGGCACCTCATTCTCGCGACCGGCATGTCCGGCATTCCCAATGAGCCCGCATTCGCCGGCATGGATCTTTTTGCTGGCGAACAATGCCACTCCAGCCGCTACAAGAGCAGCGACGCCTATAGCGGCAAGAAATGCATCGTCATCGGCTCGAACAACTCAGCCCACGATATCTGCGCCGATCTGTGGGAGAAGGGCGCCGATGTCACCATGGTGCAGCGCACCTCGACCCATGTCGCCAGCTCGGATGCGCTCTTCCGGTTCGGCACCAGCCGGCTCTATTCCGAGGACGCGCTCGATCGGGGCATCGATACCGACAAGGCCGATTTGCTGAATGCCTCGGTGCCGTACAGGCTGATGCCTGAGCTTCTCAAGCCGGTGACGGCCTCCATCAAGGCTGCGGATGCCGATCTCTTGGGGAGGCTCGAAAAGGCCGGCTTCCTGCTCGATTTCGGCGACGATGAGTCCGGCCTGTTTCTCAAATATATGCGGCGCGGTTCGGGCTACTACATCGATGTCGGCGCTTCCGACCTGATCGCGAACGGTGACATCAAGCTGAAGAGCGGCGTTGGAGTCCGCGAAATCACCCGCAAGGGCGTGATGCTCAGCGACGGCACCGAACTGCCGGCCGATCTCATCGTCTACGCCACCGGCTATGGCTCGATGAACGGCTGGGCGGCCAGGCTGATTTCGCAGGAGGTCGCGGACAAGGTGGGCAAGGTCTGGGGGCTCGGCTCCGACACCACCAAGGATCCCGGGCCCTGGGAGGGCGAACCGCGCAACATGTGGAAGCCGACCCGGCAGGAAGGGCTCTGGTTCCATGGCGGCAACCTGCACCAATCCCGCCATTATTCCCAATATCTCGCCTTGCAGTTGAAGGCGCGCATGGAAGGAATACCCACGCCGGTATTCGGCATCCCGCCGGTTCATCATCTGGCATGACGAAGGCGAAAGGACCGGTCGTCGGCGGTCCGCCGTGATCGCCGCGATGTCCGCGGGAATCCAGGGGAAGAGGACCCGGTGGTCGGTACCGACCACCGGCAGCGCATGGATGCCCTACGACATGATGAGCCCGCCATCGACATTGATGGTCTGGCCAGTGATGTAGGCGGCGTCCTGGCTGGCCAGGAACGCGACCAGGCCGGCGACGTCCTCGCCATTGCCGGCACGGGCCATGGGGATGTTGCGGACCCATTCGGCCATCAGTTCGCCGGGCTTGTAGTCGCCGAGCAGTTTGCCCCAGGCGGTGTCGTTATAGGCCCACATGTCCGTTTCGATGATGCCGGGGCAGAAGGCGTTGACAGTGATGCCTTCCTTCGCGACTTCCTTGGCCAGGCTTTGGGTAACGCCGACGACGCCGAATTTGGAGGCCGCGTAGTGCGGCGTGAAGATGAAGCCCTGCCGTGCCTGTCCCGAGGCGGTGTTGATCAGGCGGCCGCCCTTGCCATGCTTGCGGATGCGCCGGATTGCTTCCTGGCAGCACAGGAACACGCCCTTGGTGTTGACGTCCATGACCTTGTCCCACTCCGCCTCGGTCATGTCCTCGATCCGCGCGATGGTGATGACGCCGGCATTCTGGACCGAGATATCCACTTTGCCGAATTGCTGTTCGGCGGCATCGTAGAGCGCGGCCACGCTGGCCTTGTCCGTGACGTCGGCGACGAAGGCCGCCGCCTTGCCGCCTTGCGACTTGATCTCGGCGGCCACCTCCTCGACGCGCGCCTCGTTGGCGCTCACGACGACCGCCGCGCCTTCCCGGGCAAAGCGTCGTGCGATGGCGGCGCCGATGCCTCGACTGGCGCCGGTGATCACGACGGTTTTTCCGGTGAAACGGGAGGGGGCGGTCATGGCTTTTCCTTTCAGGATTTTCGGGGGGGATCACCGGCGAGCAACTGCTCGGCGGTGAAGTGATCGGTAATGAGGACGTCGATGTAGCCGCCGAGCATGGCGGCCCGGATGGCCGGCACCTTGCGGCTGCCGCCGGCGACGGCGACGACCCGCTTGGCGGCCTTGATCTCCTCGAGCGGTATCGAGATGACCCTGTCGTTGAGGGGGGTGATCACCGGCCTGCCGTCTGCATCGAAGAAGCGCAGGCCCATGTCGCCGACGGCGCCGTGGGCGGCCAGTTCGTCCAGTTCCTCGCGAGTGAAGGCATTGCCCGAATTGACGAGCATGTAGGACGGCGTCATCGAGCCGATGCCGACCAGCATCAGGGTGATCTCCCGAAAGCAGCGCACCGTTTCCTCGACGAACGGATCGGCCATCAGGACATTCTTGCTCTCCGGCGAGCCGGCGACGCCCGGTGCCGGCAGGAATTGCGGTTTGGCATTGGTGAGCTGGGCGAGGCGGGTGACGATGTGCTGGGCATGGGACTGCATGGTGGGATTGCCCATGCCGCCGAAGATCTGCACCACCTTCTGCGCCTGGACGCGCTTGATCGGCGTGATCGCGTCCACGGTCCGCATCAGCGACAGGCTCCAGGAGGAAACCCCGATCACTTCGTCATCCGCGATCGTCGATTCGAGGAAATGGGCGGCGGCATCGCCGATGGCGGCCAGAACGGTTTCGTCCCGTTCGCTGAGCGCCTCGGCAACGATGGCTTCCTCGATGCCGAAACGCTCGCGCAGGCCCGCCTCCAGCTCTGCGAAGACTCCCGGCGGCGGCGTGATCGAGATGCGGACGATGTTTTCGTCCAGGGCCTTCTTCAGCAGGCGCGAAACCCGCGCCTGCGGGATGTGCAGGCGCTCGGAGATATCGGACTGCTTGATGGCATCAAGGTAATACATCTGCGCAACGCGTGTGATGAGGCGGAGTTCGTCGGCCCTGGACATGGCTTCGGTCACTATCCGGCGAGAGAGCGATTATCGCGGGCAAGCTGCCGCACGAGGCGAACCTGCATTCTCGACCGGATCGTCGAAGGGCGACAAGCACGGATCTCACTCGTGCACCGTGACGTTGCCCCTGTTGGCATTCACCAGCACTCGAAGCCGCCATCGACCAGCAGGTCGACGCCTGTGACGAAGGACGAAGCGCGCGAAGCGAGGAAAACGGCCGGTCCCACCATCTCGTCGACGGTTGCCATGCGGCCCATCGGGGTCTCGGCTTCGAAGCGCTTCACCTGTTCGGCGACTTCTGCGCGCAGGTTCATGGGTGTGGAGGTATAGCCCGGGCTGATCGCATTGACGCGGATGCCGCGATCGACCCACTCCATCGCTAGACTCTTGGTCAGGTGGACGACGCCGGCCTTGGAGGTGTTGTAGTGGATCTGCTGGATGCCCCGATTGACGATCGAACCGGACATCGAGGCGATGTTCACGATGGTGCCGCTCCGGCGCGGCAGCATGACGCGAGCCTCCGCCTGGCAGGACAGGAAAATGCCGGTCAGGTTGATGTCCAGCATGCGCTGCCATTGTTCGAGCGGCATGTCCTCGGCCGGCGCTGCATTGGCGATGCCGGCGGCATTGACGGCGATGCTCAGCGGGCCCACCACGCTCTCGGCTTCATGGATGCCTCGGGCAAGATCGTCCGCCTGGGTGACGCTGCCTGCCATGGCGACAACCGTGCGGCCGAGCTTTTCGATGGCGCTCACCGTATGGCCGATGGTTGCCGAGCCGGGCAGGTCGAAGCAGGCGATGTCGGCGCCCGCCTCCGCGAGGCCGATGGCGATCCGTTGGCCGATGCCGCTGCCGGCGCCCGTGACGAAGGCGGCCTGGCCGTCCAGTCTGAAGATCTCCATGTTCGCTCCTGGCGTCAAAGTGTGGCGCGTTCCATCACGGAGACGCGATTGGCTTGATTGCGATCGAGAATGCCGCGATTGAGGCCGCGGCTGAGCACCATCACGCGATTGGATAGGCCGAGGACCTCGTCCAGGTCTGAGGAGACCACGATGACGGCAAGCCCCTGATGGGCAAGGTCCGCGATCACCTCGTAGATCTGCGCACGGGCGCCGACGTCGATGCCCCGGGTCGGCTCGTCGAGGATGACCACCTTGGGACGGCGCGAGATGCATTTGGCCAGCACGACCTTCTGCTGGTTGCCTCCTGAAAGATGGCCGACGGGCTGGCCGGCACTGCCCTTCACACCGAAACGCTTGATGTTCTGGTTGGCATAGCTGCGCACGGCGCCCGATGTTACGAAGCCGGAGGGGGCGATCCGGGGATAATTGCCCAGGGCGATGTTGTCGCCGATCGTGTGCTCCAGGATGAGGCCCTGGTCCTTGCGATCCTCCGGCACCAGCACGATGCCGGCCGCCAGGCTGTCGGCCGGCCTGCGCGGGGAAAGCGGCTTGCCGTCGATGGCAATCGAGCCGGTGGCGATGGGATCGGCGCCGGCGATGGCGCGCACCAGCTCGGTACGCCCGGCACCTACGATGCCGGCGATGCCGAAGACCTCGCCGGCGTGCACGTTGAAGCTGATGTCGCGAAAGGATTTGTCGGGTGCGCTCAGACCTTCGACGCGCAGGACCTCCCGGTCGGCCGGCGTGGTCATGGCCGGAAACATGCGTTCGACCGAGCGGCCGACCATGGCCTCGACCAGGGTCTTCACCGGCACCTGCGCCGTGGCGTAGGTGCCGACCAGCCGCCCGTCCCGAAGCACGACGACGCGATCGGCGATGCGCGCGATCTCGTCCAGGCGATGGCTGATATAGACGAAGCCCATGCCTTCCTTCTTCAGGCGTTCGATCTGTTCGAAGAGATGATCGGTTTCCTCGCCGCCCAGGGCGGCGGTCGGTTCGTCGAGGATCAGGAGCTTGGCATCGAGGGTGAGCGCCTTGGCGATCTCGACCTGCTGCTGGGCGGCGACGCGTAGATGGCGCACCAGGGTCGAGGTGGGCACGTCGAGACCCAGACGATGGAGCTGTTCGGCGGCGCGCTTTGCCATAAAGGCGCGATCGACCCGGCCTGACTTCGTGGGCTGGCGGCCCACGAAGACGTTCTCCGCGATTGTGAGATCGGGCAAGAGCCGCATCTCCTGGTGGATCAGGCCGATGCCGCGCGCGAGCGCATCGGCGGGACTGGCCGGCGCATAGGGCTCGCCGTTCCAGGTCATCGTGCCGGCGGTCGGCTGGATCAGCCCGGCGATGATGGAGGAGATGGTCGACTTGCCGGCGCCGTTCTCGCCGAGCAGGGCGACCACCTCGCCGGGCCGGACATCGATGTCGACGCCTTCGAGCACCGTCACCGGCCCATAGCGCTTGGAGGCGCCGCGCACCGACAGGCCGGCGGTGAATGGTTCTGGGGATTCATTCATGACGGGCCTCCTGCAGAGGGGTGCCCGGCCGCCTTGGCACAGCCGGGGATCCGATGAAGAGCGGGCATGCTCGCGAGGAGCATTCGCAAGGGGCGTTCGAATGTCTGCGGTGCTCGAAGCGCGCCGCAGACGGGTCGGGCCTCAAGGGTGCTCGGCGATGTACTGATCCACATTGTCCTTGGTGGTCAGTGCCGCATCCTGCAACTGCTCGGCCGGCACCTTCTTGCCGGCGACGAGGTCGAGCGCCGATTGCAGGGCAAGCTTGCCCATGAACTGGGTGCGCTGCGTCATGGTGGCGTCGAGCGTGCCGTCCTTGACGGCCTTGAGACCGGCAAGGTCGCCGTCGAAGCCGAAGACCCAGACCTTGTGATCGGAGCCGGAGGCCTTGGCCGCCTGCGCGGCGCCGAGGGCGAGGGCGTCGGCACGGCCGAAGAAGATGCTGATGGTGGGGTCACGCTGCAGCATGTTCTGGGCGATGTTGAAGCCCTCGTCCTTCATCCACATCTTGGAAGCCTCGCGGCCGACTTCCTTGATGCCGGCGCAATTGGCCATGGCTTCCTTGAAGCCCTTGTCGCGATCCTGCTCCGGCGTGGTGCCGATCTGGCCCTGGATGATGGCGAGATCCCCCTTGCCGCCGGTGACCTTGCAGACATAGTCGCCGAGTGTCTTGGCCGCGGCCACCGAGTTGGTGGCGATGAAGGTATCGCCCGGGGCATCGGCCGGGTTGCGGTCGACGGCGATGACCGGAATGCCGGCGGCCTTGGCAGCCTTGACCGGCACGCTGGCGGCCGCGGCACCGGCAGGAATGTAGATGAGGGCCTGGACCTTCTGCGTGATCAGGTCCTGGATCTGGCTGACCTGGGTGGCGCCATCGCCCTTGGCATCGACGGTGACGACCTCCGCGCCCATCGCCGCGGCGTTCTTCTCGACCGACTGCTTGATCTGGTTGAAGAAATCGGCCTGGAGATTGGCGACGGCAAGGCCGACCTTGACCTTGTTGGCGGCCCAGGCGCCGGAGACGGCGAGGGGCGAAACGGCGAAGGCAAGCGTCAGGCCGAGAGCGTGGATGGTTCTGCTCATGGGAGGTTTCCTCGGTTGGAGTTCTTGTTGCAGGCGTAGTTGGGGCACCGGGAGGGCATCGCCCGCCCCGATCGGTTACCGGCGTCGCCGGATGAGGGTGTCGAAGGCGACGGCGGCCGCGATCATGATCCCGATGATCACGTCCTTGTCGTAGGTCTGCGCGCCGATCTGGCTGAGGCCCGAATTGAGCACGCCGATGATCAGGATGCCGATCAGCGTGCCGCCGATGCTGCCGACGCCGCCGGAAAGGGACGCCCCGCCGATCACCACGGCGGCGATGGCGGTGAGCTCATAGCCGAGCCCGTCGTAAGGCTGGGAGGTCTGCAGCCGGGCGGCATTGGCCATGCCGGCGATCGCCGACAGGGCTCCAGCCACGGCATAGACGACGACGATCTGCAGTTTCACCGAAATGCCGGCCAGGCGTGCCACCTCCGGATTGCCGCCGATCGCATAGAGGTTGCGTCCCGCCGGGCGGTATTTCAGGAAAGTCCAGGTCAGCACGACAAGCAGAAGGAAGAAGGCGGTGGTGGCGGTGATCAGCCCGAAATGGCGATAGGTGTTGAGCGTGTTGAAGGCGTCAGGCCAGCCGGAAACCACGTTTCCGTCCGTATACTTGTTGGCGAGGCCGCGGGCGACCGTCATCATGGCGAGGGTTGCGATGAAGGGCGGCAGGCGCGCCTGCGTGATCAGGAGGCCCGAGACCAGGCCGCAGGCCGCTCCGGCGAGGATGCCGAGGAGCAGGGCCGGTACGAAAGGCAGCCCGACGGTAGAGAACAGCCAGCCCGTGGTCATGGCCGAGAAGGCGAGCACCGAGCCGACCGACAGGTCGATCCCGCCGGTGATGATCACCAGCGTCATGCCGATGGCGAGGATGCCGTAGACCGTGATCTGGTCGAAGATGATGATGGCGTTCTGCACCGTGAAGAAATGCGGCGCCCGGATCGAGAAGAAGGCGATCAGCACGAGGAGGCCGATCAAGGGTCCCCAGATGCCTCCGGTCAGGTCGATCTTGAAGCGAGGCCTCGCTCGATCCGAATTCTCTACTTGGGCTGACATGTTCCCTCCTTCCCGCTTTGGTTCTTTCGCCCTTGTCGTGGCTCTTGGTTTGGGTGAGACGCGGATCCAGGCACTTGTCTACGCACTTGGCCGGAAGCGTGAGCGTGCGACGGCATCGAGCCAGCGCCGGCGCTCGGCCTGGCGTTCGGCTGGCCGCATCGATGGTTCGAAGACATCCCGAGGACGATCGAGCCCTGCCAGTGTCCCGGCATCCCAGAACCCGGCCTTCAGGCCCGCCAGATGGGCGACACCCAGCGCCGAGAGCTCGGCGGTATGCCCTCGCAGGATGGGCCGGCCGATCATGTCGGCCTCCATCTGCATGAGCTGGTCGTTGCGTGTGGGGCCGCCATCGACATGCAGCCGGTGCACGGGCGAGCCGCTGCGCTGGAGAGCCTCGACGACATCGGCGATCTGGTGCGCAATGCTGTCGATGGCCGCGCGGGCGATGGCATTCCTGTCGGTGCCGAGCGTTATGCCCGTCAGCAGGCCGACGGCCTCCGCGTCCCACCACGGCGCACCGAGCCCCGTGAAGCCGGGCACCAGGGCAATGCTGCTCGGGGTCGCATTCGCCAACCTTGCCAATTCGTCCGTATCGACGCCGAGAATACCGGCCACCCACCGCAAGGTGGAGCCCGCCGCCCGGATATTGCCTTCGGCGGCGAGGGCGAGCCGCTCGGGCCCGACACCGTCGATGGCCCAGGCGATAGTGAGGCACAGGCCCGGATCGAGCGCGGCTCCATCGGGAATCAGGCCCATCACGGACGAGCCGGTTCCCTGCGTGGCCTTGGCTTCGCCGGGCCGGATCGCGCCATGCGCAAAGAGCGCCGCATGGGAATCGGCCATCACGGCCAGGAGAGGGATTCCGTCCGGCAGGGGCGCGAGACCGCGAAGGCTTGGAAAGGGACCGCTCGAGGCCGTGAGGCGGGGCAGTGTTTCGGCCGGTACGCCGAACAGCTCCAGAAGGCCTTCATCCCAGCGGCCCTTGACGACGTCGAGCAACTGCGTGCGGGAGGCATTGCCTGCCTCGATGAGATGATCGTCGGACAGACGGCTCAGCAGCCAGCTGTCGATGGTGCCGATGCGGATGTCGCCGGCGCGGGCCTTGGTGCGATCGGGATCGACCTGGTCGAGCAGCCAGCGCAATTTGAGGGCGGAGAACATCGGGTCGAGCGGCAGGCCGCTGACCCGGCGCACCCGGGCGAGCGCTTCGGGCGTGCCGATCGCCTGCGCCAGGGCCGCTGTTCGCTGATCCTGCCAGGACAGGACGGGCGAGAGTGGAGCACCTGTCTTGCGGTCCCACAGCAGGCAGGATTCCCTTTGCGTGCTGATGCCGGCGGCGACGACTGCCCGGGCGTGTTCGGGCGTGACGCAGGCCGCCACGGCGGTGCTGATGCTTTGCCAGATCTCCCCGGCATCCTGCTCGACCCAGCCGGGCTGGGGGTGGCTTTCGCGCAGCGGCGCCTGTCCGCGCGCGATCACGGCGCCGGAGCTGTCGACCAGCAGGCACTTGGTGGAGCTCGTGCCCTGGTCGATCGCGAGAACGAGCGGGCCGGCCATCAATGTGCCCCCTTGCCCAGGAGGGCGAGCGCCGCCTCGACGATGCCCTTGGCGTTCAGGCCGAAATGATCGAGCAGAAACTGGGTGTCACCCGTCGGCGCAAAGCAGGGCACGCCGAGAATTCGCATCGGGACGGGATGGTGCTGGGCAACCGTCTCTGCAACGGCACCACCGAGCCCTCCGACATTGATCGCCTCTTCCGCCGTGACGATGCGACCGGTTTCTCGGGCTGCCTTCAGGATGGTTTCCTCATCTAGCGGCTTCAGCGTCGAGACATTCAGGACGCGGGCGGAGACGCCTTGTGCCGCAAGCAGGTCCGCTGCTTCCAGGGCTCGCGACACCATGGTGCCGATCGCGGCCAGAGTGACGTCGCCGCCCTCGCGCAACGTGCCGATCTTGCCCGGCTGGAAGCTGTCGCCCGGCCTGTTCACGGCGGGGATCTTAAAGCGGCCGACGCGCATGAATACGGGCTTTCCCGCATTTGCAGCCCAGCGCACCGCCTGGCGCGTTTCCTGCGGATCGGCTGGCGCCATCACCGTGAGTTCGGAAATTGCCCGCATCCAGGCGAAGTCCTCGATGGAATGATGGGTGGGGCCCAATTCGCCATAGGCCATGCCCGGCGACATGCCACACAGCACCACCGGATATTGCGAATAGGCGCAGTCCGCCTTGATCTGTTCGGTCGCACGGCCGGTGAGGAAGGGAGCCGCCGCGCAGACGAAGGGGATCAGGCCGGCATTCGCCAGGCCGGCGCCGACGCCGACCATGTTCTGCTCGGCGATGCCGACATTGATCAGGCGATCCGGGAATTCCTTCTGGAAGGCACCGAGATTGCTCGACCCGACGCTGTCGTTGCAGACGGCCACGATGCGGCTGTCGGTCCGGGCGAGGGCGATAAGTTCCTCGGCGAAGGCGACCCGGCAGTCGAATGTCTCCGGGGCGCCGGCGGGGCGAGGGGCTTCGGGGGCGCTCATAGCGACAATTCCTTCAATGCGATCTCGACCTGCTCGGCGCTCGGCACCTTGTGGTGCCACTCCACCCGGTCTTCCATGAAGGAGACGCCGCGGCCCTTATTGGTCTTGGCGATGACGGCCCGGGGACGATCCGTGCCGCGGGCGGCAAGCACGTCGAGCAAGGCCGTGGTGTCGTGGCCATCGACCTCGATGGCTTCCCATCCGAAGGCACGGAACTTGTCGGCAAGCGGTTCGAGGGTGTTGGTGGCCTCCGTGCCCGCGCCCTGCTGGAAGCGGTTGCGGTCGACGATGGCGGTGAGGTTGGCCAGCTTGCGATGACCGGCTGCCATGGCTGCCTCCCAGTTCGAGCCCTCCTGCAGCTCACCGTCGCCGAGCACCACGAAGGTGCGCCAATCCTGCCCGGCGATCTTCGCGCCGACGGCCGTGCCGACGCCGATCGGAAGCCCATGGCCCAACGGACCCGTATTGGCCTCGACGCCCGGGATCTTGCGGCGGTTGGGATGGCCGTTGAGGGCGGCCAGCGGCTTCATGAAGGTATCGACGGCGGCGGGATCGAAGAAGCCGCGCAGCGACAGCACGCTGTAGAAGGCGGCGGCGCAATGTCCCTTGGAGAGGATGAAGCGGTCCCGGTCCGGCTTGGCCGGGGCAGCGGGATCGACATTGAGCACGCCGAAATAGAGCGTGGTGAGGATGTCGGTCACCGAGAGGTCCCCACCGACATGGCCAAGGCCTGCCTGGGCGATGGTCCTGACGATCTTGATCCGCACCTGGCGGGCAATTTCCGCCAGGGCCTCGGGATCGGCTGTCTTCTCGAAGCTTGGATGTGCAACGGCTGCCAGCGGCGCCGGAAACGAGGCAGGGCCGGACGCGGCGGCATCAACGAGATTCAAAGCGTGAGGGGGCGCCGTCATCAGTCCTCCATGTCGATATGAATATTTATTCATATGTGATATTAAATTCATTCTGAGACTTGAAAGCGACCTTGTCAAGCGTCGTGAACGTCGACCGTTCGCAGAAGGGAGGCCAGGCAATGGAGGATTGGCGGCGATCGGCCTCGGAATGTCATCGAGCGCCCTGAACTGCGCCGGCTTGGGAAGGCCCCGTTGTCTGCTGCGGGCCGCCTAATCGGCGGAGGAGAAAACGGCTCTCCAGCCATTTCAATCATCCGACGAATAACCCTTGTCGGGACCGCGGATCTCCTGTAGAAGTGAGAAAAGCTTTTCTCACAAAAAAGAGGCATCTTTTACCCAAAGAGATGCTTAAATCGAGAAAGAGAAAACCTTTTCTCATTCGGGAGGCTTTGATGTCTAGGGGAGGCGAAGGGGCGTCGGAGCCAGTCACGTTGCGCGACGTTGCCGCTGCCGCTGGCGTCAGCCTCGCCACCGCGTCCAAGGCGCTCAACGACCAGGGGCGGATGACGGTCGAAACCCGCAAGCGGGTGCGTGAGGTTGCCGCACTGTTGGGATTTCGCCCAAATGCCCTGGCGCAGAGCCTGCTCCGTCGCCGCAGCTTCACGGTGGGGTTGCTGACCAACGATACCTATGGCCGCTTTTCGCTTCCGCTGATGGCCGGGATTACGGAGGCCCTCGTCGACAAGGGAGTCTCGGTCTTCCTGTGCAATGTCGAGGACGATCCGCGCCTTGCGCAACTCCACGTCAACGCCATGCTCGACAAGCGTGTCGACGGCATCATCGCCACCGGCAAGCGCATCGACCGGCGGCTCCCGGTCGACCTCTCGAATCTCGGCATACCGGCCGTCTACGCCTTCACAGAACCCGATCCGGGCGCGGCGGCATTCGTCTCCGACGACGAAGCCGGAGCCCGCCTGGCCACCGAACACTTCCTGGGCCTCGGCCGGCGCCGGATCGCCCATGTTACCGGCCCGGCGAGCTTTTCCGTCGTGCATCTTCGCGCCAAGGCCTGCCACGATGTGCTGGCCCAGGCCGGATTGCCGCCCATTCCTACTCTCATGGGGGCCTGGTCCGAGGCGTGGGGGCATGAAGCGGTGGGACGGTTGTTTGCCGGTAAGGGAGCCAAGCCCGATGCGATCTTCTGCGGCAATGACATGATTGCGCGCGGGGTGATCGACGCCCTGCGCGAGCGCGGCCTCAGCGTGCCGGGAGACGTAGGGGTCATCGGTTTCGACAATTGGGAGATCATCGCCTCCCAGAGTCGGCCGCCGCTGACCTCCATCGACATGAACCTGGCCGCACTCGGGCGGCAGGCCGGGCTGGCGCTGCTGGCCCAAGTCGATGGCCGGCCTGTCGAGCCGGGCGTCAGGAAACTGCCTTGTCGGCTTGTGGTGCGGGAGTCCTGCGGCAGTCCGCTCCACGACAGTGAGACCCCATCAACAAGGGGTGGCTAAGTCGGTGATACCAAAGGGGAGGAAACAATGAGAAGGCTGATGATAGGCTTGGCGGCTTGGGTCGCCACGGCGGCGATCGGATTGCCGGCATGGAGCGCTGAGACCGCGACCATCTGGGTCCGCGCCGACGCCTCCAACTTCATGCCGAAAGTGGTCGATGCGTTCAACAAGAGCCACGGCGACCAGATCAAGCTCGACATCATTCCCAATGCGGAGATCATCACCAAATATGGAGCCGCTGCGGCCGGTGGCACAGCGCCCGATGCCTTGTCGCTCGACCTGATCTATACGCCGGCTTTCGCCGCCTCGGGACAATTGGAAGACATCACCGATTGGGCCAAGGCGCTGCCCTATTTCGCCGCGCTGTCGCCGGCTCATGTGAAGACGGGAACCTATCACGGCCGGATCTATGGCCTGCCGTTCTCCGCCGATAGTTCCGTGCTGATCTGGAACAAGAAGCTGTTCAAGAAAGCGGGGCTGGATCCCGAAAAAGGCCCAGCCAACTGGGCCGAAATCGAGGCGGATGCCGAAAAGATCAATGCGCTCGGCGGGAACATCAAGGGCTACTACTTCTCCGGCAATTGCCCGGGCTGCAATATCTTCACCCTGACCCCGTTGGTATGGGCCTCTGGCGGCGACATTCTTTCCGAAGACGGCACGAAGGCGACCCTGGAGGGCCCGCAACTGCGCGCCGCCATCGATTTCTATCGCTCCATGATCAAAAAGGACCTGGTGCCCGCGGGCGCCCAAAGCGACACCGGCGCCAATTTCTTCGCCGCCTTCGCTGCCGGCAATATCGGCATCAGCCCGTCCGGTGCCTTCGCCATCGGGGCCCTGAATACGCAATATCCCGATATCGACTATGGCATCACCTTCCTGCCCGGCAAGGATGGCGGCTGGTCGTCCTTCGCAGGCGGGGACAACTTCGTTGTCACCAAGGGGACACCCAAGATCGCGGTGGTGAAGCAGTTCCTCGAATTTGCCTATTCCATCGAGGGGCAGACCCTGCTGGCCAAATATGGCAGCCTGCCGGTGCGCAGCGATATTGCCAAGCAAGCCCTCAAGGATCTCGATCCACGCTACCAGATCGCGGCCGAAGCCATGGCCAAGGGGCGCACACCCTACAGCACGGTTTTCAACGACATCATCAACTCGGCCAACGGCCCGTGGAACCAGCTGATCGGGGAGGCCCTCTATGGCGATGACGCCGAGGCGGCCATCGCCACTGCCCAGAAGACCATGCAGTCCATTATCGACACCGCCCCGCAATAACGCCCAGCCATCGAGCCGCCTTGCCAAAGGCGGCTCGATGGCCTCGCATCGACAGGAGTGGACGATGAGTGTCTCGGCAGCCTTGCCGCGCGCGCGGGCGCGAATTCGCCGCCGCAGCTCGGGCAATCTCATGGGGCTGGTCTATATCGCGCCGGCGATCGCCTTGGTGGGCGTGTTCTTTATCATGCCGCTATGCATGACGGCCTGGATGTCGCTGCACAACTGGCCCTTGATGGGCATGCCCCGTTTCATCGGCATCGCCAACTACCTGGCGATTGCCCATGACACGCGCTTCTGGTCGGCCCTCGGCTTTACCGCCTATTACACGGCCATCGTGACGGTGGCCATCTTCGCCGTCGCCTTTCCGCTGGCCTTGTTCATCGAAAGGCCGCGGCCCGGCGTCGGCGTCTACCGCACTTTCTTCTTCATGCCGGTCGTCGTCGGTTTTGCTTCCGCCAGCCTGTTGTGGTCCTGGCTGCTCAACGTCGATTCCGGCCTCTTCAGCCCGGCTCTGTTCGACCTTGGTCTGACGCAGAAGAGGATCAATCTTCTCGCCGGTTTCCAGCCGGCGTTCTGGTCGATCATTGCCATGGTGGTATGGAAGGTAGCCGGCTTCACCATGGTCATCCTGATGACCGGCCTGCAGTCCATCCCAGGTGAACTGCACGAAGCGGCCAAGATCGACGGGGCAGGGGCTCTGGCCCGCTTTAGGCTGATCACACTGCCCCTGATGCGGCGCACGCTCGCGCTCGCGCTTATCCTCTCGGTATCGGGATCGGTGCTCGCCTTCGACCAGTTCTACATCATCCTGCGCGGCGGCCCGAACAACCAGACCCTCACCGCCGTCTACTGGATCTTCAACCAGTCCTTCGTTTCCTTCAAGCTCGGCTATGGCGCCGCTTTGTCGATGGTGCTGCTGGTCGTCCTGATCGTCTTGAGCCTGATCCAGTTTCGCGTCCTGCGTCAGCCGGAGGGCGTGGAATGAAAACGGCCTCCGCCCCGGAAAGACGATCCCCCGTCTCCTTTGTGGGGACTCATGCGATCGGCGTGTTCATTGCAGCCGTGTTCGCCGCGCCGATCGTCTGGACCGTCCTCTCCAGCCTCAAGTCACCGATGGAGGCGCGTCAGCCGCCCTTGCCACCCTGGCCGAGCACCGGCCTGTCGCTGGAGAACTATTCGGCCTTGAACGGCTTCGGCAACGGCCTGGCTCAGCCGGCACTCAACAGCATCTATGTCACCGGCATGACGGTGCTGCTGTCGGTATTGATCAGCGTGCTGGCCGGATACGGCTTTTCCCGCTTCCGGTTTCCCTTCAAGAACCTCCTGTTCATGATGATCCTGTCGACCATCATGATCCCGTTCCAGTCGATCCTGACGCCGATCTTCCTGATCCTGACCAAATTGGGCCTGCACAACACGCTGACGGGCCTGGTGGGGGTCTATGTCACGCTGCAGCTGCCGTTTTCCATCTTCATGATGCGCAATGCCTTCGACGCGGTGCCGCGGGAGATCGAGGAAGCCGCCCGCATGGATGGGGCCAACGATGTCAGCCTGCTGATCCGCGTCATGCTGCCCCTGGTCTGGCCGGGGATCGTGACGATCGCCCTGTTTGCCTTTCTCGGCGCCTGGAACGAATTCCTCGCCGCGCTCGTGCTGATGACGGACCAGGGCAAGTTCACCTTGCCCGTCATGATGACAGCCCTGCAGTCGGGACGCTTCGGCGCCATCGATTGGGGCGCCGTGCAGGCCGGCGTCACCGTGATGATGATCCCCTGTCTCGTCCTCTTCCTGCTCTTGCAGCGCTACTACATTCGCGGGCTCACGGCCGGCGCGGTGAAGTAGCCGATATTACCTGGAGATCCTTTCATGTCTGGTTTCAATGCCACGCCCGCCACCATGCCTGCCAACACCACCTTTCGCCCACCCTCGGTGGCGCAAGTCGAGGTCGCCGGGTTCTGGGGCGCCCGCGTCGATGCCGTTGCCTCGCGTACGGCCGACATCCTCTACGATCGCTGCGTCGAGGCCCGCATGCTCGAGCAGATCGATCCCGACGTTCCGTCGCCGGGTGTCGTCATTCCCTTCCACTCGATGTCGCCGACCGGCAACGAGTTCACCGGCGCCACGGTGACCACCCAGATGTTCTGGGATTCCGACTGGGGAAAGACGATCGAGACCGCCGCCTATTCGCTCTACCGCCGCCGTAACGACGAATTGGAGCGCAAGATCGACGCGGTCATCGACAGGTTCGGCAAGCTTCAGCAGAAGGATGGCTATCTGTCGAGTTGGTATCAGCGCATCCAGCCGGGATTGCGCTGGACGAATTTGCGCGACTGCCATGAACTCTATTGCGCGGGCCATCTCATCGAGGGAGCGGTCGCCTATTTCCAGGCCACCGGCAAGCGCAAGCTCCTCGATATCATGTGCCGGTTTGCCGACCACATCGCCGAGATGTTCGGGGCCGAGGCGGGCAAGCGCAAAGGCTATTGCGGCCATGAGGAGATCGAGCTCGCTTTGGTCAAGCTCGGGCGGGTGACGGGCCAGCGCAAATATCTGGAGCTCGCGCGCTATTTCGTCGACCAGCGCGGCCAGCAGCCGCATTATTTCGATGAAGAAGCAAGGGCCCGTGGTGCCGACCCGAAGGATTATCACTTTAAGACATATGAATATAACCAGTCCCACAAGCCCGTGCGCGAGCAGGACAAGGTCGTCGGCCATGCCGTCAGGGCGATGTATCTCTATGCCGGCATGGCCGACATCGCCGCGGAATTCGCGGATGACAGCCTCCGGACGGCGCTGGAGCGCCTGTGGGACGACCTCACGACCAAGAATCTCTATGTCACCGGCGGGCTCGGCCCGTCGGCTGCCAATGAAGGGTTCACCTCCGACTACGACCTGCCCAACGAAACCGCCTATGCCGAGACCTGCGCCTCGGTCGCCCTGGTGTTCTGGGCGAGCAGGATGCTGGGCGTCGGCCCCAATGCACGCTACGCCGATGTGATGGAGCAGGCGCTCTACAATGGCTCGATCTCGGGCCTGTCGCTCGACGGTTCACGTTTCTTCTACGAGAATCCGCTCGAGAGCCGTGGCCGGCACAATCGCTGGAAGTGGCATCGCTGCCCCTGCTGCCCGCCCAATATCGGACGGATGGTCGCTTCGATCGGCACCTATATCTATGGCTTGGCCGAGGATGCGGTCGCGGTCCATCTCTATGGGGACAGTTCCATCCGATTCGAGGTGGGCGGACAGAAGGCGGTGCTGACGCAGACCAGCCGCTACCCCTGGGATGGCGCAGTCTCGATGTCGATCGACACCGAGCGGCCGCTGCGCTTCAAGCTGCATCTGCGCATTCCCGGCTGGTGTCCCCGGGCGCAACTCATGGTCAATGGCGAGGCTGTTGATCTCCAGGCGGTGCTGGCCGACGGCTATGTCACGCTCGATCGTGAATGGAAGGCGACGGATACGATCCGCCTCGACCTCGACATGCCGGCCCGGCGCCTCTACGCCAATCCCAGGGTTCGCCAGGATGCCGGCAGGGTCGCGCTTGCCAGGGGACCGGTCGTCTATTGCGTGGAGGAGGTCGACAATTCCGAACCTCTTCATAGCCTTGTCCTACCGTCGGACGCTTCGCTCGAGGCCGCCGAGGCGCCGGATTTGCTGGGTGGCGTGGTAACGCTGTCGGCCCAGGCGGTTGCCGACCGCACCTCGGATTGGGGCGGAGCCCTCTATCGAAGCGACCCTCCCGCCAGAGAGCAGGCCTTGGTTCGCGCCATTCCCTATTTTGCCTGGGACAATCGGCAGCCGGGCGACATGCGGGTGTGGCTGCGGGAGTAGCCGCTAGCCACCCCGCCAAGTGGTGTGGGAGGCCGTTCCTATCGCCGCTCCGGGCGGGCGCACTTCGCCTGCCCATGGCTCCAATGAACGGCCGGGGGGCAGCTTTACGCCCTGGCCTGCATATCGCCCAGAACCATCTCGGCAATGGCAGCCGCGGCCGAAATGTGCCGCCGACAGGCTGCCGCGGCGGCGTCCGGATCGTTCTTCTCGATCGCGTCGAAAATCTCGCGTATCTGCGCCGGGCCGGTCACCATTCGATTGGCGGTCGACAGCGTCATCACGCGCAATCTTGAGATCCGGCTGTTCAGGCGGCTGACGATGTCCCAGGCAATCTTGTGGCCGCCGGCCTCGAAGATGATCTTGTAGAGCTCGGTCGTCGCGTCGATGACGGCGGCCGGAGAGCGCTGCCGCGACGTGCGGTCGAGATTGTCCAAAGCTTTCCTCAACCGCCTCTTTACGTCGGCATCGGCGAGGCGGGCGCAGTCGGCAATGGCCGTCGATTCAACCGCGGCGCGAATGGCGTAGATCTGGCGAGCATCATCCCAATCGAGCCGCGCCACGATCGGTCCCTTGTTGAGGAGCATCGTCACCAGCCCCTCGGCTTCCAAATGACGAATGACCTCGCGAATGACGGACCGGGAAACGCCGAGCTGTTCGCACAGCGTGCGCTCGACGAGCCGCTCCTCGGGCTCGAAGAGGCCGTTGATGATCGCCCGCCGCATTCTTTCGAGAGCGATTTCCCGCAAAGTCGCGGGCGGGTTCTCGATTCTGAGGGAGGCGAGATTGTCGGCGTTCTTGCTCATGTCTTGGTGTAGCCGCAAATATTCATCCAGGCAAGGCATTGACACGTGATCTTATGGTATACCATAAGATGCAATGACCGTATGAGGATATTGCCATGGCCATCCAGATCCGCAAGACACTGCTTCAGGTCGAAACGACGCTGATCGAGGGAGGAAGGGCGGCACCCAGGCCTCTCAAGCTCTTCGCGGCGATGGCCGTGGTGAAGAATCCCTGGGCGGGAAGGGGCTTCGTCGACGACTTGAAGCCGGAAATTCATGCCGTCGCGCCGGTCCTGGGCAAATTGCTGACCAAGATGATCCTTGATGCGGTCGACTCCGGCGAGGCAGTGGAAGGCTACGGCAAGTCCGCTGTCGTCGGGCTGGACGGCGAGATCGAGCATGCCTCCGCCCTGATCCACACGCTGCGCTTCGGCAATCACTACCGCCAGGCGGTCGGCGCCAAATCCTATCTCGCTTTCTGCAATACGCGCGGCCCGGCCAATGCCCCCGTCATGATCCCCCTGATGGACAAGAATGACGAGGGGCGGCGTTCCCACTATCTGACGATCCAGGCGGCGATCGCGGATGCCCCGGCTGCCGACGAGATCGTCGTGGCGTTGGGTGCTTCCGTTGGGGGTCGTCCCCATCACCGTATCGGCGATCGCTACCAGGATCTGAAGGATCTTGGGCAGGATGTCGCCAATCCGGCCGGCGTCTGAGCCAGCGGGGGCGCCATGCAGGCCGGATCCGCAACGACCTCGACCAATATCGGCCGGGCACCTGACGGGACGCTCCCGCGCCAGAGGAGCTCGCGGGGCGCTGCCTATTTCGAGGCGGGCAAGGGCGATGTGCTGGTCCTCATCCATGGCGTCGGCATGCGCCTCGAAGCCTGGGCCCCCCAGATCGAACGGTTCTCGCAAACGCATCGTGTCGTCGCGGTTGATATGCCGGGGCATGGCGGGAGCGACTGCCTGCCGGAGGGGAGTGCCGTCACGGATTTCGTTGCCTGGTTCGGCCGATTGCTCGACGATCTCGATCTTGATCGCGTCAGTCTCGCCGGCCACTCCATGGGCGCGATGATTTCGGGCGGTGCGGCCGCCAGCTTTCCCGGCCGCATTGCCCGCGTCGCCTACCTGAATGGCGTCTATCGGCGCGATCCGCAGGCAAAGGCGGCCGTGTTGGCCCGAGCCAAGGCCATTCGTGCCGAAGGCGTCGACAAGGAAGGCCCGCTGGCGCGCTGGTTCGATGATGAGCCGAACAATCGCCGGGCGCGCGAGCTGACGCGCAGCTGGCTCGAGCAGGTCGATCCGCGGGGATATGCCGTTGCCTACGCCGCCTTTGCCGGCGGCGATGAGACCTACGCCGGTTGCTGGCCCTCCGTGACCTGTCCGGCGCTGTTCCTGACAGGTTCCGGCGATCCCAATTCCACGCCGGAGATGGCCAGGGCGATGGCTGCCGCCGCACCGAAGGGATGGGCCCGCATCATCGAAGGACACCGTCACATGGTCAATCTGACGGCGCCCGAGGCAGTCAACGCCACCCTCGAGGAATGGCTGATGGCAGAGGAGAAGCCGGCATGAGCGTGCAAAGCCTCGATCCAAGAGCATTGCGGGATGCCTTCGGTGCCTTCGCCACGGGTGTGACCGTGGTGACGACACGCGCTGCGGCGAACAAGCCGATCGGCTTCACGGCCAATTCCTTCACCTCCGTCTCGCTCGATCCGCCGCTCCTGCTCGTCTGCCTCGCCAAGAGTTCACGCAACTATGCGGCGATGACGCAGGCCGGCAGCTTTGCCGTCAACATTCTGTCCGAGGCGCAGAAGGATGTCTCCAACACCTTCGCGCGGCCGGCGGAGGATCGCTTCGCGGCGGTGGATTGGCGCCCTGGCGTCCATGGCTGCCCGATCCTCTCGGGCGTTTCGGCTTGGTTCGAATGCGCGATGCACGAGGTGGTCGATGCCGGAGACCATGTCATCCTTGTCGGACGGGTCCTGGTGTTCGACAATTCCGGCCTGAACGGCCTGGGCTATGCCCGTGGCGGTTATTTCACGCCCAATCTCTCCGCCAGGGCCGTATCGGCCGCAGCAGAGGGTAAGATCGAGTTCGGAGCGGTTCTTGAGCGCGAGGGGGAAGTGCTGCTGCTCGGCGACGCGCCGATGACGCTCCCGGCCTGTCGGGGCGGTGACGGCGATCCCACCGAGGTGCTGGCCCGATACCTTGAGGAACTCACGGGACTGTCCGTCACGATCGGCTTTCTCTACTCGGTCTATGAGGACAAGACCTCCGGTCTTCAGCACATCGTCTATCGTGCTTTCGCGGGCGAGGGGGAGCCAAAAATCGGCCGTTTCCTCAGGCCGGCCGCCATCGGTGCCGGCGAGGTCAAGGATCGATCCACTGCCGACATCCTCGCGCGCTTTGCGTTGGAAAGCTCCATCGGCAATTTCGGCGTCTATTTCGGCAACGAGACGGCCGGCAGGGTGCATTCCATTCCCACCAAGGGGGCCCGTCCATGAAGTTCTCGCTTTTCGTTCACATGGAACGGCTGGATGCCGGCCAGTCCCACAAGCAGCTCTATGACGAGTTCGTGGCACTGTGCGAAATCGCCGACAAGGGAGGCATGCACGCCATCTGGACCGGCGAGCATCACGGCATGGATTTCACCATCGCGCCCAATCCCTTCGTCACCATTGCCGATCTGGCACGGCGCACCGACCATGTCCGCCTCGGCACCGGTACGGTGATCGCGCCTTTCTGGCATCCGATCAAGCTGGCAGGTGAGGCCGCGATGGCGGACCTGATCAGCGGTGGACGTCTGGACCTGGGTATCGCGCGCGGCGCCTATTCCTTCGAATATGAACGCCTTCTGCCTGGCCTCGATGCCTGGCAGGCCGGCCAGCGCATGCGCGAGCTCATTCCTGCCGTCCGGGGCGTGTGGACGGGGGACTACGCCCATGATGGCGAGTTCTGGAAGTTCCCGGCCACGACTTCCGCGCCCAAGCCGCTGCAGGACCCTGTGCCGGTCTGGGTCGCGGCCCGTGACCCCAACAGCCATGAGTTTGCGGTGGTCAACGGCTGCAACGTGCAGGTCACTCCGCTTTGGAATGGCGATCGGGAGATCGAAAGCCTGATGGAACGCTTCGATGCGGCCTGCGCGAAGGCCCCCGAGGTTCCCAGGCCGAAGATCATGCTCCTGCTGCACACCTATGTCGGCGCGGATGCGGCCGACGTGGCGCAGGCGACCCGGGAATTGAGCGTCTACTACAACTACTTTTTCGCCTGGTTCAAGAACGAGCGGCCGATCCATCAGGGGCTGATCCAGCGGCTGAGCGAGGAGGAAATCCAGGCAAACGCCATGCTTTCGCCGGAGGTCATGCGGGCCAATCTCGCGCTCGGCACGGTTGACGAGGTCATCACCCGCCTCAAGCACTACGAGGCGCTGGGCTATGACGAATATTCGTTCTGGATCGATACCGGCGTGAGTTTCGAGCGCAAGAAGGCCTCGCTCGAACGGTTCATCGCCGACGTCATGCCTGCCTTCAAGGATTGATGCGATGCAGCGTTTCCAGCTCTACATCGATGGGGCTTTTTGCGACGGCGAGGCTTCCTTCGAAAGCCTCGATCCGGCAACCGGCACGGCCTGGGCGCAGATGCCCGAGGCCCGCGAGGCCGAGGTCGACCGGGCGGTGGGGAGCGCGCACAAGGCACTCTATGACGGCCCCTGGTCGAAGATGACGGCCACCCAGCGTGGAAAGCTGCTCTACAAGCTGGCCGATCTCGTCGCCGCCAATGCATCCAGGCTGGCCGAACTCGAAACCCGCGACACCGGCAAGATCATCCGCGAGACATCGGCCCAGATCGCCTATGTCGCGGAGTATTACCGCTACTATGCCGGCATCGCCGACAAGATCGAGGGCTCCTATTTGCCGATCGACAAGCCGGACATGGAGGTCTGGCTGCGGCGGGAGCCGGTCGGCGTGGTCGCCATGGTCGTGCCCTGGAACAGCCAGCTCTTCTTGTCCGCCGTCAAGGTCGGCCCGGCACTCGCTGCCGGCTGCACCCTGGTGCTGAAGGCCTCCGAGGACGGACCTGCTCCCCTCCTCGAATTCGCTCGGCTGGTGCATGAAGCCGGCTTCCCGCCGGGTGTCGTCAACGTCATCACCGGGTTTGGCTCTTCCTGCGGTGCTGCGCTTGGCCGGCATCCAAGGATCGCCCATGTGGCCTTCACCGGCGGACCGGAAACCGCGCGCCATGTCGTGCGCAACTCCGCCGAGAACCTGGCCTCGACCTCGCTGGAACTGGGCGGCAAGTCGCCCTTCATCGTCTTCGCCGATGCCGATCTCGAAAGCGCCGCCAATGCCCAGGTCGCGGGGATCTTCGCGGCAACCGGCCAGTCCTGTGTCGCTGGCTCGCGCCTGATCGTCGAGAGAAGCGTGAAGGATCGCTTCATTGCCATCCTCAAGCGCAAGGCCGAGGCCGTGCGCATCGGCAGCCCGCTCGACATGGCAACCGAAGTCGGGCCCCTGGCCACGGCGCGCCAGCGCCAGCACATCAGTGCGCTGGTCGAACGCTCATCCACGGCGGGCGCCAGGATCGTCACCGGCGGCCGGATGCCTGAAGGGGAGGGTTTCTACTATCCCCCGACCATTCTCGACTGCGATGGCGTGGATTCGCCCTCGCTGGTGGAGGAATTCTTCGGGCCGGTGCTTTCCGTCGTCTCCTTCGAAACGGAAGAGGAAGCCCTGCGTCTGGCCAACGATACCGTCTATGGGCTGGCGTCGGGCGTGTTCACCCAGAACCTGACGCGTGCCCATCGCCTGATGAAGGGCATCCGGGCCGGCGTCGTCTGGGTCAACACCTACCGCGCCGTCTCGCCAATCGCGCCTTTCGGCGGCTTCGGGCTTTCAGGCCACGGTCGCGAAGGCGGCTTGGCCGCGGCGCTGGACTACACCCGGACCAAGACGGTCTGGCTCAGGACCTCGGACGATCCGATCCCCGATCCCTTCGTGATGCGGTGACGCCATGTTCTACGAGGTCCGCACATACAGGCTCAGGAATGGCACGGTGCCAGCCTATCTCAAGGTCGTCGAGGAAGAGGGCATCGCGATCCAGAAGGAGCATCTGGGACATCTGGTCGGCTACTTCTTCTCCGAGATCGGGCCGATCAACGAGATCATGCATATCTGGGCCTATACGAGCCTCGACGACAGGGAACGGCGCCGGGCCTCGCTTGCCGCCGATCCGCGCTGGCGGGCCTTCCTGCCGAAGATCCGCGACCTCATAGAAACTGCCGAAAACAAGATCATGAAACCGGCTGCCTTCTCCCCTTCGGAGAGAGCCGGTCACCATGACGCATCCAGACAAGAGCCCTGACAACCGGAGCGTGGGAACATGAAATCGACATCGATACTGGCCGCCTGTGCGGCATTGCTGATCGTGGCTTCGCCTGCAGCCGCAGCGGATCTGGTCTTCTCTAGCTGGGGTGGAACCACCCAGGATGCCCAGAAGGCGGCATGGGCGGACAAGTTTACGGCGAAGGCCGGCGTCAATGTCGTGCAGGACGGGCCGACCGACTACGGCAAGATCAAGGCCATGGTCGAGGCCGGCAGCGTCACCTGGGACGTGGTCGACGTGGAAGGCGACTATGCCGCCCAGGCTGGCCCGAAAGGCCTTCTGGAAAAGCTCGATTTCGGCGTCATCGACAAATCCAAGCTCGATCCGCGCTTCGTGACCGACTATTCGGTCGGCAGCTTCTATTATTCCTTCGTGATCGGCTGCAACGCCGATGCTGTCGCGGCCTGCCCGAAGACCTGGGCCGATCTGTTCGACACCACCAAATTCCCGGGCAAGCGCACCTTCTACAAATGGTCGGCGCCGGGCGTCATCGAAGCCGCGCTGCTGGCTGACGGCGTGCCGGCGGACAAGCTCTACCCGCTGGATCTCGACCGCGCGTTCAAGAAGCTCGACACCATCAAGGCCGACATCATCTGGTGGTCGGGCGGCGCACAGTCGCAGCAATTAATCGCCTCGGCGGAAGCGCCGTTCGGCAGCGTCTGGAACGGCCGCATGACGGCGCTCGCCAAGACCGGCGTCAAGGTCGAGACCTCCTGGGAGCAGAACATTACGGCGGCGGATTCGCTCGTGGTGCCCAAGGGCACGAAGAACAAGGATGCCGCCATGCAGTTCATCGCCTTCGCCACCTCGGCCCAGGGCCAGGCGGACATGGCTGCGGCGACGGGCTATGCCCCGATCAACCTGGACTCGGCCAAGCTCATGGACGCCGAGACGGTCAAGACCCTGCCGGATCAGCAGAAGGCGAGCCAGGTCAACGCCGACATGACCTATTGGGCTGCCAACCGCGATGCGATCGGCGAACGCTGGTACGCCTGGCAGGCAAAGTAAACTGGCAGGCAAAGTAAAGCGGACCAGCCTGCAAGGGGAGGGAGCATTCCCTCCCACCCGTTTCTGTCCGGCAGCAACGTCGAATGATGCAGGGATGGCCCGGACGGGAGCCGGAACCACGGACTGTTCGGGCTTCCCGATGTGTCCCATGCGGAAAGGATTGCCATGTCCCAGCAGATAATAGCCGGCGCCGCGGTACAGCCTGTTTCGCGCCCGACCAAGCCGACGGGCCTGGCCTGGATCATGCCGGCCCTGGCCTTCGTTGCCCTCTTCTTCGTCGTGCCGGTGGCCCTGCTGCTGCTGCGAAGCGTTCTGGAACCCGTGCCGGGCTTCGGCAATTATGCCGAACTGCTGGGTTCCTCCACCTATTTGCGGATCTTCTTCAACACTTTCCTGGTGTCGGCGGTGGTGACGGTGGTTTCGCTGGCCATCGGCTTTCCCGTCGCCTGGGCGCTGGCGATCATGCCCAGGAAGCTCGCCGCCATCGTCTTTGCGATCCTCTTGCTGTCGATGTGGACGAACCTGCTCGCCCGTACCTATGCCTGGATGGTGCTGCTGCAGCGCACCGGCGTGATCAACAAGCTGCTCATGAGCATCGGGCTGATCGACAAGCCGCTGGCGCTGGTCAACAATCTCGTCGGCGTGACGATCGGCATGGTCTACATCATGCTACCTTTCATCGTGCTGCCGCTCTATGGGGTGATCCGGAAGATAGATCCGGCGATCCTCCAGGCCGCTGCCCTGTGCGGCGCCACGCGCTGGCAATCGCTGACGCGCATTCTCCTGCCTCTGGCGGTGCCGGGCATGGTCGCCGGCGCGCTCATGGTCTTCGTGATGTCGCTCGGCTATTTCGTCACCCCGGCCTTGCTCGGCGGTACCGCCAACATGATGCTGGCCGAACTCATCGCCCAGTTCGTGCAGTCCCTGGTCAATTGGGGCATGGGGGGCGCCGCAGCGCTGGTCCTCCTCGTCGTCACGCTCTCGCTTTACGCCGTACAGCTGCGCTTCTTCCGCGACCATAGCCTGGGAGGGCGCTAGCATGCTGCTGAACTTCGAACGCCTGGGCTGGTGGAAATTCGTCCTGCTCGCCATCACGGCCCTGACCGCTGCCTTCCTGCTGCTGCCGATCCTCTTCATCGCGGCCCTGTCATTCGGCTCGTCGCAATGGCTAATCTTCCCGCCGCCGGGCTGGACGCTGAAATGGTATTTGGATCTGTTCGCCGATCCGCGCTGGCTGCAGTCGGCCTGGACCAGCTTCAAGATCGCGGCGATCGTGACTGTGCTCTCCGTCCTGCTGGGGCTCGTCACCTCCTTCGGCCTGGTGCGCGGCCGGTTCTGGTTCCGCGAAGGGCTGAAGGCCCTGTTCCTGACGCCGATGATCCTGCCGGTGGTGGTGCTGGCCGTCGGCCTCTATGCCTTCTTCCTGAAGATCGGGCTGAACGGCACCATGACCGGATTCGTCGCCTCCCATCTGGTCTTGGCGCTGCCCTTCTCTATCCTTTCGATCAGCAGCGCCCTCGAGGGCTTCGACAAGTCGATCGAGGATGCGGCCGTGCTGTGCGGGGCATCGCCGCTCGAGGCCAAGATCAGGATCACGCTGCCCTCGATCAGCCACGGCCTGTTTTCCGCCGCGATCTTCTCCTTCCTGACCTCGTGGGACGAGGTGGTGGTGGCGATCTTCATGGCAAGCCCCACCCTGCAGACCTTGCCGGTCAAGGTCTGGGCGACCTTGCGCCAGGATCTGACGCCGGTGGTCGCGGCAGCCTCGACGCTGTTGATCCTGCTGACCCTGGTCCTGATGACGCTGGTCGCTCTCGTGCGTAAAGGATTGAAATCATGACGCAGCCCTTCCTGCAAATCCAAGGCATCCGCAAGGAATACGGCACTGTCGTCGCGGTCCAGAACGTCAACCTCGATGTCGAGAAAGGCGAATTCCTGACCTTTCTCGGCCCCTCCGGTTCGGGCAAGAGCACGACGCTCTATATCCTGGCCGGCTTCGACAACCCGACGGCGGGCGACATCAGGCTGAACGGGGCGACGTTGCTGTCCACCCCCTCGCACCAGCGCAATATCGGCATGGTTTTCCAGCGTTATACCTTGTTTCCGCATCTGTCCGTCGGCGAGAACATCGCCTTTCCCCTCAAGGTCCGGCGCAAGCCCAAGGCCGAGGTCGACGCCAGAGTCAAGGAGATGCTGCGGCTCGTCCGGCTGGAGGGATATGAGGACCGTAAGCCTGCGAACATGTCGGGCGGCCAGCAGCAGCGCGTGGCGCTCGCCAGGGCGCTGGCCTATGACCCGCCGGTGCTGTTGATGGACGAACCCTTGTCAGCGCTTGACAAGAAGCTTCGCGAGGAAATCCAGTACGAGATCCGCCGCATCCATCAGCAGACCGGGGTGACCATCCTCTATGTCACGCACGACCAGGAGGAGGCACTGCGCCTGTCCGATCGCATCGCCGTCTTTTCCAAGGGGGTGATCGACCAGATTGGAACCGGGCCGGAACTCTATGCCAATCCGGCGACGCGCTTCGTGGCCGAATTCATCGGCGACAGCAATTTCCTGCCCTGCGAGATTCTATCATCGGCCACCGGCCGTGCCAGCATCTCGATCTGCGATACGATGACGGTGTCCGATGTGCCGATGCATGGTTCGGCCTCCGGCAGCAAGGCCTCGGTCATGCTTCGGCCGGAACGCTTGTTCTTGTCGAAGACGTCGCCGGACAAGGGGGTGCCCGCCACGGTCAGCGACATTACCTTCCTGGGCAACAACATTCATGTCGTGACGAGGACCGGCAGGGGGGACGAATTGTCCGTAAGGCTGCCGTTCGGCCATGAGGCCATTGCCGGTCTCAGCCGCGGCGATGCGGTGTGGCTGAGGTTCGATGCGGAGGCGGCTCACGTCTTCGGCGACAAGCACTGACCCTCGTCAAGGACGAGGCGATTCATCCGCGTCACCGAGACTTCGGTTTGCGGTAATTCACGCATGGATCAGGCTTCTACAAGTCGCATGATGGTATCGACATTGAAACGGATACGTTCTTCCAGGGCTGCGGGAGTCATCAGGTCGCGCTGGAAGACGATCGAACCGGTATAGCGGTTTGTAAAATAATAATATCCGATCGCCGCAATCGTTATATTCAGTTGTACGGGATCGATGCCCGATCGGAATTCGCCGGTTTTGACGCCGCGGTCGAGCAGGTTCCCGACCATATCGACAAAGCGCGTACTCACCTGGCGAACGACCTCGGACTTCTTGATGTGCTTTGCCTTGTGCAGATTGGCGCTGTTGACCAGCGTCAGGAATTCCGGGTTCTTCAGGTAATAGGTCCAGGTAAACCGCACCAGGCGTTCAAGCGCTTCCTTGGGTGGAAGACGCTCCAGATCGAGTTTTTGCTCGGCCGTTCGTATGTCGGAATAGGCGTCTTCCAGAACGCGCTGAAACAGATCTTCCTTACTGTTGAAGTAATGATAGATCATGCGTTTGTTGGCTTTTGCGCGCTCTGCAATGATATCGACCCTCGCGCCGCCAAGGCCGTTCTTCGCAAATTCCTTCTTCGCGGCAGCCATGATTCTCGCCTGGGTGGCTTCCGCGTCTCTGATCCGAGGACGCTTGGGGGGCTTGGTGAGCATTCCTACCTCTTTGGGCGTGGCCTGATGCGCCGCCATCCGTGATCCTATTCGAGGTGGCGCGCCTCTTTCCAGTTGCATTTTGTCGGCTGCTCGCCGGATTCGCTCAAGGTCTTTTGGTAACTTACTGGTTACTTCTCTGCTGCGCCAGTGCCATGTGCACCTTCCCGCTCTCCATCGCTGCAAGGACTTCAGGCCGGCTCTCCGTATCCAGCGGCGTTGACACGCCTTCGATAACGAAGTAACTAGATAGTGCAATATCGAAAATGCAGCGGCGTCCAGTGACGCTCAAAAGCGCGGCGCGATGCACGGGTCCGCAGGGGAGGAAGGCATGTCGTTCATCAAGAAATTCATCGAGCAGGAGACGGTCAATCGCCGCAATCTGCTGCTGGCATCGGCCTATGGCCTGGGAGGCTTGGCGGCGCTCGGCGCACTGGGATCGAGCCCCGCGCGGGCGGCGACGGCCAATCCCACGATAGCCTGGAGCTATCGCGACAGGACCAATCCCTATTGGAACTACATCGTCTCGGGCGGCGAGGCCTTCGTCGAGAGCCTGGGGCTCCCCAAGAGCGCGCTGGTCAACCTCATCAATGAAGGTTCCAGCGAGAAGTCGCTGGCGGACGTCAAGGCGCTGCTCGGCAAGAACGGCAGCAAGGTTGCGCTGGCGATCGACGCGAACGATGCGCCGAACTGCCGTCCCGTGGTGGAGGCCGTCGCCGCTGCCGGCGCCTATGTCTCCACGATCTGGAACAAGACCGACGACCTGCATCCCTGGGACTTCGGCGACCACTACGTGTCGCACATGACCTGGTCCGACGAAGGGCCGGCCGAGCAGACGGCCCGCATCCTCATGGATGCCATGGGCAAGAAGGGCGGCGTGGTTCACCTGGGCGGAATCGCCTCCAACAATCCTGCCATCGAGCGCCTCAACGGGCTCAAGAAAGCACTCAAGGACTATCCGGACGTTCAACTGCTCGACGCGCAGCCGGCCGACTGGGATACCCAGAAGGCCAATCAGGTCATGGCCGGCTTCATCACGCGCTATGGCGACGAGATCAAGGGCGTCCACTGCGCCAACGACACGATTGCCTATGGCGTGCTCGAGGCGCTGCGGGCCGAGGGCATCGAGGGAATGCCCGTCGTCTCCTATGACGGTAACCAGCAGGCCGTCGAACTCGTCGCCAAGGGCCAGATCCTGGCGACGGTCTTCACCAATCCCTATTGGGGCGGCGGCATCAGCGCGGCGCTCGCCTACTATGCCGCGACGGGGGCCTTCAAGCCTTCGAGCGAACCCAAGGAGCACCGTGAGTTCTACGGGCCGACGATCCTGGTCACGCCCAAGGATGCCCTGGAATTCAAGGCGAAATACCTCGACAACAATCCCAAATATGACTGGAAGGACTTCTGGGGCCCGAGCAAGGGGCAGATCCAATACAAGTCCTGATCCCTTCCTTCCGCACCGGCCGCACGCCGCCCTCCAGAGCAAAGCGCGTTCAAGCGTGAACGTTTGTTTGCTCTAGTTCCCTGTTTCGACGCGTCTTTGCGTTTCTCGGTGATCCCACCAAATCGCAAAACGCTATGGGGGGGCGTGCGCCTGCGTCCCATTCCCTCTGATGCAAGAGCGCGACATGGATAGCTTGCTCACCAAGGACAATATTCAGAAATGGGCGCCGGTCCTGGTGCTCCTGGCGCTGGTGTTGTTCTTCTCGGTCGTCAATCCCAACTTCCTCTCGGTGCGCAATTTCGCCCGCATCGCGATCTCGTCGACGCCGGCGCTGATGGTCGCGGTGGGCGTGACATTCGTCATCCTGATGGGTTCCATCGACCTGTCGATGGAAGGTTCGGTCGCGGTCTGCGCGGTTCTGTTCGCGACGCTGTTCGGAGCGTTGGGCGGCTCCCTTGCCGGGTGGGGCTGGCTGGCGATCCCGGGCGCCATGGCGGTCGGGGCGATCTTCGGTGCCATCACCGGCCTCATCCATGTCCGCCTGAAGATTCCCTCCTTCATGGCCAGCCTGTCGATGGGGTTTGTCGGGATCGGCCTTTCGCTGCTGATCACCGGCGGAGACCGCATCCTGGTCGAGGATCCGCTCTTTCGTTCGCTGCTCACCTACAGGCTCGGCGGCTTTCCGCTGATGGCCTATGTGGCGCTCGCGGCCCTGGTCGCCGGCTGGTTCATCCAGACGCAGACGACGATCGGGCGAAATTTCTATGCCGTCGGCGGCGGCGAGGACCTGGCCCATGCATCCGGGCTCAATGTCTCCCGGGTGCGGGTCATCTGCTTCATGATTGCAGGTGTCTTCTATGCCCTCGGCGCCATTCTCGCCGTGGCCCAGATCGGCATCGCCGAGACCGTGACCGGCCGCAACTTCATGTTCGTCTCGATCACCTCGGTCGTCGTCGGCGGCACGGCGCTCTGGGGCGGCGCCGGCGGTGTCTGGAACACGCTGGTCGGCGTGCTGATCGTCAACGTCATCGGCAATGGCATGGTGGTGATCGGCCTGCCGAGCTACGTTCAGGACGGCGTCCTCGGCCTCCTGGTCATCACCGCAGTCTATCTGTCCACCGATCGTCGATCGCTGGCCTTCGTGAAGTAGGCGCGCCATGTTCGAACTTCGAAACGTCGAAAAACGCTTCCCCGGCGTCCATGCGCTGAAGGGCATCAATTTCCAGATCGACCGCGGCGAGATCATCGGGCTCGTCGGCGAGAACGGCGCCGGCAAATCCACGCTGATGAAGGTGATCTACGGCGCCGTCCAGCATGACGGCGGCGAGGTGCTCGTCGACGGCAAGCCCGTCCGTTTCCAGAACCCGCGCGAAGCCATGGATCGCGGCGTGGGCATGGTCTTCCAGGAGCAGTCGCTCATCCCCAACCTGACCGTGATGGAGAACATCTTTCTCGGCTTCGAGAAGCAGTTCGCCCGCTTCGGCAAGATCGACTGGAAGCGCATGGCGAAGGCGGCGGGCGAGCAGTTGAAGAAGGTCAAGCTGCAGATCGACCCCAGGACGGTCACCTCGAAGCTCTCCTTTGCCCAGCGCCAGCTCGTCGAATTGGCGAAGGTGCTGACGCTCGAGGAGCGCGTGCACGGCCATCTCGTGATCCTCCTCGACGAGCCGACATCAGTCCTTTCGAAGGAGGAGATCGGCCTCCTGTTCAGCCTGGTGCGGGACCTACGCAAGCGGGCCTCCTTCATCTTCGTCTCGCATCGCCTCGACGAAGTCATCGAGCTGTCCGATCGCATCTACGTGCTCAAGGATGGCGCGGTGGTCGACGTCGTCAAGGGCGCCGAGGCCAAGGCCGAAGCCATCCAGCAGCGGATGGTCGGCCGCGACATCAACCAGGAATATTACCGGGAAGAAAAGCAGCGTCCCTACGATGTCCAGAAGCTGCTCTTGCAGGCTGACCAGATCAGCCTGCCCGGGCACTACCGGGACATCTCCGTCAAACTGCATGCCGGCGAGGTGCTGGCACTCGTCGGGGTCGAAGGGTGCGGAAGCGAGGCGATCCTGCGCACGATCTTCGGGCTCGAGAGGATGCAATCGGGCACCTTGGCGCTCCATGGCAGCCAGGTGCAGGATTTCGGCCCGTCGCAGGGCGTTGCCCGCGGCATCGGCTATGTTCCCAGGGAGCGCAAGATCGAAGGCATCGTCGGCGGCATGAACGTCTTCGAGAACATGACGCTCTCGCAGCTCGGCAACTATGCCAGGGCCGGCGTTCTCGACATCGGCTCCGAGCGCAAGCTCGCCCGCGACTGGATTAAGCGCCTGTCGATCAAGGCCTCCTCGGAGAATGCCGATTGCGGAAACCTCTCGGGCGGCAATCAGCAGAAGGTCGTGCTCGCCAAATGGCGCAGCGGCGGCTCGAACATCATCCTCCTCGACCACCCCACGCGCGGCCTCGACATCGGCGCCAAGGAGGATGTCTACGAAATGATCCGGGAGATGTCGGCCGATGGGGTGGGCATCGTGCTCATCGCCGATACGCTCGAAGAGGCCATCGGCCTCAGTCACACCATAGCCGTTGTCAAGGATGGCGAGATCCAAAAATGGTTCAACTGTCAGCCAGGCGCAAAGCCCTCCCTCTACGACCTGCTTCATCACATGACGTGAGTGCCAGGGTGATGAGCCTCCACCAGCTAAAACGCCATTTCCCGTGGATCACGCTCATCGTGCTGATCCTGCTCGTCGGCGCCATGGACCCCACCTTCCTGAGACCGCAGAACCTGATGGAGCTCGGCGCGGATATCGCGCCCCTGTTCATCATGGCGCTCGGCATGACGCTCGCCATCTATATCGGCGGCATCGATCTTTCGGCTCAATCGGTGGCGAACATGACAACGGTGCTCGCCACCTTGTCGCTGCCCTATCTCGGCGTCTTCAGCGCGCTCCTGATCGCACTGGTCGGCCTGGCGTTCGGTGCCGTTTCCGGCCTGGTGACGACGAGGCTCAAGGTGCCCTCCTTCATCGCAACCCTGGCGGTCGGCGGCCTTGCCCTTTCCGTCGGCCAGTTCGCGTCGGGACAGCGCGCCCTGCACATGGACGTGGCGGCAAGGGACCAGGCATTCGGCTGGATGTTCGGCAGAACCGCCGGGATTCCCCACGAACTCATCGTTTCGCTGGGGCTGCTTGCGATCGCCTGGTTCATTCAAAGCCGGACGACCGCCGGGCGCACGCTGAAGGCGGTGGGTGCGGGCGAGCTCGCCGCCGTGGCGTCGGGCATCCGCGTCGAGCGCTACAAGGTCCTGGCCTTCGCGCTTTCGGGTCTGTTCGCGGCGATTGCGGGGCTGATGTTCTCGGTCAAGCTGTCGGGCGGCTCACCGACCCTGGCCGAGGGCTTCCTCCTGCCGGCCATCGTCGCGGTGCTGGTCGGCGGCACCCCGCTCACGGGCGGCGTCGGCGGCGTCGTCAACACGCTCATCGGCGCGATGATCGTCGCGGTCGTACGCGCGAGCATGCTCTATCTCAACATCCCCGCGACGGGGCAGCAGATCTTCTTCGGCATCGTGCTGATCGTCGCGATCGCTCTCACCATCGACCGCTCGAAGATGCGGATCGTGAAATAAGCGAGGGACTGGCGACATGGACATGATGCGAGCCGCCGTGCTCACCCGCCCCGGGGCATTCGAAGTCCGGGAGGTTCCCATCCCCCGGATCGGCCCGGATGACGCTCTCATCAAGGTGGACCGCTGCGGCATCTGCGGCACCGACATCCACATCTTCAAGGGCCACTATGCCGCCGACACCCTGCCTTTCATTCCCGGGCATGAGTTCACCGGCACGGTGAGCCGCGTGGGGGACAGGGTCGAGGGCTTGCAGGTCGGGCAGCGCGTCGTCGCGGATGTCAATATCGGCTGCGGACATTGCTACTTTTGCCGCCGCGGCGAGGTGCTCAACTGCCAGGCGGTCAGCCAGATCGGGATCCATCGCGATGGTGGCTTTGCCGAGTTCGTCGCGGTCCCCGCGCGGCTGGTCATTCCGGCGCCCGGCGAGGCGACACCCGAGCTGCTGGCGCTGACGGAGCCGGTTGCCTGTGTCGTCAGGGCCGCGCGCAAATCCGGCATCGGTTTCGGCATGTCGGTCGTCGTGCTCGGTGCCGGGCCGATCGGCAATCTCCACATCCAGATGATGCGTCTCGTCGGTGCCGCGCCGATCATCGCCGTGGAGCCGTCGCAGCCTCGCGCGGCGCTTGCCGAGAAGGTCGGTGCCGATCTCGTCATCACCGATCCCAAGGAGGCCCGCAAGCTGGTCGCCGAAATGACGCAGGGGCGTGGAGCGGACGTGGTGATCGAAAGCGTCGGGGTCACCGCACTCTATGCCGAGGCTTTCAGGCTCATTCGTCCCGGAGGCCATGTTGCCGCCTTCGGCATCACGGGACCCAATGACAGCGTGCCGCTTCCCTTGCTCGAAACGGTCCTGCGCGAGAACTCGGTCAAGGGCTCTGTGGCGGGCATCGGCCAGGACATGCACGATGCCCTGACGCTGCTGAGCCATGGGCGCTTCCAGGTCGAGCCCTTCATCGGCTCGGTGGTGCCGCTGAGCGCGATTCAATCGGCTTTCGAGACGATCCAGGACCGGCCGGCTGTTCTGAAAACCCAGATCGACACGACCGCGTGACGGCATCGGCAGATCGCTTCGAAGCAACGAGACAACTGCGCCCTCGGCGCACCCATAATTGCTCATCAATCAAAAGGATTCACGACATGGATCAGGTCGCCGGTAGACAGTCGCTTCCCGACAGTCCCAGGACGTTCGGCTTTTTTGTCGATGGGAAGCGGATGGAGGCGGGAGACCGGGCCTATTTCGAACGCCGCAGCCCGGGCCACGACGTGCCGGTGACACGCATTCCAAAATGCACCAGGGAAGACCTGGACCTTGCCGTCAAGGCTGCGCGGCGTGCTTTCGAGGACGGGCGCTGGTCGAGGATCCCGGCCGTCGAGCGGGCGAACGTGCTCCTGCGCGCCGCCCAGATCCTGCGCAGCCGTGCCGCGGAACTGGCCTATTGGGAAACCCTGGAGAACGGCAAGCCCATCAGCCAGGCGCGGGCGGAAGTGGATGGCTGCGCCGGTATGTTCGAATATGCGGCCGGTCTCGCCAGGACGCTGCATGGCGATGCCTTCAACAATCTGGGCGACGGCATGTTCGGCCTGGTCACCCGGGAGCCGATCGGCGTGGTCGGCCTGATCACGCCGTGGAACTTCCCCTTCCTGATCCTGTGCGAAAGGGTGCCCTACATCCTCGCGGCTGGCTGCACCATCGTCGCAAAGCCCTCCGAGGTGACGTCGGCCACGACCCTCCTGCTGGCCGAGATCCTGTCGGAAGCGGGGCTCCCTGACGGCTGCTACAATGTCGTCACCGGCTCGGGCAGCGTCATCGGCCAGGCCATGACCGAGCATCTGGATATCGACATGGTGTCCTTCACCGGCTCAACCGCCGTGGGGCGGCGCTGCGTCGAGGCCGCCGGCGGCAATTTCAAGAAGCTCGGCCTGGAACTCGGAGGCAAGAATCCGCAGATCGTCTTCGCGGATGCGGATCTGGAGGATGCCGCCGATGGCGTGGCCTTTGGCATCGGCTTCAACACCGGGCAGTGCTGCGTGAGCGGCAGCCGCCTGATCGTCGAACGCTCGGTAGCGAGCGAGTTCGAGAAGCTGATCGCCGCCAAGCTGGCCAAGGTCAAGGTTGGCGATCCGCTCGATCCGAGCACCCAGATCGGCGCCGTCACGACGACGGCCCAGAACACCACCATTCTCGACTATATTGCCAGGGGCAAGGAGGAAGGCGCGCGCCTGGTCTGCGGCGGCGGTGCGCTTGACTTTGGCCGCGGCCGATATATCGCGCCCACCCTGTTCGGAAATGTTACCGGCGCGATGGCGATCGCCCGCGACGAGATTTTCGGCCCCGTGCTTGCGGTCATGCCCTTCGACAGCGAGGATGAAGCGATCGCCATGGCCAATGACACCGTCTATGGCCTGGCCGCGAGCGTGTGGACCAAGAATATCGACAAGGCCTTGAATGTGACGCGCCGTGTCCGCGCCGGCCGCTTCTGGGTCAACACCACGCTGGCCGGCGGCCCGGAACTTCCCCTCGGAGGGTTCAAGCAGTCGGGCTGGGGACGCGAGGCTGGCTCTTACGGCATCGAGGAGTATACCCAGATCAAGTCCGTCCATATCGAGATTGGCAAGCGCGAGCCTTGGGTGCGCTGATGAAGGAAGTTGGCTACGATTATGTGATCGTCGGCGGCGGCTCGGCGGGCTGCGTGCTCGCGGCGCGCCTCAGCGAGAACCCGGCCGTGCGCGTATTACTGTTGGAGGCCGGCGGCCGCGACAGCAACCCCTACATCCACATGCCGGTCGGCTTCGCCAAGATGACCTCGGGGCCGCTGACCTGGGGCCTCAAGACGGCGCCGCAGCGCCATGCCTGCGGCCGGGAGATCCCCTATGCCCAGGCCAAGGTGATCGGCGGCGGCTCCTCGATCAATGCGGAGATCTACACACGGGGCCACGCCGCCGATTTCGACCGCTGGGCGAGCGAGGAGGGGGCGGCCGGCTGGTCCTTCAAGGAGGTGCTGCCCTATTTCATCCGCTCTGAAGGCAACACCATTCTTTCCGGCGACATGCACGGGGTGGATGGGCCGCTGGGCGTCTCGAACCTGCCCGACCCGCAGCCGATGTCGCGCGCCTTCGTCCAGGCCTGCCAGGAGTTCGGCATGCCCTACAATCCGGATTTCAACGGCAGGGCGCAGGAAGGCGCGGGCATCTACCAGACGACCATCCGCAATGGGCGGCGCTGCTCGGCCGCCGTCGGCTATCTCAGGCCGGCGGCGAAGCGGTCCAATCTCACCGTCGAGACCGGCTGTCTCGTCCGGCGCATCCTGTTCCAGAACGCGCGCGCCATTGGCGTCGAGTTCGTCAGGAATGGCCAGCTCGTCACCGCAAGGGCCGAGAGCGAGGTCCTCGTCACATCAGGCGCGATCGGATCGCCGAAGATCATGATGCTTTCGGGCGTCGGTCCGGCCGATCACCTGAAGAAGCTGGGGATCGACGTGGTCGAGGACCTGCCCGGCGTGGGCGAGAACCTCAACGATCATTTCGGCGTCGATATCGTGGCGGAACTGAAGGGACCGACCAGCCTCGACAAATACAACAAGTGGCATTGGATGCTGTGGGCTGGGCTCCAATACCTGCTCTTCAAGTCCGGGCCGGTGACCTCCAACGTCGTCGAGGGCGGGGCCTTCTGGTATGGCGATGCCGGTGCCACGATACCGGACCTGCAATTCCACTTCCTGGCCGGCGCGGGCGCCGAAGCGGGCGTGCCCACGGTGCCCTCCGGGGCCGGCATCACGCTGAATTCCTACACCCTTCGCCCGAAAAGCCGCGGATCGGTCAGGCTGGCTTCGGCGGACCCGGCCACCAATCCGATCGTCGATCCGAATTTCCTGGCGGAGCCCGACGATGTCCGCGTGTCCGCCGAGGGTGTGCGGATCAGCCGGGAGATCTTCGCCAGGCCCTCCCTGCAGAAGTTCATCAAGCGGCTGCATCTGCCGGGAGACGATATCAGGACCAATGCCCAGTTCGCGGACTATGCGCGCCGCTATGGCAGGACTTCCTATCACCCCAGCGGCACCTGCAAGATGGGCATCGATGCGATGGCCGTGGTCGATCCGCAACTGCGCGTGCGGGGCCTCGAGCGGATCCGCATCTGCGACAGCTCGACCTTCCCCAGCCTCATCGGCTCGAACACCAACGCCGCCGCGATTATGGTCGGCGAGAAAGCAACGGACCTGATCCGCGGGAATATGTAGAGAGGGGAGTACAGACAGCCGTTCGGTTAGCCATTTTACTTGCATAGGAGACAGAAAAGCGAGTTAAATCGTTCGCAACTGTTGAATACAAGAAAGAGTTGTGGCGGAAATCATGAAGCGCCCACTAATTAAGGCTCGCATTACGGATCTCGAAGCATTGTTTGAGCGATCCGGCGCGGATCGTGAGGCACTGGAACAGTTGCTTCATGAGCTCGGATTTCGATCGGTCGATCGGGCGAAGGCCTTGAAGAAGAAAGTGGTTCAGGCACTCGGAGTGTTGCCGAAGGAAAGGAAGGCCCCAAAAGCCGCAAAGCTAGCAAGAACTCAAGCCGCTTCATCCCCCCGACAACAACCCAATAAGCAAACAAAGGAAGTAACGCCGGTAAGGCAAACGGAGCCAGCAAAGGTTGCCGAGACCGGCAGAATGTTGGATGTCGAGCCTGAAGTAATCGTTCGCCCTGCCTTTACACCTGCCCCTCGGGCTCCGCGTCGTCCGGCTGCCGCATATATAGATCAGCCCATCGACATTTTGGCTGCATGGACCGCCCTGGAGGTCCTTTCGCCTTTCACCTACTCCAAGCCATCCGATCTCGTTGAGGGTGATCAGCGACGCGTTGCAGGTTTTGCCGAGCAGCTATTCATGCCTTGGAGCAACGGGGGCGATAAGGCGAAGCCCGGTACCCAGCTCTTCTATCACATCGTGCTCGGTGCGATCCGCATGGAGGAGGCTACCAAAACACTGCTTGAGGTTTACGTCGATGATGAACTCGATCGCCGAACGGAAAGTGGATTCGCAGGTATAGCGACGATAACGATCGACAAGTTTGGCCGTCCCATTCCCGAAAAGGCAGCGGCAGTTTCAAGTTTTGCTTGGGGCTTGCCGCTAGCCTTGCGCGACGGATTGAAGAAGCTCCAGGAATGGCCCACGGTCGAGCGTAAACTCATCGATATGGTCGATGATCAAATCCGTAGGCAAGATTCCGAGGGAAATCTGCTGCCTTTGGATGCCGCTGCGATCGAGCGCGTTTACAAGCTGCTCGTAGAGCGCCTGGAATTACCCGCTCACATGGTGGAGGCGCCCAGTTTTGCTCTGCGTCACTATCACTTTTTTAAGGCGATCGAGCCACCGGATCCTCCTCTCTTGGGCAGCTTCTATCTCGGCGATTTGGCCGCCGCTCGATCGGTCATGGCCGAAAAGAGGCATCGCAATCTCGCCCGTTATCTCGGGCTAGAGAAGCCGTTGACCTGGACCGATATCCTCCGCGACAACAAAGCTCTTGCCGAAGCCGTTACGCCTGGGCGAACACCACTTGGCCGGTGGCCAGGCAACGGTCGCCATTCACTAGCGCTTCTACAGCAAGCGGCTGTCAATCTGGCGGTGTCGAACGATCCGGATGCCACTCTTCTTCCGGTTAATGGCCCTCCAGGTACAGGCAAGACGACATTGCTCAGAGATCTCGTTGCCTCTCTGGTTGTCGGCCGTGCGGAAACGATGTGTGCCTTCGATGATCCCGAGGAGGCATTCTCTCACGTGGGTCAGACAAAGCGCTCCGGCATGGGCTTTAGCCATATATACCAGCCGGACGAGCGGCTTCTCGGCTTTGAGATGCTCGTTGCTTCTTCGAACAACAGGGCCGTCGAAAATGTCAGCAGCGAGTTGCCTCGCCTCAAGGCCATCGCGAAAGATGCGCCCAATCTGCGCTATTTCAAAACCGTCTCCGACAACATCGACGGAAAGGAAGAAACTTGGGGTTTGATCGCGGCGGTACTTGGCAATTCGTCCAACCGCTACAAGTTCAAGGAGGCATTCTGGGGTAATCCCGATCATGGATTTCGTGCCTATCTGCACGAAGCTTCAGGTCAGCCGCAATGGATGGAAGAGGTCGACCCCAAAACGCAGAAGGTTCTGCGCAAGCGTAAGCCCGAAGTTGTTTCCAAGGAGTGCCCACCGACGTCACACGATGCTGCGTTGAAGAAATGGCGCTCAGCTCGCAAGGCGTTCCGGCAAGCACTTGCCGAAGCGCGGGCCTATCGGCTTTTGTTGGAAGAGGCACGGGTAAACGCTGGTTCGATCGAGGCTAAAGCGGCGGCGGTGCGGGGGCGCGAGCAGGACAAGCGCGTCGCGGAACAGGCGGTCGCTGACGCCGAGCGCGAATTCAGTGAGCTTCAGGTCCGAGTCATCTCTGCGCGTGAGGCGGAGCAACGTGCTCGTCAGCAGTCGAACGAGCATCAACGAGCAGCGCCCAACCTTGTGGCTCGGCTGGTAGGCGGAACCACTGCCCGTACCTGGAGTGAGAAGAAGGCGAGTCTCGATCGTGATCTGGACCAGGCCGTTCGACATCAACAGGTGATTTCTGCATCCTTATCCGCAGCTTTTACAAAGCGGGAGGCTGAACGGGAGCGGCTGGTAATCGCTACCACAAGACTGGACGAGGCCACATCGGTATTCACGGCGGCGGAGCAACAAGTTGAGGTCCTGCGAACGCGATGCGGCTCGCGTGCAGTCAATCGTGCTTTCTTCGAGCGCGAGCCTACTGAGATGCATACGACGTCGCCATGGTATGACGATCAAGCTCATCGCGAACGCGACCGTGTTTTTGAATGCGCGATGCAGGTTCACCGGGCCTTCATCGGCGCCGCCGCCAAGCCGATCCGCAATAATCTGGATGTCTTGTTCAAGGCATTTTTCGGCCGCAGCGGCTGGTCCCCTCGCATGGCGCCGTTCATGCCGGGGCTTTGGTCAACGCTGTTTATGGTTGTACCGGTCATATCGACGACCTTCGCATCGATCGAACGCATGATCGGCTACTTGCCTGCGGGGGCGCTCGGCTGGCTACTCATTGACGAGGCGGGGCAGGCCGTTCCGCAGGCGGCGGTCGGCGCCATAATGCGAACCCAGCGCGCGATTGTGGTGGGTGATCCACGTCAAGTTGAGCCTGTAACCAGTCTGCCGACGCAGCTTGCCGAAACGATTTGTGATGAGTTCAGCGTCAATCCCGATAAATGGAACGCGCCTGAAGCCTCTGTTCAAACCGTTGCCGACGCTGCCAGCAGTCGGGGAACCAAGTTTGGCTCGAATGACAACCAGATCAATGTAGGCCTCCCGCTCCTCGTCCACCGCCGTTGCGCCGACCCAATGTTCAGCATTTCTAACGAAATCGCTTACAGCGGATTGATGGTAAAGGCGACGCCAGACAGAGAGTCGGCGATCCGAGATGTCCTCGGCCCATCACATTGGATCGACATTAAACCCGCGAGGACCGAAGATAAATGGAGTGAAGCAGAGGGCCAGGCTGTCATCGACCTCTTAAGGCGGCTTGACAAGGCTGGCGTTCCTGAACTCGATATCTACATTATTTCACCGTTTAGAATCGTTGCTCAGCGGTTGCGAGAACGTATTGGCGTGAGCGGAGTCTTGAAGCCTTGGACGGATAAACCATGGGAGTGGACTCGTGACCGAGTGGGAACCGTCCACACCGTGCAGGGGCGTGAAGCCGACAGTGTGATCTTCGTGTTGGGGGCACCGTTGCCGGCTCAAAATGGTGCGAGGCATTGGGCAGGATCATCGGTGAACTTACTCAATGTCGCGGTTACGCGGGCGCAGGAGAATCTCTACGTTATAGGTGCGCGCTTAGCGTGGACCGATACTGGGTATTTTAGAGCCTTGATATCCAATATCCAACCCGTCCTCCCTACAGCGGGGCGTTCGAACTAGGTGCTTGGGCAGGAGCCTCAATCCCATTCCGGCGCCCAGGGGATGAGGTCACGCCCGACGATGCGCAGGTTCTTCTGCGTTTGTGCGTCGATCCGCGCCATGTCGATGCTCGACAGCGTGAAATCCATGATGTCGAAGTTTGAGCGGATGTTCTCCGGTTTCGTTGACATCGTGTTCAGCGGCACGCCTTTTTGGAGAATCCAGCGCAACACCACCTGTCCCGCCGTCTTCCCGTAGGCTTGGCCGATCTCGGCGAAGAGCGGCTGTTCGAAGACTTTTCCGCGTGCGACCGAGCAATAGGATGAAAGCGGGATGCCGGACTCGTTGGCGGCGGCCAGCAGAATGTCCTGATTGAGGAAGGGGTGAAACTCGACCTGGTTGGTGACAAGCGGCGTGTCGACGATCGATCTCGCCTGCCGCATCATGCGCGCCGTATAGTTCGAGACGCCGATGTGGCGGGCGAGGCCGAGCTCCCGTGCCTTTTGCAGGAGTTCGAGCGAGGGGGCGATATTGCCGTCGGCCGGAGCCCAGTGCAGCAGCAGGACGTCGGCGAAGTCAACTCGAAGGTCCCTCAGGCTTTGTTCGACCGACGGGAGAAAGCGCTCTTCGGAGAAATTGTGGATGCTGACCTTGGTGGTGATGCAAAGCTCGTCCCGCTTCACGCCGCCATTGGCCAGGCTTTCACCGACCTCGGCTTCGTTCTCATACATCTGTGCGGTATCGAAGGCGCGATATCCGGTCGCCAGTGCCGTCTCGATCGCCTGCCGGCAGGTGTCGCCGCGCAGGGGGTAGGTGCCGAAGGAGCGCTGGAACGTTCGCGTGAAATAGATGTTCATCCCTGTCGTTTCCATTTTATCGCACTATCTAGTTACTTATATATCGTGTCCTGGCTGCGGGCAAGCCGCCGAATGCCTCCGGGAGCCGGACGGCGGAGAAAAGGAGTTGAAGGCGCCGACGCTATAAGGTACTAACCATATAGTTACTTATAAAATTCTTCGCGAGGAGACGATGTCCAAAATCAGGAGTGCGCTCGAGGCGGTGCGGCGCATCGGCGACAAGGCGGTGGTTGCCGTGAATTCCTCCAGCGGGCTTTGCTGCCCGGACCTGGTTCTCCAGGCGCTGGGGGAGCGGTATCGCGAAGAGGGGCATCCTCGCCAGCTCACCATGATCCACCCGATTGCCGCAGGCGACATGTTCGGCACTAGGGGTGTCGACCATCTGGCCCAGGACGGCCTCATCGATACGATCATCGGCGGGTCCTATCCGTCGGGACCGTCTTCGGCGGAGCCGCCGCTGATCTGGAAGATGCTCGGCGAGAACAAGATCAGCGCCTACAACGTGCCCAGCGGCATCCTGTTCGACATTCTCCGGGAAGCGGCCGGAAAGCGTCCCGGCGTTCTGACCAAGGTCGGGCTCGACACCTTCGTCGATCCGGCGCTCGATGGCTGCGCCATGAATGATCGCGCCCGCTCCCGGCCGATCGTGCGCAAGATTGAGTTCGAGGGCGACGAATGGCTCTATTTCCCAGCGATCGCACCCGATGTCGCCATCATCCGGGCCTCGACGGCGGATGAACGCGGCAATCTGACCTTCGAGCATGAAGGCGCCTATCTCGGCGCGATGGAGCTGGCGCTGGCTGCGCACAATTCCGGCGGCACCGTCATTGCACAGGTCAAGCGGATCGCCCAAGCGGGTACGCTGCGCCCGCATGACGTCAGGGTGCCCGGCATCCTCGTCGATATCCTCGTCGAGGCGCCGGACCAGTTGCAGACAACGGCAACCGCCTATGACCCGGCGATATCGGGCGAGCTGTTTCGCCCGCTCGATACGTTCACGATCCCTGCCTTCGACGCGGCCAAGGTGATGGCTCGCCGGGTGGCGATGGAACTGGAGAACGGCTGGGCCGTGAATATCGGCTTCGGTATTTCGGCGAACGTTCCACGTATCCTCCTGGAGGAAGGCCGGCATGGCGAGATCACCTGGGTGATCGAGCAGGGCGCCGTCGGCGGCATCCCGCTGCTCGACTTCAAGTTCGGCTGCTCCTCCAACGCCGAGGCGTTCGTGGCCTCGCCGCATCAGTTCACCTATTTCCAGGCCGGCGGCTTCGATGCCTCCCTCCTGTCCTTCCTGCAGATCGGCGAGGATGGTTCCGTCAACGTCTCAAAGCTGGCAGTGCGCCCGCATGTGACGGCCGGCGCCGGAGGCTTTGTCGACATCACCTCGCGCGCCAGGAAGATCGTGTTCTCGGGCTACTTCAACGCCGGCGCGAAATTGTCGGTGGCCGATGGCAAGCTGAGGATCGACAAGGAGGGCAAGGTCGCCAAGCTCGTGCCCGAGGTCGACCAGGTCTCGTTCTCCGGCAAGCGCGCCACGCTGCAGAACCAGGACGTGACCTATGTCACCGAGCGCTGCGTGCTGAAGCTGATCGACGGCCGGCTCACCGTGACGGAGATTGCGCCGGGCGTCGATCTCAAGCGCGATATCCTCGAGCAGGTGGCTTTTCCGCTCGCCGTCGCCGACCCGCTGGTGTCGATGCCGGCAGACCTGTTCGAGCCCGATCGCCGCCGCCGGCAGGCGGTCACCAGAGAGGCGGCCGAGTGATGAGCGGGGATGGTGTTCGGCTGAAGATCGAGGGGCCGGTTGCGAGCATCGTCATCGAACGCGAGGGCAAGCTCAACGCCTTCGATGCTGCCATGGTGGCGGAGCTGCAGCGTCTGTGCGCCCTCATCGAGCACGATACGACCATCCGCGTCGCGATCCTGACGGGGACTGGGACGAGAGCTTTCTCGGCAGGCGGTGACATCGAGGCCTGGAGCCGAGAGACGCCCGAGGATTTCGGCCGGTTCTGGGTGCGCGAGGGGCACGCCGCCTTCGACGCGCTGGCCCGGCTGCGTCAGCCCCTGATCGCCGTGCTGAACGGCCATGCCTTGGGCGGCGGCCTGGAGCTTGCCGCCTGTGCGGACTATCGCATTGCGGAAACCCACGCCAAGATAGGGCAGCCGGAGACCGGGCTCGGCATCATTCCGGGTTGGTCGGGCACCCAGCGCGCGACACGCCGCTTCGGTGCCCAGGCCGTGAGGCGCATGGCGATCTTCGGCGAGATCCTGAGCGCAAAGGATGCACGCGAACTCGGCATCGTGGACGAGGTGGTGGAGAGTGGCCAAGGGCTTGCCCGGGCCATGGAGGTCGCGGGAAAGGTATGCTCGCGTGCGCCCCTGGCAACCGAAATGACGAAGATGCTGGTGAACGCCGCCGAAGCGGAGGAGACGGAACGGGTGTTCGACTGCCTGGCCGGCATGGCCGCCGCGCAGTCGAGTGAACTGCAGGCGGGCCTCGCCGCCTTCCGCGAAAGGCGATCGCCGAAATTCTGACAGCTCGATTTTACCCTCCCCTGGAGGGGGAGGGTCGACGCGAAGCGTCGGGGTGGGTGACGTTCTTGCTGATGACCTCTCTCTTCATCGAGATCTTTGCCGTTTTCACCCTACCCCAGCCGTTCAGGCCGATCCTTCCTCCAGCGGAGGTCAAATCGTGCCGTACTCCGCGAAGAGCGCATCTCCGCGGTAGCCTCAGCGATAGACCATCAGCTGGTTCTCGCCGGACTGGACGATCTCCCCGGTCTGCTTGCGCACGCGAAAGCCCAGTCTGAGAATGCCCCGGTCGAGCCGCGACGTCGTCCGCTTGTCCTTGATGCTCACGTGGGCGGTGATCATGTCGCCGGCCAGGACCGGGCGTTCGAACCGAAAATTCCAGCCCAGCGAGGCCACGGCGAGGAAGCGGGCCTGTGCCTGGTTCTTCAGCCCGTCGACGAGGGACAGGATCAGGAGGCCGTGGGCGACGCGCGAGGGAAAGCCGTGGGCACGCGCCGCGTCGCCATCCATATGGATCTCGAAGCGGTCGCCGGTCAGTTCGGCGAAGGCGTCGATCAGTTCGGTGCCGACATGCCTGGCTGGTGTGTCGAACCAATCCCCGATGGAGACATCGTCATAGCGCAGACCGGTCGCCGCCAGGCGGCGACCGGTGTCGGGTGCGATCTCGTTCATGCCGGCACCGGCGCGTCCTCGCGCAGCAATCGTTTGCTTTTCAGTTCGGCCCAGAAATCCGGCGGAATGGGGTGGCTGAACCATGCCAGGTTCTGGTCGAGTTGCTCCACCGTGCGCGTCCCGGCGCAGAAGGCCGGGATGGCGGGGTGGGCAACCACGAATTGGAGAGCCGCAGCGGCAAGCGGCACCTTGTGGTCCCGGCACACCGCCTCGATCCTGGCGACCTTCTCCATCACCGCGGCCGGGGCGGGGGCGTAGTTGTACTTCGCACCGGGCACCGCGCCGGTTGCCAGGATTCCGGAATTGAAGCCGCCGCCGACCAGCACGGCAGCGCCACGCTCTTGGCAAAGCGGCAGGAAGCCGTCGAGGGCCTCCTGTTCGAGCAGCGTGTAGCGGCCGGCCAGAAGGAAGCAGTCGAAATCGCGCTGCTTGAGCGCCTCATGACAGACTTCCCACTCGTTGACGCCGACACCGATCGCTTTCACTGCGCCTTCCGAGCGCAGGCGCTCCAGGGCGCGCCAGCATCCGTCCATGGCCTGCCTGAAGACCTCCGGCTGGTCGTCGCCGCGGGTGAAACGGTCGATATCGTGAATGAACAGCATGTCGATGCGCTCGAGCGCGAGCCGCTGCAGGGAATCCTCGAACGCCCTCAGCGTGCCGTCATAGCTGTAGTCGAAACTCATCGTGTTGGGGGCCGCATTCACCCAGGGCGAGAAGTCGATTTGGGAGCGCCTGGCCGGGTGCAGGACGCGCCCCACCTTCGAGGCGACCACGAAATCGTCGCGCTTCTTCCAGCGCAGCGCCTGCCCCAGGCGCAGTTCCGAAAGGCCATGACCGTACATCGGTGCGGTGTCGTAGAAGCGCACGCCGGCATTCCAGGCATGCTGTACCATTTCGTCGGCAACCGGTTCGCTGATCTCGCGCAAGAAATTCCCGATCGGCGCCGTACCGAAGGCAAAGGGGGTGACCTCGATGTCGCTGCGGCCGAATTTCCGCTTTTCCGATGGCTTCATGATTTCCTCCGTTGGCATCGCTCTTTGATGGCTTGCCTGACCTGGCCTCGATTCGAGGGGATCGTCAGGCTTGACCCATTTGATCCACGTGCGTTATAGCAGTAACTAGATAGTTACAAAAGGGGAAGAAGCGCATGTACCCAAGCGAAACGCAGATGCAGGTGCGTGACATGGCGCGACAGTTCGCCGACGACGTGATCAAGCCGCTGGCCGAGGAGCTCGATCGCGAGGAGCGCTTCCCTCATGAGATCTATGATCAGATGGGAGAGCTCGGGCTCTTCGGCATCGGCGTTCCCGAAGCCATGGGAGGCCCGGGGTTCGACACGCTGACCTATGCGCTGGTCATGGAAGAGCTTTCGAGAGGCTATGCCTCGGTTGCCGATCAATGCGGCCTGGTGGAACTCATCTGCACGCTGCTGGTGAGGCACGGCACGCCGGCCCAGCGCCAAGCCTGGCTAGCACCGGTGATGCGCGGAACCAAGCGCGTGGCCTATTGCATAACCGAGCCGGAGGCCGGAACGGACGTGTCCGGCATCAGGACCACGGCGGAACGGGACGGAGAAGGTTGGCGTCTCAACGGCGGCAAGATCTGGATCCACAACGCGCCGGTCGCCGATGTCGGTTTCGTCCTGGCCCGGACGGACAAGGATGCAGGCCATCGCGGTATGAGCATCTTCATCGTCGATCTTAACGCCAAGGGCGTCGAGCGCGGCCCCAAGGAGCACAAGATGGGGCAGCGTGCCAGCCAGGTTGGCGCGCTCAATTTCACCGATGTCGTGCTCGGGCCGAATGCGCTGTTGGGAGACCTCGGCAAGGGCTTCCACATGATGATGAGCGTGCTGGACAAGGGCCGCGTCGGCATCGCGGCGCTCGCGGTCGGCATCGGCCAGGCCGGCCTCGAGGCTGCCGTCGACTATGCCCGCCAGCGCAAGCAGTTCGGCAAGGCAATCGCCGAGTTCCAGGGCGTGCAGTGGCTGATTGCCGACATGGCCAAGGATATCGAGGCTGCACGTCTTCTGGTGCACAGCGCGGCTACGAAGATCGATCGCGGGGACAATGCGACCAAGGCCTGTTCGATCGCCAAATGCTTCGCCGGCGACATGGCGGTGACCCGCACGGCCGACGCCGTCCAGGTCTTCGGCGGTTCCGGCTACATCCGCGGCTTCGAGGTCGAGCGCCTGTATCGCGACGCCAAGATCACCCAGATCTATGAAGGCACCAACCAGATCCAGCGCATGATCATCGCCCGCGAGTTGTTCAAGCATGGAGCGCTGGCATGAGTACCCCGATCCGGCAGGCAGCCTTCATCACCGGCTCGAGCCGCGGGATCGGCCTGGCAGCCGCCGTCGAACTGGCCAGGAACGGTTTTGCGATCGCCTTGAACGGACCCGCCGACGATGCGGAGCTGCAGGCGGCCGAGGAACGCGTGCGTGCTCTCGATGTGCCCGTCACCCGCATTGCCGGCGACATAGCCGATATCGGTGCGCATGACGCCATGCTCGACCTGGCCGAAAAGGCTTTGGGCCCACTTTCGACGCTCGTCAACAATGCGGGCGTATCGGTCCTGAGCCGCGGCGATCCTCTCGATGTCAGCGAGGAAAGCTACGATCGTTGCCAGGCGGTCAACGCCAAGGCGCAGTTCTTCCTGTGCCAGAAATGGGCGAGGCGCGTGCTTGCACGCGACCGCAGTGACGGGCGCTTCTATGCCATCGTCAATGTGTCGTCGTCGAATGCCGATGCGGTTGCCGAGCCACGGGCGGAATATTGCGTCTCGAAAGCCGGCTCGGCCATGGTGAGCAAGGTGTTCGCCGTCCGGCTCGGGCGCGAGAACATCGCCGTCTACGATATCAGGCCGGGCCTGATCGAGACCGCCATGACTCAATCGGTGACCGGCCTGTATCAGCGGCGCATCGACGAGGAGGGCCTGACCCTGATGCGGCGCCTGGGCCGGCCGGAGGATGTCGGGGCGGTGATGGCGACGCTCGCCACCGGCAGGCTCCCCTACACGACCGGCCAGGTGATCGCCGTGGATGCCGGCATGCTGGTGCCGAGATTTTGAGGAAACTGCAATGATCCGTCTTCCCGATGTCAACGGCGCTTTCTCCGACTATCGGCTCAGCGGCAAGGTGATCCCGGCCGCCCGCTTGCCTGCCGACGCGGCGCGTGTCGTGTTCTCGGCGGCCCATGTCGTGGCCGATCCGTTCACGGCCAATGATCCTTCCGGCCCGGCCACAGTCGACTGGAAGGCAACGATGGCGTTCCGCCACCATCTGAACGATCTCGGCCTCGGCATTGCCGAGGCGATGGATACAGCCCAGCGCGGCATGGGCCTGGACTGGCCTCGGGCGCTCGAGCTTGTCAGGCGCACCCGCGAGGAGTTGCCGCAGGCGCTGGTCTTCAACGGATGCGGCACAGACCAGCTCGAGCCGAGCCAGGCGAGAGGGCTGGACGACGTTCGTCGCGCTTATTTCGAGCAGGTGGAAGCCATCCAGGCCCTGGGAGGGCGCCTCATCCTGATGGCGAGCCGTGCCCTTGCCGCCGTCGCCGCTTCACCGGAAGACTATGTGAAGGTCTATGGCGATGTGCTGGCGCGTTGCGACCGGCCCGTCATTCTTCACTGGCTCGGCGACATGTTTGACCCGGCGCTGAGGGGTTACTGGGGCAGCGACAGTTTCGAGGCTGCCATGGACGTGGCGCTGCGCGTCATCCAAGAGAACGCGGCGAAAGTCGAGGGCATCAAGATCTCGCTCCTGGACAAGGACAAGGAAATCGCGATGCGGCGTCGTCTTCCCGTCGGCGTCAAGATGTATACGGGCGACGACTTCAACTATCCGGAATTGATCGCCGGCGACGAGGTCGGCTTTTCCCACGCCCTTCTCGGCATTTTTGATCCCCTTGCGCCGTCGGCGGCCTTCGCCATCCAGAAACTGGGGGAGGGTGACATCGGGGCGTTCCATGCGGTGCTGGATCCCACCGTCCCGCTGGCCCGGCTCATCTTCCGCGCGCCCACCCAATTCTACAAGACGGGGATCGTCTTCCTCGCCTGGCTCAATGGCTTCCAGGAGCATTTCGTGATGTTGGGCGGGGCACAGGCCATGCGGCCGCTGCCTTATTTCGTCGAGCTTTTCAAACATGCGGATGCCTGCGGCCTGCTGCGCGACCCGGATCTGGCGGCCGATCGCATGCGCAAGCTGCTTGCCCTCTACGGCGCTTGAGCCGCCACGATGCGCGATTTCTCGACGGATCACTCGGCGCTCGCCCTCAACACCGCGACGCTCGGGCATAATCTGGATGGCCATGGCGCCGGCTGGCCTGTCGAGCGCGTCATCGATGCATGCGCCGAGCGCGGCTTCGGCGGAATCGTGTTCTGGCGCCGGGAAATCGGGGAGCGTGCCGTCGAGATCGGCAACCGGGCCCGCCGGGCGGGCCTCGAAGTGGCGAGCCTATGCCGCAGCCCCTTCCTGGTAGGCCCGATGGCGCCCCGGCCTTTATCCGCTCTTCGAGACGAGTTCCAGGCTTCGATCGACATGGCGGCGGGGCTCGGGACCTCGATCCTCACCATCGTCGTCGGCGGGATCGATCCCGACAGCCTGGGGGTGGAGGAAAGCCTCAAACGCGTGGCCGAACGGGTCGCCGAGGCCGCGCCCTATGCGGCGCAGAGGGGCGTGAGCCTCGCGCTCGAGCCGCTCAACCCGGTCTATGCAGGCAACCGCTCCTGCCTCGCGACGGTGCGGGACGCTGTCGACCTCTGCGACACCGTCGGCGCGGCCAATGTCGGCGTTGCGGTCGATGTCTATCATGTCTGGTGGGACACCTCTCTGGCGCGCGAACTCCGGCGCGCCGGCAAGGACCGTATCCTCGGATATCACCTGTGCGACTGGCTCGCCGAGACAGGCGATGTCCTGCTCGATCGCGGCATGATGGGGGATGGCGTCGCCGATCTCAGATCGTTGCGCGCGGCGGTGGAAGAGGCGGGTTATCGCGGATTTTGCGAAGTCGAAGTCTTTTCGGCCGGGAACTGGTGGAAGCGTGATCCTGCCGAGGTGCTCGACACCTGCGTCGAGCGCTTTCGGTCCGTCTGCTGAAGGTTCCGCCAGTCGGCAATGGCGGCTCGTGGTGCCGTTACATCCCGTCGGCAAGATCGCGCACGAAAAGGCAATTCGCCAACAGGAGGCTCATTTCCAGAAAGCCGGCGATGCGCTGCCCGGATCGTCGCTCGCGCAGGCGGCGATCACACGGCGATGCCTGTCGCCGCAAGAATTTCAGGCAAATCAGCCATTGCTTCGATGGCCGCCCTGTTGACGCTCCTGCTTCGTCTCTTCAAACATCGGATAGCCGCTATCGTCCAGGCCGATGGCTGCGGTCTTTTCTATCCAGGATTGCCGCCGTCTGATCACCTGCCGCCCGGGAGTACGTGTCGAGAGGTCGCCAATGCCCCAGAGAACGGGACCCCCTCGACCGCCTGGACCCTCGCCCGCAAAGGCGGAGCCGCCTTCAGGTGGGGCCGGCGTCAACGGTCTCCTCCTCGTCATCGAATATCAGGACGCGGCTGGCCGCCGACGGTTTCGGCCGGTCACACTCTGGTCGGTCAAGCCGGGGCGCGACGGCGTGCCCCGTCTTCTCGGCTACAGCCACGATCGAGGCGACCTTCGTTCCTTCCGCCTCGACAGGATCCTGTCGATCGCCGACGCCGATGGCGTTCTGCAGGAGCCCCTGGATGAGTTCTATCGGCAGGTGCTCGGCCTGCCCTGGCCACAGGCGCGTGCCGATGCTCCCGTCGGCGAACAGATGGGGCAGCGTTGGGCTGTCATTCGCAGGGTCGCGCGCGAGAGCGGCCTCGTCCTCGCCGTGGCGGTCGCCAGGGCCGACCGGCAAATGTCGGGCGAGGAGGTCAAGGTGATGCTTGATCATGTCGCGGCGGCCTGTGCCGCGGAGGGCATCGACCTGGACCTGGGCGAGATCGAGCGCACCCGCCAATGGATCCGGCGCATGAGGCCATCGACCGACGCGGTGAAGACAAGCTTGCGCGAGCTGGACGCGGCAGCGCCGGCCGTGAAGGCCAGGCTGATCGAAATCTGTCTGGCGGTGGCGGACAGCGATGGTTTTCGTCATCATCGAGAGCTCGCGCTCATCGACGAATTCTCGCGGGCACTTCTCGGCGAAAGCCTGCTTTCGCGCCGCCCGCCGCCGAGCGACGGCAAATCCGGGTGAAACTCGAAATGCCGTCGAGAATCCGGTGCCGGAAGCGCGGCCGGCCTATCGTGAAACCGCAAGATACAAAGAGAGCGTCGCGACGGACAGGATCGTCGTGGCCAGGACGACACGGCTGGTTACCAGGGCCTGGCGTCCATAGAATTCGGCCAGCATGAAGGGGCCCGTCCCGGTTGGCAGGGCTGCGAGCAGGACTGCTATGCGGACCGCCTCCGGCGCCAGGCCGAGGATGGGCGCGGCAATCACCCAGGTCGCGACTGGGTGGGCCACCAGCTTCAGCCCGATCAGCAGAGCTTCGACCTTGCGCCCTGCTTCCGCGGTTTTGCCGGTATTTTCCGCCAGGAAAAGGCCGAGCGCGATGAGCGCGCAGGGTGAGGCGGCGCCGCCGAGCAGTTTGAGAAATCTGTCCAGCGTCTGGGGAAGCGGCCAGCCCGAAATCATCACCACCGCCCCGAGGGCCGGTGCGACCAGCAGGGGATTGCGGATCAAGGCGAGCAGCGTCTTGCGGGCGATATCCCGTCGGCGCGCCTGGGACTGCAGGCTGGCTTCGATCAGGACGATGGCGACGGCAAACAGGACACAGACTGTCACGATGGTCGCGACCAGGGTCGGTGCCATACCGGATTGGCCCACGACTGCGAGGATCAACGGGAAGCCCATGAAGCCGGTATTGGCGTAGCCGGCATTGAGCCCGTCGATGGCCGCATCGGCGAGATGGCTGCCCTGCTTCAAGCGGATCGCCAGCGCCAGGATGAAGATGAGGGCGCAGCCCAGCGCAAAGGCCAGAATGAAGCCGGGCTGCCAGATCCGGGCCGGATTTGCATTGGCCATGATGTCGAACAGCAGCGCCGGCAGCGCCAGATAGACTACCAGCCTGTTCACCTCGCGCGTGGCATGCGGACCAAGAGCGTTGCTGCGCCGCGCGAGCCAGCCCGCGAGGATCAAAGCAAAGACGGGCAGGACGATGAGAAGATTGGAAAGCATGGCACGCCGATTGGGAATGCTGTCTTTCATAGGAGAGATAATCGATATAATCCAATCCAATGGAGAGCCGGTATCAATGCATTGGAGGTATCGATGGATTCGCGCCAGATGCGCTATTTCGTGGCTCTCGCCGAGACACTGCATTTCGGGCGGGCCGCTGCGCGACTGCATATGACCCAACCGCCTTTCAGCCGGCAGATCGCCAATCTCGAGCGCGAACTCGGGGTGCAACTGGTCGAGCGAAACTCGCGCCACGTCATCCTGACCCAGGCTGGGGAGAGGTTCCTGACGGATTCACGCGCGGTCCTTGCCCAGTTCGAGGATGCCTGCCGTGATGCCAGGCTGGTCGCGGAAGGCCAGAAGGGCGAATTGCGCCTGGGCTTCATGATGCATGCCGCCCATCGCATCGTGCCGCAGGTCGTCAGTTGCTATGCCAGGCTGAGACCGGACATTCGCATCGTTCTCCTGGAGACGACGCCGGCCGAGATCGAGCACAGGCTTCTCGGCGGCGAACTCGATGCCGCCATCACCTTTGCCGGCCGGCCATTTCCTCAATTGCGGACGGTACCTGTCATCACGGACCATCTGTGCCTCATCGTTCCGCGCGGGCACCCCTTGGCGGGGAACGAGCTCGTCACCCCTGGCGACCTGGCGACCGAGGAGTTGATCGCGGCGCCCGCAACCGTGGCGCCGACACTGCGCGAGGCTATCGCCGGCTATTTCGAGATGGCCGGCATCGTTCCGCGGTTTCGCTATGAACCCCAGTTGCAGCACACCATCGTCCGCCTCGTGGCTGCACGGCTCGGCGTGGCCCTGGTGCCGGCATCGATATGCGACGGGGCGGTTGTGGATGTCGTGCCGAGAGCGCTCGCGGCGGCGCCGACATTGAAGGTCGTTCTCTCGGTTCCCTGTGAATCCGGCAATCCGGCCGTCGCGCCCTTGATCGACATTGTCCGGGATTGGAAGGAGCCGGCGGCTGCCGAAAGGCCCGTGACCCGGTCGAGGCGCTGAGCTGAATGCCCTATGACGGTAGTCGTCACTACAATTGCGATACCGTTTCCTTCGTCATTGCGAGCGCAGCGAAGCAATCCAGTCTCGGTAAAACGCGCCGCTCGTGGCTTCTGGATTGCTTCGCTGCGCTCGCAATGACTCAAACCCAAGGTCTCCGCCAAGTCACGACTGCAACGCTAGGTCGCCAGCCCGCCTTGTTGCTCGATGAAGGTGATGACATCGGTGAGCCCGACGCGCCGACGCATGTCGGTGAACACGAAGGGTCGCTTGCCGCGTTGCTTCTCGGTATCGGCGCGCATGACATCGAGGTCGGCGCCGACATGGGGAGCCAGATCCATCTTGTTGATGATCAGGAGATCGGAGCGTGTAATGCCGGGGCCGCCCTTGCGCGGGATCTTCTCGCCCGCCGCGACGTCGATGACGTAGAGTGTGATATCGGCGAGGTCCGGCGAGAAGGTTGCCGCCAGATTGTCGCCGCCGGATTCGATGAAGACGACGTCGAGGTCGGGAAAACGCCGGCGCATTTCGGCGATCGCCGCCAGATTGATCGAAGCGTCCTCGCGAATGGCGGTATGGGGGCAGCCACCAGTCTCGACACCGATGATGCGGTCTTGGGGAAGCGCCTGCACCCGGTTGAGGATGAGCTCGTCTTCCTTGGTGAAGATGTCGTTGGTGACGACGGCGACCGAATAGCTCTCGCGCATCGCCTTGCACAGCATTTCGGTCAGGGTGGTCTTGCCGGCGCCGACCGGACCGCCGATGCCTACACGCAAGGGACCGTTGCTGGAATGGGGGCCGTTGGGGGCGTTCATGAGCGGAAGATCCTCGAATATTGGGTTTCGTGCTGCATCGAGACGATGTCGGACATCAGGGTGCAGGCGCCGAGGTCGTCGAGCGCCGCGCGGCAGGCACGCTTTGCCGTAGCCAGCATGATCGGTTCGAGCGCTGCGAGCGCCTGGACCCCGTCGCGCTGCCCGAGCGGAACCAGCCGGATGGCGGCCTGGACCAAATTGGCGGTGAAGGCGTGCAGGAAGCCGGCCAGCGCCTGTTCGAGCCCGATGCCGTGATGCGCGGCAGCCTGGCCGACGGCGATTGGATAGGGCATGGGCTCGATCGCCTCGCCGGTCCAGTGGGAGACGGCTTGCCCGAAGGCCTCGCCCTGCAGCATGGTCTCGTGATGGCGTTCGCGTGTGCCCGCCATGGCCTCGCCAAGCTCCGCGACAGCGGTGCAATCCTCTCCCCGCAAGGCAAGGCGCCAGGCCTCGGCCAGCAGAACGGCATCGTTCCAGCCCGAACCCGACTGGACGATTGCGCTCAGCCAGTCGACCAGCGATGGTCGATCCTCGATCAGGCCATCGTGGACGGCTCGTTCCAGGCCGTGGCTATAGGCGAAAGCGCCGACCGGGAAGGCCGGCGATAGCCAGCTGAGCAATCGCACCAGATGTGCCGTGTCGTCAGTCATGGCCATGCCCGTGATCGTGGCCGTGGGCATGACCGTGATAGGCGCCGTGCACGGGCTGGAAGCCGGCGACCACTTCCTGGATTTCGGCCCCGAGACCCTGCAGCATTGTCCGGATTACGGGATCCCGCTCGATCAGGATGACATCGGTGCCGATCTCGGCGGCAAGATGGCGATTGCCGAGATGCCAGGCCAGATGGGCGAGTGGGCATTGCCGGCCGGCTCGGACCGCGTAGAGTTCCTCGGGCGCTGCGAGGATGGTGAGGGTACGCCCGTCTTTGAGCACGAGGGCATCGCCATCGGCGAGCAGCACGGCTTCGGGCAGGTCGATCATGACGATATCGCCCTGATCGGTGATGAGGCGCTTGCGGCGCAGATGCCGGCCCCTGTGGTCGAGCGTGATCGTGCCCACGGGGAGCCGGCTGTCATGATGGCAATGGGAGGTAGCGTGCAGCATGGTCAGAACAGGAAATAGCGTTGGGCCATCGGCAATTCGGTTGCCGGCGGGCAGGTCAGGAGTTCGCCATCGGCGCGGACTTCATAGGTTTCGGGATCGACCTCCATGCGCGGCAGGGCATCGTTCAGCACCATGGAGTGCTTGGAAATGCCGCCGCGCGTGTTCTCCACCGCCGCCATCGGCTTGGCGACGCCGAGCCGCTCCTTCAGGCCGTTGGCCAGCGCCGCCTGACTGACGAATGTCAGGGAAGAGGCAGCCGGGGCACCGCCGAAGCTACCGAACATCGGGCGGTAATGCATCGGCTGCGGCGTCGGGATCGAGGCGTTGGGATCGCCCATCGGGGCCGCGGCGATCGTACCGCCCACCAGCACCATCTCCGGCTTGACCGCGAAGAAGGCCGGGTTCCACAGGACGAGATCGGCGCGCTTGCCGATTTCGACCGAGCCGACATGGGCCGACAATCCCTGCGCGATGGCGGGGTTGATGGTGTATTTGGCGATATAGCGTCGTACCCTGAGATTGTCGTTGTCGCCGCTCTCGCCGGGCAGGCGCCCGCGCTGCATCTTCATCTTGTGGGCGGTCTGCCAGGTGCGGATCAGGACCTCGCCGACGCGGCCCATGGCCTGGCTGTCGGACGAAATGATCGAGAAGGCGCCGATATCGTGGAGGATGTCCTCCGCCGCGATGGTCTCCTTGCGAATGCGGCTTTCGGCGAAGGCGATGTCCTCGGCGATAGCCGGCGACAGATGATGGCAGACCATCAGCATGTCGAGATGCTCGGCGATGGTGTTCGTGGTGTAGGGCCGGGTCGGGTTGGTCGAGGACGGCAGCACGTTGGGCAGGCCGCAGACCTTGATGATGTCGGGGGCATGGCCGCCACCGGCACCTTCGGTATGAAAGGCATGGATGGTCCGCCCCTTGAAGGCGGCGACCGTGTCCTCCACGAAGCCACTCTCGTTGAGCGTGTCGGTGTGGATCATCACCTGGACGTCGTAGTCGTCGGCGACGCTGAGGCAATTGTCGATGGCTGCCGGCGTCGTCCCCCAGTCCTCATGCAGCTTGAGCGAGCAGGCACCACCCTCGATCATCTCGACCAGCGCCTCCGGCCGGGAGGTATTGCCCTTGCCCGACAACCCCAGGTTGATCGGGAAGGCGTCGAAGGAACGGATCATGCGCGCCAGGTGCCAGGGCCCGGGCGTGCAGGTGGTGGCGAGCGTGCCGTGGGCGGGGCCAGTGCCGCCACCCAGCATGGTGGTGACGCCCGACATCAGGGCTTCCTCGATCTGCTGAGGGCAGATGAAATGGATATGCGCGTCGACGCCGCCGGCCGTGAGGATCTTGCCCTCGCCGGCAATGATCTCCGTGCCGGGACCGATGACGATGGTGACGCCGGGCTGGATGTCGGGATTGCCGGCCTTGCCGATCGCTACGATCAAGCCATCCTTCAGGCCGACATCTGCCTTGACGATACCCCAGTGATCGATGATGAGCGCATTGGTGATGACGGTGTCGACAGCGCCGGCGGCACGGCTCGCCTGGCTCTGGCCCATGCCGTCGCGGATTACCTTGCCGCCGCCGAACTTCACCTCCTCGCCGGGAATGGTGAAGTCCTTTTCGACCTCGATGAAAAGCTCGGTATCGGCAAGCCTGACGCGATCGCCGACGGTCGGCCCATACATCTGGGCATAGGCGGCGCGGGAAAGAGTAGCGGGCATCACAGTGCTCCCATGATCTTGCTCTGAAAGCCGAAGATGACGCGCTTGCCGCCGATCGGGATCAGCCGCACCTGCCGTTGTTGCCCCGGCTCGAAGCGGACGGCCGTGCCGGCGGGAATGTCGAGCCGCATGCCACGCGCCGCCTCCCGGTCGAACAGGAGCGCCGCGTTGACCTCGAAGAAATGATAGTGGGAGCCGACCTGGATCGGCCGATCACCGGAATTGGCGATGACGAGAACGCTCGCCTCCGCGCCGGCGTTCAGCACAATGTCTCCAGCCATCGGCAGGACTTCGCCCGGGATCATGGTCTAGCCTCCCACGATCAGGGCCAAGCCGGCGAGGGCGGTCAGCCCTCCGGCCGAGCGCGTGATGAACCGGCCGGCCTTGTCACCGGCGAGGCGGGCGATCGCGGGCCCAAGCAACACGCCGGCCGCATGCAGCAGGGCCGTCGCCAGGGCAAAGCCGATCAGGAAGGGGGGGGCGCTGGCTTCGCCCAGTTCGCTGCCATGGGCGAAACCATGGAACAGGGCAAAAAACCCCACCACGACCATGCCGATCGGCGTCGGTACCTTGAATGCCATCAGGGCCAGCAAGCCGAGCACCACGACGGAAGCTGCGATCGCCGGCTCGATGAAGGGCAGAGGAATGCCGGTAAGGGACGCGCCGAAGCCTGCCGTCATGACGATGACGAAGGTCGCGGGAACCGCCCAGAGCGCCCGTCCGCCGAGCTGGGCCGCCCACAGGCCGACGGCGACCATCGCCAATATATGGTCCGCGCCCGAAAGGGGGTGCAGGAAGCCCGTGGAGAAGGAGGCATGCTCCGCCGGGTTGATATGGGCCATGGCCGGCGTAGCCATGAGCATGGCGGCGAGAGCGATCAGATATTTCTTCATGGTCTTTCTTCCACAGTCTATCGGATGGGTTCGTGCACGGTGACCAGCTTGGTTCCGTCCGGAAAGGTCGCTTCCACCTGCACGTCGTGGATCATCTCGGCGATGCCGGGCATGACCTGCTCGCGCGTCAGCACATGCGCGCCGGCCTCCATGAGATCGGCGACCGAGCGCCCGTCTCGCGCACCTTCGACCACGAAATCGCTGATGAGGGCGATCGCCTCGGGATGGTTGAGCTTGACGCCGCGTTCGAGGCGCCGGCGCGCCACCATGGCCGCCATGGCTATCAGGAGCTTGTCTTTTTCGCGGGGCGTGAGGTTCATGCGAGTTCCGGTTGTTAGAGCTGCCAAACTTTCGGCAGGGGACGGTCGGCGAGCAGAAAGGACAGGAGGGGCTCGAGGCGATGCCTGAGCGCTAGGCTGTCTTCAGCCAGGAGACGCACCACGAGCTTGCCGCCCCAGGCGCTGGCGCCGCCATGGCTGCCGATGATGTCGCGTACCCGGTCGATCCGCTCCTCCGCTTCCGGGCAGACGGCAAGAACCGTCGCCATGGCCCGGTGCCCTCCCAAAGTCGCGCGGGCGGCAAGGCGACCGGCGATATCGCCCTCCAGGTGGAAATCATCGGCGAAAATCAGTTTTTCGTTGCAGCGGACCCGCCAACGATCCTTCAAGGCGCCACTGCGCACCACTTCGCCCATGGCGGCACGGCCGAAAAGCAGGGCCTCGACGGCAAGCAGTTCAGCGCCTTCGGCCAGGTCGACCTCGAGACGCCGGACGAGGCGGCCACCGTCGAACAGGATGGTTTCCTGCGGCAGCCAGGCGACGCGGGCGCCAGCCTCGGCAGCCAACCGGTTGACGACAACCGTATCCTCGCCTGTCGAGCGGTAGATGCGTTCGCAGGCCTGGGTGGTGATGGTGGCCGAACTCGCCGGCCCCGCCACAACCTCGAAGGTGAGCCTGTCGCCACCAGTCAGACCGCCCGCCGTGTTGATGAGGATAGCCTCCGGCTGCGCTCCAGGCAGTGGCCGCGGCAACCGTACCTTGGCGCATCCTTCCTGATAGAGGGTCGCCAGTCTGGTTGCACCGTCACGCTGGCGAAAGGCCAGGCGGGCGACGCCCTGGGCCCGTTCGAGGCGGAGTGGGGCCTTCCTGACGTCAAAGCAGGAGATGTCGGCGTACATCGGGCTTGTCCAGGTCGGCGGCCTCGCCGGAAAAAACGATCTCGCCGCGATCCATGATGACGACACGATCGGCCAGTTCGCGCGCGAAGTCGAGATATTGCTCGACCAGGAGGATGGTCATGCCCATCTGATCACGCAGGAACGCGATGGCTCGGCCGATATCCTTGATCACGGAAGGCTGGATGCCCTCTGTGGGTTCGTCGAGCAACAGGAGCTTAGGGCGGGTTACTAGCGCCCGGCCGATGGCGAGCTGTTGCTGCTGGCCGCCCGAGAGGTCGCCGCCTCGGCGTTGCAGCATCTGGGCGAGCACGGGGAACAGCTCGAATATATGGCTCGGAATGCTGCGCTCGGCGCGCTTGAGCGGCGCGAACCCGGTCTGCAGGTTTTCCTTCACCGTCAGCAGGGGAAAGATCTCGCGGCCCTGGGGCACGAGGGCGATGCCGAGCCTGGCCCTGTCATGGGCCGGGCTGCGGCCGAGCGGTTTGCCCTCGAAGCTGACGGAGCCGGCGCTCGGTCGGTGCTGGCCGGCGATGGTGCGCATCAGGCTGGTCTTGCCGACCCCGTTGCGCCCGAGGATGCAGGTGACCTTGCCGGTTTCGGCCTGTAGCGACACGCTGCGCAGCGCCTGAGCAGCGCCATAGTGGAGAGTGAGATCACTGACGGACAACATCATGTCCTCTATCTCCCCAGATAGACTTCGACGACCCGTGGGTCGGCCGAGACATGGTCGAACCGCCCCTCGGACAGCACGCTGCCTTCGTGCAGGCAGGTCACCTTCACCCCGAGCTCGCGCACGAAATGCATGTCGTGCTCGACGACGACGACCGAATGCGAACGGGCGATCTGCCGGAGGAGATCGCCGGTCTGTGCTGTCTCGGCATCGGTCATGCCGGCCACGGGCTCGTCGACGAGCAGGAGCTTGGGGTTCTGGGCTAGCAGCATGCCGATCTCCAGCCATTGCTTCTCGCCGTGCGACAGCCCGGCCGCCCTGTCGTCACGCCGCTGTTCGAGACGGACGGTGGCGAGGATCTCGTCGATGCGCTCGCTTTCGGAGCGCGAGCGCTGGTCGAACAGGGCAGCGAAGATGCCGCGCCTGCCCTTGAGGGACAAGGCGATATTGTCCTCGACCGTATGGGTTTCGAATACGGTCGGCTTCTGGAACTTGCGGCCGATGCCGAGATTGGCGATGTCGGTCTCGTCGAGCTTGGTCAAATCATGTTCGCCATCGAAGAAGACCTCGCCGCTATCGGGCCGGGTCTTGCCGGTGATGATGTCCATCATCGTGGTCTTGCCGGCCCCGTTCGGGCCGATGATGGCGCGCATCTCGCCGGGTTCCAGGATGAGCGAGAGATTGTTGATGGCCTTGAAGCCGTCAAAGCTGACGCTGACGCCGTCGAGATAGAGGATGCTCTGCGGTTGCTGGGTCATGAGGCCGCTTCCTCCGCGGTATCGCTTTGGGCGGCCACTAGCGCCTTGCTCGCGGGGACCTTGCGAGGGGACTTGGACCGGCGCCAATGCTCGAAGGCGCCGACCAGGCCCCGCGGCAGCAGCAGCGGCATGGCGACGAAAAGGGCGCCGAGTGCGAACAGCCATAGATCGGGCAAGGCGGCCGTGAACCAGCTCTTCGCCCAGTTGACGCCGATGGCGCCGATCACCGGTCCGATCAGGGTGCCGCGGCCGCCGATGGCGGTCCAGATCACCACCTCGATGGAATTGGCCGGGGAGAACTCGCCGGGATTGATGATGCCCACCTGCGGGACATAGAGCGCGCCGGCGATGCCGGCCATCACCGCCGAGAAGGTGAAGGCGAACAGCTTGATGTTCTCCGGCCGCCAGCCGAGAAAGCGGGAGCGATATTCGGCATCACGAACGGCGACCATCAGCTTGCCGAGCTTGGAGCCGGTGATCATGGCGGCGAGCGCGACGAACAGGGCCAGCATCAGGGCGCTGGCGGCGAACAGACCTGCGCGCGTACCCGGCGCCTGCAGGGAAAAGCCGAGCACATCCTTGAAATCGGTCAGCCCGTTATTGCCGCCGAACCCCATGTCGTTGCGGAAGAAGGCGAGCATGAGCGCATAGGTCATCGCCTGGGTGATGATCGAGAGGTAGACGCCATTGACGCGGCTGCGAAAGGCGAACCAGCCGAAGGCGAAGGCGAGCAGGCCGGGTACGGCCATCGCCATCAGCGCGGCGAACCAGAACTTGTCGAAGCCGTACCAGAACCAGGGCAGTTCCTGCCAGTTCAGGAACACCATGAAGTCGGGCAGGACCGGGTTGCCATAGACGCCGCGATCGCCGATCCCGCGCATCAGATACATGCCCATGGCATAGCCGCCCAGTGCGAAGAAGGCGCCGTGACCGAGCGAGAGAAGCCCGCAATAGCCCCAGACGAGATCGAGCGAGAGGGCGAGCAGGGCATAGGTGAGGTATTTGCCGAGCAACGCCACGAGATAGGCGGGCACATGGAAGGCGCTGTCTGCCGGCACCGCCAGGTGCAGGACCGGCACCAGCACGGCCGCCGCCACGAGAAGCGCCACGAGGATGGACAGGCGGCGGTCGAGGCCGTTCTTGAGGAGGGTTGCGAGGATCATGCTTCCACCGCCCGCCCCTTGGGCGCGAACAGGCCACGGGGGCGCTTCTGGATGAAGAGGATGATGAAGACGAGCACGATGATCTTGCCGAGGACCGCGCCGGCATAGGGTTCGAGGAACTTGTTGGCGATGCCGAGCGTCAATGCGCCCAAGAGCGTGCCCCACAGATTGCCGACGCCGCCGAATACCACGACCATGAAGGAATCGATGATGTAGCCCTGGCCCAGATTGGGCGAGACATTGCCGATCTGGCTAAGGGCGACACCGGCGATGCCGGCGATGCCGGAGCCGAGGCCGAAGGTCAGCGCGTCGACCCTGGGCGTGCGGATGCCCATCGAGGACGCCATGCGCCGGTTCTGGGTCACGGCGCGCATCTGCAAGCCCCAGCGGGTGCGATTGAGGATGAGGCGCAGGGCGATGAACACCGCGATCGAGAAGGCGAAGATCCACAGCCGGTTGGCGGTGATGGTCAGTTCGCCGACGCTGATGCTGCCGGACATCCAGCCAGGATTGGCGACCTCGCGGTTCGTCGGCCCGAAGATCACGCGGATGCTCTGCTGCAGGATCAGCGAGACGCCCCAGGTCGCCAGCAGGGTCTCCAGTGGGCGGTCATAGAGAAAGCGGATGATGCCGCGCTCGATGACGACACCGACGGCGCCCGCAACCAAGAAGGCCAGGGGCAGGGCGATCAGCAGCGACCAGTCGATCAAGCCGGGCGCAGAGGCGCGTATGGCTTCCTGCACGACGAAGGTGGTGTAGGCGCCGATCATCACCATCTCGCCATGCGCCATGTTGATGACGCCGAGCACGCCGAAGGTGATGGCAAGGCCGATGGCGGCCAGCAGCAGCACCGAGGCCAGCGAGACGCCGTACCAGACATTCTGCGCCAGGTCCCACAGCTTCAGGCGCGCATCGATGGTGCGGATGCCGGCGGCGGCCTCATCTTTCAGGGCTCCATCGGCACCGGCTTCGAAACGGCCAAGCAGGGCAGCAGCTTCGCGGGTGCCCAGGGAGGCTACCTGCCCGATGGCCACACTCTTGTCGGCCTGGGGTTTGTCGGAGAACAAGGTCGCGGCAGCCCGCGCCGTCTCCAGCCGGGCCTTGACGGCCGTATCGGTCTCCCTGGCGATGGCGCTGTCGAGAACCGGCAGAGCGCCCGGGTCGGGTGTCTGGGTCAATGTGTCGGCGGCCGCGAGGCGTGCCGCCTTGTCGGGGGAGGCGAGTGTGAGCGAGCCGCTCGCCTCCCTGATCGCCCGCCGGATGGCGTTGTTGACCTTGATCCTGACGAGTTCACTCTTGCCTGCATTTCCCTGCCCGGCGCCGGTGACCGGGTCGGCGACCGTGAGCGGATCGCCGGAACCGGAGGCTATCAGGATCGCCTTGTCGGATTGACGCCAATAGAGATTGCCATCCGCCAGCGCCGCAAGGGGGCGGGCCGCCAGCGCATCCCCGCTCCCGGCCAGTTCACGCACCACCGCCTCGACCTGCTGGAAGTTCGTGGCACCGGCCAGCTTGGCCAGGCCAGCCCTGATGCCGGTTTCATCGGCGTGGCCAAGTCCGGGTATGAGGAGGCAGGCCCACAAGGCCAGGACGAAGAGACGAGACCCGTGCATGACGGAGTGCAACCGGAGGCGGGAATGTTCGCAGGACAGCATATTGGAGCCTTAAACCAAGCTTCGAAAATGCTGAGGCATTCCCGGCTTGAACGCCTGGTGATTTTCGATGCCAAATCAAAGATTTGGCGAAAATCACCAGAAAGGACCAAGAGTCATTGACAATGCTTCTTGGTGTTAGTTCGTGCCCTGGCCGCCGCATTTGCCGGTGACGACGTTGAAATTGCCGCAGGACAGCGGCTTGCGCCAATCGGCGATCAGATCCTTGGAGTCCGGCAGGTAGTCGGACCATTCATCGCCCACCACCAATCCCGAACTCTGCCAGACGGTCTGCATCTGGCCGTCGGCCTGGATTTCGCCGATCAGCACCGGCTTGGTGATGTGATGATTGGGCATCATGGTCGAATAGCTGCCCGAAAGATTGGGCACCGACACCCCGACAATGGCATCGATCACCGCGTCGGGATCGGTGGTGCCGGCCTTCTCCACCGCCTTCACCCACATATTGAAGCCGATGTAATGCGCTTCCATCGGATCGTTGGTGACGCGCTTGTCATTCTTGGTGAAGGCGCGCCAGGTCTTGATGAACTGGGCATTGGCCGGGGTATCGACCGACTGGAAATAGTTCCAGGCCGTGAGGTGGCCGACCAACGGCCCGGTGTCGAGGCCGGCCAGTTCCTCCTCGCCCACCGAGAAGGCGACGACGGGGATGTCCTCGGCCTTGATGCCCTGATTGGCGAGTTCCTTGTAGAAGGGCACGTTGGCGTCGCCATTGATGGTGGAGATGACGGCGGTCTTCTTGCCGGCCGAACCGAATTTCTTGATGTCGGAGACGATGGTCTGCCAGTCGGACTGGCCGAAGGGCGTGTAGTTGACCATGATGTCGTCCTTGGCCACGCCCTTGGATTGGAGATAGGCCTGCAGGATCTTGTTGGTGGTCTGGGGATAGACATAATCGGTCCCCGCCAGCACCCAGCGCTTCACGCCTTCTTGGCTCATCAGATAGTCGACGGCGGGGATGGCCTGCTGGTTCGGCGCCGCGCCGGTATAGAAGACGTTGCGCTCGCTCTCCTGGCCCTCATATTGCACCGGATAGAACAGGAGGCCGTCGAGTTCCTTGAAGACCGGCAGCACGGATTTGCGGCTGACCGAGGTCCAGCAGCCGAACACCGCCGCCACCTTGTCCTTGCCGAGGAGGTCGCGGGCCTTCTCGGCGAAAAGCGGCCAGTTCGAGGCGGGATCGACGACCACGGCCTCCAGCTTGCGCCCGAGCACGCCGCCTTTCTTGTTCTGCTCGTCGATCAGCATGAGCATGGCGTCCTTGAGCGTCGTCTCGGAAATCGCCATCGTGCCGGACAGCGAATGCAGGATGCCGATCTTGATGGTGTTTTCTTCGGCGCTGGCTGCACCGCAGGTGATCAACATCGCGATGATGCCGCCCGACAGGCAATGACCGAGTCTTCCGAGCTTCGACATGACGCCTTCCCTTGCTTCTTGTTGGATCCCGTAGGGCTCCTGCAAGCGGCGTGCCAATCGGGGCGAGGCAGTTCTCGACAGCGCAGAGCCCGCTGGCAGGGGGCCGGGACAGGGCGCTGGAGTGCTTCAAGGGGACGGCAATAATTTAAGCATGCCTAACAATTAGGCGAATTGCTGCCTTTCGGTGCCACCCCGTGGCGCCGAAATGGGTTCGTGGCCTCGTTGCTACCGCTATTTCGCGGGCGTGTAGGTCACGGTTTCGCTCGCCGCATTCTCAATTGCCGGCTTGGAATAGAGCAGGGGCACATATCGCCCGTCGGCCCATAGCGGCGCGAGATCGCGGTAATGCGGGCTGAAGGGATTGCCCGATTGCCCGGGCGTATTGATGGCGCGGCTGGCGTCCCAATTGCCGACATCCAGCACCATCCGGAAGGAAGCCCCGGAGGTCAGGCGGAAGTCCGAGCTGCGATAGCTGGCGGCATGGGGCACGTTGCTGGCGCCGCCAAGCTCGAGCGGGCCGACGCGCATCTGCGCCTGGGTCGAGGGATCGGCCAGAGGCATCAGCGCGTGATCGAATTGGGCATGGTGCAGCCTGCCCCAGCGCCATTGGCCGGCATCCTCGCCGAGAAGCTTGGAAACATCCGCGACCGCGGCGCCGATGCTCCGCAGCAGCAGCGTGTCGCGCGCCTTGGCTGGATCGGGACCAAGCGAGGCGTCCGGCTTTTCCAGAAGCTCGAACATCGCGCCGACACTCGGCTTGGGAATGAGGGCACGAGCGGCTTTAGGCACGCTGGCATTCACCAGGGCCGGGCCGATATGCTTGCTGATCCACACCTCGAACAGAGCAGCGGCCGCGCTGTCGCGGTCGTCGCTCGCATTCCAGTCGTGCAGGAGCTGGAGTCCCTTGGCGATTTGGGGATCGTCTGATTGCAGGGGCTTGAGCAGCGCGATCAGGCGGCGTCCCAGCATGGTGGTGTCGTCGTTCTGCAGGTCCATCGCATCGGCAAGGCTGAATTTCTTCTTGTCCTGCAATACCTCGACGATGCGGTCCCAGCGGGCGGGATTGGCCCAGGAATCGAAGCCGATGCGCCGCTGCTCGATGGGATAGCCGGGGGGCAGGTTCATCTGGTTGGCGGTGGCGAAATAGCCGGTCTTCGGATTGAAGACGCTCGGCAATTCGTCCAGGTGCAAAAAGCCCTGCCATTCATAGCGCCCGTCGCCCGGTACCGGCAGCAGCCCGTCATAGCTGAGGCGGCGCGGCGCCATTCCGCCCGGCTGCCAGCCGATATTGCCCTTGGTGTCGGCATAGATCTGGTTTTCCGAAGGGGTGCCCCAGCGCTTCATGGCAGCCTGGAATTGCGGCCAGTTTTTCGCCGTCATGTAGTCGGAGGAGCCGAAATAGGCCGAGGTTCCCGGCTCGAACCACACGGAGCGAATGGTGAAGGCGAGATTTCGCTTGGTATCGCTGGCAAGCACCGGCCCGTGCCGGGTGAAGCGCATCTCGATATCCTGCGGGGGGCCGCCCTTGATCTCGACCTTTTCGTGCACGATCCGGACCGGTTCCCAGTTCCCGTCGAACTTGACCTGATCGGGATTGCTCGGATTGAGCGCCTCGACATAGAGGTCTTCCTGGTCCATGCCGAAGATCGTCAGGCCGAAGGCGATGCGGCCATTATGGCCGATCGAAATGCCGGGAAGTGCCGGTTCGCCGGCGCCGATCACGTTCATGCCCGGGGCGACGAGGTGAACGATATAGCGCAGGGACGGCACGCTGTGGTCGCGATGCGGATCATTGGCGAGGATCGGCCGCCTAGTTGCCGTGCGCTTGCCGGAGACGACCCAATTGTTGGAGCCGATCGTGTCGACCTTGTCCTGTGCCTGCGCCAGCAGCGTATCGGGATCATACGCCTGTGCCGCCTTCTTGCCCGCACCGAATTTCACCGGATCGGTCGCTAGCGTATAGTCCTTGAGTACGTCCCGCGGGATCGTACAGGGATCCAAGCCGTCGGGAGTCTTGGTCGTCCATGCTGGCTCGAACTGGGCCTGGAGCCTGTCGGCGTCGAGGCCGGCGGCGCAGGCAATTTGCGCGCGCTGCACTTCGAGCTCGACATTGCGCGTCAGGCCATGGCTGCGGATGCGCACGATATCGTCGACATGCCACTGGTCGGGACGCGATCCGGCGATCCTGAATTCCTCCGGCAGGGGCTGGGTGCCGTCCCGTGTTTCCTGGACATAGGCATTGACGCCGGCGATGAAGGCGTTCGCATAGTCCTTTGCATTGGGGCCATAGGACTGCCATTCCTTGTCCATGTCGCCGCGATAGAGGAACAGGCGCGCCGCGCGGTCCTGTTCGACATAGTTCGGCCCGAAATCCCTGGCCAGAAGACCGAGGCCGCGCTTGCGCCACAGATCGATCTGCCACAGGCGGTCGCGCGCGGCATTGTAGCCTTGCATGAAGAACGCGTCGCGCCGGTTGCCGGTATAGAGATGTGCGATGCCCCAATGATCGACGATCATCGTGGCAGGTTGCTGCAAGCCTTGGATATTATGGCTCTGTTGCCGTACCTCTGATGAGATTTCCGCAAGAGCAGGTGAAACCCAGGTGACCAACGCGACGGGGCTCAGAAAGATTGCGAGGCTACGAAGCATATCAATGACCTTATTTTTCTATACGGTACACTTTTTTAAAATTATGATTATTTTTAACGGGACGCGAATAGTGACGTCATTTCTATCGTCAGACAAGAAACTTATCTTCAGCGTCCCAGGAATGTCTGCAGTCATACCGTTGCGTTCTGGCTGACGCCACGTGGACGGTGATAAGCGCGAGGCTGGACCTTCGCCATCCTACATCAATGGTGTTCGCGAGCGCGGCTGGGCCTGGGCATATAGCGCGTAAATTGGCACCAAAAATTTCAAAAAACAATCTATATCAATTGCTTGTTTTTATATCTTAAATCTTCGATTTAGTGTCGCCGCTGTGCGGCGAGATGGTTCATGCCACCTTTCGCGCTGGCTCATCGGCCATGCAGGTCGCCGCTCTTGACCGTGTTGTTCTCCTTGGAACTGTCGGCGAGCAGCAGGAAGCGGGCCGATAGAGGCAGGCTGGCGCCGCCGAGCGCGCGGGCATGGATGCCCACCGTTCCCTCGCGCACATGGGGCGTTCTCAGCCCTTCCACGTCGATCCTGCCGAGTGCTTTGCGTACGGTGCCGACCAGGAGCGCCCGGACATCGGTCGGCATCCAGCCGTCGATGACAGCCGCCTCGAAATCGATCACGGCACAGGAAGAGACGATGGCATAAGCCAGGGCGTCGGCCGCTTGGCCGATCCAGATGTCGACGTCCTCACCCAGGTCGCCCCACGCCTCGGGCGAGGTCCAAAGATGCGCGGCATCGATGCCGCGCGCCTTCAACGCCTTCTCCAGCATGGCGATGGAGGCGACGTCGATGAGCTGCGTCGGCCTGCCGTCGGGGCCGGGAACCGGCATGGAGCCGAGCGCGCCGGCATTGCCGGTCTGTCCGCCGAACAGGCGGCCATTCAGCACGATGCCCCCCCCGGCAAAGGCACCGATATAGAAATAGACGAAGTCGCGCGCGCCCGAGAACTGGCCGAAAACGAGTTCGGCGCCACAGGCGGCGGTGGCATCATTCTCCAGATAGACTGGAAAATCGCAATTCGACTGGAGGTCGGCCTGGATGCTGCGATGGCGCCATTCGTCGAGGACATCGGCTGGGGCGCCCGCCGCATCGGCCCAGTTCCACAATTCGAAGGGCATGGCGATGCCCAGCCCGGCAATACGTCGGTTCGCTGCCGGGCTGAGTGTCGCCCTGATGGATGCGATGCCGTCGAGCGCGAAGCGGATCGTCTCGCCCGGGGCAGGGTAGCGGTAGGATTTGTGCAGCATCGCGCGCACATTGCCCAGAAAATCGATCAGGACCAGATCGGCGCTGCGCCGCCCGATCTTCAGCCCAAGGAAATAGGCGCCTTCCGGATTGAGCGCCATGGGGATCGAGGGCTGGCCAATGCGACCGCGCACCGGCTCCTGGCGCGTCAGCAGGCCCGTTTCCTCCAACTCGCGCATGATCACCGAAACGGTCTGCAGCGACAGGCTGGTCATGCGGGCGATGTCGGATTTGGCCAGGGCGCCATGCTCCCGGACGAGCGAGAGCACGATACGCTCATTGTGGTCGCGCATCCCGCTCTGGTTGGTGCCGCGATGAAAGCGGCTTTCGGCCAGTTCGGACGAACCGGCCTTCTGGGTGCCAGCCTCCATCCCATTTCCTCCCCGTGAGCGGAATTTCTCAATAGTGCCCGCAAACGGGCAAGACCGAGAAATTCTGCAAATGCCTGAAATCCTGCGGCCTCCTCTCGTTCGGGGCCGTGGCTCGAACGAGAGGAGGCCGCATTGGGCGACATTGTTCCTTTCACCCAGAATGGGCGCTTCGTGCAAGGCTGTCAATAAATAACTAAATAAGACTTATTTATTTATTGACAGGGCGACCGGAGATGGTGTTTTTTATATCCAGGCGCCGACACGGCAATGAGGGGCGCCCCGAAAGCGAGGCCCGGCTAGCCGGCCATGCGTTCCAAAAGGGAGGAATATGATGAAGAAACCGGTCCTGAAATCGGCGCTGTTCTGCGCCAGTGTCCTGTCTCTCGGCGCCTTTGCGACCCCAGGCTTGGCAGCCGATGTCGGCGCCTGCCTGATCACAAAGACGGACACCAACCCCTTCTTCGTGAAGATGAAGGAGGGGGCGACCGCCAAGGCCAAGGAGCTGGGCGTCAACCTCAAGGCCTATGCCGGCAAGATCGATGGCGACAATGAGAGCCAGGTGTCGGCCATCGAATCCTGCATCGCCGACGGCGCCAAGGGCATCCTGCTGGTGCCTTCGGACTCCAAGGCCATCGTCGATTCCGTCAAGAAAGCCCGCGCCGCCGGCATCCTGGTCATTGCGCTCGATACGCCGCTGGAGCCGATCGACGCGGCCGACGCCACCTTCGCCACCGACAATTTCAAGGCCGGCGAGCTGATCGGCCAATGGGCCCAGGCGACGCTCGGTGACAAGGCCAAGGAAGCCAAGATCGCCTATCTCGATCTCAATCCGAGCCAACCGACCGTCGACGTCTTGCGCGACCAGGGCTTCATGAGCGGCTTCGGCATTTCCAAGATCGCCAATCCGACCAAGATCCAGGATTGGGGCGATGCCCGCAACGTCTGCCACGACGTGACCAACGGCAATGAAGAGGGCGGCCGGGCCGCCATGGAGAACTGCCTCCAGAAAGACCCGACGATCAATGTCGTCTACACCATCAACGAACCGGCCGCCGCGGGCGCCTATGAGGCGCTCAAGGCCGTCGGCCGCGAGAAGGACGTGCTGCTCGTCTCGGTCGACGGCGGCTGCCCGGGCGTGAAGAACGTCGCGGAGGGCGTCATCGGCGCGACCTCGCAGCAATATCCGCTCAAGATGGCCGCCATGGGCATCGAGGCCATCAAGAAGTTCGCCGATGGCGGCGAAAAGCCCAAGCCCACCGAAGGCAAGGCGTTCTTCGATACCGGCGCCACCCTCGTCACCGACAAGCCGGCCTCCGGCGTCGAATCCATCGATACGAAGAAAGGCAAGGATCTGTGCTGGGGCTGACCTGAGGCCAGCCCGCTAACGTTCGATCTTGTTCTTGCAGGGGAGCGGCCGCCGCGCCGCTCCTTTTACGAGGGGCGACCGCCCCACGGGAGGAGACCAAAGATATGACCGATCCTTCGGCAAATGTCGGGCGTCCGCAGGACTTCGAGAAAGTCCTCTCGGGCAGCGACACAAGCGTAGCCAGCTTCGACGTCCACAACAAATCAGCCCTGGAGAAGGCACAGCACTTCCTGCACGGAAACCCGGCCATGGTGCCGCTGATAGTGCTGGTGCTGTCCACCGCCATCTTCGGCATCCTCCTGGGCAGCAAGTTCTTTTCAGCCTTTTCGCTGACGCTGATCCTGCAGCAGGTGGCCATCACCGGCATCGTCGGCGCAGCCCAGACCCTGGTGATCCTGACGGCCGGCATCGACCTGTCGGTCGGCGCGATCATGGTGCTGTCATCGGTGGTGATGGGGCAGTTCACCTTCCGTTACGGCCTGCCGGCTCCGCTCTCGATCCTGGGCGGCTTCGCCTGCGGCGCGCTCTGCGGCTACATCAACGGGCTGCTCGTCTCCCGCATGAAGCTGCCGCCCTTCATCGTCACGCTGGGCAGTTGGCAGATCATCCTCGCCGCCAATTTCCTCTATTCGGCCAATGAGACGATCCGCAGCCAGGACATCGCGGCCCAGGCCCCGCTGCTGCAGCTCTTCGGCGCCAGCTTCCGCTTTGGCGGCGCGGTCCTGACGGCCGGCGTGATCGCCATGGTGCTGCTGGTCGCGGTGCTATGGTACGTGCTCAACCACACCGCCTGGGGCCGGCACGTCTATGCCGTGGGCGACGACCCCGACGCGGCCGAACTCTCGGGCGTTGGCACCAACAGGATGCTGCTCCAGGTCTACACGCTATCAGGCATCATCTGCGCCTTGGCTGGCTGGGTCTTGATCGGTCGTCTCGGCTCGGTTTCCCCGACCTCCGGCCAATTCGCCAATATCGAGTCGATCACCGCGGTGGTCATCGGCGGCATCTCCCTGTTCGGCGGCCGCGGCTCGATCCTGGGCATGATCTTCGGTGCCCTGATCGTCGGCGTGTTCCAGCTCGGCCTCAGGCTGGTGGGCACCGACCCGCAATGGACCTACCTGCTCATCGGCGTGCTGATCATCGGCGCCGTGACCGTCGACCAGTGGATCAGAAAGGTTGCAGGCTAATGGCACAGGAACCCATTCTCTCAGGGCGTGGTCTGATCAAGCGCTACGGCCGGGTTACCGCTCTCAACAATTGCGACTTCGACCTCTATCCCGGCGAGATCCTTGCCGTGATCGGCGACAACGGCGCCGGCAAATCGTCCCTGATCAAGGCCTTGTCGGGCGCCATCACGCCCGACGAGGGGGAAATCAGGCTCGACGGCAAGGTCGTCAACTTCAAGTCGCCCATCGATGCCCGCGAAGCGGGGATCGAGTGCGTGTACCAGAACCTGGCTCTGTCGCCGGCCCTGTCCATCGCCGACAACATGTTCCTGGGGCGGGAGATCCGCAAACCCGGCATCCTCGGGCAATGGTTCAAGATGCTCGACCGGCCGGCCATGGAAAAGCGGGCTCGCGAGAAGCTGACCGAGCTCGGCCTGATGACCATCCAGAACATCGGCCAGGCGGTCGAGACCCTCTCCGGCGGCCAGCGTCAGGGCGTCGCGGTGGCGCGTGCGGCCGCCTTCGGCTCGAAGGTGGTGATCATGGACGAGCCGACCGCCGCTCTCGGCGTCAAGGAAAGCCGCCGCGTGCTGGAGCTCATCCTCGACGTCAAACGGCGCGGGCTGCCGATCGTGCTGATCTCGCACAACATGCCGCATGTGTTCGAGGTGGCGGACCGCATCCATATCCACCGGCTTGGCCGGCGGCTCTGCGTCATCAATCCGCGTGACTACACGATGTCCGATGCGGTTGCCTTCATGACCGGCGCCAAGGCTCCGCCCGAGGAGCTGGTGGCGGCCTGACGAGACGAAGGCCGGGGGGCGTTGTCCCCTCGGCTGGCGTGTTTCTTGCTTCGTTTCTTTATCGACGAAGCCATCATGAGACGATGCGCCGTACCAACGCCGGCATCGTCTCCCAACCCTAGAAAGGCCACCATGGCGCTGAACCCAACGCTCGCACGGGTCACCGATCGCATCGTGGCGCGGTCCTCCGCCCTTCGCCGTCCCTATCTCGAGCGCATGGCCCGCGCCCGCGCCGCCGGCACCGTGCGCGCCCACCTGTCCTGCGGCAACCAGGCCCATGCCTATGCCGCCATGCCGGTGGACGACAAGGCGGCGCTGGTCAAGGGCGGCGCAGGCAATCTCGGCATCATCACCGCCTATAACGACATGCTCTCGGCCCACCAGCCCTATGAAAGCTACCCCGACCTGATCCGCGCGGCGGCGCGCACGGCCGGCGGCACGGCGCAGGTCGCCGGTGGCGTGCCCGCGATGTGCGACGGCGTCACCCAGGGCCAGGCCGGCATGGAATTGTCGCTGTTCTCGCGCGATGCCATTGCCATGGCGGCCGGCATCGCGCTCAGCCACAACACCTTCGATGCGACCGTCTATCTCGGGGTCTGCGACAAGATCGTGCCGGGCCTCGTCATTGCCGCCGCCGCCTTCGGCCATCTGCCGGCGATCTTCGTGCCCGCCGGGCCGATGACGAGCGGCATCGCCAATGACGAGAAGTCCAAGGTGCGCCAGCTCTTCGCGACAGGCCAATGCGGGCGCGACAAGCTGATGGAAGCGGAGATGGCGGCCTATCACGGGCCGGGCACCTGCACCTTCTACGGCACGGCCAACACCAATCAGATGCTGATGGAGTTCATGGGGCTGCATCTGCCGGGCTCGAGCTTCGTCAACCCCAACACGCCCCTGCGCGATGCGCTCACCGTGGAGGCCGCAAGGCGCGCCTTGGCGATCTCGGCCCTCGGCAATGACTATACGCCAGTTTGCGACGTGCTCGACGAGCGCGCCTTCGTCAATGGCATCGTCGGGCTCAATGCCACCGGTGGTTCCACCAACCTGCTCATCCACATGATCGCCATGGCGCGGGCAGCTGGGATCGTGCTCGACTGGCAAGACTTTGCCGATCTTTCGGACGTGACGCCCCTGATGGCGCGCGTCTATCCGAACGGGCTCGCGGATGTGAACCATTTCCATGCCGCAGGCGGCCTCGGCTTCATGATCGGCGAACTGCTCGAAGCCGGGCTCCTCCACCCCGACACGCGCACAGTGGCCGGGGAGGGGCTGGCCCGCTACACCAGGGAACCCAAGCTCATCCACGGCGCCCTGGTGTGGTCGGAAGGAACGAGCACGTCGCTGAACCCCAAGGTGCTGCGATCGGCCGGCACGCCGTTCCAGCCGACAGGCGGCCTCAAGCGGCTCCGAGGCAATCTCGGCACCGGCGTGATGAAGGTTTCAGCCGTGGCGCCGGAACGCCATGTCGTCGAGGCGCCGGCACGCGTCTTCGCCGATCAGGAGGCGGTCAAGCAGGCTTTCCGTGCCGGCGAGTTCACCGGAGATACCGTGGTGGTGGTGCGTTTCCAGGGGCCGAAGGCCAATGGCATGCCGGAGCTGCATAGCCTGACTCCGATGCTTTCCGTGCTGCAGGACAGGGGGCTGAAGGTCGCCCTGGTCACGGACGGGCGGATGTCGGGCGCTTCCGGCAAGGTGCCCGCGGCGATCCATGTCAGCCCGGAGGCACTCGACGGAGGACCGCTTGCCAGGCTCCGGGACGGCGACCTCGTGCGCGTCGACGCTGTCGCGGGCACGATCGACGTGCTGACGGCGGGAGCGCTCGAGCGGGCGAACATCCAGCCGGATCTCGTCGACAACGAATTCGGCGTCGGCCGCGAGCTCTTCGGCCTGTTTCGCCGGCAGATTTCGGCTGCGGAACATGGCGCCTCGCCCTTGTTTGGATGACTTGCTTCTGAGCCGATTCCTCGCTCCCACCGAGGGGATCAAAAGGCCTGTCATACGCTACCAGCAGGGAACGGCGGTTTTCCACCGGTTGGATGCATGACTCGCCGGGCGCCTGCGAAGCCCCCCGGCACATTGGATTTTGATCGCGGTTTCGAGGCTAACGGAATGCCCGCGTTTGCCGGCACCAGCTTTCGAAAGGCCGGTACCTCGAACGCGGTCGCTTCAGCCCTTGGGCATCGATGTCTCGGGCGTGACGAACGCTGCGGGCGTGATGTCGATCTTGAACCATTTGATGCTCAGATCCTTGGCTGTCCCGTCGGCAATGGCAGAGGCGAGGGCTTTGTCGAACATCGCTCGCAGGTCAGCATCGTCTTTGCGAAAACCCGCGGCTTCTCCTTCCCCCCAGATCGCCCCGGAAATCTGAGGCCCGACAATCATCATCTGGGCGTTCTCGGGGCGGGAGAGAGCCGAGAGGAGATAGGTGACGTCATCGAAGACAACGTCGATCCGTCCGGCGATGAGGTCGAGATCGTGCTCCGAGGCCGTCTTGTATTCCGTGATGCTGGCAATGTCCGAGAAATTGTCCTCGACGAATTTCGTGAAGGCGGTGGAGGTTTGAATGCCGATGTTCTTGCCCTGCAGCGCCGTGCGAAGGCCGTCCAAGGTCGGCTTGTCGTGCGCCGTGTCCCCGGTCAGGATCGCCGTTGAGCCCGTGCCGGCCAGCGTCGCAAGTGGGCCACCCTTGAGACCGGCGAATGCGCCAGGCGTCGAGGCATAGGGTTTGGAGAAATCGATCACCTTCCGTCGCTCATCCGTGATGGCCACGCCGTCCATGATGAGATCGAATTTTCCGGCGTTCAGGCCGGCGATCATACCATCCCAGTCCTGGGCCACAAATTGGCATGTGACCTGCATGCGAGCGCACAAATCCTTGCCGAGTTCGATTTCAAAGCCATCGAGGGAACCGTCGGGCCTGGTGAGGTTCCAGGGCGCGTAGGCACCCTCTGTGGCAATGGTCACCGTCTTCCACTCCCTGGCGTGCGGGGTGGCGGTGGTTGCAATCAAAATCGAGGCCGCGATCGCGGCTTGGCAGATCCGTACTTTCATGGCGGGATGTTCCGGTCGAGCGATGGCAGGGGATCGTGCGCCCGCAAGAGCGAGCGCACCGGACGAGGCAGGGCTTGGGATCAGGCGGCTCGGCCATAAAACCCTATTCTTTCCTCGGTGCTGAACTGAACCCCGGGTCTTTCGTAGTAGGAGAAAACCGCAATCATCCGGTCTCGTTGGCCGCGGACGGGCGTGACGCGGTGCGCCGTATTCTTCCCGCGGAAGACGTTCAAGGTGCCGGCCTTGAGCTTGAGAACTTGAACATTGGGGTCGCGCCCCTCCAGCAGGTTGGCGACACCTTGATAGTTGGGGTCGCCGTCGCGGCGAAGATCCGTTCGGTATTCGAAATCCCCACCCTCGTCGGGCGCCTGCAAAAGCAAGGTCGTGGTGAATTCCGAACGATCGAAATGCCAGTTCAGGGCCTCGCCGTCGCGATAGGCCATGACATTGGCTCGGGCCAGGGGATCAGCCATGACGTGCAGAGCAGGCTTGTCCATGGTGGCTGCCAGGAAAGTCACGAGGGGCCCATACTCATAGATGGCCAGAACGGTACTTCCAGCAATCTGGTCCGCGCAGATGGTGTGACTGACCGTTTCGACCTTGCGAAGGGCGGGGTGATCGGCCGCGAGTTCGGGAATTTCGGGCTTGAAATAGATATTGTGCAGCCTTTTGTGAGTATGGGACTTGCTGTCCATCACAGGCTGCACTTCGGCTGCCGCTTTTTGTGCAATGCCGGGAAGCAGCAATCCTTCCAGATTGAACATGCCGTTGGCGACCAGGCCCGCCTTCGAGCTTTCGACCAAAGCCAGCCATTCCGGGCTGCCTTGCCGGTCGAGGGGATAACGGTCGAGATCAAGAATATGGCGCATGGGGTTCTCCGTGATGCAGGCAGCGGAAGCAGGCCCCAAAAAAATCTTTTTCACAACGCAGGAAATTATTATCCTTGCCTAAGAAAATCTTTCGGAGGCAGCTATGCTGCGATTGCCGCCACTCAATGCCGTCAGAGTCTTTGAGGTGGCCGCCCGTACAGGGCAGTTCACCTTGGCTGCGATCGAACTCGGCGTCTCCTCCGCGGCCGTGAGCCAGCAGATCCGAAATCTGGAGGCGCATTTCGGCAAGCAGCTATTCATGCGCAACGGCAACCGCATCACGCTGACGGATGCAGGGCACGCCATCTATCCCCAAATGTCCCGAGCCCTCGGCGACATCGCGGCGGTAACGGCGCGTCTGCTGGAGGGAGAACTGCGCAGGAGATTGACGGTGAGCGTACCGTTCTCCCTGGCCGAATGCTGGCTTGCCCCCAGGCTGGCCGAGATGGTCGATCAATTCCCCCGCTTGGCGATCGACATTCGTGTCGAGGATGATCCGGTCGACCTCGCTCGGCAGCATATCGATTTGCGGATCAGCTATGGGGATTACCATTATCCGGGCCTGGCTGTGGCGCAACTCGTGCACGACGATGTGGTGCCCGTATGTTCGCCCGCATTCTGGGAGCAGCATGGCCGGGACATTGCCGGGCTGGAGGCGATCCATGACAGCTGCTTCATTCACACCAATTGGGGCCCTAACTATGCTTCGCATCCGACCTGGTCGGATTGGTTTGCGCTACGCGGCAGTTCTCGTCGGCCGGACCCGTCGCTCGGTAGACGGGTCGGGTTGTCGAGCCTCGCCATCACCACCGCGAGGCTTGGGCTGGGTGTCGCACTTGGGCAGCGAGCCTTGTCCCGGGCCGACCTGGAAGCGGGGCGTCTCATGATGTTGTCAGCGGAGTCGGTGCGTCTGGGCTATCCCTATTGCGCTTTCATGCTTCCGGCCAAGGCGAACCGGCAGGACGTTGCCGCGTTGGTCCACCTGCTCAGTAAAACCTGATGGATCCGGGCGCGATCAAGCTCGACAAGACGGGTGTGGGTATTGGAATATTTTGGTATCGCCGTTCATGATCTCTCGTCACGATCAGTAGCGCTCCAGAGCATTTTCCAGAAAGGTCAGTAGACTTTTCGATTGAGAGAATGTTTCAGAACAAGGAGTTAGAGAAAAGTGCGATTCGAAGAAATCGCGCCTTGTCGAGTGTGAGGCACAGATGTCGGATGCCACGGAAAAGTCGACCGTATCCGAAACGCCGCAGCCCGCGCGCAGCCTGCGGTCGCGCTGGCTCTATCCGGCCTTGCGCGTCGGCTTTCTTCTGCTCGCCGCCTGGCTGGTCTGGTATGTCGCCGGCAATTGGAACCGCTGGACCGGTGCGGCCCGCCTCGCGGAGACCGACAATGCCTTCATTGTGGGCGATGTCACGCCCTTGTCGGCCCGTGTCTCCGGCTACATCAAGGAGGTCCCGATCCATGACTACCAGGCGGTGGAGACCGGCGACCTGATCGCCGAGATCGAGCCGTCCGACTATCAGGCCCAGCTCGCGCTGGCGCAGGCCAATCTTGCCGCGGCCGAAGCCAGTCTCGCCAATGTCGCCAATCAGAAGAACGTGCAGAATGCCCTGATCCGTCAGGCCGGTGCCAATATCGATGCGGGCAGCGCGGATGTGCGGCGCTACCAGCTCGAAGCCACGCGCCAGCGCGACCTGCTCAAGACCGGCACGGCCGGCACCCAGCAATCGGTCGAGCAGGCCGATGCCAATGCCCAGCGCGCCCTGGCCCAGAAAGCGCTCTACGAGGCCCAGCTCGACCAGCAGAAGGCCTTGCTTGCCGGGCTCGACGTGCAGGAGCAGCAGGTCAGGGCGCAGATCAAGGCCGCCGAGGCCCAGGTCACCCTCGCCACCAACAATCTGGGCTACACCAAGATCCGTTCGCCGGCGAAAGGGCTCGTCGGCCAGCGCCAGGTTCGCCCAGGCCAGTTCGTCAATGTCGGCACGCAGGTCATCGCCGTGGTGCCGCTGCCCAATATCTGGGTGGTGGCGAACTACAAGGAAACGCAGATGACCAATATCCGTCTTGGTCAGCCCGCCCGTGTCACCGTCGATGCCTTTCCCGATCTGGTCCTGACCGGCCGTGTCGAAGCCTGGTCTCCCGGCACTGGCAGTACCTTCGCGCTGCTGCCTCCCGACAACGCCACCGGCAATTTCACCAAGGTCGTCCAGCGTATTCCGGTGAAGATCGCCCTCGATCCCAATCCGGCGCTGGGAACCCTGATCCGGCCGGGCATGTCGGTGGTCGCTACCGTCGATACAGGCGACAGGTCAGGCGCTGCCGCGGCAGCGTCGCCATGACGACGGTAGCCTCGAGCGCGACAGCCGCACCCCTGACGGCCGCCGGCGCGGCCCTCGAACCCGCGACGCATGCACCGCCGCGGTTCCGGGCCGATACGCTGCTTCCCTATATCGGCATCCTCGGCGTGCTGCTCGGCTCCATCATGTCGACGCTCGGCAGCCGCGTCACCAGCTTCGGCCTTGCCGATTTGCGCGGAGGGCTGCATCTGGGCTTTGACGAAGGGGCGTGGATGACCACCACCTTCGCCGTCGGCCAGATGCTGGTCGGGGTGGCCTGCCCCTATCTCGGCGCGATTTTCGGGGTGCGGCGCATGCTGCTGCTGGGCATCACCCTGCTCTTCGTCGCCAGCCTGCTTGCGCCCCTCTCTCCCAATCTCGGGGCCTTCCTGGCCGCCCAGTTCCTGGCGGGGGTCGGGTCGGGGACGTTCATTCCGCTGACCATCAGCTTCATCGCCCGCAGCCTGCCGCCGCGCCTGATCATCTACGGCATCGCGGTCTATGCCATGAATTCGGAACTCTCGCAGAATGTCGCGGCCTCGCTCGAAGGCTGGTACGCGGACAATCTGTCCTGGCGCTGGATCAGCTGGCAATATTGCGGCCTGCTGCCGCTGATGTTCACCTGCGTATGGTTCGGCATTCCGCGCGAGGATGTGAAGACCGAGCTCCTGCACCATTTCGACTGGCCAGGCCTGGTCTATGCCGGCGCGGGCTTCAGCCTGCTCTATGCAGGGCTCGACCAGGGCAACCGCCTCGACTGGACCAATAGCGGCCTGGTCAACGGCCTGCTGATCGCCGGCGGCCTGGTGACGGCGGCTTTCGTCGTGCGCGAGCTGTGGGTCAGCCGCAGGCCCTTCCTCAACCTGCGGCTTCTGATGCAGCATCATCTCCTGCTGTTGCTGATGCTGCTGGCAGGCTTTCGCTTCATCATCCTGTCGACCGCCTACATCATTCCCAACTATCTGCAGTCGGTGCAGAACTTCAGGGAATTGCAGGTCGGCGCGGTGCTTTTGTGGATCGCCTTGCCCCAGCTCATCATCGTGGTGCCGCTCGGCTATGTCCTCAAGCGCGTCGACGGACGATGGGTGCTGGCTGCCGGCACGGCCCTGGTCGGCATCGCCTGCCTGATGGCGGCGCAGCTCACCAGCGCCTGGGCCACCGACGATTTCCTGCAATCCCAGATCCTGCAGGCCCTCGGCCAGTCCTTCGCCCTCACAGCACTCGTCGTCCTGGCGGTGCAGTCGATCAATCCGGCCGACGCGCTGACGATCGGCGCCCTGCTGCAGATCAGCCGCATGTTCGGCGGCGAGATCGGCACGGCCTTCATGCAGACCTTCGTGCGTGTGCGTGAACAGGTCCATTCCAATCTCATCGGCCTGCATGTCGACAGCCTTGCCGGTGCAACGGTCGACCGCCTCGCGGCCTATCGCAATGCCGTCAGTGCCCATACGGCTGATGTGGCGATCGCCAGCGCCCGGGCGACGAGCCTGTTGTCCTCCGCGATCGCCAAGCAGGCGGCAGTTTTGTCCTATATCGACGGTTTCCTGGCCGCTGCCGGCGGCGCCTTCGTCTGTCTCCTACTGATCGCGCTGCTGCCCCGGCCAAACCGTCTTCCTATCTAGAGGAAGGAAAGGTTTTCCTAGATTTCTACCTGGCTTATCCGAATATCCTGACCTTTTCTGTTAACGGCTTTTTCTTCCCGATCAGAACCTCCAGACGAAATTGCCCCTGACGCTCTGGTCGACGGCCTTTTCGCCGAATTGTCCGCTGTAGGATACGCCGAGGCTGGCCGTGTGCGACAGCGCCACGCTGATGCCGGTGT
>NZ_JAXOUF010000019.1:0-99354 GCF_034424805.1 Labrys sedimenti
TTCAGTAGAGCCTTCCGTCGAATTTCTGGCGTGACGCCTCGTCAGTTTCGGAAGCAATCGCGGCTAGGATAATCGCGATTCCGGACACTGTGGCGTAAGCCTTGGTTGTGGGTCCCCCGCAACCAATTTTCGTCTTCATATAGGAACAGGACCGGAAATCGACCCCGGCGTTCCCTGGACCTGGCGGTGAGAGAAGCGGAACCGATGGCTCTGACCCATCGTCAAGAAAAAAGAATCCGATCTTCCGCTGCAATGGCATCCTTCACGGCTCGAAGGGTTTCGTCGCCTTCATGCTTGCAGTTCGCCAAGGATGGCTTCGGCGGTGGCCACATCTGTCACGACTGCATTGATCAGTTTTGCTCTGACCGCGCCGATGATTGCCTTCGCCTTCGCCGGTGATACGGCTACGCCGATGACGAGTGGCACGGCCCGCATTTGAGCCGGCGAAACGGCGATCAGGCTGTTATTGCCATCCCATGGCAATATGGTGCCGTCTTCGTCGAAATAATGCCGGATGACATCCCCCGCGACATGGGTGAGGGCCCGTTCGCTAGACGTAACGGTGCCGGCATGGATGGGGTCGACGGTATGCGGCAGTCCAACCCCCACCAGCGCAACGTCGATATGGTCCCAAAGGGTAATGAGTTCGTGGACGGCAGGATCGCTCACAAAGGCATCGCGATACTGAGGGGCCGGCAAATAGGGCGCAAAGATGAATTTTGGTTCGCCACCCAGCTGTTCGGCCGCCTGGCGCACGAACTCGTTGATCTGGAAATGTGGCGCCGCTTGCTGGATGCCGCCCGTTGCGGGCACCGTGATCACCCCGGGAATACGCGGCAGGCCGGCGCGGATCACGCCGCGCACGGCTCGGCCCCAGCCGATGGCGAGAACGGAGCCATCCTTCAGCCCCGCTTCCTTGAGAAGTGTTCCGACCGGCTGGGCAAGTGAATCCAGCAAGCCAACTTCAACAGTATCCACCACGGCGGCCTGCTTTAGGCCGAGAGCGTTTATCAAGTCGCGCCTGATCTCATCTGGCGCAACAAAGTCGCGAATCTCGATGCGCACGATCCCTTCCTCGCGCGCTCTCCGAAGCAAGCGGGAGATGGTGGCGGTCGAGAGTTGCAGGCGCCGTGCGATCTCGACTTGAGAGAGATCCGATTCATAGTGCAGGCGCGCCACCAGATGCAGTGTCTTACGCGTGGCCGACCCATCCATGGAAGCATTCTCAGACAGGTTGCAATTCCTTTCAGAAATATGTTACACGTCGCTTTGTGAAACAAGAGGCATCGCGTTCTTTCAGACAGGACACGAGCCGTGCAGCATATTTGCGTCTTGTTCAACGCAAATCGATCAGAGCCGCAGGCCTCTACGTCGTTGCAAGCGTAAGGGCATGGTCAAACATGTCCGGCGCTCGGCCGTGGGCATAGATATTAGGAGAGGGTCTCATGACCAGGATGACGACGTCGGAGCTTCGCGGTTACCAGCAGATCTGCGCCCCCAATGGGATGATGATGGTTATTGCATGCGACCAGCGTGGCGGTATGCGCTCTTTGCTGGCGAGCGACCCGGTCGAACAGGCCAAGATCAGTGACGCGACGCTTGGCGAAACCAAGTCCGACATCGTCCAATATCTGGCGAGTGCTGCCTCCTGCGTGCTGCTCGATCCGATCTGTGCCGTGCCCAAGGTGGTGGATGACGGCGTACTTGCCCGCGATGTGGCCCTCCTGATCGGCCTCGATGCGTCCGGGTTCGACAAGACGCCGGAAGGCTATCGCTTGTCGCGCCTGGTTCCGGGGATCGATGCCCGCCATGTGCGCGCGATGGGGGGCACGGGCGGCAAGATCATGGTGTATCTTCGTGCGGATCGGCCCGAGGCCAATATCCATAACATCGACATTCTGCGCCGTTGCATCGAGGACTTCGCCCGTGAAGATCTCCTGCTGGTGGTTGAATTCCTGACCTATGAACTGCCGGGTGAAAGTCGCGAGGACTATGTCGCCAAAGTGCCGGAACTGGTTCTGGAGGGAACCAGGATCTGTCTGGACTGCGGCTCGAAGGTCTTGAAGCTGCCCTATCCGGGCACGGCGGAAGCTTGTGCTGGCGTTACTCGTCTCGCCGGGGCGGTACCGTGGGCAGTCTTGTCGGCGGGTGTCGATCATTCGACCTTCCTTGGTCAAGTCGAGACGGCCATGAGAAACGGAGCTTCGGGAGTCATTGCCGGTCGTGCCCTGTGGAAGGACTGCATCTCGCTCGACCGCAACGAAACGGCCAACCGCCTCTCGACGATTGCGGTCCCGCGCCTGCGCGAAATTCAGGCTGTGGTCGCTCGCCACGCCGGCAAAGCCGCGCAAGCGGCCTGACGAGCCAGTTTGCCATGCATAAGCCCCCTTTGGCGATCGGCATCGATATTGGCGGGACCAATGTGCGGGCTGCTTGCATCGATGCATCCGGGCTGATCCTGGAGCGCCTCGTTGAAAGGACATTGCGAGATCCGGCGGCGCTGACGTCCCGCCTCATTGCCCTGATCAAGGCCCTCGACAGGCCCGGCATTACAGCGGTTGGCATCGGCGTCCCTGGGCGGGTCGATGCTCGCCGCAATCAGGTGCTCTCGGGCGGATATGTCGACCTGTCTACCATACAGCTTGCCGAAGCGATCGGGCACGAGACCGGCAAAAGCGTCTTCATCGACAATGATTGCAACATGGCGCTTGTCGGCGAGATTGTGGCGGGCGCTGCCCGCGACTGTCGCCATGTGGCGATGCTGACAATTGGCACCGGTATCGGCGGTGCGGTGGTGCTGGACGGGGCCGTGATGCGGGGGCAGCGCAGCGCCGGCCAACTTGGCCATGTGACAGTCGATCTTGGCGGCACCGTCTGCAATTGTGGCCGGATCGGTTGCGTCGAGACCACCAGTTCCGGCACGGCTCTTGGCCGCCATATCGCCGCCGCCGGACTTGCGGTTGGAACGAGCGCGGACGAGATTCTTGCTCTCGCACGCAGCGGAGACGCAAGGGCAACAAGGGTGATCAAGGCCTGGGCGGTGCCGCTCAGGGCTGCGATCGACAGTATTGTCGCCAGCGTGGATCCCGAGCTCTTCTTGCTCGGCGGCGGGTTGGGCGCAACGGCATGCGCGGCATTGGAATGGGCCCCGGCCCTGTCGCCATGGTATCAATGCCCGGTCAGGCCTGCCGTTTTGGGCGATGACGCCGGTGTCATTGGTGCAGCGTTGGCTGGAATGAAGGATGATCTGGTTTCGCCATGAAGAAGGCTATCCTGGTCAATGGCGTGCCGGCGACCGGCAAGAGTAGCGTTGCCCGCTTTATAGCGGACGCCCGCAGATGGCCGATCCTTGCGCTGGATAGCGTGAAGGAGCCTTTTTTTGACCATCTCGGCGTTGGGGATCGCGAATTCAATCGCAAGTTGGGACGAGCGAGCTATCAGGCGATATGGTCGATCGTGAGGGACGCTCCCGATGGCATGATCTTCATCGTCGATGCCTGGTTCGGCTTTCAGCCACGCGATGTGCTGGAGGCCCATCTTGTTCGCGCAGGGGTCGGCAGCACGGCGGAAGTATGGTGCCATGCACCGCCGGAAGTCCTCGTCGAACGCTATCGCCAGCGGCTCAATATGCGCCATGCGGGGCATCCGGGCGAAGCCTTCCTGCCCGAGCTCGATGCGCTTGCCAGGCGGGCGGAGCCATTGCGGCGCGGCCCGATCTTCGATGTCGATACCACGCAGCCGCTCGATCACGAACGGCTGCTTGGCTGGATTGACGAAGTAGTCCGGTGAAGCATCACCAGATCGTGTAGCCGCAGTCCACCACGAGCGTCGTTCCCGTGATCGCACTGGAGGCTTCCGAAGCAAGAAACAGGATGGCCGAGGCGATTTCGTCCGGTCTTGCCACGCGCTTCATCGGCGTCATTTCCATCCAGGTCGGAAAGCGCTCGGGGTCGGTGAAGCTGGTATTCGACATCGGCGTGTCGACATAAGTTGGTGCAACGGAATTCACGCGTACGCCCCGCTCGGCCCATTCACCGCCAAGGGACTTGGATAGATGATGCACGGCCGCTTTGGCTGCGTTGTAGTGAGCTTGGCGCTGGGGCTTGTTGGAGATCAGGCCCGACATCGAGCCCAGCGTGACGATCGAGCCAAAGCCCCGCTCGAGCATCGGCTTGGCGAATTCCCGGCATGACCAGTAGACACCATTGAGATCGACGTCGATGATCCGGTTCCAGATCTCGTCCGGAATGGCTTCGCCGGGCGTATCGGGCCAGGCAATGCCTGCATTGGCGATGAGAATGTCGACCGCGCCATGCTTGGCATTTGCCTCGGCGGCCGCGCGGGCGACCTGGTCCGGCTTGGTCACGTCGAGGATCACGCTGTCGATTCTGTGGCCGGCTGTCGCAAGATGGTCCCGGGCGCTTGCGAGCAATTCCTCATTGTAGTCGGAGATCACCACCTTGGCGCCTGCTTCGAGCAAGGCTTCAGCCGAAGCCAGGCCAATGCCGCGGCCGCCGCCGGTGATGAAAGCCGTCCGGCCCTCGAGCCTGAATTTATCAAGATACATCCGTACATTCCTAACAGGGGCGTGACGACGACCCGCCTCATGCGGCGAGGGGATTTCTTTTCATTGCCGGCAGGGAGGTTCCGTCTTGCCGGAAGAGATGAGCGGCAGCGGGCGGGAAGGCGACTGCGATGCGATCATGCACCTTCGAGCTATCCGCACCTTCGGCCTGAACGATGAAGAGATTGTCCGGCGTGACTTGGACATACAGGAAGGTCTGGCCGCCGAGGCGCTCGACAACCATCACTTCGCCGGAAAGCTGCCCGTCCGATGCTCTCGTCAGATGCTCGGGCCTGACGCCGAGCGTCAGCCTGTCGCCAACGGCAATCCCGCCGCCGGAGGCCGGCGCCGTCAGGGTCGCACCGCCTGGCAGTTCCACGGTGACGCCGTCTCCCGAGATGCCTCGGGCCGTCGCCTCGATGAAGTTCATGGTGGGCGAGCCAATGAAGCCGGCAACGAAGCGGTTGTGCGGATGGTGGTAGAGTTCCAGTGGGGTACCCACCTGCTCGATGACGCCATCGCGCAGCACCACGATCTTGTCGGCCAGCGTCATGGCCTCGACCTGGTCATGCGTCACATAGATCATGGTGACGCCGAGATCCTCGTGCAGGCGTGCCAGTTCGATACGCATCTGCACGCGAAGAGCCGCATCGAGGTTCGAGAGCGGTTCGTCGAACAGGAAGACCCTGGGCTGGCGCACCATGGCGCGGCCGATGGCGACACGCTGGCGCTGACCGCCGGAGAGCTGGCGGGGCTTGCGGTCGAGGAGATGGTCGAGATGCAGGAGGCGGGCCACGGCAAGGACCTTGGCGTCCCGCTCGGCCTTGGCGACGCCGGCAAGGCGCAGCGCAAAGTCCATGTTCTCGCGAACATTCATGTGGGGATAGAGGGCGTAGGTCTGGAAGACCATGGCAAGGCCGCGCTCATCCGGCGGCACGTCGTTGACGCGCGCGCCGTCGATGGACAGGTCGCCGGTGGAGATCTCCTCCAGCCCGGCAATCAGACGGAGCAGGGTTGACTTGCCGCACCCGGACGGCCCGACGAAGACGCAGAATTCCTTGTCGGCGATATGAAGGTCGACGCCCTTGATGACGTCGACGGCGCCGAAGGACTTGCGGATGCCCTTGAGGTGGAGCTCTGCCATGTCGTGTCCTCACAAAGGGAAATAGGGGGTCATTTCACGGCGCCGAAGGTGAGGCCGCGAACAAGCTGGCGCTGCGTCATCCAGCCGAAGATCAGAATTGGCGCCACCGCCAGGGTCGAGGCTGCCGACAGCTTGGCCCAGAACAGGCCTTCAGGGCTGGAGAAGGAGGCGATGAAGGCGGTCAGTGGCCCCGCCTGCGAGGCGGTAAGATTGAGGCTCCAGAACGCCTCGTTCCAGCACAGGATGATCGAGAGAAGAGCGGTTGAAGCAATGCCCGGCAAGGTCAGCGGTAGAAGGAGATGGCGGATTTGCGCGCCGACGCGGGCGCCGTCCATGCGACCGGCCTCGAGGATCTCATGCGGCACGTCCTTGAAGAAGGAATAGAGCATCCACACCACGATGGGCAGGTTCGACAGGGTGAAGAGGATGACGAGACCTATGCGGGTATCGAGCAGGCCGGTGTCGCGAAAGAGCAGGTACATCGGCACCAGCACGCCGACCGCGGGCATCATTTTCGTCGACAGCATCCAGAGCAGGAGGTCCTTGGTCCGACTGGTTGGAAAGAAGGCGGCGGCATAGGCTGCCGGTACGGCGAGGGCGAGGGAAATTGCCGTGGCCCCTAGCGATTCCAGGATGCTGTTGAGCGCGTAGGAGAAATAATTCGCGCGTGCATTGACCTCGGCGAAATTCTCGAGCGTCGGACGGAAGAACAATTCGGGTGGGCCGACGGCGTCGATCTCCGTCTTGAAGGCCGCCAGCAGCATCCAGAAGATCGGGAAGAACATCACGAGCGCCCCGAGCCAGCCGACGATGCCGGCCAGCACCACCCGCCTTCTTGATCCACGCATTGCCATGCTCAGGTCTCCAGGTTGCGGGCGACGGTGCGCACCAGGAAGGCGGCGACGATGTTGGCCAGTACGATGGCGATGACGCCACCGGCGGAGGCGCCACCCACATCCCATTGCAGCAAGGCCTTGAGATAGATGAAGTAGGTCAGATTGGTGGTCGCGTTGCCCGGCCCGCCCGAGGTGGTGACCAGGATTTCGGCGAAGACGGACAGCAGGAAGATCGTCTCGATCATCACCACCACCGAGATCGGTCTCAAAAGATGCGGCAGGACGATGAACCAGAACATCGTGGGGCCCTTGGCCCCGTCCATCCGCGCTGCTTCCATCTGTTCGCGATCGAGCGACTGCATGGCTGTGATGAGGATGAGGGTGGCAAAGGGGATCCACTGCCAGGCCACGATCATGATGACGGACAGCATCGGGACCTGGCTGAACCAGTCCACCACGCCGAGGCCGAGTGATCGCGTGATCCAGGCGAACAACCCGTTGACGGGATGCATCAGCAGGTTTTTCCAGATCAGTGCCGCCACGGTTGGCATGACGAAGAAGGGGGCGATGACCAGGAGGCGGGCGATATTGCGCCCCGGGAACTCGACGTCATAGACGACGGCGAAAAGCACGCCGAAGATCACGGTCAACGCCAGCACCGAGCCGACCAGGATGATCGTGTTGATGATCGAGATCCAAAGCGTCTTGTTCAGCAACAGGAACTTGTAGTTGTTGATACCGGCAAAGCCTGTGATCAGCGGGTTTTGCAGGTTGTAGCGCTGGAAGGAAAACCACAGCGTCATCACCAGCGGGACGATCATCCAGAGCAGCAGGACACTGACTGCCGGAGCCAGGAGAGGGCCGGTGCGCACAGCCCGCCGGCTTGTGGAAGTCTGGAACATGGGCCCTCGTGGTTTTGGTTGAAGGCATGCCGATAGAAGGGCTCCGGGCGGGGAGAACGCCCGGAGCCCTGGCAGGACAGGCGGCTATTGGATGTAGCCGGCCTGCTGCATGGTTTGTGTGACCTCGTCCTGTGCTGCACCCAGGGCGGCATCTTCCGTCTGCTGTCCGGCGAGGACGGACGCGATGGCCTGGCCGACCGAGGTGCCGATGGCCTGGAACTCGGGGATCGCAACGAACTGGATTCCCTTGTACGGAACCGGATCCTTGGTGGCATTCGTGGGATCGGCGGTCAGGATCGCCTTGAGGACCATGCCAGCGAAGGGCGCAGCCTTCTTGTACTCCGGATTGTCGTAGGTCGACTGGCGGGTGCCGGGCGGTGCGGCAACCCAGCCGGCGGTCTCGCCGACCCGCTTCACATACTCCTTGGACGTGGCCCACTTCACGAAGGATTTGGCCGTGTCGAGGTTCTTGGTGGAAGAAGGAACGGCCAACGACCAGGCCCAGAACCAGCCATTGCCTTTTGGCGATACGTTGACGGGAGGTTGAGCGAAGGCCAGGACATCACCGACCTTGGATGTCGCCTTGTTGTAGAGCCGTCCGGCCGCTGACGTCGCATCGACCCAGATCGCACATTTTCCGCTTGCGAACAGGGCCTGGTTCTCGTTGAAGCCATTGGATGTCGCACCGGGCGGGCCGTCACGCTTGAGGAGATCGACATAGAAGCTGATCGCCTTCTTCCACGGATCGGATGTCAGCTGCGGCTTCCACTCCATGTCGAACCAGCGGCCGCCAAAGGTGTTCACGATCGTCGTGATCAGGCCCATGTTTTCGCCCCAGCCGGGTTTGCCGCGAAGGCAAATACCGTACTGCTCCTTCGACTTGTCGGTGAGCTTGTCGGCGAACTGCGCGATCTGGTCCCAGGTCGGCTGCTCGGGCATCGTCAGCCCGGCCTTTTCGAACAGGTCCTTGCGGTAGAGTGTGAAAGAACTCTCCGCATAGAAGGGCAGGGCGTAAAGCTTGCCGTCGACCGACAAGCCATTGCGCAACGGCTCGAAGACATCCTTGTAATCGTAGTCGTCGCCAAGATCGTTCAGCGATGCGAGCCAGCCGGCCTTGCCCCAGATCGGCGTCTCATAGGCACCGATGGTAACGATATCGAATTGGCCAGCCTTGGTGGCGATGTCCGTGGTCACGCGCTGGCGCAGTACGTTTTCTTCCAGCACAACCCAGTTGACCTTGTTGCCTGTCGCTTTCTCCCATTCAGACGACAGCTTTTGCATGATGATCATGTCGTCATTGTTGACGGTTGCAACCGTGATGGTTTCAGCCCGCGCGGCAACACCCGCCAGCAAGAGCGCTGTTAGCGACAGGCCGACCTTGGCCAAGAATCTCATGGGTTCCTCCATTGGCGACAATCTGTTTGATTGTTGTTGTCGTGTGGCGCGCGTCGGGCCTCTCGGTCGGCGTCGGTCGCGCCACTACGATCACGTCCGAGCGTGATGGCCCCGTTTTGGGACATCACGGCTTGCACTGCGTTCGCGGCTGAGCGGTCGCCGTGAACGCAAGGTATGTAACATATTTCCGAAATAAATTGCAACGAACAAGATTCATAAGATCTCCTTCGATGGCGTCCGCGTGACAACCTGGCTCTGACCCGCCACCCGCGCTCTCGGAAAAGCCAACCGAGCGAGCCGATGCTGCCTGTTGGCGTTTGCCCAGCGGGCGGTCAGGGCGGCAACCGGTCTAAATCAACGCTCCAGGCAAGCTCGTGCTTCCCCAACGCAGGTGAGAGGTGTAATGTGTTGCTGAAACAAATTTCATATACTATTTGGACTTTGGAAGGCCTTTTGATCGTCGTCCAGGACCCGTCCCGATGCGGATTGCAGGATCGAATTGATCCGTCACGTAGCTAGGAGCTTCAATTATGAAGGGCTTGGATAAAGAGCGCGCTTTTCGTTGCCGGCGCCAAAATAATTGCAACGGAGTACAATATAGAGTGAATAAAATAGATGCCCTCTTCGACTGAATGTCGAATGTTTCCCTTCGATCTGATCTTCATGAAGTGATGAATTGCATCGGGTAAATGTCCAAAGCTTCTTAAAAATAAACTATATGCTCTCCAGGAGGTAACATTGTCTATTGAACTGCAAGGAAAAACGGCTGTCGTCACTGGTGCTGCTTCGGGCATTGGACTGGCAACATGCGAAGCTCTGATGAAGGCGGGCGTCACAGTGGTCATGGTCGATCGCAACGCCGCAGCGCTGGATGAGTTGGTGGCAAGTTCGAATGGAAAGGCCGTTGCTCAGGTAACCGATCTTCTGGATGCCACCAGCTGTGCTGCGATGATTCCGGAAGTCATTGCCAAAGTTGGCAGGATCGACATCCTCTATTGCAATGCAGGTACCTATATCGGTGGCGATCTGGTGGACACCGATGCATTGACCATCGACAGAATGCTCAATCTGAACGTGAATGCAGTGATGAAGAACGTTCACGCTGTCCTGCCGCATATGATCGAGCAGGGCGGTGGCGATATCATTGTGACGTCGTCCCTGGCGGGGCACTCCGCGATCAAGCACGAGCCGGTCTATTCGGCCTCCAAATGGGCAATCACATGCTTTACCCAGACCGTGCGCCGACAGGTCAACAAGCACGGCATTCGGGTATCGCAGGTTTCGCCAGGGCCGGTGATCTCGGCATTGCTGTCGGATTGGGAACCGGATCGGTTGCAGGCCGCAAAAGACGCCGGTGCGTTGATCGAGCCTTCCGAAGTGGCAGAGGCGGTCGTCTATATACTCAGCCGCCCCCGCAACGTCACAATTCATGACATGATAGTGTTGCCGACAAACGTTGATGCCTAGAGCGTTTTGCGATTTGGCGGAATCGCTAAGAATCGCAAAGACGCGTCGAACCAAAGAGCTAGAGCAAAATAGCGTTTCCGGCTAAACGCGCTTTGCTCTAGGTATCCAAGGCTAGATTTGCGGCAGGGCCCTTTCGGTGGGCCGTGCCGGCACGGCCCCGGGCAGATCTTTCAAACCGGCCAGCAACCGATTGCTTCGATGGACCTGTGAGCTCGACCGGTGACTTGTTGCCGGATCGAGCCGTGGGCCCGAACTCCGCGACATCGCACCTCTACGACTTCGGTGGCGTGATCCCCATCTCCTCCATGTCCTTGAAGCGGTCTCCGATCCGCGGGTGCATGCGGCCGCTGTCGGCGGCGCCGATCGCAATCAGGATCTCGCCGCGGTCCGGCGCGTCGCTGACCGAGAAATTCAGGGTGATGAAGTGCGAGCGCTGGCCCACAATTGTCTTGTGCGTCATGGGCAGGGACACTTGGGCGCCGGCCGGCCCGCGCGTGTTGGTGAAGCTCAGATAGCTGGTCCCTCCGGCCGCTTCACGGAACACGTTGCCGAAGCGCAGCGTATGGATCAGGGCCGAGCCATGCTCGATCTCACCGGCGAGGCCGACGATGGCCGACTTGCCATAGGCCTCGATCCGGTCCTTGGGGCACAATTCGAGCAGGCGAGGGACCAGCACGCCCGCCAGCTTCGGTGCCACGTCGAGGACCACCGGGCGCAGATCCTCCACGAATCCAAGCCCTTCCCAGGGATTCTTGATGATGGCTGCCACCGCGCTCGCCAATATCGGCCTGGGGCCGGTCTTGCCACCCTCGATGAACACCTCTTCGGCGTGGCGAACGATCTTTCGGATTTCCAGACTCATGATATTCCTTCGTCATTCAGATCCGGCCAGAGGGCTTCACACCGAAGCGGCCTGCTTCCGGCATCGCACCGGACACTAGGGGCCTGCTCAAGCGCTCTCCTCCTACGAAGCGTAGGAGGATGCCGTGTTGAAATCCTTCGACAGTGATGATGGGGTCCGCTAGTTGAGCCTCAACGGAACTCGGGAGGGTCTGATGAACGTCATCGATCGGCCGCTGTCGCGCACGCTCAGGGATATCGCCAGCCTGATCAATTCCGGCGGTGATCTCGGCACCACGTTGCTGCATCTCGTCAAGGCAGGGTGCTACAATACCGTCTGGTCCATGGGCGGCGTCATGAGTATCGACGAAGGCAGTGGCGATGCCGTTGTCCTGGCCCGGCATGATCCCAATCGGCTCGGCACTCTCTATCGCGACCGCTGGACCCTCGCCACCAGCCCCTCCCTCATCGCACTGACCACCAACGAGCCCGTGATCATCCGTGATGCGCAGGTGGCATCGGAGTTTCCGGGATATCAGGAGGAGGCCATCGAGCGTGGCTACCATACCGTCGTGGTGCTGCCGCTCGGCTGCCGCGACATGGAAGGACGGGCCATGGTCCTGTCGGTCAAGTCGCGCAGCATCGTCGAGCCGTCGGATGCGGACCTCGCCTTTCTGGAAACGATTGCCCATCTCGGTGCCATCGCCGTCGATCGATCAAACCGGCTGCAGGCCGAGCGCCTCGCCGCTGAACGTCTGCAGAATGTGCTCGCCGCCCATTCTGCCCTGATGCAGAAGGTCCTGTCGGACGGTTCGGTTGCTTCGGCGGCCGCTCTGGTCGAGACCTTCATGCATCATCCCACCGTCGTGGTCGACCTGACGGCAAATCTCGTCGTCACGGGGCGTTCGCCCAAGCCCGAGACATTCGACGACGAACGGTGGCGCGAGGAGGTGAATGCCGGGGTCAATCGCCAGTTCCTGCGTATCGCCCGCGAAGTGGCCGGCAACACACGCTCCGAACATGCCAAGCTTTATCTCAGCGTCTGCGGACAGCATCTCAACCTGCCGGCCATGGTCGAGCCGCTCAGGGTCGATGAAAGAATGGTCGGAGCGCTGGTCGTCTTTTCTCGCGGTGCCGATTTCGGCGATCTCGATCATCTGCTGCTCGAGAGTGCCAAATCGGCCTTGAGCGTGCAGATGATGCGCAGCCATCTACGCTTCCAGACGGAGTCGAAGACGGCCAGCGAACTGTTCGCCGAGATCGTCTCCGGCGACTGGCGCAATCCGGATGATCTGGTTGCTCGCGCCCGCCGCCTCGATATCGACATGGCAGCGCCGGCCAGGCTCATCGCCATCGGTCTGCCCCGCCAAGCCGGCATGGACGACAACGCGTTGGAGGAATTGCATCGCTCCATCGGCAGGCTGGCAGCGCAACAGGGCCAAACCGCCACGGCCGCCAATCTTGACGGCATCATCCTGTGCCGCGTGCCGGGCGGATCACGCGACAGTGAGAACACCGCCAAGCTGCTGGTGCGCAAGGTCATCGATGAAACCCAGTGGCTGCTGGGCTGCAAGCCGATCGTGGTGATCGGCAAGACCTGCAGCGGCCTGCAGGAACATCGGCAGATCTGGCAGGAATGCGCGCGCATGATCCGGCTCGGGATACGGTTCAACCGCACCGGTCTGCTGGCCTCCCAGGATTTTGGCCCCTTCCCGCTGCTGCTCTCGGCCGCCGACACCGACGAGGTTCGCGCATTTCTCAATGTCACCATCGGTGCCGTATCCCGCCATGATGCCGAGCATGGCACCGGATACATCCCGACCCTGGCTGCCTATCTGGAGAGTGGCTGCCGCAGCCAGGCATGCGCGGATGCGATGGGGCTTCACGTGACCACGCTGCGCTACCGCCTCGGCCGCATCCAGGAACTGTTCGGGATCGAGATCGACACGCCCGAGCGGCGGTTCGCGCTGGAACTGGCCCTGCGGCTGAACGAAACCCTGTCGCAGGATGCGCTCGTGTGACCCGCTGCTTCTTCACCTAGGAGGATGAGGGAACTCTCTCCTGCGGAACGCAGGAAGAAGCCCCCGCCTGCCGTCCCTATCCTTTCCGGAAGCTGGAAAGGCAGGGCGCATGGTGACCGCGACTGAACAAGAGCAAAGCCCGATCGATCCCGTCGAATTGCGCAGGGCATTCGGCACTTTCGTGACCGGGGTAACGGTCGTGACGACGCGCGAGGCGGACGGAACGCCGCGCGGCATGACCGCCAACTCCTTCACCTCGGTGTCGCTCGATCCGCCGCTCTTGCTCGTATGCATAGGAAAGAAGGCGAGCAGCTTTCCCGTCTTCAGCGCCGCCGAGCACTTCGCCGTCAACGTGCTGCATGAGCACCAGAAAGATGTCGCGGGCGTCTTCGCATCGAAGTCGACGACCAAATTCGATGCGATCAACCACGACACCGTCCACACCGGCACGCCGGTTCTCACCGATAGCCTCACCTGGTTCGATTGCACCGTTCACGACCGTGTCGATGCGGGCGACCACATCATCCTGATCGGGCATGTGCGCGCTTTCGGCACCAGCCCGGTCGCGCCGCTTGGCTTTTGCCGGGGCAGCTATGTCACGGTCGAGCACCCGATGCCCCAGGGCTGGACACCCTCGCATCGCATGATGATCGGCTATCTCGTCGAGCATGAGGGGCGCATTCTGCTGCGCGATGACGGCAGGGGTGGCTGGGAACTCCCGACGGCCCGGTACCGCAAGCCCGGCAACGAAGTCGCCCTCGACGACAAGGGCGCCGTCGCCCTGCTGACCGAGGAGGCGTTTCTCTATTCGGTGTTCGACGTTGCCGACCGCGAGCCGGGATACATCGTCTACCGGGGTGAATTGGCTGCCACGCTGCGGGCGCTGCCCGAAATGCCCCAGTCGCTGGCGTTCTTTGCTGCGGAAGACCTCCCCTGGGATCACATTCCGGTGCGGCAGATCAGGGCCATGCTGCGCCGCTATCTGCAGGAGCGCAGCGAGGCCCGTTTCGGCATCTATGTCGACTCCAGCGCCGGGGGCCGTGTGGCGATGATCGATGGCGCGCCGCGCCCCTGGCGTGCGCCGAACGGCGTGACCGCCGATACCGTGATCACGAAAGGCTGATACGATGGAACTGACGCTGAAGGCGATCGAAGGGTCGCGCCAGGACCTGTATATCGCAGGCGAGCGCGTGGCGCCGAACTCGGGCCGCTATCTACCAAGCTATGATCCGACCACGGCCGAGCCCTGGTACATGGCCGCCGACGGCAACGCCGAGGATGTCGACGCCGCGGTTCAGGCGGCGAAGAGGGCCTTCAGGGATCCGGCCTGGCGCCGCATCACCCAAACCGAGCGCGGCAGGATGCTGCGCAGGCTCGCCGATCTCATCGCCGAGAACGCCGACGAACTGGCGGCGATCGAGATGCGCGATAATGGCAAGCTGCTCAAGGAAATGCGCGCCCAGATGCGGGCCGCACCCGACACCTATCTCTATTTTGCCGGCATGGCCGACAAGCTGCATGGCGAGACCATCCCGGTCAACAAGCTCGACATGCTGAATTTCACGCTGCGCGAGCCGATCGGTGTGATCGGCATGATCTCGCCCTGGAACTCCCCGCTCATGCTGCTGAGTGGCACTTTGGCGCCATGCCTGGCGATCGGCAACACCATCGTCGCCAAGCCGTCCGAACACACGTCGGCTTCGACACTGGCGCTGGCCGAACTGATCGATCGCGCCGGCTTTCCCCCCGGTGTCTTCAACGTGGTGACCGGCGGCGGAGCCACCGCAGGCGAGGCCCTGACCCTGCACCCCGACGTCGCCAAGATCACCTTCACCGGCAGCACCGCCACGGGACGGCGCATCGCCGCCAATGCCGCGGGCCGGCTTGTTTCCACCCAGATGGAACTCGGGGGCAAATCACCCCATGTCGTGTTCGGCGATGTCGATCTCGACCGCACCGTCAACGGGGTGGTCGCCGGCGTCTTTGCCGCGGCGGGCCAGACCTGCATCGCCGGATCGCGCTGCTTCGTCGAGGCAGGCATCTATGACGAGTTCCTCGAGCGGCTCGTCGAGCGGACGTCGCACATCCGCATCGGTAACCCGGCGACGGAGGACACCGAACTCGGGCCCCTGGCCCTGGAGGCCCAGCTTGCCAAGGTCGAGCAATATGTCGGCTATGGCGTCGCGGATGGGGCCCGCCTGGCGATCGGCGGTCGTCGTCCCCAGGACGAAGCGCTTGCCAAGGGCTGGTACTACGAGCCCACGGTGCTGGCCGAGGCCCGCAACGACATGCGCTTCATGCGCGACGAGATCTTCGGCCCGGTCGTCGGCGTCGTGCCGTTCCGCGACGAAGCCGAACTGATCGCGCTCGCCAACGACACCAATTACGGCCTCGCGGCCGGCATCTGGACCCGCGATATCGACCGGGCCATGCGCTTTGCCCGCAATGTCGATGCCGGCACGGTGTGGATCAACACCTATCGCTCCGCTGCTTACATGTCGCCTTCCGGCGGCTTCAAGGAAAGCGGCTACGGCAAGCGCGGCGGCTTCGAGGTCATGCGCGAGTTCTCCCGTCTGAAGAACGTCGTCCTCGACTATTCCGGCGCCACCCAGGACCCGTTTGTCATTCGCCTGCGCTGACAGCATTCGCGCATCGCCGCGGCCGCATTATCTGAAGAGGTATTTCGCCATGAAGTTTTCCGTCGCCCTGGCCATGGAGCGGTTCAGTCCCGACAAGCCGATGCAGCAGGTGGTCAACGAGACCCTCGAACTCGTGCGCATGGCCGATGCCGGGGGCTTCGAGACGATCTGGTCCGCCGAGCATCACACGATCGAGTTCACGATTGCTCCCAATCCATTCCAGATCCTGACCTGGTGGGGCGCCCATACCGAGCGGATCCGTCTGGGGACTGCCACCGTGGTGGCGCCATACTGGAACCCTCTGCGCCTCGCTGGCGAAGCGGCTCTGTGCGACCATCTGACGGGCGGTAGGCTGGAATTCGGCATTGCTCGCGGCGCCTATCAATACGAGTTCGACCGCATGGCCGGTGGCATACCCCAGCAGGAAGGGGGCGCCTACATGCAGGAGCTCTTGCCGGCGGTGCAAAAGCTATGGGCGGGTGACTATGCCCATGAGGGCAAGTATTACAGGTTCCCGCTTGCGACCTCCGTGCCCAAGCCTTTGCAACAGCCGTCTCCCCCGATCTGGGTGGCTGCGCGTGACCCCGGTACCTTCGACTGGGCGGTGCGCAACGGCTACAACATCCTGTCGACGCCGCTGTCGCGGCCCATGGCTGAGGTCGGCATCCTGGCGGACAAGTTTGGCAAGGCGGTCTCCGACCATCCGAATGTAGCGCGTCCGCGTTTCATGATGCTGCGCCGCAGCTGCGTCTACGCCCGTCCGGAAGACTGGGAAGTGCCGGTGCGCGCCAGCATCGACTATGGCCGCGCTTTCGAGAACCTGTTCCAGAACATCGGCACGGTGACCAACGGCTTCCCCAAGGCCGTGCCCTATGAGACGGTTGCCAATCGCAGCGAATATGACCCGCGGTCGATCCGCGACAACCTCTTGTTCGGCACGCCCGACGAGGTGATCGAGAAGCTGATGGTCTATGAGGCCGCCGGAGTCGACCAGTTCTGTCTCGGCCTTGCGTTCAATCTGCCGATCGAGGTGCAGAAGAAGTCACTCGACCTGTTCATCCGGGAGGTCATGCCGGTTTTCGCAGCGCGCGAACGCGACGCTGCGAAGCAAAAGGCACGGGCAATTGCGTGATGACGAAGCCGGCACCCCCGACGATCGACGCCACGCTCGACATCGATGGCGTCGCCATTCGCTACCGGCTCGAGGGAGAGGGAACACGCCCCCTCGTCCTCGTGCACGGGGTTGGTTCCTATCTGGAGGCCTGGGACGGAGTCGTGGAGCGCCTTGCGCCGCATTTTCGCATCCTGCGCTTCGACCTGCGCGGCCATGGCGGCTCGGCGCGGGTAAAAGGACGCTACGAGATCGATGATTTCGTGCGCGAACTGTTCGCCCTGGCCGACAATGCCGGCTTCGGCAGATTTGCGCTTGCCGGCTTTTCGCTGGGCGGCCTGATCGCCCAGCGCGCCGCGCTGGATCATCCCGGCCGTATCGAGAGCATCATGCTGCTTGCCACCGTTGCCGGTCGCAACGAGGATGAGAAGGAGCGCGTGCTCAACCGCCTGCGCCTGCTCCAGACCAAGGAGCCGGGCGCGCACTATGACAATTCCGTCGGCCGCTGGTTCAGTGACGCGTTCCAGCACGCCAATCCCGACTTGATGGCGAGGCTGCGCCAGCGCAATGCGGCCAATGATCCCGATTGCTATGCGGCGGCCTATCGAGTGCTTGCCGAAAGCGATTTCGGCGATGAGATCGCCGCAATCGCCTGCCCCACGCTGATTGCAACGGGGGAGGAGGACCAGGGCTCCAACCCGCGCATGGCCAGGCTGATGCATGAGCGCATTGCCAACTCGCGGCTGGACATCTTGCCCGGCAAGCGTCATTCGATCCTGATCGAGGCACCGGCCGAGGTCGCTCGGCTGATGCGGAGTTTCCTTTCTTGATGGGTCGGGAGTTGGACATGGACAAGGATCTTCGGGCGCAGGGCGAAAAGGTGCGCCGGACCGTTCTTGGCGACGGCTATGTGGATGCGGCGCGCGCGAATGCCGACGAATTTTCAGCGCCATTCCAGGATGTCCTCAACGAACATTGCTGGGGCCAGTGCTGGACAGACGAGAGTTTGTCATTGGCCCAGCGCAGCTTGCTGAACCTGGGCATGCTGGCGGCGTTGGGCAGGATGCACGAATTCAAGGTGCATTTCCGCGGCGCGATCCGCAACGGTTTGACGGACAAGGAATTACGGGCCGCGCTGATCCAGATTGCGGTTTATTGCGGTGTGCCGGCAGGCGTGGAAGCCTTCCGTGTTGCCCGCGCCGTGCGCCAGGAGATGGAAGCGGAGGCCGGGAAGACACCGGAGGGATCATGATCGTCGAGGAACGCATCTACAAGATCAAGCCGGGCAAGCTCTCGCGCTATCTCCAGCTGGTGCGGGAGGAGGGCCTCGCCATCCAGCAGCCGATCCTCGGCAATCTCATCGGCTACTTCCAGACCGAGATCGGGCCGCTGAATCACGTCGTGCACCTATGGGGCTATCAGGACCTGAACGACCGGGCCGAACGGCGTCGCCGGCTGGCCGCCGATCCCGCCTGGCAGGCTTTCACTACGAAGTTGACCGAGACGATCGATACGTTGGACAATCGTATTCTGGTACCGACCGATTTCTCGCCGCTGCGCTGACCTGAATATTCGAGAGGTTACGCCGTTGTGGGCATTGCAAACGTCTCCAGAACCTCAGCGGTGTTCATGACCCAGCCATAGTTGCGGGCAAAAGCATCGAGTGTTGCTTGCTGGCTCGGCGGATGATTTGACGATACCGCATCGCTGACCAGGACGGTGGGGTATCCGTGGTGCACGGCGTGGCGGGCACTGTCCTCGACGCACATCTCGGTCACGGTTCCCGTAAAGACGAGGCCGTCGACGCCGCGTTCACGCAGCCGGGCGTCCAGATCGGTTTCGTGGAAGGCACTGAAATAGACCTTGTCGATAATCGGCTCGCCGGCCCGAGGCGGCAGTTCATCGATGACGGCTGCGGCATCGCGTGTGCCTTCCACATCGCCATAGCCGCGCTGGAAGCCGGGCACACAGGCCCTGGTTGGCGCATCGAGCAGGCCAAGCCAATCGAGCTTGGCTGCGAGCGGCCTGTAACGCATGTCGGCGACGTAGCGAGTGAAGATCACCGGCTTGCCGCGATTGCGGAAGCCGGCCAGCAAGGCCCGGATCGACGCGATCGTGTCGCGGGCAGCCGGCACTTCCATGGGAGCTCCCACGCGAACGAAGTCGTTTTGCATATCCACGACCACGAGGGCCGGATTGGTCAGCGCCGTGAGCACGCAATTCCTCCCGATGGTGTCCCAAACTAGTTACGATGGTACCGCGCAACCGCGCATGCTGCCTTTCCTAGGATACACAGGCAACCCGCTCCTCCGACGCGATGGAAGACGGTCGTCGGTGCGGGCCCTTTACTGGCTGGAATGGCAGTGCAGCATTGGCCAAAACTTTGCGCAAGGCCTGCAGGGGAACGGAGAAAGACGTGACGGACCGCATAGCGATCAGAAATCTGTACAAGATTTTCGGCAACGCGCCGGATCGTGCCCTGGACCTTTTGAAGTCGGGTGAGACCAAGGAAACGGTGCTGGCCAGAACCGGGCAGGTCGTGGGACTGTGTGATGTGTCGATCTCGGTGCCTGTCGGGTCGATCTACATGATCATGGGCTTGTCCGGTTCGGGCAAGTCGACGCTCGCGCGATGCATCAACCGACTGATCGAGCCGGATGCGGGCACGATCACGATCGATGGCGAGCCGGTAACCGGGACGAGCCAGGCTCGTCTGCGCGAAATCCGCAGAACCCGGGTTTCGATGGTGTTCCAGCACTTCGCGCTCCTGCCCAACCGTACTGTCATCGAGAATGCCGAGTTCGGCCTCAAATTGCGTGGCGTCGGTGCAGGCGAGCGCCGCAAGAAGGCGCTCGAGGTCCTGGATGTCGTCGGGCTCTCGGCCTGGGCCAATCACCTGCCCAAGGCGCTCAGCGGCGGCATGCGCCAGCGTGTCGGTCTGGCGCGAGCACTGGCCACAGAGGCCGACGTGCTGATCATGGACGAGGCCTTCAGCGCCCTCGATCCCCTCATCCGCAGCGAGATGCAGGACGAATTGCTGCGGTTGCAGCGCACGCTCAAGAAAACGATCCTCTTCATCACCCATGACTTCCAGGAGGCCCTCAAACTGGGCAGCCGCGTTGCCATCATGGCCGATGGCATGGTGATGCGCGAAGGAACGCCACAGGACATCGTACTCGATCCAAGACATCCCTATGTTGCGGCGTTCACCCGCGACATCGATCGCGCCCGGCTATTCGACGCCGCCTCCGTCATGGAGCCTTGCCAGCCCCTGACCCTGGCCGCAGGTCATGAAGCGACGGACATGGCTGGGCGCAGCGGCAGCACATTCGTCGTCGACGAGCGTCATCGCATCGCCGGCGTGATCGACAGCAGCCGCATCGGCGATTTGCGTCGTGGCATGGATGTGAGGCAGCTCCTGACGCAGGATTATGAGGCGGTTCGCAATACCGCCCGCCTGGCCGACATTGCCGGCATCTACCGGCCCGATCGGCCCATTGCTGTCGTGGATGACGATGGGCAGTTCCTGGGCCGGGTCGATCCCGTGCGGATTCTCGCTCGCATCGCAACGCCTGCCGCTGCACCCGCGCAGTCCCGGATGACGGGAGCCTGACCCCATGTTCGATGTCCAAAATCTCTACGTCATTCCGCTCGATCAATGGATCCAGGATGGCGTCCGCTGGCTGGCACTGCACTTCCGTCCCTTGTTCCAGACGATCAAATGGCCGGTCGAAACGTTGCTCAACGCGATCAATGGACTGCTGCATCTGATCCCGTTTCCGATCCTGTCCGTGCTGTTTGCGCTGGTTGCATGGCGCGTCGCCTCGCGTGGCGTCGGTATCTTCACGCTCCTTTCGTTCGTGTTCATCGCCTTTATCGGATTGTGGTCCGATGCCATGACGACCCTGTCCCTGATCGCCACCGCGATCGTGATCTGCGTGATCGTCGGCATTCCGTTCGGGGTCCTGTGCGCGCGCAGCGATCGCACCTGGGCGGTCGTTCGTCCCATTCTCGATGTGATGCAGACGACCCCGAGCTTCGTTTATCTCGTGCCCGTTGTCATGCTGTTCGGTGTCGGCACGATTGCAGGCGGCGTCGCCGTGATCGTGGCAGCGGTGCCGCCATTGATCCGCTTCACCAATCTGGGGATCCGCATGGTCGATGCCGAGATGGTCGAGGCCGGCCGGGCGTTCGGTGCCACCGATCGCCAGCTTCTGTGGGAGGTCCAGCTGCCCCTGGCAATGCCGACGATCCTCGGGGGCCTGAACCAGACGGTGCTGACTGCAATGGTGATGTCGGTGATCGTCGCCATGATCGGTGCCGAAGGGCTGGGGCTGGTCGTGCTGCAGGGACTTGGTCGCCTCGATGTCGGCATGGCCGCCGTCGGCGGCATCGCCATCGTGCTGCTCGCCATGGTGCTCGACCGCATGACACAGGGCCTCGCCCGTCAGGACAAGGCGGCCGTGGGGGGAAGCCTGCGGGCGACGTTGTCGAGGCTGTTGCGCCCCATCGCACCGTCCCGGACCCTCCCGCATCCAGCTCACCGACCCGACAATCCGGTTCTGTCTCCAAAAAGGCCGGCAGCATCTCCAGAAGAGGAAACCGTATGATCGTCTTGCGCACCACATGGAAGGGCGTTGCCTGCGCTGCGGCGTTGTTCTCGGCCCTGATTGCCGGACCGGCACTGGCTCAAGGCAGCCCCGGCGAAGGCAAGACCATTCGCTTTGTGTCCTCCGACAGCCTCGGCGCGAACTATATCCAGGATCAGATCCTGATCGCCGGTCTCGAGAAGCTCGGCTATGAGGTCAAACTGTCGACGATGAACATGTCGGCGATCCTGCAGGCCATTTCGCAGGGCGACCTCGACATGACCGGCGACATCAACTGGCCGCAGGCCCAGCCGGCCATCGAGAAGGTTGCAGGCGCCACCGAACTGATCAGTGACGGCACGATCATCGGGGGCGGCATCAATGGCTACATGATCGACAAGAAGACCGCCGAAGCCAACAACATCACCAATTTCTCTCAACTGAAGGATCCCAAGATCGCGGCGCTGTTTGACAGCGACGGCGATGGCAAGGCCAATCTGATCAATTGCGACCCGGCCTGGAAATGTGGTGACGTCGTCGATTTCCAGGTGAAGGAATTCGGCCTGAGCGACACCGTGCGCCCGATCCGTGCAAAGTATGAACCGCTGATTGCCGAGGCGTTCGCCAGGGCCGACCGGGGCGAACCGATCCTGCTCTACACCTGGAGCCCGTCCTGGATCGTCTACCGCCTGAAGCCGGCCAAGGACGTGGTCTGGCTGCCGATACCCTACGACGCCCTGCCGCCGGGCGTGAACAAGCCGAAGACGCATGAGGTGCCGGATGTGGCGGGCTGCGCCGGTGGTCAGAACCCGTGCCGGATGGCTGTAGGCCCCTGGAACTGGCGCACCCTTGCCAACAAGGAATTCCTTGCCGCCAATCCGGCAGTCGGAAAATTCGTTGCGCAGGCAAAGTGGCCGCTGAATACATGGAGCGAGTGGGAGGGGGCGCTGGGCAAGGGTGCCAAGACCAATGCGGACATGAAGAAGATCGCCAGCGAATGGATTGCCGCCAATCAGGGCGAGTTCGACCGTTGGATTAGCGCGGCGACCAAGTGAACCACCTTGCTCGCCGGGAGGGCGCGATTGGTCGCTCCCGGCGGGTTGGCCCGATGCGACCGGCTTGGCCGCGTTCGGTCCTGATCGCGATGCAAGGGAAAAGGGTGGGATCTTCCGCAATCAGTTGGATCGGAAGATCCCGTCATAGTGGCTTCTCGTTGACCCGGAGGGCGAAATACGCCCTTTCGTTGGTTCCACAGGCTCACGCGCGGGCCGAGCCAGCGAGAAGCGCTTCTGCAAGCAACCGATCGCTAAGGCCGACGCGCGAATGGAGCCGCCTCAGATCGGATGCTGAACACTTAGCCGGGGCGAGAGTTTTGCCGAGATGCGATGGCAGGAGGCCTGCAACACCCCAAGCGTGGTTTCGTGCCGGGCCTGGTTGTCGTGGGCATGCCGGTTGACATAGGCGATGATGATGGACGCGGCGGCGAAGCCGTCCGCGCCGAAAACCGGGCAGCATATATCCGTGATGCCGACGAAATCCCGGCTCGAGCGCAGTTCGTGCCCCCGGGCACGAATGGCGGCAAGACTGGCTTCCAGCGCGGCGCGATCGACCGGGACGGCACTGCGCCCCTGGCTTTCCTCGATGATCTTCTTGGCGACGGCAGGCGGCTGAAAGGCGAGCACGACCTGGCCGGAGGTCGAATCCGTCGCAAGGCGTCCATAACCAAGGCGCAGTGTGAAGGACATGTCCTCGCCGCCGGGCACCGCAGCGACGACCACAGTCAGGCCGTGATTGACGACCACCAGATGAGGCGATTGCTGGCATTCCAGCGCGATTGCGGCCAGTTCCGGCATAACCGCCGTCAAGAGGTCCTGCTGGCGCGGCGTATGCAGCCCTAGTTTGAACAGGCGATCGGTCAGGTAGAAGGCATCCGTTTCCGGATCGCGCTCGATATAGCCGCGCTCCTGGAGGGCCACGAGCATGCGAAAGATCTCGTTTTTCGACCGACCCAGCCCGTCCGCGATCTCCTTCATCGTCAATGGCAGCCCAGCTTCCGCCAGCAGTTCCAGAACCTCCAGCCCCTTGGTCAGGGCCGGCGCGGAATAGGCGGGCTTTTCCCGGTCTTCGATGCTGCTCATGCGCGATTCCCTCAATGGGCGCAGACCATAGAGAATTCTCTCGGCTTGTGCCTACGGTTTTATATTCAAACTTGACATCATATATAAAACTATCATCATCTGGCCGAAAGGGGAGAAACCCATGACGGATTTGATGGCTGGGACATCGGAGCCGACCCGCCGAAAGACGGTGAGCCCACGCAGAAATAGTGTGTTTACGACCGTCGACCTGGAGCGGCCCGGCAAGCAGATCGGCTATTTCTGTGTGCCCCAATCTCCCCACGACGATGCCTGGGGCGCGGTCCAGGTGCCGCTGGCCGTCGTTAAGAATGGCAATGGGCCGACGGTCCTCATCGAGGCGGGCAATCACGGCGACGAATATGAAGGCCCCCTGGCGCTCGGCGAATTGCTGCGCGACATCGACCCCACCGAGGTTTCGGGCCGCATCATCGCCATACCCGCCATCAACATCCGGGCCGTCGAAGCGGGAACGCGCACTTCGCCGATCGACGGGCTGAACTTCAACCGCTGCTTTCCAGGTGATTTCGACGGCACGCTCACCAGGCAGATCGCGGCCTATGTCCATGACTGCCTGATGCCGGTCGCCGACTATTTCCTCGACCTGCATTCGGGCGGATCCTCGCTGATGATCCTGCCCAGCGCCATCATCGAGCCGTCGCCGACGCCCGAGGGACACCGGCTCAACATCGAGGCAACGCTCGCCTTCGGCGCGCCGACCGTCGTCATGGTCGACAATCTGGGCGAGACGCGCACGGCGACCGCAGCCGCCAATCTGCAGGGCCTCGTCGTCATCGGCACCGAAATGGCTGGCGGAGGCCTGGTCAGCCAGGACGCCCTCGCCATCTGCCGGCGCGGCATTCGAAACGTCCTCAAACATGCCGGTGTCCTGAAGGGGCAACCCGAACTGCCGCAGGAGGCCAACAAGCGGGTGCTCAAAGTGCCGGGCAGCCGGGGCTACATCCTGGCCGATGATGACGGTGTGTTCGAGCCGATCGGCCAATTGGGCGCGATTGCCAGGAAGGGCGAACTTGCCGGCCGGATCCATTTCCCGCGATCGCCGGCCCGTGAGCCTGTCGAGCTTCGCTACGCCATTGACGGCGTCGTCTTCACCAAGCGCCAGCCGGGGCGGGTCAGGCCGGGCAATTGCTGCTTCGTCATCGCCGACGAATATCCCGAGGCGCTGGCAATGCTGGGGCGGGCCGATGAGCGTTGAGGCGATCAAGGCCGCCGTCGAGCGCGTCAGGCCCCATATCCGCAGGACGCCCGTTGTCAGGCTCGAGCATTGCTCCGACGCCACCATTCCGAGCGCCACTCATCTCAAGCTCGAATGCCTGCAAGTCAGCGGTTCGTTCAAGATCCGCGGCGCCGTCAATCGGGTCAAGTCGCTGTCCGCCGAGGCGATTGCCAAGGGTCTTGTCGCGGCCTCCGGCGGCAATCACGGCCTGGCCACCGCCTATATGGCCCGTCAGAGCGGCGTGCCGGCCACCATCTTCCTGCCGACCAATGCCAGCCCGCTCAAGGAACAGAAGCTTCTCAAGCTGGGTGCCGAGGTGCGCTATGCCGGCGCCGTATGGGACGAGGCTCACCAGGCCGCGGCGGCCCATGCCCGGGAGAGTGGTGCCTTTTACATGCATCCCTTCGCCGACGATGCCATCGTTGCGGGGCAGGGCACCATCGGCGTCGAAATGCTGGAGCAGATTCCGGATGCCGATCTCTACATCATCGCCATCGGCGGCGGCGGCCTCATCGCCGGAGTGTCGCAGGTCGTCAAGGCGATGAAGCCGAAGGCCCGCATCATCGGCGTGGAACCGGTGGGTTCGCCGACCCTCCATGCCTGTTTCGCAGCGGGCCGCGTCGTGCGTCTGCCGCAGGTGACCACGCGGGTCGCCACCATGGCCTGCGGCCGCACGGACGAGAGCATCTACGAGATCGCGCGGCGCCATGTCGATGACATCGTGCTGGTCAGCGACGAAGCGATGCAGCGCGCCGCCGAGCTTCTCTGGTTCGAGTTCGGCGTCGCCGCGGATCTGAGCGGCGCGGCCTCGCTGGCGGCGCTGATGGTCGGTGCGGTCAGGCCAAAGCCCGGTGAGCGCGTTGCCGGACTGGTCTGTGGTGCCGGGGTGGATGGGCTTTCCGCCTGAGGAGGATGTTTGCCGGCGCAACGCTGCGCCGCATCTCAGCCGTCAGGAGCGCCTCGCAAGAAGGCGGCGCACGGCCAAGAAAAGCAAGAAGTACGTACAAACAAGAAGCACGTAAACGTCCAAACCAAAAGCCATCCAGGCAAAGGAGGAGTTCATATGCGTAGCATCTTCAAGACATCGGTGGCGCTGTTCGCATTGGCGCTTGCCATGCCGTCTTTGGCGCAGGCCAAGGACAAGGTCCTCGGCGTCGCCGCCATCGACCTGCAAAACTCCTTCTATGTACGCATGAAGGAAGCGGGTGACGTCGCTGCCAAGGATTATGGCGTGCGCTCCACCTGGCAGAGCGCGGAGGGAAGTCTCGAGAAGGAAGTGGCCATCATCGAGAACTTCATCAACCAGGGCGTCAGCGCCATTCTGGTCGATCCGCTCGACAAGAATGCCCTGGTGCCGGTGATCAAGAAGGCGCTCGCGGCCGGCATTCCCGTTGTCACCATGGGCAACAAGGTGGAGGCGGACGGCAATTATTCCACCCTCTATCCCGACTATGACAACATGGCGATGGTGGCCCGTGCCATCGGTGCCTCGCTCGGCGGGGACGGTGAGATCGCCCTGCTCGTCGGCTCTCGCGGCAATTTCGTGTCCGACACCCGCGAAAAGGGCTTCGTTGAGACCCTGGCCAAGGAATATCCCAAGATCAAGATCGTCGGTGTGGAGCCGACCAATTGGGATGCCGCCAAGGCGACGAACGCCGCACAGACCTGGCTGACGACCTATCCCGACCTCAAGGCGATCGCCTGCATCTCCGACAGCCTGTGCCTGGCGGCGGATTCGGTCGCCAGTTCCATGGGTTCGAACCTGATCTATGGCGGCTATGACGGCGATGCCGAGATGAAGGAACTGATCGACAGCGGCAAGATGGTGCTCGATGTCCTCACCGGCGCCAATCGCGTCGGCTATTGGAACATCGCGGTCGCGACCCGTCTGGCCAATGGCGAGAAGCTGCCGAAGGATCTCTACATGCCGACCTATTTCGTCACCTCCGACGAAACGGCGAAGAAGCTGAAGGCGGCCGGGCTGAACTTCGAGCATATCAACACCGACAAGCAGGCCATCGAGGCCAAGAACTACACCGAGCAACTCGGCCCCAAGGTGTCGGCTTCGGCCATGACGGTCGGAAAATAAACCGGACATCTTCTGCCGGCGCGGCCGATCCGTGCCGGCAGCCGCTTGCCTCTATGCCGCAGCGCGCCTCGCCGCGCCGCAAGTGATGACCGGCCCGATCCCTATTGGGGGAAATCATGTCCCAGCTGAGATTATCGAGCCTTTTCAGGCGGAACGAGCCAGTATTGATCCTCGTCTTCGTGCTGGCGGTCGTGGTGTTCGGCTGGATCGATCCGCGCTTCCTGACGGCTGGCAATTTCGTCAGCATCGCCCAGCAGAGTTCGGTGATTGCCCTGATCGCCTTCGCGATGACCGCCGTCATCATCGCACGGGGCATCGATATTTCGGTGGGCAGCACGCTGGCTTTTGCCGGCGTGGCCGCCGGCCTTGTCCATGCCGCTTCCGGATCGGCCGTGCTCACGCTGGCGGCGGCGATCGGAAGCGGTGCACTTGTCGGGCTCCTCAACGGCATCCTGATCGGGTCTGCCGGCATTTCGCCGTTCATGGCCACGCTCGCCACCATGGCTTTCGCCCGCGGCCTTTCGCTCAGCCTGTCCGGGGCGTCGAGCATCACCATCGCCGATCCGGTCGTGCTCTATGCCGGACGGGAGACGTTCGGGTTGTTGCCGGTGTCCGTCGTCATTGCTCTGGCCGTTCTGCTGGCCTGGTGGTTCGTGCTCAAGCGCACCGTCTATGGGCGCTGGATCTATGCGGTCGGCGGCAATGCCGAGGCTGCCCGCGCCTCGATGGTGCCGGTCGGCTCGGTCCGCATCTCCGTCTATCTCATCGCCGGGGCGACGGCGGGGCTCGGCGCCATCCTGACCGTTGGCCGCCTCGGTTCCGCCCAGCCTTTGGCGGGCACCGGCCTTGAATTCACCGCGATCACCGCTGCCATCGTCGGCGGCACGAAACTGTCGGGCGGCCGGGGCTCGATCTGGGGAACGGCGCTCGGCGCCATGCTGCTCGGGGTGATCAATACCGGCCTGTCCTTCCTGCAGGTGCCGCAGATCGTCATCTACTACATCACCGCGGCGCTGATCCTGGCGGCCGTTCTGGCCAGCCAGCCCGAGAGCGTGACCTCGCTGTTTTCCAGCTTGCGGCGCACGACACCGAAAAGAACCGATGGTGCACTTGCTGTGTCGCCCGCCGGCGCGGGCGGTGCCCACAGCATTGCCCTGCGCGGAATCGGCAAGGTGTTTCCGGGCGTCAAGGCGCTCGACGGCGTGTCTTTTACTGTCTCGTCCGGCGAGGTGGTCGCGCTCGCCGGCGAGAACGGGGCCGGCAAGTCGACCCTGGTGAGATGCATCTCCGGAATCTATCGCCCCGACGAGGGCGAGATCGTCATCGATGGCAAGACCGTCGACTTTCATTCCTCCAACGAGGTACGCGACATCAGTGTCATCCATCAGCATTTCAGCCTATCGCCCGACCTGACAGTGGAGGAGAACCTGTTCGTCGGCCGCGAGCCGCGCACCCGACTGGGCCTGCTCGACCGGGCCCGGATGCGCCGGGAGGCCCAGGCCGTCATGGATGAGTTTTCGCTCGACATTCCGGCCGATGCCGAACTGCGCTCGCTGTCCGTGGGCCGGCAGCAAATGGTGGAGATCGCGCGCGCGGTTCTCTCCGATGCCTGGTTCATGGTGATGGACGAGCCGACCAGTGCGCTCTCCAACCGCGAGCGCGACCAGCTCTACGGGCTGATCGACAGGCTCAAGGCCCGCGGAGCCGGCATCCTCTACATCTCCCACAAGATGGAAGAGATCTTCAATCTGTGTGGCCGAGTCGTCGTCCTGCGCGACGGCAAATTCATTGGCGAGCGCCGCACGGCCGAGACGAACGAGGCCGAGATCGTCTCGATGATGGTGGGACGCGATGTCGGTGATGTCTTCCCCCACCACCAGGCCGATATCGGCGAAAGGGCCATCGAGGTCGAGGCGCTGTCCGACGGCAAGCTGCTCAAATCCGCTTCGCTCAACGTGCATCGCGGCGAGATCGTCGCACTGGCCGGCCTGATGGGCAGCGGACGTTCGGAAGTGCTGCGCCTCATCGCCGGCATGGCTGCGCCGCAGAGCGGGGCGATCACCATCTTCGGCAGGCCCCAGCGGGGAGCGGACCTCAAGGCCGCCAATCGCGCGGGCATCGTCTACATTCCCGAGGACCGCCATCTGGAAGGGTTCGTCGGCACCATGTCGGTCAGCGACAACCTTTCGCTGGCATGGATCCGGGGCCATAGCCGCCTCGGCATTCTTTCCCCGGCCCGGATCGCCGCGCTGGCGCGCGAGCTGATCGGCTCGCTCGGCGTACGCCCGGCACAGTCCGGGAAGGCGACGATCGAGCTTTCCGGCGGCAACCAGCAGAAAGTCGTGATCGGCAAATGGCTGGCGACCAAACCCAGGATCATCCTGCTCGACGAGCCGACGCGCGGCGTCGACGTCGGCGCAAAATCCGAGCTGCACCGCCTCATCGCCGGGCTCAAGCAGGAGGGCGCCGCCATCTTGATGGTGTCGAGCGAACTGCCGGAGGTGCTCGGTGTCGCCGATCGCATCGTGGTCATGCGCCAAGGCCATTCGGTCGGGGAGCTCGCACGCGGGGCGACGGAAGAGCAGGTCATGGCACTGGCATTCGGCGATCGGGCGACGGCCAAGCCGGCCGATCTCCTTGCAAGCGCCCAACAGCGATAGGAGCGGCACATGACGATCGCGATGAGGAAAGGCGTGCTGCCGCGCATTCTCGATCTCTCCCCGCTGATCCTGCTGGCGGGATTGGCCATCGTCTTCGGCTTGCTGGATGCCAGGGTGGTGTCCGGCCAGAGCCTGATCAACATCGTATCGCAAGCCACACCCGTGGCCGTGCTGGCACTCGGCGCGATGATCGTGCTGCTGACGGGCGGCATCGATCTGTCGGCCGGCATCGGCGTCGCCTTTTGCGCCGTGCTGGTCGCGAGCCTGATCGATGCGGGCACGGGGCTTGCCGGTGCGCTGGCGATCGGGCTGTGCGCCATGCTCCTCGTGGGTCTGGCGAACGGCCTGGTGGTCGCGCTCCTGCGCATACCGCCCTTCGTGACGACGCTGGCCTCCATGGTGGCCCTGCAGGGCGCCACGCTGGCCGTCGCCTCCAAGGGCGTGCTGGTGGTTCGCGAGCCCGTGCTCAAATTCGTCGGCGTCGAACGTTCCTTCGGCCTGCCCCACGTCATCTTCGCCACGGTGATCATCGTGCTTCTGGCCATGGTGCTGATGCGCCGCAGCCGCTTCGGCCTGCGCACCTATGCGCTCGGCTCCGATCCGGCTGCGGCGGAACTCGCCGGCATCCCGGTCGTCAGGCACACCGTCCTGGTCTATGCCGCCTCCGGCCTGTTCGCGTTCCTCACGGCCGTCATCATGATCAGCCGCGTGCCGGTGGTCACGCCCAATATCGGCGGCACCTCGCTGCTGCTGGATGCCATCGCCGCTGCCGTCCTTGGCGGGACGAGCATATTCGGCGGCCGCGGCACGGTCTGGGGCGCAGTCATCGGGGCGCTGATCGTCAGTCTTCTCACCACCGCCTTGCGCATTTTCGGGACCGACCCGTCCAGCCTGGAGCTCTACAAGGGCGCGATCATCATGCTGGCCCTGCTGGCCGACGCCGCCATGACCCATGCCAAAACCCGCCTCATGGAGATTGCCCGATGACGACGCCTCTTCCCGGTCGGGACGATCCGGGAGCAACCGCCTTTGCCGCCATGACCAGCCCTGATGCGCGGGCGCTGGTAGCCTCGCAGCCCCTGCGCCCCGTCGCGCTGCTGCCGACCGGCGCCGTCGAGCAGCATGGCCCGCATCTGCCGCTCGGCGTCGACATCTGGCTGGCGAGCGCGGTGGCGCGGGCTGTCGCCGAAGGGCAAGCGGGCATGCGGGTTTGCGAGCCCTTCGCCTATGGATCGTCCCAGCACCACCGCGCCTTTGCCGGCACGATGAGCCTCAGCCCGCAGACCTTCATCGCGGTCCTGGCCGATCTCGGCGAATGCCTGTGGAGCGACGGTTTCCTGCCCGTCATCCTCAACGGGCATGGCGGGAACCGGGCCGCCATCCAGGTCGCAGTGACCACGCTGGGCCAGCGCGGCGTGGTCGCGGCCGGCTTTTCCTATTTCGATCTGATCGCCGACATCGCCGCCGAAACATTGCCGGATGCCGCCGGCGGAACCGGCCATGCCTGCGCGCTTGAAACCTCGCTGATGATGCATGTGCTGCCGCAAACCGTGCGCGAGGACCTTATCCCAGCCGGGACGACACCGCCGAGCTGGCCCGACCCGCACCTCTTCGCCGCCCCCGCCGTCACCGTATGGCGACCCTTCGAGGCGATACGGGACAATGGCGTCATCGGCACGCCATCGCAGGCTTCGCCTGCCGCCGGTGCGCTTCTGTTCGAGGCAGCCGTCAATCGCAGCCGCGAGGCCGTCCTCGCCATCCAATCCAATTATGGTCAAAGGAGTTCACGATGACCGTTCAGTTCAGATCTTCCCTCGAAGGGCCTCATCTGCGCGGCATGGCCATTGTGAACGAGCCCGACACAAGTCTGCGGCTGGGTACAAACCGTATCGGGTCGACCTGGGCAGCCGGCAGTTCGGACCGGTTCTTGAAGGTCGACAGCCCGGCGACCGGCGAAGCGCTGGGCTATCTGGCGCTCTCCACGCGCGGGGATGTCTCCCGGGCGGTGCAGGCGGCGGAGGGCGCGCGCGAAACCATGCGCCGGATGGGCGTCTTCGCCCGGGCGGCTCTTTGCCTGAAGATTGCCGAGGAGATCGAGCGGCGGAGCGATGATCTGGCGCGCCTGCTCTGTCTCGAGCAGGGCAAGCCCTTCCACGCCGAAGCCAAGGCCGAGGTTTCCGGCGCGGCGCTCGGCTTTCGCAATGCCGCCGAGCAGATGAAATGGCTGGAAACCTCAGCATTTGCCGTCGCCGATCCCAACAAGCGCGCCTTCAGCTTCCTGCAGCCCAAGGGCGTCTTTGCCATCATAACGCCCTGGAATTTTCCCCTTGCACTGCCCTGCCTTTATTATCTCGGCCCCGCCATCGCCACCGGTAACACGGTGGTCTGGGTGCCTGCTCCTACCACCTCGCTAATCGCGGTGGCGTTGATGGAATGCTTGATCGAGGCCGGCCTGCCGGATGGCGTGGTCAATCTGGTGCTGGGAGACGGCGCCGAAGTTGGCGATGAGGCGGTGATCCATCCCGGCACCCATGCCGTCGGCTTCACCGGCAGTTCGGCCACGGGCGCGCGGATCGCCAGCCGCGGGGCGGGCAAGCCGCTGCTTCTGGAAATGGGCGGCAATGGCCCCACCATCGTCCTGCCCGATGCCGATATCGACAGGGCTGCCGCCAAGGTCGGCGCCGGCTGTTTTGCCAATGCCGGCCAGATCTGTACCGCGACCGAACGGATCCTCGTGCACAAATCCGTGCATGACCGCTTCATCGACGGCCTCGTCAAGGTGGCCGGTGCCGTGCGCATGGGCGATCCCTTCGATCCGGCGATCACCATGGGCCCGCTGAACAATGCCGCGGGCCTCGACAAGATGCTGAGCCATATGGACGATGCCCTGGCGCGCAAGGCCCAGGTGGTGACCGGCGGCAGGATCGCTGCCGGCATGCCGACAAATCTCTATTTCGAGCCCACGGTGGTGACCGGGCTGGGCCGCGAAAGCCTGCTCAATGTCGAGGAATCCTTCGGTCCCGTGGCGCCGGTGCTGAGCTTCGAGACCGACGAGGAGGCGCTGGAGCTTGCCGCCTCCAGTCCGTTCGGGCTCTCGGCTGCCGTCTTCACCAGCACCATCGCCAAGGCGTTCTTTTATACCGAGAGCCTCAGGGTCGGCATCGTCAACGTCAATGAGAAGAGCTGCTACTGGGAACCCCACATCCCGGCGGGCGGGGCGGCGGGCACGCAAAGCGGCCTGGGCCGGACCGGCGGGCGGCACACGCTCATGGAGATGTGCGACCTCAAGACGATGACGATCGATCTCGCCCGATAGGACGCCAGCCAGGATTTGCAGCAGGAGCATCGTGCCATGACCGTCGCCGAGCCGGACAGGGTGGACTATGTCATTGTCGGTGGCGGGTCGGCGGGCTGCGTGCTTGCAGCCCGGCTGACCGAGAATCCGGCCGTCCGCGTGATTCTTCTGGAGGCGGGCATGGATGCGGCGCGCCCGGAGGACTTTCCCGATCTCGCCTCGCCCTATCCCGGCATTGCCTATTCCAATCCGCGATATACCTGGGATGGCCTCAAGGCATCCTTGCCCTATGGCGGTTCCAACCGGCCGGAAAGCAAGGCTAGCCGCTATGAACAGGCGCGGGTCCTGGGCGGCGGGTCGGCCATCAACGGCATCGGCGCCAATCGCGGCGCCCCGTTCGATTATGACGAATGGCGGGACATGGGCCTGGAGGGCTGGTCGTGGGAGGCCTGCTTTCCCTATTTCAAGAAGCTCGAGCGCGACCTCGATTTCGACAATCATCTTCACGGCAGGAGCGGGCCGTTTCCGATCCGCCGGCGCGGCGAGGAGATCTGGACGCCCTTCACCCGTGCCATGCTGGCGGTCTGCAAGGCGCGCGGCATTGCCTTCCTGCCCGACCAGAACGGCGTATGGGAAGAAGGCACTTTCGAAATGGCCGTCAACATGGACGAACGGCGCCGCCGTGTCAGCACGGCCTGGGCCTATCTGACGCCGCAGGTCAGGGCGCGCCCCAACCTGGAAATCCGCACTCACACCACCGCCTCTCGCATCGTCCTGGCCCATGGCAAGGCCGATGGCGTGATCGCCATGCGAGGAGGCGCCAGCCAGATCGTGCGTGCGAACCGGGTCGTGCTGAGTGCCGGCGCCCTGTCCTCGCCTGCCATCCTCATGCGCTCGGGCGTCGGCCCGGCTCCTCATCTGGGCGATTGCGGCATCCAGGCCCTGCATCACCTGCCTGGTGTCGGCCAGAACCTGATGGAGCATCCCTCGGCCGGCATCGTGCCCTTCCTGAGACCGGCAGCGCGGCAGGGGGGCGTGCCGGACTACCACATTCCCATCGGCTATCGCTTCTCCTCCGGCCTGGAGGGATGTCCGCCGGGCGACATGCACATGAACTTCGTCACCCGCGCAGCCTGGCATGCTGTAGGCCGGCAGCTCGGCTCGGTCTTCTTCTGGGTGAACAAGTCCTATTCGCGTGGCCAGCTCCTGCTCGATCCCGCATCCCCGGACGGCCCGCCGCGCATCGATTTCCGCATGCTCTCCGACAGGCGCGACCTCGTGCGTCTGGCCGATGCCTTCGAGCGTGCCGTGAGCCTGGTGCTCGACCCAACGGTAGAGTCGGTGGTTTCCGGCGTTTATGCCGGCGGCATGTCGGAGATCGGCAAGCGTTTTTCCAAGCCGAGCTCGCCCGGTGCTGTCATCACCGGGATCGGAGCGGTGGGCCTCGATCTGATCGGCCGGCTGCGAGACAAGGTGTTTCCCCACATGCTCTCGAACTTCGACGATCCCCTCAGGCTGGTCGGTAACCGCAGCGAACTCGAGGCCTATATCGCCGAAACCGTCGGCGGCGTCTGGCATCCGTCCGGCACCTGCCGCATGGGTCCCGATGGGGACAGGATGGCGGTGACGGATGCCCTGGGACAGGTTCATGGGTTGCAAGGACTGTTCGTCTGCGATGCGTCGCTGATGCCCACGATTCCCTGTGCGAACACGAACCTTCCGACGATCATGATGGCGGAAAAGATCGCCGATGCTCACAAAGGCTTTGCCTGAAAACATTAACACGCTCCTCCTATAGCCGGAGAAACAGTGGCGTTTCCCGCTCTCGCCTTTGTCGACCGGCCCGACAGGCGTATTCCTGTCTGTGCTCCGTTCTCAGGTGATAGTTGTGACCAATGACGATTGGAAAATCGGCGTTCTATTTTCCAAGAGCGGCGTAACAGCTGCCGCGGAAATAGCCGAAGCAAATGCGACGCTCCTGGCCACCGAAGAAATCAACGCTGCGGGAGGCGTGCCTGGGCGAAGAATTGCGGCACGCAAAGGGCCACTGTCCGGTTTGGAGCGGCCCAGCCGCGACGATCAGTTGGCGGCATGCGGCGAGGCCTTGCATCATAATGTTACCTGGCGTTACCCTGTGACGCGGGGGCTGTTTATGAGCTGTGCTGCCCTTTGCAGGCAGGCTGGAAGTTCGATTTCCGATTTGGTGTCACAGCACTTGCCCGATCTCTTCGGGCAACACGGTATTGATGGCCTGCAGGGACTGACTACTCAGTTGTCGCAAGGCGGGCTGGGCGAAGCAGTTTCGTCGTGGATCGGCAACGGAGAAAATCAGGCGGTCACGGCCGACCAGATTTCCCAGGCCCTGGGTTCGCCCATGGTCGCGTCATTGGCGGAGAAGTTCGGCGTTGATCCGGCCCAGGCGAGCCAGTTCCCTGCCGACCATCTGCCGCAGATCATCTCGACATTCCACGGTAACCGAACGGCCTGAAGGAGCCCGGCCGCTCGATCGAATGGAGCGACGGCCGGGCTTCGCCAGCAGACTGTGAATACCGCTGGCGATTGCTTCCGCCGGGCGCGACGGAAACAAGGAAGACGGTAGGCCGGCCGCGTCACGGAATGAAGCTTGATCTTGTTAAATGTTGTTTCGTCAACTCGGCGATCGAGGCGAAGTAGGATAGGGGCGTGGCGCCCGCGTATCCCCCTCCTGCCCAAGCGCCCGGCCGATATCGCAGCTACGGGCCCCGTTACCGGTGCCACGACCGGGCCGTCGTCGGTGCGGTAGACGGAAGTGCAATGGGGTCCCTGGCCGAGGCAACGGCTTTTCGACGATACGGCTAGTTCAAGAAGACGGACGCGCCCATTCCCGCGGCGCATAGCGCCATGACGCCCGTGGAGAGCCAGCCGAGGCCCCGCAGCCAGCCGCCAATCACCTGGCTGCCCATGATTTTCTCGTCTGTCGACATCAGCATCATGACGACCATGATCGGAACAGCGACGACGCCGTTCACCACAGCGCTCCAAAAAAGGGCCTGGATCGGGTTGATCGGGGCGAAATTCAAGGCCACGCCAAGCATGGTCGCGATCGCTATCGTGGCATAGAAGGCCTTGGCGTCCTTGGGCTTGCGGGCCAGGCCGGTGGGCCAGCGTAGCGCTTCGCCGAGCCCGTAGGCGGCCGATCCGGCAAGCACCGGCACGGCCAGCAGCCCCGTCCCCACAATGCCGATCACGAACAGGAGCTCCGCAAATTTGCCTGCCACGGGCTCCAGAGCCTCGGCCGCCTGTGCTGAACTTCCAATGTCGGTGACGTGATGCACATTGAGCGTGGCGGCCGCCGTCACCATGATCGACAGCGCGATGACGTTGGAAACGCCCATGCCCACCAGCGTATCCCATTCAATCCGTTCATCGGCGTCCTTGGCTTGTTCCGGATTATCCTTCAAAGGCTCGCGCTTGGGCTTTTCCTTCAGGTCTTCCACTTCCTGCGAGGCCTGCCAGAAGAAGAGATACGGGCTGATGGTGGTGCCGAAGATCGCGACAATCGCCATGAGATAGTCGGAGGAAAACTCGATATGCGGTGTAAAAAAACCCTTGGCCAGAGCCGTCCAGTCGATCTTGACGATGAAAAGTGTGGCGACATAGCTTAGCAGGGCCAGACTGAGCCATTTGAGAATACGGACATATTTCTTGTATTGCAGGAACACTTGCGCGATTGCGCATCCGGCTCCGAAGAGCACGACATAGATGAGGGCCGGGCCCCCGATGACGAGTTTGACGGCGTCACCCATCGCGCCGATATCGGCCCCGATATTGATGACGTTGGCGGTCACCAGCAGGCAAACGCCCATATAGACCAGCCAATTGGGATAATATTTGCGCAGATTACCGGCTATGCCTCGTCCCGTGGTCCTGCCGAGACGGGCGCTGATCATCTGGATGGCACTCATGAGGGGATAGGAAAACAGCAAGGTCCAGCTCACGCCATACGCGAATTGCGCACCCACCTGCGAATAAGTCGCAATTCCACTGGGATCGTCGTCGGACGCGCCGGTGATTAGACCCGGGCCGAGAACTTTGAGTATGCGAGGCTTGCTTGGCTCGACAGCCGGGCTGCGTTCAGCTCTTGGATCGAGGTCCCCCTCTGTCCCGCTCATTGTTTCGCCTTGCTGCTGAATGTTCTTGTTGTTGCTCTGGCAGTGTCGGGCGCCGATATGGAAGGCTGCACGTCAACCCGGCGCTGGATCGATATGGCGCGATCCCATCGCTATGCCAGCCTATGAACTCGCTCCGAGGCCTTCGGTTCCGCCAGCGGCCCCGTCCGTTCCTGCAACGGCCCGCCGATGGGGAGGCTGGCGGCAGTATTTTTGCGTGGAACGCATTGCAGGCATCGCAGTTCTGGTCGGTGCCGCGCGGTCGGCTCGGATTGCCTCAGGAGGAACCAATGGCAAAGGAATTGCAGGACCTGTTCGTCGAGACGCTGAAGGACATCTACTATGCTGAAAAGCAGATCTTGCGCGCTTTGCCCAAGATGGCGCGGGAGGCCCAGACGCCGGAGCTGAAGAAGGCCTTCGAGACCCATCGGGAGGAAACCGAGGGACATGTCGATCGTCTGCAGGATATTTTCGAGCAACTCGGAAAGCCTGCACGGGGAAAAACCTGTGATGCGATCCTCGGCATTATCGACGAAGGCAAGGAGGTTATGGAGGAGTTCAAAGGCGCTCCGGCGCTGGACGCCGGTCTCACCGCAGCTGCGCAAGCCGTCGAACATTATGAGATCTCGCGCTATGGCACGCTGAAGACCTGGGCCCAGCAGTTGGGCATGCAGGATATTGCAAAACTCCTCGATCAGACGCTCCAGGAAGAGATCAAGACCGATCAGCTTCTCACCAAGCTCTCGCTGGCAGGCGTCAACAAGAAGGCCGCCTGATCGGCAAACCGGTTGCGCTTGCACGATGCAGCTTCATGGGCGCCGGCCTCAGGCCGGAGCCTCGTTGCTGAGTTGAGCATCGCCCTCGATGCTGATGACGGCTCCAATATCTCATCGCCGGTTTCCGCTAGGAACAGGGCGGTCGCTCTCGCCTATCGGAGCTAGATCTGAGACTGCGAGACCTGGGTTTCGATCCGAGCCCGGATTTGCTCGGCACTGCCATGGACGACCACGAAGTGCTCCCTGTCGAAGTACAGAGTCGAACTGTCGCACTCATTGCCTTCGATATAGCAGATGCGGGTCACATTCACTTCGATCGGGTGTCGATCGAAACTTCGTTCGAATGTGCAGAATATCGGGATTGAGGCCTCCGCCCCTTCAGGGCCAGTCGTCTCCTGCACCGTGTCCATTCCTACCATCCCACACAAAAGCGAGCGCAACGATGGCTCTTCCAGTGCGGAAATTTAGCAATGGTGTTTTCGGGATCAAGATCGCCTGAAACTCCACGGTTAAAAAATTGCCCGCTGTGCACAGGGCAGCGAGCGGGCAAATGGGAGCGGGGGACTCATGCGGGCTTCTTGCCGGCGGTATCGTTCCTTGTTTTCAGGCCGCGACATCCGCCGACGGAGTTCTCGACGCGCATGTTTCGATGTGCCTGCGGGTCTCCGTGAGGGTACCCCTGACGACCACGAATTCGTCTCTCCTGAAATACATGGTGGTCGTGCCGTCGTCATTGCCTTCCAGATACAGGATGAGATTCACGTTCACCTCAATCTGGTGGCGATCGAAGCTGCGTTCGAAAATGCAGAAAATCGGTTTCACCGGTCCTGCTCCTTTTGGGTTAGCAGGCCCTGTACTAGGACCGTGGGCCCGATGCCCACTGCATGTCGCTTCTCGCGTTCGCGAGCGCCCTCTGCGCTTTCTCCTCTTGGAAAAGAATAGCCCGCCTGCCTATCAGGCAGCGGGCGAGTTGGGCTGTCTAAAGTCGACAAGGAGTCAACCGATGAGCGCAGGGATAGTTCCTGACGTTCGTCTCGCTCATTGTAACCCTTGCTCGGAGATGCCTTCTTCATCCCCAAAAGCCCCGCCGCCGTCTGGAGCAGATTTCTGGGCCTGTTTGGTCACGCCCGAAAATGGCAGGCGGTGGCGGTCGAAGTGATCTGGGGACGATAGGGCCCGCCCGTTGTGCTACCTCTCCGCCTGCAGCGCCGTTCTGCCGGCCTCGGTGATCTCCCAGTAATTGGCCGATGGCCGGGGTTTGATGGCTACGAAGCCCAGGATGCGCAGGCGCCAAAGGGTCCGCTGCGACCGAACGCCTTCGGGCATTTGTCCGATCGGCACGCCCCCAGGCGTCATCGTGACTTCGACACCCGCCTCGAGCGCGGCCAGTGCACGGATCTGGGCAGGGGATAGCTTCGCCATCTGAGCATCGCCGTGCTGGCACATGAGCGCCGATCCAAGCCCTCGGGATGCAGCCTCGATAGGCTTGAGACGTGCATCCTACATGAGATCGGGGCGATGTGGGAGGAATTGCCTCCCGGCTGCGTTGGGGGCGCTGCTGGCTCCGTCGAGATACACTATGCCGACGGCCCCTTCGGCGTTTCAAGCGTCCAAATCGTAGTCCAGGCGCCGAGCGTTGCGCCCTCCCATTGACCTTCCGTCCAGACCGGCTGGCCCTCTATGGCTGTCTCCACCGGTTTCGGCGTGTCGCTGAGGTTGAGAGCGAGGCGGAGTACCGCTTTGCTCGTGCTGCGCCAATCGACGCAGACGATCCCATTCTCGCCGACCTTGTATCGACCGGCCTGCAGGAAGGTCGGCATGAGCGGCACGATCTTCATGGCTCGAACCGATAGGATCCGCCGGTACCAGTCCAGCATTTCTGCATGCAGAGACCTCTCCCGCTCCAGCCACAGCAATTTGGCCGAGCGGAAGGTCTGTTCACTGACGGGATCGGGGATGGCTTCGCGCGCCTGCGGATCGGCATAATCGGGAAAGCGCGAAAATTCCTCGCGCCGTCCCTTGCGCACGGCATCGGCCAGCTCGCCCTCCACGTCGCAGAAGAATGTGAAAGGCGTAGAGGCGGCCCACTCCTCACCCTGGAACACCATGGGAATTTGCGGGGCCAGGAGATAGGCCGCCGCAGCGGCCCGGACGGCCTGGAGCGGATGATGGTGATGGATACGGTCTCCCAAAGCGCGATTGCCGATCTGGTCATGGTTCTGCAGGAAGACGACGAAGGCATCCGGCGGCAAATGAGCCGAGGGTTGCCCGCGGCTGCTGCCGCGATAGGCCATCGTCTCGCCCTGGAAGGCAAAGCCCTGCGCCAAGGCGCGGCCGAGCAATTCAGGCCGGTGGGCATAATCCCGGTAATATCCGGCATCCTCGCCGGTTACGGCCACATGCAGGGCGTGATGGACATCGTCATTCCATTGCGCGGTGAAAGCCGGTGTTCCATCCGCTTGCCGGGCGAGCCATTCGGCGCTGTTTTCCTCGTTCTCCAGCACGAGATGGACAGGGCGATCGTCGATAACGGCGCCGACCGCGGCGCGGATCTCGGCAAGGAGATGGCGTTCCCCAGCGTCGCGTATCTCGTGCACGGCATCGAAACGCAATCCATCGAGGCGGAACTCCTTCAGCCAATAGAGCACGTTCTCGGTGGTGAAGGCCCGGATTTCCGCCGATCCCTCGTCATCATAGTTGACGGCGGGACCCCATGGCGTCCGGTGGCGTTCGGTAAAGACGGGAGCATAGAGCGGCAGATAATTACCCTCGGCGCCATAGTGATTATAGACGACATCGAGCAGCACCGAGAGGCCGAGGCCATGCGCTTCGTCGATGAAGGCCTTCAGTTGCTCCGGCCGGCCATAGGCTGCGTCCGGCGCGAAGGGAAGGACGCCGTCATAGCCCCAGTTGCGTTTGCCTGGAAAATCGGCCACCGGCATGAGCTGGATGGCGGTCACTCCCAGCTCCTTGAGATAGCCGAGCCGCCGCGCCGCGCCGGCGAAGGTTCCTTCCGGCGTGAAGGTCCCGATATGAAGTTCGTAAAGCACCGTTTCGTGCCAGGCGCGTCCCTGCCAGTCCGTGTTGCGCCAGCGATAGGCGGCCGGGTCGACCAGCTCGCTCGGACCATGGACGTCCTCGGGCTGGAAGCGGCTGGCTGGATCCGGCACCCCCATGCCGTCCTCCAACACGAAGCGATATCGAGCTCCAAAGTCGGCGGCCACCGGCAGGCAATGCCAGCCGCCGTGGTCCTGCATCGAATAGGTTTTCTGTCCTAACTGCAAGCCGACCCGGCGCTGCCTGGGCGCCCAAAGGCGAAACAACACCTTGCCGTCGCGCAGAACGGGGCCGAAGCGTGGTTCGTAGCGGGCTGGCGGCATGATCATGGCTGCGAGTGCCGGATTGCGGGCGGTGTCTGCGGCACCAGGACGGCGGCGGGCAGCTCTGCCAGCAAGATCGCAAGATCGATGCCTTCCTTGCCGGGGGTGATCTGGCGTCCGGACAGGATATCGGCATAGACGGGGCAATGATGGGCGAGGGGTAGAAAGCCATCGATGGGACCGCGGCCGGGAAACCGGGCGGCCACGACGACCAGGGCGCAGTCGCCATGCTGCCGCGCGAAGGCGATGAAGCGATCGCTTGCCATCTCGATCGGCCGATAGTCTCCTGCGGCAAACAAGGCTTCGTGCCGGCGGCGCAACTCGAGCAGCTTGGCGATGGCGGCCAATTTGGCGCTCCCGTCGAGAAGGGTGTCTCGCGCGATTGGCCGAGACTTGTCCAGGCTCTCTTTGCGCCAGGCCCAGTCGACGGGGCGGCGGTTGTCCGGATCGACCAGGCTGAAATCGTAGGCCTCGGCGCCCTGGTAGATATCGGGCACGCCGGGAACGGTGAATTTCAGCACGGTTTGCGTAAGGCTGTTGGCCGCACCGAGTTCGATGATGCGCTTTTCGAAACCGATGAAATCGGCAAGGAATTCCCGATTTGCGAAAGCGGCCGCAATCGAGTCGTGCAGGGATTTTTCGTAGCTCTCGTCGGGGGCGGGCCAATTGGTGTGAACCTTGGCCTCGCGTGCCGATTTGAGCATGGCCAGCTGGATGCGTTCCCGGAACCGCTCCAACGGCTCGAGGTCGGCAGGTACGAGGTCCGTGGGCCAGGCGCCGACGAGCAACTGGAAGAACAGGAAGAGGTCGTTGCCATCAGGCCCGGCCTCACTTCCCCCCAGCATGGCACGCCAGCGGGCGGTGGCCTCGGCGAAGTCCGTGGGGATCTCGCTGAGAACGGCAAGGCGTGCGCGGCAATCTTCGCCGCGTTTGGTGTCATGCGTCGACGTCGCAAGCAGGGCGCCTGCATGGCGGGCGAGATTGGCGGCATGGAAAGCCTCGACGCCTGCGCCGAGACGGCCGGGATGACCGCCGACCTCGTTGGCGGCAATGAAGCGGTTGTAGCGATAGAAGGCGGTATCCTCGACCCCCTTGGCCATGATCGGCCCGGTATATTGCTGGAACCGCATGGCAAAACGCAGGACGTCCTGCCGGCTGAAGCCGCTGCCGGGCCGTGCGACGGCTTTGCCGCTGAGCAGCGAAAACAGGAAGTCGAACACCGAATGGTCTATCCCACGCCCTGAGCGCCGGGCCTGGGTGAAGGCCGTTTCGAGCTCCTGGATGTCGGCAGGGCTGGCACCCTCCGTAGAGACATAGGTTCGATAGACCCGAAACCCGGCGACGATTTCCCTAAGGGCACGCTGCAGGACATTGCGGGTAAAATCGGCGGTGCGCGGATTGGAGCGCGCGATGCGGGCTGCTTCGCGAGCCAGTCCGCCGAGCTCGCCGGCCATTTCGTCTTCCATGATGGCCAGCTTGCACTCGCGGCTGATCGCCTTGAAGCTGCGCCGCTCGCCGGAAAAGCGGCGATAGAGTTCATCGAGCTGTGCCTGGCCGTTCGGGTCGACCAGCAGATTGGTGAGGAGGTTGGCGAATTCGTAGCCGGTCGTACCGTCGGCGTGCCAATCCTCGCGTAGTTCCTCGCTTTCTGCGAGGATCTTCTCGACGACCAGGTAGATTGGCCGCGGCGCTTTTTTGCGCAAGCGCCGGCAATATGTCTTCGGATCCAGCAGGCCATCGATATGGTCGATGCGCAATCCGTCCAGCACACCCTCGGCGATCAACTCGAAGACTAGGCGATGGGCGTGGTCGAACAACTCCTCATGTTCGATGCGCAAGCCGGCAAGATCGCTGATATTGAAGAAGCGGCGGTAATTGATATCGTCGGCGGCCACACGGAAATGGGCTACGCGCCAATGCTGGTCGGCGATCAGCCGGTCGAGCCGTTTCCAGCTTTCCAGCTCTCCGGCCATGCCGGCGAAATGCGCCAGACGCTCCGCGACGGCCTGCGCCACCTCTGGCTCTGCTGCGACCAAAGCGGCGAGATCGGCCTTGAGTTGTCCGGCCCTGCGCTGTTCATGCGGGTGGAACCCTTCCAGATGGGAGAAGGCATCGCTCAGTTTTTCGAGCTCGGCGTGGTCGCTCCCAAGGACGCGGCCATAATGTCCGGGATGGATGGGAAGCTTGTGGGCGCCGTGAGCCCAGATGGCGATCTCCCCGGCCGCGGCATCGAAGCATAGCTCAAGACCGCCGCCGGCAAGCACTGCGCCGTACTGGTCGCCGAGAACGGGGACCAGTACCTTGCCCCTGAGATGCGAAGGCTCGGGCTGCCAGTCGATGTCGAACCAGCCGGCATAGGCCGACTCCTGGCCCCATTCGAGCACGTCGAGCCAATAGGGATTGTCGGCACCGTTAACGCCCATATGGTTGGGGACGAAATCGAGGATCAGGCCCAGGCCGTTGGCACGTAGGGCCCGCGTCATCAGATCGAAATCCTCCTTCGTCCCGAGATCAGGATTGAGGGCCGAGTGATCGACGATATCGTAGCCATGGCTGCTCCCCGGCCTCGCTTTCAGGAACGGGGAGGCATAGACGTGGCTCACGCCCAATTGGGCGAGATAGGCGGCTATGGCTTCGACCGCAGCAAAATTGAAGCAGGCGTTCAGTTGCAAACGATAGGTCGCCCGCGGCGGCGGGCAATCGGCCTTTGACATGGAGCATTCCCGATCGCGTCGTTTCCTGGAACCAGCGGCGACGCTGAAAGTTTCGCGTGGCATGGCTGCAGATGAATGTCGCGACTGGATCTTTCGTGCCGTTCGCGGGTTCGATTACTCGGGAGGGCAGCACGATGACCTCGATATTTGATTACGATCCTGAAGAAATCGTCAGTTTCGAAGGCCATGACATCAGCTTGAAGGAAGCCGTGATGCGGTATCGGCGGGCCAGGGCCCACCCGGACCAGTTCACGGACTTTTCGGCTGTTCGGGATCCCGGCAAGACACCTCAGGTCTTCGACGTCGAACACTTCGACGCGTTGATGACGCGGCCCGAGTTTGAGGACTCGGCCTGAGTGCAATGCAGCAGGAACCATACTACTCGCAGCGGTATCGCTTGAAGACTTTCGCGGCACCTGAAGGAACAGCACCCATGGTTTCCGACATTCCCGAGCCTCTTGCGGTAGGGAGCATCGTTACATTCTCCCCCGCCCCTGGCCATAGCCAGCCTGACTTCTACGAGGGTGCTCCGATAACGCTGGTGCCAGGGGTCGGAGAGCCACTGATCGGTCGTATTCTCGCTCACACCGCAGAAGAAGTGGCGGTTGCCGCGGCTGGCGCCCAGCTGGTGCTGACCCCTGTCGCAGCGACGTTGGATGAGAATGGAAGTCTCGAATATAAAGGGGCCTGGACGGTTCGATCGACAATGCCGCTGGACTGAGGCCGTCGGCTCCAGAGCCAATCGGGCTGCTCGGCGATGGGGTATTGCCGACGAGGCGGCCCAGCCAGCGTTCCCCCTGGAGAAAGCTCCGCCGGGCCGTGTGTTTCATCCATTTTTGCGGGAACAGTCGTGGTCCGTCATGGTTTGGAAGGAGCGAGGTCGTGGATGCCTTGTATCGCCCAATGACCGGCCTCGCAGTGTAGAGTCCGGCGGTCCGGTTCCTCGTTGCCGACCTTCCCCCAGGTCCGAGAGCCGGGCCGTTGCACGAGCAGGGAACAAACAATCGAGACACCTGTTTGGAAGGTGCGAGACGACCGATGCGAAAGCATTCGGCGTATCGTTCGGCTGATGGTGAGATCAGTCGAGGCGGCTCGGCCAATGTCGATCACACCGACCTCGGCGGCCGAGCCGCTCAGATCCGGGAGGCTTTCATCCGGCCTGGTTTCGAAGGCAGCGGGCAGAAGACAGGAAGCTACCCGCTGCCTTCGAAATGGCGTCGGCATGATCCCGGCGCGTCGGACCGCTGTCAGAGAACATGCATCCGATCAGCTCCACCCTTCCTTCTCTTGGCGGGGCGCGGAGGAGGATCCAGGACAGGTCTATCGTCTGCCTGTGCAGGATAGTCGACCTTTGGTCGTACGATCGGTGTTTCGTCTGGCGAAACCTCCTCGACGTCGCGGCCTTTCTTCCTGGTCCCGCTGGGCGGATCTTCGAGTGGTTTCCGGTGCTTCGAATAGGCCATCCGAACCTCCTTCACGGCATTACGCGCATATCGTCTTCCTTGCAGGCCCGGTCAGGGGCGCTTTCGGTCATACCTGGTTGGGATCGACCAGAGGGGGCATCTCCGGCGGGTTGGGTACATCCGGCGCGATCGGTGTGTTCCCCGGCGGCGGCGGCACGATGGGCACTTCATTCGGGGGTTTCGGGTTTGGCTCCGGCATGGGCGGAGGGCTTTCCGTCGGAGCTGGAGTCCCAGGCTTCGGTTCTTTCGGATCGGGCATCGTACTCTCCCTCATTGCATGACATGCATGCCGGATTCTTCACAGGCTTCGATAAAAGCCCTGCGGGCGTGATCGGCCGGGAGCGATCCGGCCAAGGCATCGAGACAAGCGCGTCTGGCAAGCAGATGTTTGTCTCCGCCTTCGGTTGGCCAATGATTCAGCAGGAAGTCGGAGGCTTCCTCGCATGAGGCAACCACTCGGAACTGACCTGTGCCGATCTCGAATTTCACGGGGCTGCTCCAGATTTTCATGGCCATGGCACACCTCCGAAACCCAAACATCGCCAGTGCACGACGGTTCCTGCAGCCGTGGCCTCGGCTTTTCCTCTCCGATCATCCGACCACGTGCATTTCAAGTTGCAGACAGGCCTCGATGAACACGGCCCGGGCATCTTCGGCCTCCGCTCCTTCAAGGGCCTCCAGGAACCCCTGACGTCCTGCAGCCGGTTCGCCATTGGAATCGATGGGCCAATGCTTGAGCAGAAAGATGACAGCTTCATCCGTCGAGCCGACTATGCGGTAATCACCAATATAGGTCTGGAGCTCGACCGGGCGCTGCCAAGCGCGGTTGTACATGTCGACCCTCCGGTTAACCGAACTGCGGCGGGGACATTTCGTTCCGATGGAAGGGCGTGATCATGTGAGGATCACCCCGGCTTCCTCCGCGGCGAGCAGGAAAGCCGCCCTGGCGTCTTCGGGATCGCGCCTGCCTTCGATTGCCTCGAGGCAGACGCGCTTGGCGAAGTCATACCGCTCGCCGCTGTCGACGGGCCAATTGTTGAGCAGATAGTCGGCGGCCTCGCTTGCGTCGCCGATGGTGATGCCGTCGATATTGATCGGATGGGTGAACGTTGTAGATGTCATCTCCTACCTCCTTGCGAGAAACACGAGGGGAGGGCGATGGTTCCGGTGCGGGCTGTCGAATGGCTCGTTGGCCAGGAAGACCGGCCTCATTATTCGGATGCGTGGCCATCATTCCTGCGGTTGCGAAAGAGAGCTCGGCCGCTTGAGACTGTCTGCTTTTGTGCCGGCATTGCGCAACGCACTGGCAATCAGGTGATAGCGGGCCTGGATCACCCGATAATCGCGATACCAGTTCACCAGGTCACTCCAGGGATCGTTGATCTTTGCAAGCCCGGCGACGAAGGCGACGACGGTTCCGATCTCCGTCCGACCCTGAACGACGAAGTAGCCGCCAATTCCCAGGATGACCGCCGTCCCCAGGGAGTTGAGCCAGTTCATCGTGAAGCTGAGCACGAATTTGAGCCTGAAGATGCTCATGTTCAGGCGGAATACCTGGTCGACGCGCCTGGATTGGGAATGATTGGTCGTTTCGTCGCGTTGGAGCGTGTCGACCAGCATCACGCTGATCTTGCGCAGCACCCAGATGCGAGCCCCCACCCGCCGGTTGATCGCCCCCTGCATCAGCGGGACGAGGAAACATTGCGGCAGAAACACAAGCACGCCGACGAGGGCCATCAATGGCTGGAGATAGATGAGATAGCCGAACACCGACAGCAAGATGCCGATCTGGAGGATCGGGTCTGAAAGGCTCGCGCCGACAAAGCCGCCGATCGGATCGACTTCGGCGACGACCATGGCGATTTCGACGCCGCCGGCCTTGCCCGAGGGCAGTTTGGAGTCGGGACGCTGCGCAACATGTGAGATCTCGTTTCGGAGCCATCGCACGGCCGACTCGCCGATCCAATTGCGATAGAGATTGAGGCCGATCTTGATCAGGCCCTGCAGAAACGTCAGGGCGGCGAATATCATCGCCAGTATCAGCACGTTATGGATATCTCCGCCCTTCACGGCGGCGTTGACCAGGCGCCGCTGCATCTCGAGCGGCACGGTATCCGCAACGAACAGCAAAATGGCGCACAGGGCGATCCAGATCTGGTGCCGGCCCGAGACCCAGATGATGAACCCGACCAGGGTCGGCGGCATTTGAGCATTCGGGGAGGTATGCGGGCTCTCATGCGGGCCGGCCTGTGCCGTAACTCTCCTGTAGATCAATGCCAAGAATCGTCGAAGCAATGCTTTGCGACCCAGACTGTTGCGTCTTTCAACGTTACCGGAATGCACGCTATTGATCGGCATCGAGGCCAGACGATCTGCCGGCGCGCATCCGGGAAATGGCTCGTGATCGAGACCTTCCAATCCGGCCGGAGCACGGGGCACGGCGCGCGGTGGCTGGACGCGTCGCAATCCGGCGCTGGGAGCAGCTCCGGACCACGGCATCAGTAATAGGCCGTGCATACACGGTTGCCATACTCATCATACCCGATCCGTGCGCATGCGCGGCCGCCGCTGGGCGGTGTCGTAGCGGCGCCCACCGCCGCCCCTCCGACGGCACCGATGGCACCACCGATAAGCGCACCGCGGCCGGGATGCCGGTTCGAGACGGCAGCACCCACGGCTGCGCCACCGACGCCGCCTATAACCGCTCCGCCAGCGGCGCGATCGCCCGGATTGTCACTCGCGCAGGCTGCGACGGAGATCGCCATACCGGCCGCCGCAAATATTCTAAGCAAATCAGCCATGATCGTTATCCCTGGTTGCAACAATGCAAAAACTGCGCAGCCGGCGGATCGTTCCGCTTTCGAATTTGCGAGGTCACGCGTCTGGAGTGTCAGGGATGGTTTCTGATCGAGGAGAGCAGGCAAATCGGAGCCCCATCTGGGGTGGGAGAGTATTTCCGAGCTGAAATACTTGGATGTGCAAATCCCGTCAGCATTCGATCGGTTGAACTCAAGTCAGCTGTCAGGATTGGTCCGGTCTCGTCGCCGGGCGCGGGAACAAAGGCCGGCCGTCAAGGTTCGATAGCGCCACATCAAGGAGGTGCCACCATGCTTCACTGGATCCTCATTCTGTTGATCATTGCCGCTGCGGCGAGCCTGTTGGGAATGCCAGCGCTCGCAGGAGCGGCCGCGACGGGAGCCCGGGTGTTGATCGGAATCGCCCTGATCGTGTTCCTGCTGGTGCTGCTGGGTGTTCTCACCGTTGCCTAGGCCCGACATGGTCAATGGGCGTCGGCAAGATCGACTGGCGAGGACGAGGGGCTTGCCCTCTCCGTGACGGGCGACGATCGCTCTGCCGATGCCGGCGAGGCAGCGAAGGTTCTGCTTAGGCCGAGGTTCTGTCCGGCATATACGATTTGAGTGTAGGGAGCGTGAATGAACGCGGCCGGCGGCTCATGTGGCCATCGAGCAGCGCTGGAAGAACAGGCCGGTGCGAATGGATTCCGTTGGCCGCCCAGCCTCAGTGCCGCTTGAAATACTGGATCTCGCGTTCGTGCTTCTGGGCGGCTTCTTTCGATTGAAACGTCCCGAGATTGCGCCTCTTGCCCGTCTTGGGATCCGCCTTTCGCGAGTAGATGCGGTATTCTCCTGATTTCAATTTTCGGATCATCGTTCGAATTCTCCTTTGTATCGAAGATTCCGATCCATTGGCCGATCCCTACCACATGAATGATGGCCGAACGGCCCGACCCGGGGGATCTCGGGTCGATCTGTAGGAGCCGAGCCGCCGCGACCAACGCTTGGGTCGGCCGAACGAAGCCTGAACGTCTGGCGTTCCGTGCCTCGCATCTTCCCAACCCGGTTTGAGCCAGATCGTTCCATGCGGTGCTTCTCGGCATCCCTGGCTTGTCCACCAATCGATCGCTGGCCCGTCCGCACGCGGATCGGAACGAATGTCCTCGGCTTGCGTTCAAATTTGATGTGGCGTTCCCGCCATGGAGGGATTGGAAATGATCACCGGCAGCCTGAAATGGTTCAATTACGACAAGGGCTATGGCTTCATCGCGCCCGATGACGGCAGCGTCGATGCTTTCGTGCATATCAGGGAACTCGAACGCAGCGGCATCAGTACGGTGCGTGAGGGCCAGAGAATGGGCTATGAACTGGTGGTCGATTCCAAGACCGGCAAGTCAAAGGCCGGCAATCTCAAGATCCTGCCGTCCGAGGGAATTGCAGGATCTTGAGCGCGCCTTGCCAAATCAAGGGGCCGGGACGGTTTACGAGGCGATGACCAGCGTGACCTCGTCCGTGTCATCGAACGTCATCGCGATCACCGAGGATGGCGCCGATCCATAGTCTTCGAGTGCGGCTTGCAGGCGGGGCGTATCGGCGATGACCTGTCTCATATGCTGCAGTTCGCTCGGGCCTGTTTCGGCAATCTGCTGTTTGGCCGCGATCCGCTGCGGAATCGAGAGTTCGTCGAGGGTTGACACCGTGACGGCCCGGATCTCCCCGGGAGCATGCTCGATAACGCCGTCGTTGGGTGTATCCGCCGGGTTGGTCGCGGGCTGGGCCAAGCCAGTGGCAATGCCCGAAGCCAGGACGATCGCTGCGAATGTTGCGGACATGAGCTTGCGCATGATGTCTCCTTTCCGCGATGTGGTCAGGGATCATCACAGGTAAGCCTCGCACGGAAAGGGTTCGATCGTTTGCCGCTCGGGTGGCAATTTTGTGGGATCGACACCCTGTCCCGAACGGTCAGCGGCGTGCCGCTCCGCCGGCTGGAAAGGATGGGTCCTTGCGGACGCCATGGAGCAATTCAACCGCGGCATTGAGCTGCATATCCTCCTTCTCGTCGTCGGGAACATAGGCAGACGAGCCGCCCTGCTCGGTATCGCCTTGGTTATCGAGATGACCCTTGAGGCCGGCTTCGCCGCCAACGGCATCCTGCTTGTTCGGATTGGCTGGAAGGGTCTGCTTCACCACGATTTCCGGATCGATGCCCTTGGCCTGGATGGATCGGCCCGACGGCGTGTAGTAGCGGGCAGTCGTCAGGACCAGGGCGCCGTTGTCGCCAAGCGGAAAGACGGTCTGAACCGATCCCTTGCCGAAGGAGCGCGTGCCCAAAATCGTCGCGCGGCGATGGTCCTGCCATGCGCCTGCCACGATCTCGGCAGCGGAGGCCGAACCTCCATTGACGAGCACGATGATGGGCTTGGTATGGACGAGCCCGCCTCCCGTCGCGCTATAGCGCAGAGAATCGTCGGGACCTCGTCCGCGCGTGGAGACGATTTCGCCCCGCCCGATCAGGGCACCCGCCACCTCGACGGCCTGGCTTAGCAGGCCGCCAGGATTGTTGCGCAGGTCGATGACGAAACCGGCAAGGTTGCGGCCTCCCTTGTCCACCCCAGCCTCCATCATGGCCTTGAGGAAGTCGTCGAACGTATTCCCGCTGAATTGGGCAATACGGATATAGGCGATGTCGCCGCCGATCTTCCTGGCGCGCACGGAAGACAGCTTGATGGTATCGCGGACAAGCTTGACGTCCACGGGCTGTGCATCGCCCCCACGGCGCACCGTGAGCGTGACCGTGCTGTTCTCCGGCCCCCGCATCTTCCGGCTGGCTTGCTGCAGGGGCATGCCCTGCGTGGACTTGCCGTCGATGGCCGTGATCATGTCGCCGGACAGAAGGCCAGCCTTTGCTGCAGGCGTGTCGTCGATGGCGGAAACGACCTTGAGCCGATCACCCTCCAGGGTTACCTCGAGGCCAATTCCCGAAAATGCTCCGGAAGTCTGGGCCTGCATGTCCTGGAAACCAGCGGCATCGACATAGCGTGAGTGCGGATCGAGGCCGGAGACCATGCCGCTGATGGCAGCGGCGACGAGCTTGGCGTCGTCGGGCTCGGTCACATAGCTGGAGCGTACCTGTTCATAGACGTCACCAAAGCGATTGAGCTCTCGATAGGCATCGCTGGCAGAGGCGTTGGCGTGGCCGAGCAGGTCGGAATGCGTGACAGCGAATGCGGTTGCCGCGCCCATTGCGATGCCGCTCAGTAACAGGGAAACTTTGCCATACATTGCACACCTCTTCCCTGAAATGCGAAGGCTACGCTTCGCAAGTAGTCGAGTGTAAACAGCGGTGCGGATGACGTCGGCCTGCTGCGCCGGCCTATTGAGAAATCCGCGCCGCGCTTATCTCGCCGGCTCGCGGCCGAGACGCTTCGCGTCAGGCCGCCTTGCTCAGCATGACCACGGTATCGGTCTCTTGCGGCAGTTGCGGCACCAGGCTGGAATGATATTCGTCGCGCCAATGGGCCAGTCTCACCAGCCGGGCCACCTCCATCTTCTGGGCGCCATCCTTGTCCGACACCATCGGCTCGACGATGTTGAGCCCCTCATCATCGACAAAGAATGTATGCTCCCCGAACAGTCGGGCGAACTGGCTGTATACGGGATGGTTTTCGGCGACGGGTTCGGCCCTGATCTGATTCAGTGTTCGCGTGATGTGCGTGGGCGACAGCTTCATTGGAAGAACTCCCATGCTGCAGCCACCGTAAAGGCGACCAATCGGATGTCTGCCGACGACCTGGGAAGGTCATAACGCCGTTGCCACCCTCAAGGCGCGGATCCCATTCCATGGGCCGGGACTCACAAGCTGTCTTGCTATACTGCCATATCAATCCGACCACATTCTGGCCGCTGGAAGGCCATTGCATGAAGGAGGCTCGTCGGGTGATTTTTAGCCAGGGGATAGACAGGATGGTCGAGGCTTGAGCTCTGCACTTCAGGGGGAGAGGGGAGGGCGAGCGGATTTCCCGGTCTCTAGTCGGCCTTCTTGGCGTCTCTCAGGGCCTTTTGGAGCTTGAAGGCAAGTTCAAGCAGGCGCTGGGGAATGGGTTCGCGCTCGACTCGGGCCAGAATGCGCGCCACTTCCTTGTCTGCGGATCTGGCCTTGTCGCTTTTCTGATCGTTGTCCACTGAACTGCTCGTCTCGCCGTTGGTCGGAGGCAATCTGCACGCGCCAAGGAAGATCAAGACGCATTTTCCTCGCCCGCCCGCCGACAGACTAGGAGGTTTGTGCCGGGAAGTCACTTGCAAAGGTCCTGTCCCATTTATTGCCCGCGCATGCGGCGGGGGCGGGGAATTGCTATGGCCTTGCTAACCACCCTCGCACTACAATGTTCCAGGAGAGGCGGTGTTCCAGGGGAGCAGACCGCATCAAGGGCAGACGGAAGGCAAACGCTGATGCGCCAGTGTCAGTGGCTCAGTCGGACGGCCCCTTAATTTTTACGCCCTGGTTTCCGATGGTAATCTGCACAGTATTCTTATTCTGCTCATGGTAGATATAGGCGCCAATGCCGGCTACCGCCACGATTGCGACAATCAGCAGTAAGAGGATGTTGCGGCTCATATTTTCTTCCGATGCAGTTGACCATGAAACATCAACGCGTCTTCGTCCGATCCGGTTCCGCCGTGTTCGTGGACGGCAGGGTCGGGTAGGAAAATTGCGAGAGAAACTCGGGCGCACCATTCAGTCGAGCAACTGGCGGCCGACGGCCTTGAAGGTCCTGTCCATGAGGTCACAAAGCCATGGGAGTGTATCGCGGTCCGGCGGCTTGCGGTCTGCAAGATCGATGGCGGCCAGCAGCGTTTGCTCGACCAGTCGGTCAGCAGCGGCCCTGCCGTCAAGATAGTGGCGGGCCCTGAGCCTGAGTTCGGGGAGAAGCCCCGCGATGTCGGCGCTCGGGTCCCCGTCAATGTCCTTGATGTCGTCCTGCGTCCTGCGGTGTGCCACGAACAGGGTTTCAAGCAGGGCGTGACGGCCACCCGACTTGCGAACATTGTCGACATGCCTGAGATGGGTGGGAATGACGTCTTCGTCGTAGCTGCTGAAGAAGACGAAAGGGATGCCCAATGCGAGCAGGCGGTCAGCGATCGGAAAGACCATCTTGCCATTGATGTTGACGTCGAGAATGGCTGCGTTGGCCGAGTTCACATGGCATTGCGCAGCCTCGATCGTCGACGCCGGTCCGAGGATTACCGCCCCCTTCTCTTCGAAATAGTCAGCCAGATCGCCTGCGAGCAATATCTCGTCCTCGACGATAAGGAGACGCATGCCCTGGAGTTGCTGCATGAATCGTCACTCGTTTTGAGCCGGCTCGGTTGAATGCGGATGCTGTATCTTCCGTCCCGGTGAATCTTCACGCTCGAACGGATTGTCACTCCGCTTTCATCTCACCCGGCACTTCTGTGTAACGATGCAAACTTGCACATGTTCCCTGCCGCGATTGGGGCGGTTTGCGATGTCTGCGGGCCAATAGGGAAGATCGCTACTCCCTGGTCAGGCGCGCAAGGGTTTCGAGCAAGATCTGATGCTGAACTGGTTTGACCAGAACCGGCGCTTCGGGAACCTTCTGCCGCAAGGTCTCGGGAAGCACTTTGCCCGTGCAGAAGGCGATGGGAATGTTGCGCGCTGCGAGCAGGTCGACGACTGGCTCGCTCGTGTCCCTGCCGAGGCTGATATCCAGAACAGCCGCCGTGAGGGGTTGCAGGCTGGCGGTCTCCAAAGCGGAGGCCAGGGTCAGGCAGGGGCCGGCAACCCGGGCTCCGGCTGATACCAGCATGTCTTCGATATCGAGAGCGATGATGATTTCGTCGTCGGCGACCAGGATCGTTTGGCCCTGGAGGATGGCGTCGGCGGGAATCTCGGTCTTGGTCATGGTACTTTCCTTCCGCGTGACCAGCAGGGATTCGCTCAGATTCCTGTGCCCCGACGAAGAAGACAATTCGAAAATGGTGCAGCTGCCTGGACGGAGCGTATGAGGAATCTCCTGATGCGCCGCCGGCTTGGGGAAGCCGACGGCAGGGAAGCGAGAAGGAAAATCTAGAACGTTGCCTGGCTGTGCTCGCCGCCTGGCCGGGCAATTTCACCGAGGGCGGCTCCTGCCTTGTCGGGCGCTCTGGAGCGGGCGAGATCGCTCAGAGAGACGATGCCGACCAGGCGCTTGTCGCGATTGACGACGGGAAGCCTGCGGACCTGGATCTCGCCCAGATTATCAAGAACATCTTCTATCTCCTCGTCATCGAAACAATATTTGACATCCTCTGTCATGACATCGCGAACCGGCGTATCCGCGCTTCGGCCTGCGGCGACGCCGCGCACGGCAATATCGCGATCCGTGATCATGCCCACCAGCCGGTCTTCGTGAGCAACAGGAATCATGCCGATATCGAGGCCCAGCATGAGCTGGGCTGCCTTCTGGATCGTCTCGTCCGGCGTGGCGACACAAACTTCGGCCGTCATGGCTTGCCTGATAATCATCACATCCTCCTTTGCCTTTGAACGCCCGGCGGCGTCACCTCGCCTTGCCGACGGGGCTGTCGAATTCGGCGCGCTGGCGCGCAGGTTCGGATCCGCTCGCCAGGGCTTCGGTATCTTCGGGGCCTTCGAGGAATTGCACGGATATGGTGACGTCCCGGCGTTCCTTGAGATCCAGGGAGGCCGCAGCGACCGCGGTTTCGAAAGCCGCTTCCGGCAGTTCATAACCGCCGCCGCGCTTGCCGTCATGCTCGATGACCCAGCCATCGGTACTGCTCGTGATGCGATAGGATGCTTGAGGCATCGTCGATCTCCCTGTCGGATCGGTTGCAAACAGGCGAGCCGCGGGCCCATCGTGTCGGTCTCGATGGCTTACGGCCCGTTGCGATGCCTGTTCGCCTACCGAACGACACCCGTGGAAGAGGGTTCCAACGGCCGCGAGCCATTTTTGCGGGCCGCTGGAATACCGGTGGACCTCGTGGCAGGTCTTGGCGGAACCTTCGGCGGTACGAATGGTTGTCGCCAGCAGCAGTGTTCGCAGGGGATCGGCGGGTTCGGGAATGAACGAGCAGGCGGGGTGGCAATTTCTCAATCATGGTGGCGAGGTGCTGCCGTCCGTCCACGTCGACGGCTATAATATCGGCCTGCGCGACAAGGAGGGTTTTGTCGGCGACAAGGCCAATACGGGCGCCTTTCTCGAAAAGCTGGAGGAATTGCGCCTGCTCTACCGCAAGGCCGGCAACGATCCCCTGGGCGAGGAAGCCACCGAGGAAATCAAGCGCAAGCAGATCGACGAAATGTTGACCGGCGACGATCTGAACGCCGCCGCGCTGGTGCACGGCGCGCTGGAGGAGTTTGCGCGGTCTCTTTCCGGCGTCATCCGCCGTTTCCTGCGAACCGCCTCCTGGCAGCGCACCGAGCGGATCGTCATCGGCGGAGGTTTTCGGGAAAGTCGTGTGGGACGGCTGGCGATTGCACGGACCCAGGCCCTGCTCAGCGGAGAAGGGGTCAAGGTGGAAGTGGTGCCGATCACCCATCACCCCGACGAAGCGGGGCTGATCGGCAGCCTGCATCTGCTGCCGCCTTATGTGCTGGCCAATCACGACGGCATGCTGGCGGTGGATATCGGCGGGCGCAACATCCGCGCCGGGATCGTGTTGAGCCAGGTGGACAAGCAGGCCGATCTCGGTCGGGCCAAAGTGGAAAAGCTCGTGATCTGGCGTCATGCCGATGACGAGCCGGCGCGGACGGCGGCGATAGGTCGCCTCGGCGAGATGCTGCAGGACCTGCGCTCGCGCGCGGAGAAGAACAAGATCAGGCTCACCCCGGTGATCGGCGTGGGCTGTCCGGGCGCCATCAGGCCCGACGGTTCCATCGCGCGCGGAGGCCAGAACCTGCCGGGTGCCAACTGGGAAGGCGCCAATTTCAACCTGCCGGCGGCCTTGCTCAAATTCGTACCCAAGATCGGCGGGCAGGCGACCCACGTCGTTCTGCACAATGATGCGGTGGTGCAGGGCCTGTCGGAGGTGCCTCGCATGGGCGACGTCAAGCGTTGGGGCATCTTGACCATCGGCACGGGGCTGGGCAATGCGCGCTTTACCAACAGGAGGAAGGACGAGGGCAAGGCCTCAGCGCGGTGATGCCGGCTGGCGTCTGGCGTTGGAACCGAGTTGTCACCGGACCGTTCGGGAAGTCCATACCGCAACGGAGTGGAGCACGATGCCCGAGAAAAAGACCAGGACGAAGGAGCCGCTGGGACGCCCGAACGACAATGGGCGGAACGAAGAGGCGGAGAAGCTCAAACATGGCGAAACGCCGAAGGATCAGACCGGTGCGCCCAAAGGCAGGAATCGCAGCAATGCCGGTGAGACCACGTCGTGAACAGGCCGGGCCCGGATAGGGTCCTCCCTCGCTTCGGCTGTCATACCGATGAAGGCAGTCTCGGCCTCTGCCGATGCGGCCGGCGATTTGGCCGACCGAGTTTTGGATTGTCTTTATCCAAACGGCTTGGCTATTGTGACCGTGATATTTCTCCGCGCTTCGGGCGTACGGCGCATTTCAGGCAATAGGTCCGAGTCTTTGAAGCAATCAGGGCTGTGTCGGCGTTGAAAACCAAGAAGGAGCCGAGCGGTAGGCCGGCGCTCGTCTCCGGCGTGGCAGATCCGGAGCTGGATGAACAGGCGCCGCTCGCGCATCGGATGCGCCAGCAAAATGCGTTGTTCCACTTCACCGATCTTCTTTATCGCGCGCGCACTCTCGAACAAATCTACGACGCGGCCTTGGACGTCATCAGCGACATGCTGGGCTGCACGCGGGCAGCGATCCTGCGGTTCGACGGCAAGGGTGTTCTGCGTTTTGCGGCCTGGCGACGACTTACCGAACAATATCGAGCCGGCGCCGAGGGGCATTCGCCATGGCGGCCGGACGGCGAGGAACCGGCGGCGATCTATATAGGTGATATCGGCCAGGCCGATCTGCCGCCGGACCTTGCACCCCTGACCCGGCACGAGGGCATCGGCGCACTGGTCTTCATTCCGATCATGGTCAGCCACGGCGTGGCCGGCGAGTTCGTGCTCTATTACGACACCCCCCGTCCGTTCACCGACGAGGAGCGTGAAACGATACTGATCGTTGCCCGCCAACTGGGCTTTGCGGTCGAGCGCCATCACAACGACCAGACCGCCCGCCGCCTCGCGGCGCTGGTGGAATCTTCCGGCGATGCCATCATTTCCAAGAGTCTCGAAGGAATCATCACCAGCTGGAATGCCGGTGCCGAGCAGCTTTTCGGCTATGCCGCCTCCGAGGCGATCGGCCGATCCGTGATGATGCTGATCCCACCTGATCGGCATAATGAGGAACCGGCCATATTGGCGCGGATCCGGGCGGGTGAACGGATCGACCATTACGAGACGATCCGCCGGCGCAAGGATGGCAGCCTTGTCGATATCTCGCTGAGTGTCTCGCCGATCAAGGATGCCGAGGGCGTGATCATCGGGGCGTCCAAGATCGCGCGCGACATCACCGAGCGGCGCCGGGCCCAGGAGCAGCAGCAACTCCTCCTGCATGAGATGAACCACCGGGTGAAGAACCTGTTCGCCCTTGCTACCAGCATCGTCAATCTGAGTGTGGGTTCCGCCGACACGCCGGCGATGCTTGCCTCGATCGTCGCCGATCGCTTGGGGGCGCTGTCCAGGGCGCATGCCCTGACCCTGGCTTCCGGAACGGCCGATAGCGGCTTCAGGAAAACGGCGACGTTGCACGCGCTGATCGAGGCGATCCTGGCTCCCTATGTGGAAGGAGCACAGGGGGAGCGCAGGCGGTTTACGGTTGAAGGGCTCGACATCGAACTTGCGGAAAATGTGGTGACACCTGTTGCCCTTCTCCTGCATGAGTTCGCGACGAATGCTGCCAAATATGGCAGCTTCTCGACGTCGACAGGCCGGGTGGCGATCGAATGCCGGCGACAGGACGGTGATGCTGTGATCGTCTGGCGTGAGATCGGCGGACCAAAGGTGCAGCCATCGGATGCGGAAGGTTTCGGCAGCCATCTCGTGCGGCTGGCTGCGAGCCAATTCGGCGGATTTTCACGCCAATGGCATCCCGAGGGGCTGGTTATCGAACTGAGAATGGATCTGAGCCGCGTCGCCGCCTGAATCCCGGCTGTGTGGCCTCTTGCGGAACCTAAAGCCTTCTGTTGGGTTCTTCTTGCGCATTCGGAACATGAGGGATGCGCAATGGGAAGAATAGTCGGGGCCCTTGCCGGCCTTCTGCTTCTTGCTGGCGTGGCCAGTGCCCAGACCACCAGCACCGCTCTACCTCCGCAGGGCAGCCTGAAATTGTCGCAGATCATCGCCAAGGTCGAAGCCCGGGATGGTTTTGCCTATATTTCGGAGATCGAATGGAGCCAGAGTGGCTATTATGAGGTCACCTATATGACCACCGACAAGGCCAAGGTCGAGCTGCATCTCGATCCGATGTCCGGCGCCACTCGATAGGGCGCATGCGCCGGCGGAGCCACGGCTGAGGACTATGCCGAACCCCTGCGGGGTGGGGTGCTGTCATTGTGCGCGGTTTCCCCCGCTGGGATGCCCACTCGGCGCAAGAGCCTCACCAACGAGGACACTAGCGCGATGGAAGAGCGGATCATTGATGGCGAGGGCGTGAGGATCCGGACGCAGGCCTTCGGCAATCTCGACGATCCGCCGATCCTTCTGATCGCAGGTGCGTTCGCCTCGATGCTCTGGTGGCCGGAAGACTTCGTGGAGTTGCTTTCCTCGGGCGGGCGCTATGTCATCCGCTACGACAACCGGGATACCGGTGCGTCCACAGCCTATGTGCCCGAAACGGCCAGGTATGCGCTTGGAGACATGGCCAAGGACGCCATGGCCGTGCTCAGCGGTTACAACCTCCAGGCAGGCCATCTGGTCGGCATGTCGATGGGAGGCGTCATCGCCCAATTGGCAGCCCTCATCAGGCCGCATCGGGTCAAGACGCTCACCGTCGTCAGCTCCACGCCGCTCGGCGTCGAGTGGTTGCCGCCGCCTAGCGAGGAATACAGGCAGCACATGGCCACGCTCCACCATCTCGATTGGAACGACAAAAACCAGGTGGCTGATTTTTTGGTCCGCGATGCCGAAGCGGTTGCCGGCAGGCGCCACCCGCACGATGCCGATGCGGCCCGGCAGCTGATCGACAGGGATCTGGGCCTCTCGCCGTCCTTTTCCAGCCTGCGGAATCATTTGGCGGTGGCGGCGCCATCACCTGTTCAGGCCAAGGCCGCCGATATCCAGGTTCCCACCTTGATCCTGCATGGCACGGCCGACCCGGTATTTCCGATCGCGCATGCTGAAGCCATGGCGGCGGCCGTGAAGGGTGCCCGCCTGGTCGCCATCGAGGGCGGTGGCCACGAACTGCATCCCAATGACTGGCCGCAGATCGCACGGGAAATCCTGCTCCACACCTGCGTCATTCACATCGGAAGGTCGTGAGAGCCAGGTCCAACCCGCGGGCCTTGGTCGCGTGCCTGGATACCCTCTGGTTGCGCGTTGTCCAGCTGCCTGTGGCGATGCCAGAGAGGCAGGACATACCACAGCCCCAGCAGTAACATGGCCGAGAGGCCGGCAAGCAGGTTGGCGAGCCCGCCGCTCAGGGTGATCTTCTGCACGACGACATGGATGTCCGCGCAGAGGCCGAGAGCGAGAAGGACGGTCGCGGCCAGGACGAGCCGGCTCGCCACCGCATGAAACCCTTCGGTGTCCTGCCCCTGGTAGCCCAGCCGGTGATAGGCCGCCGGCGCCATCAGCAGGACGGTGGAGAGCGCCACCAGGCCAAGCGCCAAGCCGTGCACGAGCTTGGCGGATGGCGGGAGATGCTCAAAGCCGTCGGTCAGGATGATGGCCAGCTGAAAACCCAGCAGCGCCTGCGCACCGGGCAGGACCACGCGCGCCTCCGTGAGGACGTGCTCCACCTTGGTAGCGATAGGGGGCTCCTTGGCGATCGGCATGGCTTGTACTCGCTGTTGCCGGTCGTGAAGGAGCGGCAGGCCGTACCAGAAGCCCAATGCAAGGATGGTTCCAGCCACCGCCGTCGCCACGCCGGTCGTGAAGCCGGCGACGCGGTTTCCGGCGATGTAGAGGTCCAGCCCCAGCGCCACCGCGAAGGGCAGCAGGGTCGCAGCCATGGCCCATTTGACTATCCCTTCAACACTCGGGGCAGCATGTCCCCGGTGTACGACGCGGTGGTGCGCACTGGGACAGACAAGCAGACCCAGAACCAGCACCATGATGCAGAGCACGACGACCTCGATGGTCTTTTCACCGGGCGTCAGATGCTCGAAGGCGTTCTGGAAAGGAGCCTGCAATTGAAAGCCGAGCAGGATCTGAGCCCCGAGCATCAGAGTGCGGGATTCGTCGAGAGCAGCCTTGACCTTGCCCATCTGTTCCTCGTAGCCCCGGCGAGCAGGCTCAGCCGGTGGCAATCGCCAGAGTGAGAAGGCAAAAGGCCAGCACGGCGGCTCCGGGTTTCCAATCCAGGCCGGGGACTGCAGCCCCGATCACGGCGGCCAGGATCGACAGCCCCAGTTCGAGGCAGGCCAGAACCCACAAATGGGCCACTCCCCCCACGGCAAGCGCGACAACATGGGAGAGCAGCAGGAAGATAACGATCAGTGTGAGACGTATGAAGCCGTCATAAGCCTGGCGATGCTCGGCGAAGTCGAGGGATTTTCTCTCCGGTTGCATCATTGTTACCTCCATCATCGACGACTGGTACCCTGTGCCTGGTCTTCTCCTGCGAGTTTGCGATCCGGGGAGCGAGGCATGGTTAGCCGCAAGGCTTCTACCAGGTTGACGGGTTAGCCACACAGGCCGCGGCAGGCATCGCGTCGCCAGTCGCATTCCTAAGCCGGCTGCGGGAGCCTTGTTCCCGCGCATAATGCGAGATTGTCGCGAGATTGTTTCGGCAAACGCAAATCCGGCTGGTCCAACTTCGCGTCGATAGCTATTCCCCGAGGACCGTGTGGATCTTGCGCAGATCCTCGATGAAGGCGGTGCGCGCGCGTTCGGCGGCACCCGAGTCCGGGATACGCTGCAGATAGCTGGGATGAACGGTTACGAGAACCTGGAGCCCGTCCGGGCCGGACAGAACCTGGCCGCGCTGCTTCATCACGCCGACGGCGCGCCCGAGCAGGGCCAGGACGGCCGTTGCTCCCAGGGCCACCACCAATCGGGGCTTGAGGATTTTCAGTTCCCTGTCGAGCCACCATTTGCAGGCCTGCACCTCGCCGGCATTAGGCCTTTCGTGGATCCGGCGCTTGCCGCGGCGTTCGAATTTGAAATGCTTGACGGCGTTGGTGACGTAGCACTCGTCGCGGTCCAATTCCGCTTCCTTGAGGCATCGATCCAGCAATCGGCCGGCCGGCCCGACAAAGGGGCGCCCCTGCAGGTCCTCCTGATCGCCCGGCTGCTCACCGACCAGAACCAGGCGGGCGTGCTCGCTGCCTTCTCCCGTTACGACCTGGGTGGCGTGCTCGTAGAGATCACAGCGCCGGCAGCCGCCGGCGAGTCGCCGGATATCAGCGAGCGTGGCGATCTCCTCGCGATCCGAAGCTGAGGTTTCCGCCTCAGTTGGAGGGTGGGTGCCGGCACCCGTTCGAGCTTGCCGCGCCGTCATCGATCCGGATCGTCTGATCTGCGTGGAGGAGGCCCTTTGTCCGGCGGGCGCTTGACGCCTCCGCCGGGCTTGCTGTGGGCTCGCCTTTCCTGCGGATCGGTCGGCGGTTTCACCTTGTCGAACCGATATTCCTCTCGCTCGGTGGCGTAGGGCTGGTCGTGCTCCCTCTCCGTCCGCTTTGGCTTTCGGGCCATGGTTTCCTCCCTCATGCTGCAGACATCACCTCAGGCATTGTGGGCTTCGTGGCGTTTGCGCGTGGCGGCTGCCTTCTTGGCTGAAGCGGAGCGCGCGGCTGCCGGGCGCGAGGCGGAAGCCTCACCACCGAGTTTGCCGCCCTTGTGGGATGCCGGATGGGTGGTGGATTTTCCGCGTCCCGAACCACCTGGTTTCTTGCCGCCACCATCATCCTTGTTGACAGTGGCCCAGGCGCGCCTTTCGGCCTCCTTTTCGGATACGCCGCGCGCCTCATAGCCTTCGGCGATATGATCTGCCTTGCGTTCCTGCTTGTCGGTGTATTTCGACTTGTCTCCACGGGGCATCATGAGCCTCCTTTGTGCTGGCCTTCCTAACCGGTACGGCCGCCCCGGGTTCCCGAGCCTCCTCGGCGTGACGGCCGCCATGGCTTGCCGTCGATGGGAGGGAAGGAGGAACCGGTGCCGGCATCGGGGGTTCGATGAGCATGGACAAGCCCGCCGACAGGAGGTTTCCATGCCCGATATCAGGCACGCCAGGATACTCATGATCGCCACGCACGGCTTCGAACAATCGGAACTGGTCGAGCCGCGCCATCAGCTGCGCAGCAACGGGGCCGAGGTCGACCTTGCAACGCCCGACGGCCTGCCCATCCGTGGGTGGAACAGAACCGATTGGGGAGAAACAGTCGAAGCGGATCTCAAGATAGGAGAGGCCCGGCCGGATGATTATGATGCTCTCGTCCTGCCCGGCGGCGTGATGAACCCCGACAAGCTCAGGACAGATGATGCGACCATCGAGACCGTCCGCAATTTTATCGACACCGGCAAGGTTGTCGGCGCAATCTGCCATGCCCCTTGGCTTCTGGTCCAGGCCGATGCCATTCGAGGGCGCGACGTGACGTCCTACCAATCCATCCGAAGGGATGTCGAAAATGCCGGCGGCCAATGGATCGATCGGGACGTCGTCGCCGACAACGGCATCGTGACAAGTCGCGGACCGCAGGACATTCCAGCCTTCGTGGCGAAGATCGTCGAGGAAATCCAGGAAGGCCGGCACAAGCGCGCGCGGGATCTGATCAGACCGTCGGTTCCTTCGGTGCCAGAAGACCCAGCGCCGCCTCGGCGCGGCGCCGATAGCCGCTCGAGCGGGCCTTCATGAAGGCTGTGTGCAGCCGGCCCGTCTTGAAGGAGTCGATGATCAGCGCCGGCACATAACTCTTGCGGACGACGGCCGGCGTGTTGACGAGGTGATACGAAACCTGCCGCATGACGGCGGCAATCTGGCGTTTCCGGCCGGCCATGCTGCGGGCCGGGGTTAGGGCGGCCAGCTCCTGGACGGCCCATTTGCTGGCGCCCAGCAGGCGCAGATCCTTGGCTGTGACATCAATGCCGGAGATGCTGCGTAGATAGGCATTGATGTCGTCGGCTTCAATCGTGTGGCGGGCCCCTTCCGCATCCACGAACTGAAACAGCCTGGGACCGGACAGGGTACGCAAGCGGGCGAGAGCACGGGCGAGGGCGGCATCCTCCGCCCTGCGACGGATGGGTTTGCCGCCCTTGCCACGGAAACGCAGTTCCACCCGGCTTGCCGTGATGGTGACGTGCCGTTTGAGCAGGGTGGCCGCACCATGGCTGCCATTGTCCCGCGCATAGGCTTCGCCGCCGACCCGGATATGCGTGCTGTCGATCAAGGCGACGGCACAGGCGACCGCCTTGTTCCGGTCCAGCTTCGGGGAGGCGAGGTCGCGGCGGATGGCCGCCCGGATCCTGGGAAGCGTCCGCACGAGCTTCATCATGTTCAGGGTTTTGCGGTTTTCTCGCCTGCGTTCCCATTCGGGATGATAGCGATATTGCAGCCGGCCGGCTTCGTCTCGGCCGATCGCCTGGATATGAGCCCGCTCGTCCGATGCAATGCGCACCTGCGAATAGGCCGGCGGAATGGCAAGAGCACGAAATCGGGCCAGGGCTGTCTTATCGGTGATGCGTTCCCCCGCCGCGTCGACATAGGAAAATCCGCGCCCGCAGCGGCGTCGGCGCAGCTCGAGTTGATCGGGCGAGACGATCTTCAATTTTGGCACGGGTTCCTCCCTGCGGCAGGGCAACGGCAGAATGAACGGGTTCCGAAGGTTGGGAATCGATCAAACCATCTGGCGCGCCGGGAACCCCTGCGGGCATCGAAGGTTCGGAGAGGAACGCCGCGCCATGGCGCGGCTCAGGTCGTAATGCGCGGAGGAGCGATCCCATGAGATCCAGGCAAGACGGAACCGGCATGGCTCCCTATGCGGCCGAATCCCGGCGTGAAATCCGCACGCTAGGCCCCGGTGGCCGGGGAAATGCCGAGAGTTTGGCAGATTCCATCCGGCGTGGCGTCACGCTGGCACGTGCGGCCGAGGCGGTCGACAGATCGGCTTCCGGGCAAGGCAATGCAGAAGAAGGCGGCACGAGACGCAAGCGGGCACCGCCGTCTTCCCAGCCTCGATAGCTTCATATTCGACCGAGCAGGACGAGTAGAAGCACAATGACGACGACAAGGCCAAGGCCGCCGCTGGGCCAATACCCCCAACCGGCGGAATAAGGCCATGTTGGCAAAGTGCCAACCAGAGCAAGTATAAGTATGATGAGGAGAATTGTGTATAGCATGGAAATCTCCTTTATATTGGCGTCATATAACTCGTATGTGCCGAGATCGGTTCCATGAATTTATTGGTTACTGATATATTTCTGATTTATGAATCAAAAATATTGAGGTATCTCGATCGCTCCTGGTGAGGGTTGGCGAATGCCGACAATCGACGGTGGGCAAGGCTTGCCATAGGTCGATACCGGCTCAGCTCAGCCAGCGACTTTCCCGTTTGAGGAGGATGGCATGTCCGGTCTTCGTCTTCTGGCGTCGCTTGCAGCTGCGTTCACCATCGCCAAGCTGCTGGACGAAAATCGCCGTTTGCGGGCGGAACGGGAGGCTCGCATTGCTCGGGAACTGGCCCTGGATGAGAAGGCTAGGCGCGGATTGGGTGGGGAGCGCCACGCCGGAACCGAGGCGATGCGCTATCCTCCCCGGCATTGGGATGAGGTTGATGAGGCGGCGGATGAATCCTTTCCCGCTAGCGATCCTCCAGCCTTCAATACCCGCAGCACGACATAGCCGGGCGACAGAACATTTCGGCTCCTGGAGAGTTCGGTAGCGGTCTCAAACAGGAGGACGACATGGACTGGAACCGCGTGGAAGGAAACTGGAAGCAGCTCAAGGGACAGGTGAAGGAGCAATGGGGTAAGCTTACCGACGATGACCTGGATGTCATCGCGGGTCGGCGCGACCAGCTCGAAGGCAAGCTCCAGGAGCGTTATGGGCTCACCAAGGACAGAGTTCGCTCAGAGATCGACTCCTGGTACGCCAGCCAGAAGTGGCAGTAAAACCAACGCCCCGGCTCGCCCTTCGTGTGAGCCGGGGCATTCCATGTCCTGGAGCGGCGCCATGGGTAGTGAACGCGTCAATTCACGACATAGATGAAGCGCGTCCGTCCCCGTCTATCCCGGCACCACCAATAGCCGCGCAGGCCGCGAGCTTCCTGAAGCGTTGCATAGCTTTTTTCACGCACGATCCGCTCGTTCGAGCCGGGGCCCAGTTGTGCGATATGAAATGTCATGGCCTGTTCCTTTCGGGTAGACGCGGCCCGGCTGGGCCTCAAGCCGCGGAAGTGAGGCGCCTGACCGGCTGCCCTAGCCGCTCCATCAAGGCCTGGGCGTCATGGGGCGCCTGCAACTTGTCGGTATTGTCGAAGAAGACGAAGACATCGCGCCGTCCTGATATGTCCCTGGCCGGGCCGATGAACCGGCTTTCGACTGGCTTCCTGCCCTGGGTCCATGCCTTGGCCCGCTTTGCCCAGAGATCGATCGCCTTGGCGCCGTAGGCACTGCGATAGAGTTTCTTCGATCCGTGCAGCCGGCAATAGGTGAAGTCCGAGGTAGCGTCCATGACGAGCGGCCAATCGACACTGTCGGCGCAGACCAGCGCCATATCGGCCTCGCGCAGCAGGGTGATGAAATCGCCGACGAGGAAGCTTTCATGCCTGATTTCGAGAGCATGCCGTATCGGCTGTTCGCCGGCGGTTTTCAGCCAGGGTTCGGTGCGAAGTTTGTCGTCATGCTGCCTGGCGATATGCAAGGCAGCGGTGGTGTTCCGAGGTAGGCGTCTCAGGAAGTCAGCGAGCAGATCCGTATCGAACCGGAAATTGGGCGGCAATTGCCAGAGGATCGGCCCCAGCTTGTGCCCTAGCCGCAAGACCCCGGACGCGAAGAAGTTGGCGAGCGGCGCCGAAATATCGCGCAGTCGCTTGACATGGGTGATGAAGCGGGGGGCCTTGACGGCGAAGGTGAAATCCACCGGGGTCTGGTCGAACCATCGCCCGAAGGTCGCCGGGCTCTGCAGACGATAGAAAGTGCTGTTGACCTCGATCGTCCGGAACATGGTGCTGGCGTAGTCCTTCCGGATAGAAGTCGCCGCGCCAGGGCGGATAGGCCCAGCCCGATATGCCGATGCGAATATCTGCGTGGCGCATGCAGCCTCCGTTGACGGACACAGCTGGTGTCGACCAAACCTGCATCGGCCCATGCTGTTCCAGACTGCCGACGAAGAGCGGAGATTCATCACGAAGTTCGACCCGGCGACGGAACAACCACCGTTATCTTCGCGTTGACCCAGGACATCCCATCATTTCAGCCGTCAAACGAAGGGGATTTCCTTTGCAGGATAATCACGTGACCGAGAATGCTGAGCGGGCCGACATCGTAAAGCTGATCCCAGCCTTGCGGGCCTTTGCGCGCACCTTCTGTCAGGAACCCGCCGATGCCGACGATCTGGTTCAGGAAACGCTTCTCAAGGCTCTCGCCAATATCGATCAGTTCGAACCGGGAACCCGTTTGAAGTCCTGGCTCTTCACGATCATGCGCAACAGCTATTGCACGAAGGCCAAGAAGCGGAGCCGTGAAGTGCTGCGTGGTGACGACACGCTGTTCGACAGTGCGGCGATGCCGGGCGAACAGGAATGGAATGTCAGGATCGGCGAGGTCGGCCGGGCGTTCCAGTGCCTGCCCGACAAATACAAGGAGATCATCGCCCTGATCGTGGTTCTGGGAGAATCCTACGAAAGCGCGGCGGGGATCTGTGGCTGTGCCGTAGGCACGGTCAAGAGCAGGCTCAACCGGGCGAGGGCCCGCCTGAGCTGTGAAATGGGCGAGGATGACTACAGACAGGCGAGCTAACTGCGGCCGCCATGCGTTTTGCTTGCAGCCGCAGGACCGCTCCGCCAGCTGCGGGCGAAGAAATGAGTCCTCCCCTCAAGGCACGACGTCGATTTCGGCTTCCTTGCAAGCCTCGAGGAAGGCGGCCCGGGCATCGTCGGGGCCTCCGATGCCTGCCAGAACATCCAGGCAGGTGCGCTGGGCTTCGATGAACTTCGGCCCGATGTCGGCAGGCCAGTCGTTCTGCAGATAGTAGGATGCCTCTTCCGTCGAAGTCAGGATCCTGATGTCTCCGCCCTCGGTTCCAAACTGGACCGGGCGGCTCCAGGGCTGGGTGTCCATATCATATCTCCTGCTCAACAACCCGAGCGGGATCGGATGGTTCCGGCACGGCCGGAACAGGAACGTATCGTCAGGAAAGAAGTTGGGGGCGCAGGCAGATCGAGAAAAGGAGGCCGACATGACCCCCACGGTCGAAAAGGACAATGTCCAGCCGGCACCGCCCGATGGGCGAGAGACGCAGAACATCACGACCGATACCGTTCGGCAGGGGCCGGCGGGATGGCGGGTTCTCTACGTCCTGATCCTGGGAATGGCAGGTGCGGCCCTGGCCTGTTTCGTTGCCTACATGATCTGGACATATGTCCAATAGGCAGGCCCCTTGGCTTCGTCGCAGGGGGCTGCCTTTGGCGTTGATGCCGACATCGATGGCCTGCCGGAACAATAGTGCCGACGCCCGGTTTGAGAAACGGTCGCGGGCACCGGCTCAAAGCTTCTCGCGACGTTCATCGTCGAGCCCGGAGGCGGATCCATGGCACCACGAGCGAACTGGAAGGGGTTCTTGAAAATCGCCGAGGTCACGTGTCCGGTTGCGCTCTATACGGCCGCATCGGCCTCCGATCGCATCGTGTTCCACACGCTCAACCGTGCAACCGGCCATCGCGTCCATCGCATCTTCATCGATGGCGAGACCGGCAAGACCGTGCCCCGGGAGGAACAGGTCAAGGGCTATGAGACCGCGCCCGGGGACTATGTGGTGCTGGAGCCCGAGGAAATCGCCTCGGCTGTCCCCGAAAGCGACAAGACGCTTGCCGTCGACGCCTTTATCCGGTGCCGGGAGATCGATGATATCTATTTCGACAATCCCTATTATCTTGCGCCCGCCAACAGCGAGGCTGCGGAAGTCTATGCCGTGATCCGCGACGGCATGAGGGACCGGCAAGTCGCGGCGCTGGCCCGAACCGTGTTGTTTCGGCGGGTTCGGACGGTGTTGATCCGGGCGCAGGGACCCGGCCTGATCGCGACCACACTCAATTTCGACTATGAGGTGCGTGCGGCCGAAGAGGTGTTCGACGAGGTGCCGGACCTCACCATCAAAGGCGAGATGCTGGATCTGGCCGAGCATATCATTCGAACCAAGTCGGGCTGGTTCGATCCATCGAAATTCGAGGATCGCTATGAAGAGGCTCTCGCCGACCTGGTCAAGGCCAAGATCGAGGGAAAACCGGTTCCTATCCGCAGGGAGCCCGTGCGCGAGAAGGTGGTCGATCTGATGGCCGTGTTGCGGGAGAGCGCCGGGCTGGTTGAGGGCAAAACGGCTCAGCGGTCCTCGGCGCCGGCCAAGGTCGCCCGCAAGACCGCAGCGCGCAAGACGCGTGCGAGCAGGACCCGCACCGCTCGACGCAAGGCGAGCTGACATGAGCGCGCTCGAGCCCTATCACAACAAACGCGATTTCAAGGTGACGCCCGAACCGAAGGGACGCGCCGGGCGCAGGCGCGGCAACAGCTTCGTGATCCAGAAGCACGACGCCAGGCGGCTGCATTATGATTTCCGGCTCGAAATGGACGGCGTGCTCAAGAGCTGGGCGGTAACCCGGGGTCCCAGCCTGGTTCCCGGCGAGAAGCGCCTTGCCGTGCATGTCGAGGACCATCCGCTCGACTATGGAGATTTCGAGGGAACCATCCCCAAGGGAGAATATGGTGGCGGCACGGTGATCGTCTGGGATCGCGGGACCTGGCAGCCGATCGGGGATCCGCGTCGGGGCTATGACAAGGGACATCTGGGATTCGAGCTGAAGGGCGAGAAACTCACTGGCCACTGGCATCTGATCCGCATGCGCGGCAAGCCGCGTGAAAAGCGCGAGAACTGGCTGCTGATCAAGGGCGATGACGAGGCCGCTCGCCCGCCGGACGCTCCCGACATCCTCGAGGAGCGGCCGGAATCGGTAAAGACGGGCCGCCAGGTTGCAGAGGTCGCTGGCGAAGAGCCGGGCTGGTCATCGAGGACCGGCAGGATCGCGCCCAAACGCAGGCGAGCCCAACCATCGGAGGGGCGACAGGAGCCTGGCGCCGTCTCCGATCCGGCCTCGATCAAAGGCGCCAGGAAGGCGCCGATGCCGGATTTCGTCGAGCCGACACTCGCGACGCTGGTCGCCAAGGCGCCGGCAGGTTCCGATTGGGTGCACGAGATCAAATTCGATGGCTACCGCCTCCAGGCGCGCATCGAGGCAAAGCGAGTGACGCTTCTGACCCGCAGCGGGCTCGATTGGACCGAAAAGTTCGGCGGACCGGTGCGCGCGGCGTTGCAGGCCTTGCCGGCACGTTCGGCACTCCTCGACGGCGAACTGGTGGTCGAGACAGGCATGGGCGCTTCGGATTTTTCCACCCTTCAGGCGGATCTGAGCGAAGGCCGCTCTGACCGCTTTGTCTATTACGGCTTCGATCTCCTCTATCTCGACGGCCATGATCTCCGGGCCCTGCCACTCATTCGGCGCAAGGCGCTCCTGCAGCAATTGCTGGCTCAGGCCACAAAGGAAATTCGCTTTTCCGATCATTTCGAGGAAAGCGGTGCCATGGTGCTGCGCCATGCCTGCCGGCTGAGCCTCGAAGGCGTCGTCTCCAAGCTTCGCTCCGCCCCCTACCAGTCGGGGCGCGGCCGGAGTTGGGTGAAGTCCAAATGCTCGGCACGCCAGGAACTCGTGGTCGGCGGCTATGTCCCGTCCACCACGTCCCGAACGGCGGTCGGATCGCTCGTCCTCGGCGTCTATCAGGGCGACGAGCTGGAGCCGGTCGGCCGTGTCGGCACCGGTTTCACCCGATCGGTCGCCGAAGACCTGTTCCGGCGGCTGGAGGGCATGCGTATCAAGCAAAGCCCGTTCGGCCGGCCGCTCACGGCCGAGGAAGGCCGGCAGGTGCGCTTCACGCGTCCGGAATTGGTGGCGGAGGTGGAATTCCGGGCCTGGACGGCCGATCGTCATCTGCGCCATGCTGCCTTTCGCGGCCTTCGTGAGGACAAGCCGGCGAGAGAGGTCGTCAGGGAGACCAGGAAAAAGGCAGGAACCATGGCTGCAGCACCGCGCCGTACCGTGAAGCTCACCCATCCGGACCGGCTCTATTGGCCCCAGCAAGGCGTGACGAAGGAAGGACTCGCCGATTATTATGCCGAGGTGTGGCGCGTCATGGCGCCCTTCGTCGTCGGCCGGCCCCTCGCCCTGTTGCGCTGCCCTGATGGCATCGACGGGCCGCGCTTCTTCCAGAAGCATGCCTGGAAGGGTGTGAACGAACACATCCTTCAGGTGAGCGATCCCAAGGACGGGGATGGCGAGCCCCTGATCGCGATCGAGGATCTCGACGGCCTGATCGGCCTGGTCCAAGCGGCCGTCCTGGAGATCCACCCCTGGGGGTCGACGCTCGCCGACTGGGAGCGGCCGGACATGATCACCATGGATCTCGATCCGGGCGATGATGTCGCCTGGAGCGAGGTGATCGCAGCGGCTGAACAGGTGAAGGAGCGCCTCGAACAAGCCGGGCTTGCCGCCTTCGTGAAGACATCGGGCGGCAAGGGGCTGCATGTGGTCGCTCCCCTCAAGCCGAAAGCCAGTTGGCCGAAGATCAAGGCCTTCGCCAAGGCCCTTGCCGACGCCATGGCCGCCGACAGTCCGGATCGTTTCGTCTCGACCATCACCAAGGCCAAGCGCCATGGCAAGATCCTGATCGATTATCTGCGCAACCAGCGCGGCGCCACGGCGGTTGCGCCCTATTCGACGCGGGCGCGGCCCGGTGCCGCCGTCTCCATGCCGATTGCCTGGGAGGAACTGGCGCCGGCGATAGGCCCTGCCTATTTCACGGTGACGAACACGCCGACGCGCCTATCGGCACTTGCCGCTGATCCCTGGGCGCATTTCCGCGAGGCGGCCGTGCCACTCGAGGCCCGCGCGGCGCGCAAGGCAGCCTGACCAGGCGAGCGCCGTACCTGCTGGAATCAGTGCCGTGCCTCGTGCGCCAGGCTCTTGCGCAGGGCATCCATGATACTGACGACCTTGCCGGACTCCTCGCTCTTGCGCCGGGCCACGGGCCGACGCCGTCCTTTCTTCTTGGCGGCGATAGTCTCGAGAAGGCGCTCCTGCACGGGGTCGCGGACCATGTTCCGGTTCCAGGGTCTGGTGCGCCCGTCGATCAGTTTTTGCATGAGCTGCATCGTGGGGCGATCAGGGCTGATATCGCCGAACTCGCCGAAATAGGCGTGGGGGTCACGGACCTCGTCGCCGAAACGCAGCGTCCATACGACGATGCCCTTGCCGCGGGGCTCCAGCATCACCGCGCGCTCGCGCCGATACATCACCAGGCGGGCGATCCCGACCATCTTCGTGGTGACCATGGCGTTGCGAATGACCGCGAAAGCCTCTTCGCCGACGGGATCGTCCGGCGTCAGATAGTGCGGCTTGTCGAGCCAGATCCATTCGATGTCGCCATGGGGGGTGAAGAGGTCGATGTCGATGGTGCGGGTGCTCTCCAGGGCGACCGCTTCGATCTCCTCGTCATCGAGCATGACATAATCGTCCTCGCCGCGCTGATAGCCCTTGATCTCGTCCTCCTCGTCGACGCGCTTGCCGGTGACCGCATCGACATATTGGCTGATGATGCGGTTGCCGGTTGCCCGGTTGAGCGTGTGGAAATGGACCTTCTCGCTTTCCGAGGTCGCCGGCGTCAGCGCCACAGGGCAGGTGACCAGCGAGAGCTTGAGGTAACCTTTCCAGAACGGACGAGAAACCATGGGGCTTTCTCCTGAAGCCGGACTCATTCATGCCCGGACGCCTGTCTTTTCCTGAACTCTGTCCCGACCGGCCTTCACGTCGGGCTCATCCTGGGCCTCCCGAAGGAAGGTATCGGCGTTCGTCGTCACCGCATGCGGCCAGGGCCGCTCGGTGATGCGGGCGTCCGGATCGAGCCGGCCGTCGGAGATGACGTGCCAGACCGTATGGAGGCGGTCGCCGCGCAACAATCCGCTATAGGAACACAAAAGGTCCCCGCCCGCGGTTGAAGCCGTAAAGGCAAAGCTGATGCAATGTCCCAGATGAATGCCGCAGACCGCGATTTCGGTACCGTAGAAACCGCTATCGAGCAGTGCCGTCTTGAAAGTGCCGGTGACCTGGCCATCCCCGTCTTCGGTAATGGTGAGGATCGAGCCATACTGGTTTTTCCATTTTCCTACCCAGCTCATGCCATCCTCCATATTGGCCCTTCCGCTGCTGCCGGCGCAGTCCCGCTGAGAGAAGGGCGCCATGCCGGCGGGATGGCGTGCGTTCGGCACGCCTGCGAAAAATCCCTCCCCAAGGAGAACCAGACTGGACAAGGATTGTTTCATGCTGCGCCCGGGCGGCTGGCGGAAACCCGTTGCCATGGGCCTCGACGGGCCAGCCGATGTCGTCGCTCCGCGATGCTTGAGGAACTTCGTATCTGTCTGGTGGTTAGGTGCTCGTTTCTAACGCGAGCGCACCCAATGATGGATATCCGAGAGAATATGGAAGTCGTCGATGCCAATGACCAACATGTCGGTATCGTCGAAAAGGTGGAAGGCACCTCGATCAAGTTGAGCAGCCATGAAATGCTGGATCCCCGGAAGCCCTTTCTCGACATGTCTCAAGTTTCCGCCGTCGAGGGCAACAAGGTGAAGTTGCGGCAGAAGGTGTCGGCTGTTTCGACGCGAGCTTTCCTGTCTTCCGAGGGATAGGTGCTCAAAGGGGCGAGGCGTCAAGTGAAGCCCTTTGCTTTCAGCGAGCGATGGGAGGTCGCGAGAGGCTCCCATGGTATTTTCAGTGCCTCCGACGGCGCATGGTGAAGCTGTTTCTCCTCGCGGTGGCCGAGATGTTCTCAATTCTTCGTCCGCGACATATCATTCGGGGGTGAATCGGGCATGGTGCTTGGACTTGAAACCGCCCGGGCGGGAACATAGCAGCCGGCCGATGCCGAGCATGCGAATTTCACAGGATGCTTGACATGGGCATGACGCCTCGCCCGCGCACCACTGGCTTGCGGCAATTCCTCGAGCTTGAGCAGCAGCGCGAATGGATAGAGGGCAGAATCGACTTGCCGGACACAGCCGATCGCTCGGAGTCCCTGGAGCATCGATTCAAATATGCCGCTCGCTTTGCAAAGCTGCTTTGCCGTCCCCAAGCAAAGGAAGTGCTGGAGATTCTCAGGCTATACGGTCCAAACTGTATTCCGATCCTGCGCAAGACCGAGCGTTACTACTGGTCGGTTTCCTGTCTGCCGTCGACCTCGGACAAACCGCTGATACGCGTCAATGCGAGCTGGATGGAGCTTTTTACACTCTATGCCCAGGGCGAGGACGTCCGCGCCAGATTCATCGTGCATCTTTCGGATTTCACCAAAGATCGTTCCGCCACGCCGAACCAGGTGGACGAACCCTTGCTCGAGCAAAGCGTCGCCGCGCCGGAGGACGTCAGTTATTTCTTCCCAAGCGGGGCGGACATGTTCGGCATCAATGTGCGCAGCTCCGTCTCGATACGCCAGTTCCTCGCGAACAGCCGCGTCTTGCGCGCCATTCGGGCGTTCAACCTGACGCACATGAACCGGGGTCGGAACGCCTACCAGGCGAGCCATTGCTACAGCGTGGTGGATTACATGCTGGCAGACTGAGAGGCTGTGAAGGGCGTGCCGACCTGGCGAACGCCACAGCGCCGCATGTCGAGAAGTCGAAACGACAACGAAAGCATTTTTGTGCTTGGCCGTCTTGCCTGAACGACGATGCCAAGTTCGGCTGGTATGCGGCCTCATGTCGGTCCAGGACGATCATAAAAGCATGGGGCAATGAGTGGGACGCGTCTGCAGATTCGGCTCCGCTTCTTGGAGATGCATGATTTTGGAGACGCATGATTTCAGTATCGAGCTCGCTGCCCCTGTCCAGACCCGTGGGATCTTGCGGGAAAATTTAGGGCACGATCTCAGTTTTCGTGTCGCTTCACCAATTGAAGAACTTATTATCTGTAGTAGTTCGTAGTGATAAATCTACATGCCGATGCAATCATACCCCTTTGGGTAATAGTCAGCTGAAGATTTATTGGGAATGTTGCTGCTCATTCACCGCGACGCAGCGCGTGGAATTTGTCAGCGGCCGGCCCAGCCATGACCGGTCCTGATCTCCAATAATCTGTCGACAGCCGCCGGGGGCATTGAGGTGACTCCGTTGGACGGTGCGGTGCGGCAAACTCTCGCCCACTCAACCTCCCTCCCGGCCATGAGGAGCAAGAAATGGGCTACGTTCCTGTGATAGTCGGCGACCAGGTCGAGGTCTCCGGCGGCAATATTCCGGTCGGGACTACCCTGACCGCAGGTCAATGGATCATCAGCACGGCCAATACCTACCTGCTGACCATGCAGACGGATGGCAATCTCGTGCTGTACCAGGTGATCGGCACGCCTCCGGAGAGCGGGGGGAGCTTTACCGGCTTCGCGCTGTGGTGGACCGGCACAGATGCCAATGGCGGCAAGACCTTCTCCGTCCAGACGGACGGTAACCTGGTCGTCTATGACAGTGACGGTTCCCCGGTCTGGTCATCCGGCACGGTCGGCCTCCCGGCTGCAAATCTGACCGTGCAGAACGACGGCAACCTGGTGCTCTACTCCGTGCAGCTCGCGGCGCTATGGGCAACGTATACGAATGACAGCCAGGTCTGGCCCAAGTCGAACTGGAGCTACATCCAGTATAGCTTGTCCGAGCAAGGGCAGGCGCCCCTGGTCCTTACCGCAGGCAGCGGCGGCCTGACGCTTACCCCGGCGCAGACGGCGGCGCCTTCGCAGATGTGGCAGTTCACCCCTGATGGGCGCTTGCTCAGCGGCTTGCTGGGAGGCGAGGTGCTGACCCAGCAGACCGCCAGCGACGGCTCGGCCAGCCTGGTCCTCGCCACCCAGACCATGCCCCCTGCGGGCGCGCAGATCTGGGTCTTCAGCAGTGCGCTGGAGGCGGCTTCCATCACTGCCCTGGATTCAGGGCTGGTCCTCGGCGTCGGCAGCGACGGCACATCAGTGCAACTGCAATCGCTTACCGGTGCGGATGCGCGGCAATGGTTCCTGATGCCGGCCAATCCGCTGCAGGCGGTCATCGCGCTGCCCCCGGCAAACCCGTCCTTTCCGGCTTTCACGACGGAGCAGCAACAAGTCTATGCCGTGATCAACCAGCGGCTGAACCTCGCGCCTTCGACCTTGCGCGAGCAGTACACCAATTTGAATGCTGCCATCGGCAGCTATCAAACCAGCGTACTCGGGATGACATTCGACTCCTTCGACCCTGACGTCTGGAAGCCGGTTGTCGAGCAGCTCAATCGTGAGATGACGGCTGTCATCGTCGTGCACAACCTGTTCAACAATTATAGCACCTTCCACAACGCCCTCTTTGCGGATCAGAGCGACCTGCTGTCCGAACTCACGGCCCTGGCCGGTTTCGAGACCGGGGACGATCAGACCACGGGGGTCTGGGGCGTCATCATCAACATCCTCTCCTCGATCGTGTACACCGTGCTCTCGGCGGACCCGGCAACCGCGGTGGCGGCCAATATCATCCAAAGCGCGGTGAATGTTGCCCTGGCAGCGAGCGATGTCGGTACGCAAAGCATTACCGCAAGCCCGTTCCAGGTCACCGCCGCCCAACTTGCGGGCCAGCTCAGCGATTCCCTCGAAACCCTGCTGACGACGGTCGGGGATATGGCAACCACGATCCTCACCGATTGGACCAAGCTCCAGGCGACGGCCAAATTGGGCATATCGTTTGCCCCCAATGGGCTGGCGTGGCCTCCTCTCACGACTGCGGAACTCGTCAAGCAGGCCAAGCCGAGTTACGTCGCCTCGGTGATGCAGATGTTGTTGCAGGCCAAATTCCGCATCTATCAATACTCGACGAGCAATGCGAGCGGATCGGGCTTTGCCAGCCAGTATGATGATGCTCCGAGCTACGGCAAATACGCATCGTCCCAGCCAGATGGAAGCAGCGTTTGCTATTGGATCGCCGACGCGAACGACTATGGCACCTATCCGTCCAGCCAGGCCATGGATGTCATCTGGGGCGCAGGCGTGCCGCAAAACGACTTCTTCGCCGGCAATAATGGCTGGGGGCTGCCTAAGGCCGTCTACGAACCGGCCGGCGCCCCGCCCTTCGACATCCTGGCGGTGGCGATCACCAACCTCACGCCCAACATGCTGACGATCACGGCCGACTGCACGGAAGGTTCTCTGCTCTCGCCGGCCAACACCGTACTGGCGCCCTACAGTACCGTGTTGCTGCTGGGACAGTGCCTCAGCAATCTCAAGGGGCAGGCAATCACATTCACGCTTTATGATCCGTCCGCCGGCCCGACTGCGGGCGATTTCGTCGCCCAGTTTTCGACGCACCAGCATCCCGGCGGCATCGTCGTTGGCGACGTCTGGGCCGATGGCCTGAATCAGGCCGGCAACTACACCCTGACCGCGCCGGTCTGCTACGAGGGGTCCATGGGCCAGACCTATTCCGGCTCCGTGCAGATTGCGGTGGCCCGGACCTGCTGACGGAACTCAGGCAAGGCTGGCGGTGGAATTGAGATGAGTACGGGGGACAGTGTCACGTTGGCAAGATTTCGACATGGCCGTGGCGTGGCTGGCCCTCGCGCTCATTTGTACGGTCTCTTTCACCCTATCTGCAGGTATAACCGCCATCGATGGGTAGCGAGACGCCGGTGATCATCGATGCCGCATCGCTCAGCAGGAACACGATGGGGGCAGCAATCTCGTCCTCCGTTGCCCAGCGGCCCAGTGGCATGTTCTTCAGGAAGGGTTCGGCGACGTGGGGCTGGCTCCAATGTCCTGAAGATATCGGCGTCATGACCACGGTTGGGTTCACGCTGTTGACGCGAATATTGTATTTGCCGAGCTCGAGCGCCGAGACACGCGTGATGTTGTCGAGCGCTGCTTTGGATGAGCCATAGGAGATGTGACCGTCGAGAGCCACCAGGGCCGCCTGGCTGGAAACGTTGACGATCGCGCCGCCTTTGCCGAGCCGAACCATCGACTGGGTGGCATATTTGGTGACGATCAGGGCCCCACGGGCGTTGATGCTGATCACCTTGTCGAAAATAGCGATATCGGTGTCCATCGGGGTGGCGATCTCCCCGCCGAAGCCGCCGCAATTCACGACGCCCCACAGGTCGAGCCCTTCCAGCGCGTTTCGGATCTCCTCTTCGGATGCAAGATCAAACGCCAGGGTGCGGCAGCCTGTTTCCTCCGCGATGGCGTCCAGCGCACTTTGCGAACGTCCGCTCGCGATGACCTTGGCATTGGCCTTGACGAGATGGCGTACAGTGGCGCCTCCGATGCCACCGCTGCCGCCCGTGACCAGAATGGTGCGCCCGTTGAAGTCGGTCATTTGTCGTCTCCTTTGCAAGTCTTTGTGGTGTCCGAGGTGTCTGCGCGGTGTCATAGGCAGCCCGAAGCCGGTTCGTCAGTTCGCCTGCGAAACGCGCAGGCCTTCCGCGTTGAACAAATGGCAGGCCTGCCTGGGGAAGGACGAAGCAACCTGGTCCCCCGCCCGGGCGCGCCGGCCGGCACTGTCGCGGATAACCAGGGCTTCGTCGTTGCAACGCAGATGAATGAAAGTGTCGCTGCCCAACATCTCGACCATGTGGGCCTGGCCGACGTAATCGGCAGGTCCCCCGTCGAGGGAATAGGTCACATGCTCCGGTCTGATGCCCAGGGTAACCGCATCTCCGGGTTTCAGCCCCGTGGCGAGGGGAACGCGCATATGAGCCCCGATCTCCAACCCAATGGATAGGTGTCCGCCGTCGACGGTTTCGACCCTGCCTTTCAGCAGGTTCATGGCAGGTGAGCCGATGAAACCCGCGACGAAGAGATTGGCTGGCTTCTCATAGAGCTCCAGCGGCGGGCCCACCTGTTCGATGCGGCCGGCATTCATCACCACGATGCGGTCAGCCAAAGTCATGGCCTCGACCTGGTCATGGGTGACGTAGATCATGGTGGATGCGAGTTCGGCCTTGAGCCGGGCGATCTCGAGCCGCATGCCGACACGCAACGCCGCATCGAGGTTCGACAGGGGCTCGTCCAGGAGGAAGAGCTTGGGCTTGCGCGTAATCGCCCGCCCTATCGCCACGCGCTGGCGCTGGCCCCCCGAGAGCTCCCGTGGCCGGCGGCGAAGATAGGTGGACAGGCGCAATTTATCGGCCACCGTCGCGACCCGGTCCGAGATCTCGCTGCGCGGCGTGCGGGCGATTTCCAACCCGAAGCCGATGTTCCGGCTGACATCCATGTGCGGGTAGAGTGCGTAGGACTGGAAGACCATCGCCACGCCGCGCTCCGTCGGCTCGGCCGCACTCATATCGGTACCGTCGATGAGGATCCGGCCCGAGGAGATCGGCTCCAGCCCGGCAATGGTCCGCAACAGGGTTGACTTCCCGCAGCCCGAGGGCCCGACGAGCACGCAGAACTCCCCATCGGGTATGGTCAGCGAAAGCTCCGGTATGACCGAGTAGTTTCCGAACCGCTTGGTGATGTTGTCGATCGATAGCGTGGCCATGCCTCAGCCTTTCACCGCGCCGGCCAGCAGACCTCGGACAAAGGCTCTCTGTACCAGCACGTAGAGGAAGATCAGGGGAAGAGCGATCAAGGTGAGGATCGCGAACAAGGCGCCCGGATTGGCCATGTAGAGGCCGGAATACTGCATTGGAACGATGGTAAGCGTTTTCATTTCGGCCTTGGTCAGAACGATCAGGGCCAGGAAGAATTCGTTCCAGGTCACGATGAATTGCCAGATGGTCACGAAGACCAGGGCCGGGCGCACCAGCGGCAGGGCAACGTGCCAATAGGTCTGCCAGGGAGTGCACCCGTCAATGCGCGCCGCTTCGAAGAGCTCCTGCGGCGAATCCTCCATGAAGGCCTTGAGGATCACCATCGCAAAAGGCACCCCAAGCGCGGCATAGGGCATGATCAGGCCGATATAGGTGTTGATCCAGCCGAAATTCTTCAGAAGGATTGCGAGGGGCAGAACCAGCGAGGCGAGGGGTACCATCAGCGTGGTCAAGAGAGCCGTATAGATGAAAAGCGTCCCCCTCAGGCGCAGCACAGCACATGCGAAAGCAAAGAGCGAAGAGATCGCCACGACGATCGCCACGGTCGCGACCGTGACGATAAGGCTGTTCAGGAAGATCCTGCTGAGAGGATTGTCTCGGATCACCGTCACGAAATTGTCGAAGGTGACTGGCCAGGTGACGAGAGAGGCATCGAAGGCCTGGGCCGGGGTCCGCAGTCCGATCGAGAGCATATAGATCTGCGGAACCATCCAGAGCGCCAGCACGATGAACAGCACGAGGTGGATGATGAACGAGCGGATCTGGTTTCGCGTGAGGCTGGTCATGATCTTTCCTTCGACGCTGGCGTGAGGCGAGTGCCGAGGAGAACGATCTGGATCAGCGAAAGCGCCAGGGCGAGCAGCAGGACGATAACCGAGAGCGCCGCTCCGTTTCCGCTGTCGTTGAGGATGAAGCTCTGCTTGAAAATATAGGTGCCGAAGACTTCGCTGGCGTGGTTGGGCCCGCCGCCGGTCATCAGATGGACGATCGGGAAGGTCTGCAGCGTACCGATGATGCCGAGCAATAACAGCGACTTGGTCGCCGGCGCGAGCATCGGTATCACGACATTCACGGCCAGACGCCAGCCGGTGGCGCCGTCGATGCGGGCCGCATCGAGAATTTCGCTCGGCATGTTCGCAATGCCGGCGATGTACATCAGCATCGAAAACCCGGTCCACTGCCAGATATTCACGATGATGAGGGCATAGATCGCCGTCTTGGCATCGCCGATGGGCGAGCTCGACATCACGATCCCGACATGCTTCAGATATTCCTGGGCGATGCCGTAGTAAGGCGCATAGATCTGGACCCAGACGAGGCTGACGACGGAAACCGATGTCACCACGGGCAGGAAGAACATCGTGCGGAAAAAGCCGCGCAAACGATGGGTATGGCGTTCGATGAAATAGGCGAGCAAGCCGCCAATCACCATCTGCACCGGGATGGTGATCACGGCCCAGAGCGTCATGTTGCGCACGACCACCCAGAATGTCGGGTCGCGCAGTACGCCGATGTAGTTTGCCGACAGGCTCAGCGAGGGCGCGCCAGCCGCATCCTTGGTATAGAAACTCTGGCCGAGAACCCAGAGGATCGGATAGGCGATGAAGACGATGAACAACGCCACTGCCGGGATCACGAAGCCGTAGCGACCCAGGGCTCTCCTCGAGGCGGAATATTTCGTCGTCGCGATCGCATGTCCAGCCATCCCGGTTCCTACTGCCATGTCTTCTTCTCCGGGAAGGACCGGGTGCACCGCACCCGGCCCCCTCAGCTGTTGACTTGCCGGGTTACTTGCCGAGCGCCTTGTCCGTCGCGGCTTGCACGGAGGCCAATGCCGCCTCCGGCTGCACACTGCCATCCGCAACGCCGGCGAGCGCATTGTCCAAAGCCTCGGCGACGGCGGGCGAGGCAAAACGCTGGTTCTCGGCCTTTGGCAGATCGGCCATGAACCGGGCCGACATCTGCTTGACGTGATCGGTGATGTCGCCCTTGGGTTCATGCCCCTCGAAAGCCGGCAGATCGTTGAGATCGTTCAACGCCTGCTGCAGGCCGACGCCATTGGTCAGCTCGGAGAGGAAGGTCCAGGCCTCGGGATTCTTCGCCCCGTTCTTCGTCAGGCCATAGCCGATGTCGATGCCCCCGATCGGCGGGCTTGCGGAGCCGCCATCCTTGACAGGCGGGAGATAGAAATAGTCGAAGCCATCCATGTTCTGGACATATTCGGAAAGCGGCGGCGGAAACTTGCTTTCCTGCATCCACCACGAACCCAGTGCCATCATCCCGACGCGGCCCTGTGCGAACAACTGGGCACCGGTGGGATAGGCATGCGCGCCCAGGGCACCCTGCTGGAAGATGCCGTCGTCGAACAGGCCCTTCCAGGCCTTCATCGCGGAGACCAGTTCAGGTGCCGACCAGGGCATCTGGCCAGCCTGGGCCTTGTCGACGATCCCCGGTGAGAATTGATTGGCGAGCATCAGGAATACGTTCTCGTTCTGCCAGCCGTCAGCAGCTCCCTGGAACATCGGGATGTAGCCACCATCGGTGAGAGCCTTCGAAGCTGCCTTCAGATCGGCATATGTCTTGGGAACGGAGATCTTGAGTTTTTCAAAGAGTTTTCTGTTGTACCAAATGCAAAGAACCTGTGATTCCTGGGGGACGATGTAGGTTTTGTTGTCTCCCGCCGGATTGCCCATCTGCATCTGCTTGCGATTGACAGCGAATACATTGTCCTTCCAGTCCTTGCCCCATGTCTTTGCTGCGAGTTCGTCGACCGGGGCCAGATTGTCGCGGTATTGCTGGGTCAGGGAGCCCGGCTGCAGGCCAATGACGTCAGGCAGGCTGTTGGAGGCCGCAGCCGCCTTGAGCGCCGTTATGTATTCCGGCGAGTAATTATAGTAGGTATAGGTTATCTTGACACCGGGATGTGCCTTCTCGAAGGCATCTATGGACTTTTGCATGGTGCTCTGGATGAACCAGGACCACACCGTCACTTCCTTTTGCTGTGCAAACGCCGACACCGTCGACAAGGCAAGCACAAGCATGCTTGTGCCAAGAAATGCTCTGCGTCGCATAACGTCTCCTCCTCCTGGATATTTTTATGTTTATGGTGCGCACGCGCTGCGCTGTATTTGCGCGTAAACCTCCCTCGCTATGGTCGTATCAAGACAAGGGAGCGAGGGCGTTGCAGTGTCGGTGCCTGGTCGAACACTCGGTCCGGCCCAGTCTCACACATGGCCTGGTCAACTGGCCTCACAGGGGTGCAGGCGAATGCCTCTTGTTCGGCCAGCCATTCCAAGCCCGATTGAGAGACCGGGATGATGTCGACGATGTCTCGCGCGTCCGCGCCGACATCGCGGTCCTTGTTGCAGCCGGCGCGGTGATTTGCCGGTTTCTGATCAAGTCTGGTTGACACCGGATGGACCTCGTTGGAGGGCATTGCTCTGGCTTGCTCGTCATAAAAGCAAAATTCCAAACTCTGTCAATCTCTATCTAATTAGCGCAGAAAGATTGATCGAGCTTCGCGCTCGAGCTCTTGAATGCGGCCACATCCTTCAATGTTTTCCGGTAGTTTGGAGCAAAATTCAATGAATTCGCCGATGCCTCGCTCTCTCCAGAGTCAGCTCGGCTTCGGAGCTATCTCCATTTTTGACTGTGTGTTTTTGCCCATCTTCAGAAAATCATGATCAAATAGCGATAAAAAGCATGTGCGTTGGATCAAATGACCCAGATTATTGCGTTTCCGCCAAAGACGGCGATATCGTAGACGAGAGTTCGATTGCCCAGTTGATCGATAATGATAGAAATTGAAGGATCGAGCGTAATGACCGGATCTGGTCTGATCGTAGATTGCAGGTACGTGATCTGATGGTGGCAGCGACAAGCACGCAGGCTTGTGCGCTTGTCGGAAGGCGGCAGGAATAACCAAGGTAGAGCCATGGAATCAGCGACCAAACGAGTGGACATGGTTCCTGCAAAGCGCAGGGCGATCATTCTGGAGCATTTGCGGGCGAATGGCGCAGCCAGCGTACAGGAATTGGCTGATGCGACGGGCGGATCCCAATCAACCGCACGGCGCGATCTCGAATATTTGATGGAAAAGGGTTATCTTGAGAGAACCCATGGCGGCGCCCATCTGGTTCAGCCGGCGCGAGCAACCTTCGAGCGCGAGAATTCACTCAATGCTCAGCTGCAACGCGCCGAGAAGTTGGCAATCGGGCGGGAGGCTGCATCACGGCTGAGCGCCGGACACAGCGTCATCCTGGACAGTTCATCGACGGTGATGGAGGCTGTGCGGGCTGCGGCCGAGCGTGACCTACCGCTGACGATCGTGACAAATAGCCTCGAAATCGCGGATTTCGCCGCTGATATCAGGTCCTGGCGGACGATCATGCCTGGTGGAAGCATTCGCGCCGGCTACAGGCATCTTGCCGGAGAGCCAGGGGAGAGCTTCATTCGCACGCTGCACGCCGATCTTTGTCTCATGGGTGCATCGGCCGTCACCGGCACCCTCTTGACCGAGGCGTCATTGGAAGTGGCCTCGTTGAAGCGCGCCATGATTGCCTCGGCGGGACGCAAGATCCTGCTTGTCGACAGCTCCAAATTTACCTCGCCGAGCTTCTGCACTCTTTGCGAAGTTTCGGAGATCGACGAAATCATCACCGATGACGCGGTTGGCGATGAAGCCCTGGCGCCGCTGCGCACAGCCGAGAAACCGGTAACGCTGGTACCGGTGCAACGCTTGGACGGCAGGCCCCTTCGTCGCGCCGGCGGTGTGATGAGCGAAGCGATGGCAGCGCCAACTTTTCGGTAGAGAACGTCCGAGAAGCAGGCCTCTCTATCTTCAGGGGATCGCGTCCTATGCAGGGATAGCTGTTTCGATCAGTCAGCCATGCCGCCCGTTCTCCCTACTTGCCGAGCTTGGCGAGTTCGTCCTTGAGCTCCGGCAGGGCGATATAGAGATCGGCGACCAGGCCGTAATCGGCGACCTGGAAGATCGGGGCCTCTTCGTCCTTGTTGATGGCGACGATGACCTTCGAATCCTTCGTGCCGGCCAGATGCTGGATGGCCCCGGAGATGCCGACGGCGATGTAGAGGTCGGGGGCGACCACCTTGCCGGTCTGGCCGACCTGCCAGTCGTTGGGGGCATAGCCCGCATCGCTGACCGCGCTGCTTGTCGGGCGCATCATCTCGTTCGGGATTTTGGACAATACGGTCAAGATGGTCAAAATAGTGGCGCCGACCATCTCGGCTTCGTGCCACTCGACAATTCCGAACCCTTCCGCGCGGCGGTCGAAGCCAGGACACCCGTTTCCGATCCGAGGACGCCGGCTGTCCCATGCTGCAAGCTTCGCCGCGGGCCGACGGTGGACAACGCGACAAGGTGCCGGAAGGGCATATGCCTCTTCAGCGCCGTGGACCGGTGTTGGCCTGACCGCCGGCAACGGCAATCACGGCGACGATGACGAGCCCGGTCACCATCAGACGCATCCCCGCGTCGGCGCCAAGCGTGTTGAGCATGATCTGCAGAAACATCAGGAACAATGATGCCCCCCACACGCCCGCGACGCTGGCCTGGCCGCCGCCCACGGCGGTGCCGCCGATGACCACCACCGCGATGGAGGCAAGCAGATACTCATTGCCGATGTCGACCGAAGAACCGCGAAAATAGCCAGCCAGCAAGGCGCCGTTGAGGCCGCCCAGGCCGCCGCAGAGCATATAGGTGAGGCAGCGGATGGCGGCGACCGGTATGCCAGCAAGCCAGGCGGCCCGCTGGTTCTGACCGATGGCAGTGACGCTGTAGCCGAAGATCGAGCGGTGCAGCAGCACCGCGACGCCGATGCTGACGAGCACCGCGGCAAGCACGAAGAGGGGCAGGCCGGCAAGGCGCAGATCCGTGAAGGCGGCAAAGGCGGGCGGCGGCTTGATCTGCAGGCCGCGGCCATAGCTGATGTCGACGGATTGGATGACGAAGCTGGCCGAGAGGGTGGCGATGATGGGAGGAATCCGCAGGGCTGCGATCAGGAGATAGTTGATCGCGCCGATGGCGGTGCCGCAAGCGAGCGCGGCGCACAGGCCGAGCGGGATCATGGCATCCGAGCCGCCCATCACTTTCATCGCAACGGCGCTGGCCAGGCCGATATTGGCCGGCAGCGACAGGTCGACATTGCCGGGACCGAGCGTGATGACGAACATCTGCCCGATGCCGACCACGATGGTGAATACCGCCAGCGAGAAGGCAGCGTCGAGCATGCCGGCGGCGCCGCCCCCGCCGGTGGCGAGGATGGTGACGGCATAGACGAGGCCAGCGCCGATGAAGGACCAGATCCAGGGCAGGGTGAAGAGCTTGCGGACCGGATCCATCGCTCAGTTCTCCCGTTTCGCGATGAGCGCGCGCGCCGCCAGAATGACGATCAGGATGGCGCCGTTGGCACCGACCTGCCAATCGGGCGGGACATGCATGAAGCTGAGCAGCGAGGAGGAGGCGAGAGAGAGTGTCAGGGCGCCGATCACTGCGCCGATGGGCGAGACGCGACCGCCCACGAATTCGCCGCCGCCGAGGATGACGCCGGCGATCGAGAGCAGGGTGTAGCCATTGCCGATATTGGCATCGCCGGCCGTCGACAGCCCAACGAGCGCAAAGCCCGAGAGCACGCCGAAGACGCCGGCCAGCATGAAGGCCGCCACCTTGATCTTCAGAAGCGACCAGCCCGCCCGCCGGATGGCAGCGGGATTGCCGCCGGCCCCGCGCAGGATGGCGCCGTAGGCGGTGCGCTTCAGCCCGTAATGCAAGGTGAGGGCGATGATGACAGCTGCGACGATCGGCATCGGCACGTACGGCGTCTTGATGGTCATCGCTGCATGGAGCCAGTCCGGTGCCTTGCCGCCTGGCGTGGGGAGCAGCAGAATGGCCGCGCCCTGCCAGAAGAAGCTCATGCCGAGCGTCACCACGATGGACGGCAGGTTGCGCAGATGGATGAGAGCACCGATCAAGCCATAGACGGCGACGGCGCCGGTGATCACCGCGGCACCCAGCAAGGGGGTCTGCACCAGCCAGGTGGCGGTGACGCAGCCAATGAAACTGACGAAGAAGCCGAGCGACAGGTCGAGATCGTTGACGGTGATCACGAACATCTGGCCGATGGTGACGAGTACCAGCGGCACGGCTAGGTTCAACATCAGGTTGAAGCCGAGATAGCTGATGGCGCGCGGATTCAGCCAGCCGATCGCACCGAGCACGAGGATGAGGGAGATCGCAGGCAGCACTGCCCGCAGGAGCGGGCGCCAGCCGGCAATGCGGGCCGGAGCGGGGGCAGGGGAGGCGAGGCTCATGCGGCCTCCGTGAAGGAAGACTGGATGACCTTCTCTTCGGTAATCTCGTGGCTGGCGAGTTCGGCGACGATGCTGCCGTTTCGGAAGACATAGACCCGGTTGCAGTTCTCGAGTTCCTCCGTTTCGGTGGTGTACCACAGGAAGGTGCGCCCCTTGCGAGCCTCCTCGCGCAGGAGATCGTAGACTTCCAGCTTGGTGGCGATGTCGACGCCGCGCATGGGATCGTCCATCAATACGATGCGGGCATCCGAGGCGAGCGCCCGCGCGAAGAGGGCTTTCTGCTGGTTGCCGCCGGAGAGGGTCAGGATGTTATCGGTCATGGCCGGCGTGCGGATGCGCATGCGTTTGCGCCAAGTCTCGGCGAGTTCGGCTTCGCTCTGGCGGGAAATCAGCAGGCCGTGCTTGAGGGCACGCATCGAGCCGATGGCGATGTTGCGAGCAATCGAGGAGAGCGGAAAGATGCCGTCGCGCTGCCGGTCGCCCGCGACCAGGGCGGCCGGTGCGGTGACTTCGATCCCGGGTTTGCGCCTGCGTCCCGCCGCGAAGATGTCGATGAGCATCTTGGTCTGGCCGTGTCCGGCAAGGCCCGCAAGCCCGACGATCTCGCCCTGGCGTGCCACCAACTCGATGGCCGATCCCGCACCCGTAGGCCGGGCGTGTACGCAGATCTGGCCGTGCTCGGTCGCCGTCTGCATCCTGGCGCTGCTCTCGCGATGCTCCGCTCCCATGGCATTGACGAGCTTGTCGCGGCTGAATTCGCCGGCCGGTCCGTTCGCGACCACGGTGCCGTCACGCATGACCACGATGCGGTCGGCATTGTCGAGGATCTCGCCGAGCATGTGGGAGATCAGGATGCAGCTCAGGCCTTTTGCCACTGCAGCGCGCATATAGGCGAGGAGCTGGCCTGCCGTGTGGCTGTCGAGCGAGGAAGTCGGCTCGTCGAGAATGATGAGATGGAGCGGTGCACCCGTCACCGTAAAGGCGCGGGCCACTTCCACCATCTGCCGGCGGCCGATCGAGAGATCCTCCACCACGTCGCCGGCGGCGATGCCATGGCCGGGAAAGATCTCGTCGAGCTTGGCCTTGATCAGGGCGCCGGCCCGGCGTCGCCAACCCAGGCCGCGCAGCGCGCCGTGATTGACGCGGGTGTTCTCGGCCACGGTGAGATTGGCGCAGAGCGACAATTCCTGGAATACGCAGCGGATGCCGAGCGCATTGGCGGCCGCCACCGTATAGCTGGTCTGCTGCCGGCCCGAGATCCGGATGGTGCCGGAGGTGGGCGGCAAGGTACCCGCCAGCACGTTCATCAGCGTCGACTTGCCGGCGCCGTTATGGCCGACAAGCCCGATACACTCGCCGGGGGTGACAGTGAAATCGACCCCGGCGAGCGCACGTACAGTGCCGAACTGCATGGTCACGCCATCGAGGCGAACGATATCGGAAGGCCTTTGCGTCACCGATGAATCTCCGCCCTGCATCGCGGCCGCTTACTTCGCGGCCGCTTCGATGGCCTTGGCGACTTCGTCCTGGCCGTATTCGCGATTGGCCGCGCCCCCGGCCGGTGTATCGGCGAGATACTTGTCGAGCTCGCTCGCCCCGATCGTCAGGATGCCCATCGGCACCTCGTTGGGAACCTTCTTGCCGTCGAGGACCTGCTGGGCCACCCAGAAGGCGAAGGTCACCATGCCCGGCGCTTCGGAGGCCGACCAGGTATCATAGCCGCTGGCGCCACCCTGTTCCTTCCACCAGGCAAGCTCGTCCTGGCGGTTGCCGAGCATGATCAGCGGCAGGGGCCGGCCGGCGGCCTTGAAGGCCTGCGCTGTGCCGTAGCCATCGCCGCCCTGGTCGATCACCGCAGCGATCTGGGGCAGCGCGGGCAGGACCGTCGTCACCGCCTTCTGCGCCGTGGTCTGGTCCCAATTGCCGTTGACCTCGGAAACGATCTTGAGGTTCGGGTGTTTCTTGATTTCGGCTTCCACGCCCTTTGAAATGTCCGCGTCGATGCTCGTGCCGGCGAGGCCGCGTACATAGAGCACGTTGCCGCCATTGGGCAGGCGCTTGGCAACCTGGCGGACCTGCTCGGCGCCATAGGTCTCGGCGAGGTCCACCGTCACCTTGTAGGCGCAGGGCTCGGTGACGAGGCCGTCGAAGGCCACGACCACGATGCCGGCGTCGCAGGCCTGCTTGACCGCGCCGTTCAGGGCCTCGGGGGAGGCGGCATCGATGACGATGGCATCATAGCCCTGCAGGATGAGGTTCTGGATCTGGGCGGCCTGGGTCGGAGCTTCCTTGTCGGCCGTGGTGAAGGCGTCTGCGGCAGCAATCAACTTGTCGGCGACGGCCTTCTTGCCGACCTTGTCCCAGCTCTGCAGCATGGCCTGGCGCCAGGAATTGCCGGCATAATTGTTGGAAAGAGCGATCTTCTTGCCCGACGTGTCGGCAAGCGCGGGACCTCCCAGCAGGAGCGCCAGCATCGGCGCGACGACAAAGGCCAGCTTCGAATTCATGGGAGTCCTCCGGTTCGGTGCTCTGATGTTTTTCTTGCCTGCCAACGCAGGCTGCTTGCCGATGAACCTAAGGTACAATATGTCACGTGGTCAAGCGCCCGACCACAACGCGATAGTGGCGCCCTAGCGGAGGTGACTGTGACGATGTCTTGCTTCGAAAGTCTCGACGACCGTTTCCGGCGCCTGTTCGTGGGCACCGCGCAGCTCGACCGGCTGTATACGGGCTGCCGCTGGGCCGAGGGGCCGGCCTATTTCCCGGCGGCCCGTTCGCTGGTCTGGTCCGATATCCCGAACGACCGCATGCTGCGCCTCGACGAATGCAATGGCTCGGTCTCGGTATTCCGCCATCCTGCCGGCCATTCAAACGGCAACACCGTGGACCGGCAAGGCCGGCTGGTGACCTGCGAGCATGGCGGGCGCCGCCGTTTCGCGCACCGATATCGATGGTCGCGTGATCACGCTGGCGGACCGCCATGACGGCAAGCGCCTCAACAGCCCCAACGATGTGGTCGTGCAGTCCAATGGCGATATCTGGTTCACCGATCCCACCTATGGCATCGATTCCGACTATGAAGGCCACCAGGCCGAGAGCGAGCAGGGCGCCAACCGGGTATACCGCCTCGATGCGTCGGGCAAGCTGAGCGTGATGGCGGACGATTTCGTCCAGCCCAACGGTCTTGGCTTCTCGCCGGACGAAAAGCTGCTCTATATCGTCGACACCGGCCGCAGCCATCTGCCGGATGGTCCGGCCCATATCCGCCGTTTCGCCGTGGGCGAGAAGGGGGCGCTCGTCGACAAAGGGCTGTTTGCCGACTGCACGGCCGGCTTCTTCGATGGCCTGCGCCTCGACACGCAGGGCCGCATCTGGACCAGTGCCGGCGACGGCGTGCATTGCTACGATCCGGACGGCAGTCTCATCGGCAAGATCCTCGTGCCGGAGGTGGTCGCCAATGTCTGTTTCGGCGGGCCGAAGCGCAATTATCTTTATATCTGCGGGACGACGTCGCTCTACGGCGTCCGCCTGCCGGTCAACGGCGCCAAGACGTTCTAGGTGGCCGGCGCCCTAATCGTGTCGGGCGCTAGTGCCGATCAGGCCTTCCTGCAAGGCGCGGACATAGGAGTGCCGCGTGTTGAGGATATGATTGACCAGGATCGAATCGAGCTCGACGAGGTCGCCTCTCTCGAAGGCCGACATCATCTGTTGATGCTCGATATAGGAGCGGTCCTGTACGCCGGCGAGCGGTACCGAAAGATGGGTGCGCAACGTCGCAATGGGGCCGGAGACGAGGGCGTAACCGTCTTCGATGAAGCGATTGCGGCAATTGCGGATGAACGCCTCGTGGAACACGGTGTCGGCCCGCGAATAAGCCACGGGATCGGCCTTGGCCCTGGCCTCGTCCATGGCCGCCTTGGCGCCATTCAGCATCTCGATCGTCTCGGCACGGCGGCGGGCCAGCGCGAAACTGACGGCGCGGCATTCGAGCAGGATGCGATATTCGCAAAGGTCCACCAGGTCCTGCTCCGTGGGGAAGAAAACATAGCTGCCTTTCTGCGGCACGATGTTCACCATTCCCTGCAGCTGTAGCATCGAGAGCGCTTCGCGCACCGGCGTGCGGCTGACGCCGAGCTTGGCGGCGAGGCCGAGTTCGGAAAGCTCGCTGCCGAGCGGCAATTCAGAATCGATGATGGCTTGGCGCAACCTTTCGGCCACGGTGGTCGTCAGCGAGCGCGGTCGGTCGATCGACAGAGCTGAGGATGAAGCGAGCGACACGATGGGCGGTTCTCCCGGATTCCAGCTTTCCAGTATGCAAGATACAGCTCGAACCGGCAATGGGGAGTGAATTTCCTCGAGATGCATGCGCTGGCAACAAAAATATCTGAAGTACTGTACTTCAGATAAAGAGGCGTTTAAGTTGCGGGCAGCCTTGGTGGGCTCAGCATCCGGGAAGCCAGGGCATCGACAGGCCTCGTGCTACCCGACGGGAGGGGGAAGTGTTCAAGCCAAATCAGCTGAAGCGGCGCCTCGCAGCAGGGGATGCCCTGTTCGGTGCCTGGGTGGAGACGGGAAGCGCCACCAATGTCGAAATCCTGGCGCATCAGGGTTTCGACTTTCTCATCCTCGATCTCGAACATGGCCTGGGTGAGTTGCGCGATGCCGTCGACATGCTTCGAGCGGCCGAAGGGGGCACGCCCTGCATCGTGCGCGTGCCTTGGAACGATCCGATCATCCTCAAGCGCCTGCTAGACGCCGGCGCCAACAGCCTGATGATCCCATCGGTCGAGACGGCCGAGGAGGCCAGGGCAGCCGTCGCCGCCTGCCGTTACCCGCCGCAGGGACGGCGCGGCTATGCGGCGCCGCTGGTGCGTGCCTCGACCTTCGGCAAGGCCGCCGACTATATGACGCGGGCGAATGAAGAACTCCTGATCGTCATCCAGCTCGAATCCGCCGATGCCGTGCATCGTGCCGCCGAGATCTGTGCCGTGGAGGGCGTCGACGTGCCGTTCCTCGGGGTCAACGACATGGCCGGTTCGATCGGCATGCTGGAGCAGCTCGACAGGCCGGAAGTGCGGGTCCTGGTGAGCGAAGCGGAAAAGGCGCTGCTTGCCAGCGGCAAGCCGATGGGCACCGTCCCGAGCGCCGGTGCAAATTGGCAGTCCCTCATCGAGGCCGGCTATCGCCTGGTCCCGGTGGCAAGCGATGTCGGTCTCATGCGCGACGCCGCTCTGGCGGTGGTGCGCGAACAGGTGAAATTCCGCGAGGAGCGGACGGGCGTGGCGGTTCACTCCGCCCTGCCGATGGACAGGGCTTATGCTTACTAAGATGTCGGCAAATGCCTCCGCCGAGGCCATCCGTGCGCTGGAGGAGGCGCTCGGTCCTGCCGCGGTGCTTTCGGGTGCCGATATTCCCGAACGCAATCTCCAGGATTGGAGCACGCTCGGACCCGTCCGTCCGCTGGCCGTGGTCCGGCCGTCCGATGCCCAGGGCGTTGCGACGGCGATGCGGATTGCCGCTCGTCACGGCGTGGCAGTCGTGCCGCAAGGGGGGCTCACCGGTTTGGCCGGCGGCAGCCGCCCAGTCGACGGCGCCATCGCCCTGTCGCTCGAACGGCTGGTGGGCGTCGAGGAGATCGATCCTGCGGCCGCGACCATGACCGTGAAAGCCGGCACCACGCTGGAGGCGATCCAGCGGGCGGCCGACGATGCCGGCTTCTTCTTTGCCCTGGATCTCGGGGCCCGTGGGTCCTGCGCCATCGGCGGCAATATCGGTACCAATGCCGGCGGCAACCGCGTCATCCGCTACGGCATGACTCGCGACATGGTGCTCGGGCTCGAGGTCGTGCTGCCGGACGGCACGCTGATGACCAGCCTCAACAAGATGATCAAGAACAATGCGGGCTTCGATCTCAAGCAGCTCTTCATCGGGTCGGAAGGCACTCTCGGCATCGTGACGCGGGCTGTGCTGCGCCTGCATCCCAAGCCCAATTGCGTCATGGCAGCCCTGTGTGGCCTTGGCAGCTACGACAAGGTTCTCTCCTTTCTGACCAGCACCCGCCGCTGGCTGGGGCCGACCCTGTCGGCCTTCGAGGTGATGTGGCCAGACTATTGGCAGGTGGCGACCCAGCGTGTTCCAAACATCCGCCGTCCGATTTCCGGCGAGCATGCCTTCTACGTGCTCGTCGAGGGCATGGGCACCCATGAGGACGAAAAAGCGCGCTTCGATGCCCTGCTCGAGAACCAGATGGAAGCTGGCGTCATCGAAGATGCGGCAGTGGCGCAATCGCTGGGCGACGTAAAGGCATTCTGGGGCGCGCGAGACGCGGCGGCCGAGTTCAGGCAGGTGCTGGGGCCGCACAGTTCCTTCGATATCGGTCTTCCGGTTGCCGAGATGGATATCTATGCCCGCGCGTGCCGCGCGCGATTGGCGCGTGAGCTGCCGGGGTGCGAAAGCTATTTCTACGGCCACATTGCCGATGGCAACATGCACATCATCGCCTGCGTTCCCGGCGCGGCGCAGCAGCCTTACGAGGCGATCGACGACATCGTCTATGACCTCGTGCGCAGCCATGGCGGCACCATTTCGGCTGAGCACGGCATTGGGCTGAAAAAGAAGAAGTTCCTGCCTTACACGCGCTCGCCGGCCGAGCTCGAGCTCATGCGCTCGATCAAGGCTGCTCTCGATCCTCGCGGTTTGCTGAACCCTGGAAAGGTTGTCTGAGGCCTGGCGGAGCCGGGCCGTGGCGCAGCCACGACGGTTGCCATTGCGCATGCATATCATTCGGCGGACGGGGCGCAGGGCGTGCTTGCCTCGTCGGCACTTCGAGCCTGCGGCCGAAGCGAACTGCGCCACGCAAGCCGGTGCAGCCGGAGATAGGCGTCTGGCCCGAGGGCAGGGCCAGACTGCGCATCCTGGCAGCCTCCAAACGGGCCTTTCGGAAGATCACCCGACTTAAAACAGAACCGGCCACATGGGAAAGGCCAATGGGACGGAGACTATGATGACTATGAACAATGGCCAGGCCCACCTGGCCGGCCGCGACAGGTCCGATCGGGCATCGCTCGACCGCGCCATATCTCGGGCGAAATGGCGCATCCTGCCGTTCTTGATCCTGATGTATCTGCTGGCCTATCTCGACCGCGTGAACATCGGCTTCGCCAAGCAATCCTATCAGGCCACCACCGGCGTAACCGAAGCGGCCTTCGCCTTTGGCGCGGGTGTCTTCTTCCTCACCTATGCCCTCTTCGAACTGCCGAGCAACTTGATGCTGCACAAGGTCGGGGCTCGCAGGTGGCTGGCCCGCATCATGGTGACCTGGGGCGTCATCTCCGCGCTGATGATGTTTGCCTACAACGACACGACTTTCTCGCTGATCCGCGTCGTCCTTGGGGCAGCCGAGGCCGGCCTTTTCCCTGGCGCCATCCTGTATCTGACGCTCTGGTTTCCCAAGGAAGTCCGCGGAAAAATCCTGGCGATCTTCTATTTCGGCAGTCCGCTCGCCTTGATCTTTGGTGGGCCGATTTCCGGCCTGTTCCTCGACCTGGACGGCCTGTTCGGGCTCCATGGCTGGCAATTGATGTTCCTGATCGAGGGAGGCATCACCGTTCTGGTCGGCGTCTGGGCCTATTTCTATCTGACCGACACGCCGGCCGACGCCAAGTGGATGCCTGCCGACGAGCGCCAGGCCCTGACGGCCGCGCTTGCCGCCGAGCAGTCCGAAAAGGCCCATAGCGGGGAGATCGACTTCGCGCGTGCCGTTCGCAATCCGCTCCTGTTCTATTTTGCCGCCATCTATTTCCTGATCCAGATCACCGGCCTGGGTGTGGCCTTCTATCTTCCGACGCAGGTCGCGGCCCTGCTCGGCGTCAAGGTCGGCCTGCTGGTTGGGTGCATTTCGGCCATTCCGTGGATTTGTGCCCTGATCGCGGGCTTCTTCTATCCGGACTGGGCGGTGCGCTCGGGCCGGCGCCAGATCTGCCTGTTGTTTTCGCTGGCTGCGATCGCGCTCGGCCTGGTCGCATCCGCACATGCCAGCCCGGCACTGGCGATTGCCGCGCTCTGCCTCGTCACCATGGGCATCATGACGGCGCAGCCGATTTTCTGGACCTTCCCGACGCAATATCTGGGCGGCGCGGCGGCAGCCGGAGGCTTTGCGGTGATCAATTCCTTGGGCGCCTTGGGCGGCTTCGTCGCCCCCAACATCCGCACTGGTGCGATCACCTGGTCTGGCATCGACGCTTACGGCCTGTATGCCATCGCTGCAGCCGCGTTTCTTGCCTTCGTCCTGGTGCTTTTCATCAAACGGGTATCGGGCAGCCAGCCGCTCAGCGCGACGATCTCCCCTGTTAGGACGTGAGCGGGACAGCCCGGAGACTGAACAGTTCTCACCGCATGTCGCCGATGCCGCGCCGTTTGGAAGCGGCGTCGCTCGCGCCCGCCGGCCTTACCGCCGGCTTGCCGGACGACCAGGATGGCCGTCCAATCTCGTTGATTCCAAGATAAACACCCAGGCTGACACACGATGATGAAGAAAATCGAGGGCATCATTCCCGTCATGATCACACCGTTCACTTCGAGCGGGAAGATCGACTATGCGGGCGTGGCCAATCTGGTGGAATGGTATGTCGCAAACGGCTCGGATGCCCTGTTTGCCGTTTGTCAATCCAGCGAAATGCAGTTCCTGAGCCTGGAGGAGCGTGTCGAACTCGCAGCCTTCGTCAAGAAGGCGGCTTCAGGCCGGATCCCCGTCATCGCCTCGGGCCATGTGAGCGAAGATCTCGATGATCAGCTCACCGAACTCACCGCGATCGCGGCCACGGGTGTCGACGGCATCGTTCTCGTCACAAACCGCCTCGATGCCAAGAAGGAGGGCGGCACGATATTCATCGACGATCTCAATTGGCTGTTGCTCCGGCTGCCGAAGGACATGCCATTGGGTCTTTACGAATGCCCTGCACCCTATCGCCGTCTGTTGACGGATGATGAGCTGATCTTCTGCGCCAATAGCGGCAGATTTGTCATCTTGAAGCACGTGTCATGCGACCTCGATACGGTCAGGCGGCGCATCGAGCTCACCAAAGATACACCGCTCTCGGTCATCAATGCCAATGCAGCGATTGCTTTCGACGCGATCAAGGCGGGTTCGCGCGGTTTCACCGGGGTTTTTACCAATTTCCATCCCGATCTCTACAAATGGCTGCTGACCAAGAGCTCGGATAATCCGGCCCTCGCCGATGAGCTCTCGGTCTATCTCGCACTTGCCGCGATGGCCGAACCGATGGGGTATCCGAAACTGGCAAAGCTTTATCATCAGCGCATTGGTACTTTCTCCTGTACCGACAGCCGGACCGTGACTTTCGATATTCGCGAGCGATTCTGGGCGCTGGATGCGCTTATGGACAAAATCGTCCAAGGGACCGAAAATTACCGCGGGCGTATTGCGGCGGCCGAGCTTCTTCAGAACAGTTGAGATCGACGCGCGTTCCTGACCTTCACGGCATCTGGCCCGACGCGGTTCATACACGAATATAGTCGTGCGTCCGGCTTTCTCGGCCTCGTCGTCGCCAGGCTGCAACATCCTTTCGGTTTCCAAAGGAATCCGGCCTGGCGGCCCGGCGCGTGGCCTTTGACGAAAGCGGTCTTTGAAGATTTGAACGCTCCGCATGTCGGGGTGTCTTCCAATGCTGCCGGCTTGCCGAAGGTGTCCGCGCTGGAAGCGAGCCCGCCCTGGATGTCGCAGCACGAACCTGCCGGTCTTTGTCGTACTCCTCTACTACCCCAAGCCAGAAAATCGGGCCTATAAGGTCATGCTGGTGAGGTGGCTGGAAAAAGAATATGCTCGCGACAGAGCATGAAATGCCGCCGTTCTGGCCAATGAAATCTGGGAGGAGTTCGTGGTCGAGATCATTTCCAAGCGGGATGGCCCACGCCGGGAGGATGCTGCGTTCCGCAGGCTTCTTTCGGAAAATCGTGCGACCATTACGCGTCTTGCTGATCAGTTCAGTGCCGGCAGCTACTCTGCGAGCAAGGCGCCCAAGCCGAAACCGCAGCCCAAGGGGCTCATCTTCCACGACATGAGCACGAGCGCTCCCGCCGGCGAGCTGCTCGCCCGCATACGCGTCAGCCTGAACGGCCGCGTCATCATGGTGGATGAAAACACCAGCCGCCAGCTCCATCATCTCGGCCAGATCACGGCTCGGAACGGTGAGGAGACCTTCGTGCTGGCGACGAGCGAGAATGGTTTCTTTGCTCCTCTCGACGAGCCGATCGCGACGCTGCTCACCGATCTCGACAACCAGATCGTATCCGGCGTCCATACTGAAGAGTGGCTCATTGCCGAGATCGGCCGCCGGCTGGATCTCAAATGAACGCCGGAGCTTTGCTCTCGCCATGTCCATGGATCTTGCGAGGGCGGCGCATTCACGACGATCTTTCCATCTGCTGCATGGCGCCGGCATTATGCGTTTCGCGCGATCGCCGCCGCCCGATTGGAACTCCCATGAACTAGAGGTGCTACTCGAGAAAGCGATGTGAAGCACGCATGACACGCGATATCGATCTGGACGACATCCGCACCGGCGTTGCCCCACCCGTCCGACAGGCGCAGAACCTGTCCGTGGCGAAGCTCGACTATGACGAACGGCGGACCATGCGGGCCTGGGAGAATCTGCTCTCCGGTGCTTCGGACCAGGATCGCGCGCGTTCGCCGGTCCGCTCCCTCATCCGCGACTCCTGGCATCGCTGCGCCACCGGCGGGATCGACGCGCAGCAGAACGAGGCTCCCCTGAGGGGAGGACGCGACGAAGTCGAGCATCTGGCCTGTCTCAACCGCGAACTGCTGGAGGCGGCGCGCCGGTCCTTCTTCACGATCGGCCGGTTGCTCGAAGGCACCGGCGCCATGCTGGTTCTCGCCGATGGTGAGGGCACCCTCATCGATACGGTCGGCGACGAACGCACCTTGCGCGACGGCATGGATATCCATCTGGCGATTGGCGGCAAATGGACCGAGGATGTCGTGGGCACCAACGGCATCGGTACGGCGCTGTGGGCCGGCGAGCCTGTCTTCGTGCATGCGGCCGAGCATTTCTGCGCGGGCATCAAGGCGTGGACCTGCGCCGGTGCCCCGGTGCGTGATCCCTTCGATGGGCGCATCATCGGCGTGGTCGACCTCTCGGGCCATCCCGACATCTTCAGGCCCCACAACACCGCTCTGGTCGCGGCGGCCGCGCGCGAAATCGAGAAAGCCCTGGCCGACCAGCAGAGCGAGGAGCGCACGCGCCTGCTCGAAGCCTTCATCACCTCGGCACCGCGTTATCGTCGGTCCGACGGATTGATGATCGTCGACCGCCATGGCCGGGTGATCTACAAGGCCAACCTGCCCAGGCCGATCGAGGGGGGCTTCCTCGCCTCCTTCTCGGGCGCCCCGGCCCGCAGGCTGGTCGAACTGACGGGGGCCGACAGCCTGGAGGGGCTGGTCAGCCAACTGCCGCAGGAATTCCAGACCTGCCATGTCAACCGGCTGGAGCTGGATGGAGATCTGCGGGGAGCGGCGCTGGTGTTTCCGCCCGTTGCGGCGCCGAGCCTCGTGCCGGCCGTCAATCCGGCATCCACGCGTCTCAACGAGGCCCGGGCCGCCATCGTCGGCGAAAGCCCTGCCTTGCGGGCGGCCGTCGACGTCGCCTGCCGGGTGTCCCAATCCAGTGACGTCACATCCCTGCTGATTGAAGGGGAGACCGGCGTCGGCAAGGAGCTGTTCGCCAGGCTCCTCCAGCAAGGCAGCCGCTCGGGCACGAGCGCGCCATTCATTGCCCTCAATTGCGGGGCGATCACCCGTGAGCTCTTCGGCAGCGAGCTGTTCGGCCATGCACCCGGCGCCTTCACCGGTGCCAGCCGCGAGGGCAAGCCGGGTGTGTTCGAGCTCGCGAATGGCGGTGTGCTCAGTCTCGACGAGATCGGCGAAATGCCGCTCGATATCCAGCCCTTCCTGTTGCGCGTGCTCGAGGACCGCGTGGTGACCCGTATCGGCGACAGCCGGCGCCGGCCGGTCGACGTGCGGCTGGTGGCTTCGACCAATCGCGAGCTCAAGCAGGAGGTGGAGGCCGGGCGCTTCCGCCGGGATCTCTATTATCGCATTAGCACTGTATCGATCCGCGTGCCGCCCCTGCGCGAGCGCGGGGAGGACATCGTGCTGCTGCTCGATCACTTCAACCAGAAGATCGCTACCCGCATGCAGATGGAGCCGCTGATGTTCACGCCGCAGGCGCTGGACCATCTCATGGCCTATCACTGGCCCGGCAATGTGCGCGAGCTGCGCAACCTGGTCGAGAAGCTGCATGTGCTCAGCCATGGCGGCAGCGTCGGCGTCGCCGACCTGCCGGGGGAGATTATCCGTGGTGATGGCGGCGCACACGCCCCGGCTTCATTGCCCCTCGTGGGAACAGGAACGCTGGAGGACGCGGAGCGTCAGGCGATCCGCCAGGTTCTGGCTGCCGAGGACGGCAATCTGAGCCGGGCGGCGCGCCGGCTCGGCGTCTCCCGCCCCACGCTTTACCGCAAGCTCGACCAATATGGCATCCGCCGCGGTTTCATCTGAATTGGGCTGAGGCTGTTTCGCCTGCGGGCGGGGAGCGGCGCGGCGGTATGCCGATGTGCGCCGCTCCCTGTCGGGATCAGGCGAGATCGAAGCGATCTGCGTTCATGACCTTTGTCCAGGCGGCGACGAAGTCGGTCACGAACTGGCCCTTGGCATCATCGCTGGCATAGACCTCGGCCAGAGCGCGCAGCTGGGAGTT